>CAWDGY010000030.1:0-606046 GCA_963801865.1 uncultured Gammaproteobacteria bacterium | reverse complement strand
GGATTTCCTCGCACTCTGCAGCGTGGGCGGGTCGTCAGGCGCTGCATTGGGCGGCCCTTAGGGCCGGCGAGGATCGGATTGTGGGCTATGCGGGACTGAATAAAATTGATATGGAGCGAAGGCACGCAGAACTGCGCTTTTGGGTCGGCTGCGGCGTGGAACGCAAGCGTGATGCCGTCGAATGGTCCGCAGCGATCGTGAAGTTTGCCTTAACGGATCTCAACCTTAACCGAATCTACGCTCTGCAACTCAGCAGACATCCCCTTGCGGGGCGTGTTCTGGCGGCTGTCGGTATGCGGCGCGAGGGTCTCGTGCGCAAGCGGATCTATAAAGGGGGGCTGGTCGAGGATGTTGTTTGTTGGGCGATTGCGAGGAGTGATTCGTAGCAGTTAAATCAGAAGCGCTAGCGCGAATCAGCGGTGCGGGAGCGACGCAGGCGTTTGGCGACTGTTGTACGGGATACGAGGCCTCTGGCTAAAATCAATTCGCTGTGAATTTCAACCACCAGCAGATGGGTCAAACCAGTGCCTTGAAACATCTCGTAAAGCCCAAGCGCGGTGAGCATTTGTAGTGACTCATACTTTACCAATGCCAACTCGTCGCAGGACGTCATCACCTCACGCACGCGGACCCCGCTATGCTCTCTGAAAATCGTCGCGTGGGGATGCCGGTGCGGATGCCTGCGCTCAATATCGTAATAGGTGATCAGCCCGACTACCTGCAGGTCCGTGCTGTCCAAATCTTGTCGCGTCACCAGCAGGGCGTGGACTCCCAGTCTGTTCATATCGGCGAGTGCGTCCTCGATAGAGCAGTCGGCCTCTACCGTGATGGGATATTCCTGTTCGAAATCCGTCAGCGCACAGAATGCTGAATCGCTCGATTCCAGATAGGTATCGTCATTGACGGCGCCCCGCTCGTTCAACGAGGCCGCCGGTCGAATTCCTGACGGCACTGGTAACGCATTTTCCATAGCACGATCCTCCGGATCGAACTCTTCAGTAAGCAGTCTGCGGGACCAACATTAAAAGGCGGCTAATGCCACATTAAAATCTACATCCGTGAAACTCTGGCTGGCCGATTGAGTCTGAAAACTGCCTCCATGTCCACACCGGTATAAGGTTAAAAAAATGGTCGAAACTAAGGAACTGCTCACCACGACTCAGAAAGCACTCACGATCAATAGGGACGCGCCGAAGTACGGAACGTTCGCGGAAATCGGCGCAGGACAGGAGGTTGCACGGGAGTTCTTTCACGCCGGCGGGGCGTCAGGAACCATTGCCAAATCTATTTCGGCATATGACATGGTGTTCAGCGACGCAATTTACGGGAAGGCGCCGAGGTACGTATCCCGCGAGCGCCTGAAGCTCATGCTGGATCATGAATACCAGCTTTTGATCGAGCGACTTGGGGCGACGCGCGGCGAGGCGACGACTTTCTTCGTCTTTGCGAATACAGTTGCGACCAGCATTTACAAAGGCACGAACGAAGCCCATGGCTGGCTCGGAATTCGGTTGCAGATCGAGCCACAAGGGGAGCCCAGCGAAATCGTGCTGCATGTCCGCATGTGGGACAAGGAAGCGTCCTTACAGCAACAAGCGCTTGGCATTGTCGGCGTGAACTTGATCTACGGCGCCTTTTACTACCGAGCAGATCCAAGGAAATTGATTGAATCGATTCGGGATAATCTCGCGCCGGACAGAATTGAGGTCGACATGCTGCGATTTGCGGGCGGCTGTTTTGAAGGGGTCGACAACCGCCTAATGTCGCTTCATCTCGTGGAGTTCAAACTCACGAATGCGGTCATGTTCGGTCAGCAGTGCGACGTGCTGCAGCCTTCCGAGGTACTGTACAAGAAAGCGATTCTTGTCGAACGGGGGAGCTTTCGGCCGGTGACCCACGTTAACGTCGATATGATCAACTGTGCAACGGCGCAGTTCGTGCAGGAGCCGCTGGTGAAAGGTAAGGACGTGATTGTCCTCATGGAAATCACGATGAACAATTTACTTTCCGGGGGTGAGCTCGACGCTCAGGACTTCCTGGCACGCGTGGATCTCTTGGCCGACATCGGCTTCACGGTTCTGATCTCCAATTACTCGGAGTATTACCGGCTCACCTCGTATTTCCGACGCTATACCAAGGAAATGATAGGCGTTGCCATGGGGATCAACAATCTGCTCGAAGTATTCAACGAGAAGTACTACGAAAATCTGGAGGGAGGTATCCTTGAGTCCTTTGGTCGACTTTTCAGGAATGCGGTCAAACTTTATGTTTACCCAATGACGACGAAAGCATATGAAAGATACATCCTTGATTCGAGCGCGACCCGTCCGTCATTGCACGCATTCCCGCCTGACGTTTTGATCAACGCGAAGAACGTTAAAATTATAGACCACCTATCAAACTTGTACGCCCACCTCTTAGAGAATCGTTATATAGACTGCATAGTCGGTTTCGATTCGAATATTCTCAATATCTTCTCGCGGGATGTGCTCAAAAAGATCAGAGAACACGATTTGATGTGGGAAGGCATGGTACCCGTGCCCGTCGCGCGGGCAATCAAGCGCCGCGGGCTCTTCTTCGATTCACGCCGGCAGCTACAAACCGAGTTGGGACCGGAACAAGCGCAGCAATAATGCGAGGCGCTTGGGCGCAGGGAGGCAAGCGGGTCCCACTGACATGCGCTGGGAGAAGCATTGCGGAGAGTCCCCTACTGGAACTAGGCGCGATGAGCGATGAGCTGCTCCGGGATGGTATTACATCCAGCTGAGCAACTCCCAGCGGTAGCTACTTTCCTGAACGTCCGTCCCGACACTCTCGCGGAACATCCCGGAACTCTCGCGCGCGACCCAACGGCCGACTTCAGGCGCAAACCAGATGTTCTCCTGGCGCAGAGCGGCGTCGCGTTCGGTCACGTCGGGCCAGCGAAAATAGATCAAGTTGGTGTATCGGAGCGCTTCAAAACGACCGGCGGGCACCGTAATTGACTCCCACTCATGTGCATGCATGGTCAATTGCCAAACGAGCGGGGCCTCGTTGGGGGTTTGGTATCGTGTAATGATCGTGCCACTCGACCAGCCGGGTCGCAGCTCCATAGGCCAAAGCGGCAATGGTCTTTCATAGGCTTGGATCTCGCCCCAGTGGGAGTCGACGGAAATCATGCCCGACGGTTGTTGGATTTCGCTGGGCAGCGGGCCAGCCGGTCTATCGTGGGTGCCATATTTCTCCAGTAAGCGCGATCCCCAGGACGGGTAAGGCCGAAACTTGCCCTGGTTCAATTCAGATTGAGTCTGTATCTCAATCAGCTGTCCGACGACGGATACGGAGTCGACTTCGGTATCGACGAGCGCACCGTTCAGCCTTTCATGCTTTGCGTACCGCCAGGATTGGCCCACTGTGGGCGGGCGGACTTTTGCTTCGGCACCGACGCGAGCATTCGCCACGACCCCGCGCGCCAATGCGCCAAGCGAGAGCGCGGCGCTGGAGAGAATAAAGTGGCGTCGGGATAGCGTTGCCATAGTTGTCTTCTGCCAAAAGGACCCTCTTTTCTAATCTTGCGCACAACTCATGCGATTGTCACCGTCCAAGCGGCGCTAATAATTGCAGGACCGTCTGCACAGCCAGAACCACCGAGTGGCGTTACGGGAGAGGCGGGCGGGTCGGTACGGGTGCGTTTGGATCTGAAGGCGAGTCCAGTTCGTCAATTTCTCTAGATCGCCGATCGTCCACGCGAGCGCCGAATCCAAAATGGTGACCTGGCGGTCCGATAAGATAGCTGGGTCCCCAGTCGCGGGAGTTGTCGAATGGCGGGTAGACATTCACGTTGTAGCCTCTTCGAACGCCGTCATTGGAAACGGGTCTAAATGCACAGCCGCCAGACAATAGCAGCAGTGCAATCGCACTGGCATAGACGATCAACAGGGCAATCGTGCCAGCATATATGAGGCGTTGATAGTGGATTCGCATTTCGCTGACTTCGTTTTGTGTCGTCGGACCATTTGCTCAACCCAAGCAAGCCCTTGCTCGATAATTGCGACGCGACCGATGTGGCGAGGTAAGTGTCGAACAAGGTTCGTGGCGTGCGGGCGCCCTTAAGCCATTGCGCATAACCATTCAGGCGATTGGCGGGAAGAGGTCTAGGGAGCGATCGCAAGCAAACACGCAATCGGGCGGGAGGTGCGTGACGAGGATCCGTCCAATGGGAATTTCCTCCTCTTTATTGAGGATACATGCTACGGAAATCAGATTAAAATCGCTCAAAATTAACATTAAAATACGAGGAGAAAAGGCTCTAAGCGCTTGAAAAGGATGCCGCGACGTTCACGGTCAAGTGGACGCTCGATCGTTCAAATCTCGATTCGTCCGGGGTTCTAACAAGCATCGTGAGCGCGAGAACTTCACGGGACTTTACGATGGCAACCGTTGCACCGATCATTTGCGCGTGGGTCACGCCGTCTCCCAGTGTCGCGGTCGCGGAGCAATCGGGCTCATCTAATGAGCGCAAGCATTGAATGCAGAGGCCCACAGCCTGCCCATCGAACCGAGCATTGAATCGCAATGACAACTTTACCGCTACGAGGCCTTTCGTCGCAGGAGGCGGCACGACGACTGTCGCAGATCGGGCCCAATTCCGTCGTCGAACCGCATGTTTCGCCGGTTGTAAAAGTGGCACGCCGGTTTTGGGAGCCAGTGGCTTGGATGCTCGAGGCTGCCATCGTGCTGCAATTGGCCATCGGCGAGCGTATGGAGGCGCTCATTATCGGAGTATTGCTGTGCTTCAATGTTGCCCTGGGAGTCTTCCATGAAGGACGCGCCGGGGAGGCATTAGCGGCGCTCAAGTCGAAGCTTGCGTTGAAGGCCTCCGTCAAGCGCGACGGCCAGTGGATCGACATTCCGGCCGCCGGTCTCGTTCCCGGTGACATCGTTCGGCTTGCGCTCGGTGGCGTTGTACCAGCCGACGCGCGCATCCTCGACGGTTCAGTCCTTCTCGACCAGTCGACGCTCACGGGTGAATCGGTCGCGGTCGAGATCAGCGCCGAAAAGACGGCCTATGCCGGAGCGCTGGTGCGGCGAGGAGCGGCCACGGCGGAAATTACAGCGACGGGCAACCGTACCTACTTCGGCAAGACCGCCGAACTCGTTCGCATCGCGCACGCAGAAAGCGGCGAGCAGAAGGCCGTTCTCGGCGTCGTCCGCAATCTCGCGGTGTTCAACGGGGCCATCGTCGTGGTGCTCGTCAGCTATGCACACTCGATTGCGATGCCCGTCGATCACATCATTCCACTCGTATTGACGGCGCTGCTTGCGTCGGTTCCGGTTGCGCTGCCGGCAACCTTCACGCTCGCCGCGGCGCTGAGTGCTCAGGCGCTCACAAAAAAGGGCGTATTGCTGACTCGGCTTTCGGCCATCCACGAGGCCGCTACCGTCGATGTCCTGTGCGCTGACAAGACCGGAACTCTCACGCGCAATGAGCTTCAGGTCACGGCCGTCAAGCCGATGAGGGCTGACCACCGGGAAGATGAGATTCTCGCGTGGGCCGCCCTTGCGAGCTCGGATACCGGCCAAGATCCGGTGGACAGCGCCATCCGCGCATCGGCACTTGCTCAAGGCTCCCCAATTCTCCAATACAAAGTATTGCGGTTCACGCCCTTCGATCCCGAGACCAAGACCTCAGAGGCCCTGATTACCGACGGACAAGGCAATGAGCAGCGTATTATCAAGGGAGCGCCCGCAGCGATCGCCCCATTGGCACCCTTCGGACCAACGGTCGCGGCCCTGTTGGACACACTGACGAGGCAAGGACATCGAGTGCTTGCAGTCGCCGCAGGTCCGGCCCAGCAGCTCACCCTCATGGGATTAGTCGCTCTCAGCGATCCGCCACGGCCAGATTCGAAGGCGCTACTCGCGGAGCTACGCTCGATGGGCGTCCACACTGTGATGGTCACGGGTGATGCCGCGCCGACCGCAGCAACCGTGGCCGCCGCCATTGGGCTCGAGGGGCCGGTCTGTCCGCCCGGCGCCATCCCCGATCACGTCAAACCTGAAGATTTTTCGGTATATGCGGGCGTTTTTCCCGAGGACAAATTCCGTTTGGTGAAAGCGTTCCAGCGCAATGGGCACACGGTTGGCATGTGCGGCGACGGAGTCAACGACGCGCCTGCTCTGCGTCAGGCGCAGATGGGCATTGCCGTCTCGACGGCGACCGATGTTGCCAAATCGGCGGCGAGCATGGTGCTGACGGAACCCGGGCTGGGGGGCATTGTCGCGGCGATCAAGGAGGGCCGATCCGCTTTCCAGCGCATTCTCACCTACACCCTCAATGCACTCGTGAAGAAATTCCAGCTCGTGCTGTTTTTGGGGGTCGGCCTGGTGATGACGGGTCACTCGATACTGACGCCCATGCTGATGGCTTTGCTATTGATCACGGGGGACTTTCTCACGATGTCGCTGACCACCGATCGGGCGACACCCTCACCGGTACCCGATAGTTGGCGCATTCGACCCATCACCGCCGCCGCCGCAATCGTCGGATTGTTCGTATTAATATTTACCGTCGGTGTGGTCGCGACCGGAGAATACATTCTAGGTTTTCCTATTGCAGAACTGCGCACGCTTGCGTTCATCACGCTCGTGTTCGCCGGTCAAGCGACCGTCTATGTCGTCCGCGAGCGCCGTCATATGTGGCATTCCCGACCTGGGAAGTGGCTCGTGCTGTCTTCCTTATTGGATCTTGGTATCGCTGCTGCCCTGGCAATCACCGGCACCCTCATGGCACCGTTAAACGCTTTGACGGTTGCAGCGGTACTGGCCGCCGCGGCGGTGTTTTCACTGGTTTTAGACGCCGTCAAGTATGTGGCATTTAGGAGCCTCAAAATCGTTTGACTCGTTCGGACGCCGCTTATGGCACGGGGCAATCGCGATCTTCATCTTGGACTTTCATTGTAGGCGAGGACGATCCAGACTGCCGCCGGCATCAACACCCCGCGCGGCGTTACATGGCGTGTCAGCACATCGCGCACAGCCTCGGTGACCCTACCTTGCAGCTGCGGATGTTCACGCAGTGCGGATCCCAGCGGCCCGACTCGAAACGCGAGTTTCAACGTCTCATCGACGTCACCGCCACCGATCCGCGTATCGAACGGATCGATCCTCACCCGCCCGAATCCGGCGGCGAGCAGGATCGAGCGCACGCGGTGAGCATCGGCAAAAGCGAACGGACCCGGCGCGACCGGATCCGGCGGCGGAACGGGCGGCAGAAAGGGAAGCGCGGCCTCCAGTGGCCCCTTCATCCAAGGGTTCTGCTCAAGCGGACGCCAACAGACGAAGCCCAGTCGTCCGTGCGCGTTTAAAGAAGCACGGATGTTCGTGAATGCGGCGACGGGGTCGCTGAAGAACATCACTCCGAAACGGGAGAAAGCCGCATCAAAGACTGCCAGTCCAAGGTCGCCGCTCTGGGCGTCGAGTAGACGAAACTCCGGCCGTGCAGCCGACTCGGGCAGTGGCCTTCGTCGCGCGACATCCAGCATGGGTGTCGAGATATCAACGCCCACAACCCGACCTTCGAGTCCCACGCGGGCAGCGAGATCCAGGGACGTCTGGCCGCAGCCGCAACCGATATCGAGGATCCGCTCGCCCTTCACTGGTGCGAGCGAATTCAGCGCCTTAAGACCCAATGGCGCGATCTGGCGATCCAACTGTTCCTGAAATTGCGTCCAGGTTTCAGCAACGGTGCCGTTCCAGTACTCTATCTGCGCAGCGTTAACCGACAAGTTTGCCGATCGGGACATACATTCTCTCCTGCATCAAGTCAATCGTGTCGAGCGTCGGAATACTAGCGCCTTGCGCTACTCGATAATGGACGATCATTTCGGCCGATCCAGCGGTTTACGCACTTCGAATACGCAAGATAGGCCTCACCAAATTTTTCCCGCAGGGCAGTTTCCTCGGGAGCAATTTGCACGATGATAAGCACGCGCGCAAATAGCCAAACCAAAATCAAACCAATCGGGCTACCGAGCAGCCACGCCCACCCGGAGAGTGACAACACCAGTCCAAGATACATGGGGTTGCGCGAGAGACGGTAAAGGCCAGATGTGACAAGGTGCCTGGTGCGATCCGGACGCATGGGGTTTATGGTAGTGCACGTTCGAATGAACGACACGACAGCCGCGAGATCCACCCCAAGTCCGATGACGATGGGACCCCAGCCGAGCTCATTCCAAGGCGCATTGATCCATCGAAGCAAGGGCACATAGCGATCCAGCAGCCAGATCAGCCAGGCCGTGCAGAGCGCGTACGCTGGCGGCGGGATACGCGTCCGCACCATGGTTGGGGAAGCCCTCCGCCTACAACTCGCCGAGGGCGCGTTGCAAGCGGTATTGTGCGACGAGCAAATCAAAACCGGCATCGTCGCGATTGGTGAGCGAGATGACGCGCAGCGTTTCTGCATCGAGTACCTGATTATTCGTTCCGAGGCCGCTGCTATACAACTCTCTCGCGATCCTGACGTTCTCCTCAGCCTGCGCGACGGCAGCGGCGGCGGCATGGATACGCGCCGCAGCCTCATCGCGATTGTAAAAGGCCGTCTCGACTTCCAGTGCAACCGAAGAGCGCTGGTCGATGAGCCGTTGTTGCGCCGCCCGGGCGCGGCTGCGCAAGGCACTGGTTCTTGCCTGGAGCTGTCCGCTGTCGAAGAGCCGCCACTGAAATCCGATCCCCACCGATGCGAAGTTCTCGCGGTCGAGGATCTGATTGTCGAGATGGTTGTAGCCCGCGTGCAGTGCCACTTGAGGCAACCCTTTCGCGCGCTCGGATCGCGCCGCCTGCTCGAGACTGTCCTGTTGTGCGCTGATCGCCGCGAGTTCAGGCCTGCGCTCCAGCGCGTGGGCGATCAGCTGATCGAGCGGTGCAGCGGTCTCCGCCGAAGGCGTCGTCGAAGGATCCTCGAGGTCGGGAGTCCGATCGAGCGGCTGACCGACCCATCGGTTATAGGCGGCCGTTGCGAGGTGCAGCGCATTGGCGGCACGGAGGCGTTGCTGCGTCGCATTGGCGATCGCGACTTGGGCGCCAGCAAGTCCGATCTGCGGCACCGCCTCCTTGTCGTACATCACCTGCACATCATCGGCGTGGGCCTTGAGACTCGCGACGTTCGACTCGGCCACTTGCAGCGCTTTGCGGGCGCGGAATACCGCAATATAGGACTCCGCGACCGCGAGCTTGAGATCTGCGGTGCTGCGTACCTCCTGCGCGCTCGCCCCGCGTGCGCCGGCCGCGGCTGCCCCGATGGAGCCACTGATCTTGCCCGATGTCCAGACGGGTACCGAGAGATCTGCGCCTGCCATCGCGTAGCCGTTGTGTCCCCAGATCGGCGCCTGCAATTGCCCCGCCGGCGTTGCGATATCGAGATTCGGCGCATGCTCGAACTGGGTGTACGTGCCATTCACGTCGAGCGCGGGCCAGCGCTGGCGCAGCGCCGCGGAATGATCCGCCTCGGCAGCTTCCCGTTCGCTGTGCGCGGCCGCCAGGGTACCGTCCGACTGCAGCGCCATGGCCCAAGCATCGCTTAGAGATCTCCGCGCGAAGCGATCCACGGGAACGCCGCGATCACGATCATCGCCCCCAGTGCGAAGAAGGGTACTCGTACTCGTTGCGGCCGCGCTTGCGAACGTTCACCTGTGCCACCCGTCATAGCGCGCGTTGCTTGAGCGAGACGATGCCGAGAGCCTTCAGCACGTAGGTTTCGTAGACCGGCGTGAGCGATCCCGTGCGCACCTTTCGCATGAAATATTTTTCAAACGCGATTTTCGCGAGGTGTACCCACTTGCCCTTCCTGGACCAAGTGACATTGCGCGGCGGAATCTGCGGCAGTGCGACGAACGCGGCACCCGTGTCGCCGAAGTCCGCCAGGCAAACGGCATTCCAGGTGGCTTCGGCGTTCGCAGGCTTCCCAGCGATTTCCGCGGCGATATTGGCCGCGGTCGCGGATACCATCGACTCGATCATGTAGCCGGTCTTGGGCGCGCCCGTGGTAACCGGTGTGGCTTCCACCGGCGGGATCGCCACACAGACGCCGACGGAGAAAATCTTCTTGTACTTCGGACTTCGCTGATGCTTGTCGATCAGCACGAAGCCGCGCGGGTTGCAAAGCCCCGGCACCGCGGCGACGGCATCGACGCCTTTGAATGCGGGGATCACGGCGCTGTAGGCGAAGGGCAGCTTGTGTTCTTTCTTGAGCGATCCGCTCTCCTCGAGTTCCTGCACGGTCATTTCGTTCGCGGTCACGGAGGTCATCTTGGCGTTCGTGATCCACTTGATATGCCGCTCGCGAAGCTCGGACTCCATGAGCCCTTTGCTGTCGCCGACACCCCCTAAGCCCATGTGACCGATGTAAGGTTCACTCGTCACGTAGGTCATCGGTACGCGGTCGCGGAGCTTTCGCTTGCGCAGATCCGCATCCAGGATCATTGCGGTTTCGTAGGCTGGACCGAAGCAGCTCGCGCCGGGTGCGGCGCCGACGATGATCGGGCCGGGATTTTTCAGGAACTCCTGGTATCGCGTCCAAGCCTGTGCCGAATGGTCCTGGCTGCAGACCGATTGTGTGAACCCGTCCGGACCGAGGCCCGGGACTTCCTCAAAGGCGAGGCGTGGACCGGTCGCGATGACGAGATAGTCGTAGCTGAGCTCCTTCCCGTCATCCAGCGTGAGCTTGGAATTGTCCGCATCGATTTGGGTGACGGTATTCACCAGCCACTCGACGCCCTTTCCCTCGAGAGGCGCTTGCATTGCTACTCGGGTCTCCTCGGGCGTACGCCAGCCCACCGCGATCCATGGATTCGAGGGCGTGAATTCGAAATACGGCCGCGCGCCGATCAAGGTCACGCGATGGACTTTCGGAAGATGCTTGCGCAAATCAAAAGCGGCGGGAATGCCGCCTAGACCTGCGCCGATGACGATAACGTGTGCCATAGATACCCCCAGTTAATGAACGGCGCCCGCGTGGGAGCGCCTGATGTAGCCGTAGTAGAGCAGTGGAATCAGCAGTAGCGTGAGTGCGGTCGATACCAGGATGCCGAAGATCAGCGAGATGGCGAGACCGTTGAAAATCGGATCGTCGAGAATGAATAGCGCGCCGATCATCGCGGCAAGTCCCGTCAGCACGATGGGCCGCGCCCGAATGCTCGCCGCACGGATGACCGCCTGGGCGAGCGGCTGCCCAGCCGCGATCTCCTGATTGATGAAGTCGACCAGAAGAATAGAGTTTCGGACGATGATGCCGGCGAGCGCGATCATGCCGATCATCGAGGTGGCGGTGAAATTGGCGCCGAGCAAGGCGTGTCCCGGCATGACGCCGATGATCGTCAAGGGAATCGGCGCCATGATGATGAGCGGCACGGCGTAAGAGCGAAACTGGGCGACGACCAGCAAGTAGATGAACACGAGACCCACCGCATAGGCCAGGCCCATGTCGCGAAACGTCTCATAGGTGATGGTCCACTCGCCGTCCCACTTCACGCTGAACTCGCTCAGCCGATCTGGCGGGCTCACGAAGCGTTGTACGAGCGACTGGCCCGCCGGCGGTGTCTTGTTGATCTGCGAGACCAGACTGAACATGCCATAGAGCGGGCTATCGAGCCGCCCGGCCATGTCGCCGGTGACAAAAACCACCGGCAACAGGTCCTTGTGGTAGATCGTTGCATCCCACGGCATCTCGGAAACGGTGACCACTTCGGATAACGGCACCAGCGCGCCGGTCATGGCGCGCACCGGGAGGGCGAGGGCCTGCTGCAAGCCCCGCTTGTCTGCCGATCCCAGTTCGAGTCGCACGGCGATGGGATCCCGCTCGCGCCCCGAATGGATGTAGGTGGCATCCGACCCAGCGAGCGCGGTGGCGAGCGATTCCATGGCCTGCGCCTGGGAAACACCGAGCAGGGCAGCCTTGGCTCGATCGAGGGCGACGACGTACCGGCGCGCGGGCGCGGACAAGGTATCGTCGGTGTCGACGATGTCGCGGGTTGAATCGAACATGGCACGCAGCGCATGCCCAATTTTCTGCTGCGCGGCATACACCGGGCCGTAGATCTCCGCAACGAGCGGCGCCTGTACCGGCGGCCCCGGCGGCACCTCGACCACCTGGACGGAGGCGGCGCCGAGCCGCTTGCCCTCGGCGGCGAGCGCCGGGCGAATGGCGCGCGCGATGTCATGGCTCTTGCGGCTGCGATCGCTCTTGTCGACGAGATTGACCTGCAGATCGCCCTGATTGCTATCGCCGCGCAGATAGTACTGGCGCACGAGTCCGTTGAAATTGATCGGTGCGGCCGTTCCTGCATAGGCTTGGTAATCCGTGACTTCCGGCACCTGACGCACGATGCCCGCGAGTCCCGCCAGCACCCGGGCGGTGCCTTCGACCGGCGTTCCTTCCGGCATGTTGACGATGACCTGGAATTCGGACTTGTTGTCGAAGGGGAGCATCTTCAAGACGACGAGTTGCACGACCGCAAGAAGAACCGCGACGACGATCGCCCCGGCGGTGCCGAGATAGAGGCGGTGACGCTGGCGGCGGGCGTGATCGCCGGTGAGGAAGGGTGTCATCAGACGTTCAAAAAAGCGATGCAACTTGCCTTCCGTTTGCGATTCGGCGGTCGCATCGTGCACCGTGTGAGCGAAAAGCTTTCGGCACAGCCACGGCGTGAAGATGAGCGCAACCGCGAGCGAGATCAGCATGCCCATGCTGGCATTGATCGGGATCGGGCTCATGTAGGGACCCATGAGGCCTGAGACAAACGCCATGGGCAGAAGCGCCGCGATGACCGTGAAGGTCGCAAGAATGGTGGGACCGCCCACCTCGTTAACGGCCAGCGGGATAATGTCGGATATGGAGCCCTTGTCGATCGACAGATGCCGGTGGACGTTCTCGACGATCACGATGGCATCATCGACCAAGATGCCGATCGCGAAGATCAGTGCGAAGAGCGATACCCGGTTGATCGTGAAGCCCCAGGCCCAGGAAGCAAAGAGCGTGGCTGCGAGTGTCACGATGACCGCGGCACCGACGACGACGGCCTCGCGCTTACCCACCGCGAGCAATACCAGAAGCACTACCGACGCTGTGGCGAACAAGAGCTTCTCGATCAGCTTCTTCGCCTTGTCGTTCGCCGTGACGCCGTAGTTGCGCGTCACGGTGACCTCGACGCCGGCGGGGATCGTGATGCCCCTCAGTTGCTCGACGCGGCTAATAACGGCCGTTGCGACGTCGATGGCGTTGCTGCCCGGCTTTTTCGCGACCGCGAGCGTCACCGCGGGCGCCTGGCTGACGGCGGACTTGCCGTCCTTCTTGAAGGCAGGACCCGTACCGAACCACGCATACCGCGACGGTGTTCTTGGGGCGTCGCTGACCGTCGCGACATCGTCGAGATAGATCGGCTTGCCATCGCGGGCCGAGACGATGAGACCGCCCACATCGTCACGATTTGCGAGGAACTGGCCGGCTTGCACCGGCGAGAGTTCATTCCCATTGACGATGCCGTCGGCTTGGCGCACGAGGTTCGCCGCTTGAAGAGCCGCCGTGAGCTCGCCGGCGGTGAGTCCGGCGGCCGTCAGACGCCCTGGATCGAGCTCAACGCGGATCAAGGGATCCGTGTCCCCGACCGCATACACGTTGCGGGTGTTTGGAACTCGTTTGATCTCACTTTCGATCGCGCGAGCGACTTGCCCGAGTTCATGAGCGCCGAGCGCAGAATCGCGGCTCCACAACGTGAGCGTGACGATCGGCACGTCATCGATCCCCTTCGGCTTGATCAATGGCTGCCCGATACCGACGCCCGCAGGTCGCCAATCCTGATTCGAATAGACCGCGTTGTAGAGCCGTACGATGGCATCGTTACGAAGGACGCCGACCTCGTACTGCACTGTGAGGACCGCAATCCCCGGCCGCGATACCGAATAGATGTGTTTGACTCCCGAGATCTCCCCAAGAACTTTCTCCATCGGGGTGGCGACCAGATTCTCGACTTGTTCAGAACTTGCGCCGGGGAACGGGATCAGGATATTGGCGAAGGTGACGTTGATCTGCGGCTCTTCTTCTCGCGGGGTGACGAGCACCGCGAAGGCGCCCATCAGGAGCGCCGTCAAGGCCAAGAGCGGCGTGAGCTGATTCTCCAGGAAGAACCGTGCGAGCCGCCCACTCAAGCCGAGCGGCTCGTTCACGACCGTGGTCCCGCAACGGCAACTCGGGCGCCGGCCGAAACCGGGTCGAGTGCGATTCTCTCGCCCGCGGCGAGCCCGGCGAGGATCTCGAGTTGCTCACCGAAGCGATGTCCGGGCCGCACGTACCTTAAGGATACGAGTCCGTGTTCATCGATCACGTAAACGCCCGTGACTTCGCTGCGCTCGACTACTGCGGACGCCGGGATCAGGAGTCGATCGGCCTCGCCGATGACGAGTCCGACTTTGACGTACATGCCGGGCGCGAGGTCGAGCGCGCCGGGTGGCAGATCGAGGCGCGCCCGAAAAGTGCTTGACGGTGTCGCTTCCTCCGGAAAGATCGTGATTTTCGTGGCCTCGATGCGCTGATCGCCGACATAGACCGCCGCTTGTTTGAGCTTGCGGACTTGCATGACGATGCTCTGCGGAATGTTCGTGTTGACGCGCAGGTCGCGCAGCGAGAGCCCGGTCATCAAGGGCGTGCCGGGGCCCACCGTCTCGCCGACCTCGACGAGGCGCTTGGTGACGACGCCGCCATAGGGGGCGCGAATCTCGGTGTAGCCGACCCCCTCACGCGCAGTGGTGAGGCTCGCCTCCGCGGCCGCTAAACGCGCGGCGGCGGCATCCCGATTGGCGGTCGCCTGATCAAGCTGAGCCTTGGACACGACTCTTCGCTGAAACAGATCCGCGACTCGCTGGTAACTCGTCGCGGCCTCGACATTACGTGCCTTCGCTTCGGTTAGCGCGGCTTCCGCGCCCTGAAGACCGGCGCGCTGTTCGGTTCCTTTGAGCCGTATGATCACGGCACCTGCGGGAACGACATCGTTGACGTCGTACAGAATCTCCGCAACGCGGCCACTCGTCTGTGCCGCGACGGTCGCCTGATTAACTGCCTCGATGGTACCGTCGACGGAGCGCTCGAGCGGCGTGCGCACCGACTGAATGACGGTGCTCGCGAGCGGCGGGGCCGCCAGACCTGCGGGCGGAGCCGTTTTGCTGCCGCACCCCGCGACGATGAGAAGAAGCCCGGGCAGGGCGCGCAACAGACGTGCCGATCGGGATGGCCGCATGGATGCCGCTCCGCTCTTAGGAGAAGGCGTGCCCGGGCCGCACGCCCAGGCGCTTTAACACGACCGCCAGCGGGCAAAAGCCTGTAAAGGAGGACTGGAGCACGTTGGCACCGACGAATGCCGTGAGCCACAACCAATTGAGGCTCACAAAATGTGCCAGAACGAGGCTCACCAATACGACCGTGCCCGCAAATCTCATGACCCAGCGATCAATGCTCATGGGTAGCTTCCTCATCCTAAGTGAACAAAATTCTCGATTTCGCTGGCGTAGTATATCGTAATTTGCTAAATTAGACAATACTGATAAATAGATTTATCCATCCAGATGACGGAGGTCGAGGTATGGCAGTGGAGATAGCGAGCCGCGAACAAAGGGACCGAGGTGTGCCTGCGATGGCGGCTATCCAGGAGCATGCGCACGAAGCGGCTGCCTTCTTGAAGGCACTCGCAAACGATCAACGGCTCCTCGTGTTGTGCTCATTGCTCGAGGGTTCCCTTTCGGTCGGAGAGATCAATGAGCGCGTGCCCTTGAGTCAGTCCGCGCTTTCGCAACATTTGGGAGTTCTGCGCGAGGCCGGCTTGGTAACAACCACTCGCCAATCGCAGACGATCTACTACGCGCTTGCCAAGGGGCCCGCCGTTCAGATCATGGAGGTTTTGTATACGGCGTTCTGCGCTCCGACCGCCAAGAAACATGCCAAGAAGGCGAAGGACGGGTTGCCGAAAAGGAACTGAGAAGGGACGCTGCGCAGGAGCTCGCTGCGGGAGCTGTGGCAGACGGTGGAAGCGACAAAAGGAGATAAAGTGATGAATACCAATGTCGGATCGATCGATCGTGCGTTCGAGTCGTGCTGGGCTCCGACATCGCGACGGATTCCGTCACGGCAGCTTGCGCCATGAGCCACCGTTCAGCACTTGGCGGAACCCATGCCGGAGTAGCCACCGGCGAGCCATGCCGCTGCGCGTGCCCGACGCGCAGCAGACAATGATCCACCGGTTTGGATCCAGGTCCTTCGCTTCTCGGTCAAGATCGGCGAGTGGAACGTTTCGGCTCCCCGGGGCATGACCGGCGGCGAACTCGCTGGGTGAGCTGACGTCGACGATTTGTGCACCAGATTTCAACAGTTTAGGAATTCGCCGTCGCGCGCGCAGCAGGTTGAACACGTGTCTGAGGATGATGCCGACCCCAAGACCCATCAGCGCATAACCCGCTAAGTTACCGATTTGTCCAATCATTGATGCGCCACTTCTGACGCCTCGAGCAGCTGAATCTCGAGTATCCGCTCCCCGCGCAGCGAATTCGCAACCAAACACATCTTTTCTGCCCGCTCCAGAAGCTCCCGCGCCTTGGTAGGATCGGTACCCGACTTCACGGTTAGCGTCGCGCGGGTCGTGTACCGGGTGAATTGCGTGACGCCGGAAATTCGTTCAAGCGTGCCGTCGACCCGGGCTTCGAGCTTTTCCCAGGCGAAGCGAGCGGCGCGGGATACGCCGCGGAATGTCAGGATGAAGCAATTGGCAATGGCGGCCACGAGCAGGGTCTCGGGTGACCAGACGCCGCCAGGTCCATCGAATTCAGGCGGAGGTGCCGTCTCAATAGCCGGTAATCCCTGCGAAACCACCGGCACGGCGCCCATGGCGGAACCCTGCGCGCTGACGCTGTAGGTGTGTGGGTAGGCTTTCATGAAGATTCCATTGCTAAAACTGAGTTGTCTGGCTCTGATCAGCCGGACCGGCCGGGCGCAATCACCGGCAGGCCTGCGGCTTTCCAGGCTGCGATGCCGCCGCTCATGTGAGCGGCGTGAGGCTGACCGGCCGCGAGACGCCGCTCCGCCGCGGCGAGCGAGCGCTTACCACTTCCACAGTGAAACACCACCCGTCGCGGACCATCGTTGGGCAGTGTCGCGGCATCGAATGACGAGAGAGGATAGAGAAGCGCGCCGGGAATCCTCTCTGACGCGTACTCCTCGGGCTCCCGAACATCGATCAGCAGCAACTTGCCGGCGTGCAGGAGCAGTGCAATTTCGGCGGGATCCAGATTCTCGATCGGGGTTACGTGCTTCGTCATCGGGGCACTCCTTTTTGTCGACCGCCACGCCGCGCAGGCAGCGAGGGTGGTTTACAGAACAGTCGATACAGCAGCTTCGCCAGGGATTTCACTTCGGGCGCGCGCAATCGGTACAGCACGGAACGCCCCTCGCGTCGTCGCCCAATCAACCCTTCCGCATGGAGAATGGCCGCTTGTTGCGATAGCGCCGGGGCCGGCAAGCGCGCTTGCCGGGCCAATTGGCTCGCTGAAAGCTCGCCTTCCATCAGCGCACAGACAATACGCAGACGCCCCGGGTGCGCAACCGTTCTCAGGAACTCCGCAGCGCGTTCCGCAGATTCGTCAAGAGCGTCGAGATGCATCATGGGGTGTGGGCTCATGCCGATTTACGGTCAGGAGATATTCGTCGTGTCGGCCGGGCGAACGCCCGCGGTACGGTCGGCGTCCAGTTCGAACCACATGGCGTTCAGGATTGCGAAGGCGCAGGCAAGTCCAAGACCTAGTATCCAACTGAAATACCACATGGCGGTTCCTCAATAGCTCGTTTCACGATTGGCTTCGATGTGTGCGCTTGTTACCGGCCCGCGCATGACGCGGTATGCCCAACTGGTATAGGCAAGCACGACCGGCAGAAAGACGATTACCGCGACCAGCATGATGCCCAGTGTTCGATGGCTGCTCGAGGCATCCCATACGGTCAGGCTACTGCCGGGATGGGAGGACGAGGGGAGCAGGAACGGAAACAAGCTGATGCCCATGGTACCTATGACGCCGGCGATGCCGAGACCGCTCACAACGAAGACCAGGAGCCGCTGATGAATTCCCGCCAGCGCAGCGACCACCAGAGGCGCCGCAAGGCCGACCGCGGGCAATAGCATCGTCGCCGGCCACCGGCCATAGTTCGCTAGCCACGCGCCCGCCCGGGCAACGGCAGCCTTCGCGAGAGGATCGGGCTCGCTCCCCGGCATGGCGCCGCTCGTGATTGCGAAGCCGAAGCGGCTCTGCCAGAGCCAAAGACCGGCAAGCGAAAACAACAGAACCCACGAGAGCGCCGCGTAGCGCGAGGTGGTTCGCGCGCGCTGCGCCACTTCTCCATCAGTTTTAACGGCAAGATACACAGCGCCGTGAGTCAACAGCATCGCAACGCTGACAAGCCCGCAGAGCAACGCAAACGGATTCAGCAGATCGAATAATCCAAACGCGTAAGTGGCTCGGAGCTCCGAATCAAAGCTGAAGGGGACGCCCCGAAGAAGATTTCCCATTGCGACGCCGAACACGAGCGCCGGCACGGCACCGCCGACAAAAAGAGCCCAATCCCAATTCGCGCGCCAGCGTACACCCGGCATCTTACTGCGGAATTTGAATCCCACGGGCCGCAAGATGAGTGCAGCGAGCACGAGCATCATGGCAAGATAAAATCCCGAAAAGCTGGCCGCGTAAAGCGCGGGCCACGCCGCAAAGATGGCGCCTCCACCCAGGATGAGCCAGACCTGATTGCCCTCCCACACGGGTCCCACGGTATTGATGACAACGCGCCGCTCCGTATCGCTTCGAGCGATGAACGGCAGCAGCATCCCGACGCCCAAATCGAAGCCGTCCATGACCGCGAAGCCGATCAACAGCACCCCGAGCAGCAACCACCAGATGACCTTGAGAGTTTCGAAGGCGAACATGAATGCTCCTAACTCCCGAGCCCAGCCGTGATTGGGCGCACTTTATCGTTGGCAGCATCGCGACGCGGCATTGGGTCGCCGGGTCCGAGCTTGATGTATTTCCTCAGTAGGAACACGTCGATCACCGCAAGGACGGTGTAAAAGAGGACGAATCCAGTGAGACTGAGCGCGACGCTCGCGGCCGGTATCGGCGATACCGCGAGGAACGTCGGCAATACGCCTTCAATGGCCCACGGCTGGCGACCATGCTCGGCGACAAACCAGCCAATCTCAGCGGCGAGCCAAGGCAGGGGCAGTGTCCAGAGAGCGACTTTAAGAAATGTGCGGCTTTGGGCCACGCGACGTCGCGCAGCGAGGTAGAAGCCGATCGTAAAGAGTGCAATGAAGAAAAAGCCCAACGCCACCATCAGTCGAAACGACCAGAACATGGAACTCACCGGCGGCACCGTATCCCAGGCGGCCTTGTCGATCTGCGCTGGCGTTGCTTCTGCGGGATCTCCCACGTACCGTCGCAGCAGCAGCGCGTATCCGAGATCATCCACATGGTCTTTTAGCGCCTGACGGGCAGCAACATCGTCGGGGTTCTTGCGCAGTACCCGAAGAGCCGTATACGCTGGTATGCCATTGATGATCCGCTGCTTCGCGCTGCCGACAAGCTCAAAAATCCCCGGAATCTCCGTATCGAGTGAACGGGTGGCAATCAAACCCAGCGCCCAGGGGATTTGCACTTCTGCACGTGTTTCGTGGGCCGCTGTATCGGGGAGTCCAAATAGCGTGAATGGCTCCGGTGCGGGCTCGGTGTGCCACAGACCCTCGATAGCGGCAATCTTCATTTTCTGATGCTCGGTCAAGGTATATCCACTCTCATCCCCGAGCACAACGACCGACAACGCCGCTGCAAGACCGAAGCTGATCGCGACGGTGGCCGAGCGCTTGGCGAACTCGATGTGTCGCCTTTTGAGCAGATACCAGGCGCTGATTGCGAGCACAAAGACGGCGCCGGTGACGTAGCCGGCGCTCACCGTATGAACGAACTTGGATTGAGCTACGGGGTTGAGAATGACGTCACGGATCGAGTCGAGCTCCATGCGCATGGTCGTAGAATTAAAATGCGCGCCGGTCGGGTTCTGCATCCACGCATTCGCAATCAGAATCCACAGAGCCGACAAATTGCTGCCGATGGCGACCAGCCACGTGACGATCAGATGCTGGAGGCGGCTCAGGCGATCCCAACCGAAAAAGAACAGGCCGATGAACGTACCCTCGAGGAAGAAGGCCATCAATCCTTCAATGGCGAGCGGCACGCCAAAGATATCCCCGACGTAGTGCGAGTAGTAAGCCCAGTTGGTGCCGAACTGGAATTCCATTGTGATGCCTGTCGCCACCCCCATGGCAAAATTGATGCCGAAGAGAATTCCCCAAAAGCGGGTCATCTCGCGCCAAATTGGCCGCGCAGTCATGACATAGACGCTCTCCATGATGGCAATGAGGATGGAAAGCCCGAGCGTCAGTGGCACGAACAGGAAGTGATACATGGCCGTGGCGGCAAACTGTAGTCGCGACAGGTCGACTATATTCAATGAACTCATCGCATATCCCTGGGCACGCTCGTCTCGATGAGAGCCGCCGAAGTAGCCGCGGCGTTCGATGGCGGTCGATGCGCCGGGCTAAAGAATAGTAGGTAGACCGCCAGCAAGAGGGCGCCTTTGAGCGCAAGCGCTAACAGCACTTCTCGTCGAAGCCGCGCGGCGGGAGACAAGTTCCGTATCTGCGGAATTCGCCAAAACATAACAAGCTCTGGTATTGCGGGATTCGGATGGTACAGATAATTGGTTAATTGCGCAATCATGCAAATATCGCGACAATATATCTAGCAAAAATACACGGGAGAGCATCCAGGCGAGAACGCCCAATCAAGCGATTTTACCTCTCAGAGAGGGTTGGCGCCGTAGAGTCTAATCAACCGCCCAAAGGCTAGTAAGAGAATCGCCGTATGACGAAGCGGCGGCGAAAGCCGATCTGCGAACTCCGCTTTTAATGTTGCATACGCGGATCTTTAATCTTTCGCTTCCATACTGAACATGAACTCGTATTCCGGTGGTCAAATCGAATGCGGAGGTCATCATGTCAATTCACGCCGCCAAATACTCCGTGCCGCTCTGCTTTGCCGGAGCTTCGTTGATCGGTTGCGCTTCAGTTCCGACGGGTCGCGTTGGTGTTGAATGGACCCCCTTACGAGGAACGGTGGACAAGCCGCTAACCGAAGGCTTTCATGTCGTGTCCCCTTTGGCGCGGGTATATCAAGTCGACTTACGCGAGCAACAACAGGAGGATTCCTTGGATGTGTTGGCGAACAACGGACTCGATATCAAATTAAGAAGCTCCATTCTCTATCAGCCCGTTGCACCGGAGGCGTACCAACTCCTCACACAGACTGGCGCGGATTACTATTCGACGCTGGTGGCGCCGTACGTTACCTCGAGCGCGCGCAAAGTAGTTGGCCGCTACTCCCCAGAGGAGATCTACTCGACGAAGCGCGAACAGATTGAGCGCGAAATCCGCGACGAGGTTTCACAGAAGTTGGCGGGAAAGCATGTACAAGTCAACGCGGTGCTGATCCGCGAGGTTCACCTGCCGCCGGCAGTGCAAACGGCGATTCAGACGAAGCTGGAGGAGGAACAAAAGGCGCTGGAGATGCAGTTTGTCCTTGAGCGAACCAAACAGGAAGCCGTGCGCAAACACATCGAGGCGACAGGCATAGCCGATTATCAATCGATCATCAGCAAGGGGCTAAATGCACAAGTGATCGAGTGGAAAGGTATCGAGGCGACTGAAAAGTTGGCCGAGTCCCCAAACTCGAAAGTAGTCATCGTGGGCTCTGGGAAAGATGGGCTACCGGTCATATTGAATACTGCTAGCGCCATTTCTCCGCAGGTTGCCGGCCGGTAGCGGTGTGAAGGTAATTGACCGCGCCGACTCGCTCGCCGTACCGATACCGAGAAGGTGACTATGGCGCATAGAAAGGCCGCGGAGTTGCTGCTGCTACTGCTGCTCGCGGCTATAGCGGGCGGTTGCAGCACGATGGGTACCGGGATTGGCTACACACCCTCTGGCAGTCCAACCGAATTTAGCTGGAAGAGTTCCGATCTGGTTTCTGGAACAATGAATGCAACATTGGCCGACGGCACGCACTATAGTGGAAAGTATTATCAAGTCACGGGCGAGAGGAAGTTCGATAGCGCTACCGGTTTTTCCGGATGGTATTCGGGTTGGGATGAAACTGATTGGGGTGTAGGGCCATCCCCGGACTTCGTTACGCAACACACGGACCGCGTCGTTGCGAATCTTGCCTCGCCCAGCGGAGCACACATGAGATGCCGGTTTCAGCTCGCGTATCCTTCTAACGGGATGTATGGCGGAGGCCGCGGCGAGTGCCAATTGCCCGGAGGAAAAGCCATCGATGTAAAGTTTCCACGCGGCTGAAATTCGCGCGCTTGATGGGTGGAACTGCGTGTAGGTACATTGCCGGCCGAGCGATCGACGGCCCCTTGGAACTCTTGGGGTCGAATGATGCGCAAGTGCCGGGAGTGAAAACCGCTATCTTTATGGTGACCTGGCATGTGCGGCCGAAGAAGGGTTGCTCGACCTCGGGCTTCCTATTGAGCAGAAAGGTTTGTTATGGCGGTCTTATGATTCAATTCCGCCGCTAAGTCCACTCGAAAAGCTCCCACCGATAAGCGGACTCACTATACGGCGTATCTGCCGCAGAGTCGTCGATATAGTAGGTGCCCCAACTCTCACGGGCAATCCACCGGCCCACCTCGGGCGCGATCCAAACAGTTTCCTGACGTTGACAATCCGCACGCGAAGCCCCAAGGTCGGCACTACTTATCCGAGTTCGCCGGAAGACTGCCGACTCTGCGTACTCTTGGCAGTGCGGTGCTATCGATACTCGACGTCGGAATGGGAGCGTCGCTAGGACGCGAGGGCGCTCCGAAGCAATTCGGCGCGGTTCTCGCGAACGTGTTATCGGACCGGGCGCACCTTTCTGATGAGCAGCGGCGGTTGCTGGTGGCTTGTGGCGCCGGCGCGGGTATGGCGGCGGCTTACGGTGTTCCACTTGGAGGTGCGCTTTTCGCACTAGAAGTCCTGCGCGGAGTGCTCGCGCTGCGGCTGATATTGCCGGCGCTACTGGCGTCGGCCATTGCCGCAGGTGTGTCGTGGCTCGTAACTACCCAATGCTCCGACGTATCGGATTCCCGCCTACCCCTCGTCCCCGTCGGCGGTCTGTTGGGCATTGATTGCGGGGCGCATTGCGGGTTTGGTTTCGATCGGCTATGTGCACTTGGTTGCCCGGGCGGGCCACAATAAGCCAGAGGGTTGGCAGCGTTTGGTCGCGCCCATCGCCGCATTGGGATTACTCGGTGCCGCGTCCATTGAATTTCCACAGTTGCTCGGCAATGGTAAAGACATCGCTCAACTCGCCTTTAGCAATCAAGTCACGCCCGTTCTTCTCCTGGCACTCTTCGTGCTACGACCCTCGTCGACGATTCTGTGTCTTCGTAGCGGCGTTCCCGTCGGATTATTCAGCGGCAATGACGCATGGACCAATATCTGCGGTGGTATTAATGATGGAACTGACGGGCAGGGATCGATCCTTCGTTCTCCCGCTGCTCTTGGCAGTCATCAGCGCTACCGTCGTGGCCCGCACCCTTGATCCGCGGTCTATCTATGAGGCGCGCTTGACGACGGGCGAAATAGAGAAGCTACAACTGGCGCGCAAACATTCGCCAACATAGTGGTGACTGTGACGAGATGGTTCTCGATTTGTTCTGACGACTCAATGATCCGTACGCATAACCGACCAGGAATGCCAATGTACTTTGCACAGCAAAGTGAATTGAATTACGATCTGAGCGAACCGACTGTTGCATCCCGCACTCGAGCGCCAACGGGAATGGTCAACCGGCTTGGACGACCCGTTGTTGCGAGTACTCTGTTGTAAACCACCACAGCTATTTGATGCGCCCGTTGTCAGAAATGACTGTGACGTATTTCAGTACGCGTAGGTTACCGTGAAACTTCGCGTGCTTTCTGATCTTCACTTAGAAGCGTGCGACTGGACGCCCCCCGAGTCAGCGTCGGATGTTGTCATCCTGGCGGGCGACATCCACAACGGCGCTAATGGCGTTAAATGGGCACGTCACCATTTTGGATCGCTACCCGTGATTTATGTCCCGGGCAACCATGAATTCTTTGGCGGACAGTTGAATGAAGTACTCGATGATCTACGTGCAAAAGCCAGCCAGCGTAACATTCGGCTGCTTCAGGGCGACAGGTTGATATTGGGAGGTGTTCGCTTTTTAGGCGCCACGCTGTGGAGCGATTTTGCGCTACATGGTTCGGCCCCCGCGGAAATTGCTAAGTCGATGGCTGACGCCCAGTCGACCATGGTCGATTACCAAGAAATCTCCCACGTCAGTGGTGGGCCGTTCCGGGTCGAGCACTCGCTTGAGATTCATGTCAGGCAAGTGACATGGCTGGAGCGAGAGCTGAAAGAACGTTTCGCGGGGCCCACTGTCGTCATAACGCATTTTTTGCCGCATCGCGCTTCAATCCATCCAAGATATGAGGAAGATCGATCCAATCCGTTCTTCGCAAGTGATCTAGACCGTCTAGTAAGACCCCCAGTGTCGCTTTGGATCCACGGGCATACGCACGAGTCTATCGATGTAACCGTGAACGGCACGCGAATAGTGTGTAACCCGCGCGGCGTGCTGCCCCTCGCGCCCAATGAGGCGTTTGATCCATGTTTCGTCGTGGATGTATGAAGAGGCGCTCGATTGACACAATTTGGGGCAGCCACGGTCCATTCACTGAATTGCGCCCTCAGGAGCTGCTTCTGAACTGAATCCATGCTCTGCATTCTGCAGGCACGTCGTTGCCGGCCGCGTCCTGGAGGCAATAGAGATGGAGTGAGAGGCTACCTCCGCGAGCGGATGTTGAAGGGTGGTCAGAAGGAGGACGTCGTCTGCTAGGCGATCGTAATAGGCGTTCGTATCAACGCGCGGCAGCGGCGCGAGGGCGGTGCAAGCGTATGGTGAGAGCCGCGCGGGATACGAGCCCTCTCGCAACAGTCGACTCATAGCCATGGTTTTCGACGACAAGCAGGTGCGTCAAGCCGGTGCCTTGAAACATCTCGTAGAGATCGCGTGCGGTGAGCGATTGCAGCGCTTCGTATTTTACGAGTGGTAGCTCATCGGACGGGGTCATGACCTCCTCTACGCGGATATGCCATTCCCCGCCGGCGGCAGCCCGCGGGTATCGATGAGGGCGTCGCCGCTCGATATCATAGTATGTGATCAAACCGACGACTTGCCGATCTATACCGGCCGCTGCTGCTTGTCGCGTCACCAGCAGCGCGTGAATACTCAACCGATTCATGTCTCCGAGCGCATCATTGATCGAGCTCGATGCCTCCACCGTGAGGGGATGTTCGCGCCGGAAATCGGTCAGCGCACAAAGCGCCGAATCGCCCGAATCCAAGCAGGCCGCGTCATTTACAACGGTGCGCTCCATGACGCTTGCTGCCGACCAAACTTCCGATGGCACCATTAGCACGTTTTCCATAATGTCTCCATCAGCTCTGCCGCCTGCATTGAGGGACAGTATGGGAGAGAAAGATTAAAGCGGAGTTAATCGCGTATTAGAAGGTGTCCATTCACGTGATTTCGCAGAAAGCGGATCATTGAACCACAAGTTGCTTCCGATCGGCCATCAATCGTAGAGGACCTCTTCAGATGGTTCGGTTATCGTCGATGCGGGCTCCAAACCCAAAATGATGGTGCGGAGGGCCGATGAGATAGCTCGGGCCCCAGTCTCGCGAGTTGTCGTACGGCTGGTAGATACTCAGGTCTCGACCCAGCCGGAGCTGGTAATCGCCGCCGGTATTCGTCACTGCACAGCCACCGCAAGACAAGACCAGCAGCAGAATCGCGCCGCGGTAAACAGCCAAAGAAGCGAGTAGCTGAGACATTTTGAACCTCGCGTAACGTCGAGTGATTTAAAGTCAATCGAGAATTAGATTCTGCGATGTTCAAATTAGAATCCAAGAAAGTTCCCATTAGAATTTGAGAAGAGCGGTCCCTATCGTTCGCCAAGGACCGGTGGCGGGGTTACCCCTTCAATGTGGAGAAGCACATGGGATGGTCATGTACAGCTTCCTAAATCCGCTCGGATGCGAATAGTGACTAAAGTCACTTCCATACGCGAGCGCGGGAGGTACATGATCGGTCGGAGGGACCCGCATTAGGAGCTCAGATGAGGACTATCCTGTGACGCCCGGTGAGCGACGCGATCACGCGGCGATCCGCGTCGTCATAGCCGAGGACCAAGCTGTCGTACGCAAGGGTGCTGCCATGCTGCTTTCCATGGAGCCGGATATGGAAGTGGTGGGGCAGGCACGCAACGGCGTCGAAGCCGTTGAGCTTGTGCAATTGCTGCATCCGGACGTGGTTTTGATGGATCTGCACATGCCGCTCAAAGGAGGAGTTGCCGCCACTCGTGAGATCACGCACGCGTTGCCGGGCACTCAGATACTCGTCTTGACGACGCTCAATGACGACGAAACCGTATTCGAAGCGGTAAGAGCTGGTGCGCAGGCATACCTGCTGAAAGACTCGGATGAAGATGAGGTGCTCGAAACCATCCGCGCCTTGAGACGCGGCGAATCCCGGCTGACGCCGCAGATCGCGCGCAAGGTGATGGACCAATTCCGTCGCCTAGCCGCAACAGCTCATCCGGCCGCGGCGCACGAGGACGATTCACCGGCTGCCTTATCCGATACCCGCACTTCGGTACAGCGCGGCGGCTTCGATGTGGAGTCTTTGAGCGAAAAAGAGGAGAAGATTTTGGAACTCATCGCCGAAGGGATGAGCAATCGACAGATTGCGGGCGCGCTCTCGCTCGCCGAAGGGACCGTGAAGAACTACGTCAGCCGAATCATGGAAAAACTTCACGCCAACACGAGAACCGAACTCGCGGTCATGTCGAAGAGGCAGTCCCAACCGAATGACCTGTAGAGCGGCTGTCTTCACAATTTTCGGAGGTCGTGACTTTAGTCACTGCCAAGTCGTGACTAAAGTCATTCTCGCTGGTGACCTTCGGCTCGTGACTGTCTCGCCTCACCTTGTCTAAATTATGCGCCAGGCAATAGAGGTCTCCGCATGTCCGTCGTCGAGTTCGCGCTAAAACGTCCGTACACGGTCGTGGCCAGCCTGATTCTCATCACCTTGATGGGAATCGGAGCCGCGTTGCGGATGCCCATCGACATCTTCCCGGAAATCGACATTCCGGTCGTCGCGGTCGTCTGGACCTACAACGGCATGAGCGCCGAAGACATCCAGAATCGCATCCTGACTCTGCACGAACGGCAGCTTGCCTCCCTCGTGGATGACATCTCGCGCATCGAGGCCGTGAGTTACGAGGGTGTCGGCGTAGAGAAGGTATACCTTCACGAAGGCGCCGATGTGACGCGCGCAATCTCGCAGCTCGCGAGCAGCGCCCTGGTCGTGCTCAAGTACATGCCGCGCAACATCACGCCGCCGCTGGTGCTGCGTTACGGAGCAACCGATGTGCCGATCATTCAACTGAGCTTGTCGAGCAGGTCGCTGCCCGATACGAAGCTCAACGACTTGGGGCAGAACATCATTCGACCGGCTCTCGCGGTGGTGCACGGCGCTGAGGTACCGTATCCGTACGGCGGCAAGCCGCGCGTCATCATGGCCGATTTGGATTCGCAGGCGCTGGCGGCGCGCGGACTGTCGCCCGCGGATGTGAGCGCGGCGTTGCAGAATCAAAACGTCATTCTGCCGGCCGGGGACGTGAAGATCGGCGACAAAGACTACACCCTGACGATGAATAACTCGCCCGACGTCATCGAATCGATCAACGCGTTTCCCATCAAGACCGTGGAGGGCCGCACCGTATTCATGCGCGATGTGGCCCACGTACACGATGGGTTCCAAGTGCAGACGAATTCGGTTTCGGTGAACGGTACGCCCGGTGCGCTCATGATCATCCGCAAGACCGGCGGTGTCTCGACGCTCGCGGTGATCGACGGCGTGCGTGCGGCCCTGACCGATATCGCGGGCATCCTGCCGAAGGGCGTATCGATCAAGGCGCTGTTCGATCAGTCGGTCTTCGTCAAGGCAGCGCTCAATAGCGTGCTGATGAGCGCCTGCATGGCCGCAGGCCTCACGGCGCTGGTCATCATTATGTTCCTGGGGAACCTGCGGCTCTCGCTCATCATTCTTGCCGCCATTCCACTGTCGATCGTGACGGCCGTACTCTTCATCAAGTTCACCGGCCAAACCCTGAATACCATGACCTTGGGTGGTTTTGCGCTGGCGATCGGGATTCTGGTCGACAACGGCACCGTCGTCATCGAGAACATCGAGCGCCATGTCGCCATGAACGAACCGCTGCATCAGGCCATCGTGACGGGGGCCAGCGAGGTGGCGGTGCCGACATTCCTGTCGACGCTCTGCATCTGCATCGTATTCGTTCCGGTGTTCCTGCTGCAGGGCACGGCAAAATATCTCTTCTCGCCGCTCTCGCTCTCCGTGATCGGCGCGCTGCTCGCGAGCCTGGCGCTGTCCTTTACGATGGTGCCGGTGCTGTTCAACTATCTCATGGGGCGATCCGTGCACGCCTTCGAGGCAGAGGCGCATCACCGCGCAGTCGGCGAACACCGCCGCTCGAGCAATCCCTTGGTGAGGATTCAGGCCGCATTCGAGCACCGGTTCGAACTCTTCCGGGAGAGCTACCGCAATGCACTGGCGTGGACCCTCTCGCAGCCCGCGCTCACCGTCGGCGCATTCATCGTATTGATGGTGGTGTCGACGTTGCTCTTCCCGCTCCTCGGCCGCGACTTCTTTCCGCAGGTGGATGCCGGTCAGATGCGCCTGCACGTGCGGGCGCCGCCGGGCACCAGGCTCGAGAAGACGCAGGAATATTTTGCAGAAGTCGAGGCGCAGATCCGCAAGTCGATCGGCGGCGATCAAATCGATGTCATGCTCGACAATATCGGCTCGCCTTACAGCGGTATCAACATCGCGTTGAGCGATTCGGCGACCGTGGGTCCGATGGATGGCGAAATCCTGATTTCGCTGAAGGAGAAACATACCCCGACGGCGCAACTGATCGCGATGCTGCGCCGGACGCTGCCGGCGCGCTTCGCGCAACTGCAATTCTTCTTTCAGCCCGCCGACATCGTCGATCAGGTGCTCAATTTCGGCCAGCCGGCACCCATCGATGTGAGAATTTCCGGGCCTGATCAGGACGCCGCCTTTTCGACTGCTTCCGAGATTGCGCGTGCGCTGATGCAAGTGCCCGGAATTGTCGATTCCCATGTGTTTCAGGTTCCGAACGCACCGGCCCTCACGGTCGATCTGGACCGTGCCATGGCCACCGAGGAGGGCGTCACCCAACAGGAGGCGGCCAACAACGTGCTGGTAGCCACGAATTCCAGCGCGCAGACGGCGCCGAATTTCTGGGTCGATCCGCGCAACAGCGTGAGCTACCCCCTGGTCGTGCAGGTACCGACCTATCGGATCGAATCGTCGCAGGATCTGCAGACCATGCCTGTCACATCGAGTGCCGGCGCCGATCAGGGACAGCTTCTCCTTAACCTTGCTGCATTCGGGCGCCAGGCGGTCCCGATGGTGACTTCACAGCTGAACATCCGCCCGGTGTTCGATGTGCACGCGGATGTCCAGGGACGCGACCTGAATTCCGCGGCGCACGACATCGACCAGGTTCTGGCCGCGCACCGGCCGGCCGCCTCCAAGGCGATTTCGGTCACGTTGAGCGGGCAGGTCGACACCATGCGCGAGAGCTATGCCGGCCTCTTCACCGGCATCGCGCTCGCCATCATTCTGGTCTATCTGTTTCTCGTCATGAATTTTCAGAGCTGGATCGATCCCCTGATCGTGCTGATGGCCGTGCCATTCGCGCTCGGCGGTGTGCTCTGGATGCTGTACCTGTCGCAAACGCCGATGAGTGTGCCCGCGCTCATGGGCACCCTCATGTGCATCGGTCTCACGACCGCGAACAGCATTCTGGTGGTGAGTTTTGCCAATCAACGGATGGATGCGGGCGATGATCCGCTGCTGGCCGCAGCCAGCGCCGGCTATACCCGGCTGCGGCCGGTGTTGATGACCGCGAGCGCCATGATCCTAGGCATGGTGCCCATGGCTTTAGGCATCGGCGAGGGCGGCGAACAGAATGCCCCCTTGGGGCGGGCAGTGATCGGGGGTTTGCTCTTCGCCACGTTCGCGACCTTGATTTTCGTGCCCACGATGTACCGGCTGCTGCGCCGCCGGCCGACCACGGTGACTGATTCGAATTTGATAGGTAAAGCCAATGCAACCGCCTGACTCCGAGTATTCCCCACCACCGAGTTCACGAGAGAGCGCTTCCCGGCGCGAGGAGTTGCCCGACGATATATCACGTACGGAGCATCCGTCCGTATCGACGCAATTCGATCAGGATACTGGTCGTCGCTTGAAGAGAGGCGCCCTCATCGCGGCGGTGGTGCTCGTCATCGGCTTCATCGCCGTTGGTATCGTTCGATTTTTTCACGAGCGGGGGGTCGCGAATGCCGGCGAAAGAGCCTACGCCGCGGCCCCGCCTGTCGATGTCGTCATCGCTCGGCCGGCCACCGTGGGTCAGGATCTCGTGCTACCGGGGCAGACGGCGGCCTGGTTTGAGACCACGATCTATGCGCGTGTCAACGGCTACGTCGGCAAGTGGCTGGTCGACATTGGCGATCACGTCAACAAGGGACAAGTACTCGCAACCATCGAGACCCCGGAGCTCGATGCGGAACTCGCCGCGGCTCGAGCGCAGCTCAAGGCCTCCGAGGCGCAGGTCGCGGCGCGCAAGGCCGAGGCGGAGTTCAGCAAGACGACCAACGAACGCTGGCGCGATTCGCCCAAGGGCGTCGTGTCCGAGCAGGAACGCGAGTCCAAGAAAGCGGATTATGAAAGCGCCGAAGCGCGGCTGTATGCCGCCGATGCCCAGGTCAACCTCGATAAATCGCGGGTCGAACAGTACAGCGCTCTCACCGAATTCAAGCTGGTGAAGGCGCCGTTCGACGGCACCATCACCGAGCGCAAAATCGATGTGGGCAACCTCGTGACGGCCGGCAGCACGACCTCCACGACGCCCCTGTATCGCATGGCGCAGACCGACCCGTTGCGCATTTTCGTCGACGTGCCGCAGGCCGCCTCTGGAGAACTGCAGAAAGCCGGGGTGCCTGCGGAGATACGGGCGACCGGGGCAATCGGCGGAGTTTTCGCAGGTAAGATCGCCCGCTCCGCAGAAGCCATCAACGTACAGGCCCGTACCATGCGAGTGGAAGTCGACATGCCCAATGCAAATCACGCGCTCGTGCCGGGCATGTACGTGAACGTTGCGTTCAGGTTGCAGCCTCGCGGCTTGGTGGAGGTGCCCGCGGCGGCGCTGATTTTCCGCGCAAGCGGCACGAAAGTAGCGCGTGTGGACGCCAATAACAAGATCGAGTTCCCGAACGTCACGATCGCGCGAGACAACGGCAGCATGGTCGAACTGTCCTCGGGCGCGAGGCCGGGTGACCGGCTGGTGCTGAACATCAGCAGCCAGATTGCCCCCGGGCAGGTGGTTTCGGCGAACGGCCCTGCCGATGCCGGCGAGGCCGCCAAACTCTCGGCCAAGCGTTGAGTTTGCGCGCATGAAATCGCATCAATGGCTACTAGCGGTGGTGTTGCTCGGGCTCGCGGGGTGTGCGGCAGGGCCCAGTTACCGCACGCCGAAGCCGGATCTGCCATCGCAGTTCGCAACGACAGCGTCCGCCCACGTTCCGGCGCCGTCCCCGGCTGCGCCAAACATCGATCTCGCCGTGTGGTGGAAATCGCTCGGCGACACCGAACTCGACTCGCTCGTCGAGCGGGCGGTGAAGTCCAATCCGGATGTGGAAATCGCGCTCACCCGGCTGCAGCAGGCGCGCACCTACGAGAGCGTCGTCGTCGGTTTCGCACTGCCGGCGGTGGATGCGAGCGCCGGAGCGGGGCGCGGCACCGGATCGGATCTCGCTCGCGGGCGCGCCTCTCAGCCGCTGGTCTCGGCGAGCAACACCAGCGGTTTGCAGAGCATCAATACGCTGGTGGGCTTCGATGCCGTGTGGGAACTCGATATTTTCGGCAAGTTCCGCCGGGAAATCGAAGCCGCACGCTACGACAGGCAGGCGGCGGCGGATGCGCGCAACGCCGTGATCACGGCGGTGGTCGCCGACGTCGTGCGCGCTTACGTGGATTTGCGCGGGTTCCAGATGCAGGTAGCCATCCTGCGTCAGGCGAGCGACGTGCTGCGCGAATCGCTGCGCATCGTGACGATCCGCTATCAGCGCGGGATTACCAACGAATTAGATGTCGCGCTCGCAACGCGGGAGCTCGATACTTTCCAGGCGCAAGTCGTGCCGCTCGAGGCTGAGGTGAACGCCGCGCAGTATGCGCTCGCCGTGCTGGTGGGCGAGTATCCCGAAAAGATGGTGCAAGAATTGTCGACTCCGACCTTGATCCCCTCGATGCCGGGCGCCGCCGCCGCCGGAGTTCCCGTGGATGTCCTGAAGCGGCGACCGGATGTCCAGCAGGCCGAGCGCGAACTCGCGTCAGCCACGGCGCGTATTGGCGTCGCAACGGCCAATCTCTTTCCACAGGTCGCCCTGGTCGGTTCCATCGGATCGGAGGGCCAGGGATGGGGAACGACTCCCAATGTCAATCGACACATCTGGTCGTTCGGCCCCGGGGCCATTTGGCCGTTGCTGGATTTCGGTGCGCTCGATGCTGAAGTTGACATTGCCAACCTGCAGGCCCATCTGAGTTTGGTGAATTACCGCAAGACGATTTTGAGCGCCGTCCAGGAAGTCGATACCGCGCTCGACGCCTACACGGCGCAGCAGGACCGGTTGAAGAATTTGGGCGATGCCATGGTGGCGGCGCAGCGCGCGGTCGACTTGGCGACCGCGCGTTACAACCGCGGTCTGACGGACTATCTGAACGTGGTGGACGCCGAACGACAGTTCTACGATCTGCAGGAGCAGTACGCGACGGCGCAAGTGACTCAGGGCGAGCAATTCGTGCAGCTCTACAAGAGTCTCGGCGGTGGTTGGCAGAACTATCAGTCCGTTCCAGCCATCCGCCGACCGCAGCCGGCCATTCTGGCCGCCTTCCGGCGGGTCCTCGAAAGCTCGGAACCAAAGGGCAATTCTCTTTATCAAATATCGGACCTGAACCCTCCGAAGTAGCGGCGGCGAGATCGGTGAGGAGCCTCGGACGATTCTTCGCGCTGACGTTAGTGCCGATTCTTGCGGTCGGAGTCTTGGCCGGATGCGCGACCTACCAAAAGTGCGGTTTCAGGGGATGCCCGGGTGATGCGAGGATCACCGCAGAGGTTCAGGCGCTGCTCGATCAAAATCCGCCGTTGGGGCCGCCAAACGAAATCTACGTGCAGACTCTCGACCATGTGGTCTATCTCAACGGCATCGTCGACACCCCCTTTCAACTCCGGCTGGCGGAATCGCTTGCGCGCGAAGCTGCGGAGCGTCTCTCGGGTGGTGAATAACATCGGCCTCAGCAGCAGTCGCTGAGGGCACACAGCTCAAGCGGGTTTTCAGCTGCCGGTTCCGCCACTTCGTCCGCCATTCCCCTCTCTGGCGGCCTTGCAATCAGTCTTGGGCGCATCTATTGCGACGTGGCATCTGCACATCCATACGCTCTTCCATCGGACTGTGTCTGCGCAACGATGAGGAGTTGGCCAGGCTACACGTCCAGATTAACGAGGAGAAGAGCCGAACCGTCGACCTAGCCCGAGGCGAGAGATTCGGGTTCCTCGGCTTCGACTTCCGTCGCGTCCGCAACCTGGCGGGCCGATGGCGACCGTTGTTGAGCGCGGCGTTCGCCGCGGGCACGGAGATGCTCAAACCTGCCGCGGCTTGCTGCACCGAGAGCACGGGGTGCCCGATCAGGAAGCGAGGAAGCCGGCGCGTGGCCGAATGTGCCCGGTAGCTGCGAAGTTCCTGTTCCCAGCGCTCGGCGAGAGCGAGAAGGTCTTCTGCAATCGAGATCGACTCGTCGCAGGACTCGACCACGGCGTGGCCCAGGAGCTCCAGCCACGGACCCCATTCCCCTTCTAGCTGGACGCTCGCGAGTGCTGCGTAGTACTGAGACTTCGCCCGCAGCAACGCTCCAGAGAGGTAGAGCGGCGGGTAACCCTCGGCAGCCAACATGAGCGGCATCAGCAGCCGTCCCGTTCGGCCGTTTCCGTCGTGATAGGGGTGGATGGTCTCGAACTGAGCGGTGTTCCGGCCTAGAGCAAACAGCCACTTACAGCGCCCAGGAGGCCGGGAGTTCGACAACTTGGCTGTCTTCGGCCAAGTTGAACGCCCGAAGGGCGGCCCCGAAGGGGCGAGGAGCGCAGCGAGTGCCTTGCATTCAGTATTCCGATCCCTGAGCATCCTCGGGTGGCGTTCCATATTCCCGACCCCCGCTCGATTGTTCCCCCTACGCGCAACGGATCTACGTTCCTGGGCATGGCCGATTTGGAACCATAAGTGAGCGTGGGCTTTCCTGAGGATCGGTCACTGAGTAAAGCTGAGACCCGGGCGCGCCGTGTCTCGCTTGCTCTGCCCTGGCATGAGGCCCTGCCGGCCGTCGGTGGAGAGTGTCGAGGGGCTGCGGAATTGCTGGCATTTGCGGTCCTGTTCATCTACAGCCGGATGCTGCAACAGGAAACCTTGTGCGTCACCGTCGTCGACGGAAGCGCCGCCCCGAATGAGGTGCGCCGCGTCACGGCTCACTTTCCCGCCGAAGCGCGCCTGATCGATTCTTGGGTCAGCGCAAAAGTGAATGGCGAGTTGCCCGGCGCCGGACACGAGATCGACCTGCTGGTTTGCGGCACGTCACAGATTCACCCGCTTGAACGCGACCCACATCGACCCGTTCTGAGCTATCAAGTCGAGGGCGAGAACCTCAATTTGCGCCTCGATTGCGAGGCACAGGCAATGTCGCAGGTTTCAGCTTTCGATCTGCTGCAGAAGATAGGCCTGATACTGACCGGCTTGTCGGAGCGCCCGAATCTGCTGCATCGATCGTTGGAGTTGATTACGCGCGCCAGTGCGGCCTTTATTCCCGATCCGAGCAAACCGATCAAGACTGAGTTGTTCGACTTTCTGCCGACGTGTTTCCTGCAGATTGCTGACCGCTATCCGCATGAGTTGGCGATTGCCGGTTGCTTGAGTCACGGAGGCGCCGCCGAGGAACGCGAATACACGTACGCGAACCTCAAATGCCAGACCGTCGTTCTGGCCAACCGTCTGATCAGTTCTGGCGTTGTGGCCGGGGACGTGGTGGCGGTGATGGGCTTCAGCAGCTTCGGAACAGTGGCCGGCATGTTGGCGGCGCTGATGGTGGGCGGCGTCATCGTGATGATTGACCGCAAGCTGCCTGAACAGCGGCAGCGGCAGATCGCCGAGATCTCCCATCCCCGCGCGTGGTTGGCCGCAGTCGAAGATGAGTCCACAGATTCCCTACCGCTTGGTGCGATCGTTACCGACGCATGGCCGGATGCACAGAGCTTGATTGAGGAGCCCGCGGCACCGATTGCGCCTTGGCAGCAGGTGAATTCGAGTGCTTATCTTTTCTTCACGAGCGGCAGCACCGGCCTGCCCAAGGGCGTGCTCGGCCGGCATCAGGGCTTGGCGCATTTTCTCGACTGGCAGCGCCGGACGTTTCCGATAGGCCCGGGCGATCGCACCGCGCAACTCACTGCGCTCTCGTTCGATGTGGTGTTGCGGGATCTATTTTATCCGTTGACCAGCGGCGCCTGCATCCATATCCCGGCCCGGGAGACCTTGCTCGATGCCCGCCGGATGCTGCATTGGATAGCGAAGACCCGCATCACCGCCATGCATTGCGTCCCCTCTCTGATGAAGGCCTGGCTGATGGCTGATCCGGGGACGAAGCCCTTTAGAACCTTGAAACACATTTTCTTCGCAGGCGAACCCCTCAGCGATCAACTTCTCGAACGCTTTCGGACTGCGGCGGCATCCAATACCCGCATCACGAACCTGTATGGGCCCACCGAAACGACGCTGGCCAAACTATGGCACGGCATCGAGCGCATCGAACCCGGCATTCAGCCTGTGGGACGGCCGCAGCCCGGCGTCGATGTACTGATCGTGCGCGACAGACAGTTGCTATGCGGACTTTGGGAAGTTGGCGAGATCGCGATCCGCACGCCGTATCGCTCCAGCGGCTATTTTCAGAATCCCGAGCTGACTCGTCAGGCATTCCAACCCAATCCCATGCGGGAAGATCCGGAAGATTTAATCTATTACACCGGAGATCTGGGCCGCTTTCGCTCTGACGGCAGGGTCGAGATCTTTGGAAGAATAGACGCTCAGATCAAGATTCGCGGTGTCCGCATCGAACCCACTGAGATTGAGGCCTGCCTGCTGAGTCAGCCCGGCATCAGGGACGCCGCTGTGACGACGCGATTGGCTGCGAACGAGGACAAGATGTTGTTCGCGGTTGTGGTGATGGAGGGCGGCATGCCGGCGGATCAAGCCGGACGGGGAATGAACATCCGCGAAGCCCTGAGGGCACGCCTGCACGATGCAATGGTGCCGGCCCGCATCCTTTTCCGGGACCAGTTGCCTTATCTGCCCAACGGAAAACTCGATCGCAAGACACTCTCGCTGCTGAATCTGGAACCCGGCAGTGATGCGGGCCCGGTGCAGGACCTCAGCGAACCCCTGGATCCGAAACTCGCGCGTATCGTGCACGAAATCGAGGCAACGCTTGGCCTGCGAGCGATCCATCTGGATGCTTCCTTCATCAGTCTCGGAGGCGATTCGCTGTCCTACATCAGAGTCTCGTTGACGATCGAGGATGTGCTCGGGTACTTGCCGGAGGGCTGGGAGCAAATGGCGCTTCGTCAGCTGACGGCGGCAGTTGGGTCCGCCTCGGAGCCGATGGAAGAAAGCGTCAACAACACGTGGCGTTCCATCGAGACTCCGATCGTCTTCCGCGCCATCTCCATCATGTTGGTGGTGCTCTCGCATGCGACCCGGTTCAACGTGATCGGCACATCGACCCTGTTTGTCATATCGGGCATGAGTTTCGGCAAGTTCTTCCGGCCCGACCTGATGCAGAGGCCCGATTTGAGGCCGGTTCTGACGTTCATCCTGCGCTTTGCGGTCCCTGCGGCCCTGTGGCAACTGATGCGGTTGATTAACGGCGTCACCAGCTTCTGGTTGCCGGATTTCTTCCTGATGGGCACGTATTTCGCCGACACCGCGCATCCGCATTGGACATTCTGGTTCCTTGACGTGCTGGCGGCGAACGTTCTCGTCTTGGCGCTCATCACGCAGCTCTGGGGCTTGCAGGTAGCGAGGCAGGGAACAGGAACACGCAGGTTCACGAAGGATTTTGCAGGGAGCTTCGCGCTGGTGCTGGTGGGTCTATGTGTTTCATTCGCGCAGGTAGGCTTGCACTGGTGGGACGGTGACCCGGGGCGTTCGAGTGTCGGGCCCTTCAAATGGTTCTGGATGCTGGCATTTGGGGTCGCGGTTACGCAGGCGCGAAGTCGCGGCGACAGGCTATGGCTAAGCGCGCTCTTGAGCGCCTTGGCGATTGCGACCTATGTGGGTGTGCCGGGCGTTGCCGGAAGCTTCAGCGAATTGGATGCTTTCTTCTTCGTTGCCTCCATGATGCTGATCTGGATGAACCGGATCCCGATTCCGCGCCTGCTCCGCCGCCCCCTGGTAACGGTTGCCTCGTCCTCACTGTTCATCTACATCGTGAACAAGTACGTTATCCAGCGCGCCCACGCAGTGCTGAAATCGGACTCAGCGTGGCCACTGGAAATTTTGCTGGCGATAGGAGTCGGCATCGCCTACTCATCGATTTGGAATAGAGTCGAAGCGTGGGCAAGGGTTCGCTTGAGGCGCGGTGCGTAGCCTTTAGATCAACGTCCCGAGCATATCGCAAAGATTTCAGAGCGCCGCGACCTGGAGCGTGGGACGAAAGTCCAATTGTCCCGGTAACGCGCCGTTACGAGATCACTGAATTGACGGGCGTTGGACGGCGATGCGGGAGGACGCGTTGACCAACGCCTCCATCAGGACGTTCGCGGAAAATGGCTTGATCAAAAATCCGGCGCAGCCGATCTCCTCGGCCCGCCGTTTGAGCGATTCACGATCATCCGCGGTCATGAATATGATGGGAAAAGTGAATCCCGCCTTTGTAAGGTACTTCGCAAATTCAATCCCGCAAGTCTTGCCGAGATGAATATCGATGATCAGGCAGATCGCTTCACTCGCCATCGCATTATCGAGAAACTCCTGAGGGGAGGCGTAGAGTTCCGAATCATATCCGAATGCCGACAACAACCGGCTCATGGGACCGAGAATACCGATATTATCGTCTATTACGGCAATCACGTTGCGTTTCATTGGCATGAATCAATCGTCCGGAATGCGGGCGTAGAGCTTTCACGCCCAGCGTGGTGACAAGCCCGAATAGGCTCTTGGTGGGCGGCTTTATACGCGCGATTTCGCAGGTGCGTCTTGCTATCATGTGCCAAAGCGTTGTCGCCGCATGCCAGCCGCAACCACGGCCATTGAGCGCGAAGATTGTGAATGACGTCGATACCAAGCGACTCGGTGCGCTCCCGACTGCATCAGGGGGAATCGCTCGGCTTGCCTATGAGCGCGCGCGACGCGCCGGCGTCGATCTAAGACCGCTTTTGAAGAGGTCAGCACTGACCCATCAACAGATCAAGGACCGCAACGCCCGAGTCGCCGTCTCGAATCAGATTACCTTCCTAAATCTCGTTGCGAATGCTTTGGGGGACGAGTTTCTCGGCTTCCACCTCGCGCAATTGCCCGATCTTCGGGAATTGGGATTGCTCTTTTACGTTGCGGCCTCCTCAGAAACCCTGGGCGATGCGCTGCGGCGAGCCGCACGGTACAGCTCGATCGTCAATGAGGGATTGTCGATCAAGTGTATCGAGGGAGAAGAATTTCGCGTGGAGTGCGAGTATGTCGGTGTTGCCCGTCACTCGGATCGGCATCAGATCGAGTTTCTGATGACGGCGATGATCCGCTTGTGCCGGCAGTTGACGGGACTACGCTTGATGCCGACCCGGACGCGAATCGCGCATCGCAGCACCAAGGCGGGCGGTTCCGAACTCTCTGCATACTTCGGCGCCAACATCACTTTTGGAGCAAGAGCAGACGAGCTGACTTTCATTGGGAGCGTCAAGGACATGCCGGTCGCGAGTGCCGACCCTTACCTCAACGAGCTTCTAGTGGCGAATTGCGAACAAGCGTTTTCTCGTCGACGCAAGAACCGCGGCGCGTTCCGCACGGCAGTGGAGAATGCGATTGTACCGTTGTTGCCGCATGGAAAGCTGCGCGCGTCGGAGATCGCCGCGAAACTCGGCTTGAGCCAGCGAACCTCGGCGCGGCGGCTCGCATTGGAGGGCCTGACGTTTTCCGAAGTCCTCGAGAGGTTGAGAGGCGATCTGGCGAGGCAGTATCTATCGGATCCGGACCTGTCCATATCGCGAATCGCGTGGCTGCTGGGCTACCAGGAAGTCAGTGCATTCACGCATGCCTTCAAGCGCTGGACGGGCAACGCGCCCCGGGAAGCGCGCGCTCGACAGACGCCGCGTCATCTCTTCTCGGTCGGCCGCACCTGACTTGCGTTCGCGAGCTGCCACGCCTGCTCGATGAGGTAGGCGTGAATGGCATCGGCGTCACCTGCCGAGAGCACATCGTCGAAACGGCCCATGCCTTTGGGTACGTAGGCGCCGCCTAGTACGACCGAATTGAAGATCGTGTGCGTCGCTGGATCGAGGCGGCGCAGGTCAGGAAGAACTCCACGGCCGAAGACGTGGCAGCGCATGCAGTACCGGTTATAGAGAATCTCCCCGCTGCGCAATTGGTCCGCGCTGGCATGTTGCGGTGGCGGCCGTGGTGGCGGTGGATCGACGGCGAGCGGCGGCAATGGTGGGGGTGGTCCGCCAACCTTCAGCGCGATGATGCGTCCCTCGTTGCCGTATCGATACGCTGCCGAGGCGGGATCGAGCGGTGCACCGACGATGACCGCGCCTCCGCCGTAGCCGGCCATGATGGCGATGAATTGCGTACCGTTCACTCGATAGGTCATGGGCGCGGCCATCATCGAGCTGCCGAGCTCGATCGAGGCCAAGCGCCTGCCCGTGTCGGCCGCGTAGACATTCAAATAGCCGTTGGCGTCGCCTTGGAAGACGAGCCCGCTGCCCGTCGCGAGCACTCCGCCATCCCAGCTGCTTGCCGTCGGAGCCTCCCAAAGGACGCGATGCTGGGTCACGCTCCAGGCGCGCAATACACCGTGCGACGCGGTATTCGTTTGGATGCCGCGCGCCAAATCCTCGAACGGGGGCAGTGTCCCATACAGACTTCGAAGCGCCATGGGATCGTACGCCTCGGGGACGAAGGCGGGCGTCGTAAACTGTCCTTCCACCAGCCCCGCGGGACGGTGGCTCGTCTCGATGAGTACATTGCCCGACTCAATGACCGGAATGAACGTGAGTCCACGCTCGGCGTCGAATGCCATGGGTTGCCAGCTGTGCGCGCCGGCCTCGGAAGGGAACAGCAGCGCGGGCCCCCGATCGTAATCGGCTCTTGGATCGCTGATCGGACGCCCGCTCTTCGGGTCGATGCCTTTCGTCCAGTTGACGTAGGCAAAGTTGTGCGCGGACAGAAGCTCGCCGGTCACACGATCCAGCACGTAGTAAAATCCATTCTTGGCCGCCTGCATGAGGACTTTGCGGTGCCGGCCGTCCAGATCGAAATCGGCGAGCACCAGTTTTTGGGTGCTGTCGTAATCCCATCGGTCTTCGGGCACCGTTTGGTAGTACCAGGCCAGCGCACCCGTATCGACACGGATCGCGATGATGGAGGCCGCGTAGAGCTCATCACCACCCTTGAGCCCGCCCACGCGGCTGTTGTAGGGCGCCCCATTGCCGGTCCCGACGTACACGAGTTTCAGCGTGGGATCGTAGGCCATGCCATCCCATACGTTGCCGCCGCTGCCTTTGTCCCAGCGATAATGGGAGTCCCAAGTCGCCAGCGCCGCCGCCAGGTGGGGCTGATCTTGTGGACCCTCGGCGGGGTTGCGTGGGACGGTGTAGAACCGCCAGCGCAGCGCGCCGGTACCAAGATCGTAAGCGGACACATATCCGCGAGCGCCGGCGAAGTCGCCGCCGCCGTTGCCGATGACGACGACGTCGCCCGCCAAAAGAGGTGCGCCGGTCACCGTATAGGGCTTGCGCGAAGCGCGCGCCACGAGAGTGTCGACTTTCCACACGAGGTGACCGGTGCGGGCGTCGATCGCATGCAAAAAGCCATCTTGAGCCCCGACGTATAGCCGTCCGGCAAACGCGACGAGCCCTCTGTTCACCGCATCACAGCACGCGTAGCGGCCCCATTGGCCATCGATGCTCGGATCGTAGACCCAGATCTCGCGGCCGGAATTCGCATCGAGCGCATACACGCGGCCAAAATTGCCAACCGCATACATCACGCCATCGATGACCAGGGGCGTCGCCTCAAGACCACGCTGGGTGCCGAGGCGGTACTGCCACGCGAACCCGAGGCGCGCGACGTTTTCTGCGTCGATGTCTTTGAGAGGCGAGTAATACGTGCCATCCGGATCTCGGCCCGGCGCCGCCCATTGATCAGACGGTACCGATGCCTGGACCGGACTGAGGCATGCGATGAGAAATGTGAGCGAGATGGCGGTGCGTAGGTTCATCACTGTTCGACAGTTGCCCGTGGCGCCGCGACGGCACCGATCGTTCCATCTTAGAACAGTCGGCCCGCCCGAGTCCCGACAAAGGGCACCGGTTCGCCGCCTGGCATCTAGTCCGCGGGTACCGTGCGGCCCTCGGCCCAAGTGCGCAGCGCCGCGACCTTTTCCGCCATGACCACCTCGAGCGGGCGAGTTGCGGCAATTTCGGCGCCGAGCAGCACGCCATCGGGCGCGGTATTTTTCGCATGCGCCGTATAGAGCGTTGCCACGACCGCTTGCTCGATCTCCGCTCCTGCGAAGCCTTCGCACGCCTCGGCGAGCGCCCTCAGCGTGCTCTCATCGAGCGCAATACCGCGCTTCGCGGCGTGGATGCGTAGAATTTCCGCGCGGGTGCCGGCATCGGGCAGGTCGACGAAGAAGATCTCATCGAAGCGGCCTTTGCGGATCAGCTCAGGGGGAAGTGCAGAGATGTCGTTTGCCGTTGCGACTACGAATACCCGGCTGTTCTTTTCAGCCAGCCAGGTGAGAAACGCGCCCAACACGCGTCGCGTGGCCCCACCGTCGTTATCGCCCGATGCGAAGCCCTTTTCAATCTCGTCCACCCACAAAACACAGGGTGCCAGCAGATCGGCGGTGGCGAGCGACTCACGCAGATTTCGCTCGGACTCGCCGACGAACTTGTCGAACAGCGCTGCGCAATCCAGGCGCAGCAGCGGAACATTGAAGATCCCCGCGCTGGCGCGCGCGGCCAGACTCTTACCGCAGCCCTGCACGCCGAGCAGCATGATGCCCTTGGGGGCATCGAGTTCCGGCGCCGAGCCGTCAAAGGCTGCGCGGCGCTTCTCCAGCCAGGCTTTGAGATTTGCGAGTCCACCGACGTCGGCAAATTGGGCCGTATTGTGCTCGTAACGAAGAATACCGTTGTGGTTGAGCAAATCGTATTTGGCTTGCATCAGCGCAGGCACCGCGGATGCCAGCAGAGCACCGTCGTCGAAGATCGCTTTGCGCGCGAGCCTTTGGGTGTCGGACGCCGTCAACCCATTCATATTCTCGACCAACAGCGCGAGTGCATGCCGGTCCACTTTGATGGATTGACGTGCGTTGTCGCGCATCCATTGCCGCGCGACCTCCTCGACGATTTGACGCCGCTCGTTGCGATCAGGCAGAGCAAGCACGCACCGGGCGATCAGGTGTTCGATTTCGTGCGGAATCTCGATCGCGTAGCTGATCAGCACGATCGTGCGGGGACAACGGGTATATTCCTGGGCGATATCCTTGAGAAAACGAACCAAGGTTGAATCGTGCAGGTACGGGTGAAAATCCAGCAGCGCGTAGGAGCCCGCAAGGCCCGTTGCGCGTATGTGCTTGAGAATCTCGATGGGTTCGGTGAGCGTTCGCTGGGGTGCGCCGGCATTGGTGTCGAGGCGCTTGAGGCCATCCGTCACGGTCCACTGAAACAAAGGCAGTCCGGCAGACGCCTCGAGGCCGCGTGTCGGGTTGGCCGAGGCGCCGCCGGCGGGAAAGCGTGTACAGGCGCGGATCAGCGCCTTCAAGACCTCGGTTTCGTCCCGCGATTCAACCGCGATCAGCGGTATCCGCGAACGGAGCAAGACCTCGAGATCGTTGTGTTCCATCGAGTTCAAGCCTAGCAGAACGAGACCTGATTCGAGTGTGCGCGTCTCGCGGAATTGCGCAGGCATGACCATACAACCGGCGTTGTGAACGCCGGCTGCGCGAGGAGAACCCGCTATTGCATGTGCTGGCCGCCGTTGATGGCGATGTTCGCTCCGGTGAGAAACGCCGCCTCTTCGCTCGCGAGATACGCCACCAGGCCGGCCACCTCTTCCGGCTTGCCGAGCCGCCCCATGGGAATCTGCGGGATGATCTTCGAATCGAGCACCTCTTTGGGGATCGCGGTCACCATTCTCGTGCCGATATAGCCGGGCGAGATCGTGTTGACGGTGACGCCTTTGCGGGCCACCTCCAACGCCAGAGCCTTCGTGAAGCCATGCATCCCGGCCTTGGCGGCGGAATAGTTGGTTTGGCCGAATGCTCCTTTCTGACCGTTGACCGAAGAGATGTTGATCACGCGACCCCACCCCCGATCCACCATGCCGTCGCAAACCTGCTTGGTCATGTTGAAGACCGAGTCGAGATTCGCATGCATGACCGCGTCCCAGTTGACCTTGTCCATTCGTTTGAACGTCATGTCACGGGTGATGCCGGCGTTGTTCACCAGCACATCCACCGGCCCCAGATTCTGCGCCAGTTGCTCGATGCAGGCGTGGCAGGAACCCCAATCGGTCACATCGCAGGGATACGCGTGAAAGTTGAAGCCCTGCTCTTTCATCGACGCGAGCCATTGCGGGGCCTTGGTATTGCTCGGCGAGTAAGTCGTCACCACCGTGTCGCCGAGCGCGGCCAGTTTGATGCAGATCGCTTCGCCCAAGCCGCCCATGCCGCCCGTGACGAGCGCAACTCTTTTTGACGCTGCCATAACCCCCCCTTCTTGGTGCCATCGGATGGCTTAGTTTGCGCTTTCTCGCAAACTCAACGGAAGCCCGGGGGCGTTATCTTTGCAGCACGTACTCCCCGGGCGAATCGGCGAGCGGTGGGTAGCCGGCGGCGGCGGAGCCGAGGGTGGGGGGAGGGACCAGCGGCTGCCGGGAATGCTGTGCGAGCCAGTGCTGCCACGTGGGCCACCATGAGCCCGGATGAGGCGGCGTCGTCTCGAGCCATTTTTCCGGAGTGAGCGTTTCGGTGTCGTTCGACCAGGTGCGCACGCGATGCCGCCGCCGGGGGTGCACGGGGCCGCTGACGATGCCGGCATTGTGGCCGCCGGAGGTCAGTAAGAACGTGTAGTCCGTCGAACGCGTCAGGGTGCGCGCCTTGTAGACCGAATGCCAGGGGGCGACGTGATCGGTTTCGGTGCCGACGACGAACATCGGGAGGCGAATGGCGGACAGATCCACCGTCCGCCCCTCGGATTTGAATTCGCCACGTGCGAGGGCGTTGTTGAGGTAAAGCTCGCGCAGGTATTCCGAATGCATGCGGCAGGGCATCCGCGTGCCGTCGGCGTTCCAGGCCATCAGATCGTTCGGTGCTTCACGCTTGCCGCGCAGGTACGTATTGACGGCGGGCGCCCACAACAGATCGCGGGAGCGCAACAGCGCGAAAGCGCCGCCCATTTGCTCGCTTTTGAGTACGCCGCTGCGATCCATGACCGCCTCCAGCATGTCGAGCTGGCTTGGACTGATGAAGACCGACAATTCGCCGGGCTCGCTGAAATCTTCCTGCGCAGCGAGCAGCGTGACGCTCGCAAGCCGTCGATCGCCCTTCGCGGCAAAGCTTGCCGCGGCAATCGCGAGCAAGGTGCCCCCGATGCAGTAGCCGACCGAATGGATCTTGCGATCGGGCACGATGCGCGATACCGCATCGATACTGGCCCGCACACCGAGCCTCAGGTAATCGTCCATCCCCAGGTTGCGGTCGCTGGCATTCGGATTCTTCCACGACACCATGAATACGGTGTGCCCGTGCGACACCAGGTATTTCACCAGCGAGTTGTTGGCCGACAGGTCGAGAATGTAGTACTTCATGATCCACGCGGGGATGATGAGTATCGGCTCGGCGAACACCGTGTCGGTCGTCGGCGAATACTGGATCAACTCGATCAGGTCGTTGCGCATCACGACCTTGCCGGGCGTTGAACCGACATCTTTGCCGACGACGAATTTCTCGATACCGCTCGGTCCCTTGCCTGCGACCGTGCGTGTGATGTCCTCGAGCCAGTTGCTGAATCCGCGCACCAGATTCTGGCCGGCTTCTGCACGGGTCGTTTCGAGCAACTCAGGATTCGTGGCCAGATAATTGGCCGGAGAAATCAGCTCCACCGCATTGCGGGAGACGAAATTCAAGGTACGCTCGCTCTCGGGCGCGACTCCCGGCACGTTCGACCACGCCTTCTGCCACCAGTCGACGTAGTTGCGGTAGCCGCGCGCGTACACATTGAACGGCCACTGCGCCCAAGCATCACTCGTTTGACGATCGTCGCCCTCGGCCGGCGACATCGGTTGACCGCTGCCGGCCTTGAGCGCGAAGGTCCAGGTGTCCGCCATCTTGGCCATCCCATCCCGCAGGATCTCGAGCTGCTTGGATGGCTCCTTGGCCAGGTTCAAATACCAATCCCACCACGCGTTGACGTAGACGTCGGGCGCCAGTCCACCGGTGACGGTTGCCATTTGCGCGCGCAGTGCGCGTGCCATCCCTTCAGCGTCCAGCGGCTCGGGCGCGGCCGCGGAACGGTCGGTGGTTGGGTTAGAGCTGTCATTCACCTGGTTTGCTGTCTCATTTGGAGGGCCACAGCCCGTTAAGGCCAGCAACTATACAGCGTTCGGCGGGAGCACCTCTCGGCGCTCCCGCCTCCGGCTAATCGAGCCATCCGCGGGTCGGACGGCCGGTTTGTTTCCTTAGGCGGCCCGCTTGGTCGCTTCCTTGGTCACTTCCGCGGCCTTGCTGGTCGCTTTGACGGCGGCTTCGCTCACCACTTCGCTGAAGCTGGTCTGCGCATCGGTCGCCAGGGTCACGAACTCTTGCGCGCGGGTGCGAAGCTTCTCGCTGAGGGCGGTGGCAAGCTCCACCTGCTTGGATACGAACTCGGCAGGCGTTTGCGCGCCGACAGCCGCCTTCGCATGCGCAAGGCTCCACTCGAGGTAATCGCCGGCAAGCGCGTACTGGTAACGGCCGAGACGGTCCATCGCCTTGATGCCTTCCTGCTGGGCCTTGAGCACGGGGGCGAACGCGTTGCGATAAGCCTCGAAAATCGTCTTGGGGTCGAAGAATGAGTCAGTCATGGTAGCTCTCCTGGTCTGGGTTGATCGTGAAACTGGCGCCAGTATAGCGCATTTTGTATGCAACGCAAGAAGAATTATGGAAAATTCAAATTCTCCTTCATACGCACGTAACTAATTGTTTTATAGATGATAAATATATATCAGCCGCATAAAAATTAGAATGTGCTTTTGCGTTGCGAAAGAATTTCTCGCGAGATTCGACGGGCCCTGATCGCGAAGAGCATAATCGGGCGTCCGCCTTCGAACCCGAGGTTGTGGCGATGACGATCCTCAACCACATCGAATGCCTCGAGGCCTATTGCGAGCGCGCGGGCGCAAGGCTCGTTCGAACGGTATTGCCGCAGGAGGTCCAGGGCCTTTCATGCCGCAACCTCATCACCCTGCGGGCTGGATTGACTCCGGAGCAGGAGCTGCTCACGCTGGTCCATGAGCTGACGCATCTGCTGCTGCATCGAGAGACGCAGGACGGCATGGAGCGCACGCGGTTCGAATACGAAGCCGAAGCCGTGGAGGCCCTGGTGATGCAGCGGCTCGGGCTGCCGCATCCGCAGCGCGGCGTCGAATTCGACCGGGAGAGTCCGACCGATAATCTTTTGTCCGCATCCGTCGCGCGCGTGATCTGGGCCAGCGGGCGCATCTGCGGCGCGCTGGGATTGGAGGCAGCGCCGTCCCTAGAGGCGAAGGCCCCCGTCCACCTCGAGGCAGCGGCCCGTGAAGAAATCGTTTTCGAATATGAACATCACGGCGTGGGCAATCTCCTCCGGTAGACCCAAGCGCTTCAAGGGCACGGGCTCCGTGAGTTTGTTCAGCACTTCGGGGCGCATCGAGGCGAGGATCTCGGTGTGGGTGAAGCCGGGTGCAATCGAGCCGACGCGAATGCCGTAGCGCGCGAGCTCCTTGGCCCACACCACTCCCATGGATTCCACTCCGGCTTTCGCCGCGCTGTAGTTGCTTTGGCCCGCATTTCCGACGCGGGATATGCTCGAAATATTTACGATGACGCCGCCGTTGCCCAGCTCGATCATGTGAGCCGCGGCCTCGCGTGCACACAGAAACACGCCGCTCAGATTCACCCCGATCACGGCGTTCCACTGGTCCATGCTCATTCGACTGACCACCGCGCCGTCCTTGACTTTCACCAGCAGGCCGTCGCGTACGATCCCTGCGTTGTTGACGAGCCCGTCCAGGCGGCCGAAATCCTTTGCAACCCGCGTCATGGCTGCCGTGACCTCGCTTTCATCCGCCACGTTGACGCGATAGCCGCGCGCCTGCACCGATTTGGCCGCGCAGAGAGCGGCTGTCTCTTCGAGGTCGCTCGCATTCAGATCGAATAGCGCAACGTCCGCGCCGCGATCCGCGAGTTGCAGGGACGTAGCCCGCCCGATGCCGCGTCCGGCTCCGGTCACCACCACCGTTTTGTTGCGAACGTCCATGGTCATTTTTCCTTCTTGTGATCAGTCGGCGGACCCGGATTCTGCCGGTCCGCAGCGTTGGAAGAATCCGTAGTCTTCGGGGCGGCCGGGGTGCGGCCGATGAGTGCATCGCGGGTTGCCGCTTGCATTTGCTCCCACAGCTCCATGTTCTTGCGAGCCATTTCTGCAAACGGCGCCAACGGTGTCTGCAGCGCTTTGGCCATCTCGACTTGCATCGATTCCTGTTGCCGCAGCATGGTGGTGAACGCCTGTTCTAGGTAGCGCGTCAGCAGCGCTTGCATCGGACGGCCATAGAAGCGGATGATCATCTCGAGCAAGTCGGGTCCCAGCACGGGCTCGCCGAATTGCTCCTGCTCGGAAATGATTTGCAACAGCACCGCGCGTGTCAGGTCTTCGCCGGATTTGTCGTCGATCACTTTGATTTTCTCGCCCGCCACGATCAGCCGGCGCAGATCTTCGAGCGTCACGTGCGAACTGCTGCCCGTGTCGTACAGGCGGCGGTTCGTGTATTTGCGGATGAGGCGTTCCTGCTGCATAGCTGCTGGCGCATCCTAGGCCAAGCTTTCGCATCGCACAACTACGTACTTACCGTGTGACATAGTTTGGCCTGATAGAGCAAATATGGATGCTTTGAAAACAAGATGTTATCTCCGAAACGCTGAAAAGCCGGTCGGCGGTACCTCACACGCCAATCGTTGCTGCAATGCATACGAGGTCAGCCATCGTGGAGCATGATCCGTGGCGTCAGTGGCAGGAGTTGGCGGCATCCTTTGGCGCTGCGGCCGGCCTGGGGCGGCCGCACGCGGCGTTCGCCGCGGCGCCCGATCTCGCGCGATTCACTCGTTCGGCCGAGCGTTTTGCGGTAGCGGCGCGTACCTATTTCAGTGGCGCCGATCATCCGTCCGCCGGCGCCGCCGATGAGCGGGCGCGGAATTTCAGCGATTCCTTGCGTGACTTGTTCGCCGACTTTCCGCTGCGCTTCGCGCCGAATCTCGGTGCGGGAGTCGGCCGGCAGGCTGGGCAGATGGGAGCCTGGGACGCGCCCGCGCTCGGTGCGACCCGAGAACATCAGCAGCGCTGGCAGCGCATGAGTGAAGCATGGGCGTCGATCGATGAGGCGCAACGCCGCCTGCAACGGCTGTGGTCGGACACGCTGCGCGACGCCGCAGCGGCCTTCACGGCCCGGCTCGTGCAGGCGCCGGCCGGGGACATGAGCGCTGAGTCGCTGCGAAAGCTCTATGACGGTTGGATCGACTGCGCAGAGGATGCCTACGGTCGCATTGCACACAGCGAGCCCTTCTGCTCAGCCCTCGCCGATTTCATGAACGCGAGCAGCCGCTGGCGCCGGGAGGTGCAGTCGGGCATGGAGTACTTCGCGAAACTCTTGGATCTGCCGACCCGCAGCGAAATCAATTCGCTGATGCAGCGTCTGAGCACCCTGGAGAATCGGCTGCGCGATTCGGCGACCGGCACCCCGAAGGCCGCGGCGGAAAAGACCGCGGCAGAGAGGACCGCGGCGAACGCGGCTGCGGCGAAAGCGGCTATACCGAAAGCTGCTATACCGAAAGCGGCTGCGACGAACGCGGCTGCGGCGAAGGCCGCTGTGGCGAAGCGGGCCGCAGCGAGGCCGCGCTCTTTGCGACGCAAGGCAAAGCGTGAGCAGCGCTGACTTTTACGCCGCACTCGCGGCGGCGAGCCGGTTGCAGAGCCGCTCGCAGAGCGATTCGGCGAACCATTCCGGCGAGGGCTGCTCGCAAAGGGAAGCCGTGTGGCAGGCGGGCAAGATGACCCTTTACCGCTACCGGTCGATCGCGCGCCCGGCGGCCGGTGTGCCGCTGCTGATCGTCTATGCGCTCGTCAATCGACCTTACATGATGGATCTGCAGGAGGATCGATCGCTGATCCGCGGCCTATTGGCGAAAGGGTTGGATGTGTACCTCATCGATTGGGGCTATCCAGACGGCGCGGATCGTTTCATCACCTTGGCGGACTACATCGAGGATTATCTCGCCGCGTGCGTCGATCAGATCTTGAGGACGCGCGGTCTGGACGCTCTGAACGTGCTCGGCGTCTGTCAGGGCGGGGTTTTGAGCGTGTGCTTCTCGGCACTGCATCCGGCGCGCGTGCGAAATCTCATCACCATGGTGACTCCGATCGATTTTCATACGCCGGCGGACCTGTTATCGAAGTGGGTGGGCAAGATCGACATCGCCGCATGGGTCGCCGACGGCAACGTCTCGGGCGATGTGTTGAATCAACTGTTTTTGGCGCTGATGCCGTTTCGCCTCACGCAGCAGAAGTACGTGGATCTTTTCGCCGGAAGCCCCGATCCGGCGCGGCTCGAGAATTTCATGCGCGTGGAGAAATGGATTTTCGACAGCCCGGACCAGGCGGGTGCGGCGTTCCAGGAGTTCGTGCGCTGGTTTTATCAGGAAAACCGCCTCGTGCAGAAGCGGCTCGCGATCGGCGGCCGCGACGTCGATCTGCACGCTCTCCAGATGCCGATATTGAATCTGATCGGCAAGCGCGATCATCTGGTGCCCCCCGAGGCCTCCGCCGCCCTGCAGCGGTTGGTCGGAAGCGAGGACTACACGGCGCTGGAATTCGATCTCGGCCACATCGGCATGTACATCAGCGCACGGGCGCAACGCGAGGTGCCCGAAGCGATCGCCCAGTGGCTCTCGGCGCGCTGAAGAGAATTCGCGCGTTCAGTCTTTTGCGCCGCCCTGAGACAAGAAGAATCGCACCATCTCCGCCGAGGCATCGGGTCCGCTTGCGTCGGTGAAGGATCCGTCCGAGGATCCGCCGGACCATGCATGCCCGGCGCCGTGCAATTCCCAATACTCGACGAGCGGCCGGCGGCTGCGACTGCGATAAATGGTCGCGGTGTAGTCGCGGCCATTGACGGTCATTCGATCCTGCACCGTCTTTTGCAGGGGACCGTGGGAATCGGCCGCCAGCGAGATCGCCTGATCGACCACCGCGGAGCCGTTACTCGGGTCCACGGTCGTGTCTTGGTCGCCGTGAAAGACGATCGTGGGAGTCGCCCGCATCGCGGCCGCACGCTCCGGACGCCGGCCGATCACGCTCGGTGCTGTGGCGCGCGCTTTGTTCCCTCCCCGCAAGGCCACGAAGGCCGAAGTGGCATTGTGGGCGGCCCCGTAGGCGAGGCCCGAATGCACACCCACGGCAGCAAAGAGCTCGGGATAGACGGTTGCCATGATCACGGCCATGGCGGCGCCGGCGGAAATGCCGGCAATGAACACCTTGCGTGGATCCACTCCGTAGTCACGAATGACCTCGCGCGTGATTCCCGCAATCAGCGCCGGCTCGCCCCGATCGCGCACCTGGTCTTTGCGGTTGAACCAATTCCAGCAATTCATGCCGTTGGCAGAGGACGTCTGCGCAGGATACGCGACGAGAAAGCCATGCTGATCCGCCAGCTCGTTCATGCGCGTGCCCGCCGCGATGTCATCTGGATTCTGCGTGCAGCCGTGCAGCATGACGATGAGCGGCACGGGCTTACCGCGGTAGCTCTTGGGAACATAGAGCTTGTAAGCGCGGGTGCCGTGCGAGTTCGAAAAGGAGCGGCTGACGAACTCTCCGGGACCCGCTCTCGGTATGCCGCGGGACGCAGGCGGCGCGAGCTCCTCGTGCCGAGCGTCACCCGCCGCGCCCGCCGCCGTGTCGGCGTCCGCGTCCGCCAGCGGGGATTCAGCACGCTGCAGCCCGGCCGCGGCGAGCGCGCGCCGAAGTATGTTACCCACGCGCATTCTCATGGCTTCCCGCGCTGTCTTCCGAACGATTGGTGAACCGCAGTGTAGACGAAGTGACTTTGGCGCGAGTGACCGGCCTCACGCCGCCGGAAGTTTAGGCGCGAATGTCCTACGCCGCTTCACCGGGTGCGCCTACACGTCTGGTCTGGGACGCTGTCATGCTACCGCGCTCCAGACCATTTCCGGTCACGCGCTTCGGCCGCTTGCCGACGCTTTCGAATCTCGCAAGAACCCTGCACATCACGCCGAGGGCGGGCCTGAATGTCGGCACGAGCTGCGTGCGCGTGGAAGATCGAGCCCAAGAGATCGACGTTCTAAACCCAAGGGATTACTCTCATGCATCTACCATCATCGAATTGGAGCCATCGACTCGCTGCGGCAGCGGGTGTGGCTGTTCTGTTATCGGCCTGCGCCAGCAGTCCCGTTGCGGACGAAAAGATCGCCGTCGCCAAGGATTCCGTGCAGCGCGCCGAGCAATCCGGCGCACCGCAGGCCGCGCCCGTCGAACTCGCCAGCGCCAGGGACAAATTGGCCCAGGCGGAGAAGGCGAATGCCAATCGCGACTCGAAACCCGCTACGGCATTGGCCGACCAGGCAAACATCGATGCGCAGGTTGCCGAAGCCACCGCGCAGCAACAGCGCGCGCGCAAGGCGGCGACGGAGTTCGATGCGAGCATGCAAACGCTCCAACAGGAAACGCTGCGCACCTCTCCAACCGCTCAATAAGGAATGACATGAACACGAAACTATGGACAGCAATCGGCGTGGCGCTGCTCGCCTCCGCCTGCGTCTCGATGCCGCAACCCAACGCAGCGCTGGAAAGCGCCCGCAACACCGTCAATGCAGCCGAAGCCGATCCCAACGTCGCCAAATACGCCGCGGTCGATTTGGATGCCGCCAAGAAGCAACTGCAGATCGCAGACGCGGCGGCCCTGCGCCATGACGATGCGGCAATCGCACAGCCTGCCTATCTCGCCGCGCAGACGGCACGGCTCGCCGAGCTGCGTGCGACGGCCAAAGCGGACGATGCGCGAGTGGCGGCGGGCCAAGCGCAACGCGATCAAATTCAGCTGGCGGCCCGCACGCGCGACGTGGATACCGCAGTGACGGCGCGCGATCAGGCCTCGGCTGCCCGCGATGCGGCGTCGGCGGAATCCGTGCGCTTGCAGGCCCAGCTCGATGCGCTCAAGGCCAAGCCGACCCCTCGGGGGCTGGTGCTCACCCTGAGCGATGTGTTGTTCGATACGGGCAAAGCCGATTTGAACTCGGGCGGCGAGCGCAAGCTCGACCAACTGGTGCAATTCTTGACCGAGTATCCGGATCGGCGCGTGCAGATCGACGGCTTCACGGACAGCGTCGGGAGCGATTCGTATAACCTCGATCTCTCGCAGCGCCGCGCACAGGCCTTGCAATCGGCCCTGCAACGCCGCGGAATCGACCCCGCACGCATCACGAGCCAGGGATATGGGAAGGAGTTTCCCGTCGCCAGCAATGCGGATTCGGGCGGGCGGCAGCTCAACCGCCGCGTGGAGATCGTGATCGGCGCCGAGAATGGCGCGACCATCGCGGCCCGAGGCAGCTGAACTCTCTGTGACCATCGGGGCGGCGGCCAGTGCCGATGGCATTGGACGTCCGCCCTTTTTTTTGCGCTCCCACCCGCCACTGTGATATCAAGCCGCGATGCCGTTTGCCGTCGCCCCGAGTCCGACCGCCGATGCCGGGCCCTACGGGCGGGGCGCGATCGTCTTCCACTGGGTGATGTTCGTGCTCGTGGTCGTGGTGGGCACACTGGGGCTGCTGCACGATTCCTGGCCGGATGCGACCCAGGGGTTTTGGATCAATATACACGCGCTCGTCGGGCTGCTGCTCTGGTCGGTGCTCATCGCTCGGTTCTGGTGGCGCCTGCGTCACCCGCCGCCGCCGCTGCCGCCCGACGTCGGCAAACTCTCGAGGCGACTGTCGGGGCCGGTCCACTTCCTCCTCTATGCCTTGATGTTCATCATCCCGATCATCGGAGTCGTCACCTTCATCTTCCACGGCCGCGCGTTCGACTTCGGCTTGTTTCAAGTCAACTTCGGAGTCCGCTCGAACAAGGCCATCTTCCATCCAACGGAAGACGTGCATGGCTATCTCGCCTATGCGCTGTTCGCGCTCGCCGGCGCGCACGCACTGACGGCCCTGTGGCATCATTTCATCCGGCACGACGGGATCCTGCGGCGCATGTGGCCGTGACTCATTTCTGGGTCTGCGCACCGACCAAGTGCGTCGTCTTAGGTCCTTCGCCGATTTGATAGCGGCGCACGGCTCGCTCCAACACGCGATCCGCTTTCGTCACGCGCTGATGCTGTCGCAGATGCTCGATCCAGGAGTCCGTCCGAAAGGTCTCGACGAATCGACCCTCCTCGGCGGGATCTTCGAATATTCCCCACTCATACGCGCCGTCTCTGCGGCGCGCGGGTGCGTACTGGGCGAGCGCGTGTAGGAAGGGTTGTCGGTTTTTCGGATCGATGCGGTATTCGATCACCACCAGGACTGGTCCGCGATCCGGTTCAATCGTATGCATGGTGAGCGGGGCGGGCCAGTGCATCGACGGCGAAAAATCGACGTTCGCACCCGTCTGCAGTTTCCATCGCCAGGTGAGGGGGATGGCGAGGGCGGCGCCCGCTGCGGCGGCTGCGAGCGCGGCGGGCAGCCCGGCAATCGCGGCGAGCTCTCCCCACAGCGCACTGCCGAGGGTGAGGGAACCGAACATGACCGTGATATACATCGCGAGTCCGCGGCCGCGCACCCACTCGGGCAAAGCAACTTGCGCCGAGACGTTGAGGCTCGACACGGCGGCAATCCACGAGGCACCCGCGATCAGGCTCGCGGCCACCGCGACCAGCGCGCCGTGCGCGACGGCGAATAACGCCATTGCCGCCGAAGTTGCCAGGGTCGCCGCCGCGACCAAATGGTCCGCTCCCAACTTCACCCTGAGCTGGCGCAGCACCATCGCGCCACTCACGGCCGCGGCTCCGATCGCGCCGAGCAGCAGTCCGTACAGGGCAGGGCCCCCGGCGATCTGGTTGCGCGCCACCAGCGGCAACAGCGCCCAGTAGGCGCTCGCAAATACGAAGAAACCCGCGGCGCGAATCAGAGTCGCACCGAGATGCTTGTTGTACCGGGCGTGACGCATGCCCGTGCGCACCGCGTTGCCGAATGGCTCGGGCGGCAGGCGCACGCCGCCTCTTCTGGGCGGCCGCCAATGCGCGAGCGCGGCGATCACCCCGAGATTGCTGATTGCATCGAACCAGAAGGGCGCCGCAATCCCCAGCGTACCGACGACGACACCGCCGAGTGCAGGACCGACCGCGCGGCTGACGTTGATGCCCACACTGTTCGCGGCAACCGCCGCGCTCAGCTCCTCTTTCGGCACCAGTTGACCGACCACCGCCTGCCACGCAGGCGCGGTGACGGCCGAACCGACGGTCACGACGAAGCTGAAGATCAGGAGACTCACCGGCGTGATGAGATGCAGCCAAACGAGCGCCGCGAACGCGGTCGAGGTGATCGTGATCGCGGATTCCCCGATGAGCAGGAAGCGGCGCTGATCGACGATGTCGACCAGCGCGCCCGCGGGAATGGCGAACAGGAACATCGGCAGGCTGTTGGCGACCTGGACCAACGAGACGATGAGGGGGTGTGGATCGAGGCTGGTCATGAGCCAGCCGGAAGCGAGGTTGTACATCCAGGTGCCGATATTCGACACCACCGTCGCCGTCCAGATTAGCGCGAATATCCTGTGGCGGAACGGTGCCCACGGCGAAGCGGCTTTGCGATTCGAGGCAGCCGCTGGATCGTTCGGGGTTGGTGCGCTCATGTCGATCAGCCGAGCCGAAGAGAACAATGCTAACTCAACTCGGGGAGCGGGATTGTGCGGGATGGCGGGCCTCGTCTACCATCACAACCCTCTCTCAAGCGGCGCCGAGCACATCTCCATGATTGCCTCCGAGGTCTTCATCACCTGCGCCGTCACGGGTTCGGCGGATTCGACGGGCAAAAGTCGCAACGTGCCCGTCACGCCCGCACAGATTGCCGCCTCTGCGCTCGAGGCCCACGCGGCCGGCGCCGCCATCGTCCATCTGCATGTCCGCGATCCCCGCTCCGGCACCGCGAGCCGCGATCCGGCGCTTTTCCGCGAAGTGGTCGAGCGCATTCGCCAAGCGAACAGCGAGGTGATCCTGAATCTCACCGGAGGCATGGGCGGCGATCTCATGCTCGGGCCGGAACACGCACCGCTCGATCTCGCAAGCGGCACGGATTTCGTCGGGCCGGGCGAGCGGATTGCCCACGTGCTCGAATTGCTGCCGGAAATCGGAAGCCTCGATTGCGGCTCCTTGAATTTCGATGAAATGCTCTACGGCACGACCCCCGGCTATCTGCGCCGCATGGCGCGTGCCTACCAGGAGAGGAACGTTCGGCCGGAGCTCGAGGTATTCGAACTCGGCCACATCGAACTCGCCAAGCAGCTCATTGCCGAGGGACTCGTCGATCAGCCGCCCCTGTTTCAGCTTTGCCTCGGCATCAAGTACGGCGCGCCGGCCAGCTCGGAGGCCATGCAGGCGATGCGCGATGCGTTGCCGCCGGGAGCGCTGTGGTCCGCATTCGGGCTCGGCCGAATGCAGATGCCGATGGTGGCCCAGGCGGTGCTGCTCGGCGGCAATGTGCGGGTGGGGCTCGAGGACAACCTCTATCTCGAGCGGGGTGTCCTGGCGACGAACGCTCAACTGGTCGAACGGGCGCGGACCATCATCGAGCTGTTGGGCGCTCGTGTGCTGAGCGCGCCGCAAACGCGCGGCCGCCTCGCGCTGAAAGGGGGCCGCTAGCGCGCCTTTAAGATCGCCGTGATCTTCGCGCTGGACGGGTCGATCACGGCGAGCAGCGGATGCCCCCGGCCGGTGAGCGGCATCGCATTTTTCTGATCCGTGGCGAGGCCGGAGGCACGCATGCGCTCCTTCAGCCGCGCTTTCTCCGCACGAGGAAAATACGCGACGTCGTCCACGCTCTTCAGTTGCGTGCGAAGCGCCGGCAACCCCTCGTCCCAGCGCTTGAAGTAGCGCGGCATCGAGATGACGTCGAAGCCGCCGTTGATGGCGGATTCGACGATCTTGCCGCGTTCGGCCGGATCGTCGGGCAGCGGCGCCCAGATCCAGCGCGGCAAACTGTACCAATGCGGTACGTACTGCGCGTTCTGGCGCCGCGCGAGCTTCACTTCTTGGGGGTCTAGGTCGTATGCCTGCACCATTTGCAGCACGTTTTCGGAAAACGCGTAGTACAGGGGCCGCCCATGCCACAGCGAGGTCGCCCCGTAGACGAGCGCGATGAGTTGCACGGCGGCGATCATGGCAATGTCGCGCGTGAGCTCGCGCCGCAGTTTCTTCGGGCTGGCGATGATCAGCGTCAGCGCGGGGCCGAGCACGAGGTCGACGCCGGCCATCACGGCGACGACCCGTGGCACATCGGCCAGGTACCACCCCGGCCAGCGATACCAGCCGAGATACAGCGTGCCGAGGGTGAGCGACAGGACGGCCGCGCTCGCGAGCAGATGCAGTCCGAATGCTTTGAATCTGAACTTCACGGATCGTTCCTGGAATGCGGGGCCCCATGAGCGAGGCCACCATAGCCCATTCTTCACATCCCGATGGGGCGGGGGAAGAGCTCGGCCGCGGCAACCGTTGAAATTTGCCGAGGCCGTCACACCGTGCGCTATTGGCGATCCGCGGGAGGTCTTGGCTGCTTCGGATTCCGCACGAGGCCGCGCAGTCCGGCGGCAACGTAAGGGCCGAGCCGCGCCTTGAGGGCCGCGACATCGTTCGACCGGCACAAGCCGTCGGACAGCGCATCGAGCCGGCCCGTCTCCGCGAGGGAAAGAGTCAGCGCTCCGGTGAGGAAATTGTAACCCCAGTAGATGTCCTCCGGTGCCGCTTCGGGGAGCGAGGCCATCACTGCACGGATGAACTCGCGAACCACGGCATCGAAGGTTATCCCCATCAGCTTGCGGCCGAACTCGGGGGAGTTGTTGACGAAGGCGATGAGGGAAAAATAATTGTGCCAGCCCGGGCCGGCGTGCGCCAGGCGGTCCAGGATCGGATCGAGAAACGCGCCGACCACCGCCTCGGTGCTCGGCGCGCGCGGCGCGGCCCGCAAACGCACCTCGGCCAGGCGCCGCAACCGCTCCTCGTTCAACACCTCGCCGCGGCGCTCGAGCACCGCCTCGAGCAGACGCTTCTTGTTGCCGAAATGGTAATTCACGAGCGCGAGGTCCACGCCCGCCGCCGCCGTTATGTCACGCAGCGAGGCGCCGTGAAATCCCCTGCGCGCGAACAGCCGTTCGGCGGCGTCCATGAGCTTGTCTTTCGTCGTGCGCTTCTCGCGGGCCATCTTTTGCCAAATCCCCGGGGGCCGTGCGGTGATCCTTGCACGCCCGCGCTCGATATTCAACGGCATAGCTTGATATTCAACTAACGTTGAAATAATATTCAACGATCGTTTAAACGCTGGCCAAAAAACGACGTCGAGCGTTATTGTCATATTTCGGGGAGATCAGCCATGACTCGCAGATCTGTGCACCGCATTGACCTTGAACTTCCTGGCAGCCGCCGGCACTGCCGTCGCTCAAGATGCCGGAACGACCACGGCCGCCGACAGCCGGCACCCTTCAAGAGGTGGTGGTTACGGCGCGCCGCTATGCCGAAGATCTGCAAAGCACGCCCATCGCGGTCACCGCGCTCAGTGCCGCCGCCCTCCAGACTCAGGACGTCACGAACCTTCAGGATCTCAATAGTTTCGTGCCGAATTTCAAGATCTCCGCCGATCGCGCGACCAGCAGTACGATCAACGTCTATATTCGCGGGGTCGGCCAGAGCGACCCGCTGTGGGGATTCCAACCCGCCGTCGGCGTGTACATCGACGATGTGTATCTGGCGCGGCCGCAAACGGCGCTGCTCGACGTGATCGATGTCCAGGACATCGAAATTCTGCGTGGTCCCCAGGGCACCCTGTACGGCAAAAACACCATCGCCGGCGCGATCAAGTACGTAACCCGCGACATCGATGGGCCCGCGACCCTGACGGCGTCGGCGACGGGCGGCAACTACGGCGAGCACGATGAGAAGCTCTACTTCTCGACGCCGGTAATCGACGACCACGTCTACTTCGGCATTGCACTCGCCGATCTGCAGCACAACGGCTACGGCCAGGTGGTCGCCCAGCCCGGCACCGCACAGAGCCCTTACAACCGCGTCGGCGAGGACGTCTCGAACAAGGATGTACTCGCGGGCCGTGCCGACCTCACCATCAAGTGGGGCGAGAGCTCGAAGCTCAGGCTCAATCGCGTTCGATATCCTGGATAATTCCAATGCCGCGGGCGGCCAGCGGCTCAACGATTATCTGGCGCCGCAGTTGGGCAATCCGTTCGATATGCGCACGGATATGCCGGTCGACAAGACTATACCCATCGCAGCGGCGAATCGGCGATCTACACCCAGACTTTAACGATCAGCTCGGCCTGAAAGTCGTCGGCGCCTATATTGAAGGCATAGCCAGCAGTTCATTAATTTCGCCGAGCTCAACGAGAATCTGTTCCAGGTACCCGGCGCCTACCACGATCAGCAGTCCTCCGGCGAGGCTCAGCTGACCTTCCATAACGATCTGGTCAAGGCCGTGGGCGGCGTGTTTTACATGGACAGCACTGCCTGCGGCACTTATAACGCCTCCATCGGCACCCTGAGCGGCACGCTGCCGCCAACGGTCGCTCCTCCCTTGGGTCTCTACATCACCGAGCTGGTCGCCGGCTGTGATCTCACCAAGAGCTCGGCCGTCTACGGCGATACCGCCTGGAAGCTCACCGATCGGCTGAACCTCGATGCGGGGGTGCGCTGGAACGAGGATCAAGTGACCGCCCGGGTGTACCAGAACGACTACACGAGCCTCGCGCCGACGCAATTGCTGCCGGGCCAGCAGCTCTTCAACCCCGCGACGGTACCTGCCTTCAACCCCGCGACGGGGGCCGGGTTCATCCCCGACGTAGTCACCAACTACACCGGCAACCGCACGTTCGTGAACGTCTAGCCCGCGTCTCGGCTTTGACTACCACTTCACCGATCATGTGATGGGCTACGTGAGCTACAGCCGCGGATTCCTAAGCGGCGGGTTCGATATGCGCGGCAACGCCGCGGTCTTCCCCGGGACGCAAAACGGCTATAACTCGGAAACGGCCGACAGCTACGAGAGTGGGCCTGAAGACGACGCTGCTCGACGATACGCTGCTCTTGAATCTGACCGCGTTTTACGATCCTTACAACAATGCGCAAATCCAATTGCAGGATTTCGTCGAATACAAGGGCGCGCCGACCAATCTCACCGCGGTGCTCAACGCCGGCAAGCAAATCAATCAGGGTGCGGAGTTCGAATCGGTATGGCGGCCGATCAAGCCGCTGACGTTGTCGCTCAACGTCGGCTACCTCGATTCGTACTACAAGAACTTTTTGATCAACTGCGCCATCTTCACCTTCCAAGCCGGCTGCGGGCCGGGCGTCGGGAGTGGTGAACATTGCCGACGAGAATCGGCCGCTCAATGCCCCCTTCTGGAGCGTATCCGAAAACACGACCTACAGCTGGGATCTGGCTGCGGGGACGCTGCTCGCGCGCGTCGGGCTCGACTGGCGCAGCTTCAGCAATGTCGCGGTGTACACGCCGAGCCCGACCGAGCAGCCGGCGTACGGCCTGCTCAACGCCGGCCTCGCCTTCACGACGCACGAGCAAGGCGTGGCGTTTCTCGATCGACGGCAAGAACCTGACCGACCGGTACTACCGCGTCGCCGGCTATGACTTCGGTAATCCGCCGATCGGACCCTCTAATTTCTTCATCGGCGGCGTCAGTCAGATCGGCTTCTATGGTCCGCCACGCACGGTGACCGGGACGGTGACCTACCACTACTAAACAGGCGCGGTGCCGGTGCGGCGAGCGGACGCTCGAGGTCCGCGAACGATCCGGCGCGGTGCCCAATGGGCCGAAACATGTCGTGGTTCGAAGCGCCCACCCCGCTGGTACCGGATCTGATCGCACGGAACGGCCGCTGGCTCGCCGATCGACCGGCGTTGATCGATGGCGCCACCCGCATGACGTGGCAGGAGTTCGCGGCGGCAACCGCACGCGTCGCGAACGGCCTCGCATCTCTCGGCGTCAGATCCCGGGAACGCGTCGCCGTGCTGATGGACACGCCGGCCTCGAGACGGTGATCACGATGTTCGGCATCATCCGCGCGGGCGCCGTCGCCGTTCCCCTCAACGTCTCGATCAACGATGCGGCGATCGCGACCATGTGCGCCGATGCCGACTGTGTCGCGGTGTTCGCCTCGGGACCTCACTGCGCGCGGATCGATGCCTTGCGCGCCGCCGGCGCACTGGGCGCGCGCCATTTCATTGCCTGCGAATGGCGGGGTGAGGGGTGGCGCGAATTCGATGGCTTCTTCGACGCGCAGAGCGCGGCGGCTCCGGCGGCGAGGATTGCGCCGGACGATGAATGCAATCTCATTTATAGCTCCGGCACCACCGCACTGCCGAAGGGCATCGTTCACACCCACGCCTGCCGCATGCACTGGGCGTATGACGCGGCGCTCGCGCTTCGCTATCGCCATGGTTGCCGCACCCTTTTCACGCTCGGTTTGTTCTCGAACATCAGCTGGGTCAGCATGCTCGCGACGATTCTCGTCGGCGGCACGCTCGTGCTGTTGCGCGCCTTCAGTCCGCGCGAGGCGCTCGCGCTCATCGAGGCCGAACGCATCACGCACGGCGGCTTCGTTCCCCTGCAGCTCGAACGGCTGCTCGGCCATCCCGAGCGCGGCGGGTATCGCCTCGACAGCCTCGAGACGTTGATGTGCTGCGGCTCGCCGCTGCGTGCCGAGGTGAAGCGTGCCTTTGCGCACGAATTCAACTGTCAGCTGATCGAGCTTTACGGCCTCACGGAGGGACTCATCACCATTCTCGAGCCCGAGGATTTCGAGCGCAAGATCCAGTCGGTGGGCAAGCCGGTGCTGGGTTCGGACATTCGTATCCTCGATGAGAACGACCGCGACGTCGCACCGGGCGACACCGGGGAGATCGTCGGACGTGGGCGGCTGGTGATGGCGGGTTATCATGCGCGGGACGAGGCGAACCGGGAGGCCACCTGGCTGGACGCGACCGGCGCCCAATGGCTGCGCACGGGCGATCTCGGCCGGCTGGATGCGGAGCAATTCCTTTACATCGTCGATCGCAAGAAGGACATGATCCTTTCCGGCGGCCAGAACATCTACCCGATCGACATCGAGAGTGCGATCCTCGATCACCCGGCGGTGGCCGAGGTGGCGGTGATCGGCATTCCGAGCGAGCGCTGGGGCGAGACCCCGCTGGCGGTCGTCGTGCTCATGCTGGATGCACGCTGACCGCGGTCGAGCTGCTCGAATGGACCAATGGGCGGGTGGGCAAGCAGCAGCGCATCAGCGGCGTGGTGTGGCGCGCGAGCCTGCCGCGAAACCCCAATGGCAAGGTACTCAAACGTGAACTTCGGCGAGAATACGCAAACACCGCCACCCACAGGAACCCGTAGCCCATGAACACTCAATGCCGCCGATCACTTCTACCACAGCACCGACGGCCTGCGCCTTTACTGCCGCATCTATGCCGCGCAGCGCCCCGGGCGGCGTGCCGGTGCTGTGTCTGCCCGGCCTCACGCGAAACAGCCGCGATTTCGTCGCGCTCGCCACGCATTTGAGCGCGCGGCGCGAGGTACTGACGGCGGATCTGCGCGGCCGCGGCCTTCCGCGTGGGATCCCGATGCGTCCCACTACCAGCTGCCCGTCTACGTTCAGGATGCGTGGTCGCTGCTCGAATCCCGGCATCTGGGCCGCATCCTGGTGGTGGGCACCTCGCTCGGCGCGCTGATGGGCATGGTCATGGCCGCGACCCAACCGCAACGAATCGCCGGCGTGGTTCTCAACGATGCCGGTCCCGAGATCGATCCGGCCGGCCTGCGACGCATTGCGGGATATGCCGGTAAATTGCCGCCCGTCGCCTCTTGGGCCGAAGCGGCCGCGCAGGCCAAAAGTATCTACGAACTCGCCTTGCCGGGCCTGAGCGATGAGGAATGGCTGGACTATGCACGCCGCAGCTACCGCGAGAATGCGGCCGGTATTCCGGTCCCCGACGTCGATCCGAAAATCAGCGAAGGGTTTCGGGCCACGGCGGCGGCCCCCGGGGACCTTTGGCCGCTCTATGCGCAGATTAAGGGAGTGCCCCTGCTGGTGATCCGCGGCGCCAACTCCGATCTGCTCAGTGCCGCGACGGTCGAGCGCATGGCGCGCGAGAAGCCGGGTCTCGAGCGGCTCACGGTCGCCAACCGCGGCCACACCCCCTTGCTCAACGAGCCGGAGTGTCTCGCGGCAGTCGATGCGTTCATTGCGCGCCATGGGGAAATCGCAAAACCAGGAGCTCAGGACAATGCACCCCCCCGACAAGGCACTGCGACTCAAGGATAAGGTCGCCGTCGTCACCGGCGCCGCAAGCGGTATCGGCCGGCAGATTGCCCGAACGTTTTCCCGCGCCGGCGCCAAGCTGGCCATCGCGGACGTCGATGCGGCCGGTGCGCAGCTCGCCGCTGCCGAACTCGTGCGCGAGGGCGGGACGGCGATCGCGGTGACCATGGACGTCACCGACGAAACGCAGGTGGACGATGCGATGGCGCGCGTGGTCCGGGCATTCGGGCGAATCGATGTGCTGGTGAGCAACGCCGGGATCCAAATCGTCGCGCCGCTCGAGGAGCTATCCTTGGCCGAGTGGAAGCGCATGCTTGCGATCCACCTGGATGGCGCCTTCTTGAGCACGCGCGCGGCGCTGCGGCAGATGTACACTCAAGGCAGCGGCAGCATCATCTACATGGGCTCCGTCCACTCCAGGGAGGCATCGCTCCTCAAGGCTCCCTACGTCACCGCCAAGCACGGTCTCATCGGCCTGGCCAAAGTCGTCGCCAAGGAGGGGGCCAAGCACGGCGTACGAGCCAACGTGATTTGTCCGGGGTTCGTGCGTACGCCGCTCGTCGACAAGCAAATCCCCGAGCAGGCGAAGACGCTCGGACTAACGCCCGAGACGGTGGTTCGCGACGTCATGCTGCGGGAGACCGTCGACGGCGAGTTCACGACGGTCGAGGAAGTGGCCGAGGCGGCGCTTTTTTTCGCCTCGTTCGAATCCAATGCGTTGACCGGCCAGTCGCTCACCGTGAGTCATGGCTGGTCCATGCAGTGAGCTCGAGGAGCCTGTTTGGGGCTCCTAGCTCGATCTCACGCGACGTACGGCCTGCCGCCAGCCGTTGATCTCGCGCTCGCGCTCGGGGCCCGCCGTGGGCTCGAAGCGCGCGTCGGGCTTCGCCAACGCGGCGATGTCTTGCAATGAGCCATACATGCCGCAGCCCAGTCCGGCCAAACACGCGGCGCCGAAGGCCGTCGACTCGGTGATCTTCGGCCGCTGAATCGGGACCGCCAAGATGTCCGCGAGCCGCTGCATGAACAATCCGTTTTGCGCCATTCCCCCGTCGACCCTGAGAAGTGCCGGGCGCAAGCCGTCGGCCGCCATGGCCTCGAGCAGGTCGTGAGTTTGATAGGCAACGCTGTCGAGAGCGGCGCGCGCGATTTCGGCTCGACTCGAGGCTCGCGTCAAGCCGAGGATGGCGCCGCGCGCTTCCGGATCCCAGTGAGGCGCTCCCAATCCGGTAAAGGCGGGTACCAGGTAGACGCCGCCACTGTCGGGGACCGAGGCCGCCAGCGCCTCCACGTCCGACGCGCGCGAGATGATGCCCAACCCGTCGCGCAACCATTGAATCGCCGTGCCCGCCGAGAGAATGGAGCCTTCGAGTGCGTAGGTGACCTCGCCGTTCAATTGGTAGCCAATCGTGCCGAGCAGCCGATTCCCGGAGGACACCAGACGATGCGCGGTGTTGAGCACCAGGAAGGCGCCCGTTCCATAGGTGCTCTTGACATCCCCGGGCGCGAAGCACGCTTGACCGATGAGCGCCGCCTGTTGATCTCCGGCAACGCCCCGGATCGGCAGCGCCTCGCCGAGGACCGACCCGTCGATGAGTCCGAAATCCCCCGCGCTATCCCGCACCTCGGGAAGACAGGCGAGGGGTACTTCGAACAGATCGCAGAGCGACTCGTCCCATCGGCCTTGGCGGATGTCATAGAGGGCCGTGCGGCTCGCGTTGGTGGCATCCGTCGCATGCAGCCGTCCGCCGCTCAACCGCCACAGCAGGAAGGAGTCGATGGTGCCGAAAGCGATGTGTCCGGCCTTGGCCGCATCGCGCGCTCCGGGCACGCGGTCGAGAATCCACGCGATCTTGGTGGCGGAAAAATAGGGATCGAGCAGCAGCCCCGTCTTGCGGTTGAGTTCTACCTCGGCGTTGGCGCGGTCCAATTCGCGGCAGCGATCCGCGGTGCGGCGGTCCTGCCACACGATGGCATTGTAGAGCGGCGCGCCGCTGCGCCGGTCCCAGAGGACCGTGGTCTCGCGTTGATTGGTGATGCCGACTCCGGCCACGGCACAGCCCTGCCCGCGCAGTCGCTGCAATGCCCGGCGGCTGGTGGACATCACGGTCGCCCAAATAACCTCAGCATCGTGCTCGACCCACCCCGGAGCCGGATAAATTTGCTCGAAGGACTGTTGCTCGACGGCCAGCATTTCGCCCTCGGCCGAGAATCCGATGGCTCGGCTCGAGCTCGTACCCTGATCGATCGCGAGCAATACCTCTCGAGACATGGGACCGCTCCTCGTCTAATCGAAATCGGTGGGCAGCAGGGGCTGCTGCGCGTGCAGAAACATGCGCTCGATCTGTTCCGCCGAGGTGCGTCCGGCGGAGAGCGGCGGCAGTGCGTCGCGGCTGAAGAAGGCCGCGCCGCTGGTTTCGATGCTCGCACGTGCGCTGCCGCCCGTGAGCTCGCAGATGAAAAACATCTTGTAGATGGAATCGAGATGGTGAGGGCGGTTGCGTTTGCGGTAATCGTAGACCGCCGCGAGCTTCAGAGCCCGCGCCTGATAGCCGGATTCCTCGGCGACTTCTCGAACGACGCATTCGGCGGCCGTCTCATTCACGTCGGCCCAGCCTCCCGGCAGGGTCCAGGCGCCATCGCTGATCTCGCGCACCAGCAGCACGCGCCCGTCGACGAACGCCGCCGCGCGGACATCCACTTTCGGCGTTGCGTATCCCGCCTGGCGCGCGAAGGTCTCGAGCACCGCGGCCGTGGCCAGCCCCGAGCCCTGCGCCACCAGGGATGCCGCCAATTCGCGGATGCGCTCGAAGCGCTGGCGATCGAACGGATCGCGCGTGAAGCTGAGGCCGATTTGCGCTATCGCGCGCAGCTCCCGCCCGATGCTCAGCCAGGGAGGCTCGTTCGCCGGGTCATCGGTCTGCATCGCTATTCAGCGCCGCGCAACGGCGCAGGTCGAATCGAGCAGCAGCTCGCCGGCGGGACCGGTGCTCGCGAGTAAAATGAACCCCGGTCCGCTGCGGAACCGCATGCCCGCGAGCACCAGGGTGTAATCGCCCACGGCGCGACCGTCGGCCTGCGCGTGCTCCGCCAATAATTCGAATGGATTGGCGCCATCGAGATCCTCACCCATGATTCGCAACGCCTCATAATGCGCCCCGCCGACCGTCAGCGTCGACCACATGTCCGTGATGCGCCCGGCCGCCGCGTTCAGCGACCGGAAAACATCCGGGCGCAGACATTCGATGTGAATGTGAAATTGATCCTGGGTACGCGCGTGCGGCGGGTTCACGGCCAGACCGACGGCATCGCGGGGAATCTCGTGTCCGGCCGCCGCCGCGAGTCGGTCGCGCGCACGCCAAGCCGCCGACAGGTAATTCGGTGTCCCCGCGTTCTCGAGTTCCGCGCTCTCGATGCCGGCGATCGTCTTGGTGGGGATCAACAAAAAATGCGCGCCACCCTTGCGGTCCGCCAGCACCGCATAGGCCGCCTCCACCCGGTCGCACGGTGCGGCCTCATGTTGCGCGAGCCAATGGACGAGACATTGCTCCTGAACGATCTGCCGCAAGGCGTTTCGGTTCTCGCCGCGCGCCGGCATCGTGCAGAGCGCACCGCTCGCCAAGGCCGCGAGGAGAAGGGTCGCGCGCCACCGGAGGTTTCCGCGCAACGCTCGGACTAAAGCAATTCGGTTTCCGGTGCGGGCCGCAGCGCCTTCGACACCGGAATGCGCACGATCAGCGAGGTACCGCCGGAGGGGAAGCTGCTCACGTCGAACGTGCCCTCGAGCGCACGCACCCGATGGCGCATGGAAGCGAGGCCATGCGAGCCGCTCGCCGAAAAGCTGCCCTGGGGAATTCCGCGGCCGTCATCGGTGATACGGAAGACCACGGTATCCTCATCGATGTCGAGGGACACGTGCGCCTCCTTTGCGCCGGAATGCTTGGCAATGTTGATGAAGGCTTCCTGGGCGATGCGAAACAGTGCGATCGCGGCCTCGGCCGTAAATTTCGGCTCTTCGTCCGGGAAATACTCGGTGCATTTGAGGTCGGTGCGGGCAAGCGTTTCCTTGAACTGCCAGCGCAGCGCGGCCACGAAGCCCACGTTGTCGAGCAGCGTCGGGCGCAGCTCCTCGATGATGCGGCGCTTGAGGTCGATTCCCGCGGAAAGATTCTGCTGCACCCGGTTCAGGCGCTGCCGCATGTCGTGATCGCCGGTCGGCAGATGCTGCTCCGCCCACGAAATATCCATGCGCGCGCCGACGAGAAGTCCGCCGAGTTCGTCGTGCAGCTCCCGGGCGAGCGCGGCCTTCTCGCGCTCGGCGACGCTTTGCAGGTGGGTGGAGAGGGCGACGAGTTCCCGGGTTTGCTGCTCGACCTCGCGCTCGAGCTCGCGCTTTCGTTCGCGAAGCTCCTCGGTCTGCAGCGTCCGGCGGCGCAGATCCTTGTACAGCAAACTCGCGGCGACGCCGACCAGGAGCGCGCCGCAGAGCGTGGACACAAGGGTGTTCCAGTGGCCTTTACCTTCCCGCTCGGATTCGGTGGACGTGCTCATAGCGATACATTCCGTTCAGAAACGCTGCAACGCACATGCCGATCCGGTTCCGCAGCGGGTCAAATGAGGCGATAAATGTCGGGCGAAACTGCGAAAAAATCAAGTCGGTCGAAGACTTAACCTGGGGTCAGGACCCCCATCGAGGGGGCGCCACGCGGACATGCGGCCCCGAAACGGTCGAACGCGATCATGGGCCGGCGGCGAATGTAACGATTACTCATCGGCGGGCAACCGATTTAGTATACGCGGCCTCATGCCCATCGTTCGACTCGACGACGTCTCCTTGAGTTTCGGCCGCAAGCCCCTGCTCGATCACATCGGCCTGCAGATCCGCAAGGGCGAACGGGTTTGTCTGCTCGGGCGAAACGGCGAAGGAAAATCCTCCCTCCTGCAGGTGATCGCCCGTCAGATCGTTCCCGATGGCGGCGAGGTGTGGATCCGCCCCAGTGCGCGGGTGGCGAGCCTCGCGCAGGAGGTGTCCGCTGCGAGCGATGACTCCGTGCTCACCGTGATCAAGCAAGGTATCTGCAAGGGCGCCGCGGAGGGTGAGTGGCAGACCGACCTGCAGGTCAATCAGGTCATCTCGCGCCTGCAACTCGATCGCGACGCACCGCTGCGCGCATTGTCGGGCGGATGGCGCCGGCGCGCGATGCTCGGACGGGCACTCGTGTCGGGGCCGGACCTGCTGCTGTTGGATGAGCCCACGAACCATCTCGATATCGAGGCGATCACCTGGCTCGAGGACATGATGATCGATTTCGACGGCGCGTTGCTGTTCATCAGCCACGACCGCGCGTTCGTCCGCCGCCTCGCGACCCGCATCATCGAATTGGACCGCGGACGACTGCGGGAGTGGTCCGGCAATTACGATGATTACGTGCTCGAGAAGCTCGCTGCGCTCGAAGTCGAGGCCAAGCATGCGGCCCTGTTCGACAAGAAGCTGGCGCAGGAGGAAGCGTGGATTCGCCAGGGCGTCGAGGCGCGGCGTACGCGCAATGAAGGGCGGGTACGCGCCCTCAAGCAACTGCGCCGGGAGCGCGGCGAGCGTCGCGAGCGCATCGGGCAGGTGGATTTCAAAGTCCAGGACGCGGCGCCCTCGGGCAAGCTGGTATTCGAAGCGCGGCACGCGACGTTCGACTACGGCGCAGCGCCCATCGTCGCGGACTTCTCCGCACGCATCATGCGGAGCGATCGGATCGGCATCATGGGTCCCAACGGCTGCGGCAAGACCACGCTGATCAAACTCTTGATGGGCGAGTTGCAGCCCACGTCGGGAACGATCGAGCGCGGTACCTCGTTGCTGCCTGCCTACTTCGACCAACAGCGCGAACAACTCGATGCTTCCGCCTCCATCATGGACAACGTCACGGGCGGCAGCGGCGAGACGGTCACGCTCGGCGGCCGTGCGCGGCACGTGTCGAGCTACTTGCGCGATTTCCTCTTCCCACCTGAACGCTTGCAGGCGCCGGTGAGCATGTTGTCGGGCGGGGAACGCAATCGATTGTTGCTGGCGAGGCTGTTCGCGAGGCCGAGCAATCTGCTGGTGATGGACGAACCGACCAATGATCTCGATGCGGAAACACTCGACCTGTTGGAGGAAATGGTCGCCGACTACAACGGCACCCTGCTGTTGGTCAGCCACGACCGTGCGTTCATCGACAACGTGGTGACCAGCACGCTGGTGTTCGAAGGCGCCGGGCGCATCCATGAGTACGTGGGGGGCTACAGCGATTGGCTGCGCCAGCGCAGGCCGGTTGCCGCCGCGCCACCCGCGCCGTCCGCGGCCAAGACCGCCGCCGCCGCGCCGCGGTCACGCGCCGCGAAGCCCCGCAAACGCTCGTACAAGGAGCAGCGCGAACTCGATGAGATACCCGCGACGATTCAGCGGCTCGAGCAGGAGCAGGGGGAGCTGCAGGCGGCGGTGAGCGATCCAGAGTTGTTTCGCCGCAGCCCGGCAGAGGCGAGCGCCGCGTTGCAACGATTGCAACGGATCGCGCAGGAACTCGAAGCCGCCTATAAGCGCTGGGACACGCTCGAATCCCTCTAACGGCGCGGCCGGCCGCGACCGCCCAGCAGATCGCTCGGATTCGGCAGTGCACCGCCCTCGGGTATGACCAACGAGGAGGCTTGCTCGCGGCGAATCTCCTGCAGCTCGCGCATGGTCTGCTGCACCGCCTGCTCGGCGGCGTCGCCGAATTTCGCGATCGCGGCGCTCAACGTGGCCGCCTCGAGATCGAAATTGATCGGCACGGCGCCCATGGGCGTCATGACCTGCGCCTGACCGACGAAGAGAGTCGGCCGCGCAACATCGGGGCTGCCGTCGGCGGTGACCGGCGTCAATTGACGGATTGTTCCGACACGACGATCGGTGAAGGTGTCTTCGCGGTAGATTTGTGTCGAGTCCATGGCTGCTGCCGGGCGGCCATCGTTGGCGGGGCTCATGTGCGGTCACCTGTGGTAATTGAGTAGGCGTAACCCTAGCAAGTTTCCGGCACGAAGTGGACAGCTTCGCAGCGGGCGCGCGGCTGCACCGGCGCTGCGGGAGCCCTGATACGATACGCGCCTTGACACTTCCAGACACAGTTCGCAGGGTCCCGCAATGGACGACGCTGCTCGGGATCGCCCTCTTCGGGTTGGCGTTATTTTGGCTGCACCACATCATCGGCGAGTACCGGTGGCGGGACATCTTCGCGCACATGAAGGCGATCCCGAACTCGCGGCTGATGGCCGCGGTGCTGTTGACCGCTGCGGGCTACGGCTGTTTGACGCTGTACGATGCATTGGGTCTGCGCTTTGCGGGCGCGCGTGTCCCGTATCACCGGCTCGCCCTGATTTCGTTCATGGGCTACGCCATCGGACACAACGTCGGCCTGAACACCCTCAGCGGCGGCGCCGTTCGATACCGTGCGTACTCGGCACTGGGGCTGTCCGCCAAGCAAATCGCCACCGTCATCGCTTTCGGCAGTGTCACCTTCATCCTGGGGGCGGCCGCGCTGCTCGGGATCTCCCTGCTGTCGCAGGCCCGACTGTCCGTCTCGGTGCTGCATTTACATCGCCCGCTGATCGTGTTCGCCGGATGTCTGCTGCTCGCCGTCGTCGCCGGCTATCTCACGCTGTCGTTCCGCCGTCACGAGCCGCTGAGGTTGCGCAGTATCGTGATCCCGGTTCCGAGACCGCCCATTGCATGCGCTCAGATCGCGGTCGCCTGCGGGGATCTGCTGTGCGCCGCGGGGGTGTTGTACGTGCTGCTTCCGGCGCAAGCCGAGATCGGCTTTGCGGCCTTTGCGGGCGTGTTTCTCATTGCCATCGCCGCGGGCATCATCAGCAATGTCCCCGGCGGTGTGGGCGTGTTCGAGTCGGTGTTCCTGCTGCTGTTTCAGGCTGTGCCTGCCGATCATCTGCTCGGCTCGCTGCTCGCCTATCGGCTCATCTACTACCTGGTTCCCTTTGCCGCGGCGCTGACGCTGCTCGGTGCGCACGAGATCTGGGCGCACCGGGCTCCGATCGTACGGATCGCACGGTTGGGGCGCACCTGGCTCAGTGCCGTTACACCGCAGGCGAGCGCCCTCGCGGTCTTCGGCGCCGGAGCCGTGCTGCTCTTCTCGGGCGCAACGCGGGGATTCGGCAACCGCCTGGGGATGCTGCACCACGTCGTTCCGCTCCCGGTCCTGGAGCTCTCCCACTTGTTGGGTAGCGCCGTCGGCGTCGGCTTGATGGTGCTGGCGAATGGTCTGTACCGCCGGCTCGATGCCGCCTGGTATCTGACGATGTGGCTGCTGTGCGCGGGAGTGTTGCTGTCGCTTCTCAAGGGATTCGACTATGAGGCGGCAACCATCCTCGGCGCGGTCGCGGTGATCCTGGTGTCGGCGCGGTCGCGCTTTCGCCGCCGCGCCTCCCTGATTGAGCAACGCTTCTCGATATCGTGGGTGGTCGCGGTGCTGCTGGTGTTCGGGGCCGCAACCTGGCTCGTCCTGTTCGCCTACCGGCACGTGCCCTACAGCAACCAGCTGTGGTGGGAGTTCGCGTTCGAAGCGCCGGCGCCGCGCAGTCTGCGCGGACTGGTGCTCGCGATCATGATCGCTGCCGTGTACGCGCTGTGGCGCCTGTTGCGCCCTTCCAAGCCGGCGATTTCCCCGCCGAGCGAGACGGATCTCGAACGGGCGGCGACGATCATCCAAAATGCGCACGATCCTCTTACCAACCTCGCCGTGCTCGGCGACAAGAATCTGCTGTTCAACGAGGATCGGACGGCATTCATCATGTATCAGGCGTCGGGCAGCAGCTGGGTCTCGATGGGCGGCCCGGTGGGTCCGCCGGCCGCGTACGAGCCCTTGGTTTGGACGTTCATCGAGAACTGCGACGGTATGGCGGTGTCGCCGGTGTTCTACCAGGTCACGCCTGAAAATCTGCCGCTGTACATCGACCTCGGATTGAGCCTGAGCAAGCTCGGCGAGGAGGCGCGCGTGCCGCTCGATACCTTTTCCCTCGAAGGCGCCGCGCGCGCCGATCTGCGGCACGCGCATCGCCGCGCGCTGCGCGACGGCGCGCAATTCGAGGTGGTGCCGCGCGAGAAGGTCGGCTCCATCATGGCGGAGCTGCGCGCCGTATCGGATTCCTGGCTCGCCGCGAAGAAAGCCGCCGAAAAGCGCTTCTCGCTCGGATATTTCGACGAGCGTTATCTTGCGTGCTTCGACTGCGCCGTGGTTCGCAGCGCCGGTGCAATCGTCGCCTTCGCCAATATCTGGCGCGCCGGAGCGGACACGGAGCTGTCGATCGATCTCATGCGCTACAACGAGACCGCGCCCAAGGGCGTGATCGATTTTCTCCTCATCGAGTGCATGCTGTGGGGCCGCGCGCAGCACTATCAATGGTTCGGTCTGGGCATGGCGCCGCTATCGGGACTCGAGGAGCACGCCCTCGCGCCGGCCTGGCACAAGCTCGGGCGCATGGTCCAGCGCTATGGTGAGACGTTCTACCCCTTCGAAGGTTTGCGAAAGTACAAGGAGAAGTTTCTGCCCGTGTGGCGTCCGCGCTATCTCGCAGCGCCGGGCGGCCTCGGTATGGCGGCCGCTCTGCTCGACGTCACCTCGCTCATTTCGGGGGGCGTCAGCAAGGTGCTGAGTAAGTGATTCGAGCGATCAGTTGATTTCTGCGTGGATCTTGAGGGCTATTTCCCGCATCTTCGGCAAAAATTGCTCGATCGCGGCGCGCAGAGGCACGGCGGTGGCGGCAAACCGTACCGAGATCGTGGCAAGGACGCGCTCCTGGGCCTGCATGGGAATGGCCAAACTCGTTTCCTCGGAGATGCGGCGCGCCCGCTGGGCCATGCCGAAGCCTTGGGCGCGCGTTTCCTGTAGAAGCCGATCGACTTCCGGGCGGTCGCGCGCCAGCCGGTCTTCCGGCAGGGACGAGCGCGCCAACAACTCCAGCAGCGCATCCCGCTGCGGCGCGGAACAAAACGAGAGATAGGCGCGGCCGGCGGCGGAAGTCAGCATGGGCACGCGGACCCCTGCGCTATGCCGCTCCAACGCGAGCGGACTCTGATGATCCGTGGTTTCGCGCGTCAACATGGCCGCGCCCGCCGGGGTGGCGATGGCGACCGGCCAGACGAGTTGAGCGCCGAGCTCCGCCAGATGCGGTCTGGCGACGTGCGCGAGCATGGCCTCATCGTCGAAGCCGTCGGACAGCGCCCGCACCATGAGGGTCGGCCGGTAGCAGTCATCCTGCGGGTCGCGTTCCACGTAACCCGACAGGCGCAGCGTTTCCAGGATCCGAAACGTGGTGGTGCGGGGCAGTTCGACCGCATTGGAGAGTGTGTTGATGGCGGCTCGTTCCAAGCGATTGAGCACCGTCAGCACCTCGAGTCCCCGATTCAACGCCCGAATGGGACGCGTCGATTCCCGGGCGCCATCGGGCGGGGGCTGTGGGGATTCCGCTAGAGCGTCGACCTTCGCGTGCATGGGCTTCCTTCTTTGTGCGCTGATTTCGCGATCTGATGAGTCTATGTATAGCTATATCTTGTACAAAAGCTGTACAGAATTCAAGCTCCGCGCCGCTTGACCGGTAGCGCCGAACCGGCGGTTTTGACCTGCTCGTAAGCCCGGAGGGCGCGCCGACGCGCCGTGTCATGGTCCACGATCCGATGCGGATAGGTGCTCCCCAGAACGACCCCCGCCGACCGCAACTCGGGTGCCGGAGCCTCCCAGGGCGAATGCAGCCAGTTATCCGCCAAGAGGGAGAGCTCCGGCACCCAGCGGCGCACGTAGGTACCGTCGGGATCGAACTTCGTTCCCTGGGACACCGGATTGAAGATTCTGAAAAAAGGCGCAGCGTCGGCGCCGCAGCCGGCCACCCATTGCCATCCGAGCGTGTTGCTCGCGAGGTCCGCATCGACCAGGGTATCCCAAAACCAGCGCGCTCCCTGCGTCCACGGCAGCAGCAAATCCTTGACCAGGAAAGAGGCCGCCACCATGCGCACGCGGTTGTGCATCCAACCGGTTTGCCACAACTCTCGCATTCCCGCATCGACGATCGGATAGCCGGTCATCCCGCGCTGCCAGGCATCCAAGGCGGTCGCGTTGGATTTCCATGGGAAGGCCGCGTAGCGCGCGCGCAGCGGCTGCTCGGGCGTTTCGGGAAAGTGGAACAGCAGATGGTGGGCGAATTCGCGCCACCCCAGCTCGCGGAGAAAATGCGATTCGCGCCAGGACGTATGCTGTCCCCGCCGCAAGGCGAAACGGCGCGTTGCATGCCAGATTTCCCTCGCCCCAATCTCGCCGAAGTGCAGGTAGGGCGACAGGCGCGAGGTCCCCCGCAGGGCCGGCCGATCGCGGCGGCCGGCGTAGTCATCGAAGCTCTCCGTCAAGAACTCCTCGAGAAGCGCGCCCGCGGCGGCGCTGCCCGGAGTCCATGCCGCTTGGATCCCGTAGCTCCACGGCAGGCGCGGCAGAAGCTCCAGACGATCGAGCGCGAGCCCCTCGGGCCACGCGTCCGGCGCACGCAGGGCTCGCGGCGCGGGCAACGGATCGGCGGGATCGGCGAGCAACGAGCAGTGGCGCCAATACGGGGTGAATACCTGGAACGGGCTACCGCTCGTGGTGCGGATCGTCCACGGTTCATGGAGGAGCGCACTGTTGAAGCTCTTGGTCTCCAGACCGTCCGACCGCAGGGCGGCTGTTATTTCGCGGTCGCGCAGAATCGCCGCGGGCTCGTAGCGGCGATTCCAAACGACGCGCGTGGCGCCGCTTTCCCGCGCCAATGCACGCAGTGTGGAGAGCGAGTCATCACTGGCGCGGATGCAGAGCCGCGATCCGCAGGCGGCGAGATTCTCGTGCAGTATTTGCAAGCTGTGATGCAGCCACCATCGGGCGGCTCCGCCCGGCGGCCACGCGCCCTCTTCGGTGGGCGCATGGATGAAGACCGGAATGACCGGTGCGCGCGCCTCGATCGCGGCGATCAGTGCCGGATTGTCGGCGATTCGCAGGTCCCGACGAAACCAAACAAGGGTGCTCATCCGCCCGAGAGTGGCTCAGCTCGGCGTCAAGGCGCAACCGCAGCCTCGGCCGGTTTCCATGCCGCAGACGTAGACGCGTTCAGCTACAATTCGGCACCAATTTGTGCTGACTTTCGGGAAATGCCCTCACCATGTCGGAATCATTTGCAGCCTCGTCCGCCCCATCCACCCCGGTCGAAACCGTCATCATCGGCGCCGGTCCGGTGGGGTTGTTTCAAATCTTCGAACTCGGGCTGCTCGGCATCGGCGCGCACATCATCGATTCGCTCGCCCAAGTCGGCGGCCAGTGTACCGAGCTCTATCCCGACAAGCCCATCTATGACATCCCCGCCCTGCCGATTTGCGGCGCGCAGGAGTTGATCGATCGGCTGCTCGAGCAAGCGAAGCCCTTTCACGCGACGTTTCATTTGGGGCAGGAAGTGACGGAGTTGCAGCCGTTGCCGGACGGGAAGTTCCAAGTGGCGACCTCTTCGGGTACGCGCCTCACGGCGGGAGCCGTGGTCATCGCCGCCGGCGTCGGCTCGTTCCAGCCGCGGCGTCTGGGAGTGCCCGGCGTCGAGGAGTTCGAGGGCAAGAGTGTGCATTATCGCGTCAAGTCCGCGGGCGAGTTTCACGGCCGCGATCTGGTGATTTGCGGCGGCGGGGACTCGGCGCTCGATTGGACGGTTGCACTATGCGAGAAGGCGCGTTCGCTGACGCTGGTGCACCGGCGTGCGGAGTTTCGCGCCGCGCCCGCGACGGTCGCGCGGATGCGTGAATTGGTGGCCGCGGGCAAGATGCACTATCTCGAGGGCCACGTCGTCGCCCTGCACAGCGACAACCACAAGCTGACCGGCGCGGTCATCCAGACCAACGACGGCCACACCACGGTGCAGGTTGCCGCCGAGCAGGTGCTGGCGTTTTACGGCCTGCACCCCAAATTGGGCCCGGTCGCCGATTGGGGATTGGAACTCGAGAAAAAGGCCCTCAAGGTCGATACGGAGAAGTTCCAGACCAGTGTCCCCGGGATTTTTGCCATCGGCGACATCAATACCTATCCCGGCAAGAAGAAATTGATATTGAGCGGATTTCACGAAGCCGCGCTGACGGCGTTCGCCATTCAGCACCACTTGTTTCCGCAGAAACGCCAGTTCCTGCAGTACACCACGACCAGCCCGATCATGCAGAAGCGACTCGGAGTCGCCCCTGCCGACTCGACTGCGACCGAGCATTCATGAATCAACTGCTCGATGACTTGCTCAAGGTCATGACGTTGGAGCGGCTCGAATTGGACCTGTTCCGCGGCGAAAGCCGCGACATCGGCTCACCGCAGGTGTTCGGCGGGCAGGTCCTCGGTCAGGCGCTGCTGGCGGCGACCGCGACGGTCGAGAATCGCGTCGTCAACTCTCTGCACGCCTACTTTCTGCGCCGCGGCGATTTCAATGCGCCGATCGTCTACGAGGTCGACCGGGCGCGCGACGGCAATCACTTCTCCACGCGCCGGATCGTCGCGATTCAGCACGGCGCGCAAATCTTCAACATGTCGGCATCGTTCCAAACCGCCGAAAGCGGAATCGAACATCAGTTCCCCATGCCCGATGTGCCGCCGCCCGAGGAATTGCCGAATTTCGAAGAACACGTGCGCGACCTCCTGCCTCATGTACCCGCGAGCATGCGCCGGGCGCTCGAACAGAAGCGGCCGTTCGAATTCCGCCCGGTGCATCCGCCGAATTTCTTGAAGCCGCAAAAATCCCCGCCCCTGAAGCACATGTGGTTTCGCGCCATCGCGAAACTGCCCGACGACGAATCGCTGCACCGCTGCCTGCTGGCCTACGCCTCCGACTTCCATCTTCTCGACACGGCCATGATGCCGCACGCGCTGACGCTCACCTCGCCGCAGCTGGTGATCGCAAGCATCGACCATGCCATGTGGTTTCACCGCACCGTGCGGGTGGACGATTGGCTCCTGTATTCGACGGACAGCCCGAGCGCCTCGGGTGCGCGCGGCTTCGCACGCGGCAGCGTGTTTTCGCGTGACGGCCGTCTGGTTGCAAGCACGTCCCAAGAAGGTTTGGTGCGCGTGGTTCGATCATGAAGGCCCTGCTCATCATCGTGCTCGTCGTCGGCGGGATCTTCGGCCTGCTGCTCACGCTGCGCAGCAGCCGCAATACGGGTATGCCCGATGCCGAGGTCATGAAGCGGGCGCAGCAACGCGCGCGCGACCAGGCCGCGGCCGACAAGGACGAATGAGGGCCGGCGGTGGGGCGGTGGGCCGCGCAGAGGCGGCTACCGCGCAGAGGCGGCTCTACGGGGAGGCGGTCGTGCGCGACTCCCACACGGCGCGCGGCAGCACGTACAAGTGGCAGTCCCACCAGCGATTCTTGGCGCGCCGGTGCTTGCGGAATACGGCCTCCCAGCGCATGCCGATTTTTTCCAACACCCGAATCGAGGCCTTGTTGTTGACGTCCACGGTGGAGATGACGCGCTCGGCGCGCAGGTCGTAGAACGCCGCATCGATGAGCGCGAGCGCGATTTCGGTCGCCAATCCCTTGCCCCACTCCGGCGCCGCGAGCATGTATCCCAAGTCCACGACGTCGCGCTCGATGAGCGACAGATCGCACGCGCCGATCACGCGTCCGGAGGCGATTTCCTCCACCGCGAGCTCGAATCGCGTGCGCGGCACTTCGCGCTGCGAGGCGAGCAGGCCGTCGAGGTAGTCCTGGGTACTCTCTTCATCGCGCGGGCCGAAGAACAGGTACCGGGTGACCCGCGGATCGGCCGAATAGCCATGCACCGCTTCGAAGTCCGCTTGCACGAACTCGCGTAGTTTCAGCCGCGCGGTGCGGACGGGGAGGGTGAGCGTACGCATGCGCGATGCAAAGCTAGATGCAACTCCGCAGCACTTTGCCAGGATTGAGGATGCCCTTCGGATCCATCGCCCGCTTCAGGGCGCACATCAATGCGTATTCGACGGGATCGGCGCGCGCGGCAAACTCCAGCGCCCGCAGCCGGCCGATGCCGTGCTCGGCGCTGATGCTGCCGCCGAGACTTTCGACCAAATCGAACATCGCCGTTTCGAGCGCGCTGCCGCGCGCAAGAAACTCCGCGCGCGGCGCACCGGGGCGCTGACTCACGTTGAAGTGCAGATTGCCGTCGCCCATATGACCGTAGCAGACCACCACCCCCTCCGGGGCGAGCCGCCCGATGAGTTCCGAGCCCTCCGCGATAAGCCTCGGAATGCATGAGACCGGCACGGACACGTCATGCTTGAGGCTGGCGCCGTAATGGCGCTGCGCTTCCGGCACCGATTCGCGCAGTTTCCACATCGCTTTGCCCTGTGCGAGCGAGGTCGCAATCGCGGCATCTCTGACGATGCCGCGCGACGCGGCTTCCTGAAGCTCCTCGGCCAGCAGGGCCGAGAGATTCTGCTTCGGGTTGGGCGAGGTGAGCTCGATGAGAAGATACCAGAGGGCGCCTTGGTCGAGCGGATTGGCGACGCCCGCGAGGTACTTGACCGTGAGCTCGACGGCGATTCTCGGCATCAGCTCGACCGTCGTGAGCTGGTCCCCGGCAGCACCGCGCATGTGCGCCAGCAACTCGAGCGCCTGTTGCGGCGAGTCGATTCCGACGAGGGCGGTGGCTGTATCGGCCGGCTGCGGAAACAGCTTCAAGGATGCGGCGGTAATGACGCCGAGGGTTCCTTCGGCTCCGATGAACAGGGATTTGACGTCGTAGCCGGTGTTGTCCTTGCGCAGGCTCTTGAGTCCGGACATGACGCGCCCGTCCGCCAACACGACTTCGAGGCCGAGCACCAGATCGCGCATCATCCCATAGCGAATCACCGCGGTGCCGCCCGCATTGGTCGACAAGTTACCGCCGATTTGCGCCGTGCCCTCCGATCCCAGGCTCAAGGGGAACAGCCGATCTTGAGCGCCGGCGGCGGTCTGCGCCTCCGCGAGGGTGCAGCCGGCTTCGACGATCATCGAGTAGTTGGCGGCGTCCAGCTGTCGAATGCGATTCAGCCGCCGCAACGCGAGCACGATCTGCGTGCCGGATTCATCGGGGGTCGCCCCGCCGCAGTAGCTCGTGTTGCCGCCGTAAGGCACCAGTGCGACTTCATCGCGATTGCAGATCGAGAGGATCGCGGCGACTTCATCTACGGTGCGGGGCAAGAGCACCAGCGGCGTCGCGCCCTGGTACAGATGGCGAAAATCGCTGATATAGGGCGCGAGATCGTCGTGCGTATCGAGCCACGCGCCCGCGCCGACGACGGCTTTGAGTGCCGCGAGGGTTCCCATATCAGGCGGCCTGGGCATGATACTCCCGCTCGAGAATTTCAGGCGCTCGCGGCTTGCAGTGCCGCAATCCGCTCATCCAGCGGTGGATGGCTCATGAACAGCCGCATGAATCCTTCGCCTGCGGCGGTGTTGATGCCGAATGCCCGCAGCTGCGGCGGCATCTGCGCACCATGACTGCGCTTCAACGCCTCCAGAGCGCCGATCATGCTGCCGGTGCCGGCGAGATTGGCGCCGCCGCGGTCCGCGCGGAATTCGCGCCGCCGCGAATACCAATTGACGATGATGCTTGCCACGACACCGAGCACCAGCTGGGCGACCAACGTCGTCAAGAAGAAGCCGATGCCGGATTCCCCCCGGTCATTCCTGAACAGGGCGCGATCGACCAGGCCGCCGATGATGCGCGCCAGAAAGATGACGAAGGTATTCAGCACACCCTGCAATAAAGCCAGCGTGACCATATCACCGTTCGCGACGTGGCTGATCTCGTGTCCGAGGACCGCTTCGGCCTGCGGCCGAGACATGGTGCGCAACAACCCGGTGCTCACGGCGACCAAGGCGGCGTTGCGCCGCGCGCCGGTTGCGAAGGCATTCATCTCTTCGGCATCGAAGATACCGACTTCGGGCATGCCGACGCCGACTTGCCCGGCCAGCCGCTTCACCGTCGATACCAGCCAAATCTCGACTTCCGATTGCGGCGTGCCGATGACGCGCACCCCCATCAGATGCCTCGCGCTCCATTTGGACAGCGCCAGTGAAATGAGTGAGCCGCCGAATCCGCACACGGCCGCAAAGACCAGCAAACCGCCGAGGCCGCCTTGCGGCAACTGCACACCGAGCACGCGTTCGATGATGAAAATCACTATGCTCAGCAGGGCGAGCACGGCGAGGTTGGTCACGATGAACAGGAATATGCGCTTCATAGGCCCCTTTTCTTTAGGGAAACGAACCACAATAAGAGACTGGCCGCCATGATGATAACGCCCGCAAAGCCATGGTCGGGACATGCGGTCCGATTTCAAGGAGCGCGCGCGACGATTGCGGTCCGCGCAGGGGCGTTTGTGACCGCTCAGCGGTCGAGCGCGGCTTGGATGGGTTAGATCGAGAGTACGAGGGCATGCAATTCAAGGATTATTACGACACGTTGGGCGTAGGCCGGGGCGCCGACGCCGAAGCGATCAAGCGCGCCTACCGCAAACTGGCCCGCAAGTATCATCCGGATGTCAGCAAGGAACGGAACGCGGAGGCGAAATTCAAGGACGTCCAGGAGGCCTATGAGGTCCTGAAAGATCCTGAGAAGCGCGCCGCCTACGACCAACTGGGCCGTCATTATCGCCCCGGCCAGCAGTTCAGGCCGCCGCCCGATTGGGGAAATCAGTTCGGCCAAGGCGCAGGGCAGCGCTTTTCGGACCTCAACGGATTCAGCGACTTTTTCTCGAGCCTTTTCGGCGGGGCCGGTCATGGGCAAGGGGGCTATGCCCAATCCGAGGCCGATGCGGGGATCCTCGAAGTGACGCTGGAAGAGGCATTTGCGGGTACGAAACGCCGGGTGACCATCACCGAAAACGGCCGGCCCCGGCCGGTCGATGTGCAAATTCCCGCGGGAATCACCGACGGGCAGGCACTGCGGATCGCCGGCGCCGGTCATGGCCCCGCGCTGCTCGTCCGGGTGAGATTGCGACCGCACCCGCTGTACACCTTGCAGGGTCGGGACGTGCAAATCGAATTGCCGCTGGCGCCTTGGGAGGCTGCCTTGGGGGCGAAGGTGGCGGTGCCGACGCTTGGCGGAAAGGTCGAATTGACCATCCCGGCCGGGGCTCAAACCGGCCAGAAGCTGCGGCTTCGCGGCCGGGGCCTGCCGGGTTCCCCGAGCGGCGATCAACTCGTGAGCGTCAAACTCGTCACTCCGGCGGCGGAAACTCCGCAGGCCAGGGAAGCCTATGAACGGATGAAGCGCGATCTGAAATTCGACCCGCGCGCCGGATGGCCCTAGGCTCCCCGCTCATCCGTCGGCGAGAGGACTCCCCGCGGCGCGATTCCCGGCGGGCGCACGGTCCTCCTCGAAGAGCGGGTCCGAGAGAATGCGTCCCTGGCCCTGCTGAAGTCGGTCGGCAGCGCTCAAACTGCTCTGCGGTTTGACGAATAGCGCCGTTACTTCCGGGTACGCGCTGCGAATGCGGGATTCCATCTCGATGACCGCCCGCTCGATCTCCGGCGCGCGCAAGGCGTCGATGAAATCGATGCTGAGAGTGGCGATGACATTGTGCGGCGCCAGCTGCACGGTGAGTATGCCGTTGGCGCTGCAGACGCCCGGAGTCGCGGAGGCGATGCGCAGGATGGCTTCGCTCAAGGACGGATCGGCGCGCTCGCCGATGAGCAAGTCCTTCGACTCGTGCGCGAGGAGTGCCGCAACGCCGGCCAAAATCGCGGCGATGACCAGCGATGCGACGCCGTCCCAGCGCGCATCTCCGGTCAGCAGCGCCGCCGCGGTCCCGCCCGCCGCCGCGCCGATTCCGAGCAGGGCGGCCGAATCCTCGAACACCACGATGAAGGCCGGCGGATCCTTCGAGCGCCGGAACGCCTCCCACCAGCTCAGCGAGCGCTTCGCGGCGCGAAAGGCGCGCATGCCGACCCACCAGGAGGCCCCTTCGAAGGCGAGTGCGGCCGCCAGCACGCCAAAAATGACGCCGGGCCGCTCGATGGGCTGGGGATGCAGGAGACGGCCGATACCCTGGTACAGCGAAATGCCGGCGCCGAGTGCGAAGATCAGCAGCGCCACGACGAAGCTCCAAAAATACACTTCCCGGCCGTAGCCGAGCGGATGCAGACGGTCGGGCGGCCTGACGGAGCGCCGGATGGCGTACAACAACAGCACTTCGTTGACGGTATCGACCAACGAATGCACCGCCTCGCTCAGCATGGCGGCCGAGCCCGTGGCCGCCGCGGCAACGAACTTGGACCCCGCCACCAGCAGATTGCCGGCGAGAGCTGCCCAAACCGCCACGACGCTGCCGCTGGTCGCCATTGATGGGGGGTGTCCTTGAAGTATCGGGGGGCGGCCCCATTCACCGCGGGGTGACTCGCCGACCCACGCACCGATTGTAAGGCCATGAACATCGAAACACAGCCACAGATCAAAGAGTTCCAATCCGAAACCAGGCAAGTGCTGCGATTGGTGATCCATTCGCTCTATTCGCACCGGGAGATTTTTCTCCGCGAGCTGATCTCGAACGCCTCGGATGCGTGCGAAAAGCTGCGCTTCGAAGCCCTCGCCAACCCGGCGCTGCTCGGCGCGGACACGCCGTGCGTCACGTTGATCCCGGATGCCGCGGCCGGCACCTTGACGGTCAAGGACAACGGCATCGGCATGAGTCAGGAGGAAGTAATCGACAACCTCGGCACGATCGCGCGATCGGGAACGAAGAAGTTTCTCGAGGGGTTGAGCGGCGATTCCGCCAAGGACGCCCAGCTGATCGGGCAATTCGGCGTCGGATTCTATTCCGCTTTCATCGTGGCCGATCGCGTCAGCGTGCTCTCCAAGCGTGCCGACGGCGCGGCGGTGCGCTGGGATTCGGATGGCGAGGGAACCTATGAGGTTCGCGCAGACGACAAAGCCGAGCGCGGCACCGAAGTCATCATGCATCTGCGCGAGGAGGACAAGGAGTTCCTCGAGCCTTCGCGGCTGCGCCAGTTGGTGCGCAAGTATTCGGATCATCTCAGCGTACCGATCATCCTCAAGACGAAGGAGGCCGAAGAGACGCTCAATCAAGCCAAGGCGTTCTGGACCCGCCCCAAATCGGATTTGAAGGATGAGGACTACCAGGCGTTCTACAAACACCTGACCCACGACTCCGAGGACGCCCGCGCCTGGGCGCACAACAAGGTCGAGGGAAACATCGAATACACCTCGCTGCTGTACTTGCCGAAGCGTGCGCCATTCGACTTGTTCGAACGCGAGCAACGCGGCGGCGTGCATCTGTACGTGAAGCGTGTCTTCATCATGGACAAGGCGGCGGAGCTGCTGCCGCCGTGGCTGCGCTTCATGCGCGGATTGGTCGACACCGACGACTTGCCGCTCAACGTGTCGCGCGAACTGCTGCAGAACAACCGAACCGTGGAGAAGATCAAGTCCGCGCTGGTGAAGCGCTCGCTCGATCTGCTCGAAGAACTCGCCGCCGATAAGCCGGCGGAGTATGCCGAATTCTGGAAAACCTTCGGCGTGGTGCTGAAGGAAGGCGTGATCGAGGATGCCGGTCAAAAGGCGCGCGTCGCCAAGCTGCTGCGCTTTCATTCGACCGCATCGGCGGGCGATGCCGCCGACGTCACCCTGCCCGACTATGTGTCGCGCATGAAAGCGGATCAAAAAGCCATCTATTACCTGACGGCCGACACGCTCGCGGCGGCCCGCAATAGCCCGCATCTGGAAGGCTTTCGCGCGCGGGGCATGGAAGTCCTGCTGCTGACCGACCGCATCGATGAATGGGTGGCGGCGCATCTGCAGGAGTTCGAGGGCAAACCCCTCACCAATGTCTCGAGCGCCGCAGCCGACCTCACCTCCGCGATCGAAACCCCGGAGAAGGCCGCTGCAGAGTCTGCGTACAAGGAGACTTTGGAGCGGCTCGGCAAGACCCTGCTCGGCAAGATCGCGAGCGCCCGCATCAGCAACGGCCGACTCACGGATTCGCCCGCTGCGCTGGTCGCCGGTGAGTTCGGCATCAGCCTGCGGATGGGCCGCATCTTGAAACAGGCCGGCCAGCAGAATCCCTTCGCGACGCTGCCGATTCTCGAGTTGAACCCGAAGCACGCGCTGGTGGAGCGGTTGAAAAGCACCGCCGATGAGGCGGCGTTTGCCGACCTCGCGCACGTGTTGTACGACCAAGCCATGCTCTCGGAGGGCGGTGAGCTCGATGATCCGGTGGTTTTCGTGCGGCGCGTGAATCGTCTCATCGTCGAAGGGCTCTCCGCGGCCCCCAAGATCATTCTGAGCTGAGAGCACGGGTGTTCACACCGCATCTTGCGTCCTTGGAAAGTGCGGGCGGCGCCCCGGCGGATGCCGCGCCGGTCGATGATGCGAAGGCCGAGGACGGGGCGCTCCTCGACGCATACTCCGCGGCGGTCATCGGTGCTCTGGAGCGCGTTGCGCCCGCGGTGACCTTCATCGAAGTTCTGCACGGCGGTGCGCAATCGCCCGGCCGGCGCGCGAGCCGCGGCACCGGTTCCGGATTCTTGTTCACGCCCGACGGCTATCTCTTGACCAACAGCCACGTCGTACATGGGGCGGAGCGTGTCACCGTGCGCCTCAACGATGACGCCCGATTCCATGCGGACCTCGTCGGCAGCGATCAGGATTCCGATCTCGCCGTGCTTCGCATCGGCTCGCCTTCGGCACTTCCTTATGTTCAATTCGGCGATTCCGCAAAATTGCAGGTGGGTCAGGTCGCCATCGCCATCGGCAATCCGCTCGGATACTCGAAGAGCGTCACCACCGGGGTCATCTCCGCATTGGGGCGCACGCTGCGCGCCTCGACGGGCCGACTCATGCACGATGTCATTCAGACGGATGCCGCACTGAATCCCGGCAATTCCGGCGGTCCTCTGGTCGATTCGCGCGGCCGGGTCATCGGCGTCAATACGGCGATGATTCCGCAGGCTCAGGCGATTTGCTTCGCCACCGGCATCAACACGGCGAAGTGGGTCATCGGCCAACTATTTGCACATGGCCGCGTGCGGCGCGCCTACATCGGCGTATCCGGCGCAAGCGTGCCCCTGGCAACGCGCGTGGTGCGCCATTTCAACCTGCCGGGTTCCAGTGCGGTGCGCGTCGTTGAAATCGTGCCGGGCAGCCCGGCAGCGGTCGCGGGCGTCATCGTCGGCGACCGCATCCTGGCGTTGGATGGCGCGCCGGTCGATGGCATCGACGGCTTGCAGCGGTTGCTCGATGCCGGGCGCATCGGTCGGGATTGCGAGTTGCAGCTGCTGCGGCGCTCGGATTTGGTTCGCGTGAATTTGAGGCCGATTGAATTACCCGCCTGAGGCGAGTAAAGAGTCTGCTCACGAACAGCATGCAGGAGCCGGTTTCATGAAGCCTCAGCCGCATCCGATCACGTTGGCGGTGCCCCCCGAGCCCACCGATCACTGTCTGGGTTCCGAGCACGCGCGTGTCACGTTGCTCGAATACGGCGATTTCGAATGTCCGAGCTGCAAAGTCGCAGCGCAGACGCCGAAATTACTGCTGGAGCGATTTCCCAACCGGATCCGTTTCATCTTTCGCCATTTCCCGATGGAGGAGGCGCATCCGCACGCGCTGATGGCGGGCGAGGCGTCCGAAGCGGCGGGGGCGCAGGGGAAATTTTGGCAGATGCACGACCTGCTGTTCCAAAATCAAGCGCATCTGAAGGATCGGGATTTATACCGCTATGCCGGCGAAGTGGGATGCGACTTGGCGCGCTACACCGCGGAGATGGACGATCACATCTATCTGCAAAAGGTACGCGAGCACGTCGAGAGCGGGCGCCGCTGCCATATCCGCGCCACACCGACGTTCTTCCTCGACGGTGTGGTGCAGGATATTTCCTTCGGCATGCAGGCACTGCACGATGCGGTCGCCGCCGCGGTGCATCGCACGAGCTGAGTGCGGCGCGTCGAGCGGATGAATCCGGCAGCTAGTTCAAGGGGCCGGCTGCCGGAGGCGAACTAGCTCCAATCATCTCCGCCGCCGCCGCCGAAATCCCCACCGCTCGAGCCGTCGTCCCACGACCCGGGATCATTGACGCCGAAGTCGCTGCCGCCCATGTCGCCATTCGATGCATTCCCGCTCCATCCGTCATCGGCGGGCGGGGGCAGTACCGTACCCTGGCGCTGGCCGCCGTCGAGGAAGTGGTGCGCCAGTTCTTCACCGGCGACGATGCCCGCACCCGCCGCGAGACCTCCGGCGAGACCACCGGCGATGCTCGAGCCCATGCCGCCACCGACGATGCCGCCACCGACCGGACCACCCGGTCCGACATAGCCACCGGGGCCGTAGGCGCCAGGTGCAGCGCCCGGCATACCGCCCGCGGCGGGATACTGGACGTAGGAACGTCGCCTACGGAAGATCATCCAGAACACCCCGACCACGAGCGCAAGAATCACCAACGTGCCCCAGGGAAAATGCGGCGTAGTCCCAGCGGGACGTGCGCCAAACGGGCTGCCCTGCAATGTCCGGGCGCCGAGACCGAGCTCGGACTTCAGAGCCTGGACCGAGCGCGGATTCTCATCCGGAAGGCCGGGCTTCAGTTGTTCGGCTTGATTGAGTTCGGAGCGGGCAAGGGCCGCCTTGCCTTCCCGCGCATACAGTTCCGCCTGAACGTAATGCGCCTTGGCGCTGTTCGGATGATCGCGCAGGACTTGATCCATCATCTGCTGCGCTTGATCGAGGTGGCCGGTCGTCGCCGCCTCGTAGATCTGGTGGACCGTCGGGTCGGCATCGGCCGCCGCCACGTTCCAGGAAGCCGCGAATGTCAAGGCCGTCGCGGCAAGGGATGCAGCAAAGAAACTTCGCATAACAGACCCCCAAATGGTCGAATCGACCGTTGGAAGGTTAGATATGGGCAGGTTCTTGAAGTTCAACGCCGTCACAGAACGCCGCGGCGCTTCTGGTCCAACTCGATGGATTCGAACAGCGCCTGAAAATTCCCCTCGCCGAACCCCTCGTTGCCTTTGCGTTGAATCACCTCGAAAAAAATCGGGCCGATGGCATTCTTGGTGAAAATTTGCAGCAGGATGCCGCGATCGGCGGTGCCATCCATCAAGATGCGCCGCCGTTCGAGTTCCCGGATCGGCTCGCCGTGGCCCGCCACCCGGGTGTCGATGTTCTCGTAATAGGTGCTCGGTGTATCCTGGAACTCGATGCCGCGCTCGCGCAAGACATCGACGGTGCGATAGATGTCGTCGGTGCTCAAGGCGATGTGCTGGATGCCTTCGCCTTTGTATTCGTTGAGGTATTCCTCGATTTGACTCTTGTCGTCCTGGCTCTCGTTGATCGGAATGCGAATCTTTCCGCACGGTGAGGTCAAGGCGCGCGAGAACAGTCCGGTTTCCGCGCCCTCGATGCTGAAGTAGCGGATTTCGCGAAAGTTGAACAGCTTTTCATAGAAGCCGGCCCACAAGTTCATGTTGCCGCGTCTCACGTTGTGTGTCAGGTGGTCGATGCCCGTCAGCCCGGTGTCCGCGGCCGAGGGCGACGCGGCGACGGGTACGAAATCGACGTCATAGATGGTGCGCTCACCGTAGCGGTCGACAAGATAGATCAGGCTGCCGCCGATCCCTTCGATCGAGGGAATGTTCAGTTCCATGGGACCGGCGGTGACCGGGCCCGGTTTTGCGCCGAGCTTGAGGGCGCGGGCATAGGCATAGGCCGCGTCAGCGACGCGAAACGCCATGGCGCACGCGCACGGCCCGTGTGCCCGCGCGAACTTCTGCGCAAAGCTGTCATGCTCGGCGTTGATGATGAAGTTGACGTCTCCCTGCCGGTGCAGCGTGACGTTTTTCGATCGGTGCCGCGCGACCGCCGGCAGTCCCATGTTCTCAAACAGAAGCCGCAAAGACTCCGGATCGGGGGCCGCATATTCGACGAACTCAAAGCCGTCCGTGCGCATGGGATTGGCGGCGTTCATGTCGAAATTGCCGCCTTGTCGCGGGTGCCGATGACCGTACCGAAGACGTGATCCCACAGCCCGGTCGTCACTCCGAAGTTTCCGCTGCGTGGCGAATAGTGATGGCGCATGTGCCAGGCGCGAAGTTCGCTGAAATAGGCGCCCGTTCGCTTGTGAGCGTGGTGATGAATGATGTGATGCACGATGCCGTACCACCAATAGCCCGTCATTACGCCCACGGTCAGACCGCCGGCGATGCCGAAACCAAAACACAGCCACACGGGAATTCCGATGACGCTGCAAAGCACCGATACGCTGACCCAGGTCGGAGTGCCGATGAGAGCCAACGGCGCACTATGGTGCTCGCCGTGCATCGGCGCAAACCAGCGCATCGCGTGCAGGGCGACACGGTGCAGCACGTATTCCAGGAAGGTCCATAACATCAGCCCCACCGCCAGGGCGGCGAGCCATTCGGCGCCGCCGATCCAGCCGGCACCGCGTACGCTCGCGGCCGCCAAAGCGGCACACACCACGGGGTAGATGGCAAAATCCGAGTAATAGCTGAACTTGCTGAGTCGCATGTCGCGGTCCTCGCGCTCAAGGCCCCTATTTCACCACGAATTGCGCAGAATGCCAGTTAAGGTCGGAGGGCGCGGCTCGGCGCTCCTCCGGGTTAGGAGGTGAGTTTTTCGATGCCCTGAAGCAGGCGGCGGACCTCGTCCTGCGTGCTGTACATGGACATGCCGGTGCGCAGGAGACCCCCGGACTCGGCGAGTCCGAGCATTTCCACGGGGCGCGATGCATAGAAATCGCCGTCCCAGACGCAAATTCCCTCCGCGCCGAGCGCGCTCGCCGCCTCGGCCGCCGTGTGCCCGGCGAGAGTCACGGATACGGTGGGCGCCCGGCTGCACGAGCTGAAGTCGGGGCCCCACACGCGCACCCCGGGCAGGCGACGGACCTGCTCGTAGTAGAGAGTCGCCAGCTGGTGTTCATAGGCGGAGATGCCGCTCATGGCATCGACGATGCGCTCGCGCAGCGTCGGACCGGCACCCCAACCGGCGAGATATTCGATGGCCGCGCGCACACCGTCGATGGCGGCGTGGTTGAGCGTTCCAGTCTCGATGCGGTAGGGCGCGGCGGGATCCTGCGTGCTCAAGCGATCGGTGGGCAGACGGTCGAGGGCCCCGGGCTTCGAATACAGGATCCCCACGTGCGGACCGTAGAACTTATAAGCCGAGCAGAGCAGAAAATCCGCGTCCATGGCGCGTACGTCAAGCGGAAAATGCGGTGCATAGTGCACCGCGTCGATCAGGAGCAGCGCGCCCACTTCACGCGTCAGGCGCCGCGCGAGCGCGATATCGTTGACGGTCCCCAAGGCGTTCGACGACGCTCCCAGCGCGAAGAGCCTGGTTCGAGTCGAGATGTTCGCCGCCATGTCCTCGGTATCCAATACGCCGGTCTCCATCAGCCGCACTTCCCGGACGACGATGCCGCGCTCGCGCAGGTTCAGCCATGGGCCGCGATTCGCCTCGTGGTCGAGCTGCGTGATCAGCACTTCGTCGCCCGGTTGCAGGGTGCGGCCGATCGCGTAGCTCAACGCATAGCTCAGCGTGGTCATGTTTTGGCCGAAGGAGATGCACTCGGCGGACGCGGCACCGAGGAAGGCAGCAACCACCTCGCGCGACCTTTGCATGCGGCGGTCGACTTCCCGGGAGGGCGGAAAGTGGCCGTGCGTATTCACGTTGCAGGAGGCATAGACATCCGCAATGGCCTCGATCACGGCATTCGGTACCTGGCTGCCGGCGGGACCGTCGAGGAATGCGAGTTCAAGGCCGTCGCGATGGCGCTGCAGAGCCGGGAAATCTTTCCGGCTCCGCAAGGAATGCTCTGCGGTGTACGGCACTACAGCAGATCGTAGGTGAAATCATAGCCCGTGGGCGTGGCATCGCGCGGATGCAGCTTCATGCTTCCCTTCGCGCCCGCATACTTGCCGCTCCCCCCCGTCACGACCATGAGCGAATCGCCGGTATCGAGAAAGGGCCCCTCGACCGTGATCTGCCCCGCCGCCAACGTCAGCGTCCAAAAGCACTCCCAACTCTTGCCCACGAGGGTGCGCACGCAATAGCCCTGATCGGTGCCGACCTGCGTCTTGTTGCCGGCGTCGTACACCTTGTTCGCGAACACCAGCAGATCGCCGACCGAGTCGCCCTTGGCTCCGAGATCCACCGTGGTTTCACCCACCGGACGCTCGACGACGACGATCTGTTCCTTGGCGAACGCGGGCAACGTCACCAACGCGGCGACAAGCGAAAGAGCTCGAATCGATAACCTCAGCATGCGATTTCCCCTCGTTGTCGCAAGCGCTGCGCGCTTCAATTTGGTGTGATCTGAAGCAATAATAGCAAGGTGTGCGTTTTTTGCCGCAAGAGGTGAGAAAAACTCGTGATGCCGCGATGTTGACCGGTAAGGTGCTGCCGCTGATCGAGGAAGCGGCGGATCGAGTCTATTCCCTGGTGCAACAGACACCCTTGGTGCCGATGGCGACCGAGGGGGGCGCTCGCACGGGGCCTGCCTTTGCCAAGCTCGAACAGCTGCAGCGAACGGGCTCATTCAAGCTGCGGGGGGCGACCAACAAGCTGATGAGCCTGAGCCCCGCGGCTGCGGCGGCCGGCGTCATTACCTCCTCGACCGGCAACCACGGCCTTGGAGTTGCGACGGCGGCGAAATTCCTCGGCATCGACGCGGAAGTGTTTCTCAGCGCCCAGGTGAACCCCGCGAAGCGTGACAAGATTCGCGACCACGGTGCCCGCATCCGGATCGTCGGCGATGATCCATTGGCGGCGGAATTGGCGGCGCGCGCGGCCGCGCGCGAGTCCGGCCGCACGTACGTATCGCCGTACAATGACCCGTATGTGGTGGCGGGGCAAGGCACCATCGGCGTCGAGCTCACGCGCCAGTTGCCCGACCTCGATGCCATATTCATCGCCACCGGCGGCGGCGGTTTGATCAGCGGCGTCGGCTCGTACCTGCACCACCGGGCGCCGCAGGCCGAGATCATCGGTTGCTGGCCCGAGAATTCCGCGGTCCTTTACGAATGTCTCAAGGCCGGCCGCATTCTCGTCGCACCGGAGCGGCCGACCTTGAGCGAGAGCACGGCGGGCGGGGTGGAATCGGGGTCCATCACCTTCGAGCTCTGCCGGCAAGTCATGCATCACGGGGTGTTGGTGAGCGAAGAGGAAATTCTGCGCGCCATGCGCTGGGGCCATGCGCAAGGATGGGCGATGGAGGGCGCCAGCGGAGTGGCCTTGGCGGCGTACTTCAAAGAATCCGCGCGCTATGCCAACAGGAAGGTGGTCGTATTGATCTGCGGCGGCAATCCGTCGCCGGCGGTGGCGGAGCTGATCAGGAGCTCGTGAAATCGGTCGACACCGCCTCGATCAGCGTCGGACCTGGGACGTCGAGGGCACGGCGTATGGCTTCGGTGAGCGCAGGCGCGTTTCGCGCCCGGACCGCCGCACAGCCACACGCGCGCGCCAGGGCCAAAAAATCCGGATTGCGCGCAATGACGCCGGTGGGAGGAATGTGCGCCGCAATCATGTCGTCGCGGATTTGACCGAGCGCGGAATTGTTCCAGACGACCAGCGGCAAACCCACTCCGGCTTCCACCGCGGTCATCAATTCGCCCAAGGTGAACTGCAGACCAAAATCGCCGGCGAGCGCGAGTACGGGACGCGCCGGACTCGAGATTTTCGCGCCGAATGCAGCCGGCAATGCAAATCCAAGCGTGCCGTAACCCGAAGGGTGGAACCAATGACCCGGTTCGTCGGATCTGAAGGCATAGTTTCCAAAATAAGCGATCTGAGTCATGTCGCTGAACACGACTCCGTCGCGTGGCAGCGCGGCTCGGATCGCATCGAGCGCGAGCAGTTGCGCCCGCGTGTTCGAATCGTAACCGCTCGCAATCTCGCTGCGCAGCCCCGCAGCACCGCCGGTCTGTGTTTTCCACCCGGAGCGCGGCGACACGCGTTGCTGGATCGCGTGCAAGCTCAAGCGTGCGTCACCCCAGACAGGAACGTCGGCCGCGTAGTGATCCGCGAGCTTCACCGGATCGATGTCGATGCGAATCAACAGACCGCCGAGCGCCAGCTTGGTCGAGGTGTAAACGTCGGTCTCCGCCAATTCGGTACCGACGGCCAGCACCACGTCGGCGTCCGCGATCAATGCTTGAACGGCCGGGTAGGGGAGCGAGGTGCCGAGATTCGCGGGGTGATGGTCGGAGAGCAGCCCTTTGCCGGCCGCCGTCGTGACGAGCGGGCAGTCGAGCGTGTCGATGAGACGGTGCAGCTCGGCCGCCGCTCTGCGCGCACCGCCGCCCGCGATGACGACGGGACGTGCGGCGACGGCAAGCAGACGGACCGCGGCCTCGACTTGCTCGTCGGGCGCCTCGGGCAGCGGCGCCGCTTCCGCGAATCGGGCGGCCGTGAGCGTGGTCGACTCCGACAGGACGTCGAGCGGAATCTCCAAATAGGCGGGACGGGGACGCCCGGCGCGCAAGGACGCCAAGCACAGGCGTAGGTGGTCGCGGACGCTCTCGGCGCTCCACGCGCAGCGCGCCACGCCAAAGACACCCTCCGCAAGCGCGCATTGGTTTTTCAATTCGTGCAGCACGCCCCACTGCTTGCCGAGCGAGGCGCGCACCGGTGTCGTGGCGATCACGAGCAGCGGAATGGAGTCCGAGTAAGCCTGCGCGGCGGGCGTCAAGATGTTGGTGAGACCGGGACCCGAAATGGTGAAGGCGGCGGCGGGGCGGCCGCTCAGGCGCGCGTAGCCATCCGCGGCGAATCCCGCCCCCTGCTCATGGCGTACCAGCACATGGCGCATGTTCTCGGCGGCGAGGCCGCGGTAGAGTTCGAGGTTGTGAACCCCGGGGATTCCAAATACGGTGTCGATTCCGTTGGCGGCCAGCAATTCCACGAGGTACCGCCCGATGCTTCGCGACATTTTCGCCTTCTTGAACGTCGTGTGGGAAAGCGCGCTAGGATGGCATGCGGCGCCGCGAAAAGTAAGCAAGCCCGCTGCCGGTGAGCGAAGAAAAAAGGTTCCAGCTGATGAACTATTCGAACTTGGTGGAGCGCGTTACGGGCGAGGGCGCCGATGCGTGGGAGATCCATTACGCGGCGAAAGCCGCCCGGGATCGCGGCGAGGATGTGATCATCTTGAGTGTGGGCGACCCGGACATCGAGACCCCCAGGCCGGTGATCGAGCGGGCGGTCGACTGTCTTCGCTCGGGCGATACCCATTACACGCCCGTGGCCGGCCGCGAGCCGCTGCGCGAGGCCATCGCCCATGCGCATCGCGCGCGCACCGGTCAGGCGGTCGAAGCCGCCAATGTCATTTTCCTCGCGGGCGCTCAGAATGCGCTGTTCGCGGCGTCGCTGTGTCTCGCCGGCCCGGGCGACGAAGTGCTCGCGCTCGAACCGCTCTACCCCACGTATCCCGCGACCATCGAGGTCTCGGGCGCACGCATGGTGCGCGTCCCGGCGCCGGCGGCGTCGGGATTCAGAGTGGATCTGCCCGCGCTCGAGGCAGCCATCACGCCGCAGACGCGAGCCATATTTTTTGCGACCCCGAATAACCCCAGCGGCGCGGTGATGAGTGCGGCCGAGCTCGCCGTCATCGGACGCCTGGCGGAGCGTCATGCGCTCTGGGTGGTGGCGGATGAGGTGTATGCGGGTCTCGCGCCGGGCGGCCGCGTACCGAGCCTCGCAGCGACCCTGCCCGACCGAGTCGTCACCATCGGCAGTCTGTCGAAGACGCACGCGATGCCGGGGTGGCGCGCCGGATGGATGGTCGGACCCAAGGCACTCATCGCCCATACGGAAGCATTGGCCATGTGCATGCTGTATGGCCTGCCCGGATTCATCCAGGAGGCGGCGCTCACCGCAGTGGGCGTCGCCGCCGATGCGGAATCCCGTACCCGCGAATTCTGCGCGAACAGACTCCGTTTGGTGCTCGCGGGACTCGAAGGCGCTCCCGGGCTGCGCTGCCATGCACCGGAAGCCGGCATGTTCATGCTGATCGATGTGCGCGGCTGCGGCCTGTCCGGATACGAATTCATGTGCGAGCTGTATCGATCGGAACGGGTGTCGGTGCTCGACGGTGGCGCCTTCGGCGAGGGGACGGCGGGCCTCGTACGGCTGTGCTTCGCGACCGATGAGGCGCCGCTGCGCGAAGCTTGTATCCGCATCCGTCGCTTCGCGGAGCGGCGGCAGTGACGCAAGCGGCGACGGACATGGGGATCATCGCGCGCGCGCCGGGAGGCCCCGAGGTGCTCGAGTGGGTGCCGCTCGATACCGCCGCGCCGGGTCCGAATGAAGTGCGCTTGAGGCAGCATGCCATCGGGGTCAATTTCATCGATATCTATTTTCGCACCGGCGTATATCCATGGCCTTCCACGCCGCTGATTCCGGGCGCGGAGGCGGCAGGCGTCGTCGAGGAGTTGGGACTCGGGGCGGCCGGCTTTTCGGTGGGAGATCGGGTGGCGTACACGCTGCCGACGGGCGCCTATCGCAACTGTCGAGTGGTGCCTGTCGAGCGGCTCGTGAAGCTGCCCGACTCGGTCGCCTTCGATACCGCTGCCTCCACCATGCTCAAGGGCCTGACCGCGCAATTCCTGGTCACCTCCTGCTATCCCGTCAAGGCAGGTGATACGGTGCTGGTTCACGCGGCCGCGGGCGGCGTAGGGCTGCTCCTCGGGCAGTGGCTGAAACTCCTGGGCGCCACGCCGATCGGCACGGTGGGCTCCGCCGGCAAAGCGGCGAGCGCGCTCGCCAACGGCTATGCGCACATCATCGATCACTCGCGCGAGGACTTCGTCGCGCGCGTCCAAGAGATCACAGGATCACGCGGCTGCGACGTCGTCTACGACTCGGTCGGCCAGGACACCTGGCGCGGCTCGCTTCAGTCCTTGAAGCGGCGCGGCACTTTGGTGAGCTTCGGGCAGTCATCGGGCATGATCACCGATTTCAAGCTCGCCGACCTTGCGGCGGGCGGCTCGCTGTTCGCAACTCGTCCGACGTTGTTCGACTACATCAAGAGCCGCGAGGAATTGCAGGGGCGCGCTGCGGATTTGTTTGCGCGACTGGCGGCTGGCGAGATCCACGCGCACGTCGGTCAGCGCCTGCGGCTGTGCGATGCCGCGGAGGCGCATCGCGCGTTGGCGGCTCGCCGCACCATCGGCTCGACCGTATTGCTCGCCTCGTGAGGCGCGGCTTACCGCATTTTCGGCGGCGGCATCCGGCTCGTGACGGACGCTGAGCTGGCGTCGCCGCCCTCGCCGCCGCAGCCAAGCGGCAGAGCGGTCGATTCCTTGATGACGGTCACGGCGACCGAGGAATTGACCGACCGTACGCAGGGAATGCGCGACAGATAATCCAAATAGAATGCCTCGTAGGCTTTGATGTTCTTGGTGACGATCTTCAGCAGAAAATCCCACTCGCCGGTGAGCGTGTAGCACTCGAGCACTTCGGCGCGATCGCGAATGGCGGCCTCGAATTCTCCGATCGCATCGCGGCCGGTGGTCGCGAGTTTGACGTGCGCAAAGATGGTCACATCCAGGCCGAGCGCGTTGCGGTCGAGAAGCGCGACGCGCGCTTTGATGACCCCGTTCTGCTCGAGCTGTTGGATGCGCCGCCAGCACGTCGTGGTCGAGATGCGCACTTTCGAGGCGACCTCCGCCACCGAGAGAGCCCCCTGACGCTGTAAAATGTCGAGCAGACGCAAATCCAAACGGTCGATGACCGGACGAAGCGAATTTTCCATTATTTATGTAAATTCGGAATGAACATACCGAATTATCCTCGACAAAGCCTAACGAACGCAACACCGGGCCGCCGCCCGAGTACCGTACGCATATGAATAAACGCTCTCGTTTGCATCTACCCCGCTCACCGGCACGCCCCGGCGAAAGACCCGACTTCGGTTACGTGCATCTCTCGCCCGCGGGCGCCGTCGCGCGGCCCGATGTGAACGCGCGCGCACGCGACATCGAGTCCCTCGCCGTCGAACTGGTGCGCGTGCTCGACGATACGCACGAGGCGGTGGGTCCCTGGAATCCGCATCTCGATCCCGGTGAACTGCAGGTTGGATTGCGGCACATGCTGCTGACGCGCATGTTCGACGATCGCATGCAGCGCACACAGCGCGCCGGCAAGATCTCCTTCTACATGCGCTCGCTCGGCGAGGAGGCTGTCTCGGTCGCGCAATGCATGGCACTGCAACCCGGCGACATGCTGTTTCCCTCCTATCGCAATCAGGGCCTTTCACATTGCGCGCGGCGTCGCGCTCGTGGATTTGATGTGCCAGCTCCTCTCGAACACGCGCGACATGTGCAAGGGGCGGCAGCTACCGGTGATGTATCACTCCAAGGCCGGCAATATCTTTTCGATCTCCGGAAATCTGGCGACGCAATTTCCACAGGCGGTCGGCTGGGCCATGGCAGCGGCGATCAAGGGGAGGACCATCTGGCCGCGAGCTGGACGGGCGAGGGCAGCACCGCCGAGGCGGATTTCCATTATGCCCTGCTGTTCGCCTCCGTGTACCAGGCGCCGGTCATTCTCAACGTGGTGAACAACCAGTGGGCGATCTCGACCTTTCAGGGCTATGCCGGCGGCGAACAACGCTCCTTCGCAGCGCGCGGGCCCGGCTACGGCATCGCCGGAATTCGTGTCGACGGCAATGATTTTCTCGCGGTGTATGCGGTCACGCAGTGGGCGGCGCAGCGGGCGCGCACCGGCGCCGGACCGACGCTGATCGAGCTGGTGACGTATCGTGCCGCCGCGCATTCGACCAGCGACGACCCGGCTCGCTATCGCGCCAAGGACGACCAGGAGCACTGGCCGCTCGGCGATCCGATCGAACGGCTCAAGCAGCATCTGATCAAGCTCGGCGAATGGTCGGAGGAGCGGCACCGCGCGCTCAACGCGGAACTCGAGGCGCTGGTCGCCGCAAGCTGGCAGGAGGCAGTCAAGTACGGCACGCTCGAACGAGGGGCCGAGACTCGATGCCGATCTCATGTTCGAGGACGTGTTCAAGGAAATGCCGCAGCACCTGCGACGCCAGCGCGCCCTGATGCGCGCCGAGCGGGGCTGATCCATGGCCAGCATGAACATGATTCAAGCGTTGAACTCCGCCATGGACATCATGCTCGGCCGCGACCCGTCGGTGGTGCTGATGGGCGAGGACATCGGCTATTTCGGCGGGGTGTTCCGCACCACCGAAGGGCTGCAGCGCAAGTATGGTGCGCATCGGGTGCTCGATACGCCGATCGCCGAGGGCGGCATCGTCGCGGCAGCCATCGGCATGGGCGTGAACGGCCTGCGGCCGGTCGCGGAAATTCAATTCGCCGACTACATCTATCCGGGCTTCGATCAGATCGTGAGCGAACTGGCGCGCCTGCGCTATCGCAGCGCCGGCGAATTCTTCGCACCCGTGACCATCCGCACGCCGTGCGGCGGCGGCATCCGCGGCGGGCAGACGCATTCGCAAAGTCCGGAGGGGATCTTCACCCATGTCAGCGGCCTCAAAGTCGTCATGCCCTCGAATCCGTACGACGCCAAGGGGCTTCTGATCACCTCGATCGAGGATGACGATCCGGTCGTGTTCTTCGAGCCGAAGCGGCTGTACAACGGTCCCTTCGACGGCGATCCGAACAAGCCCGCGGTGCCGTGGAGCACGCATCCCAAAGGCCAGGTGGATGAGGGGCATTACAAGGTGCCGCTCGGCGTGGCCGATGTCGTGCGGCGGGGCTCGCAGCTCACCATCATCACCTATGGCACCATGGTATTCGTCGCAGCCGCCGCGGCGGCGAGCTTGGGCGTAGATGCCGAGATCATCGATTTGCGCTCGCTGGTACCGCTCGATGCCGATACCATTTGCACGTCGGTGAAGAAGACGGGCCGCTGCGTGGTGGCGCACGAAGCCACCCGTTTTTCAGGATTTGGCGCCGAAATCCTCTCGGTGGTGCAGGAAGAATGCTTCTGGGATCTGGAGGCGCCGATACAACGCGTGACCGGCTGGGACACTCCCTACCCGCATGCTTTTGAGTGGGAGTATTTTCCAGGCCAGGCGCGTGTCGCGATGGCGCTCAAGGCCGTGATGGAGCCCGCATGAGTCAATTCATCTTTAAGATGCCGGACCTCGGCGAAGGGACCGTCGAGGCGGAAATCGTCGCCTGGCACACGCAGCCCGGCGCCGAGGTCGCCGAAGACCAGGTGATCGTCGAGGTCATGACCGACAAGGCCGCCGTCGAAGTGCCGGCACCGGTCAGCGGCCGGGTGGTTTCGATTACCGGTGCGCCCGGAGACAAGATCGCGGTGGGCTCGCCCTTGATCGTGTTCGAGACCAACGGTGCGCATGCGCCGGCGGCGAGCGCAGCGCCGGCGGCCGCTACGCCCTCGAGCCGGCCCCCCGTGACCTCGAGTGCTCCGACCGCGCCCGCGGTCTCGAGCGCCGATGAGGGGAAGTCCGGCGTGGAGGCCGGAGCGGCTCGCGCCGGCCGGGTCATGGCCTCGCCGGCCAATCGGCGCCGGGCGCGGGAAGCCGGCATCGATCTCACGCGCATTGCGGGTTCCGGTCCCGGCGGTCGCATCGTGCGCGGCGATTTGATCGCAGCGGGCGCCGATGCGGCATCGGGTGAAGCCGGAGGTCACGCCGCAGAGGCGCGAAAGGTGCCGCCGACTGCGCCGGCCGTCCCGGCAGGGGCCGCCGCTCCGCAGACCACTGAAATCAAAGTGATCGGCATGCGCCGGTTGATTGCCGAGCGCATGAGCGAGGCGAAACGCAACATTCCGCATTTCTCCTACGTCGAGGAGGTCGACGTCACGGAGCTCGAGGACTTACGGCAGCATTTGAACGCGAAGTCGGCGAAGGGCGAGCCCGCTCTCACCTACCTGCCTTTGATCACCCTGGCATTGGTGCGGGTCCTCGATGCGTTCCCCCAATGCAATGTGCTCTACGATGCGGCGCGCGGCGTGCTGATACGTCATCGCGCGGTCCATGTCGGCATCGCCACGCAAACGCCGGATGGTCTCAAAGTGCCGGTGGTGCGCAACGTGCAGGCCTTGGGCCTGTGGGAAGTCGCCGCCGAGATCCGCCGCGTGTCCGAGCGCGCACGCTCGAACAAATCGGCGCGCGAGGAACTCGTCGGTTCGACCATCACGATCACGAGCCTCGGCAAGCTGGGCGGCATTGCCTCGACACCGATCATCAATGCCCCGGAAGTCGCCATCATCGGACTCAATAAAGCCGTGGAGCGGCCGGTCGTTCACCAGGGTGAGATCGTGGTGCGCCGAATCATGAATTTATCTTCCTCATTCGATCATCGGTTCGTAGACGGCTATGATGCCGCAGCGATGATTCAGGCCTTGAAGGACCTGCTCGAGCATCCGGCAACGATTTTCATACCTACGATGAAGGCGCCATGACAGCACAACCCCAGCGACCTGCGTTCGGCACCGTCCTGACTTCGCATATGGCAGTCGCCGCTTATCGCGACGGGCACTGGTCCGAGGCCGAGATCAAGCCGGTCGCGCCGATCGAGCTCAGCCCCGCTGCGCACGTGCTGCACTATGCGAGCACGTGCTTCGAGGGCTTCAAGGCATTTCGCCGCGCCGACGGATCGATTCACATCTTTCGCATGGATCGACACATCGCGCGCATGCGCCAGAGCGCGCGCCAGCTGGTGCTGCCGGAACCGGACGCGGGACAGCTCGCCAACATGGTGCGCCGGGTCATCGAACGCTGCCGCGAAGCCGTCCCCGAGGCGCCGGGCGCGCTCTATTTAAGGCCGATCTTGTTCGGTACGACGGCGAACATCGGCGCCGCGGCGACGCCCGCGAGCGATGCCCTGCTGCTGGTGCTCGCGAGCCCGGTTTGGGATTATTTTGCGGGCGGCATGAAGCCGCTGCGCATTCTGGTCGACGATGAGAACACCCGCTCGGCGGCGCAGATGGGCATGGTCAAGACGGGCGGCAATTACGCCGCGGCGATGGGCCCGACCTTGAGCGCTCGGGCGAAATATCAGGTGGACCAGGTGCTGTTCTGCCCCGGCGGCCAGGTGCAGGAGACCGGTGCAGCGAATTTCTTGTTGATTCGCGAGGGTGAGTTGCTGACGCGCGGCCTCGACAGTACGTTTCTCCACGGCGTCACGCGTGATTCGCTGCTCACACTCGCTCGCGATCAGGGCTTCAAAGTGGCGGAGCGCATCTTCGACGTGCGCGAAATGCTCGAGTGGGTGAAAAGCGGAGAAGCCGCGCTATCGGGCACCGCCGCGGTGCTCGCCGGGGTGGGGACCCTCATCTATCGCGGCGTGGAACACAAGGTGGCGAACGGCGAGGTGGGTCCGCTCACACGCGCCCTTCGCGCCCAATTAGTGGCCATTCAACGGGGAGAAGCGCCCGACCCTCACGGCTGGCTCGAGCGGGTATGAGAGGCTGAATTCGCGCTCAATATTCGTCGTGCTCGTCCTCGTCCTCGTCTAGATCGTCGTCGTCTTCGTCCTCGTCGTCCTCATCGTCCCAGTCCTCGTCCTCGTCTTCATCCTCTTCGGCGTCTCTCTCGGCCTTGGAGCCCGACCATCCCTCGGGTTCCTCGCTGAGCTCCAAGTCGAGTTCGGCCCAACCGTCCACATCCAATTCCTCGATATCGCCGTCGAGATGCTGAATTTCGACGACTTCTCGATCTTCATCCACCTTGAGCACCTGGAAGGTTTCTTCGTTTTCCAGATCCTCATACCACTGTCCGACCGTCGGTTCGTACTCTCTGCCCACTGGAGGTCGTCCTTCTTTTGAATGCTCGCCGGTTGTGGGGTGGATATTAGGTGAGGCCCCTTCCTCAAGTAAATGGCAATATTGCGTACAAATGAACATTGCCGACCGCAAGGCCACCGCACGCCGCTTCACCGACGCCAAGCGTGTCGTCGTCAAGGTGGGCTCCACGTTGCTCGTCGATGCCGACAAGGGACGCCTCAATCGAACGTGGCTGGAAAGCCTTGCGGCGGACATCGCCGCCATGAGACGGCGCGCCCAGGAGGTCATCTTGGTGTCCTCGGGCGCCATTGCACTCGGCCGACGGCATCTCGGATTGAGCACGGCCAAGCTCAAGCTCGAAGAGAGTCAGGCGGCCGCGGCCGTCGGGCAAATTCGCCTCGCGCACGCTTACAAGGAGCTTCTGGACGCCCACGGGATTACGGTGGCGCAAATCTTGCTCACCCTGGGCGATACCGAGCAGCGCCGCCGTTATCTCAACGCTCGCGGTACGCTCAACACCCTCTTGTCCCTGGGCGCGGTGCCCGTGATCAACGAGAACGATACCGTGGCGACCGCCGAAATCCGCTACGGGGACAACGACCGCTTGGCCGCGCGCGTCGCACAAATGACGGGCGCCGATTGTCTGGTGTTGCTGTCGGACATCGATGGCTTGTACACGGCGAATCCCAACGAGGATCCGAACGCCGAATTCATTCCCCGGGTGCTCCAAATCACGCCCGCGATCGAAGCCATGGCGGGCGGCGTGGGCAGTGACATGGGCTCGGGCGGCATGCAGACGAAGATTGCTGCGGCAAAAATCGCCGTGGGAGCGGGTTGTCATTTGTGCATTTCCAAGGGCGCGTCCCAACACCCGCTCAGGCGCATCGAGGAGGGCGCTCGCTGTACCTGGTTCGTGCCCTCATCGACCCCGCTGGCCATGCGCAAGCAGTGGATTGCGGGGACCTTGAAGCCTGCCGGGGCAATTGCCGTCGACGACGGTGCGGTGCGCGCCCTGTTGAGCGGCAAGAGTCTGTTGCCGGCCGGGGTGACGCGGGCGGTCGGGCGCTTCGAACGAGGCGACACGGTGAGTATCATTGGCCCCGACGGCAATGAGGTGGCGCGGGGCATCTGCGCCTATTCGGACAGCGACGCGGCGCGCATCATCGGACGCAGGTCCGCCGAGATCGAGAAGGTGCTGGGGTTCAGAGGTCGCGACGAGATCGTGCATCGGGATGATCTAGTGTTGTTGAGCGTTTCATGATCGCGGGTCTCATGCGTACCATCGGCCGCGAGGCGCGAGCGGCTGCGCCGGTGCTCGAGCTCTCATCGGGCGAGGTGAAGAATCGTGCACTGCGGGCCGCGGCGGCCGCGCTGCGCGCGCGCCGCCACAAGATCCTGGCGGCGAACGAGCGCGACGTGCGTGCGGCGGAAGGCGATGGCGTGACGGGTGCCATGCTCGAGCGCCTGAAGCTCGATGAGAAGCGCGTCGAGGCGATGGCGCGCGCGCTCGAGGACATCGAGCGCCTCCCCGACCCGATCGGGACCGTACTGGCGCAATGGACGCGGCCCAACGGCATGGTCATTCAGCGGCGCCGCGTACCGCTGGGTGTGATCGGCATCATCTACGAGAGCCGGCCGAACGTCACCGCGGATGCGGGCGCGTTGTGCCTGAAGTCCGGGAACGCCGTGATCCTGCGCGGCGGCTCCGAGAGCGCCCATTCGAACGCGGCCATTCATGCGTGCCTGGACGAGGGTTTGAAGGTGGCCGGTCTGCCGAGCGGTTGCATCCAGCTCGTGCCCACGACCGACCGGGCGGCGGTCGGCTACATGCTGGCGGAGATGAGGAAGGACATCGACGTCATCGTGCCCCGCGGTGGCAGGAACCTGATCGCGCGCGTACAAGAGGAGGCGCGCGTCCCGGTGATCGGACATCTCGAGGGGGTGTGTCACGTGTACGTCGACCGCGGCGCGAACCTGACGATGGCGCAAGACATCGTCATGAATGCCAAAATGCGCCGTACCGGCATCTGCGGCGCCGCAGAAACCCTGCTGGTGGACCGCGGGTGTGCCGCGACGCATCTCGCCCCGCTGATTCGAGCCCTGCTCGACGCCGGGTGTGAGGTGCGAGGCGATGAGCACAGCACCGGAGTCGATGCGCGCGTAAAAGCCGCGACCGAACAGGACTGGTACACCGAATATCTCGACGCGATCATCGCCGTGCGCGTCGTCGAGGGTGTGGACGCGGCGATCGCGCACATCCGCCAATACGGTTCACAGCACACCGACTGCATCGTGACCGACCACGCCGGCACGGCCGAGCGGTTCTTGTCCCGCGTCGACAGCGCCATCGTCTTGCACAATGCCTCGACGCAGTTCGCCGACGGCGGCGAGTTCGGAATGGGCGCGGAAATCGGCATCAGCACCGCCAAATTTCACGCCCGCGGTCCGGTCGGCGTCGAGCAGCTCACCATTTACAAGTACCTGGTGCGCGGCGGCGGACAAATACGCGACTAGGATTGCGCTCCGCGCAGGCCGGCGGCGCGCCCGCCGGCGGTGAGGCGCGGCGCGATTCCCTCAGGCGCGCCGCGATTCCGTCAGGCGCGCCGCGAATCGGTCAACGCAGCGATGTTCTCGAGCCAGCGATGCACCTCGGAAGGGCTGTCCGCCCGCCAGTGGCCGCGAATCCGGTCGCCGACCGCGATCGAGATGCCGCCGAATAGCTCCACGGCCCGAAAGCCGCCCTCGTCGGTGAGATCGTCGCCGACGAAGACCGGCGTCCGGCCCGAGAACGGCGGTTCGTGCATGAATTCTTTGACCGCGGTGCCTTTCGTAAATCCGTACGGCTTGATCTCGAGCACCATGTTGCCTTCTTGAATGTGATAATTCGTTCCCATGGGCTTTGCGGCCGCGGCGACGGCTTGCCGTGCGGCAGCTTCCGCTGCGGGCGCCATGCGATAGTGCACGGCAAGGCTCCTGTCCTTGTCTTCGAGCAGCGTCCCCGGGTGCGCCGCGACGAAACTCGCCAGCTTCGTGCGTGCGGCATTGAGCTGAGCATCGACGTAACTCGCTCCTTGGATGGCGCCCGAGGCTTTGCGCCGCTCGACGCCGTGCAATCCGGCCGCGGGCAGCTGCAAGGGCGCAAATAGCGCATCCAAGTAAGCGATGCTGCGGCCGCTCACCAGTGCGACCGCACCGCCAAGCCGCTCCGCCACCTCGGCCAGAAGCGCCTTGAGGCGTGGATCCGCCACCGTCGCCGTGGGGGTTTCGGTCAATTCGAGCAAGGTGCCGTCCACGTCCAAGAAGAGGCACCAATCGAGCGAAGCGGGGGGAAGCGCAGGCTGATTCATGTCAAGTCAATAGTCTCACGGCAGGGGGATGCGCCAAGGATCTTTGCAATGAAAATTTTACATGACAAGCAAGAGCGCATACTCGACACTGCACCCAGGATTTCCGGTATTTTCCGTTCTTGGTCCCCCAACGTCTCCAGCAAAAAGAGGAATCGGACCGCGGTGTTTCGCTCAGTCATCTTGCGGTTCGTCTTGCCGGTCGCGCTGGCTTCGTGCGTGGTCGCGTATTTCGGCCTGCCCTACATTCAACGGCTGCTGGCCGAATGGTTTCGTGCCGACGTCGAGCAGCGGGCGGAGCTCGCGATGCACAGCATGGAAGAGCCCATTGCCGAACTCGTCGGGCAGGGCAACGAGGCGCGCATCCGCAGCTACGTGACCAAGATGACCGCCGATGAGCGACTGCTGGCCATCCTCGTGTGCCGTCCGGACGGCAAGACCATCGTCAAGACGGAGCGTACGCCCACGGCAATTTCATGCGATGCCAACGGCAGCGCCGGACCCGCCGCAACGCGCATCGTGCAGCTGCCGTCCGGATCGGTGCAGGTGTCGCGCTTCGATTTCGACGCGGCGATGCCGAAGCCCTTCCGGGTGGTCATGCTGTACGACCTGAGCTTCGTCGATCGCCGCCAGCGCACCGCACGCGATTTCATTCTGGTCTTCGTCGGGATTTCGGTGCTATTGCTGGCGTTGTTGATCGTCCTCGTCGCCTGGCTGCAGCTGCGCCGCTGGGCCAACGTGCTGATCGGCGACATCCGTGGCAAGCGCTTTCTCGACAACGCCCGCTCACCGCGCTCCTCGCAGCCGATCCTATCGCAGGTTCGACAAGTGCTAGCCGAAGCCGAGGAGAAGCAGCGGCTGGAAATCGATTTTCGCGAAAACTGGACACCTCAGGCGCTGCGCCAAGTGGTCCGTGAGCATCTGCATTCCTCGCAGGTCATCATCGTGTCGAATCGGGAGCCTTACATCCACAATTTCGATGCGGATCACCGCCCCATCGTGCAGGTGCCGGCGAGCGGCATGGTCACGGCGCTCGAGCCCATTATGCGCGCCTGCTCGGGCGTGTGGATCGCCCACGGCGCCGGGCCGGCCGACCGCGAGACGGTGGATCGGTTGGACCATATCCGCGTTCCGCCGGACGATCCCTCGTACACACTGCGCCGTGTCTGGCTCAGCGAAGAGGAGGAACAGGGGTACTACTACGGATTTTCCAACGAAGGGCTCTGGCCGCTGTGCCACCTCGCCTATGTGCGGCCGGCGTTTCGTTCGAGCGATTGGCGCGCGTATGAAGAGGTCAATGCCAAGTTTGCCGAAGTGATCGAAGAGGAGGCGAGCACCGAGAGTCCCGTCGTGCTGATCCAGGACTATCATTTCGCGCTGCTGCCGAAGCTCGTTCGACAGAACATTCCGAAGGCGACGATTGCGCTGTTCTGGCACATCCCGTGGCCGAACTCCGAGACCTTCGGTGTCTGCCCCTGGAAGCGCGAGATGCTGCTGCACATGCTGTCCGCGGACATTCTCGGCTTTCACACCCGTTACCACTGCCAAAACTTTCTCGACACCGTCGATCGCTTCATCGAATGCCAGATCGACCACGAACACATGACGGTGACTCTGCAGGGGCGCGTGTGCCGTGTCGCGGCCTACCCGATCTCGATCGAATGGCCGCCCCGCTGGCTGGAAAAACTTCCCGATGTCGCCACGTGCCGGATCGCGGTGCGTGCCCGGTATCAGCTGGGGACGGATGTGATCATCGGTTTGGGCGTCGAGCGCTGGGATTTCACCAAAGGGATCGTCGAGCGCTTCCAGGCGCTCGAGGCGCTCTTGGACCGGAATCCGAGGCATCGCGGGCGGATCTGCCTGCTGCAGATCGCGGCGCCTTCGCGCAGCCAGCTGCCGGCCTACCGCGCGCTGCAGGAACAAACCTACAGCGAAGTGGAGCGCATCAACTCGAAGTTCGCCGCGGGGAATTGGCGGCCGATTGTGTTGATCGACGAACATCAAGAACCGCGCAGAATCTTCGAGCTGTACCGCGCGGCGGATTTCTGCCTGGTCAACAGCCTGCACGACGGCATGAACCTGGTGGCAAAGGAATTCGTCGCCGCGCGCGACGATGAGGATGGGGTCCTCATCCTCAGCACCTTCGCGGGCGCCTCGCGGGAGCTCACCGAAGCGATCCTCATCAATCCGTTCGACGTGAACGAAACGGCCGAAGCCATGGAGATCGCCATGCGCATGGGGCGCGATGAGCGGCGCGATCGCATGACCTTGATGCGCAGGACGGTGAAGGAAAACAACGTCTATCGATGGGCGGGACGCATGTTGATGGATGCCGCCCGAATCCGCCAGCGGCAGAGTCTTGCGTCGGTGAAATCCCGCTACGGCGCCTGAAGGCGTCCGGCGTGGAGGCGTCCGGCGGCCATTTTACCGGCGCAGGGCGAAGGCACAGAGGCGCTCGGCGGCCATCTTCAGCGTCTCGTCGCGCTTCGCAATGCAGAGCCGCAGCAGCGTCATCCGCGGTGGGTCTGCATAGAAAGGCGACAACGGGATGGTGGCGATTTTCGCCTCGCGAATCAGCCGGTCCGCAAATTCCACATCGTTCGATTGACTGAGCGCACCGTAATCGACCAACAAAAAATAGGTTCCCGCCGCGGGCAACGGCTCGAGTCCGGAGCCGCGCAGCAGGCCCGCCAACAAGTCGCGCTTGGCCTCGAAAAACGCCGATAGACCCTTCCACGCATCGGGAAACTGCTCGAGGTAGCGGGCGATCCCCTGTTGCAGAGGATTGGCGATGCTGAACGTGTTGAACTGATGCACTTTGCGAAGTTCCCGGGTCAGCGCAGGCGGCGCGACGCAATAGCCCACACGCCAGCCCGTGGCGTGCAATGTCTTGCCGAATGAAAAGACCGCGAAGCTGCGTTCGCGCAACTCCGGATGCGCGAGCACGGAGGCGTGGCGGCGGCCGTCGTAGAGGACGTTCTCGTAGACCTCATCGGAGAGAAGAGTGATCGGCCGGTCGCGGATCAGCGCCGCGAGCGCTTCGAGATCGCTGCGCTCGATCGCCGAGCAGCTGGGATTTTGCGGGCTGTTCACGATGATGAGCCGCGTGCGATCGCTCACGCTCTGGCGCACGCGGTCCCAGTCGAAGCGAAACGCGGGCGGGGCCAACGGCACGCGGAGGCATCGGCCGCCGGCGAGGCGCACCGCCGGCTCGTACGCGTCATAGGCCGGATCGAAAATGATGGCCTCATCGCCCTGACCGATCACCGCTTGGACCGCATCGAACAGAGCCTCCGTGGCGCCGCAAGTTACGGTGATTTCCGCCTCAGGATCGACCTCGACGCCGTAGCTGCGCCGTAGCTTCAGGGCGACCTGTTCGCGCAACTCCGGCACGCCTTCCATCGGCGCATACTGATTCCGGCCCTGCGCGATCGCATCGATGAGCGATTCGGCGAGCCGCGGATCGATGGCATAGTCCGGAAAGCCTTGACCGATATTGAGCGCTCCTTCCTCGAGCGCGCGGCGCGACATCACCGTGAAGATGGTGGTGCCGACCTCCGGCAGTTTGCTCTGAAAGCGCATGGGTCAGGAGCCTGTGCGGCCAGGGCGCGCGAGCCCCTGCAGGCCGCCCGCCAGAGACCGCACCGCCAGTCCGTGCTTACGCAATTCGCGTGCGGCGGCCAAGCTTCGTTTACCCGAGGCACACAGCAGCAGGTAGCTTGCGCCCGGCGCAAGCAATTCCGGATGCGCGAGCAGCGTCGCCATGGGAATGTGACGTGCCGTGGCCGGCTGCGCGCGGGTGGTGTGCGCCGAGGTGGGCTGTGCCGAGGTAGGCTGCGCCGAGGTAGGCTGCGCCGCCACTTCCTCGGCCGTGCGCACATCGATCAATTCGTAGCCGTCATTCGCGGCCGCGGCGAGCGAGGGCAGCCGCAGCTCCAAGTCCGCGTCCTCGCGCGGCAGATCGCGGATGAGCGCACAGTCCGGCGCGATGCATGCCGCGCGGCGGGGCGCCTTGAGCTTCACGCTCGAGAAATTCATGAAATCCATGAGCAGCAGCTCGCCGCCGAGCCGTCCCGGCATCGCCAACAGGATCTTGAGCGTGAGCAGTGCCTGCATGGCGCCGAAGGTGCCCGGCACGGGACCCAGGACCCCGGCTTCGGCGCAGTTGCCGACGATGCCGTCCGCCGTCGCGTCCGGCCATAAGCAGCGCAGACAGGCATGCGATGCCTGCGGCTCGTACACCTGCAGCTGCCCCTCGTATTGATAGACGCTCGCGAACACCGCCGGACGGCGCGCCAGGACGGCTGCATCGTTGATGAGAAACTTGGTGCGAAAGTTGTCGCTGCAGTCGACGACGACGTCGTGGGCGCGGATGAGCTCGAGCGCGTTGTCGGCGGTGAGGCGAGCGGGATGGGCCTCGACGCGTACGCTGGGATTGAGCCTGCCCACCGCCGCCTGCGCCAAGGCCGATTTCGGCTCGCCGACCTGCGCGAGCTCGTAGATCGGCTGCCGGTGCAGGTTGCTGGCATGCAGCGTATCGGCATCGATCAACCCCAGGAATCCCACTCCGGCGCCCGCGAGATATTGCAGCACGGGACTGCCCAAACCGCCCACACCGACGATCAGCACGCGGCTCGCCGCCAACTTTGCCTGGCCGGCGGCGCCCACTTCCTTGAGCAGTACTTGCCGGGAATAATCGGGCTGCATCGGCAGGACCTACTTGGATTGCGCCGGGATCGCGTGCTCGTGCTCGTGCGCGTGGTCGTGCGTGTGCCGAGGCGCCGCGGCGCAGTGCTCGCAATTCACCCAGCCCGAATCGCCGCTGCGATAATGCTCCTTCTTCCAAATCGGCACGCGATGCTTCACTTCATCGATGATGAAGCGGCACGCATCGAAGGCTTCGCCGCGATGAGCCGAGCTCACGCCCACCCACACCGCCATGTCGGCGAGATCCAGCATTCCCACCCGATGGATGCACAAGGCGCGCTTGATGGGAAAACGCGCCGCGGCCTCCGCGAGAATCCGCTCTCCTTCCTTCACCGCCAAATCCTCAAACGCCTCATACTCCAGGCGAGTGACTTCCTGTCCCTCATTGTAATTGCGCACCCAGCCTTCGAAGCTCACATAGCCGCCCGCGCCGAAATCGAGCAACTCGCGCCGCGCCGCAGCGGTATCGATCGCCGATTGCGTGAAACGAAAGCGCATCAGCCGCCCGCCACGGGTGGAATGAACACCACGGCATCGCCCGCCGCGAGCCGCCGCGACCAGGGCGAGAACTCGCTGTTGACGGCGACCTTCAGCTGTTCGCGGGACAAGGTGAAGCCGTAGCGGCTCTTGAGCTCGGTGTACAGATCGGCGGGGGTCGGTGCCCGGGTTTCGATGATTTCCTCGGAGCGGCCCGCTTGTTCGCGCATCAGGGCGTAGTATTGGATCTTGAGCTGCATGGTGCTGCCCTCGTGCTGCGAGTCGAGTAGCTCGAGAGCCAGCGCATACTCCTCGGGCGTATTGACGTTATCGAGCGCCTGACGGTCGAGCGGTTCGAGAATCCGGGCGGCATTGCGCATCAAAAACTTGCGCGGGCAGTGCCCTCCCGCCGCCTCGTACGCGGCGAGCGCGGGGCCGGCGCTGGGTTCCCACACGGCGCAGAGCGGTTCCGGCAAACCGTCATGGGCACTGCGATACGCCGTGGCAAAGGCGTTCGCATCGCGCATTGCGAGCAGATGCGCGAGAGCGGTATCGCCGAGGAACGGCAAGTCGCAAGCGAGGACCAGCCAGGCGACCTGCGGGCGGGCTGCGAGCGCCGAGCGGATGCCGACGAGGGGGCCCTCACCCGCGACGGAATCGATGATCAACGGGCGGTGCGAGCGCAGCGGATCGCCGGCCTGAGCGGCGCGCACCGACACGAACACCTCTCTCACATGCCGCGCGGCGAGATCAAACGCGCGATCGAGCTGGCTCTTGCCCTGGTAGGGCAATGCTGCCTTGTCGCGCTGCATGCGCGAGCTCGAGCCTCCGGCGAGGATCAGGCCGAACACGGGGGCAGCCACGGGTGCGGACGCGCTCACGGCACTGCCTCGCGCACATAGCCGCTCTTGCCGCCGGCCTTCGACACCAGGCGCAGGTCGCTGATTACGATGTCGTGCGACAAGGCCTTGCACATGTCGTAGATCGTCAGCGCGGCGATGCTCGCGCCGGTGAGCGCTTCCATCTCGACACCGGTCTTGTGATGCACGCTCACCGTGCAGCGGATCACCGCGCAGTCACCTGCGAGTTCGATGGCGATGTGGCAATTCTCGATTCCGAGCGGATGGCAAAAAGGGATGAGGTCGTGGGTACGCTTTGCGCCCATGACGCCGGCGACGATGGCAGTGTCGAATATCGGCCCCTTGCTCGAATGCAGCCCGCTCTCGCGCAGCGCCGCCGCGACCGCCGGGGGAAACAACACTTTCGCTTCGGCGACGGCGGTGCGCTTGACGACGGCTTTGCCGCCGACATCGACCATGGTCGGGTGCCGCTCGGCATCGAGGTGTGTGAAAGTCATGGTGTTCAGCCGCCGATGTAATACATCTCGATCTTCCGCTCGGCAGGGTCGCGCTCGCGCCGCAGGACATCGCGCAATTCACTGTAGCGGTCCGTTCGGTGGCGCCAGGTGCCGCGGATCATCTGCAGCAGCTCGTCGTCGCCCTCGCCGCCTCGCAGGGCGGCGCGCAGATCCAGACCATGGGTCGCGAACAGGCAGGTGTAGAACTTTCCGTCGGAGGACAGCCGCGCGCGGCTGCAGGTGCCGCAGAAGGGCTGCGATACCGAGGAAATGAAGCCGATTTCACCCGCGCCATCATCGAAGCGCCAGCGTTGCGCCACTTCGCCGCGGTAATTCTCGGAGATGGCGTGCATCGGCCAGCGTTCGCCGATGCGCGCGGCCAGCTCGCGCGACGGCACGACCATCTCCGGGCGCCAAGCGTTGCGATTGCCCACATCCATGAACTCGATGAAGCGCACGATGACGGGCATACCGCGGAAGTGCTCGACGAGGTCGAGTGCCGTATGGTCATTCACGCCGCGCTCGATCACGGCATTGATCTTGACGGGGGTGAGTCCGGCGGCGATTGCCGCATCGATGCCGTGAAGCACTTGTTCGAGGGCACCGAAACCGCCGCTCATGCGGGCGAATATCTCCTTGTCGAGCGTGTCCAGGCTCACGGTGATCCGCTTCAGACCATTCGCCTGCAGATCGACCGCGTGCTGCGCGAGCAACACCCCGTTCGTGGTCAGGGCAATATCCTCGATGCCCGGTATGCCGGTCAGATCGCCGACCAGATCGGCCAGATTCGTGCGCAGCAGCGGCTCGCCGCCCGTGAGGCGCAGCTTGTTCACGCCGAGACTCGCAAACAGGCGCGCGAGGCGCACGATTTCCTCGAAGGACAAGCGCTCGTGCGATTTCAAGAATCGATAGTTCTCGTGGAACTGATCCTTCGGCATGCAGTAGGGGCAGCGGAAATTGCAGCGATCCATCACGGAAATGCGCAAATCGTGCAGCGGCCGACCAAGTCGATCGAGGGGATTGTTCGCGCCTCGTATGTCGTGCAGTTTGAATTCCATCGTGTTTCTCAGCTCACCAGCGGTACAGGCCGGCAACGAAGCCCTTCGGATAGGTGTTGGGCCCGGGGGGTAGCTCGACGAAGCCGTCGGTGCCCGCGAGGCTCAGGAAATCTCCCGAACCATTCGGCGGCCGCGGGTTGGCCCATGGGCGGCCCCAATCGTCGTCTTCGATCGCCACGGGCAGGAAATAGGCGAGCGGCGCTTGGAATGTGACCGGGGATGCCAGTGCCAACCGCTCCGGCGCGGCGCGGCGCGTGCCCATTGCCTCGGCAATCGCCGGAATCACATAGCGGATCAAGCACACGAGCGTCGACACCGGGTTGCCCGGCAAACCGAACACCGCTTGTCCTTGCGGACCGATGCCGAACCACATGGGCTTGCCGGGCCGCTGCGCAACGTTGTGAAATACCTGCTGCACGCCCAGATCGGCGAGCGCTTTGGGCACGAGATCGAACCTTCCCATCGAGACGCCGCCGCTCAGAATGACGACCTCGTGGGTCGTCAGGTGCAGCTCCAGACGCTCCCGCAGCAGGTCGACGTCGTCGGCCACATGATCGTCGCCCACGCGCCCGAAGCCCCGCCGGCGCAACGTCGCCGCCACCGCATAGGCGTTGGAGCGGCGCACCTGATAATCCGCGATGGGATCGCCCGGCTCGATCAACTCGTCGCCGGTGGAGACGATCATGATGGCCGGCTGGCTGCTCACTCGCACGCGCGCCATGCCGGCCGAGGCCGCGACCGCAATTTCCGGCGCGCGGAGCAACGTGCCGGTTTGCAGCAGCAGAGCTCCCTGGCGGCCGTCGCTGCCGCGCCGATGCACATTGTGATAAGGCGTCGACACCGCGCTCGTAGTCAACGACGCGACGCCGTCAATGAGCTCGTATTGCTCGACCGGAATCACACAGTCGCTCGCTTGCGGCAAAATGGCGCCGGTCATCACTTCAATGGCATCCTCACCGCGCGCAAGCTTGAGCGCCGGCGAACCCGCGGACTGTGTGGCCTGGATGCGGAAGCGCCGCACACCGCGGCGCAGAAGTTCGCTATCCACCGCAATCCCGTCCATGGTGACGCGGTCGAAGGGCGGCTGATCGCGCTCCGCGTAGATGTTCTCACGCAACGTGCCTCCGACACACTGCGTCAAGGGCAGTGATTCGATGGGCAAACACGTCAGCCGAGAATTGATTGCCTCCTCGGCCAGACGCGGTGTGATGAGCGTACTAGCCTGCATATGCGCAAAATTCGCGGCGGATCCACTCCGCCGCGCCGGTTTCATCAAGGTGTATGGGCGGCCTTGTAAGCCTTCAACTGCTCATTGAAACGTCCGACCAGCGCCTGGAGTTCATCGACCGCAGCGTTGTTCTTCTGCGTCAAAATCTTCAACTGATCGTCAGTCTTCTTCTTGTCCGCGGGCGACAGCTTGCTCGGGTCCTTGGGCGTTGCCGCATCGATTTCCTTCTTAATGCAATCCAAGTAGGCGTTCATATCGGTGTTGTACCGACTGACGTCGTTCTTGGCAGCGATCATTTGTTCCTTCGACGCCGTCGCGCCATCCGGAATCGAATCCGGAGCGCGCGGGTAGGTGCAGGTGCTTTCTGCATGAGCGGCTGAGCCAAGTGCAAAAACCAGCAAAAGCGGTATCCAAGCCTTCATCGGGAATCCTCTAGTTATCGGTAGGGTTGTATATTAGGTCGACTTCGGATCTTACGGCCAAGGGCAAGGCACCGCCAGCGTTCCCAGGCGAGCTGTGTAAGTCGCTGATTAACTAGCTTTTTAGAGCGCGCAGGGAGTCATTTGGTTCCCCGAGGGGTCCTTCGGCATCGTACCGGCTTCGTCCTGCAATGTGGCGTCGCCCTGTAAAGTGCGAGCGGTATCATCCGAGGGAGATTTCGTGCGTTTAACAATACGCAGCCCCCGGGGCGCCGGCGCCACGGGCCTCGGCGTCAATTCTCGCCTGCTTCATCCCGCCACGCGTTCCCGCTGCCGCGGCCCAGGGCGGCGCACTACACTGCACGAATGGCCGCGCTGCGCTGCGCAGCATGCTGGTATCGGAGTACGCGTTCGCCGAGAAGGCAAAGAACTCCGTTCGGGGCGCGTTTCTGGAGTATCTCGCGGATGACGCCGTCGCGTCCGGCGGAGACCTCGGCTTTACCGAGGGTCCGTATTCGTTCACGGTCACCGAGAGCGGCAAACAGTTTCACGGTCACTTCTTGACCGTGTGGAAACGCGATGCGTCATGCGCGTGGCGTGTCGAATTCGACGGCGGCGTGTCGCACCCCACGCCCTCGATTTCCAAATCGAAACTGGCGCCGAATGAGGCCCCGTTCAACAAGACCGAACCGCCGCCACCGGCCATGGTGGTTGCCGATGCCGCAAGCGATGGGATCGGGGATTTCCAACGGACGGCGCAGCAAGACGGCTTCGCGGCGGCATTGCGCACCTACGGGCGCGACAATGGTTTTCTGTTTCTGACGGATGAACAATCGCCCGTCGTCTCATCAATCCGTTGCCGCCACCCAAGGCGTTGCCACCCAAGGCAAAATAAATCCACGCGTCGGTGTCGATTGAGCCGCACCCCGTTCGACTCAGTGGCGAAGGACAAACATCTACACTGGAACAGGAGACTCGCATGCAATACTTGATGATGATTTACGCCAATGAGCAGGAAACGGCCGCGATGGATGGCGCCGCGCAAAAAGCCATGATGCAGGAATATGCCGACTTCACGAAGTCCATCGTGCAAGCCGGGCAGTTGAAGGCGGGCGATCGGCTCAAGCCGACCTCCACCGCATCGACCGTCCGCGTGCGCAACGGGAAGGTCGTCATCACCGATGGGCCGTTCGCCGAGACGCGTGAGCAACTCGGCGGCTACTATCTCGTCGAGGCGAAGAACCTGGACGAAGCGCTGGCGATCGCCGCACGCATCCCTGGCGCCAGGCACGGCAGCATCGAAGTACGTCCCATCTGGTCCGCTGCGGGGTGAGGTGGCTTCCGCGCCAACGGTGCAGGACGTACTACGCCGGGAGGCGGGTCGTGTCTTTGCGACACTGATTCGCCTGCTCGGCGATTTCGATTTGGCGGAAGAGGCGCGGCAGGAAGCCTTCGCCGCCGCGCTCGAGCAATGGCCGGAACAGGGAATGCCGGCGAACCCGGGGGCTTGGCTCATTCGCGCCGGCCGCAACAAGGCGATCGATCAGATCCGCCGAGCGACGACTTTTCGCACCAAAATCGTCCATCTGGAATCGGCGACCGCGGAGGCGGCCTATACCGAGGAGGACACCGACGAGGCGGCCTTCGGAGACGACCGCCTGCGGCTGATATTCACCTGCTGTCATCCGGCGCTGAACCCCGAGGCGCAGATCGCGCTCACGCTTCGCGAGGTTTGCGGCCTGACGACGCAGGCCGTTGCGCGCGCCTTCCTGGTGAGCGAGGAGACGATGGCACAGCGGCTGGTTCGCGCCAAGAAGAAGATCATCGAGGCCGGAATTCCTTACGAGACCCCCGACCCCGCCGAACTCGATCAGCGGCTCGAGGGTGTGCTTGCGGTGGTGTACGGCGTCTTCACCGAAGGGTATGCGGCAACGATCGGCGCGGAACTGACGGATGCGGAACTGTGCGCCGAGGCCATTCGACTGGGGCGCCTGCTCGATGTGCTGCTGCCGAACAATGCGGCGGTGATGGGACTTCTCGCGCTCATGCTGCTGCACGATGCGCGCCGTCCGGCGCGCCTCTCGAGCGCCGGCAATGTGATCCTGCTCGAACATCAGGATCGCTCGCTGTGGAATCAGGAGCAGATCGGGGACGGCCTCGTGCTCGTGGATCGATCGCTCTCGATGCCGGGGCGCGTCAGCCACTACACGGTCGAGGCGGCGATCGCCGCGCTGCACGTGCGCGCGGCCGAGAGCGGCGCCACCGACTGGCCGCAGATAGCAGGGTTGTACGAAGTCCTGCTGCGGCTGCATCCGACGCCGATCGTCGAGCTCAATCGCGCCGTTGCGGTGTCGATGGTCGACGGGCCCGCACGGGCGCTCGACCTGGTCGACTCGCTCGCCGCACGCGGCGAGGTGGCGGACTATCATCTGCTGCACGCAACCCGCGGCAACTTGCTGGCACGCTTGGGGCGCAAAAACGAAGCTCGTGAAGCTTACGAGGCAGCGCTGGCGGTCGCCAGGCTCGATCCCGAGCGAAGACTGCTCAAGGCGCGCATCGCGGAGCTTGGCGGCGGCTGAGGCGGCCCGCCGCAACTCACTCGTCATCGAGCACGGAGTTCCCGCGTGCTTTGGGCTAAACTTGCCGTTCCGCGCCCGTAGCTCAGCTGGATAGAGCACCTGGCTTCGAATCGACTCCATGCGATGTTGCCTTCCGTGGCAGGAAGTCGCAGAACGTCGCAAACCCCTAGTTTACTAGGCATTCCTCTGTTCTTTCGCGACTAATAGCGACTTCACGCTACGCGGAGTTTTATTTATAAATTGTTTGTAGATACCTGCGGAGATGCGCCGCTATGCGACGCTGGACCCAAGATCGCGATGTGCCGAAACTGAGGTATGAGCCCGCGCGCGATCCTAAATGTCGCGGATGGCACTACGTGTGGGAAGCCGGCGGGTTCGGTGTTCAAGTCTTCAAGAACGGCAGGCGCAAATGGATGCAATGCGGCTCCCTCAAAGACCCGCTCAGCGGAAAGTGGAAATCGTACTTTCGGTCCTTGGGCGACGTGGCGGACATCAAGCTGGCGGACGCGAGGACGGAAGGCGGGCGGGTCAAGGCCGATGCGCGCCGGCCCATGGCCTGTCGCAATGACGATGCAGCGCGGACGCCAGGCGGGGTCCACGCCGCAGGCGTGTCCCAGCTCATGCCGATCGGCAAACCACGATCTCAGGCTGAATTGGAAAGCGACAAGGAATTGGCGAATGCGTCGCTCGAGGTTGTATTGCGATATTATGAAACCAACCGAAATTGCGCGCCCGTGAGCAAAAGCTCGATGGCATCGCTGGTGCGCAGGCACCTCGCGATGTGGCTGAACGAGCCCATTCTCACAATCGACGCGACGATGCTTCAGGTCCGCTACAAAGAGGTCATCGCTCAGATCAAAGCCGAGGGCGTAGCCCGCGCAAAACAGTATTCCAAGCTTTCCGCGCCGGAGCGGCTACTGCGCGCGCCCGACGGTTATTTCACCGGGATCAAGACGGCCAACGACGTCATCGAAGGCCTTGGCAGAATCTATCGATACTGGACGACGAAGCATTTGACGAGGCTGCAGCGGGCCGGCGTTCTGGTTCCCGCCTGCCCGACGGTAGCATTGCTCGACGATCTTGAGCCCGAACCACAGCGCGTCAAGGGCATACCGATCGCTGATCTGCGCACCCTGGTCGGGAGCTTTGCCACGTACGAGGACAACGCACTCCACCCCTTGCTCGTACGATTCCTGTTGGCGTCGGGACTTCGGGTGGGTATCACGATGGGCTGCAAGCGGGAGTACATCAAAGACGATCGCATCGTTATACCGGCGGATGCGGAGCGCAGCAAAGTTCGATGGAAGAAGCGCCACCTGGAACACATGGCCTACATCATCCCCATAACACCCGAGGTCTCCCGAATCCTCGAGGAGATCAAGCGGGTGGCTCCGTCCTATGGGGACGCGGAAACCTGGCTCTTTCCTTCGCGTGCTTCCGATTCCGGTCACATGCAAGAAGAGCGCGCGGCAGCGCAGCGGCTTCGAAGGCACGCGCTCGTTCGGTTCACGATGCACCAAATCCGCCACAACGTGGCGACTGCCGCCGAAGAGGTCGGTTTCCGTAAGTCCGAAGTGGCCGAGCTGCTGAACCATACGCACTCGACCGTCACGGACCGGTACATCGATGAGAGGGTGAAACGACATCGGGAGATGCTGACCGCGATCAATGAGCACTTTTCCCGAATGCTGTTCGAGCCCAGGTCTGACGACATGGATCGTCATTGACGACAAACCTGCGGACTGCCTGCAGCACCTTCCCAGGGTCGGTACCCGGCAGCATCGAAAAGATTATGTTATGGACGAGCTTGGGAGACCTGCGCGGCTAGTTGATGGCCCGCTCCGACTGGTGCCAGTGAGTCCCAAGGTCCAGGTCCCAATCCTTGAGAATGGCTCTTTGGGATGCCCGATCGTGGATACACGCTCCTTCGTGTCACGCGTCACCCAAGTCATCAGATGTGTGCTGTCGCTCATCGCAGAGCGACTCTGCATCAACCTGCTGCCGCTAGGCTATCCTGCCCTGCCCTGCATGGGATTGACCTCCGAATGCTGCATAAATCGCCGTAGCCGCACCTGTCATGTGTGCTGCAATGAGCAATCCGTGCGCCGCGCGGCGAACTGGAAAAGGGGTGTTCGGTGATCCTTTTGTCGGCCGCGAGAATGTGCGTGGCGTGAAGTTTATCGGTGACTGAGAGGCAACTCCCGGCCGGGAGGAAGTCACTCGCTGCGGACAAAACCAATTGCCCGGAGCCGAGCGGGCCCGATTTTGATTTTGGCGCTCCACCTATTCTCGCAAAACTCCCGAACGGACGACGCGCCCTCGTAGCTGGGCAGAAGTCCGGGATGGTCTACGCCATTGACCCCGATAACAGCGGAGAAGTGATCTGGCGGGTACGCCTGGGAAAAGGGCGCACGCTCGGTGGCATTGAATGGGGTTCGGCCGCGGACCTGTCTAACGTGTACGTGGCGGTCTCTGACATGGTTCGAATCGCCATCCCGAATAGCCTCAGCACGGAAGTCGACCCCAAACAAGGCGGCGGGATGTTTGCGCTCAACCTGGAAAAGGGACAACGAGTCTGGTCCATGCCCGCGCCCGGGTGCGGCGATCGAAAACGCTGTAGTCCTGCTCAATCAGCAGCGGTCAGCGCGATTCCGGGAGCCGTATTTTCAGGTTCGGTGGATGGACACCTGCGTGCCTACTCGACCAAGGATGGAGCGATTCTGTGGGACTTTGATACGGTCCGATCCTACAAGACCGTCAACCTTGTTGAGGCGAGAGGAGGCTCACTGGACGGAGGGGGGCCAGCGATCGGCGGCGGGATGCTGTTCGTGAACTCGGGGTACGTGATATGGGGAGGAATGCTGGGCAATGTGCTGCTGGCGTTCTCCGTAAACGGTAAGTGACGGACAGAACATACTGCTCCAGTCCGGTATTGCGCATCCTGCCGACCAAGGACGGCGATGCGCCGAGCGTCCCGAAGCTCATCTCGCGGGTTGTTGCGCGCACCGTGAAGTCCCTCGCCGCGCATGGCGTTGGCGCGTTCACGCCTCACGACTTGCGCCGAACGTGCCGAACGGGTCTCGCAAAGCTTGAAGTAGCGGATGCAGTTGCGGAACGCGTACCGAATCACGCCATGCCCGGCATGGCCGGCGTCTACAACAAACACCCCTATCTGGATGAGATGCGCCTGGCGCTCGATAAGTGGGCTGCGCGACATCGAAGTGCCGGGTAGCAGTGCGTTGTTCGGGAAAGTGGCGCCCCGAACTGTCGCATGCGTAGTCACGGCGTTCCTGTTCGGCACCTGTTTTTCGGCGAAATTCTGCGGATCGCAAACGGCAAGTCCCGGCCAACAGAAGTCACACGTGGTACGGAAATTACCGAATGTAAGCGGCCATTCGCACCTGCCAAATTAGTGGGGTCGAAGTGCCATTACAGTGGAGGAAGGCGCGCACTTGCCGCCCTCCACTGCATGGCGGTTGCGACGCGCTCGGCGTCGCTTGGATGCGAATAGAACAACGCGTACTCGACTGCGGTCGGCCGCAAACGCACGGTGTCGGCGTCGTGGATCATGAACTCAGCCAGTCCAAGCGGGGCCTGCGAGGCGTTCAGACCATACAAATCAGCTTGATGTTCGAAATTTCGCGAGATCGCGTTACTTGCCGGCAGAGAGGCAAATCCCCACAGCAGCACCAAGCACCAGAAAACTGGCAAACTGGCAATGTCCTCGACACCGGACATTTGCCAGCGTGCTCCCAGTCGCCGAATGACTGCGCGCGTCCCCAGCGCGATCAATGCAAAGCCGACTGACATGATCAGTGTGTCAGTAATAATTGACTGAATTTCATGATTCATCACGTAATGCCCAATTTCATGACCCACCACGGCTCTCAACATAGGATCACTAGTCGCCCGCAGCGTCGTGTCGTCAACACTGATGCGCGCTGCCCCTCCAATGCCGGAGACATGCGCATTTAACAAGCGAGTTTGCCGCGAAGCGTCGCCGGTCACGACCGCCACGTCATTGATACCATTCGCATGGGCGAGAGCGAGAATCTGTTGCTTCTGGGGGCCCTCCGCTAGCGGCTGAAAAGTATTGGTTAGCGGCTCAATCACGTTAGGCGATAAGAGCGTGAACGTCGCGCGCAGGACCAAATAGATTCCTGCCGCCCAGGCCACCCACTGAGTGGGACGGCTGCGGATGAATTTGTAGATGACCAAGACACCGACCATATAGAACGCGGTAAAGACCCCCCAGTTGACGAGGCTGTCACCAAGCCATGCGCCGAAGGCTTGCTCAGAGAACCCAAATCGGCGCGGTCGAAGAAACGTCGCGTAAATCTCGACCGGCAGGCTCAACACGTAGAGAGCAATGAAATACTGAAGCGCGACTGCGGCGTCGACGAGCGCGCGGCGGGAGAAGACCCGTATGGCGAGCTCCCGTGCCTGCGCCGCCAGCCGCGTGGCACATAGAACTATGGTAGCAAATATCAGGCTTAGGACGCGCAGCTCGAAGGCCAGCATTCGAGTGTCGCTATATCTTTCGCCGCGCTCGCGCATCGCGGGGGGACGCGCGCAAGATAAGCGTCGGTCGCTGCCGCGGCATCGAGTGGCAAATCCGCGTACCATGCCGCAGGCACGGCGGTGGTCAGATCACTGGGCCGCGCAGCTACAGACTCGCCTCCGACGGACCAGCCCCAGGCGAGAGCCGCTGCGCCAACCAATCCGATCAAGCCCCACACGATACTTAGGCGCATGGTTCACCCCCTTGTATCAACCGATCATAAACGAACGTTGCGCATAACAACGTCATTTGCAGATTGGGCTGCCCGCAAGCTGCCGGTCGCGACCGGCGGCAACGGGTCGTCACGAGTCCGTGGACGATTGTCGCCGCCACCGGCTCCACCCGGCCAATACCCGAAGTTCAGTGCGCCGAAATGCCTTCTGGTTTGCGGTCATTCGCCCGATGTTTGACGTGCTGGGGTGATAAGTGATCTATTGCTCTGAGACTAGATACAAGGAAAGTGTGCGCATGCAGGCTCGATGCCATAGCGAGGGGAAGGATCAATGAAATCTAGTAATAAAGGCGAGAGCTGGTTTCTAGGCGGCGTGTTGGTGACCTGCATGTGCGGATTGATGCTGCAGATCATGGAGACGCGCGTGCTTTCCGTCATCGGTTATTACCATTTAGCATTCTTTGCCATTGGAATCGCTATGATGGGGATGACGGCCGGCGCACTGGCGGTGTACTACAGGTTTGGTCACGTGTCGCCGACAACACTACCGCACCTGCTATGCCGTGTGATGACCGGCTTTGCTTGGAGCGTGGCCGCTTCCCTGATTGTGCTGCTCTCGTTAGCCATCCAGTCGAGCTTTGAACCCACGTTGCGCTTCGTAGCGAGCTGGGGAGTAACGATCCTCGTCTTGCTGCCGCCTTACGTGTTACTTGGGATGGCAGTGAGTCTGGCGCTGACTCGCAGCCAGTACCGCGTCTCGCTCGTCTATGGCGTGGACCTGCTCGGTGCGGCGTTGGGATGCCTCGTTACGCTCGGCCTCTTGACCTACACTGATACTTACACCGCGATTCTGCTGGTCGGTGCCGTCGGCGCCATTGCAGCCGCGTGTTTCTCTGCGAGCGCGCAAACGGCGATATCTCCTGCGACGGGCCTGCGGGCATCGCGAGCGAGACCTCTGGCAACGCTTGTCGTTGTGTTGCTGATCGCTGGGGTGAATCAAGTCCTGGGCACTCATGGTTTGCGCCCGCTCGTTGTCAAGAGTCGCGTGGAGCGGACCTCCGAGCTCACAGAGGAGCGTTGGAACTCGTTCTCGCGAATTGCGATGGTCATGCACCCGAACTCAGAGGCATTCATGTGGAGCGGCTCTCCCTATGCGCCCAAGGTACAGATCGATCAGGGGTGGTTGAACATTGACGGTGATGCAGGGACTCCAATTTATCGCTATGACGGCAATCCTGCGCAACTCGACTTTCTGAAATACGACGTCACGGCGCTCGGCTACTATGTCCGGGATCGCGGTCGTGCCGCTGTGATAGGCGTCGGCGGTGGTCGCGATCTGATGACCGCTTCGGTGTTTGGATTTCGTGATATCACGGGCGTCGAATACAACCCCATATTCGTAAGGCTTTTTGCAACCGACTACCGCGACTTCAGTGGCGCTGGCAAGGTGCCGGGTTTACGACTCGTCGTCGATGATGCGCGTAGCTGGTTCGCACGCAGCACCGAGAATTTCGACTCGATACAGATGAGCCTAATTGATACCTGGGCGGCGACGGGCGCCGGCGCGTTCACCCTGTCGGAGAGTGGGCTATACACCGTGAACGGATGGAAGCGGTTCCTGGCTCGCCTCACGCCCCGGGGTGTCTTTTCTGTGTCTCGTTGGTTTTCACCTGAGCATCTCAACGAAACCGGGCGCGTACTGGCGCTCGCCATGGCCTCCCTTATCGAAGAGGGCGTGAACGACCCAGCCTCTCACATCTATCTCGTGGCAAACGGGAGCTTGTCGACGCTTCTTGTCGGCCGCTCCGCTCTGTCTGCCGAAGACCTCGCGCGGCTCGATTCGGCGGTTCAGCGCCTCGGATACGTGGTGCTTGCAGCGCCTGGAAGAGCCAGCGCCGAGCCGATCATCAACCGCATCATGGGGGCCAAATCGACTGCTGAGCTGGTAGAACTGGGTCAGCATTCCCGCCTCAACTCCTCCCCGACATGGGACGATAGCCCATTCTTCTTCAACCAGTTGCGCTTGGCGGATCCAGTCACGATGTTGCGGGTAGTCTCCTCCACGAGCACCATCATACGTGGAAACCTGACGGCTACCCTCACCCTGGTAACCCTGATTGCTTTGTCCATGCTGATTGTCGTGGTAGTTGCGGTAATTCCGGCAAGCCGTGCGATACGCGGCAGCGAAACCGCATTGGCTTTGTGGGGCAGCCTTTACTTCCTGATGATCGGTGTGGCTTTCATGTTCGTAGAGATAAGCCTGATTCAGCGCATGTCGCTGTTCCTCGGCCATCCTGTGCGCGGCCTTGCGATCGTATTATTCAGTTTGATTCTGTCGACTGGCATCGGCAGCTTAGCGTCTGAGCGCCTGGTGACATTGGGTAATCGTTCGCTCATTGGATGGCCACTTGCGCTCGCCCTATATCTAGTGACCCTACCGCTATGGTTAGGCCCGCTGCTCGAACAGGCAGAAAGCGGGAGCCTGCTCCTGAGAGTAGCAGTCTGCCTGCTCGTCGTCGTGCCGGCGGGGATCCTAATGGGCCTAATGTTCCCAACGGGCATGCGATTGGCAGGTGCTATTGACACGGGGATAACGCCGTGGCTCTGGGCACTGAATGGTGCGGCGGGTGTATTCGCATCCGGCGCGGCGGTTCTCCTCGCCATATCAACGTCGCTCAACTATCCACTGTGGGTAGGCGCAGCGTTTTATGCAATACTGATTTTGCCAACGCTCCGCTTGCGAGCTCTTTCCAGGTCCCGACGTGACTCAACGACACCAGAGGTGGCTCCGATCGGAGACGCAAGTCAATCCGTCTGAACTACGGTCGCGTCCATCGGCTCTCGAAGCGCCAACAGGCGATAACCGTCCAACTCGACGATCGTGTCGTACTTCTGTTCCAGCAATAAATCCAATTCTGGGAATGTCGGCGAGGTATCAATCCCGCCGACGGTATCCTTGAAAGGGCGCTTGACCTCGATTACGAATGGCAACTTGCGAGTCCGCCCGACGATTTGCGACCTCAAAGATCGCTAGCTGACGTGTCACTGAAATACCGAATGATCGAAGCCACCTTTTCTGATGCCGGATAGCTGCCAGTCGCGAATGACTGCACCGGGTCGACGGCGGTCGATCGGCGTCGGCGGGTCAATCCGGAAGAATCGTGGATCCCAACCCGCCGCGCGTCCTCATCGATTGCCATTGGTGTACTGACGCAGTTCACGAAAAGGAACCGCCGAATCACGCTCCAGTGAGCGAAGATTGCAAAGTTCGCTCGAGCGAACGTAATCGGAACGCATTACAGCCGCGATCTCGAGCGGCCGGCCGCGGCAGCCTTGGACATCAAGCTGCACGGGGGGCCTTTCCCGCATGCGATTCGACCGCGCGTGCAGCGCCGCAGTGGACCCGGTAAACTTCGCCGCGGTTGCGCCCGTAGCTCAGCTGGATAGAGCACTGCGCTTCGAACGCAGTGGTCGGCGGTTCGAATCCGTCCGGGCGCGCCAATTTTCACGAGCAACCAGTCGCAGCATGTCGCATGCTGTCGCTTCATGCGGCATCTCGGTAGAGCAGCACCGGTTTTATTTATCATCTTATTTGTAAGTGCGTGCCGTCGGCCTCGCCGATTTGTAAGCGACTGAAAAATATGTATAAGCTTTCCCGGAGTTAGCCAGAGCACTTGACTTCGAACCAGGTGGTCGGGAGTTCGAATCTCTCCGGGCGCGCAATTCTCGCAAAAAATTTTCCATGGACGGACGCGACCGACTCATCAACGGCCGATTCGAACCGCCGACAGACAACAAGCCGGTTCGACAACCCGGCGCCGCGCCGGGTTGGACGCCGCCGCAAGGCAGCGCGGCGGCGGTCCGGAGCGAAGCGAAGGACGAGGGGCCGCAGGCCCCGAAGCAATCCGTCCGGGCGCGCAAAATCAAGGGCTTACAAGGATAGAAATTAATAAGATCGAATCCCGAGTGACCATTCGCCTGCGTTCTGACACTGCTATTCAGGCCCTCTTAAAGTATCAGCCTACTCGACCCGCAGAGCAGATGGACGGCGGGCATTTGCTCGGGACGTCCTGCGGCGCGTTCCTTTTTCCGTGTCGCGCCGGCCGTGGACTGAGTCTCGAAGACGTCGGCCGCTCTTATTGGGAATGTTTATCGCCCCGAGTAAAAGCGATGACATTGCCTTTGTCGCCTCCCACAGAGCCTCCTCGCGTCTCCGCCTTCTCGAGAAACTGTGGTGCCACGTTCCAGTTGGCCATCATCTGTGACGATGCTGACGGTTTTTTTGTTATAGCGTGTAATCATGCCCGTCACCGGCGGTCGTCCGTCTGGATTAAACGTAACCCGCTCGCCGATCCGAAATTCGAGCATGCTCGCGTGTGATTCCAGATGCCGCAAGAATCGGAGCCGTGCCACGATGCGGTGATTGAGGTCGATCAATTCGGACTCCGTTAGCTGGTCAATGTCGATCGGCATTGGCGTCTCCTTCACTGTCCTGCAGTCAAAAATACATATTTTGGGTCATCCGGACTTAGTGTGGGTGAAAGTTGATCATTTTTCGATCAAAGCTTAGGCAGCATGCAAGTCAGGACCTTCAACCGAAGGTACTCTTCGTCGCGAAGTCCGTAGGCGCGACGCTGGAGCACGCGGATTTTATTATTCAGGCCTTCGACGAAGCCGAGAGAGACCTTATTCTCCGGCTTGCAGTAGGCGGCGATGCCATCCCAGTGTCGCTCGATCATGTCAGCGAAGTCCTCGTAGGGTTTCAGGCGCTGCCATTTGAGCTGCGCCCGCCAGTTCTCGAAGAACTTCCGAGCCCAGGCTTCGCTGTTGTAATCCCAGAGTTGGCCAAAGGATTCCTTCAGCAGATAGGCCGTGTTGAGGCGCTTGTTGGCCGCCAGCAGCAGTTTCAGGTTCTTTCGAGCGCTGCCGGTGAGATTCTGCGGATGGGCCAGCAAGGTATATTTCTGACCCTTGATGAAGGTACGCGGCTTGCCTTGAACCCGGCCGTACTCGCGCTTGCGAATGGTGTCGAGCGCTTTGCCCAGGTGACGCAGGACATGGAACTTGTCGAACAAGATGGCCGCCTGCGGGGCGTGACGACGGGTCGAGGTCCCAAAGGCCCTCCACATGTCCATCACGGCCAAGCGGAGCTTTTTGGCCTTCTTTTCCCCGAGAAATTGATAAAACTCGTCCATGCTCGCTTCCGAGCGATCCTGGCCTCCGAACCACAGTGGGCGGCGACGGACCAGGTCGCTCACGACGATCCGATAGGTATGACCTTTGCGGATCGAGATCTCGTCGATGCCGATCGCCTTCGGTCCGGGCGTGCCGGCGCGCTGGAGCTGCGCGCGCATGTACTGCTTGTCCAACTCCTTGACCGCGTCCCAGTCCAGGCGCAGCTCCTCGGCAATGTCCTTGATGGTCGCCGAGCGGCAGCGCCGACCCACGTAATACGCAAAGCGCTGGGTATAGAACGGATTGTCGGCCAGGAACGCCAGTCGCTCGCGTTTCACCGAGCGACACTGACCGCATCGAACCCGACGAACCTCGAGGTCGAGCCGAATGCGAAACGGGCCGCTCGACAGATCCCGAACCTGCCGCCGCGTACGGTCGTAGAAACTGCGATGCATCGTCCTGCAAGTTCCACAGTACGTTTTTTTGTGCGCCGTGCCAGGGTAACGACCCGCATTTGCGGATCACCGAAGCGGCCGCGCAAGATCGCGCCGGCGCGAAAACCGGGGAATGAGTATGCGTCGGCCAAGTGGCGGCGCTTAGGTGGTTTGGGCATCGGCAAATCATGCCAGATTTATCCTCACCTGAAACATGCATTAAACCCTATGAAAATAGACCTCACCGCTTGATCAAGACCCCATTTTTACCCACACTCAAACCGGAAGAGCCTACATTTTAAATCTCTTCGCTTCGATCCCGTATCTCGAACGTGAATTGCCGGCCCTCGAAGCCCATCACCATTCGCCCGAACTGCTCCCAGGAAATCTCTCGCCCGTCGATCACGGGCATGGGTAATCGGACGTCCTCATTGTCATCCCAGGTGATGCGCCCGCGCACCAGGAAATCGGCGATATGCAAGCCAGGCATGTGCGGTTCAGTCTTCAAGTGTTGCTGCGCGAGTAATCGGCGGATCCGCGGGACCATTTGGCCCATAAGCTCGAATAAATCCTCTTCGGCGTCCCTAAGCACCTGAAACTGATAGCCTCCGGGAGCGCCGCTCATGGGCTCGAAGACCTCCAGCGCCACCCGGTCGCCGAGCAGGGGCACCTCAAAGTGAAATCGATGCCCAGCTCCCGCGGCATCGGCAAGCTCAAGCGGCTCGAACTGCACGTAGGAGAAGTCGATCTCTCCCGCCGCGGCAACTTCTTGATTAAAGCAGCGGTTGCATAGGTCGCGGTAGCCACGTTCGATCGAACCGTAGTGCACGCTCTCAAACCTAGCGATGGAACGGCCGCATGTATAACAGCGCAGTGGACGATCCGGTTCAACGATGGGCGCCTTTCGCGCGGACTTGCGTTTCATCGGGAGAGTCAAGGTTCGAAGGTGATCACGGGGAGTCTCGACCGGGCTGTCGGCCGAATAGGGCCTGCAACAGCCGCTCCGATTCCCGCGCGCCGTCTTCGGTAAAGAGCACCGATTTCGCCTTGCCGACCGGATCGGTGATGTAGCCCTTCTCGTGCAAGCGTCCCATCGAGTCCCAGTCGAAGGACTTCCAGGTGCGGTATCCGTCATGCCGGCCGAGCGCGAGCAGTGCCAACACGGCTTCGTCGATCTTGTCGGTATCAAGTTCCATGGGATCTCCCGACGACAGTACAGTCACGTCAGTCAATCAGTGAAGTGGACGAGATCCGGTGATCCGCAGCCCTTCTTGAACTTCTGTGAGCGCGTCGGTCACGAGCGCAACGTCGCGCTGTGCGGCGCAACGATGTGCGATGACGCTTCACGGCCGTCGTGTCCCCGTAAAAACCTTCATCCCTTGATAGCCTCCTCGAGCGTTTGGCGAATGAAGCGCTGGTACGGCACGCCACGCCGTTTTGCCGCACGCTTGACCGCGTTCAGCAGCTCCCCGGGCAGACGCATGTTGATCCGGGCCTCCTTGGGGGCAAATTCAAACTGCATGGGCTTCAGAGTCGAGAGATCGAACTGCGTGAGATCGCTGCGGGCGATGAACTGCTCCGCTTCGCCATCACTCCTTAGTCGGGGCAACTTCGCTAGGGTCTTGGCTTTGCGCTTCATAATGCTTTATCTCCTTGGCGTGCATGAACCGGGCACTGATGGGGCGGATAAATCGCTTCGCCCCGACGACCCGATACGTGAAGGCGATGAGGACGTGACGGCCGTCTGCCGTTTCCCCGATGCCGAGATACCGCGTCTCGGCCGCCGAGTGTGCTGGATCAGGAAACACGCGTATCGGTCCGCCAAGTGCGGTTTCGATCTCATCGAGCCTGACCCCGTGCTTCCGGCACTTCTTGCGGTTTCCCTCATCCCAGTTGAAGCCGGCGAGCTCATCGCTCATGGAGATAGGTTACCGGATGTATGTGCAAATGTCCATACACTGTGCAACGTTGTGGAACGTGGCTTGACGACATTTTTGGCGCAGGGCTCTGGTCGGAATTCGATCTCTGTCAGTTGAGTGACCAGGAAGTTACCAACCGCGCACGTACTTCTGGCAGGGAACCCTCGCAAGGAACAAACACCCTACATTTAAGCTATTGAAATAGCGTACTCCAGCGTAGTCAGGCGCACCCAGTCGTAGGGCACTAATATAACTTCGAACCAGGTGGTCGGCGGTTCCAATCCGTCCGGGCGCGCAATTACATATGGGTCTAAGAAGCACTAGTACCTCGGCACCGTGATTATGACCGGTTCAAGCGGCAGCGGGGATTGCATGGGTTTGTGAGTTGATCTGCGGGTAGGCGTGGCGCATTTTCTTGCGCGCCTTCTCGCAGTCGAACATCCATTGGATTTTTTCCTTGCTTGCATTGCGGCGTCGCTCCCAGGTGGCGATCTCGGATTCCAACTCCGAGCGCTGCTCGATGCGCCGATCCAAGCACATCGTGCGGAGAACTCCGATCTTGATTTCCACCATGTTCAGCCAACTGGCGTGCTTCGGGGTGTAGTGGAACTCGAGCTTGCTCATAATCCGTCGAGCCTCGTGCGGCGCGAAGCTGTTGTATAGCGAGGCCGCCGAGTGCGTGGACAGATTATCCAGGATGACTCGGATCTTCTGTGCCCGCGGATAGTGCTGATCCGCCAGGTCGCGCATACAGGCGGCAAAATCTTGCCCGGTGCGCTGATCCGTCACCTTCACATGCCGCCACGGCCGATGGGCATCGACCATCACAAACAGATTCGCCGTGCCGTTACGCCGGTACTCGCTATCGTAACGCTGGGCTTGCCCCGGCAGCGCGGCGACCGGTTCCCGCACCTCGCCGATCAGTTGCACCGGGCTTTCGTCAAAGCTCACCACCGGGTGGTTCGGCGCAGGCCTCTTGGCGTATAAATCCAGCACATCCTCCATTCGCGCGACATACTCCGCGTCCACCTTCGCAATGCACCACATCTTGCGCTGCCAGGGTTTCAAGGCATTCTCATGCAGACGTCGCCGGAGCGTCTCGCGCGACAGGCCCGCGTGCTCAGTCAGCTCAACCATGCGTCCAGCCAGCAATTTCAGCGTCCAGCGCGCACACCCCGCAGGGGCCTTCGAACACGCCGTGGCCACCAGCAGCCTTCCTCGTTCTTTGATAGCTTGCGCGCGTTCCCGGGCCGCGCCTCCTCGCTCAAGGCGCCCTCCAGATTGCCTTCCACAAAACACCGTCGCGTTCGATACACCGTCGATACGCCAACCCCCAAGGCGCCGGCGATCGCTTCCTCGCCTTGACCCACGTCCGAGGCCAGCAAAATCTGCGCCCGCTTCAGGCGCCGCACTGCTTGCTCCCCACCGCTCAGCATCCCCTGCAACTCCTGCCGTTCCGACTCGCTCAATTCCACCCGATACCTTACATTCACTGCTCGGCTCCTTTGCCGAAATACCTGCAGTGAAGCAATTTGCATGCCTGAGGATCGCCCCTCGCAAACGCCGCCCTTTACCGCCGTCCAAGGTCAGTACCTGGCTTTCCTCTACGCCTACACTCAACTCAATCGCAGGCCGCCGGCAGAGCGCGATTTCCAGGAATATTTCCAAGTTACTGCACCCTCGGTGCATCAAATGATCCTCACCCTGCAACGTCTCGGATTCATTCGTCGTACCCCGGGCACGGCTCGCAGCATCGTGCTGCTTCTTCCCCCAGAATCCCTGCCCATCCTGCGTTGATATCGTAACCAGTCAAAATCTTGACTTCCTACCGGTCAAAATCACCGAGCCGAGGTACTAGCAGCTTCTGACTGATATGCGTTCACAATTCGAACGCCCGACGGACAAAAAGACTGGTTCGACAACTTAGCCGTCTTCGGCCGAGTTGGACGCTGCCGCGCAAGGCGCGGCGGCGGTCCGTAGCGAAGCGCAGGACGAGGGGCCGCAGGCCCCGAAGCAATCCGTCCGGGCGCGCAAAATCAAGAGCTTACAGGGATTGAAATTATAAGTTCGAATCCCGAGTGACCATTCGCCTGCGTTCTGACACTGCTATTTGGGCCCTCTCAAGCTGCTTTCGGTGTCAGTTTGAGACCGAGTGCCTTCATGACCTTGAGTATGGTGCCGAGGCTCGGATTGCCGTCCGCAGCAAGAGATTTATACAAGCCTTCGCGAGTAAGCCCAGTTGCCTTGGCAAGTTGAGCCATGCCGCCGCGTGCTCGGGCGATGTCCCCGAGAGCGGCGGCGATGAACGCTGGGTCATCACCAGCCTCCTCCATGCAGGCATCAAGATAAGCCGCGATCTGCGCTCTTGTCTTAAGGTGGTCCGCGACATCCCAGCGGGTGAATTTTTCCTTCGATACGAGTTGTCTCGATTTCACCGTACGCTTAGTTGCCACTTTTCCTCACTTCCATTGATTTGCAATTTCGATAGCGCGCTCGATGTCGGTATGCTGGGTTCGCTTGTCGCCGCCACATAAGAGCACAATCACCTTCAGGTCGCGTTGGGCGAGATACACCCGGTATCCAGGGCCATAGTCGATGCGTAACTCGCTGATGCCGCCGCCAACGGGCTTGACATCTCCGAAGTTGCCGAGCGAAAGGCGACGAATCCGCGCATCGATTCGCGCCTGAGGATCCCGCAATTTCCGGAATCATTTCTGAAAGGTTACGGATTGAAAGATTTCTGGGACGCTGAATGGTAAACTGTAGGTTACATCGTGTCAACTACAGTTTACTAGCGGAGCAGTACCCCCCCGCTGGGCACGCGAACTTGCATCAAGCGCCAGACTTCCATCGTTCCGTTCGCGACCAAATCCGCGATTGTTGTAGTGACAGGCTCCGAAATGATTCGAAATTTGGTCTTTCAAATTGTCGACAATCATACAATTACTTGATACGCTGCCGTCCTCTTCATAGGACGCAGCAACCTGCCTTTTGGGCGCCGGCAGCCTATGAGCAGCTAACCATCACTAGCCTTGACAGGGTGAATCGTGGCGCATGTTCTACGGGCTGCATTACCGGGCAAAGTTGTAATCGGCGAGATAGATGCCGAGCGGGAACTCGCGCCGGGAGAAGTTCGACTCAAGAGCCTGATCAGCGCAATTAGTCACGGCACGGAGCTTCATTTTGTCCGAAGAACCTCTCCATTTGCTGGCAAGTATTTTGATGCGACCCTCCGTGCCTTTGTGGAGGGCACCGACAATTCCGAACACGATCCCGATGTACTCGGATATGAGATGGTGAGTGAGGTTACAGAAATTGGGCACGGCGTAGAAGGTATACGGGTCGGCGACATCGTGCACTCGGGGACACCGCATCAGGACGAAACAATTGTAAGTATTGATGCACAGCGCGAGTTTGGCTATCCGGTGACGGTACTACCAACCAATGCACCGTTGGAACCGGCACTCTTTATAAGCTTGGGGACGGTGGCGTTGCAGGCAATTCACGATGCCAGGATCAAGGTAGGAGATCGCGTGCTGATTTCCGGGCTCGGTGCAATTGGTTTGCTTGCTGCGCAACTTGCAGTGTTGAGCGGTGCTTCCGCGATAATTGTGGCAGATCCACTCGCAACGCGCCGCGCTCTTGCGGGTTCCCTAGGCGCCTCGAAAGCTATCGATCCGATAGATACCGCTAAGAGTGGCGGGTTGGGGCTGGAAATTAAGCGGAGGTATGGGCTCGGAGGTGTGGACGTAGCGATAGAAACCTCAGGCGCGTATGCGGCGCTTCACGCATCGATTGCGGCAGTTGGGGTCGGGGGACGCGTAGTAAGTGTCGGCTTCTATCAGGGTGATGCCGTTGGATTGAGACTCGGCGAAGAATGGCACCATAATCGTCCCGACTTGATTTCGAGCATGGGCGTTTGGAGCTGCCCTCATCGCGACTACCCCCTCTGGACACGTCAACGCCTGACCGATGAAGTTCGCGACCTGCTTTACAGTGGAAAGCTGAAAACCACGCAGCTGTTAACGCACCGAGTGGATTTCCGAGATGCGCAGCGAGGGTATGACCTCGTCATGTCGAACCCGGCGGAGGTCATCAAAGTGGCAATCGTCTTCGATGGATACTACGACCACATGGCGAAGGTCGGACATCTCAATGCGGTCCCGTAGGAAGTTCCGCGAGGATTTGCGATGACAATTCGCTGTACCGTCTGGGGAGAGAACGTGCATGAGCAGGAGAATGAAGTCGTTGCATCCATCTACCCCAATGGTATTCATGGAGCCATATCAGCAGCATTGAACTGCGATCCCGCTATCACGGCCGCCACTGTGACTTTGCAACAGCCGGAGCACGGGTGCTCAGAACAGAGACTTGATGAGACGGATGTGCTCGTGTGGTGGGGCCATGCGGCGCATGAAGCCGTTGCGGACGAGGTGGTGGAACGCATCGTGCGCCGTATATGGTCGGGTATGGGATTGGTGATGCTGCACTCTGGGCATTTCTCCAAATTGTTCACGCGCCTCATGGGCACTCCATGTGCGCTCAAATGGCGGGAAGCGGGTGAACGTGAGCGCGTGTGGGTGATAAACAGAAATCATCCGATTGCGCGTGATCTGCCCGAGAGTTTCGTGCTCGACATGGAGGAAATGTACGGCGAGCCGTTCTCAGTGCCGGCACCACTCGAAACGGTTCTAATTTCCTGGTTTCAGGGCGGTGAGGTATTCAGGTCAGGGCTCACGTATCAACGCGGCGCCGGAAAGATCTTCTACTTTCGGCCTGGACACGAAACATACCCAACCTACCACGACGCTAACGTGCAACAAGTTCTGCGTAACGCAGTACGTTGGGCCGCGACATCCCAGCGTTGGAACAGCATCTGCGATGCGCCCAATATCCCCGCGGAACTCGCGCCGGAGCCGATTATTGAGCGGGGTCCGAAGATTCACAAAAAAGGCGAGCCTGGCCTACGGTGATGTCATCGATCGGATGGAAACGAGAAAGAAATTGTATGCGTTATCACTGGAGAGTCATGGGGAATTAGAATGTCCAGAATTCGGCTCGGGATGGTCGGTGGCGGCCAGGGCAGTTTCATCGGTGAAATGCATCGCATTGCTGCGCGCCTCGACGATGAGTTCGAGTTGGTTGCAGGTGCCCTGTCATCGGATCCGACACGTGCACTCGAATCCGCCGTTGCCGTAGGAATTGCCGAGGGGCGAGCATACACCAGCTATCGGCGGATGGCGGAGATGGAGTCAAAACGCCAGGACGGCATCGAAGCGGTAGCGATCGTGACGCCAAACGATTCCCATGCCGACATTGCGACGACATTTTTGCATCACGGCATCCACGTAATCTGCGACAAACCTTTAGCTGTATCTGTGGAGCAGGCGCGCATGCTTGGCGCGGCTGTAGCAAAATCGGGAAGGATTCTGGCCGTCACCTACAACTACCGCGGTTATCCGCTCGTTCGGCAGTCGCGGGCGATGTGCATTTCGGGCGAAATCGGTCGGATACGACTCGTGGAGATTGAGTATCTGCAGGACTGGCTCGCTGAAGGTATCGAGGCGCTTGGTTCTAAGGGGGCGGAATGGCGAACCGACCCCGCGCGGACCGGGGGCGCAGGGGCGATAGGAGACATTGGCGTCCACGCGTTCGATTTGGTGCGCTATATCACCGGGCTGCGGCTCGATGCGGTCAGCGCAGAGCTCACGAGCTTCGTTCCGGGGCGACGTGTCGACGACGATGCACGGGTTCTTCTGCGGTTTGAAGGTGGTGCAAAAGGGCTGCTGTGGGCCAGCCAGGTCGCAATCGGCAACGAAAATGGTCTCGCCATTCGAGTGTACGGTGATCGAGGCGGCCTGGAGTGGCACCAATCAGAACCGAACGAACTCTGGTATTCGCGACTCGGAGCACCAATGCAAAAGCTTACGCGTGGCGGTCCTGGCTTAGGCGTCGCTGCTGCGCAGGCCACACGCCTCCCCGCAGGGCATCCTGAAGGTTATCTCGAGGCGTTTGCTTTCATTTATAAGGAAGTCGCGGCGGCGATTCGAGCGGTGCCGACCGCGAACGATCTAAATGAAGAATCCAATTACCCCAAAGCGATCGATGGCCTAGCCGGCTTGGAGTTTATAAGAGCCGTCTTGCAGTCGAACGCGCGCGGGGGCGCTTGGGAGGCTGTCGAGAAGTTCTCCTGAGGACTTCGGGCAATAAAAGAGACTAAGAAGTCGGCGGCGATGACTCGCCGATATCGACCCGTATCGTGGTCTCCAGTTCAAGGCTGCCTTTCGGCTCGAGCATTTGGACTCCGGTTCCCCCAATTCCACTCGCGTGGGCATTTATTCCGTCATTGACGTGTGAAACTGGCTCAACACATACAAAGTCCGCATTAGCCGGTGAAAAGACAACTAGCGCCGACGCGGAAGCTGAAGACTGTATCGAGAGTTGCACGCCGGCTTGCGGCCAACGCAATACAGCAAATTGCGCCCAACCGACAAAACAATCGTCAATCGTTTCTTTCGGTATTTCCTCTTCACTCAGGAACCGTAGATCGGCGACGACTGCGGAACCCATCCACCGCCCGCCATGCAGCATGCACAGAAGCGTGCCCGGCGGTTTACGGAAGTAAGGGTGAATACCAAGTCCTGCTGGCATAGGTCTGAGGTCGGTATTGAATAGTTTGAGCGAAATCAACAGTTCCCTGTCGGCCAATTCAATTGTTTGACGGACTCGATAGCGGAAGGGGTATCCCTTCCTCCCGTCATGAGCGTAGTGGCTTTCGATTGACCGGTCGGAAATTCGATCCACGGTCCACTGGCCAAGCCACGCATCCCCGTGAATAGGCAAGGGCTCCGACGGATGATTTCGGGAAAGTGAAAAAGATTTCTCCCCGTACTTGAATTGGCATCCTTCGATCACGTTGGAAAATGGCGCCATAACGAAACAGGCCGCTTCGAGCGGATCGGATCCATCGGTTCTGCAGGGGCGCAACAAGTGCAGGTCCTGTACCTTCCAATGAGTCAGCACACAACCGTGCATGGGAGCCACCCCCACCTCTGCATTCCCGGATCGCAGCAGGAGCAATGCACGCTTATTCTTTTCGCCTGAGCCCACCGTTCCATTCCCTCTTCAGTAAGTAGATGGTAGGATTGTCGACAATAATACAGTAGAATAACCGCGGCGGGATCCTAAAATGGTGTGTCACATATGAAGATCGTCAATGTTGAGGCGTTGTATTTGCGTTTGCCGATTGTCGATGAGACGCGCACCGATAGTTCACAAGACGCCCTGATTATCAAAATAAGTACGGACTCCGGGCTTGTAGGATGGGGCGAGGTGGACGGCTGTCCGGCGGTGGCGAAAGCGATTATTGAGGCGCCCGTATCTCACACCCAAGTAAAGGGTTTGCGACACATACTGCTGGGTGAGGACCCAATGCAGACAGAATACCTGTGGAAAAAAATGTATGAGGCGACGAGCTACTATGGCCGCGCCGGCGCCGTCATCCAAGCGATGGCTGGCGTTGATCTCGCCTTGTGGGATCTCAAAGGTAAGGCACTTAAGCAGCCTATTTGGGCCCTACTAGGCGGCCGTCCATCGAAACTGCGCGCCTATTCGTCAAATATGTTTCAAATGACGACAGAAGCTACCGTTGTGAGAGCCAAGCAAGCAATCGATGCCGGGTTTACAGGGATAAAGTTCGGGTGGGAGCCTTTCGGGCGCTCGGACCTCGCTCTTGATCTGCGATATATCGAAGCTATCAAGGCAGTCACCGGTTCGAGCGTGGATTTCATGCTCGATGTGGGGCATGTATGGGACGCCAAAACCGCCATTCAACGATGCCGCGCTTACGAACCATACTCGTTAGCCTGGATTGAAGAGCCGCTACACCCCGACGATTATGTGGGTTACGCGGCGCTGTCGACGACAGCTGTACAACACATCGCCGCAGGTGAGCAAGAATGCACGGTGGCAGGCTTTGAAACGCTCATCGAGCGAGGCCGCATCAACATCGCGCAAATCGATCTGACACGTTGCGGCTTCACTCAATCGATGAAGATCGCCGCGATTGCCGCGCGCAATGGCATCAAAGTCGCTAATCATTGCTTTACCACTGATATCAACGTCGCCGCGGCATTACACCTGCTAGCGTCGATCCCTAACGCCCTGATCCTTGAATATGGCGTTGAGCCGGGAGAGATCGCCCGCTCCCTCGCGCGCAACCCAATTCGCGTGGAAGATGGGTACGTTGCAGTTCCTCATGAGCCCGGCCTTGGCGTCGAGCCAAATCAGGATGTCATCGAGCGGTATTTGGTAAGTACCTGAGCCGGTTATCGAGGGTACCTCCGAATCACGGCCAAGCCGCCGATTGGTTGAAGCACCGAAATGAGGAATCTGGGTTTATAGTTGTAATTTGGTGAAGGGGGCGGCGCGAATGGGAGCTTTGAGCGGACGATCCGCGGTCGTTACGGGAGGTGCGCGGGGCATCGGGCTCGCAATCGCACGGCGATTGCTGGAGCAGGGGGCTTCAGTGACGATCGCAGATTTAGACCGGCCCGCTCTCGCGGCAGCGCAGGCGAACCTGTGCGAATTTGGTAACGAGCGGGTCGCCGTTCGATGCGCCGACATCAGTGACCAGAATGGTGCTCGGTTGCTCAACGAACAAGTGCAGGATCAGTTTAAGGGCACAGACATCCTCGTCAACAATGCCGCAATTCTTGATTGGACTGCGATAGAGGATCTGACATCCTCGACCTTTCAACATGTATTGCAGACGAATCTTTTTGGCGCAGTTGCCTGCATACAGGCGTTTTTGCCGGCGCTCTCGCAAAGCTTACACGCTCGAATCGTCAACATTTCCTCTGTCAATGGCCTCAGGGGCACGCCGAATTCAACCGCGTATAATGCATCTAAGGCAGCTCTCATCAGCTTGACTCAATCGATGGCAATTGAGTTGTCGGGTCGCGGCATCACGGTCAACGCCGTAGCGCCTGGGTTTGTGGACACGCGCATGTCAAAGCTACCTGATGGGAGCTCCGAATATGAGACCGATTGGTTCAAAGAAGTCTATATCAAGCACGGTCGGTTACCAGCGGGCCGGCCGGCTTCTCCCGCCGATATCGCCGGTCCCGTGGCGTTCCTGTGCTCGGACGATGCCCGGTACATTACTGGCCAGGTGCTAGTGGTCGATGGCGGGGCGACCGCGTGCTTATAGGACGAACTCAAAGCGCCCTTATGGTTTTTTGTGTTGAAACTCGATGACACTAGCTTGCTGGGTTGGCGTTCCGGGGCGGTAATCTTTGACTGCGACGGGACATTGATCGATAGCGAAAAGATAAATGCTTCGGCACTGCAATCCGTCTTAGAGCCTCTGGGTGTCAACATTTCCTTAGGAGAGCTGCATCAGCGATTCACCGGCATCGACAATGCGTCAGTTTTGCGACGGCTGAATGATGAAACCGGCTTTCTCTTTCCTTTAGATTTTGAAGCGCAAATGCAAAGCGCTACGTACGAGTTCGTTGCAGGGTTAGCTAAACCGATGCCTTGGGCGAATGACGTAGTAACGGCACTCGCAGAAGCTGGGACCGTGCTAAGCGTCGCGTCAAACTCAGCTTTTCGAGACGTGGAAAAGATGTTGGAAAAAGCTAATTTGCGGAACTACTTTGGTAGGCGTATCGCAACGAGGGACGGGGTTGCCGCCCCAAAACCCGCCCCGGACGTATATATTCTTGCTGCAACCCTCAGCAACGCTGCACCTCGGGATTGTGTAGCAATCGAGGATTCGCCCGCAGGAATATCGGCAGCGCGTACCGCGGGCATGAACGTGATCGGATATAGGCCGCCCACGAGTCCCTTTACGCCAACTGAGCTACGTGCGGCTGGGGCGTCATGTCTCATCCGCGATCTACGAATGCTGGTGGGAAGAGGTGAGGACGATGGACCCATCTATAGTTAGCACCGGATTACGTGCACGCAAGACGCGCAAGTTTGCATTTTCACCGCGAGGCCAGTAGCTTCATCGAATTATAAATCCTGATTGTTCTCTTAAGGCAATAACGTTTATGGCGTCCCGCGCATTACAAGACTCCGCTAAAACGGCAGGGATAGGTCGTCTGCAGCCACGAACCTATGTGGATCTGGTTATCGATGTGGTGGTTGCGCAGGCGGCGATGGGAAAGATACTCCCCGGAGATCGTATTAATGAGGTAGATCTCGCGCGCGAGCTTGGCATTTCTCGCGCGCCTATCCGAGAGGCGTTTCGTACTCTCGTGGTTCAGGGGGTCGTACAAAGCATTGCCTACCAGGGTGTGCGATTGGCACCGATGACAGCAGAGCGAGTGCAACAGATCAATGAAGTTCGATTCGAACTGGAAAAATTATCGCTTCGGAAACTCTCGGCCGCTAAAGACAACAGTGCGTTGCTGCTGGCATTTGAGCATATTATTGAGGATATGAAGGCAGCAGCGCGCAAGGATGACCGATTGGCCATTGCAACTCTGGACGCGGACTTTCACCAGGCGATCGTAAGCGCTGCTGAGAATCCGGTGCTGCTTACTTTCTGGCAGATGTTAAAGCCACAGTTGATCATCATGTTTGGATTGGGCGCTTTAACCAAGCCGTTACGCAAGATCGTTGATGAGCATCGTCGAGTATTGAACGCGTTTGCAACCCATAAATGGAAGGCAATCGAGGAGACGCTTTCTGAGCATATCCTCTCCGACAACACGGGCATCGATTTTGAAAGTATTGCGAAGGCCGCCGCAAGCAGGCTCGATATGGCATCGAAGCCAGGAGTTAAACCTGCGCGTCCGGCAAAATAGTGCCTGGAACCGGTACGCTCACTTGGAACAAGTGTCCGCCTGCATCGCTAGACGGGTTGCTCCCCGCGACCGAGCAGCTTGCGGTAGTGACGTACAACGTAGCCAAATCGTTGTTGCCGAAGGCGCAACTGGTGATATATCGGGCTGGCATGACGATGCGATCCAATACCTTCCCAGCGCTCGAATAGCGCACTATTGCTGAGCCGCTCCAACGCGCGTTCCAGATGCACCCCTCGGCATCCACGGTTAAGCCGTCTGGATAGCCTTCGGCTTCAGAAACGGTTGCAAAAACGCGCTTGTCCAGTAGCAATAACGGGTTGAGTTCAAGGCGGTAGGCATAGATGACACCGTTCGGACTATCAGCCAGATACAAAGTTTGTCCATCGGGCGATATGGCTGGGCCGTTTCCGACCGTGACGTCTCCACAAAGTCGGCGCCAACCATGGCCGTTCTCGAAGGCGAAGAGACTGCCTGACGGTTCGGCCTCCAGACGGTCCGCGGTCGCGACGAGCACCTGTCCGTCGGGGGCAACTCTGACATCATTGGGAGGCGCGAAAGAGAAATCCTCGTGAGGAGGGAGCGCCAGTGCGGTTATCTCGAGCACGGAATTCAGGTGGTGGGCGCCATCCGAATTGAATACGAGATATCCACCATGGCGGCGAAGGCAGAGACCGCCGAGAGGCGGTCGAAGCGGTAGTCGCTTCTTAATGGTCGCGCCACTCGCCACATCCATCGCAAACACATGCGGATCCAAGTAATCCAGATATAGGATGCGCCTTTGCTCGGCATCCCAAATAGGACACTCGAGCAATGTGCCCCCCACCTGCGAGAGCTGTAGAGGTGTCAAGAGGCGTCAAGCTCCGGCATCGCGGTACGAGGATCGGGAGCGGAGCCCGGTTGGCGAATGATCACACTGGCGACCCGGTTGGCGTATCGCGCAGCGCTCAGGCGGGAGCGACCAGAAAGGCGGGCCGCGATGTATCCGGCCAGATGGCCGTCTCCCGCGCCAACGGCACTCACGGCAGGGGAGGGCCGCGCCGGAATGTGTTCCCAGTCGTCAGACCCACCTATCCAACACCCGTCTCTACCGGCTCTGAGAATGACCTCACGACCGCTGCACCGGCTTCGCTCCAACGCGCTAGCGATGTCTTGGGCATTCCACAAGAGCCTTTCGTCTTCCGCGCTGGTGGCCACGACCGAGGCAAGCAGTTCCATCCTGCGCGATCTGCGCCGCGCTTCGTCTGCTTGGGGCCACATCGCCGGCCGAAAATTTGTATCAAATATCACTCGACACTTCGGCTTGCATTGCTCGATCCACTGACAGAGTTGTTCGTAACTGTCCGCCGAGCATAGCGCCAGCGTAACTCCGGTTACGATGACGATATCCACCTGCGGAACAAGTTCGACCAGCCGTGGACCCGTGATTGCACTAAACAGAGTTCGGGCGCTTGAGTGTTCGCGCCAGTACGAGGATGCAGGCTGACGTAACGGGTCCGGCGAGATACCGTAAATCCCGGGTTCACCGGTTATTATCGCCTCGGCAAGTCTTAGTCCCGCCGTCGTTAGTCGGTGCCTAAGCCATTCCGAATACAGGCTGGTCCCTAACGAAGTGATGAGTGCCAGATCGAATTTCCTAATATCGAGGATGCGCGACAAACAGAGCATGACGTTTGCCACGTCACCGCCGATCGAGACGCCAAAGCCATCCATGCCATCCGGTTGCAGCTCGATCAGCGGCTCCCCGAGCGCGACAATGTGGTGTGCATGTTCCCACTGTTTCTCGATTGTCGACATATCAACAATACTACAATACCATCCAGCCGAACGCACAAATTCGATTCAAAAGGAGCGGTATGCAGAATTGGCGAATCAAGACATCGCTGTACCTCAACTTCCTTTTCTTCGCAATTATGATGAGCAGCGACGGCATCTTGATCCTGCAAGTTCAAAAACACTACCGGGTGGCCGCGAGCGTTGCGGGGCTCCTTGGCGGGTTCCGAGACATGAGTGTCGCTGTGGCGGCTCTCCTGTTGGCTGCCTACGTGGCACGCATTGGCTACAAGCGGTCCATGTTGATAGCGCTGGCGATGGTGGCTCTTATTTGCCTGCTTGTGCCCGTCGGAAACAGTTTTGCGATGATTGAGATGCTGTTCTTGGTGACAGGTGTGGCGTTCGCGTTGATGAAGAGCTCCATATTCTCGGCGATTGGTTTGCTCGCCCACAACATCAGAGCTCACGCGACTTTCATGAGCTATTTGGAGGCCATGTATGCCGCCGGTACGTTTGCCGGCTACTTCATATTTAGCGCCTACTCGGACAATGGACGGGGATCTACCGATTGGCTCGTGGTCTACTACGTTATGGCGGGCGTCTCTGTCCTGGCGATGCTAGCTCTGTGGTGGGCGCCGCTTGACGAGTCAGAAGTCAAAGATGTGCAACCGCAGCCGTTGCTCAGTGATCTGACCGCGATGTTCAAGCTTGCCACCACGGCCGTGGCGGGTGCATTTGTCGCATGTGTGTTCACTTATGATTTGCTCGCCGAAGGCATCAACAAGTGGCTTCCGACGTTCAATAACGAGGTGCTCCATGTACCGGTTGCCCTAAGCATCCAGTTGGCGAGCATCATGGCAGCCTCCGCAGTAATTGGTAGGGTATTGGGCGGCGTTGCCCTTCGGTTCGCCTCCTGGCTCACCGTGCTTCTCGCTTGTCTGGCTTTATCAGCTGTCCTGGTGCTGGTGACCTTGCCGTTGGCCGAACGTGGGGGCATGCCGCCGGTGACTAGTTGGCGTTCCGCCCCACTCGCTGCGTTTGTGTTTCCGTTAATCGGTATGGTCACCGCGCCCATCTATCCCGTCATGAACTCGCGTGTCCTCAGCGGACTACCGCCTCGTCAACAAGGAGCAATGGCGGGGCTAATCATGCTCTCCTCAGCTCTCGGGGCAACCGTGGGATCGTTCATCACCGGCAGTATTTTCCAGGCGTATGGAGGCACCATGGCGTTCTACTGGTCTTTGGTCCCCATCGGCTTACTCGCTGGAAGCTTGCTCCTCTTGAATGCACTCGAAAAGCGCGCTGCAGCGGTTGCTGCGGTGCCTCGTTCTGCATAACCGACGGGCCCCTCTGGCGCCATTCAGGCGCAGAGCCTATCGGAGCCTCCTTGCGGAAGAAAGCACCAACAGCTGTTGACCCCATCGGCGACTTGATGTCGGAGAGCGGCCGATCCAGCAGTTCTGGACATACCCATCTGTATCAATGTAGGATTGTCGACAATAAGGCCGATCGGCGCCCAAACACCGTGATTAGTGGGAGAAGGGGATCGCTATGAAGCTTGATACGAGAATTCATCGGTATCGCATGATCTGCCTGACCACACTGGTCTCATGTACGGCGCCCGTCTTTGCCGATACTGCCTCAGATCAGGGACAGCTGACCGAGATCGTGGTGACTGCAACGCGACGCCAGGAAGACATCCAGAAAGTGCCGATCAGCGTCAGTACCCTCACCCAGGCTGATTTGACCGCCGCCGGTATCAAGAATATCGCCGGCGTTGCTGCGGCGATCCCGGGTCTGCAATTCGTCACGCCGGTAGCCCCATCTACGATCACTACCGTCAACATTCGTGGCATCAATGCCAATACCGGCCCGGCAACGGTCGGCATGTATCTAGATGATTCACCGCTCATTGGACGGCTCTCGAGCTTTGGCAATATCGGCGGTCCTTTGCCACTCACAGCCGATCTGAACCGTGTGGAGGTGGAACGAGGCCCGCAGGGAACCCTATTCGGCGCGAGCTCGGAAGCAGGCGCGGTGCGCTTCATTACCAACGATCCCAGTCTACAGAGCTACAGTGGGAATCTCGAAGGCGAGTTGAGTGACACTCGCTATGGCTCGACGAGTTATGAATATGGTGGGTCCGGCGGCGGGCCGATTGAGCAAGATACCCTCGGTTTTCGCGCTAGCGCTTGGTACCGGCGCGATGGAGGCTATGTGAATCTCGTCAGTCCCTTGCCCGGCCCGTCGCCGGACAACGCTGTCGTGGCGCCGAACATTAACAGGAACTACGAGGAAGTATTTCGGCTGGCATTGGCGTACAAAATCGATGACGTTAGGATCACGCCAGCCATCTATTATCAATCCGTCGATAAGGATGATAGCGGGCGATTTTACCCTGCTTATTCTGATACGTCGGCAGGTCAGTACAATGATGCCTCGTTCCTACCGGAACACTCGATCGACCGCTGGACCCTGCCCACACTCAAAGTCGAGGCCCAGCTATCCTTCGCCGACTTGACCTTTGTGTCTTCATATTTGCATCGTGACGTCACGGTTACGAATGATTTTGGTGACTGCTTCGTGTGCTTTGGAGGCTCTGGTTATGGAAGTCCCCTTGGGCCCGATGTACCGACATCAACGGCCGACTCGGCGCCGACGGTGACGGGCCAGAGGAATCAGGCCTATACGGAAGAACTGCGACTAGCTTCCAATCACCCGGATGCCTTCGTGACCTGGCTGGGGGGCATTTTCTACGATAATCGTCGTCAAGAGGACTATCAGAACACCACCCCGACTGCCGGTAACCCCGGCGGCTTTGTTGTAGATCAGCACTACAAGGATGTACAGATCGCAGCATTTGCCCAGGGCGATGTTCATTTGAGCAAGCAGTGGATCGCGACGCTCGGGTACCGCATCGCGCACATCGACACCCATTTCAACGCCAGTTTGGCGGGCTCAGCCCCCTTGAGTGCCAATCCCACCGCGAACCCGACCACCCCTCGCGTGGCGCTGTCCTTCCAGGCCAATGCCGACAATCTGGTCTATGCATCGGCCAGTAAGGGTTACCGCATCGGTGGTGGGAATTCGCCGCTCCCGGTCGGCTGCACCGGCTCCGGCTTCAACCCGGCCGGATACAACCCGGATTGGGTTTGGAGCTATGAAATCGGCGCAAAGGACAAGCTTTTTGACAACCGCGTGGAAATTGATTCCAGCGTTTATCATGCCCTCTGGTCCAATATTCAGCAGCTCGTCATCGCATCTCCATGCGGAATAAGCTATGTGGGCAATACGGGTCACGCGGCAAGTAACGGCTTCGACATGAGCATCCGAGCACTGATCACAGAGCAACTGCGAATAGATGCGAAGGTTGCCTTTACGAATGCGTACTTCACTGAAACTGTTGTTAGCGGTGGCGTGACAACGGTCCAAGAGGGTGACAAGGTTGGGTTTTTGCCTCAGGTCGTTGCGCCGTGGAATGTAGATGTCTCGGCAGAGTACAAAGTTCCCCTGCCGAACAGCGACACGGTTCGTCTTCGTCTTGAGGAACAGTACCACAGCCAAAACCCCGGTCCGTTCGAGAATGGAATTGTCGGAGGAGCGAATTATGTACCCCTGGATCGGCCGGATCCGGCCACTCATCTCCTCAACGCGCGGGTCGGTTATACGATGGGCAAACTGGACATGTCGCTGTTCGCGAACAATGTCTTCAACAGTCGCCCGCTGATTGGAACATTGTCGTACTTTCCCGTCTCGTCGACTTACCGAATCCAGAACAGCACATTTCGTCCGTTTACAGTGGGCATAGGGGCGAACTACGCATTTTGAGAGCCGGCCGTTCGCTACCCAATAATGCCGGATGGCGCTGAAAGCGTTTCAATATTCCCGTGACGATATTTGAGTGCGTTGTGCTGACTCCACGAACTCCAACCGAGATGACTCGGGAGGATGTGTCCGCGCGAGCGACCTTCGTTGGACACTCTGTCAGTACTCCCGCACCTCCTGAAAAGATTCGGCATGGCCGGCGCTATATTCTGAACTTTCTTTCCCTCGTCGCCGCGTTCATGGTTTTCGCATCTCTCATCAACAGCGTGGGCGTAATAGTCCTGCAGTCGATAAGGACTCTCGGCATCACCAAGCAACAAGCAGGAGCGCTCCAACCGTTCGTCGATATGCCGATGGCTTTTAGTTCGTTGATGATAGGCGCGCTTTTGCCGACGTTGGGTCTAAGGCGAGCGATGATGACTGCACTGGGGCTTTCGGTCATCGCATGCGTTCTCATGCCGCTGTTTGGGCAATTTTGGGTTTCCAAACTTCACCTCGTCATCATTGGTTTGTGCTTCGCCGCAGCGAAAGTAACGGTGTACACGGCGATAGGAACGATGACCACCGGTAAAAAGACGCATGCCAGTCTGATGAGCATCGTGGAAGGACTCTTCATGGTCGGAATATTGAGTGGCTACTGGCTGTTTGGTAGCTTCTCGGAAGCCGGCGCGGGTGCAAGAGGGTGGCTCGATACGTACTGGGTGTTTGCCATGCTTTTGGCTTTCTCGCTTGTTGTATTTTCACTAAATCCCCTACCGGAACAGCAACCGGTTCACGCTTCCAAAGCCAACCCAATCAACGAGCTCTTGTATGTTGGTAAGCTGGCGCTGAAACCGCTGATTTTGGCGTATGCGGTTTCGGATTTTCTTTACGTGCTCCTGGAACAGGGGATCGGAGCGTGGCTGCCGACCTTTAATTCCGAAATCTTGCATCTCCCAACGTCGATAAGTATTGAGGTCGCCGGCGGCTTTAGCCTCTGCCTGGCCGCTGGCGGCTTGTTGGGTGGCATTGTGCTGAGGCGGTTTACTTGGTTCTCGGTCCTTTTGCTGTGCCTGACAGGGGTTGCGTGTGTGATATTGGCGGCATTGCCATTGGCTGCTCACAGTCTGGCGAGCAGCATCCACACTCTGTCGGACGTGCCCGCGATCGCGTTTTTATTCCCCGCGGCGGGACTATTTATGGGACCGATCAATCCGGCGATCAATTCGGCTGTCCTCTCATCGCTGCCCACCGAACATCAATCGGCCATGTCGGGTCTCATCATCGTGTTCTCGTCGATTGGTGGGACAACTGGCGCTTTAGTTACCGGTAGCCTGTTCCAAGCACGCGGTGCGGAGGCGTTTTACTTTCTTTTGGCGCCGATCATTCTCTTGTGCGTAGTACTGTGGGTATTCAAAAAATCTATCGATAACGCGCCCGGACTAAGGCGCTAGGCGATATTGCAGACAACCTTCGACGTTGGGGGATCTTAGTGGCGAATCTCTGGAGATGTGTATGATGACGCAAGCTACTCGGTGTGCAGGTGAGCCACTCCATGACGACGTCGACTGGCACAACGTCGCAGCCCCAGGATTGGTGGAAGGGCGCCGTTGTCTACGAAATCTATCCCCTAAGTTTTAAGGACTCCAACGGCGATGGGTACGGAGATCTGCCCGGGATAATTGAAAAGCTGCCCTACATTGCCTCACTCGGAGTCGACGCCGTTTGGGTGTGCCCGTTTTTCAAAACGCCGATGCGCGACTTTGGATACGATATTTCTGACTATTATGCAGTGGATCCGATATTCGGCTCCGCGCAAGACGCTACGCGTTTGATCGATTTAGCGCACGGGCTCGGTTTGAAGATCATTTTTGACATGGTCCCCTGCCATACATCGAACGACCATCCTTGGTTCAAGGAGAGCCGTGCCTCGGCCGTCAACGCCAAGCACGATTGGTACATATGGGCGGATGCTAAACCGGACGGGTCACCCCCCAACAACTGGCTATCCATTTTTGGGGGCTCCGCCTGGACATGGGAACCCCGTCGGGGACAGTACTACTTCCATTCCTTCCTTTCGTGTCAACCGGCTCTGAATGTACGGAACTGTGAGGTATTGGCCGCGCTGCTTAGTGTGATGAAGTACTGGTACGACAAGGGTGTCGACGGTTTTCGTTTGGATGCGATTACGGCTTTGTCCCCCGATGAGGACCTGCGCGACAACCCCCCGATTCCAAAAAACGAGCCCCCGCCGTATATAGATGGCGGCGGCGGCAATCCGTTTCTCAAACAGGTACATCTTTTCGATCGTGATACGCCTGGGGTATTGCCCATCCTCAGAGCCTTTCGCGATCTGGCGGACAGTTACGATCCGCCCCGGTTTTTGTTCGCCGAGATTGGCGATGTGGATGGCGCGGTCGTCGGTGCCAAATACGCACAGCCGAAGCACGTGCACGCCGCCTTTATCCAGGATCTCATTCTGTCGGAACTCACCGCTGCACGAGCGACGCAAATAATGTTACGGCTTTCGAAAGTCATGGGTGAAGCCTGGACTTTCAATGCGTTTGGAAGTCAAGACATAGCGCGGCAAGTATCGCGGTGGGGTGCAGTTGGCGGTGAAGACGGGGACCCTAAACAGCTTGCGAAATTGCTGATGGCGTTGTTGCTCAGCATGAGGGGTTGCGCGTGCATTTATCAGGGAGAAGAACTCGGACTCACAGATGTGGATTTACCTTATGAAGCAATCAGAGACCCCTGGGGCCTGACGTTTTATCCGGACTACAAAGGGCGAGATAGCTGTCGAACCCCGATGCCGTGGACGGATACCATGCCTAATGCTGGGTTTGGCTCGGGTAGCTCGTGGCTGCCGATTGGGAATGCCCATTTTGAGATGGCCGCAAGTTTGCAGGACTCGAACCCAGACTCAGTGCTCAACGCCTATCGCAAATTCATTGCTTGGCGGAAGCGCCACCGGTCTTTGATATATGGTGCGATGGAAGTGTTGGAGGTCCCGCCGCCATGCTTTGCCTTCCTTAGGACGTTTGAACATCAGAAGATGCTGTTGATGTTTAACCTAAGCAATGAACAAGCCGAATGGAGGTTGCGCGGCAGCTGGCAAAGTGCCGAGGGGCATGGCTTGAAATCCGCACGTGAAATTGATGGGTGGTTGCAATTCACTGGTCTCGACGTGTACTTCGGCTACCAGGAAATTTGATTGTGCATTGCGTGACTATGGAAGCGGCGCGGCACTTCGGTTTACTTGATCGACGAGGCTCAAGTGAACATACGTGAAATTGTAGGCCTCGCGCCGGTGATACCGGTATTGACTATCACCGAACTCGAACATGCGGTGCCACTGGCCTTGGCATTGACTACGGGCGGCCTGCATGTACTGGAGATTGCGCTGCGTACCCCCGTCGCGCTAGCTGCCATCGAACCGATGCGTCACGCGGTGCCAGACGCCGTCGTCGGCGTAGGCACGTCGACTCGCCCGGTCGATTTCGCAGCCGCCAATCGAGTGGGCTCGGTTCGGGGTGACGCCCGGATTGACACCGGAACTTGCAGCGGCATCCCGCGGTGCGCGCTTCCCGCTGCTTCCGGGGGTCATGACGCCGACGGAATTGATAGCGGCGCGTAATGCAGGATTTGACGTGCTTAAGCTCTTTCCAGCGCAGCAAGTGGGCGGTGTCGCTATGCTGCAAGCACTGAACGGGGTGTTTCCGGATGTGGTCTTCTGTATCCTCGCTCGGGAGTAGGGATGTTTGGGTGTCGGCAAGCCTTGGCGAGACCGACATCCGAGATGCCAAATCTCTTTGACAGAGTTCGAGTCGGCTCCGACCAGACGAGCTTATAGAGCGCTTCTCGCGTAAAAGTATGAATCTGAAGGTCCGCGTGCTCGATCAAGTACTCAAGCCCTGTAGCTCACTCAAATTGCACGGGTTGGCCGTCGCGGTCGAATGGGATGAACGACCCAAGCGAGCCGACCTTGATAGCCTCCACCATTCGTTGCAGAGGCGCTTCGGCATCGTCATGAGTAAGTACGCGCCCGCCTTGGCCCGCAATGGCAGCCACGAAGACCATCGCCCAGTTGGGTCCGGCCGAGCAGGCTTCTTCGGCGAGTGCCGCAAAGGTCGTGAGTTCGTCCGGCGTCTTGTCCGCGCACATGATGGGGACCAGCGCGCCGCCGGTGCCCGCGACGAAACGCTGACGCTGCTCAGGAGTGCTGTCTTCAGGTAACTCCGAACCCATAAAAACCAACAGCAGGCGTTGCGGTTCGGGCTGTTGTCGAGCCGCGCGCAGGAGGTCCTCGAAACTAGCGATACGCATATTAGTCATGGAAGTCTCAAAGCAAGAAATGCTCCGTGGGAATAGCTGCACCAAGGCCGCTACTGCACAAGCGGTGTGACGGCGGCGTCGAGGCTGACTCCTTTCAACTCCGCTTCACCGGCAAGCAATTGAAGATATTGACGTAGTGCCGTAACGAAGGCGATCTGGCGCAGCGACGTGGTCACGGCGCCTCGGATCGCATCGAAGGACGCTGTCTTACCGGGATCTCGCGCGAGCACTTCAACCACATGAAGACCGAAGCGGCTGTGCACGAGTCTCGGAAGGACGCCTACCTCAACGTGTCCGAATAGTTCCCGCGCAAATTCTGGAGCGCAGTCGCTGGCGGTCAGCCAGCCGAGATCGCCACCGTGCGCGCCACTAGGGCAATTGGACGAAGCACGAGCGGCATTGGCAAAACGATCATCGGTTTTTCCGTCATGACAGCGCACGTCCAACAGCGTTGTTTCGGCACGCTTGCGCAGTAACACTACATCCGTGCCCGGCGTCACGGCGAAAAGAATGTGTCTTGCCAGCACTCGCTCACCGGTTCGATATGTGGCTTCGTGCGCAATATAGTGCCGCCGGCAGGCGTCTTCCGACGGCTCAGGAATGCGCACCATCTGATCGAGCAGCGATTCGATCGCGCTGGTGGCGGCTTCACTGACCACGCCATCCGCCGACGGCGCGTCGTCCGTCGCCAGAAGTCGGGAACGCTGCGCGGCCTGGCGCAGCAGCTCCGTGCACGCACGCCGGCGCAATTCGTCGGGCTCCAGCACGGCGTTGGGCGCATGCAACGCCACTCCATTGATTCTCGCCACCTCAGGGGTGATATCCGTTGCAGCCGTCATCGCAAAGCTCCCGAGCCACTTTCTCGCGGGAGGTTATTGCCGGCAGGCACGTTGAGTCGTCGGGCGCGAACCACCTGATAGGGGCGGAACAAGTAAGTGACGGTCGCGAAACCGCTCCATGCATGCACCAGCCGACTGAATGGAAACAGGAGGAAGATCGTCATCCCCAAAATTAGGTGAATCATGTAGGGCCAATCCAGGACGACCAGCGCTTCGGCATTGGGACGAAAGGTAACGATGTGCTGCGCCCAGTCAGCGAGAATGAGCATCGCGCTAGCGTTGGCATGTTCGTACGAGAACGGCAGCGTGATCAGGCCGAGAACGAGTTGCACCCAGAGGATTATCAGGATCGCAATGTCGGTCCGATGGCTGGTCAGACGGATACGAGGATCGAAGATGCGACGATACAGCAAAAGGCTCAAGCCAACGAAGCACACCAGCCCGGCAATACCACCGGAATAGATCGCCAGACGTTGCTTGGCGGGCGCACTTATGAAACCCTCATAGAACCAATGTGGCGTCAGCAAGCCAACCAAGTGTCCAAAGAACAAAAACAGGATGCCGACGTGAAAAAGATTGCTGCCCCAGCGCAACGTGCCAGTGCGCAGCATCTGCGACGAGTCGCTTTTCCATGTGTATTGGTCGCGGTCGAAGCGCGCAAGGCTCCCCATGAAAAATACTGCCATGCAGATGTACGGATAAACGTTGAAGAAGAAGTGATGAAGATAGGAAAGTATGGGGTTCATTCGGCCGCTCCTGATCGTGGCTCGGCGTCATCCGCCGTGCGGGTGAATCGAACAAAGTGAATCGGGTGCACTTGGCCCGGTTTGGCTTGTCCCTTGCAAGAACTGCCATCGAACACGGGTGGTTCGGCCCAGCTCTCGTCCAACGGATCGTCGGCGGGTGGCTCCACGGCATGCGCCTTTTCGCCGGCAAGCCCAATCAAGGCGCCGACCACGCTGGCATAGGCGCTCTCCCGCTTGCACAGCGCGCCAAAAATGGCGTTCAGGATATGAACGATCTCGCCGAGGAAGGCGCGTGCCTCGCGCGGTGGCTGCGTGGACGCGAATTCGAGGATCACTGGCAAGTAGTCGGGGAGTTCCGAAGGAGCAAGAATGAGGCCGGCCGCTTGGTAGGTCTGGCATAGGTCAATCATTGCCGGGCCACGATCACGTGAGTCGCCATGAACGTGCTCGAATAGGTGCAGCGAGGTGGCACGACCGCGGTCAAACAATTCAACATAGGCGGCTTCCGTCTCCAGCGGCTCGGCCCGTTGCAAGGTCTCCATTAACGCATCGAGTTCGACACGACGCGCCAGCGGGACGACGTCTTCATCGGCGAGTACCGTACGCATCTCCGGAATATGCTTCCACAATTGCACGTCCGGATAGGCGAGCAATGCCGCCAGCACGCGCAGACTTCTGCTGAGTGAGCGCGTAGGAGTTGGACCGAACATCTCAGATCTCCGCCTTGATGGGAATGGTGCGTCGCTTCTCGCTTCCAAACAGGCTCGTCTGAGTAGTTCCTTCCGAGCAACCGTTGCCGAAACTGAAACCGCAGCCGCCCCGAACGTTGAAGGTATTCTCGGCATATTCGCGATGCGTCGTCGGGATTACGAAGCGATCCTCGTAATTGGCGATCGCCATCACGTGGTACATCTCTTCCACCTCGGCCTGACTGATACCGACCTGCTTCAGCGCAGCCACATTGATACGCTGGTCGACATGTTTTTCCCGCTGGTAGGCTCGCATCGCCAGCATGCGCTCCAGCGCTCGGACCACTGGCACGGTGTCGCCCGCCGTTAGCAAATTGGCGAGGTACTTGACGGGAATGCGCAGCTGATTCACGTCGGGGATCTCGCCGTTGATTCCCACATGGCCCGCGTTGGCAGCTGCGCTGATCGGTGACAGAGGGGGCACATACCAAACCATTGGCAGCGTGCGGTATTCGGGATGCAGCGGCAGCGCAACTTTCCACTGCACCGCCATCTTGTATACCGGGCTATTGCGCGCGGCTTCCAGCCAGTTATCGGGAACGCCGTCGACGCGCGCTTGCGCAATGACTTTCGGATCGTGCGGGTCTAAGAAGATGTCGAGTTGGGCCTGGTAGAGGTCCCGGTCGTGCTCGACGCTCGCCGCTTCCTGAATACGGTCTGCATCGTAAAGCAATACGCCGAGGTAGCGGATTCGGCCGACGCAGGTTTCGCTGCATACGGTCGGTTGGCCGGCTTCGATGCGCGGATAGCAGAAGGTGCACTTCTCCGCCTTGCCGCTCTTCCAGTTATAGTAGATCTTCTTGTACGGGCAACCGCTAACGCACATACGCCAACCGCGACATTTATCCTGATCAATCAATACGATGCCGTCTTCCTCGCGCTTGTAGATTGAGCCCGACGGACACGAGGCCACGCATGCCGGATTCAGGCAGTGTTCGCAGAGCCGCGGCAGGTACATCATGAAGGTGTTTTCGAACTGACCGTAGATATCCTTCTGAATATCGTCGAAATTGCTGTCCTTACTGCGCTTGGCAAATTCGCCGCCGAGAATTTCTTCCCAGTTCGGACCCCAGACGATCTTGTCCATCTGCTTGCCGGTAATCAGACTGCGCGGGCGGGCCGTCGGTGTGGCCTTCATCTCCGGCGCCGACTGGAGATGACCGTAGTCGAAGGTAAAGGGCACGTAGTAATCGTCGATCTCGGGCAAATTGGGATTTGCGAAGATGCGCATCAAGAGCTTCCACTTCGCGCCCTGCCGGGGCTCAATTGCGCCGTTGGCCTTGCGCACCCAACCTCCATTCCACCTGTCCTGGTTCTCCCACTCCTTCGGGTAGCCGATGCCGGGCTTGGTCTCGACGTTGTTGAACCAGGCGTATTCCATGCCCGGCCGGCTCGTCCAGACGTTCTTGCAGGTGACGGAGCAGGTGTGGCAACCGATGCATTTGTCGAGGTTCAGTACCATGCCGATTTGTGAACGGATCTTCATGCGACCTCCCCCTCGGCTTGCACCGGCTTGGTCAGCTCATTGGCAACGGGTGTATCCAGCCAGTCCACTTTGTTCATTTTGCGCACCACAACGAACTCGTCACGATTGGTGCCGATCGTGCCGTAGTAGTTAAAGCCGTAGCTTAATTGCGCGTAGCCACCGATCATGTGCGTCGGCTTCAGAACGATGCGTGTCACCGAATTGTGGATGCCGCCACGCGCACCGGTGATCTCCGAGCCTGGCGTATTCACGGTCTTTTCCTGCGCGTGGTACATCATCACCATGCCGACCTTGACGCGTTGACTCACTACCGCACGCGCTGCGATGGCCCCGTTGAGATTGAATAGCTCGATCCAGTCGTTGTCGACAATGCCTGCGCGCTTCGCATCGTCTTCGCTTAGCCACACGCAGGGGCCGCCGCGGCTCAAAGTGAGCATGAGCAAATTGTCCGTGTAAGTACTGTGGATGCCCCACTTCTGGTGCGGTGTGATGAAGTTCAGTGCGATCTCGGTATTACCGTTGGGCTTGATACCGAGCATGCCCGCGGTGGCCTTCAGGTCCACCGGCGGACGGTAGCTGGTGAAGCCCTCCCCGAACGCTATCATCCACGGGTGATCCATGTAGAACTGCTGGCGTCCGGTGAGCGTGCGCCAGGGAATCAGCTCGTGTACATTGGTATAGCCGGCGTTGTACGAGACCGCCTCGCTCTCGATGCCGCTCCAGGTAGGCGAGCTGATGATCTTGCGTGGCTGCGCCTGGATGTCCCGAAAGCGGATCTTTTCGTCCTCCCGATGGACGGCCAGGTGCGTATGGTCTCGTCCGGTCTGCTTACTAAGAGCCTCCCATGCCTTCACCGCCACGTGACCGTTGGTCTCGGGCGCCAAAAGGAGTATGACTTCGCAGGCGTCGATATCGCTCTCGATCTTTGGCATACCGCACGTCACACCTTCAGCCGTCACCAATCCATTGAGCTCCCCCAGTTGTCTCACTTCCGTTTGCGTGTTCCAGCCGATTCCCTTGCCTCCGTTACCTGCTTTGTCCATCAGCGGGCCCAGCGCGGTGAAGCGCTTAAATACGTTTGGATAATCGCGCTCGACCACCTGTACGGTGGGTGCGGTCTTACCCGGAATCAATTCGCATTCGCCGCGCTTCCAGTCCTTCACCTCGAACGGCTGCGCCAACTCCGACGGACTGTCATGCATCAGCGGCATCAGAACGAGATCGCGTTCGACGCCCAGGTGCCCGACGCAGACTTCACTGAACTTCTTGGCGAAACCCTTATAGATATCCCAGTCGCTGCGTGATTGCCAGGCCGGATCGACCGCGGTGGACAGCGGATGAATGAACGGGTGCATATCGCTGGTGTTGAGATCGTTCTTTTCATACCAGGTTGCGGTGGGCAGCACGATGTCGGAATACAAACAAGTCGTGCTCATGCGAAAGTCGAGCGTAACCAGCAGGTCAAGCTTGCCTTCGGGGGCCTTGTTGTGCCAAACCACTTCGGTGGGCTTGGCTTCCTCCGCTCCCAAATCTTTGCCCTGCACGCCGTTGCTGGTGCCGAGCAAATGCTTGAGGAAATACTCGTGGCCCTTACCGCTCGAACCCAGGATGTTGGAGCGCCACACGAACATGTTGCGTGGCCAGTTGTCCGGATGATCCGGATCCGTGCAGCTCAATTGTATTGAGCCCTCCTTCATGCCCTTGACGACGTAATCCTTCGGCTCCATCCCAACGGCCGCCGCATTACGTACTATTTGCAGCGGATTGGTCTGCAGTTGTGGGGCGCTCGGTAGCCAGCCCATCCGCTCGGCACGAACGTTGTAGTCGATCATGCTCCCGGCGTATGCCGCCTTGTCGGCCAAAGGCGATAGCACTTCTTGCATTCCGAGCTTCTCGTAGCGCCACTGGTCGGTATGGGCATAGAAGAAGCTCGTGCTGTTCATCTGACGCGGGGGGCGTATCCAGTCGAGCGCGAAAGCAAGCGCGGTCCAGCCGGTTTGTGGCCGCAGTTTCTCCTGTCCCACGTAGTGCGCCCAACCACCACCGCTCTGGCCGATGCAACCACACATCATCAACATATTGATGACGCCGCGGTAATTCATGTCGCTGTGGTACCAGTGATTCATCGCCGCGCCGATGATGATCATCGATTTGCCATGGGTTTTATTGGCATTGTCGGCAAACTGGCTCGCTACCAATATCAACTGAGAGCGCGGAGTGCCTGTGATGCGTTCCTGCCAGGCGGGTGTGTAGGGTGTGTCATCGTCGAAGTTCTTTGCGGCCAACTCTCCCTTTAGGCCACGCGCCACACCGTAGTTCGCCACCTGAAGGTCGAATACCGTGGCCACCAAGGCTTCGCGTTTCTCGCCGCCATCGCCGAGCGCGATGCGTTGCGACTGGTACGGTACGCACCAGCACATCGTTTTGCTGGTTGTTCGGGAAATGCTCGCTGACAATTCCACCGAAATACGGAAAGCCCACCTTCGCCGTCTCGGCCGCGGGATAGTCGCCTTCCAGAAGCGACAACTTGAGTTCCACTTCTTTCCCATGGCACGCTTCTTTCGCGTCTAGATTCCACTGACCCTGATCCGCCCGACCGTCAGGTCCCCAGCGGAAACCGATGGCACCGTTGGGAACCACCACCTTATCGCTTATGTCGAAAGCGACGGTCTTCCATTCTGGGTTGTTGGCCTGCCCCAGGTTGCCGTCGAAGTCAGATGCGCGCACATAGCGATCAGGGACCGTGATAAGTTCGCCGCTGGGCAATCTGTGCTCCTTCAGAAGCACCAACATCGGCATGTCGGTGTAGTGGCGCACATAGTTATCGAAGTAAGCGCTTCGTTCCTTGCCCCCGTCCGGAAAGTAGAACTCCTTCAGGATCACGTGACCCATCGCCATCGCGACGGCCGCGTCGGTGCCCTGCTTCGGATTCATCCAGATGTCTGCGAGCTTGGCGACCTCCGAGTAATCGGGCGTCACCGCCACGGTCTTTGTGCCCTTGTAGCGGCTCTCGGTGAAGAAGTGCGCGTCCGGCGTTCGCGTTTGCGGCACGTTGGAGCCCCACGCGATAATGAAGCTCGAATTGAACCAATCGGCCGATTCGGGCACGTCGGTCTGCTCGCCCCAGACCTGCGGGCTGCTCGGTGGCAGGTCGCAGTACCAGTCGTAGAAGCTCATGCACACGCCGCCAATCAAGCCGAGGTAACGCGAGCCTGCCGCATAGCTCACCATCGACATGGCCGGAATCGGCGAGAAGCCGATGATGCGGTCGGGGCCATGCCTTTTTATTGTGTAGACATTAGCTGCAGCAATGATTTCGTTGACCTCTTCCCAGTTCGAGCGCACAAAGCCGCCCAATCCCCGCACCTGCTGGTAGTCGCTCCGCTTCGCATCGTCTTCGACAATCGACGCCCAGGCCTTCACCGGTTCCCGCGTGAGGCGAGCCTCTCGCCAACTCTTGAGGAGACGGCCGCGTACCATCGGATATTTCACGCGGTTCGCGCTATAGAGGTACCAGCTGTAGCTGGCGCCGCGAGCACAACCGCGAGGCTCGTGGTTGGGCATGTCCCAGCGCGTGCGGGGATAATCGGTCTGCTGCGTTTCCCAAGTGACAATACCGCCCTTGACGTAGATCTTCCACGAGCACGAGCCAGTGCAGTTCACACCGTGAGTGGAACGTACGATCTTGTCGTGGGCCCAACGGTTGCGATAACTGTCCTCCCATGTCCGGTCTTCCCCGGTTGCCACACCGTGACCGTTCGCGAACTCTTCCCTCGGTCTAGCAAAATAGGTGAGACGGTCGAGAAAATGACTCATCGTACTTCTCCGCTGCGGCAGTCAAGGAATGTCACGGGGTCTTCACGTACGCATTGCGACGCAGGTAGAACCACCGGTTAAGGACCAGACAAAGCGCATAAAAAATGCGACAGACACGCCGCAGGCGGCGACGGCTGAAGTGATACCCCAAGACTGGGCGTTTCCGCAGTCGCGGTTGTCGCTGCGGGTGACCCCGTGTCCGCCAGAAAAGCTCTCGGAGCTGCGTTTGAAGAATTGCAGGCCGTCGAGAAAATAGCTCATGTGACTCGATCCAAAACGTTGCTCATAAGATGCTCTTCGCGTTACGCAGCTCAGCAGGGTCGGCTGGCACCGCGCCGGGCGTAGAACCACCAGGTGATGACGATGCAAGTCAGGTAGAACACGATGAAGAACCAGAGCGCCGCGTGGGGAGTGCCTGTCAGAGCGATGGACGTACCATAGCTTCTCGGAATAAAGAAGCCGCCATAAGCGCCCACCGCCGCGCTAAAACCGAGCACCGCCGCGGCCTGCTTGTTACCATTCTTGCGAATCGTCTGCTCGTCGGCGCCGCGCCCGGCGTCCTTCGCCTCATTAATGAAGATCACTGGAATCATGCGGAAGGTAGATCCATTGCCGATTCCGGTGGCGACGAAGAGCACCATAAAGCTCGCGAAGAAGCCGGTCAGGTTTCCCTGTCCGCCGACAGGCAGGAAATGCAATACACCGAGAACGCCGGCCACGATTACCAAGAAATTCCAGAAAGTTACGCGGGCACCGCCGAGCTTGTCGGCGAGCCAGCCGCCTACGGGCCGGATCACGGCGCCGAGAAATGGTCCCATCCACGCAAACTCCAGTGGATTGACGCGCGGGAACTGGCTCTTGATGAGCAGCGGAAACCCAGCCGAGAAACCGATGAAAGAACCGAAGGTGCCCAGATAGAGCCAACACATGATCCACGTGTGGCGATTCTTAAAGATTACTGCTTGCTCGGCGAATGAGGCCTTGGCGTCAGCGATGTCGTTCATCATCAAGAAGCACAGCAAGGCGCACACCGCGATGGGCAACACCCATACGAAACCAGCGTTTTGGAGCCACAGTTGCTTAGTGGCTCCACCAGCCAGCGTCTCAGTCTGCGGGTCGCCACCGAACCAGCCAAAGATTCCTGCCGATATAACCAGCGGTACCATGAATTGAACCGACGACACGCCCAAATTCCCGAGGCCGGCATTGAGCCCTAGGGCCGAGCCCTTGCGCTCCATCGGAAAGAAGAAGCTAATATTGGCCATACTCGAACTAAAATTACCCCCGCCTAGGCCGCAGAGAGCTGCCATGAGCAGCATCACCCAGTAGGGCGTTGCCGTGTTCTGCACCGACAGGCCAATGCCCACAGCCGGAATCAGCAACGAGAGCGTCGACAGCACCGTCCAGCGCCGCCCGCCAACAATGGGTACCATGAAGCTGTAGAAGATGCGCAGGGTGGCGCCGGTGAGTGCTGGGAGTGCGGCAAGCCAGAAAAGCTGGTCGGTGCTGTATTTAAAACCGACCGCAGGCAGTTGTGTGACTACGGCGCTCCAAACCATCCAGATCGCGAAGGCGAGGAACAACGCGGGAATGGATAGCCACAGATTCTGCTCCGCAATGGCCTTACCTTGGGCTTGCCAGAACGCCTTGTCCTCGGGCTTCCAGATGGTGAGCAGCGATCCCTTGAGCGACCGAGTGTTGGTGTCCATCCGCACTACCTACCCTGGTTTGCCATCAGCTCGTGGTCCCCAGAGGATGGGACTATAGACGCCGATGAATAATAGGAACGATGCTGTCCACAGCGTCGCGGCTGCGGCGATCACCATCGGATAACTCATGGCGGGCAGCGACAATCCAAAGACGCGGATGACGGTGGCTCCGATCAACAATGCGTACGCCAGCGTCGTCAGGGGATGCGCGTGCAGCGGTCTACCGGTATGTCCAAGTGACGCCCGGGTCATGACTGCGACGATCATGGTGGTCAAGGTACCGAGGGTGAGCGCGTGCAGCCAGAATGCCGCGATCGCGTAGCCGCCCAGCAGCGCCGCGGCCTTGAGGCCCAGCCCCGCGGGCAGCCAGACATAAGCGAGATGCAAGATCCAAACAATGGGCTGACGCAGTGTAAACACCGTTCGCCATTGTGCGAGACGCAGGGTCTGCAGCACTGCCGCAGATCCCGCAATCCACCCGGCAGTGCGACTATCGGGCCAAATGATGTCGCCTACGATCACGCTCACCATGGCCAGGACCGACAACAGAGTGAGAGCTGACCGTGAGTGCAGGTTCGCGTCGAGACCCTGCGCCCGCAGCGCGGAGGTGGTGAACGCGGGCACGATTCGCCCGCCAATCACAGTGACCAGTAGCAGTGTAATGTCGATGCCGACGACTAACGCTTTTAGTGCGAGCGGGGCGTCGTGGCGCAAAAGCCCGACGTAAAAAACGACATCAGTCAGCCAGAATGCGCCCAGCACCGCCAACAAGGGCGTGTTGTGATTATGCGATCTCAAGAGCGGGATCATCACGAACACCGCCAGCATCGGCAGAAAGGTCAAATCGACCAGCGCAGGTAGAATCGGAGGCCACGCGAGCGATGTCGCGATCAGGATTCGCGCCAAAACCCATACGGCTGCCAAGACCATCAGGGGACGGCCGGCGAAACCCTTCTGTCCCGTCCAGCTAGGCACCGCCGTCAGCATGAAACCTGCCATGGCGCACGCTATAAATCCGAACAGCATTTCGTGCGCGTGCCACAGGGTCGGGGGCCACCCCGTACCGAGCGGCACTCCTGCAATGAAGCTCAAAGCCCACGTGGGCACCAACAACACGGCTGCCATCCCTGCGAGGAAGAATTGGGAACGAAATCCGCAGGCGAATAGGCTAGATTTCATGAGGGGTAGCATACTTACCCCTTTACGATCCCAGGCTCGTGGATTCTACGTAGGCCAACTGCACGAACCAACCCGCGTGCAATGCATCCTCCCGTGTTCTACGTTGGAGGCCGCCGTGGTGGAATGTACCTAGCGCGCCCACGTCGCGTGTTGACCATACTGCTGCGATGCGACCGTCGTTGCTCTCCTTCCTTGCATCGCAAAAACTTATGCCGGGGCTACCCTGATGCAGCTCACGCGCTTTTCGGACTATGCGCTCCGGCTGCTCATATTCCTGGCTCACCGGCCGGAGGAGCTGACGACCATCAAGCGAGTGGCAGATGCGCACGGAATTTCCGAAGATCATCTGACGAAAGTCGTGCAACGATTGGCTAAACTCGGCTACATCAGAACCGTTCGAGGTAAGAATGGCGGCATAGGGGCCGCCCAACACCCCGCCGACATCTCAATTGGTCAAGTCATCCGAGATGTAGAACCGCTGGCGCAGGTCGAGTGCTTTCTCGAGGGGTACGCCGGCGACTGTCGGCTCTACCCCAACTGTGCACTGCGTGGCGTGTTGCAATCGGCGCAATCGCAGTATCTGAAGTCTCTCGATGCCCGCAGCGTTGCAGATGTCATGGGTCCGAGCCTGCAAGATAGGCGGGAAGCATCGCGATCGACCAACGGGTCCCGCCGACGATCAGCCTCAGCGGAACGCAAGCGCGCCCGGCGGAAGTAACTGTCTGACGGGTGCCATGTTGCCGATGCTCGTCAAAGAAGTCTTTCGTATACAGCGCACTTCGAGCTGCCAGTGGGACGCTTCTCGGCTTTTCGGAGATCTGTCGCTGGTACCAGCGCTTGGCCCACTGCCTGCTTGGCGGGAGGCACTTGCGACAAGAGAAGCCGCGCTGGCGTTGTGTCTCTCCAAGACAGCGGCCAGGTGACGGCCATCTAGGTTTAGAGATTCAACGGTCGCCTTCCCCGGAATCTAAGGATCTTAATTGCTGCGTTTACTGTGAGTGGTAAAGGTGACTTTTCGCAATCTTGCCCCATAGCAACTCGCGCCCAATACCCCCGATCCGGAGTGGGGATGTGCGCTCGCCGACAAGCCTCAGCAAGACCGGACAAAAAGACTGGTTCGACAACTTGGCCGTCTTCGGCCAAGTTGGACGCTGCCGCGCAAGGCGCGTCGGCGGTCCGCAGCGAAGCGGAGGACGAGGGGCCGCAGGCCGAAGCAATCCGTCCGGGCGCGCTAGATCAGGAACTTAGAATGAATCAGAAGTTCGGCTCGATGCCCGGCGCGCATGGACTGACGCTATACGTCTTTGCGCTTGCCGAAATGACGGTCCGCAATCAGGCACATGATCTCGAACATGATGCTCGCGCCCACCAGGGCGGTATTGCCCGTTTGATCGTAGGGGGGAGCTACCTCGACGACATCACCGCCGATCAGATTCAGACCGCGCAACCCATGCAGCAGGCTCATGGCCTCGCGGGTGGTAATTCCGCCGATCTCGGGCGTGCCGGTGCCCGGTGCGTACACCGGGTCGAGCCCATCGACATCGAATGAAATGTACGTGGGCCCGTCGCCGACGACCTTGCGGGCTTCCTCAATGACGTTCCGAACCCCCTGGGCCGCAAACTCTTCGATGAAGATCACGCGCATCCCGTGATGTCTCGAAAACTTGATGCCGTCGAGCGTGTTCTGACCGCCGCGGATGCCGATCTGGATGGTGCGCTTCGGATCGAGCAGGCCATCCTGGACGGCCAAACGAAACGGTGCGCCATGGGTGAACTTCGAACCGCCGAATTCCGCCCAGGTATCGGTATGCGCATCGATGTGCACCATGCCGATCGGCGCGTCGGCGGCGATCGCCTTGAAGATGGGATAGGTGATCGAATGATCGCCTCCGGCGCTCACGGGCAGCACGCCGGCCTGCTTGATCTTGCGATAGAAAGCCTCGATCTCGATCACCTGTCGTTCGAGATCATAGCGATGTTCCAAATGCACGTCGCCCAGGTCGGCGATCCGGCAGAGCTCGTACGGCGCGATTCCGAGCGCTAAATTGAAGGTCCGCATGAGGCTCGAGGCGTTGCGGATTTCGCGCGGGCCGTGGCGCGCGCCCGGTCGGTTGGTCACGCCCAAGTCCGTGGGCACGCCGATCAAACCGATGTCGACATTCTCCATCGTGGTCGCCAGTGGGGCCCGCATGAAGGTTGCGAGCTCGGTGTAGCGCGGCTCCTTCATCGGATCATAGGGCGCCGCCGTGGCGAGATCATGCTTAATGTAGCTCTTGTCCTTCATGTTCATGTCCTTTGCGTTCAACCCGTGACGGGCTCGATATCGCGGCGGTTGAACCCCAAGCTCACCAGCACATACGCGACGAGACTGCCGGCGAGGCCCGAGTAGATCGGGAGGTCGGAGTTCAGGCCGCGCAGCGCGAGCATCACGACGACGACAGCGCTACCCAATGCGATCGAGGCGAGAGCGGCGGGTGCGGTCCCGCGCTTCCACAGCATGGCGCCGACGATGGGCACGAGCAGCCCGCCCACCAGCAAGTCATAGGCCACCGTGATGGCGGCAATCACGTCGTGCATGACGCAGGCCATCAGGGTCATGACGACACCGAGCGATAAGGTGACGGCCCGGCTCTGACCCACCGAGCCCTTATTCCTTATATTGCGAAGCGGCAGGTACACGTCCTCGAGAAGCACCGTCGATGAGGCCAACAAACAAGCGCTCGCGGTTGACATGATGGCCGCCAGCGCCGCCGCCAATACGAGGCCCCGAAGGCCCGCGGGCAGAACGGCGTTCACGATTTCCGCAAAGGCGGAATCCGCATCTGCCAACGGCGGCAGGAATACCCGTCCCGCCATGCCGATCACCGCACCGGCCAGCGCATAGCACAAGCAGTACACGCCAACGAGGAGGCCCCCGTTGCGGGCCACGCCTACGCTGCGTGCCGTGAATACTCGCTGCCACACATCCTGACCGATGATGATCCCGAAGAAATAGAGCATGAAGAACGAGATCACCTTGCTCCAACCAATATTCGTCCACGAGAAGAACTCGATCGGCAGGCGGGCATGCATCCCGGCGAGTCCTCCGGCGTGAAGGATGGTTCCAGGCAACAAGACGAAGAATATTCCGACGGTCTTGATCCCGAACTGAATGATGTCGGTAAGCGTCAGGGACCACATGCCGCCGAGCACGGAATACGCCACCATGACGGTGCTGCTCAATAGGATTGCCGGGGTGCGCGGAATGCCGACGATCACTTCCATGACGGAACCCACCGCGACCGTCGCCGTGACGCTCACCATCAGATCATAAGCCACCATGACCGCGCCGCCGGCGATGCGCGCTGACGCCGTATAGCGCCGCTCGAGCAGTTCGGGGACGGTGTACAGCTGCAGCTCCAGGATGCGCCCCACGAGCAAGACACTCAGCACGAGAATCCCCAGCCCGAACATGAAGACGAACCACGCGCCTGAAACTCCGAATTCATACCCAAGTTTGACCCCCCCGACCGTCGAGGCGCCGCCCAAGACGATCGCGGCCAGCGTACCCGCGTAGAGTGTCGGGCCAACGGAACGCCCGGCAACCAGAAATTGTTCTTGGTTCGTTGCCTTACGTCGCGCCCAGAATCCTGCCGCCAGGATGCCGGCCATATAGACGATGACGACAATTAAATCGAGGTTTCCCATGAATTGCGCTCTAACCAAGTGGTCGGGAGTTCGAATCTCTGCGGGGGCGCCGCCACATTCAGCAGGTCCATTCCGGACACATGTGTAACTTGGCCTCAGTGGGTTGTCAAAACACTTGAGTCCAGAATATACGCTGGGGTCTTCCATTGCAGAGTTTCCCGCGGCCCGCCAAACTGCACTGTAATTACGACAGCGTGACCGAGCGGTGACGATTCCGCACCACAACAGGTGCCAACGGTATTTCAACGGCGCGAATTCCGCGAGGGCCTAGCGGCCCGAACACCGCGCGGGGTTCGGGAAACATGTACAACAATGCAGGATACAGCAGCGCGGGTAGGTACAGCGCAGCCAGCAGGGAAACATCGACGCCACCCGCTATGTTGCCGAGCGAGCCGACGAAGTGGCCCGGCATATTCACCATCAGCAATGCCAAGGCACTCGATAATATCCACGCCGTCATAGCAGCTACATTCCAGCCGCGATAAAACCAGTACGGGCCGCCCTCTTGGCCGCGGTTAAAAACCTGCATTGCTTCTGGCAGGTAATAGCCGCGCCGAACAAAATAGCCGATGATCATGATGACCATCCAGGGTGTGGTCATGACTACGATCAATGATACGAATGTCGTGATCGCGTCCACGAGATTGAATTCGAAGCGGCCGACAAAAATGACCAGGCTGGCAAGGCTACCGATGAATAGCGTCGCCTGGGGTCGCGTAAATCGTGGAAACACGCTCGAGAAGTCCAGCCCAGTCCCGTACAAGGCTCCCGTCCCCGTGGACATTCCGCTGATCACTGCCAGCAGAAACAACGGCAGAAAGAACGCTGGCGGCGCTATCGCGAGCAGCCCACCTGTGTAGTCGACCTGCGCAAGGTATTGCGGTACCCGTTTGGCGATAATCGTGGTCGTGACCAGTCCGAACAGGAACGGCACGAGGGTGAGCAGCTGCGCGAGGATCGTCGCAGCCATCAACCGCCGCCTGTCAGTATCACGTGGCAAGTAGCGTGTCCAGTCACCAAGAAACGCACCGTAAGAAATCGGATTTGCAAGGACGACCAGCGCCGAGCCGACGAAGGCGGTCCAGAACCGAGGTTCGCCCCACGCGAGCCCAGCACCGGCGAAGTGTGCATCAAATGTAGGGTAAAACGCGTAGAAACCAACAACGAACATCGCCGAGGCGGCCACGACGGCAATCTTGTTGACGAGCAGCATCCAACGGAAGCCGTAAATCGACACAACGAGCACGGCAAGCGCGAACACCGTGTAGGCGATTGCAAACGAGGAATTCGACTCATGGATTCCGAGTAGCCTTCGCGCCGCACCTACAACCGCATCGCCGCTTGACCACACACTGAGCGCGAAAAATGAGATTGCGGTTAAGAGGCTGAGGAACGACCCGACGATTCGCCCCACGACGCCGAAGTGCGCGCTGGACGAAACGGCGTTGTTCGTGCCGTTCAATGGGCCGAAAATCGCCATAGGCGCAAGAATCATCGCGCCGACTACGACGCCGAGTACGGTCGCAGCGGCGGCTTGCCAGAACGATAGTCCAAAGATGATCGGAAAAGCGCCAAGCACCGCTGTCGGCAAGGAGTTCGATGTGCCCCAAACGATGCGCATGAAGTCGAATATCGTCGCGGTCCGATCGCTGTCTGGGATGGACTCGATACCGTGGTGCTCAAATGCGCTGTTCATTGTCGACCTGTAACTCCGAGCAGCCGATCCGGGTCGAACACCCAGCCCCCCCTGACGACGCGCCAAATGCTGTGCGTATTTCGGATATCCGCGAGAGGGTCACGATCGAGCAGCACAAGGTCGGCAGCCTTGCCTGCTTCTAGACTGCCGAGGTCCTCACGGCCGACAGCGATCGCCGCGTCGAGCGAGACAATGCGTAGAACCTCAAGCGGCGTGAGGCCCGCTTCGACGAAGCGCTCGAGTTCCCAATGCAGTGATGAGCCGAAGAAGCAATTCGGATTCGGCGCGTCAGTGCCGGCGTGCAGCTTGACTCCGAGGCGAGCGGCGTGCCCGATCGAGTCGAGCTCACCAGCGACGACGCCGCGCAGTGTCGATGTTGCCACGCCGCGGTAGGCGTCGACCGCCGCGAACTCGAGGTACGACGGCGGCGTTAGGCCGGCAAAGCGCGGGCTCGTGAGCTCTTCCGGCCGATCGCGCAGCAGTAGGGTGTCAGCGCCCATGCACGCGAGCGTTGGGTCCCAGTGCGTGCCAGTTGCGGCCAGCATCGCGAGCAGGTCGTCGTAGATCGGTCCCGTCAGATTAGTGTGCTCGAGGGTGTAAAGACCGAGGGTCACGCTCCTAGTGATTTCCTCGACGCTTGTGCCGTGACCGACGACCGGAAGGCCCTGGCGCATCGCCTCGTCGCTGACTACGCGGTGCAGCTGCCAGGTTAGGGACGGATAGACTTTGATGAAATTCACACCGAGCGCCTTGAAGCGTCGCACGTAGTCACGAGCGTCGCGCTCGTTCGCGATCAGCAGGGAACCGCGATCGCCCCAATATGGCCGCTCGCCCTCGAAAAGCTCTCCGGCGTAGAAATAACGCGGCAGCGCCGCACCGGTTTGCTCGCTGCGATCCCGAAGAGCGGTCAGTTGATCAAGGTTATAGCCGGTGTCCCGGACCGACGTGATCCCGTAGCCGATAAATGACTTCGGATTGGCATCGCCGGTGTGCGCATGAAAATCGAACAAGCCCGGAATGGCGTAGCGGCCGCCTGCGTCGATCACCCGCACATCGGGCGGGGCATCGCGGGCGGCATCGTCGCCGATACGCAGGATGCGGCCCTCCTTGAGCAACAGCGAAGTCTCGCGCCCAAAGCCTCCTGCCTTGAAGTCGAGCGGACGCGCGTGCAGTATCAGCGTGGATGGCGGCACCGCCGATGGCAGCATTAGGTGCACCGTCAATTCGCGCCTCGCCTTTCCGGCGAGCGGCTGGATCCAAACTCGTGGTCCGACCGCGTAAATGACGCCCGCGCCGTCCGGTGTCAAAGCGAAGGCGTCGCCTCCCTCCGGGCTCAGCTCGCGTGCGTCACGCTCGTGGGCACCCGTGGCTGTCAGTGGCACGGCGAAGATCGAGCGGTTGCGGCGAAACACGATTGTGCGTCCGTCCGGCGTGAGCTGCGCGTCGCTGACGAAATCGGTGAACCGCGTTATAGCTTCCGACGCGGTGCCTTTGCTGAGCGCCACTCGATAGACGTTTCCGATTCCTGAGCTATCGCTCGAGTAGTAAACCGACCGGTCATCGGCCGCGAATGACGGGCGTGGTGACCAAAGGCTTACGGGGAAAAGCGTCTCATCCGCAGTGCTTGCGATGTCGATCGCGATCACGGACTCGTTGAGGAAGTTGCGATTGACAGCTGCGAGCAGGCGCTTGCCGTCGTGGCTGAAACTGAGCGAACCGATACCCGCCCCCGTGTGCAACGTTCGAGATTGGCCGTGGGCGAGATCGAGAAGCATGATCGAATCGGCGCCGCGGGCGCTCGCAACGTAAGCGAGCGCGCGCCCGTCGGGGGAAAACGCGGGGCTCGATTCGAGCGCATCAGCTTGGGTCAGGCGGACCGCTGGGCCGTCTCCGAGCGCCTGTCGCCAGAGGAATCCAGCGGCGCCGAAGACCAATGTGCGACCGTCCGGTGAAAGCCGCGGCGTCTGTACCGCCCGGACCTCGCCAGCCGTCGGTGCGGCGACACTTGCAGGTGCGGCGCGTTCTCGCACCACCAGCTTAACGCTGGCGTGGAAGTCTACCGGGGTTTCCACACCAGCCGGCAGCGCCACCTTATAGAGGCGGCCGCGGTCGCCCAGGAAGAGGCTCTTGCCGTCGGCAGAGATTGCGAACCGACCCAAGCCGCTCACCGGCACCACCGCTTTTGATGCACCACCATTGAGCGGCACAGCGATCACGTCCTCGGTGGTGGGAGGAATCCACTCTTCGTAGGCACTTCCCGTCACGCGATGCACGTAAACCGTCTCGCCGTGGATCGGTGCGATCACCCAATCGGCGAGGCCGCTCACGCTGAGGAGGGTGCCGATAACTCCGGATGCACTCAGAGCTTCGACATGCGTCACGTATTCGCTGCTGGCGCCATCGAGAGCAGCACTCGTCCAGGCGAGCCGCCCATCCGGAAGGAAGAAAATTGAGCCGAGGTGTCGGGGTGGGGCGGGAATGGTCTCGACCGGTCCACCCGCAAGCGCGACACGACAGATCACCCGCTCAGGATCCCGGGTCGGAAAGGTGCCGCGCGTCGCCGGCACGTGGCGTCCGTAGTAGATCACCCGCCCGTCGGGGCTGAAGGCCGGTATGTCAGCCCACGTCTCGTGCGTGAGCTGCCTCAGCGCCCCGGAGCGCAGCGACAGTACAAATATGTTCGACTCATCGCTGTCACGGTCAGACACGAACGCGAGGGTAGCTCCGTCGGGTGAGTAGACCGGCTCCTTGTCGTACGTAGGCCCAAAGGTCAGCTGCTCGGCCGTGCCACCTGTGGTCGATACGCGGAACAGGTGCCCGAGCATTGAGAAGACCACGCTCGTGCCATCCGGGCTGACAGCAACGTCCGCGGACGTGACTCGGGTCGAGGTTAGTTCAATTTCTCGAGCTCCGACCGTGGTCGCTGCGAACAGCGCGACAAATACCAGAATCGTGCGTCGTGCACGCGTGCTCATTGTTGACATCACTTGGTCGTGCGTACCCCTACCCTCTGGGCGGTGCGCGGCGCACTCATTTAAAATGCTGTTTATAACCTTCTGCCGAATACAACGTTTGACTGCAAATAGCACGGATGCTGCTATCGGTGGATATTGTGATCACACTATGTGATCTATGTCAACGCTGTACGGGTAGATCGTTGATCCCTCAGCGGACATGCACTCTGTCTCTGTCACCAGCTGGCGCTCGTCCAGAATCCCGCGCGCACGTTGAAGCCTGTCACGAAGTCATTCCCTGCCTGGTCTTGCCCATGAACGAGCCATAGAGGCATCTGTGCGTAGTTGAACAGCGGATAGCGGTCCGTCAGTTTCCGATGAACGGGGGCCGCAGGGTCTCGGTTGTATCGGGACGATGCCGGAAAATAACGAATGGCGTACGCAGCCGGCAAGCCACTATCGGATTCCGCGCGGATGCGGTACGGGACTCGGCAGTCTACGAAGAGTACGGTTCCGCACTGTAGGTCAAGCGAGGCACATGCATGCGAATCGGCGGTGTCCTGGTCCGGCGGTTGATAGTCAAGGCGCACCGTACCCGGTCGGGTATCGGCGAAGACGATGAGGGCCGTCAGGCCGCGTCGCGGATCCACTGGGAATCGCTCGTCATCGCTCTCCGATGAAGATTCGGCGTCAAGCGATAGCCAGCGGTCTGGAAGCCACTGGCTATCAAAGAGGATGATATCCGTTCCCATTAATGTGGCGATTGTTTCGACGAGCGAAGAAGACTGACAAACCTCCAGGAAGCCCCAGCTGTCGTACGCAGCCGCGGCGCGAGACCAAGGGTTGTGCAGCTCTGCGTAGTGCCACGGCCGCGGGACGTCGATTTGCTCGTACAACCGGGCGCTTTCAGCTTGGAGGAATCGAAGCAAGTTCTCGGGGAAGAGGTCTGCGGCTCGGCACAGACCGGCTCGTTCAAACAATTCACGGGAATCAGGGGGTATCAGCACGTTGTCCGTCGAGCTTACGCGACGGTTAGACGATAGGGAAAGAACTGGTGAAAGCTTCGCAGAGCCGCCTCGCGCGAGAAATCCCGCGTTACGAAAACAACTTCACTTCTGGGCGTCTCATGTGGCCAGCGTGCGAGTTCTTTTGGCGGGTACAAGGCGTGTTGCACTCCCTGAACGACAACGGGTTGTGCGCGGCCGGCAACCTGAAGGAGCCCTTTCATGCGCAAGATACTGTCGCCCCTCGCTATCAGCAGCCCTTCGAGCCATGCTTTAAAATCCTCCCAATCAGTAGGTTCATCCCAGCGGAACCAAAAGGTGCCGTAACGATTCGCATGGTCAGGGCTGGCGCCTCGACAAATGGGACGATGCGCCAGCGGCGGAATCGCGCTAAAGGTAATGCCGGCATCGGCATTCGTGTCGCCGAATAGGTAATGGGGGGCGGCGGGCTCGTCCCGCCCTGGGAGGAGGATCGGCGCTGCGGGGTTAATCGAGCGCAGACAATCCAACAGCGTGTGCACGTTACCTTGATGAACGATATCAAGCTTCGAAATGACCAGCCGGTTCGCTACTGCGACCTGGCTTGAGCATTCCGGATGGCGGCTTAGCGCCGCCTCGCCGAATACGGCGTCGACGACTGTGACGACAGCCTGGATTCGAATCTGAGCAGCAAGATCCGCATCAGAGAGGAGTCGTCGCAGAACTGAACTGGGGTCAGCAATTCCGGTGGTTTCGAGCACGATCCTTTGGAATGGCGGCAGTGCGCCGCCATTGCGCCTCGTCAACATCGACGCGAGCGTGGCGCCGAGGTCGTCGCTGGCGTTACAGCAGATGCACCCGGATGCGAGCAGAACAACGTCATCTATCACCGACGCAATTAACAGATGGTCCACGCCAATCTCTCCGAATTCGTTGACGACGACGGCGGTATCGTGCATCGACGGGTCGGAAAGGAGTCGGTTTAGGAGCGTTGTTTTGCCGCTGCCAAGAAAGCCGCTCAGGAGGACTAACGGTATGGATTGAAATTGTTGCGGGGCGGCATTCATGGACGGGCGCCAAGTCGGTAGTGGTGAAACAGTTGACCTAACAGTACACGATCACATATTGTGATCACAACATTACTTGACCTTGATCGATTGAGGGGAGTGTGGCGATGAAGATCATCGACTTCGAACTGTACGTTATCGCGCTGCCGACTCGGCGACAACATACATGGGCTAGCAAGATGACGGCACCGATCGGTCATCACACTATTATCCGCGTCGATACGGACGAAGGCATCAGTGGCTGGGGTGAGGCACCCGCGGGCATCACTTGGGGCGGACCGCACATGCGATACTTTGGCGAGTCGCCCGAGACGGTGTGCGTGGTCATTCAGCGCTATCTCAGCAGCGTCATCGTAGGGAAGGACCCACGCGATTTGGCAGTCCTTCACGCCGCAATGGACAGAGCCGTTAAGGGACACCCCTATGCAAAGGCCGCCATCGACATCGCGTGCCACGACATCGCCGGTAAAGCAGCTAACGTGCCCGTTTATCGCCTGCTTGGCGGCCAGTTCCGAGACCGGATTGAAGTGGCGCATTCGCTGGGTATCATGCCAGTCGAGAAGTGTGTCGAAGAGGCGGTAGCTGCTGTGGAGGAGGGGGCGCGAACAATCAAGTGCAAAACGGGACTCGACCCTGAACGGGACGTCGAAGTTGTCCGCTCGCTTCGGAAGCGCCTCGGCGGCGACATCAAGATTCGAGTGGATGGCAACGAGGGCTATCAGGACGTATGGCAGGCCATTCGCGTCACGCGACGCCAGGAAGAATACGATCTGATGTTGTGCGAGCAACCCGTGATGGGCGCGCGCGAGTTGGGGCTGGTTGCGGAACGCATCAACACTCCGGTAATGGCCGACGAGTCCGCCTGGAACAGTCACGACATACTTGAACTCGTTCAGTACAAGGCCGCCGCTTGCATCTCTTGCTATGTGACTAAGCCTGGCGGGCTATACAGAGCGAAACAGCAGGCGGATCTGGCCGAGGCACTCAGCTTGTACTGCGACATCGGCGGCTCCATCGAATCCGGCATTGGCAATGCCGCAAATCTGCACCTAGGGGCGGCAACCCGGATCGCCACGCTCCCAAGCGTCTGCCCAACGTCGAAGCCGGCGGGGGCGAAGGGCCCCGCCACCGCAGGTTGCTACTACCTGGATGACCTCATTACCAAACCCTTCCGTTATGAAAATGGCGCGGTCCTGATTCCGGACGGCCCTGGCCTTGGAGTCGAGGTGGATCTCGAAAAGCTAGCCAAGTTCGCCGTCAAATGAGAGTCGCGATCCTGGGTGCTGGCGCCGGCGGAGCCTCGGCTGCCGTTGAACTCACGCGGGACGGCCATGAGGTCCGTTTGTGGAATCGCTCGCCGGCCACCATAGAAGGCTTTGCCAGCGCCCATGGCATACACCATGCGGGTGTTCTGGGAAACGGCTTTACGCGCCTCGATATTATCACGACTCAGCTCACACTCGCAGCGGAGGGCGCCGATGTCCTCCTGGTCTGCCTACCGACACTCGCGCATGCGGCTCTGGCGCGAAGTCTGGTTGACGCCAATATCGTACACACCCCGACAATCCTGAATCCGGGTCATACGGGAGGAGCACTCGAGTTCAGTCAGGTGTTTCGTCGGAACGGGCTTGCGCCACCACCCCTCGTAGAGTTCTCGACCCTGACTTATGTTGCACGGGTGCGTAGCCGGGAGGGACTCATCGTCACGGGACGCGCCAAGTCTGTACGCGTAGCGTCAATGCCCGGTGGCAAGAGCGCGCTCACGTTGGCGCTTTCGCTCTATGATTGCGCTCGACCGGTCGCGAACGTTTTGGTCACGAGCCTCTCCAATATCAACATGGTACTTCACCCACCCGGGGCAATCCTGGCGGCGGCGTGGGTTGAGGCGACAGCGGGTGACTTCACCTTCTACGTTGAAGGTCTCACGGAGGGCGTAGCACGCGTGATGGAGTGCCTCGATGCGGAACGTCGGCGAGTCGCCTGCGGCTTCGGCATCGATCTGCCGTCCTTGTTTGATGAAATGCAAGCGGTTGGAACGATAGAACGCGACGTCGACTCCCGGCTCGGCCTTGCCGCAGCCATCCGTGGCGGCCAGGCCAATCGGACGATCAAGGCGCCTGGGGGTTTCACCCACAGGTACTATCAGGAAGACCTCTGGTACGGGCTCGAACCCTTTCTCGCGCTTGCTACAATTGCCGGGGTAGAAACGCCGTGCGCACGCTCCCTGATGCAGCTCGGCGAGTTGGCGGCAGGACCCTGTGTGCCTGGCGGTCAGCGGACGGCAATCGAAATGGGTATCGCTGGCCTCGACAAAGATGCTCTACTTGCATTTGTCACTGAACGCTCCGATCCATGACAGTCGCCAAGCGCACGTACTCTCCACTCTGGCAGCGACTGACGATCGCCGTCGTCGGCGGCGATGAGCGCGAGCAGGAGATTTGCCGGCTCGCGGTCGAGTCCGGAGCCAAGGTGAGGGCGTTTGGGTTTCCGTGGCCCAATGGAGGAATTATCGGTGTCGTCCTCGCTCCGGACGCTGCACGGGCGTTAGCCGGCGCCAATATCGCCGTGATGCCCATCCCCGGCATCGCCATGGACGGCAGCATCTTCGCCACGACCCAGATCATACCGAGGGAGCCGCTCCTCCGCGAGATGGCGGCCGGCGCACACATCATCCTTGGACGAGCGGACGACGGGCTCAAGAAAGCAGCCGCTGTGCTCGGAATCAGCATTCACGAATACGAGGGCGACCAGGAGCTGATGCTGCTTCGGGCCCCCGCGATCGTGGAGGGCGTTATCAAGATAGTGATTGAAAACACACCGATCACGATTCACGACTCACGCATCTGTGTGGTGGGGCAGGGCAATATCGGTACGGTTCTGACGCGAACGCTGATTGCGCTCGGCGCACACGTCACAGTCGCCGCGCGTAACCCCGTTCAACGGGCGTCGGCCTGTACCATGGGGGCGGTGGCGTTGACCCTTGGCGACTTAACACACACGTCGGGATCATTCGACGTACTCATATCGACGGTCTCGGCGCCAATTATTACTTCGACACTCATCGATCGTTTGCCGCCGAATGCTCTGGTTGTCGACATGGCCGCGCCCCCCGGAAGCTGCGACTTGGACCACGCGAAGAATACCGGACGCGGGGGAATCTGGGCGCGCGCGCTCGGGCGACGGGCGCCGGTAACTGTAGGTCGTAGTCAATGGTTGGGTATCTCACGCGTTATCGATGGGATCCTCGCAGGGGATGCGCACGATGCAAACTGATCTCGTCATCAAGAACGCCCGGGCCGTCGATTTCCGTGGCGAGTTCATGGGAGGCGTTGCGGTGCTTGCGGGAAAAATCGTGGCGAGTGGCCCAACGGCGTCGCTACCATCGGCGCAGCGAACGATCGATGCGGAAGGCCGTTGTCTGTTACCGGGATTGGTCGACACCCACTGTCACCTGGGTGTCGCCTATCCTTATGCGGATGACATGCGAACCGAATCTGCGCAAGCCGCCCGCGGCGGCTTGACTACCTTCGTACTTTACATCCGTAATAAGCAGCCGTCTTATATCCCTTTCTATCACGAACGTCGCGCCGCTGGTGAGGCTAGCGCCTGCGTCGATTTTGGTTTTCATTTTGGCATCCAGCGCGAGGAGCACATCCACGAGATTCCGGCGATCGCTTTAGAGACTGGCGTCCAATCGTTCAAGTTGTATTTTGGTTACGAGCCGGACAACCCCATCGGAATTGTGCCGGCGACCGATGGGTGGGTCTATGCGACGATGCTCAAGGTGGCGAAGCTACCTCGTGGTGTCGTGTCTGTCCATTGCGAAAATACTGCCATCGCTGGCTGGATCAAACGGGAAATCGTCGCCACCGGTCGGCAGGATCTTGGCGCTTACACTGAGTCCAGACCCGTTGTATGCGAAGTTGAGACCATACGTCGGATGATCTTTCTCGCGGAACGTACTCGCTGTCCGCTGCAGATTGTGCACACCTCGGTGGGCGAAGGGCCGGATCTCGCCGCCGAAGCGCGCGCTCGCGGTGTCGACGTCACAGTCGAGACCTGCTATCACTACCTGACGCGCACGGCCTACGATGCGGATCTGGACATGCGCGCCAAGATTTCGCCGCCGCTGCGCGACGAGGAGCAAAAGGAGTCGTTGTGGCGTGGTCTCCTCGCAGGAAAGGTCAATTCGATTGGCAGCGATCATGTGCCATTCCTACCCAAGAAGGGCGAGGATTTGTGGACCGAGTTCCCTGGCGTCGTTTGCTTCCCGTGGGAGTTGCCGTTGCTGGTGACGCACGGCGTGCTGCGTCGTGGATTGACGTTGCGGCAGCTGACGATGCTCAACTCCTATGCGCCCTCACGCCGGTTCGGTCTCTATCCCCGTAAAGGATCACTCGAGGTTGGGACCGACGCGGACTTGGTACTCGTTGACCTCGACGAGGAACGTAGTGTCCGGCACGACGGACATGGGACCTGTATCTATGAGGGTTGGCAGCTCCGTGGCTGGCCTGTCCTCACGGTGTCGAATGGTCGGGTCGTCTTCGAGGCCGGCGAGGTCGATGAAAAGGCATTCGGTACCGGCCGCTGCTTGACTCGGCCCACTTAGCTGACTCGATGACCGAAGCACCGAGGGCGCGTACCGCCGGCCGACCGAGCGAGCCGCGTGAGCCACGTGGCGGCGGCCCCGCATAGGACGCATTGTTAGTCGTCTTGCCATATTCGTGATCACACGATATGATCACGGATATGGCGCCGCCACGGATCAAGCGGCGCGGGAGACAACGGCATGCGGCGCGAGATCGTAACGCGGTTGGTCAAGACCATGGCGGCATCGGGGCTCGACGCCGTGGTCGCCGTCTCGCCCGAGAACTTCGCTTATGTGTCGGGGTTCGTCGTTCCATCGCAGTCGCTCATGCGCTGGCGGCACGCGGCCTACGTGGTAACCGCGAGTGGGCAGTGCGCTATTCTGGTCGTCGATATGGAAGAGACGACGACTCGCGCGAAAGCCGATGGAGTCGATGTGCGAGCGTGGGGTGAGTTCACTGATAAGCCCATGACCGCTCTGGCGAGTTTGCTCTCGGACCTAGGCCTCGCGGGCGCGCGGATCGGCATCGAGCTCGACTACCTGCCTGCGAGTGCGTTTCGCGAATTGACCGCGAGTCTGACTAAGGCCACTTTTGACCCCGTCGATGAAATGTTAGGCCGGCTGCGGCGGATCAAGACGCCGACGGAGGTCGAGCATATGCGACGTTTGTCTCGCATCGCCGATCGCGCAATTCGCGACGCGTTGCTGCAGGCCACCGTCGGGTCGACTGAGATGGATATTGCCGCCAGTCTAACCCGGAGCATTTTCGAGCAGGGCGCCGAGAACTTTAAACTCTTGATCGTCGCAACCGGGGAGCGCAGTGTATTTCCGAATGTGGGTCCCACACAGCGCCGATTGCGGCTCGGAGATATTTGCCGTGTGGAAATTTTTTCCGTGATCAATGGCTATCATGCGGGCGTTTGTCGCACTGCCCGCGTCGGTCCTCCGCCAGCTCACGCGGAGGCTATTTGGCAAAATCTGGTCGAATGCAAGTACCTCACGCTTGATATGTTGAAGCCAGGAGCCAGTTCACGAGCAATTTACGAGGCATTCATACGTCACCTCAGCAAGCTGAGCCTCCCGCCGATCAGTTTCCTTGGTCATGGTATCGGCCTGCATCTGCACGAGAAGCCTTACCTTGGTCCCTACTCGGATGTGCCGCTCGAAGCCGGCATGGTCCTTGGCTTCGAGCCACTCGTCTACAATACGGGCTATGGTTTCGGAATGCAGAACAAGGATGTGGTGGCCGTTACGGAGGGTGGCTGCAGCCTTCTCTCGGACGTCACGAATACGGACAAGCTGATTGAGATTCAGTAGCGGATTTGCACTTCGGCCAATGGCCGATTGTTTACCTGGGGACTGGTTAGCGCCATGAGGATTCTTATCGAGCACCTTGAATTCGCGCTGACCGTCGATGCCAGTGATGCGGTCATTCGCGACGCCGCGATCGTGATCGATGACGACCGTATCGCCGATATCGGCCCTACGGCAGAAGTGCTCGTGAGGAATGGCCGCTACCAATTCGAACAGATCATTGACGGTAGTCGCCGCGGGATCACGCCTGGCTTCATCGATTCGCATGTCCATCTGTCGGAGACGCTTTCGCGTGCCGTGTTTCCCGATGACCTCGACACTCGCACCTGGGTCTTTCTATGGGCGAAGCCGTTCTACGCGCATGTGAACGCCGAAGATGAGCACATCAGCGCCCTGCTTGCCTGCGCGGAAATGCTGCGCTGCGGCACGACGTGCTTGCTTGACATGGGTGCTCAGAACGATCCCGCTGGGACAGTGCGCGCGATAGAACAATCCGGAATTCGCGGGATCACCGGCAGGCACGCCGCAGATAATCGGCCGGCCTCGCCACCGCCCGGTTGGTCCGAAGAAATGATGCAACACCATTTCTTTCCCGGGCCTGAAGCGGCGCTTGCCGCGCTTGAGGAGACGTTCGAGCGCTGGCACAACTCCGCGGGTGGCCGTATCCGCTGCTGGATGAACATCGAAGGTAAAGAGCCCTGTACGCTCGCACTGCATGTAGGTGCCCGCGCACTCGCCGAAAAGCACGGCGTGGGTACGACTTACCACTTGGCGACCAGCATTGAGGAAGCCCGGATCTCGCAAGCCAAGCACGGAAAATGGCCTATCCAGCGTCTCGCCGACGCGGGCGGCCTCGGCTCCAATCTCGTCATCGCGCATGGCGTCGCCATTAATCCTGAGGAGCAACAGCTCCTGCGTACTCGCGACACCAAGATTGCCTTCTGTCCGGGAACCTCGCTGAAACTTGCCAAAGGTGCAACGGCATTCGGCCGCTATCCGGAGCTGCTCGAGGCAGGCATCACCGTCAGTCTTGGGACTGACGGCGTATCAGCTTCGGGGAACCTCAACCTAATGCGACAGATGTACGTGGTCGCCGGGCTGTTCAAGGACGCGAGAAATGATCCTATGAAAGTGGGCGCTAGGAAAGCACTGCGAATGGCCACCATTGATGGTGCGCGGGCGCTGTTGTGGGATGATGCGCTTGGTTCCTTGGAGATCGGAAAGAAAGCGGACTTTGTCCTTTTCGATCTCGATCACATCGAATGGACTCCTTACGCGGATCCCGTTCAAGCACTTGTGTGGTCCGCGTCTCCGGCGTCAATCGCCGAAACCTGGGTAGACGGCAAGGCGCTCTATAGTCGCGGAAAGGTTCAGCGAATCGACGAGTCCGCTCTATTCCAAGAGGCACGTCGTCGAGCATTGGAGATTACTCAACGGGCTGGGCTTACCGCGACTTCGATCCCGACCTCGACCTCTCTGTACGAGTAGGTTGGCGTCGGTTGTTATTTCGCAGTCTTAAGGAGTACTGAGTCATGCCAGTCGTACAAGTACACATGTGGCCGGGCCGCACGGTGGAACAGAAGCGTCGCCTTTGCAAGGCAATCACAGACGCAATGGTCGAGCACGGCGGAGCTCAGCGTGATGGCCTGCATGTGATCATTAACGAGGTTCCGCGGGATTGCTGGGCTCGTGCTGGAGTCTTGGGTATTGATCGCAAGGACGTGCCGAATGAATCTTGACCTCCTCGATATCCGCAAAACCGCACTTGTCGTTGTCGACATGCAGAACGCCTTCTGCCACAAAGAGGGCACGCTGGGAATCTCCGGAGTGGACACCGATCACCTGAGTTCCATCGTGCGGCCGCTCCGGGACTTGGTGAAGCGTTGTCAGGCCGTCGACATGCCGGTGCTGTGGACTCTTCAGGAACACTATCCAATCGATCATCGCCGCGGGCGCAAGCGGTTGCCGTCGCACACGTCAAGGCGCAAGCGCGTGTCGGCGCTGGTCGGGACGTGGGACGCCGAGATCATCGACGAGCTCAAGGAGTTTGCCAATATCCCAACGTTCGTCATCCGCAAGCATCGATACGGTGCCTTCCACGAGACGCGCATGCACATGGTTCTCGAAATGCTCGGTGTAGACGCATTGCTCATCGCCGGCCTCACGACGAACGCCTGCGTCGAGACTACGATCCGCGAAGCGTATCTGCGCGATTACGATGTCGTTGGGGTGACGGATTGCATCTCAGGTGTCAACCCGCAGTGGGAATCGGCTGCGCTGGAGGTATGGCATCAGTATTTTGCCGAGACGTGCTTAGCAGCCGACGTGTATACCTGGATCGATCGGCAACTCGCGCCCAAAACGCTTGCGTTGCATCACGTGCTGCTGAAGGTGCGCGACTTCGAACGGTCGAAGCGTTTCTATTTCGATCTCCTAGGTTTCTCGGAGCGGCCTGGCGCGAAGCCGCTAGCAGACGGTCGCCTGTTCGTATCGACTAGCCAGGGTCTGGGAATCACAGTGCGCGGCTCGGGTGACCAAGGGCAAGTGGACCATTTCGCTTTTGCGGTCCGCAACGTGGAGGCTCTAAGTCGACAGCTCAAGGAAGCGGGCGTGGTGTTCGATCGCGAGCTAGGCGATGGCCCCTATGGTCGGGCGATCTATATCCGGGATCCAGACGGAAATATCCTCGAACTATTCGAGCCAGTGACGAGTGGCGCATAGCAGGAAAAATACGGTGGTGGAATGGCGGGACAGGCTCGGCGCGCGCGCGGCCATCGGCAGTGTTAGTCTATCCGCCTATATCTGGATGATGCGTTGCCTGAACGTGGTCGGCATTGCGAGGGGTACTCGGCGTGAGAAGTAAGAATTCTAAGGTTTCCGCAGCGGGCGGCCGCCCAAGGGCCGCTCGCCCGACGAAGACGAAGGCGACGATGCAGACCCTCATTTACCAGGAACTGCGCCGTTCCTTGATGGCTGGCGCTTTCATGCCCAGTGCCAAGGTGACGTTGCGCAGTGTCTCGGCACAAATGGGCACGAGCGTTATGCCCGTCCGGGAGGCAATTAACCGCCTCATAGCGGAGCGTGCACTTGAGGTCATCGGCGATCGACAAGTCATCGTCCCGGTCATGACAGCCGAGAAGTTCTCGGAAATTGTGCATTGGCGTGTCCAACTTGAGAGTGCGGCGGCGCGAGCGGCTTGCCGATACGTCACGCCGGAGATCATTGCGGATCTCGAGTCGGTCAACGCCCGAATGCTCGAGGCAGTGGAAAACGATCGACGTGAGGCATTACTCCGCTTGAACCACGAATTTCACTTTCGAATCTACAACGCGGCCCGATCGACAATTCTGCTGCCGATGATCGAAAGCCTTTGGCTGCAAGCCGGCCCGTTTACGTATTTTTCCACTCCATCGCCGAAAACGCTCTGGAATGCGAAGCACCACAAAGACATCATCAAAGCACTGAAGAGCGGTGACGAGGATACGGCGGCTGAGGCCATCGGTGCGGACATCCTCAACAGCGCAAAATTTCTGATGGCTTCCGGCCACTTCTTGAGGCCACCGGTTCGCAATATCACCGATCTGGCTGAAGAAGAGGCGGCTGAAATGCATGGCCTCAACGAGGCAGCGAAATCTGCGGCAACATCTGCGCTGGGTTCCGGATTGGCCGCGGGTTACCGGCCTCCCAGACCGAAAAGATCACGCAAGCTCGTAAGAGAGCGCGGCTCGAGCGCAAACGTTACGACTTAGGGGCACGCAGTGGCACGGAAAGTGCCTCTCACATAACTGCGAGTTTTTATCTGAGGGAAGTGAGGCACCAGCGTTCAAGTAAATTTTGCACGGCTCCTTGTGCGCTGCGACCGCGGGAACCGTTCTTTGAATTGCGGCCGCGCTCACTCGCCGTGGTAGGGACGAGCTAGGCCCGGCGAGCCGCCTTAGGATTGTGTACCCGCCGCGCCTCGACATGGTGCAGCCCCTTGATTTGTTGGCCCCCCTTTAGTGCGCAAACTCCATGCCCTTCGCCGTTCGAGGAGCCGCAGCTTCCTTTATTCATTGCATTTAGTGTGATCACAAGTTACGATCACAATAAGTGATGCCTGGAGTCTCGTGGGATGAGCTTGAGGCACCGGCGTTCGATCAGGACGGAGATCAATTGACCGTGAATGGCCCGATGTCGATCTCTCAGGAGGCCAAGCGTCAGTCCATAGCCGACATCGGCGCAAGGCTCAGCGCCCGAATTTTGGAGGTCTCGCCGTCCTACGGCGCGAGGGGCACAAGAAAGCTTCACCTGCTCAGCCACGTCTCGGTGGGCAAAGCAGTGACAGCACATAGGAGAGAAGCTATGTATTCGCTTCGAGGACGCCATTGGGTCTTGATGTTGGGCAGCGCATTTGCTGCCGTTATTGCAGCGAGCATGCCCACCGAAGCGTCGGCGGCGGAGAGTCCGGACGTTAGCGTCGGCTTGCAGGAGATTGTCGTCACTGCGGAAAGGCGCTCAGAGCGCTTAGAGGATGTTCCTGTAAGCGTCGAGGTGTTCACTCAGGAAAAGCTCGACGCGCAGTCGGTTCGGGGAATCGATGATCTCACTCGCCTATCGCCCGGCGTGACGTTTCTGCGCAACGGTGCCTATACGACGTCCAGCGGAGCCGCGTCAGACATCGCTGTCCGCGGCATCGATTCTATTTCTGGGGCTGCTACGACCGGACTCTACATCGATGACACGCCCATACAAACGCGGCATATCAACGTCACTTCGCAGAACCCGTATCCAGCGCTGTTCGATCTTGAGCGCGTGGAGGTTCTGCGCGGCCCGCAAGGGACCCTATTCGGTGCTGGCGCTGAAGGTGGCGCTGTCCGGTTTATCTCGCCTGAACCGGGCTTAGCTAGCTCCTCGGGCTATTATCTGTCGGAGCTTGCCACGACGGCCTACGGCGATCCAAGTTACGCGGTAGGCGCCGCAGCGGGTGGGCCGATCATCGACGACAAGCTGGGATTTCGGGTAAGCGCCTCGTATCGGCACGACGGAGGCTGGGTGAATCGTGTGGCTTTCGCTACTGGCGACACCGTCCAACCCCGCTCGAATTACCAACAAATCAGCACGCTTCGAGGCGCCCTCACGTACGCCGTGACCGATACCCTATCGATCACAGCGTCCCTGTATTACCAAGAACAAGATCTCAATGACACAGAGTACTACTGGCTGGAATTGTCCAATCCAGCCGCACACCGGTTCAGCAATGGCAATGTCATCCCAAGTCCCGACACGGACAAGCTCTACCTACCCGCTATAAAAGTGGCCTGGAACTTCGGAGCGATCAAACTCATATCGAACACCTCCTATTTCTCCAGGGATCAATATTCAACGACCGACGCGACGATGTTGGATCGGGCCATCTATCTTTTCAATGGGACTTACCCAGACTTTCCTTACCCACCGCCGGGTGTTACTGCGCCCCAATATAATTCGGACCGGCAGAACAACTTTGTGCAGGAAATCCGGCTGGAGTCAACTGCGGCGGACGCCCGGTTAAACTGGGTCGCCGGGGTCTTTTACACGCACGCCCGAGAGAACACTTCGGTGTCCGTCGTCGACCCGTCCCTGCCGGGTGAGTATCAAGCCCTGTACGGCGTCTCTTGGAACACTACCATTGGTCCCTTGTTGCCGGGCGGCTATCTGCTGCATACCCCCTACGCGTGGGCCCTTGACAAGCAGCTTGCCGGATTTGGCCAACTCGACTGGAAGCTCTTCGACTCGCTCAAGCTAACTGCCGGCGTGCGTGTGTCGGAGGCCGAGAGCAGCGGTGCGCAATATTCTGCCGGCCCGGAAATAGGACCGGTGCCCGCATCCAACTCGGGTTCGACGACCGAACACCCGGTCACTCCAAAGTTCGGAATATCCTATCAGCCGACTCGCGACCAGCTCTACTATGCCAGCGCGGCAAAGGGATACCGCATTGGAGGTGTTAACTCACCGCTGAGCACTCTCTGTGCCGGGGCTCTCACGCAGCTCTCGTTATCGAGGGGCCCGACAACTTACAATTCGGACAGCCTGTGGAGCTATGAAGTTGGCGCTAAAAACTCCCTGCTGGATCGCCGGCTGCAGATCAACACCAGCGCTTTCTATATCAATTGGTCCAATATTCAGAACAACGTCTATCTCCCGAGCTGCGGCTTTAGCTTTACAGCCAATCTTGGAAAGGTGACGAGCAAAGGCGGCGATATCGATATCCTGGCGCGCCCGATCGACGACTTGAACCTCGAGTTGACTGCGAGCTATACCGACGCGCGGTATAACGATTCGGTATACGCTGCACCGGGTGCCTCGGCGGCGCTAGCCGGCAAGGGCGACTACCTGCCAGTCGCGCCATGGACCGTTGTCGCCTCGAGTGAATATAGGGTTCCGATTCCATCGCTGAGATCGCATGGTCCCTATGTTCGGCTCGACTACTCGGTCTCAGCCAAGTACAAGAGCCCACTTGAATTCCAGGATCCAACCACGATCTCTTACGATCCCGCCCCGTTCTACCAGACACAAGCGACGTCCTTGTCAGCTCGGGCTGGCCTTCGCTGGAGCGGCTTCGATGTATCTTTGTTTGGCACGAATCTCACCAATACGCATCCCGTACTGTTCGATTCGCGCTATTACCCGCCATTACCGCTATTCTTCGACACGACCTGGCGCCCGCGAACGATAGGGCTGACGGCCACATACCGGTACTAGGGACCATATCGGTATGTAGCACGGTGAATCGACGCGGGTGATCCTTTGGCGCATCAGTGTTCTGGGTTCGCCGGATAGGGAAAGATGGAAACAACTCAAGCTTCAATGTCGACAGCCGCTGAGGTTACTCAGGTTTTTCGGCCACGCTACTCGTGGTACGTGGCGGTTATTTTCGCGCTGTTTTTTGCTCTCTCCTTTACTGACCGGCAGATCATCGGCGTGCTCGTAGAGCCCATGAAGGCTGCGCTGATGCTCACGGACGTACAGATCGGTCTTATTGGCGGCCTGAGTTTCGTTATCTTTTTCGTGTGCTTCGGCTTGCCGATCGGGCGGCTTTCGGACAGGTATAACCGGAAATGGATGATTCTCGCTGGAGTCATTATTTGGAGCGCGGCGACCGTCCTCTGCAGCTTCGCGACCGGGTTCTGGGAACTCCTCGCGCTGCGTATGGGCGTGGGTCTCGGCGAGGCCACTCTTGCTCCGTGCGCTTATTCGATTCTCGCGGACATCTTTCCTCGCAATCGTCTTGGTATGGCTCTGAGCATCTGCACAATGGCAGGTGCCTTGGGTATGGGTCTGGCCTACTCTGGCGGAGCAACGCTGCTGCATTGGGGGACCCTCGCTGCTGTCAATGGCACGGTCTCCTTGCCAATACTCGGTGATCTCGCTCCGTGGCGCATCGTATTCCTGGGTGTGGGTCTTCCCGGGATCGCCTTGAGCGTTCTGCTCTTCACAATTCAAGAACCGCCGCGGCCAGCATCAGACTCCAGGGCTGCGATCCCTCTTTCAGAGGTGATCTCCTACGTTCGATCAAACTGGAAGACGTTCATACTGCACAACGTGGGCATGGGATTCATTTCGATCACGGGCTATACGGCTTCATTTTGGGACATCGCCTTCTTTGCGCGAACCTATCAATGGCCCGCGGCACAGAGCGGTCGTCTCTACGGGCTCATGGCAATGGCCGGATCGATCCTGGGTGCGCTAGCAGGGGGGTGGCTGTCAGATTGGCTTACCAGGACGCGAGGCCGGGACGCCAAGCTCCTCGTCCTGGCTGTAACGGCGACCGTGTGTGTTCCTATCCGGCTTATGTATCCGCTTATGCCGTCCCGAGAACTTGCGATCGGTCTGGCGTTTGTCGCCGTTACGCTCGTCGCCGTTCCATACGGTGTTGCCGCAGCGGCCTTGCAAATCATGGTGCCGTCCCGCATGCGTGGGCAGCTTACCGCTGTGTATTTCTTTGTACAGAGTTTGATCGGACTAGGCGTCGGCCCAACGATGGTTGGCGTACTGACGGACCACCTGTTTCGTAACCCACAGATGCTGCGTTATTCGCTGACCATCGTCGGTGGCACGGCGCAGATCCTGGCCGCTGGCTTGTTTCTTTTGGCGTTGCGGGTGTATCAAACCACGATAATTAATGCATCGGTCGAAGACAACCGGTATCGAGAATTGCTTGCGCGCCCCGGTACGGCGCCGCGCTGTACGTTGCAACGCAAGATAACGGAATGCCCTTTCTAAGAAATACCTGGTACGCGGCTGCGTGGAGCGGAGAGCTTCACGAGCGTATGCTGTCGCGTACGATCTTGAACGAGCCGATCGTACTCTTCCGTAAGATGGACAGAACGGTCGTCGCGCTCCAGGACCGATGCGCGCACAGATTTGTCCCGCTGCACCTGGGTCGGTTAGAAAACAATATCATTGAGTGCAAGTATCACGGTTTAAAGTTCGACGAGACCGGCAGCTGCATTTTCAACCCGCATGGTGACGGAAGTATTCCCGCAGGCGTTCGGGTGAAGCGCTACATCGTTGTAGAGCGTTTCGGCGTAACTTGGATCTGGATGGGCGACCCCACACGCGCGGATCCGTCGCAAATCCGGTGTTTTAGTGAGTTCGATGATGCACGATATACCTCGGTGACGGGCTACACGTTTGTGGCGGCCAATTACCAACTCATATCCGACAATTTGCTCGATCTCACCCACGGTCAGTACGTTCATCCACTGTTTACGAACTCCGCAGGCCCAGCAACGATGGAGGCCGATACCTCGAACGAGCCGGGGACCATTTGGGCGAAGTTCATACGCAAGAATCAGTACCCGAATCAATATTTTCAGATGCTTGGCTGCCCGAAGGAGCAGCGCGGTGATCACCGCAACTACATGCGCTGGAACGCGCCGGGAGTCCTCCTTCTCGACGTCGGAATGACAGGCGTGGGCGGCTTGCCCAGCGAGGGTATCTCGATACCGACGGCGCATCTGCTCACGCCGGAAACGTTGACCAGCACGCATTACTTCTGGGGAATGGCGCGCAATTTTAGGCTGGACGACGAAGCGTTCAGCGAGCAGCTGCTCGAAACCGGTATGGCAGTGTTCGAGAACGAGGACAAGCCAATCATCGAGGCACAACAACGCGCAATGGGCGTCAGCGATGACCTATTCGGTATGAAGCCAGCCCTTCTCCAGACGGATCGCGCAGCGGTCCGGGCGCGCCGGCTATTGGAGCGCATGATCAGGCATGAGTGCGAAGAGGAGGTCGAGCAACCCGCGGCCGCCTCCGAGCGGCTTTGAGGATGGCAGGGAGCGCCTCTCGTGAGCGAACGACGCAAGTTGACGGCCAGCCATTGGGGTACATACGAGATTCTGCAGCGAGTCGGGGGTGAGCCCAAGGTAGCGGGTATCGCCGAGGATCCCGACCCCTCTCCGATCGGGCTGACGATGCTGGACGCCTATCAGAACGGGCCACGGATACTGTGTCCTGCGGTGCGTGCAGGCTGGCTCGAGCATGGGCCTAGGCAAGGAACGCGTCAGCGAGGACGCGAGCCTTTCGTCGAGGTGACGTGGGAGGAGGCTTTCACACTCGTGGCGCGGGAGTTGCGCCGCGTCATCGATAGCCACGGCAACGCGGCCATCTACGGGGGGTCCTATGGGTGGGCTAGCGCTGGGCGCTTCCACCACGCACAGAGCCAGCTGCGTCGCTTCATGCACCTGATTGGCGGCTGTACGGTGCACAAGCACTCGTACAGCTACGCCGCGGCGCAAGCCCTACTCCCGCACGTCGTTGCGGACATGCAGGGCTATCTGGAAGTCAATCATAGTTCTTGGGACGTAGTGGCGGCGCACACTCGGCTCTTCGTCGCATTCGGAGGACTGCCATGGAAGAACGCGCAGATGAGCGTCGGCGGCGCTACCGAACACCGCCTGCGCGGTGGACTTGCCGCCGCGATGGCGAACGGCTGCCGATTCGTGAACTTTAGTGTTGTCCGCAACGGTCTTGACTTGCCAGCGGCGGTTTGCGAGTGGATTCCGATCCGACCGAATACCGACACGGCTGTGATGCTAGCGCTCGCCTGCGAAATCATCCGTTCGAGTAGGCACAATCGTGCCTTCCTGGATCGCTATTGCGTGGGTTACGAGCAGTGGGAACGATACCTTCTCGGTACGGACGACGGGATCGTGAAGGACGCGAGCTGGGCCGGGCCGATCGCCAACGTAGAGCCGGCGCGACTCAGATCGCTCGCCGTCGACATGGCTTGCGAGGTCAACGGCAAGCGGACGATGGTGAACGCGGCGTGGTCACTGCAGCGCGCCGACCATGGCGAGCAGCCCTATTGGGCGCTGGTCGCACTCGCCGCCGTGATCGGCCAGATCGGGCTCGCCGGCGGCGGCTTTGGCGTCGGTTACGGTTGCGAAAATAAATTCGGGAGTGGGCATCCACTTGTCGGAGCCGGCCCGCGCGTTCCAGCAGCGCCCAATCCCGTCAACACGTTCATCCCGGTGGCACGTATTACCGATATGCTCGAGCACCCGGGCGAGGAATTTGACTTTGACGGCAGGCGCCTGCGGTATCCGGACATCCGACTTGTGTACTGGGCCGGCGGTAACCCCTTCCATCATCACCAAGATCTGAACCGTCTGCTGCTCGCGTGGCGCCGACCCGAAACGATCGTGGTGCATGAGCAGGTCTGGAACGCAAACGCGAAACTCGCGGATATTGTACTGCCGGCCAGTTCAACGCTCGAGCGCGAGGATATCGGGTTCGCGTATCGCGAGCCCCTGGTCGTTGCCATGCGTCGTCTGATCGATCCACCGGGACGGGCTCTAGACGACCATGCGATTTTCGCCGGCGTCTCGGCGAGGTTAGATATCGCCGAAGAGTTCACCGAGGGTCGCACCTGCCGCGCGTGGCTCGAGCAAATCTGGGAACAGTGGCGTTGCACACTCATGGCACAAGGCTTCACCGCACCGAGCTTCGGCGAGTTCTGGTCTGCCGGGATGTGGCGGCTGCCTCGGGCATCGCGCCCCGTGGTCATGCTCGATGCTTTCCGAGCGGATCCGGATGCGAATCGACTACAGACGCCGAGCGGACGGATCGAGATTCACTCCAAAACGATCGAGCTTTTTGGCTACAAGGACTGTCCGCCGCACCCAACATGGTTGGAGCCCACTGAATGGCTCGGCAGCGCGCTGGCCGCCCGATATCCCCTCCATTTGGTGTCCGACCAGCCCCATAACAAGCTTCACAGCCAGCTCGACTTCTCGACGCTCAGCCGTGCCAACAAGGTAGAGGGGCGCGAGCCCGTGTGGATCCACCCCACCGACGCGGCGGCGCGGGGTATCTCCGACAGAGACGTCGTTCGTCTTTTCAACGATCGCGGTTCCTGCCTTGCCGGAGCGATGGTTACCGATGCGATCGTTGTTGGCGTCGTCAAGCTCTCGACTGGAGCCTGGTGGGATCCCGTAGAGCTGGGCGTCTCGGGCTCGCTCGACAAGCACGGCAATCCGAACGTGTTGACTCCCGACCGGGGCACCTCATCTCTCGGGCAGGGATGCTCTGCGCAGAGCTGCTTAATCGAGGTCGAGAGATACCGCGATCCGGTACCGCCTATAACGGCGTTCGACTTGCCGCCCCGCGTGCCCCTACCTGCGTGATGCTTGGGGTGGGCTTGCTATGTCACCGTTGTGCCATCAGTGCGAATTCCTCGAACAATAACTGGGCTGCTAATTGACTGGTGTTCGTAGTGGGATCGTACTGCGGTGCGACTTCGACCACATCCGCACCAATGACGTTCAGTCCACGAAGGGCGCGCAACAATGCCAGCCCTTCGCGCGCTTCCAAGCCACCGGCCTCCGGTGTGCCGGTGCCGGGTGCGTAGGCGGGGTCAAAGCCATCGACATCAATTGAAATATATATCGGCCCGTCGCCGACGACGGCTCGGGCCTGCTCAGCGACTGCGTCCACGCCCATGCGCATGAAATCCTCCATGTAAACAACCGTCATGCCGCTGGCGTGTGAAAATTCCCAGAACATGTTGGACGATCCGCGAATGCCTATCTGAATCGTGCGCTCCGGGTTCAGCACTCCATCGAGTACGGCCAGTCTAAACGGTCCGCCATGGTGGAATTTGGAGCCGTCATAAGCTCCCATGGTGTCGCAGTGGGCATCAATGTGGACCAGACCGACCGGTGCACCTTTCCCCAAGGCTTTGAGGATTGGATAGGTAATGGAATGGTCGCCGCCGACCGATAATGGACGAACGCCTTGCGCCTTGAGCGCAGCGTAATAGTGTTCGATGTCCTCGAGCGATTGTTCCAAGCTGTAGCGGCTTCGAAAAGGAACATCGCCGACGTCCGCCGCGCGCACCGCCCCTTTGGGTACGACGCGGAACGTCGGGTGATAGGGTCCAATGCGCTCGATGCTTCGAACGGCGCGGGGCCCGAAGCGTGCGCCCGCGCGATTCGACACACCCAGGTCCATCGGTACCCCGACCAGCGCGATGTCCAGATCCGCCGCGTTGGCTTGATAAGGCAGTCCGAGAAACGTCGGCACGCCTGAGTAGGGCAGCGGTCGCTGGCCCTCGGCTGATTGCACCTGACGTCCAGCCTCGGCCAGGACGGGGTCGTCACTATCAAACACGTCTCGATCCGCATAGCGCTCTCGCAACTGCCTAAGCTTACGTTCGTCCATGTCGGTTACCTCTCAGACTGCGACGAAGAGCGCGGGAATCGACCAGCATCGGCGCTAGGACCTGCGGATGCGACCCAGGCAGACACCCCCACCATGTGTATATTCGCATGTGACCGTAACATGTGATCACATCAGTTGCAATTTCAGAATTATGAGCTCGAGCCCTTCGAGGAGTCGGCTCGCCTGAGCATAGGTGCCGTAGCACTGTGCGTGGAGGGCGCGCTCGTGGAACTCGGGGCCGAGACATATAATGGTTCTGCCGGTATCAAATGGGATCCCGATGGCAACTACAATGTCGCCCAGTACCTACGAATGAGTCTGCGCACGCGCTCATGAACAAACCCGTATTACTCTTTAGCAGCGAGCTCGACGATCCGAAACCTTGGAGAGAGCTCTTTGCACGCCACCGTCCGGACGTCGACTTCAGGGTCTGGCCGGACGTCGGCAACGCATCGGCTATCACGCACGCGCTCATCTGGAACATACCGAAAGGTGCCCTCAAGCGAATGCCCAACTTGCGAGCCGTTTTCGCACTGGGGGCGGGAGTCGACCAAATCATCTGCGATCCAGATTCCCCACGCGACGTTCCGCTCTTTCGCCTCGTAGATGCCGGGTTGCGTGAACAGATGACCGAGTATGCCTTGTACGGCGTGCTTCACTGGCATCGCCACATGGGCGAATACGCCGCCTTCTCGTCGAAGCGAGAATGGCGAAGGCTCGACGCCGTGCACCCATCGCAGCGCAGGGTCGCAGTGATGGGCCTCGGCGTCTTCGGCTCAGATCTCGTGCGCAAACTCCACGCCATGAGCTTTCGCGTCTCGGGCTGGAGTCGCACCCGAAAGACCATTGACGGTGTCGATTGCTATGCGGGACCACAAGAGTTGCCGACATTTCTCTCTCGTGCCGAGATTCTCGTGAACTTACTGCCCTTGACTGACGAAACCCGAGGTATTCTGAACGCAGATCTCTTCGACCAGCTGCCAGGTAATGGAGCACTGATCCATCTCGGACGGGGCGGCCATCTCGTCGAGCGAGATCTCATCGCCGCCCTGGAATCCCAACGTCTCGATTGGGCTATGCTGGACGTTTTCCCTGTCGAGCCCCTCCCATCCCACAGCCCGCTGTGGTCGCATCCCAAAGTTTTGGTGACCCCGCACATAGCCGCGCAGCCGAGCAACGAACGCGCCGAACGGCAGATCCTGGAGAGTTTCCAGAAGTTCGAGCGCGGGGACGAGCCCCTCGGACGAGTCGATCTGTCCAATGGATACTGATTTATCGCGCGTCGGGCGCCTTCAGTCAGACAACGGCCATTGGGCTGACAAGAACCTATCTCTGAAAGTTCTCCGAACGGCTTTGCAAGTGGTGGCGCTCGCGGGTGCCGAATTGCTCTCGTCAGACGGGGGCTGGTAGACAACATCTTGTTAACCAATTCAGAACCGAAGCATCGAGGTTGGCAAGCCAGCTTGGAACTCTCGTTCGAGTATCGCGAACCTAGGACGGTGTTGACTCGACTTCAGCACACAGGCCCACTTCAAGTACAAAAGGCGCTATATCCAGAAGGCCCTGGCACCTGTCACGTGGCGATATTGCACCCTCCCGGCGGAATTGCCGCCGGTGATAGCCTTTGCGTCCGTTCGGCGGTGGAGGGAGGGGCGCGAGCCTTGTTGACCACGCCGGGTGCGACGAAGTGGTACCGTTCCGATGGCCCTCGAGCTAGTCAGCAATTGCATTTTTCATTGGCGGGAGACGCCGTCGTGGAGTGGCTGCCGCGCGAGAATATACTCTTTGACGGTTCGAACATGTCGATGACGCTCGATGTCCGATTGTCTGCAAATTCGAAGTATTTCGGCTGGGAAATCCTTAGCTTTGGGCGGCGTGCCTCGGGCGAAAGCTGGCGACGCGGACATCTTGAGATGCACACATCGGTTCGGTGTGCGGATCGAATGCTTTGGTTGGAGACTGCAAACATCGATGCGGGCGGTGGGTTTGCAACGTCGTCGGTCGGTTTGTCGGGCTTTACCGTGTGTGGGACTTTCGTGGTTGCTGGATATGAGGTCGAGAGCTCATTTCTCGCGACATGTCGTCAGGTGCAGCCGAAGAGCACGGCGGCGCGAATCGGCATTACTCGGCTGCCGGGCGTTTTGATTGCGCGCTACCTTGGTGACTCAACCGAGGAGGCTTTCAGCTGGTTCACAAATCTGTGGACTGTCCTACGCCCCGCATTGTCGCAAAAAGCAGCGTGCGTGCCCCGAGTGTGGGCATGTTAGGCGATCGCAAACTGAGACTACAATGGAATTAACTCCCAGAGAGAAGGATAAATTATTGATTTTCACCGCATCGTTGTTGGCAGAACGGCGTCGCGCTCGCGGTCTGAAGCTCAACTATCCAGAAGCTGTCGCGCTGATCTCGGCCGCAATCATGGAGGGTGCACGCGACGGCAAGAGCGTCGCGGAACTAATGAGTCATGGCCGGTCGATCCTTACACGAGGCGAGGTAATGGAAGGGATACCGGAGATGATTCCGGAGATACAGGTCGAAGCGACCTTCCCGGACGGCACTAAGTTAGTTACCGTGCATCAACCGATAGTCTGAGGGTATGCACATGATTCCAGGTGAGCTGCTCATTCCTGTCGGCGAGATCGAACTCAATGCCGGAAGAAATACCCTGACGCTGAGCGTTGAGAACACGGGAGATCGACCCATTCAGGTCGGATCCCACTACCATTTTTTTGAAACCAACGCGAGCCTACGATTTGATCGCGCGTCCACTCGGGGCTATCGCCTCGATATCCCTGCCGGCGCGGCGGTTCGATTCGAGCCGGGCCAAGCACGCACCGTGCGGCTGGTCGAATACAGCGGTCTACGCCGCGTGTTCGGATTTCAGGGACAAGTCATGGGAGAGCTTTGATGTCCGTAAAGATTGCCCGGCAAGCTTACGCGGAGATGTTTGGTCCGACCGTCGGCGATCGTCTCCGGCTGGCCGACACCGCCTTGATCGTGCAAGTCGAAAAGGATTACACGACGTACGGCGAGGAGGTGAAATTCGGCGGTGGCAAAGTCATCCGGGACGGCATGGGGCAAGGGCAGGGCAGCAGCGCGAGTGTGGCCGACACCGTGATCACCAATGCACTCATTATCGACCACTGGGGGATCGTCAAAGCCGATATTGGGTTGAAGGGGAGCAGCATCTGGGGCATCGGAAAAGCAGGCAACCCGGATATCCAACCTGATGTAACGATTCCAATCGGTGCCGCTACTGAAATTATCGCGGGCGAGGGCATGATCGTAACGGCCGGCGGAGTCGACACGCATATTCATTTCATTTGCCCTCAGCAGATCGAAGAGGCTCTCAGTTCCGGGATTACCACGATGATTGGCGGCGGGACGGGGCCGGCGGCCGGCACAAGTGCCACAACTTGCACGCCAGGACCTTGGCACATTCGCAGCATGTTGCTCGCCGCGGAAGGCTTCTGCATGAACCTTGGCTTTTTGGGGAAGGGCAACGTGAGCGTCCGAGAGCCCGCGCGAGAACAGATATTGGCGGGCGCTATCGGTCTGAAACTGCACGAAGACTGGGGTACGACGCCGGCGGCGATCGATAACTGCTTGCGGGTGGCGGATGAACTTGACGTACAAGTCGCAATCCACACCGATACCCTTAATGAATCGGGCTTCCTGGAGGCGACGATAGCCGCAATTGGCGGGCGCACCATTCACACTTTTCATACGGAGGGGGCGGGTGGAGGGCACGCTCCGGACATCATCAAAATCGCGTCGCACGAAAACGTGCTGCCGAGTTCAACCAACCCTACCCGCCCGTACACCGTCAACACGGTCGATGAGCACTTGGATATGTTGATGGTCTGTCACCATTTGGATCCTGGTATTGCTGAGGACATAGCGTTCGCGGAATCGCGAATTCGACGTGAAACAATCGCGGCAGAGGACATTCTGCACGATATGGGCGCCATCTCGATGATGTCTTCGGACTCGCAGGCCATGGGTCGTGTCGGTGAAGTGATCATCCGGACGTGGCAGACGGCGCACAAAATGCGCAAGACTCGTGGCCCCTTCGGTGAGGACACGGCGGAGCACGATAACGCTCGAGTCAAGCGCTACGTAGCAAAATACACGATCAACCCAGCGATTACCCATGGCGTATCGCATCTCGTCGGTTCCGTTGAGGTGGGCAAGTTGGCCGATCTGGTCATGTGGAAGCCCGCGTTCTTCGGTGTAAAACCCAGCCTCATTGTGAAGAGCGGCATGATCGCTGCGGCTCCCATGGGTGACCCGAATGCGTCCATTCCGACACCTCAGCCTTCGCACTATCGACCCATGTTCGGCTCTTTTGGTCGAGCCTTGGAGAAGTCGGTGACCTTCGTATCTCAAGCCGCACTTGAGGACGCGGGATTCAAGGCGTTGCAATTGCGAAGGAGGGTCGAGCCTATAAAGAATACCCGTCACCTTCAAAAAGCAGACATGATTCACAACCACGCTCGCCCCCGGATCGAAGTTGACTCCGAGACCTATGCGGTACGTGCGAACGGTGAGCTGCTAGTCTGCGAGCCAGCCATGACCTTGCCCATGGCCCAACGATACTTTTTGTTTTAATCATGACAGAGAATGTGCGATATCGTATTTACTTAACCTTCGACGAGCGTAGCAAGAGCCGATTGCTCGCGCGCCTGAACAACGGCGAACAGGTCGCGCTCGTCGTGGAGCGCGGCCGATTACTGCGAGGCGGAGAGCACGTGCAGCTCGCGGATGGCCGATATGTTGAGATTGTAGCGGCCGACGAATCCTTACTTGAGGCCAGCAGTGGCGATCCGCTTTTGATTGCAAAGGCCGCTTATCACCTCGGGAACAGGCACGCTGCAGTTCAGTTCGTTAGCGATGGTGTGCGCTTTCTCGCCGATCACGTCCTGGCTGACATGGCCGCGGGGCTCGGATTGAAAGTGACCGCTCTTCATGCGCCATTCGAACCAGAAGGCGGCGCCTATGGCCAGCCCCACTCTCATGGCAGCGAAATGCAGCTCACCGCCCAGAAAATTCACTCCTATTCCTCGCCATGACGATGCTGGCTCGGACTCGGCTTTTCCAGATTGCAAGCCAAGCATTTCCGATTGGTGGATACAGCTATTCGCACGGGCTCGAAGCGGCCATTGATTCCGGACTCGTTCGCGACGAGGAGTCGGCGCAGCAGTGGATTAGGGATCTGCTATCGTTCTCGATGGGTTCGTATGAGGTAGCCTGCCTCGAGGAGATGCACGATGCATGGATTGCGCAGAATCTTGACGCAGTGTGCCGTCTCAACGAGGAATTCCTCGCCGCTCGCGAGTCATCGGAATTGCGAAGTGCTACGGTGCAGATGGGGTTCTCGATGACGGCCCTACTCAGCGCCCTGCCCGATTTGCCAGACACGCTGATTGGGGTGCTGCAATCGATGCAGGAGCCGAGCCTGCCGTGCGTGTGGAGCGGCGTCTGCGCCGCATGGAGAATACCTCGATGCGATTCGACGGCCGCTTACCTATGGTCTTGGGCGGAGAATCAAGTGCTGGTTGCAATCAAAGGTGTGCCGATAGGCCAATCCGCCGGTCAGCGCGTGCTTTTGAACGTGGGTTTGCAAATCGCACACCTCGCGGAACGCAGGCAGCCCCAGGACGGAAGAACTCGTTCAAACTTTGTACCCGCTCTCGCGATACTTTCCTCTCAACACGAAACTCAATATTCACGATTATTCAGGTCCTAAAATGATACGCGAACTTTCGCCGCTGCGAGTCGGAATAGGCGGTCCCGTTGGATCCGGAAAGACGGCTCTAACGCTCTCACTTTGCCGTGCATTGCGCGACCGGTACGAGATTGCCGTCGTGACGAATGACATCTACACGGAGGAGGACGCTCAGTTCCTTGTGCGTCATCACGCACTCGCGCCGGAGCGAATTCTGGGAGTTGAGACTGGAGGGTGTCCGCACACGGCTATTCGCGAAGACGCGTCGATCAATCTGGAAGCCGTCTCACGACTTAGTCGACGATTTCCTCATCTCGACGTGGTGTTCGTGGAGAGCGGCGGGGACAATTTGGCAGCTACGTTTAGTCCCGAGTTATCGGATCTCACTCTCTATGTCATCGATGTTGCCGCTGGCGACAAGATCCCGCGTAAAGGCGGCCCTGGAATTACCAAGTCCGATCTATTGATCATCAATAAAATCGATCTAGCACCTCACGTCGGAGCTTCGCTGGAAGTTATGGATACCGATGCCAAGAAAATGCGTGGCGACCGGCCATTCGTCTTCACGAATCTAAAGACCGGTCACGGAGTTACAACTGTCATTGAATTCATTGTCACGCATGGATTGCTCGATCGTGCATCCCTGATCGGCAGTTCACGGGGCTGACCGACGAAATCAATCGCGGCTGCATTTGTTTGGGTTGGCGATAATTTCGCAGGTCGTTTGACTGTTGGTCACATTGAGTTGCCGTTTGTTAGCGAAGGTCCGCGGCTTCCATTCCACGAAATTTGTTGCAACGCCGGCCGGTGTCCAAAGCGGACGCCTATTCACATGGCTTCCGCAATGGTGCCTGGTACGGCGTAGACTCAGTCACCGTCGAAGCCAAGCGCGAATGACACAGCCGCGCCTGCTTCTTTCATCTTTCGCGCCGTCAATCGGGCGATGCACTCGCCAATATTGCTTTTGGGCACGGTTTGAAGGTTGTCGAAGAGTCTCCAGCGAATCTAGTAGCTGTGAGTAATTGCGTCGAGTGCGCGAACCGCCGGAACGGCCCGGACAACCGGGCCAACGTTCGTAAAATCGAGCAATCTATCTTCGCGAGCGTCATATTGCGGCCAGGCAGTCCGTCCGTCGCCGTTCGGATCGCCGGTCCTTGCGAATGCGACCCAGTAGGCGCTGATCAAGTCGGCGGCGTGCGCATCCATGGGCCCGGTCGGCCACGATGAGGCACTGAGTGTCTTAAATACGTATTGACGGTCAGCGGCGTGAGGTGCCGCCGAGAAGTCCTTACGTGCCGCGTCCGAGAGCACCGAAAAGCGATACAGATAAGTAGGCGCGCCGTGCTGAGAGTGTAGCCTAGCGAGAAGGCGTGCGGGCTCGGTGAAAAGCACGTCGCTGAGGAGGTTGACTTCAAACGACTCCGGCGTGTCGTAAGCGCTGATGACGGTTATCTTTTGATGCTTCAGTAGCTCGAGGACATCGTCACCGCCAGGCGGTTCGGGCTTCGATAACGTGCCAGGTGGAAACTCGAGGGCATTGGAGCCCACGATATAGGGGACCGGCGCTTCGCCACCGCGCTCGAACACTTTGTTAATGGCATCCGGCACAAGCTTCCCATCGACCGTCGGGCCTCCGTCGGCGGTCCACGGAAACGGAAGTGGCGGATCGCCGGCGGAGAGAATCCTATCGACCGGGATCTGGCGAAGTGCGGTGGCGCTTTCTGAGGTCACTCCCAGTGAACGGACGAACTCGAGGCCGAGGGACTCGGCAGAGGGTTGGCCCTTCGAGCCGGCACGATCGACATAGAACTCTGGGCCCCTTCCAATACCGGATTGCGAGATCGCGCGATGGAAAAGACCGCGTGCTGCGGGCGAGATCATCAGTAGGTTTACGGCACCTCCGCCAGCAGACTCGCCGAAAATTGTAACGTCGCCGGGTTCCCCGCCAAAGGCTCGGATATTGCGTCGTACCCACCGAAGGGCGGCGATCTGGTCCATCAGGCCGAAATTGGCCTGGAGTTCTGACGGATGCTCGCGGCTGAGCGCCGGATGGGCGAAGAAGCCGAGTCGCCCGAGCCGATAGTTGATTGTGACGACGACGACACCTTGCCTAGCCAACTCCGTGCCGTCATAAAGTGCCGCCGTCCCGGAGCCGTTGAGATACGCGCCACCGTGAATCCAGAACATCACCGGCCGTAGAGCGCGCGTGCGCTCAGCCGGCGCATAAACACTAAGGGTTAGACAGTCCTCGCTCATCGGCAAGGGACCCACACCGTTGTCGGCCGCGTTGAATTTCTGCGGACAGATTGCGCCAAACCTGTCGACTGAGCGGACACCTGTCCACGGCATCACGGGTTGAGGTGGCCGCCAGCGCAGCGGTCCGATAGGCGGTGTGGCGTACGGAATTCCACGGAACACGATTACGCTACCTTCGTCGAGTCCCGCGATCTGCCCCGCATCGATCCGCACGATCGCGGAGCGCGCCGCGGCGCGCGTATCGAACTCAGTCAGCAGCGTTCCTATCGCGAGCCACGGAATCAGAATTGACCAGTAGCGGAACCGTGCACGCGCCATCGCCAATCCTCATGTTGTTCAGCTACAGGGCCGAGTATCTCTATCAATGTGTATGAATAAAGCTTGACGCGCCACCGTCCAAGACATCCACATTCCCACCGCGCCAGCGCGTTGACGTCATCGTCGTTTCGCATGAGCCGCTCCACGATGCGGTCGAAGCCCGTCTCAAGCTCTCTCAGCATTTACATAGGCTCCCGAACCAGTGGTACCCGTTGCGCGCGAAACCATGCATAGGTCCCATCCATATTTACCTCTCCCAGATCCGCACAAATCGTGCCCATGGGCCAGATTCGCGTTTCTTCAATCAGATCTTCTTGAGCGCTGCGGCGTCCCGCGCTAGCGCCTCAATGCCCGCCCGGTCACCCGCTGCAGTCTACTCGACCCGCAGAGCGGATGGACGGCGGGCATCTACTCGGGACGTCCTGCGGCGCGTTCCTTTTTCCGCGTCGCGCCGGCCGTTGAACTGAGTCTCGAAGACGGCGGCCGCTCTTATTTGGAATGTTTATCGCCCCGAGTAAAAGCGATGACATTGCCTTCGTCGCCTCCCACAGAGCCTCCTCGCGTCTCCGCCTTCTCGAGAAACTGTGGTGCCACGTTCCAGCGTTGGCCATCATCTGTGACGATGCTGACGGTTTTTTTGTTATAGCGCGTAATCATGCCCGTCACCGGGGGCCGTCCCTCTGGATTAAACGTAACCCGCTCGCCGATCCGAAATTCGAGCATGCTCGCGTGTGATTCCAGATGCCGTAAGAATCGGAGCCGTGCCACGATGCGGTGATTGAGGTCGATCAGTTCGGACTCCGTTAGCTGGTCAATGTCGATCGGCATTGGTGTCTCCTTCACTGTCCTGCAGTCAAAAATACATTTTAAATCTCTTCGCTTTGCGCTCCTCAGAACGGGCCTCCCTTCAACTCGCTCCCAATCCGCATGAACAAGGCATTGAGCCATCGTGTGAACGCGAGCATGGCCGGGTTTGTCCGCTTTTGGCGGCTTCGCAACAGATAATAGGCGCCCCGCGCCTTGATCTTGGTCGAAAACGGGGACACAAGCTGCCCAGCCGCCAGTGCGCCGGCGCAAGTAATTTCGTCGCCCATCATGATGCCCTGCCCGGCAATCGCCGCTCTCTGCACGAGCATCAGGTCAGAGAAGGTAATGCCCGTGCCTCGTCGGGGGAATTCGATACCGCCTATCGCCAACCATTGCCGCCAATCATCCCAACTGCGCAGATGCAGAAGCGGGAAGCGCAGCACATCGCTCGGGCGGTCGAGACCACCCTGCGCATTTTGCAGGGCGGGGCTGCACATGGGCAGGAATTCGACATCATATAGATGTTGCACCGTGTGTTTCGGCCAATTTCCATCGCCGAATGCGATGAACAGGTCCACGGCGCGATCGGTCGCTTCGTCGAGTTCGGCACTCGTAACGATCTGCAAGGACAAGTTTGGGTACTCCGCTTGAAACGACGCAATGTGATTGCACAGCCACATAGACGCGAATCCGGGGGTGCTGGAAATGCGCAGAACGCCTTCGACGGGTTTGCTGGTGCCTTCCTCGTGAGCATCGACAAGCAATGCCAGGGATCTATGCACCTCGTGCGCATACCGCTTGCCTCGCGATGTGAGGGCGATTCCCTTACCGCTGCGACTTGCCACCTCGAAGCCGAGAATTGTCTCGAGCATCGCAAGACGGTGACTGACGGCGCTGCGCGTGATCCCGAGATCCTCCGCCGCCTCCCACATCGTACCCAGGCGCGCAAAGGCGTCGAGCGCTCTTAAAGCGTGTATTGGCGGAATTTGTGTTTTCATGGGGTGCGAAAAATTCACCTCAAAACTGAAAACTTTGCACATCAGGCGGATCAGGCTCAATCATACTCGATCCAAGCTGCTCTTGAGCGGTCCCTGACCGAGCGAGTCACGCTTCCAACGGCGCTGCGGACTGCGCTCTCGATTGCATCAGGGGATGTCGAATGGATGATGGTCATCGGCCGATGGTGCCGTCAACGCTTGTCGCGCGCACGCACCTAGCTGCAGCCATTTCCGCGGTTCTTGCCGCGGGCGCTCAAATCCATCCAGTGTCGGCGGTCGCCGCCGAAGAAATTGACGAGATCGTCGTCACCGCGACCCGCCGCAGCGTGTCCATATCGGACATCCCGTACAATATTTCAGCGATCAGCGCGGCCGATATCACCAATTCGGGGGTGACGGACCTACAAGGCCTCACCAGCATGATTCCCGGTCTGGTCGGTCCGAACCTGGGCCCACGAGCGGGTAACATTAACGACACGCTGATCATCCGCGGCCTCAACGCTAGCGCGGTCAACGCGGAAACCCAAGAAATTGGTGCACCCGCTGTGTCCACCTATGTCGATGAGACACCGCTGTTCGTCAACCTCAAAATGACTGATATCGAGCGCGTCGAAGTGTTGCGCGGTCCGCAGGGCACCCTCTACGGTTCGGGATCCCTCGGGGGCACCGTGCGCATGATCCACAATGAACCCGACCCCACGTCGACCTCATTCGATGTATCGATGCGGGCCTCGAAGACAAAAAATGCCGCGAATCCAAACGAGGCCGTCGATTTTATCGGCAATCTTCCGATCAGCGATACGATGGCGTTTCGCGCTTCGGGCGGCTACGAACGGCTCGCGGGATTTACCGATGCTTTGTCTGTCGCGGTGCTAGGTCCGAATGCGCAGCCGGTGCTCGCCGATCCGGGCAGCCCGCTGACCAGTCCGCCCGTTTTCACCGAGCATCGCGGCGTCGATTGGGCAAACACCTGGTACGCGCGCGCAGCGCTGCTCTGGAAACCGACCGATGCCTTGAAACTCACATGGAGCTACCAACACCAGACAGACCAATCCGGTGGCTATTCGCAGGTCCAACCCGGTGACCGCTACGACCAGACTCTATACATGGACCAGCCCGGTTCGTTTCAGACTGACCTCGGCGCCTTCGATCTGTCTTATGACGCGGGTTTCGCAACTATCTCCTCGTCTTCTTCTTACACCAGCCAATCCGCGTTCAGCCAGTTTGACTTAACCGGCCTCATCGAATCGCTTGCTATGTATTACGGAAATTATCCTCGCACCTTGTCGCCTATCATTGATAACTCCACCGACAAGGCGTTCACCGAGGAACTGCGCCTGGTGTCGAAGAATGCTGGACCCTGGGACTGGGTCGCCGGCGCCTACTACAGCGACCGCAAGCAGATGCTCAATCAAGTTGAGCCGATTCTGGGTTTTGCGAGTTGGAGCCAACTTCCTGGAACCGGAAATTATCCGGGGATCAATCAGCCGGCCGGATGCACCGTGCAAAGCCCGACGTGCCCGTATCCGTCCTTTGGCGACGTGATTCAGTACTATAAGGGTGGCATCCGCCCCTCGCTCAACCCGTATCCTGACCTCAACTTCACGCTCGACCGCCACGTTACCTTTACCGATTTCGCGCTTTTCAATGAAACTACGTACCATTTCACCGACAAGTGGCAGGCGACCGCGGGCGCGCGCATATTCTGGCAGCACTACGATCAAAATCTTACGCAGACCCTGCCCATGTGCGGGCCATTCTGCTCACAGTCCGGCACTGATCCGACCGGTTTGACCGCCGACTCCCAGGCGAAGGGCTTTCGTAGCCAGATCTTTAAGTTCAACACCTCCTACGAGATCGCGCCTCATACGCTGATCTACGCCACTTGGTCCGAAGGGTTTCGACGTGGCGGCGTGAATGCGTTGCCGACTGGCCCCTGCTATTACTGCGAGACGCCTGCGCTGCTGACGTATCAGCCGGACAAAGCCTACAACACGGAAATCGGCATCAAAGGTTCTTTCGGCCGCGGATCGAGCTACACCTTCACACTCTACAATATCGACTGGAAGGACCCGCAGATCGAAGCCGCCACGCTAACTGGGGGCTTCGATTACGTGACCAACGGAAATACCGCCCGGTCCCGCGGCGCAGAAGCCGAGTTGACACTGCCGGTGTCGGATTCGACCAAGCTTGAGCTCGGCTACAGCTACAGCGATGCAATCTTGACCTCCGACTTTGAACGCGGGGTCGTCCCTGACCTCGTCGGCGTCTCAGGTGAACGCTTGCCGGGGGTCTCGAAACAGCAGGTGACGGTAGCCCTCGAGTACTCTGTTCCGATCAATGACAATCGTGAGTTTCATGCGCACCTTGATGCCTCCTACCGCAGTGATTTCTGGACCGCATTACCTCAATCGCCGGGTGCGACGGATCTTCCCGGCTTCACGCTGGTGAACGCGCGCGCCGGACTCGGATTCGGCAAAACCTGGCGAGTCGATGCCTTCGTGAACAACCTCACTAATCAAGAAGCGGCGACCTCGGTGTCGACGACCCCGGGACCGGAGCATAACCGCGCCGAGTACGTCACCCGACCGCGAACGGTCGGAATCCAACTCAACTACTCATTCAAGGATCGCTAGCTGCGAGTCACACTGCGCGCATGGCTGGCGCGCGATAGGAGAGATCATCATGTCGACCGAGAAACTGCCCACGTACGCCGCGGATCCATTCGTGCTGCAACGCCGCCAAGATTCAGGCGGAACTCGAGCGCTCAGCAACTGGGGGTTTCGCAACGAAACGGATCCCTTGACCGATGTACTGCTCGGACCCGCCGATCATTTGCGCCACATGGCGACGAGTTCCTTGTCGCGCAAGACGCTGCGCGAACATCCGGCCGATATCCGGGTGGCCAGGGCGCAGCACCAGGAACTGCAGAGCGCCTATGCGCACTTCGACGTGCGAATCCACTGGCACCGGCCCGAGCCGGAACTGCCCATGCAGGTCTACGCGCGCGATTCGAGCGTGATGACGCCCTATGGCGCCATCATCACGGCGATGGCCGATTGGTGGCGCCGCGGCGAAAACTTTGCGGCGATCCGCACTTACGAGCGGCTGGGCATTCCGATCTACGACATGGTGACGGCCGGCACCTTCGAGGGCGGCGATTTCAACGTGATCGAAGCGGGCTGCGTGTTGATCGGCTGCGGCGGCGGGCGCACGCAAGAGGAGGGCGCGCGGCAGGTCGAAGCCTGGTTCAAGAAAGAAGGCTGGGAAACGCGTCTCGCGTTCTTCGACGAATATTACGTGCACATCGATCTGATGGTCGTGCCGATCGCGAAACAGCTCACGGCCGTGTGCCTCGCCTGCACCGAGCCCGCGATCGTGACGTGGCTGAAAGCCAAGGGTCATGAAATCATCGATGTACCGTTCGAGGATACGATCAATTTGGGCTGCAATTTCATGTCCCTCGGCCGCGATCGGGTCATCGTCCCCAAGTCCAGCCGCGCATTGATCGGGCAATTGCGGGCGCGTGGATTCGAGGTCGCGGAAGTCGACATGAGCGAGATTTCCAAGACGGGCGGGGGAATTCACTGCATGGCGCAGGCGCTGCGCCGAGATTCCGCCGGGCACACGTGACAGTTCTCAAGCGCGGATACAGGATAGGATCTGTAGTCGATCAACGTCGGATGCCCTATTTCGTAAGGAATTCGCAGTTGGACAGCGACCCTTCAGGTAATCCTCGAGATTGAGCCGTCCACGCATGCTCGAACGCCACTCAATCGACTACGTGCCTTGGAAGGAACGTCACGGAAAGGTGTGGCATCAGGGCCCATTTTGGTTTACCAGCAATTTTGTCCTCTTCACGCTGGCGGTCGGGTTCATCGGGCCGCTCGCCGGCCTGGGACTCGGCTGGACTGCCGTCGCGGCGGTAGTGGGGTCGGTTATTGGCACTTTCTTTATGGCGTTCCATGCGAATCAGGGGCCCCGGTTGGGTGTTCCGCAGATGATTCAATCCCGCGCACAGTTCGGAACGCGCGGCGCCATCTTCGGCCTGCTAGCAGCGCTGTTTGTCTACGTCGGCCTGAACGTTTTCGACATTCCCATGGCGACGCAGGGATTTCAGTCGGTGGTGGGCTCGGGATTGCGCTGGCCGTGGTACGTCGCAATCGTGGCCGTACAGGCTACAATTGCGATAGTGGGCTACGACATGATCCACCTTGTGCAGCGGTGGCTGACGTATGTGCTGATGCTGGTGTTTGCCGTGCTTACGGTTGGATCGGTCATCGTCCTCGGCGGATCGACTGTCTTGAGAATGGGGCCGTTGAATGCCGTCGCTTTCTTCTCGCAGCTCGCGGGCGTTGCCGGGTATCTAATCGCTTACTCCATCTACGTCTCGGACTACACGCGATATCTGCCTGCGGGCACGAAACTGAGGCCGGTCGTACTGTGGACATACGCGGGTGCCGTTTTCTCGACCATCTGGCTCGTTCCTCTCGGCGCTCTCTTTGCGATCGAAATCAAAGATGGAGCCACCGTGACGAGCGTCTCCACAGTTGGCAACATGATTACACCGGGCTTCGGAACCGCGGTGATGCTGATCTCCTCGATAGCCCTGGTCACCGTTATGTCGGTCAACACATATGGCGCAATTCTAGTGACGCTCACGGCGATCGATGGTTTCCGCCCGATCCAGTCATCAGTGCGCCTGCGTGTCATCGGCGCAATAGCGATGAGCGCATTGATGCTGGCGATTGCGCTACTCGTCCCGGAACGCTTCGAAGGTGATTTCGGCGGCTTCCTATCTCTCATGCTGTATTTGCTTATTCCCTGGTCGGCGATAAATCTCGTCGATTACTACTGGGTGCGCCGCGGACGGTATTCGGTGATTGATATGTTTAGCCGCACGAGCCTTTACGGACGGTGGGCTTGGCGCGGGCTTTTCGCCTATGCGGTTGGCTTACTTGCGATGGCGCCGTTTTTTGTTTTGCCATTTTATACCGGACCGGGGGCTCGAGCACTCAAGGGAGTCGACATCTCGATCGTGTTCGGCCTCCCCGTCACGGCTTTGGTGTATTACATCCTCGCGCGCAGTCTTGATCTTCGGTCGGAAGAGATGGCGTACAAAGCAAGTCTTGCCGCCCTTGAACCATCGACCGTGTCTCGATTGGAAGCCTATTGACGGATATTACGTCGTTGCCTGAATCTCGTCGGTCTCAGAGTTCCCTCGATGGTTAACCCGACGTTTCGAAGCCGCTGCAGCTTTGCATCGGAAACGTGCAATTATCGCTTCGTGAGCGCGTCCCGAATCTGTTCGAGCAATACCTCTTGACGCGGCGGCGGCGCATCACCTGCGGGAGCGGGTGGCTTCTTGAGTTTGTTGATCCCTTTGACTGCAATGAAAATCACAATAGCGATAATGAAGAAGTCGAATAAGGTATGCACCTGATCTGCCGTGATCGGCGAATTGACGCCGGTGCCTTAGTCTTTGGTCACATGGACCGCACCCGGCGACTTCGCTAAGTTCGAAAAATGGCTGGCGCTTACCAAGGACAGAAGAGAGGCACTCACATGAAGATACAATTACGTAGAATGCTGGGGATAGCCGCGGTGGTGGCGATTTTGGGGTGTCAGACCGTGCCGCTTACAACCCAGCTGCAGCCCATGGCACTCGATTTCGCGCTCAAGCGCGCCCGTTTCGACATGAATTGTCCGACGGCGACAGGCTCTGTGCTCTCGAGCGAGACGGTCCAGCCGGTATTGAACGGGCCCAGGATGATGGGCGGCCCCGAGCGCGCTCAGTACACGATCGGCGTCACGGGCTGCGATCAGCGTCAGACGCTCCAGGTGATCTGTGCGCAGGGGGGCGATGGCTGCTTCGTGGCCAGATAGGGGTAATTGACCGAAGCTATTTCAGCAGGCGCGGCTTGCTCGCACCGTTCACGGCTGTTCCTCTCTTGTCGTGACCGGCAACGTGAAGTGAAACGCCGCTCCGCGGTCGGAATTGTTGGTGGCCCACAGGCGCCCCTTGTGCGCGTGGACGATCGACTTGCAGACGGCGAGGCCGAGCCCCAATCCGCTTGCCTTGGTCGTGAAAAAGGGTTCGAAGACACGCTCGAGCTGATCCGTCTCGATACCTTTGCCGCAATCGACAACTGAGATACGAACCGCATCGTGTTCGACATCAGAAGTGATGGCGATCTTTATTCGCCGATCGCTTGGCGCATTGCCACTCATTGATTCACTCGCATTCAGAATGAGGTTCAGCAATACCTGTTGAATCTCTACGCGGTCTCCCAGTACGTCCGGTATCCCTGCATCGATGCGCAAGTCAATTTGAACACACCGTTCCTTGAGTGTTCCTCGGCAAAGCGTCAGCACATTGCGCAAGAGATCCACGATCTCTACGTGCTGCAACTGCACCTCACCACGCGTCAACAGTGAGCGCAATCGCTGAATGATCTGCCCCGCGTGCTTGTCTTCGCTGACAATGTCGGCAAGTATTTCACGCAAATCCTGCCCGTTGAAATCCACCTTAGCCGCTAGAAGTTGCGCCGCCTGTGCGTTGCACAATATCGCTGTGAGGGGTTGTTGCAGCTCATGCGCGAGCGCTGTGGAGAGTTCCCCCAGCATCGCGACTCGCGTCAGATGGGTAATTTGCTGTTGCTGATGGAGAGATTCCGCTTCCGCGCGTTTACGCTGCGAATCGTCGATAACACAGCCAATCACCCTCAGAAGCATGCCATTCGCGTCGCGATAAGCGCACACCTTTGCAGTGATCCAGCCAATATCACGTTCTTGCCGGACTACGCGAAGCTCCATTTCTACCGCATGGTGGTGACCGGTCGACCCGATCGCCTTTACCATGCCTGCCCGATCCAACGGGTGAATCACCGCAAGCAGCGAGTCCCGTGTCAGCAGCGCGCTCTCGTCGAACCCGAGGATGCTGCGCGCATGCTTGCTGGCCCAGACTTCGTCCGTTGACCTATCCCAATTCCAAAAGCCCAAGGTGCTGATCGATGAGACGAGCGCCAGCTGCTCCTCCCCCTCTGCGAGCAATCTTTCGACGGCACTTTGTCGGGATTGCGGTCCACGCGCGACGGGAGAGGAGGCCAACTCGGCTTCGCTCGCCCCGTCGCCGTCGAGCCAAGGAATTTCCGTTTCCATGATGTTCATTCGCAGCTCCCCGGTCCCTTAACCGCGATCCGCGCCCGGTGGTCCCTCGCCCGCGGATCGAATCCGCGGACGCACTAGCGATTTATGCGTGCACTCTTGACGTCCAAGCTGAGCGCGCGTTTTGATTCAATCAGACGGTGAATAGGCTGGTTAGCACCCCGGAGTTCTGTGTCCTATCGTGGGTCCTGGAGTGAAATCATCACTGACTTCAGTGTCGTATGGTGCTTGACTGCTTCCTCGCCAAGCTCGTGGCCGACACCGGATTGCTTCGTGCCGCCAAAGGGCACCGCGAGGTCCAACACGCCGTGAGTGTTGACCCAAACCGTGCCCGCTTTGAATTTGCCGATAAACCAATGGGCCGCATCGAGGCTTTGCGTCCAGACGCTGGCACCGAGCCCGTATTGGGTATCGTTCGCTCGCGCGATCACGTCTCGAACATCGGTGAATCGCGTCGCCGTGAGCACCGGACCGAAGATTTCTTCTTGCACGACGCGCATTTGCGGCGTCACGTTGGTGAGCACAGTGGGCTGCACGTACGATCCGGGACCGGGCAGCGGCTCCCCGCCCACCAGAACCTCCGCCCCTTGTGCTCGACCAGACTGGATATAGCCGAGCACTCGTTGCTGCTGCACCGTTGAGACGAGTGGACCCATTTCGGTGTTGGCGGCCAGGGCCGGTCCCAACCTGATCTGGGCGGCAATCTTGGCGATGCCCTGGGTCACCCGATCGAAGATTCGTTCATGCACGAAGAGGCGGGAACCGGCACAACAATTCTGTCCGTGATTGGCGAAGATTCCCATTGCAGTCCCGGGGATGGCGATCTCGAGATTCGCATCCTCGAGGACAACCATCGGCGACTTGCCGCCGAGTTCGAGAGTAAACCGCTTCATTTGGCGGGCCGCAGCTTCGCCGATTTTTCGCCCGATCTCGGTCGATCCCGTGAAGCTGATCTTGTCGACTCCGGGATGTGCCACGAGCGCGGCTCCCGCCTCCTCGCCAAATCCAGAGACGATGTTGACCACCCCCTCGGGCACTCCCGCTTCGGCCAGTAATTGTGCAAAGCGGATCGCGGTGAGTGGCGTTTGCTCGGCGGGCTTCAGCACCAACGTACAGCCGGCAGCAAGGGCCGGTGCAATCTTCCAAATCGCTTGGCCGAGAGGAACGTTCCACGGCGTAATGGCACCGATAACTCCGGCAGGCTCGCGCACTGTCATCGCAAAGAATTTACCGTTGGGGATGTAAGGAACGGTCGGCGTCATCGTCTGGCCGGCGATTTTGGTCGCCCATCCTGCCATGTACCGCAAGTAGTCCACCGACAGGTTGACGTCGAAAAGACGAGTCCCCATCAACGTGCGCCCGCTATTGACGCTCTCGATTTCCGCAAACTCAGTCGCATTCGTTTCCAGCAGATCAGCGAGCTTGAGCATGATGCGTTCACGTTCCGAAGGCCGCATCTTCGGCCATGGCCCCTCATCGAACGCGACGCGGGCGGCGTGTACGGCAAGATCAATGTCGGAGGCATCTCCTGCCGGTACGCGGCCCACTTCGATGCCGCTGGTTGGATCGATCACGGGAAGCGTTGCACCGGCGACGGAATCGATGAAACGCCCTCCTACGAACAACTGATGCCGCGCACCGAGAAAACTCCGGCTCGCAGAACCAAGCAAGGACAAGTCGTTGGCTAGGGATTGCATGGTTGAACCTCGCTCACTTTCGATCAAGCACAATGCTTGTCGAGTTCTGAAAGCCCCTTGTCCAACGCACGCAGGCCGATATCGATGTCTTGCTTGGTAGCAATGAAGGCGGTGGCGAGGCGGATGCTGTTCGGCAGGAACGCCCCGATCGCCACTCCCTCCTCGAATGCAATCTTTCCGACCACCTGGCTCGCGGGGACCTGGTCGGTCTTCGCGTACACCGAGAATCGGTCGACGGCGACGAAGGGTTCACGAGTCTCCTTATTGCGCACCAACTCGACCGCCCACATGAGACCGCGCCCTGATACGAGCCCGACGCACGGATGTCGTTCGTACAGATCTTGAAGGCCGGCGCCGAGATGTTTGCCGAGGTCTCGGACTCGATCGAGAATGTTCTCTTCGAGCATCGCCTCCAAATTCGCGGCCACCGCAGCCATGGCAAGCGGATGCGAGCCGAAGGTGCTCATCGTCGAGAAGCGCCAGTTGTCGAAGAATGCAGTCAGCTCCTTCGACAGCACCACCCCAGAGGCGGGCAGCGCCGAGGAGCTCAGCCCTTTCGCAACCGACATGATGTCGGGCGTCACGTCATAGACCTTGTACCCGAACCATTCGCCCAAGCGCCCGAACCCCGTCATCACTTCATCATCGAGCCACAGAATCCCCAGCCGTTTGGTCATTTCGCGAATCTGAGGGAAATATTCCTTCGGGGGATGAATCATCCCGGCGCCCTGGGCGGGCTCTGTGAGAAATCCGGCGACGGTTTCGACGCCGATCAACTTGATCTGATGCTCCGTTGCCCGCACACAAGCGAGCGTGCCGGTCTTATCCTTGCAGTTCGGATAGGTGTGTCCGATGGGGCAGCGGTAGCACTGCGGCGCGGGTGCATAGTGATAGTTGGGCGATGGCGCGTCCGGCACGTCGCGGACCGTGGGAGTTCCGCTTCCGGATGCGAGACTGCTGCGATATCCGCGCACTCCGTTGGCGCCGGACAGGGCGTTCGTCCAGCCATGATAGTCATAGCCCCGAGTGACGATGTTGCGACGGCCGGTGTAGAGCTTCGCGAATAGAACCATGTTCTCAACCGCCTCGGTACCCGTGGCGAGGAAGCGGATTCTTCCGGCCCAACTACCGACGCCCATGTCTTCCATGATCAACTTGGCGGCGCGCGATCGGTACTCTGTCGTCATCCCCTCCCAAACGTAGCCGAACTTCTCGGTCGCATCGCGAATCGCTTTCTGGATTTTGGGATGCCGGTGTCCCATGTTCACGCACACCAGCTGGTTCGCGAAATCGAAAATCTTGCGGCCGCCGGCTAGCGTCACGTAGCAGCCTTCGGCGCTCTCAACGGGGGTGCTGTGGTACTCCTCCCGGGTGGCGAGCACGTGATATACGTACCGTTCGTCCCATTCGCGAACCTGATCCCAATTGGTTTCCGACATGGATTGGCGCTCCGGCGAGGTGACCCAAAGGAGTTTGACGCTTTGAGCATGACACCAAAAGCAGGGTCCGGCGCATTGCAAAATCGGCCAACCTCATGGCATATTCGGCCATGTTTCAACGATGCCCGCCCCCATGACACCTGAGGTCCCGAGACCGGCGCGCAAAACGCGCCGCGGCGCAACCTCGACCATCCGCGCGTTCTTCTTCTGGCCGCTGATCAAGGAACTGAACTCCAGCGGCGTCGATACCGCCGAGCTGCTGGAAAGTCTCGGAATTTCCAACTTCGACGTACGCACTCCCTATGCGGCCCTGCCGCTCGCCCAATTCGTCGCCCTGGCCGAGCGAATGTCTACGACGTTGAAGCGGCCGTATCTGGGGCTCGAGATCGGGCAGAAGTTCACCCTTGCCGACCTCGGGCCGTTTTACGCGCTATTCACGCTAGCGGCAGACCTGAAGGCGGCTCTAGCCAACCTTGCGCGCTACGAAAAAGTCTGGCAGACGCATACGACCCTCGATATCGTTCGCGGCCGCGAAACGAGTACCTGCAGCTACTCCATTGCGGATCCGAACATCTGGCCGCGGCGGCAGGATGCGGAATTTGCGTTGGCAAGCTACTGCGCGATCATTCGTCACCTCACGAGGGCCCGCTGGACACCGCAGCGCGTTCAGTTCGAACATTCCCTTGGAAATCGGGCACAGCGCCTGAGGCGGTTTTTTCGCGCGCCCGTTGTCGGCAACGCGCCGGCCAATATCCTCACGATCCGCAACCAAGACATGGATAGGCCGCTGCGCTGGGGGATGGGTCCGCATGATGCGACACTTTTACCGGTCCTGGAGCGTCATCTGCTTGACTTGGTGAGCTCCGACACCACCGTGGCCCAGCAGCTTTCGGAACGTACCCGTGCGCACATCGCCCGCACCTTGGGTCACGCGCCGCTCAGTCTCGAAACCACTGCGTCTCGTTTTGGCATGTCGTCGAGGAATCTGCGCCGGCGTCTAGCGGAGGAGGGGACCTCCTTTCGCAAACTCTTGCAGATTCAGCGCCGCACCAAGATCGAGGCCGTCCTCAGCGATGCAAAGGTACCCCTGACGACCCTTGCCACTTGGCTCAGTTATTCCGACGGGTCGGTGCTGTCGCGGGCGTTCAAATCGTGGACCGGTCTATCGCCTGTCCACTATTCGAAGGCTCAGGCCGCCGGGACGTCCGCGCTGCCCGATCTCAAGTGAGCAACTCACAGTAATCCCGCGCATAGTCGGCAAGGCTGCGCGCCGGGTGCCCGGTAAGGAGTTTGACATGAGTGGTCACATCGGCTGCGGCGCCGGCGCGTACCGCAGTGAACATATCCAAGACCGAGCGGACGTAATCCTCAGGCATGCCGGTTACGGTGGTCAGGGCTTTGCCGAACTCCGCCGGATCGATGTTCCGGTAGGTGATCTGACGGCCAGTTGCGCTCGATAAAATCCTGGCAGCCTGCGTGTGATCGAGCGCCTCCGGACCCGTGAGGACGAATGTCCCGCATGTCATTTCATCGGCGAGCAATTGTGCGACCGCGACCGCCGCGATGTCGCGTGCATCGATGAAGGCGATTTTCCCATCACTCGCGGGCAACGCCATGGTTCCGGTGCGACGAATCTCATCGCCCCAATAGCTATGGAAGTTTTGCATGAACCAGTTCGGTCGGATGATCGCGTGGGGAATTCCTGACTCGATCAACTCGAGCTCTGCCCGCCGAAATGGACTTGGCTCGGCATCGTTGACTTCTTGTGCCGTCATCAGCACGATTCTCGCGACATTCGCGCGGAACGCCGCTCGGATCCACGGCGACAAGATGGCGCACTGATCCACGAAGCCCGACGGCGCCATCAGAAAGAGGCCGGCCGTATCGGCGAGGATCATTGGCTCGGCGCCGGCGGGTTGCCTCGGGGGCACCCATTGCACGCCGTCGAGCCGTGGCGCGCCCTCGACGTCACGCGTTGTCGCACGAACTGAAACGCCGCGTTCCCTCAGCAGCTTGACGACCTCGCGGCCGACCGTGCCGGTACCACCGAGGACGAGGATATGGGAGCCCATGTCGCTGGCCGCTCGAACTAAGGGGACGGCGCCGCTTGCGCAACCACGACGCCGGCGTGCAGCAACTCTTCGATCTCGGCGTCGGCCAAGCCCGCTTCCTGCAGAATCGCCCGCGTGTGCTCACCATAACGGGGGGCGAACGACAACTCGCGTGCACCCTCAGGTAGATCGACCGGCAATGGCTGTAAATTGAGGCGAGTTCCATCGGGCATGCGAGTCTTAGTCAGTTTGCTCTTGATGGCGTCCAGTTCTGCGACCTGATACACATCGTGCACGTGGGAATAGGGGATCTGCGCGATCTTCAAATCCTCGATGAGCTGATCAGTCGGGTAGCTGGCAAAAACGGCGCGCAGGTCATCGAACATCTGTCCGCGCTCCGCATGCCGGCCGGCATTCGCAAAACGCAACGGCGTTGAGCAGCCGGAGAACTTGTCGATGGCCACCAGCCGGCGCCACTGCAGATCATTACCGATCGCCATGTACAAATACCCGTCCAATGTCTTGAAAACATCGGTCGGGATAAATTTTCGGTGCTGATTGCCGCAGCGGCTCACCTCATCGGGGCTGTGCGGAAAATTGAGCAATGGCAAGGTCGTCACGAGCCAGGAGGCGGCCGCTTGCAGCATCGAGACATCGATGCGCGAACCCGCTCCCGTTTCCGCACGATCAACGAGCGCGGCCAAAACACCGGCGTAGACCTCATCACCCGCCTTCAAGTCGGTCACCGGAATCCCCGCGAGCATGGGCGGCCCCGCCGGGTCGCCCGTCAGTTCCATGATGCCGCTCATCGCCTGGATGACGGGGTCGTACCCCGGTACGGACGGATATTGCGGTCCCATGGCAGAAATTCCGGCCCAGATGATTTGCGGGTTGATCCGGCGCAGCGTCTCATAATCCACCCCAAGATCGCCGTACCGGGAAGGGAGCGTGTTGCAGCAGAAGACGTCCGCCTTGAGAGAACGGATCAGCCGGTGCAACAAGGCGCGGCCCGCCGGGTTCTTCAGATTCAGAACCAGACTCTCTTTGCCAACATTCTGTCCGATGAAATAGCTGCGCCGATCCGGCTCCGCCACCTGACGGCCGATATATCGATTCGGATCCCCCGGATCGGCCTGCCCGCTGGGCGTCGCCTCGATTCGGATGACACGCCAGCCGAGGTGCGCGAAACGCCACGTCGCGTACGGAAGCGACAACGCCTGTTCGAGTGATACAACGACACGGGGCTTCAAGTGCTCTTCCTTTGCTCCCAATCTGGCGGGACGCGAGAGGTCTTCGACGGCACCAACGCTTGGAGCGGCCCGACGGCTCGCTCGAGGGCGCTCAAAATACTTTGTGCTTGAAACAATTTCTTTGTACACTGTATACAATCAGGATGCAACCAGCGGCGGGATGCGCGGCGGCCGATCTCATCCGAACCGTACTTCGGTTTACACTGCACACGGAATTCATGTCGTACCAAGTTATCCACAAGATGCCTGCCGCCGAATCTCACGCACAGACCAGCGCTCCCGACACGTTAAGCCGCGGGGTATTGAACACCGCCGAGTTGGTGTTCATGGTCATGGCGGCCGCCGCGCCGATGGCCGTGGTCGTCGCACTGATGCCGATGGCCTTCGCCTTCGGCAACGGACCCGGTGTTCCGGGCACCTATGCGTGTGCCGTCATCGCCATGCTGTTATTCGCCGTCGGTTATGTGCGAATAATTCCGTACGTGCGCAATGCCGGCGCGTTTTATGCCTACATCTCGGCGAGCTTCGGCCGCTCCTTCGGATTGGCGGCGGCCTATGTTGCCGCCATTTCCTACTTCTCGCTGTGCTGCTCGACGTTGGGTGCTCTTGCTTATTTCAGCAGCGAGCTGTGCGCACGCATCAGCGGCGTGAGTACCCGGTGGGAGCTGTGGGCGGCCGTCAGCGTGTTTCTCATTTCCTACCTGGCATATCGCAAAATCACACTGGCGGCCAAGATACTGTCCTTCGCACTGGTCGCGGAAATCATTCTGCTGGCGCTCTTGGATGTCGCGATCGTTCATGAAAAGGGCTTTGCTCTGTTCAGTTTCCGCTCTTTTTCGCCCACCGCCATCTTTGCCCCCGGGCTTGGAATCGCTGCGATCTACGCCTTCAACGGCCTCATCGGCATTGAAGGAACCGCGATCTATCAGGAGGAGGCCAAGGATCGCACCCGGACGATTCCGCGGGCCACTTACCTGTCCGTGCTGGCGATCGGCACCTTTTACGTGCTGACGGGCTGGTGTCTGGTGGTCGGAGTGGGCAACGATGCCGCCATATCCTCAATCGCCAGGGCTGATCCGGGACATTTCGTACTGGCCCAGATTACCCATTACATCGGAACCTGGGCGGGCGATACGTTGAGCGTATTGGTCGTCACGAGCGCCTTTGCGGCAGTGCTGGCCCTATTCAATAACGCGGCGCGGTATCTGTTTGCCTTGGCTCGGGACGGGGTTCTTCCGGGTCGCCTAGCGCACACACATCCGCGCTACCATTCCCCGTTTGTTGCGTCCGGAGTGCTCACCGCCTTTTTGATCGTCGTGTTTGCGTTCGCATCGATTGCCGGTCTCGATCCGCTGACGAATATTGCCACCGCCTTGGTGGGCGTGGGATCGGTCGGACTCATGGCGCTTCTCGCGATCACCTCGCTCGGGATTCCCGTATTCTTTGCCCATCGTCGAATCTGGGGGTTCAGTTACACTCTGGCCCCCGCGATCGGCGGCTGCCTCATTGCCGTGGCTACGCTCGTCGCCGTAGAGAACTACACGGCAATCACCGGGGTCACCTCGTCTGCGATCAACAATCTGCCGTACGGGCTTCTCGCAGTCGCTGCAGCCGGCATCATCCAGGCATCTTGGTTGTTCAAAAATCGAACCGATGTATTCAATAGCATCGGATCTAACCGCGTAGACTAGGGAGCCGTGGCGATGGGGAAGATTTCCAAGGTGGAGCGCGTCGCACCTCTTCGCGAACAGGTGGCCGACGGCATGATGCGGGCGCTTCTCAACGGCCGCTTCCTGCCGGGTGAACGTCTGACGGAGGGACGCGTTGCAGACGTGCTCGGTGTGTCCCGGACGCCTGTGCGGGAGGCCTTCGGCGTGTTGGAGCAGCGCGGAATCCTGGCGCGCCGTGACGGCGGCGGCATTTTCGTCGTCAAGCCCAGTCTGCGCAGTCTCGAGGACGTGTTCGAACTGCGTCGCCTCCTGGAGCCTTATGCGGCGCGGCTTGCCGCGCGGCGCGTCAAAAGTGCCGATGTTGCGCGGCTTCGCAAGGCGATGGCGAAGCTTCGCAAGCTTGTGCCGACGGGGAGTGCCGCCGCAATCGCCGAAGAAAACCGCGAGATTCGCCGGGTTCTGTTCGAGCTTTGCGGAAACGCGAGCCTTGTGCGGGCGATCGAGCAGAACAGCGATCATGTGTATCTCATCGGCATGCTGACCATGAGCAGCAAGCAGACGCGCGCCATCGTGCTCGCGCGACACGAACAGATACTGAAGGCTCTGGCGACGCAAGACGAGAAGGCCATCGAGCAGGCCGTCGTCGAGTACCTGGACGCGGCTTACCGGTCGGTGGCGGCGGCGCTGACGGGCGACAGCAAGGCGTGAACGTCGCCGGGCGCGTCTTCCCCATTCATTACCCTTCGGTCCTGCTTGCAGAAAACTCGCAGTTGCTGCCTCCGCATGCCACACACGTATCCTCCCGAGCGCACACCTCTCCGCCGAGCACCAACTCGCCCAGCGCGCGGACCATTCCTAGGATCGGAGCGCAGACAGGAACTTCGGACGGTCCAGCCGCCTCAGCAAACGGACTGTGGCGCACGATGATATCCAGCTCATTCCGCGACGGCCGCCGCACATCCCAGGCGCCCCATCCGAGCTGCGCGGCTACTCGTGCCACGCTTGCCATCAGCGTTGCCGGATCGGTTCCGTGCTCGCGCTGATACTGCATCAACGAGTGTTTGCCATGTATGTATACAGAGGCGCTGAGCGAGGACAGGGCCGCGGGCGCGTCGGATCGCAGGAATGCACCCATGAGTCCATCGGCGCGAATCATTACATAGCGAATCGCACCGTCCGACAGGGTGCCGGTGGCGGCATCCAGGCGAATTCGCGAAGGGGAGTCTTCGTTGCGGTTGGTCATCGGGACCGTCAAGCCTGGGGCATTGCATGAACCGCCTGCATTCGCATGGAAGGGTTGTGAAAGTAACGGAAAAGCAGCGCTCGCCCAAGCCGATTCACGCGGCTCTATTCTGTATACCGTATCCTGGACTTTCGTTCAAGCTTCAAGTATTTTGTGGGCCGGTTCTTGGCGCTCGCCACGCCCCGCACGTTCGGGAAGCACCATGATCGACTCCGAAAAGTTTGAGTGCGAAGACCTCGTCCGGAGCGACCGCGTGCACCGATCGGTGTATACGGACCCGCGAATATTCGATCTGGAAATGGAACGCATCTTTGCGGCGTCCTGGGTTTATCTGGCCCATGAGAGTCAGTTCCCGACCAGCGGCTCTTTTCTCGCGACGCGAATCGGGCGCGAGCCCGTTCTCGTTCTGCGCCACACGGACAATTCAATCCGTGCGGTGCTGAATCGCTGCGCCCACAAGGGCATGCAGCTATACCCGGAGGACACGACCGGTCAACGGCGCGCATTGCGCTGCGGCTACCACGGCTGGATCTATGATACGGATGGACGCCTGCGCACGATCCCCGCGGAGCAGGGCTACAGCGGCACCGCCGTCTGCAAGTCGGCGGCCGGATCCGGGCTCGCCCCGATCGGCTCGATCGCCGTATACCGCGGTTTCATTTTCGGGCGGCTGCGGGCCACGGGCCCGGACTTTCTCGACTGGCTCGGTCCGATGCGCTCGTCGCTCGACAATATGGTCGATCGCTCCCCGGACGGGCGGATCGAAGTGGCGGGTGGGGTGTTTCGTTACCTTCACCACGCGAACTGGAAGTTCTTCCTCGAAAACACCTTGGACGCCTTGCACCCGATGGTCGTCCATCAATCGGTGACACAGCCGGCGCGCCTGCTCGGTGCCGAGCGCTCCGCGGCCGGTCTCGAGGATGCGTTCGAGCTGCAGATGATTGCACCCTTCGGGGCCTCTTACGCCTTCTACGATGAGATGGGGCAGCGCAGCTGCCCGTTCGGGCATGGCGACCTCGGCAACGCGAGCAGCTTGCATTCATCCTACGCATCGGTTCCCGGATATCTGCAGGCGATGATAGTGAAGCACGGCGAGGCCGAAGCGCAGCGGATTCTCGCAGTAAATCGCAACAACTCGGTGCTTTATCCATCCGTGATGTTCAAAGCGCCGATCTCGCTGCTGCGAATCGTCAAACCACTCGCAGTGGACCGCACGATGATCGAGACCTGGCATTTCCGCCTTTGTGGGGCTCCGGACGAACTCTTTCATCGAACGATTCGCTATTCCAACGTGGTCAATTCCCCCGCAGGAGCGGTCGGTCCCGATGATCACGAAGCGTACCGACGCCTGCAGGCGGGGCTCCAGGCCAAGGGCAGTCCGTGGGTATTGATGGCCCGATATCCGGACGATGGAGCACCTCTTCCAGACGGGACTCGTGTCGCCCCCGGAACGAGCGATCTCGTGCACCGAAACCAATATCGCGCATGGCGCGACTACATCTCTACGCTCGGGCCGCGGCAATGAACGTCGACGACGGGATCTATCTGGGCATACAGCAGTTTCTGGCCCACGAGGCGCATCTCCTCGATGACGGCAAGTGGAGCGAGTGGCTCGAGTTGTATGCGCCGGGGGCAATCTATTGGATGCCGCTCGATCCGGCGCAAACGGACCCTGTCGGGCACGCATCCTTGCTCTGCGACGATGCGATTCTGCGCGAGCTGCGCTGCCGCAGATGGGCAGAGCGAACCACGGATTTGGGAGCATTGTCGCTTCAGCCCACTCCTCGAACCATTCGTCACCTGTCCAACCTGACGGTGGCCCCCGGGGCGAGCGACGAAGCACTGACGGCGCGCGCCGGCATCATGCTGGCCGAATATGCCCGCGGCGAAGTTCGAACGCATCACGCCCATGCGCGATGGCGGCTGATGCGCACCGCCGGTGGGTACCGCATTGCCGAGAAGCGAGTCGACCTGCTGAACGCGAGCGGAGCCCTCTCCGACATTCTCACCTATCTGTAACCGGCGGCACGCTGCAACCCTTTATGCTTGAAATATTTTGGCGTACACGGTATACCGTACCCAGAGATGTGAAATGGGGAATTCCATGAGACAGACCCGATTCTCAGCATTGCTGCTATTTGCCGGCCTCGGCGTCGGGATGGCATTCGCGCCGGTCGGAACTGCCTCTGCCCAGCAGTTGGATGAGATCATCGTCACCGCACAAAAGCGCGAGCAGTCCCTCGAGGACGTGGGCATTTCCGTGACGGCCCTGACGGGTGCCGAAATCAAAGCATTCAACTTTCGCAGTCTCACGGACATCCAGCAGCAGACGCCGAATCTCGCCGTTGCAGAACCTCTGGGTGCGAGCGGCAATCAAAACTTTACGCTGCGCGGAGTCGGCCTGAATGACTTCTCCGAGCATAACGAGTCCCCGGTTGCCACCTATCAGGACGGTGTTTATCAGGCAACGATCGCCGGCATCAACAGCAGTATCTTCGATGTCAATCGAATTGAGGTTCTACGCGGTCCCCAGGGAACGCTATACGGCCGCAACACGACCGGCGGACTCGTCCAGTTCATCAGCAATAAACCGAGCGCCGAACCGGAAGGGTACGCGGAGTATCAGGCCGGATCGTTCAGCGAGAATCGATTCGAGGGAGCTTACGGCGGACCGTTGACCGATACGCTGCGCGCGAGGGTATCGCTCCTCTACGATAATCATGACGGTTATCGTCCGGACGTCTACCACGGCGATGGGACCGCGCTCTCGCCTCTCAGTGTCAAGGCCGCCGATGCGGCTGATTTACTCGCGGGACGCGTGCAACTCGAATACGTTGGAGCGGACGGTCTGCAAATCCTTCTCAGCGCGCACGCCCTGTCGAACCACACCACCGGCCCGTCCTACCATCAGGTGTCGACCATGTATGCCCCGAACGGCATCACTCAAATCGAGACGCCGCCGAACGTGGTCAATCCGACCTGCGCGGGCGTCTTTGGGGCGACGGGTCCCGGCCAGGATTGTTTCGGCTATCGCAACACAAACCCAAATTGGCAGGTAACCGATACGAATCGTCAGCCGATCGAGGACCTCGATACGAACGGCACGTCCCTGACGATTACCGACAAGTTCGGCGGCTTGGACTTCACGTCGATCACCGCCTATGAGCACGTACACAAGTACTATGCCGAGGACACCGATGCCGGTCCGTATCCGGCGATCGCAGTCACGAATCCGCTTCTGAGCAAAGAGATTACACAGGAGTTCCGGCTTGCGGGAAAGACCGACCGGATGTACTGGACGGGCGGTCTTTATTACTTCTATCGCGATATCAACACCGGCTCCGACACGGACGTCTCCGGCATCGGTTTCGTGAATGACTCCTTTACCGACGAATTAATCAGCCGGTCAGCGGCCGCATTCGGGCAACTCGAATATGCCTTGCCCCAAAACTTCACATTGATCGGCGGCCTGCGCTACTCCAATGACGATCAAAACTTCAGAATACTGAGTTCCGATCTCACCGGTCTTACGCCGCAGATTCTCGGCATTACGCCGACACCCGTTCCAAATTACAACGTCTTCCCCTTCACCGGGGGGGCGACCACAAATTCGACGGCATACACGGATACGCGAACGGACAATCTGGTGACCTTCCGAGCCGAACTCGATTGGAAGCCCGTCGAGGGATTGTTGACCTATGGCTCGATCTCCAAGGGCACGAAGAGCGCGGGCTGGAACGCTGCGATCGATGGCTCGGGATTGCTCGGTTCAAGCACTCCGCAAACTTTGCCTTACGCCCCGGAGAAGCTCTATGCGTACGAGCTGGGTTTCAAAGATAACATTCAGAAATACCTGCGGCTGAATGGGGCCCTCTTCTACTACGACTACAAGGACTTTCAGGCATTTACATTTCAGGGTCTCACTCAACAAATCTCAAATCTGCCAGCGACGGTCAAAGGCGGAGAACTCGAACTCGTCGCTAGTCCGACGTCCAACTGGGATTTGACCATGGGAATGGGCGCGCTGGATTCGGCTGTGAAGGGTGTCACTGTGGCCGTTGCCGGCGTCAAACCGTTGGAGACCGCCGTTCTTCCCGATCGTGAGATGGTGCTGGCACCCAAGTATGAGCTCAACGGGTCCCTCCGCTATCATTTCCAGGTTGCCGCCGACAAGGAGCTCGCCTTTCAAGTCGATACCCGATACGTCTCCAAGGAATACTTTGATCTGACCAACGATCCGGTCGCGACCGAAGGCGGACATGCGGTATCGAACGCCTCGACGACACTGACCGGGCCCGATGGGCGGTGGACCTTGTCCTTTTGGGTAAAGAACATGTTTGCTCGTCAATACGCCAATTACGTCATACCAGTGACGAGTCTCGGCTACTCGCAATTGATGGTTGGAGACCCGCGCTGGTTCGGCGGAACGATACGCTATCGTTGGTAAGGACCTCGGCGACTCTGCAAGGGTGCGGGTCGGGATTGTCGTCCCCGAACACGCTTTGGCGAGGCCGACATCTGATATCCCTAGCCGTTTCGATGGATGGCAAAGAAGCGGCAGCCGATCGATTACTTGATAATCGTGAGATCACCCCTACCGAGCACTCTCATCGTCATCGTATCTTCGTACTCTAGGATTCCCTCGTGCTGCACGCGGGCAAGATAATTTCTAAGCACATTCGGACTGGCACGCTCGAGCTCTTCGCGTAATGCGGGCTCGCTGATATCGAGCGGCAGTTTTAGGAACTCAATCAATCTAAGGCGAAATTGACTGAGCGCCAAGATGTCATGATTCTGATTCGCACTGGGTCGTGGCACGAGATCCCCTCTATCGTCACGTTTATCTGTATGGGATGCTCTAAAGATGCAACAACTTCCCGTGAGCTGCATCCGCGCGCGCGTGTCAAATCACTTCATGCCAGTTTAGGGCTTCAGGGCCGCACTCAAGGCGCTCTCGTCTCGAACGCATTCCCACTTGATCAAGTCGAGCCGCCGCTCGAAGACTTTAGCCTCCAGCTGGCAGTCGCCCTTGCTGCCGTACCCGTGCAGGATGTCCTGGTGTACCGCGCCCTGAGCGGTGTAGATCAGAAAGACCATCGCCCAACTCACCGTTCGACCCTCCGATCCGGGAGACTACTGTTCCACGATCCAGGCTGTCCTTGAACCGCTATCGATTGCTCGCCGTCATACCATCGGACGGGCGGGGATGCTCCGAGGGGAATTTTCGCCCTTCTTTCAACGTCAGCTAACGCCGATCGCTCTCGGAGTAAGCGGGCCGCCGTGAGGCGCGCAATGTGAAGTAGCGCCTCGCGATAGAAGTCGGGGTCAAGATCTTGCGGAAGTTTTGGATCATCCAGCGGCGCGTGGGCAATCTGCAATTTCGCGTCATCCATGGTGCTGCCTTTTCATGTCTGGTGGCGAGTACGAACACTCTGCAGGTAGGTATTCCCAGTGACCAGGGGTTTGCCAGAGCATCGCGATGCGCATCTCAGGGCACACCACGGTAAGTTAAATTCCATGTCGAATCCCGTACGGTCCTTGCCACGGCCGGCGTAGTCAGGCGCAGTCGGTAGTAGGGCGCTTGTGTAACTGCGAACCGGGTGGTCGGGAGTTCTCTCCGGGCGCGCAGCCGAATCAATAACTTAATTGCGACCGCAGACCGGGCGCTGTTTAACAGCCCTATCGAAGAGACGCTTTTGCCGCAAGGCTTCCGTTACGAGCGGCGATATGGGCCGCAAGATATTCGGCATCGTGCCAGACGCCCCAGATGAACGGGGAAGCCCTTCGCGACAGCCAAGCCAACCCTAGAAAGTAAAGTCCGGGCACCGCAGAAACACCACATTGATGCACCGGACGGCCTTTCTCATCGAACGCGGCCACCTTCAGCCATTCAAAATCGAGGGCATAGCCTGTCGCCCAGATGATGGTCCTGATGCCGGCGGCCGCCAGGTTCAACTGGAGAAGGGGAGTGGTCACGCATGGCGGATCGGGCGCAATCCTGTGAGCCTCGGGCTCTGCAGGCAAGTCGAGGTCCTTATGCGTGACATAGGCGTCGGCCGCGTTCAACATCGACAGGTAGTTGGCGTCGCCCTGAGCAATGTTCTTGGCAAGATTTGGCAGGAAATGAATGACACCGTCTTGGTAGGCTCCCGCGCTGCCCAGCAACGTGATTCCACGCGCCGCGAGCTCCCGGAAGTCGACGGTGTGGCCGCCATGGGCACCGCTGACGGCGATCGTGACATGCTCCGTACCGGGAGCGACGACTTTGGTGTCCCACTCACCCAACACACCCAGCCACCAGACGAAATCACGTCCGCGATAGCGTCGAGGCGGACGGTTGTGCGGGCCAACTGAAAGATAGACGCGCCTTCCTGCCTGTACGAGCTCGTCAGCGATTTGCACACCCGAGGACCCGGCGCCGACAATCAGAACCGCCCCCTCGCGCAACTGGCTGGGATTGCGGTAAGCGGCGGAATGGATCTGTACGATCCCCGCATCGGCCGGAACGGCCGTGGGAATGACCGGGCGTTGAAACGGTCCGGTGGCGACGATGACATTGGTGGCCTCGATGATGCCCTCCGTCGTATCCGCGCGGAACCCGGAGCCATCAGCCCTCTTGTGAAGCGCCTTTACCTCGACGCCGCAGCGGATGGGGGCTGCGATCTGTTTCGCGTAGGCGACGAAATAGTCGACGATCTGGTCCTTGGTGGCAAAGCTATCGGGATCGATGCCGGAGAACGTCATGCCAGGAAATCGGTCATGCCAAGCCGGGCCGTTGGCGACAAGAGAGTCCCATCTTTCCGAGCGCCAGCGCTCAGCAATCCGGTGGCGCTCGACGAGGAGATGAGGCGCTCCATGTTTGCTCAGATGCTCGCTCATTGCCAAGCCGGCCTGACCGCCGCCGATGATGAGCGTCTCAACTTCTACGGATGACATGCTTCACACCTGCGCGAGGGTTAGGAAATGCAGCCGATGAGGCCAAGAGCTGTTGTCTCCAGTATCGCCGCTGGGCCCGACTTTGCATATTTCGATTTTATGGGGCGTGGATTAGGATTTTCTGGCGACCGTCGAGACGTCTGCCCACGCTATCATCCGTCGGGACGGCAAGTCCCCATTGCCCCAGTCACGTTGGCTGTTGTTCTCACAGGAGATGAACCATGAGGATCGATCAAGGTTTCTTTAATACCTGGACTCCGCGTGCATTGGCCATGTTGCGCATCGTCACTGCATTTTTATACTTGCAACACGGCACAGCCAAGCTCCTCGGCGTGCCGCATGTCGCGGATTTTGACCAACTGCCCGCGTTGTCTCTCATAGGGTTTGCCGGACTACTCGAGATCGTCGGAAGTCTTTTGATATTTCTTGGCCTGTTCACCCGGCCTACGGCGTTCATACTCTCCGGAGAGATGGCGGTAGCGTATTTTATGGCGCACGCGCCAAAAGGGCATTTCTTCTCACCAGCGCTCAACCGGGGGGAAGAGGCGGTCCTCTACTGCTTCATTTTCTTGTTTCTATCGGTAGCCGGTGCCGGTGCATGGAGCATAGATGCAAACAGAACTCGTAATTAGCTGATGCGGCCGATCGGCACACGGACTAATCCCATGGACCCATGAGAGGAGCAAACGTCCATTTCCCGGGCCGAACTGCGCCTTTCCAGGGACGAGTCCGCCCCTGGGCGGGTCCGTCCCCGGCCCCGATCCATTACACTGGCGCCCAGCGTCGTGAAAAAAGCAGGGGATTTCATGCCACTTTCCATCCGAGGTCTGTCCAAGACCTACCCGAACGGGGTCGTTGCCCTCAAAGATCTGTCGCTGACCATCGGCAACCACATGTTCGGCCTCTTGGGTCCGAACGGTGCGGGCAAGAGCTCGCTCATGCGCACCATCGCGACGCTGCAGGATCCGGATGCCGGCAGCATCGATCTGGACGGTCTGAACGTGCTCACCCAGAAGGACGAGGTGCGCAAGATCTTGGGTTACCTGCCGCAGGAATTCGGGGTGTACCCCAAGTTATCCGCGGTCGACATGCTCAATCACCTGGCGATCCTCAAAGGCATCACCACCGCCGGCGAGCGCAAGGATATGGTCGAGGCGCTGCTGCACCAGACCAATCTCTGGGAGGTGCGCAAGAAGGCGCTGTCCACCTACTCGGGCGGCATGAAGCAACGCTTCGGCATTGCCCAGGCCCTGCTCGCCAATCCTCGCCTCATCATCGTCGATGAACCGACCGCCGGTCTCGACCCTGCCGAGCGCAACCGGTTCTTGAATCTGCTCGCGTCCATCGGCCGTGACATCACCGTCATCCTCTCGACCCACATCGTCGATGATGTGCGCGAACTGTGCCCGCGCATGGCCATCATCGCGGCTGGCCAAGTGCTGCTCGAGGGTTCGCCCACTGAGGCGCTGACGGCGCTGGAGGGGCAGATCTGGTCGCGCGTGGTCGCGACGGATGAGGAACTGCGTGCGCTCGAGGCGCAGTTGCAGATCATCAGCACGCACTTGGTGGCTGGTCAACACGAGATCCGTGTGTTTGCGCCGGCCTCCCCGGGGGAGGGCTTTCGCGCCGCGCCCGGCGGCCTCGAGGATGTGTACTTCTTGAACCTGGCCCGTCACGCCCGCGACTGACGGCCAAGGAGCGAATCATGGCCCAATTCTGGGAGTTCTTCTCCTTCGAGCTGCGCTTTCGCGCCAAGAGCTTGTCGACCTATGTGTATTTTCTGATCTGGCTCGCGTTCTCGTTTTTCTGCGTGGCCTCGGAAAGCTTCGGCCCGGTCGCCAATGCGAACGGCAAGATCCTGCTGAACGGCCCGTGGGCCAATTCCGTGCAGGACGCGTACGCGCTGGTGTTCGGCATCATCGTCATCGCGGCCATTTTCGGCACATCGATCCTGCGCGACTTTCAGCGCGACACTTACCAGCTTTTGTTCACCAAGCCCATCTCCAAGCTCGCGTATCTCGGTGGGCGCTGGGCGGGCTCCTTCGTCACGACCCTGTTCGCCTTCTCCGGTCTGATGGTCGGCACTTGGTTGGGCACCTTCGCACCGTGGGCGGACCACGCGCGGATCGGGCCCAACCACGCCTGGTGGTACGTGCAGCCCTTCCTGTCGATCGTCGTCATCCAGATTTTCTATATCGGCTCGCTGTTCTTTGCCGTCGCCGCGCTGTCGCGCAAGATCTTCGTCGTTTATCTGCAGGGCGTGCTGCTGTTCATGGCATATGTCATCGGGCTCACGGTGTTCTCGGCGACGCGCTCGCTCGAACACTTCTGGTCCGGCATCCTCGATCCCATCGGCGTCCTGATGACCGACCGGATGACCCGCTACTGGACCGTCGTCGAAAAGAACAGCCTGCTGCTGCCCTGGGATTTCTCCGGCTATTCGCCCGGCGTGTTTCTCTACAACCGTCTGCTCTGGATCGCCGTCGGCGCCGCGGCGCTCGCCGCCGTGTGGACCCTGTTTCCCATGTCGGTGGAGGCCTTGACCGCCAAATCCCAGGGCAAGCGCGCCGCCAAGGCGCGCCGTCAGGAGGAGCAGGAGAACCGCACCGTAGCCTCCCGGGTCGCGGCCAAGTTGCCCCGGGTCAGCCAGGTCTTCGGCGCGGCCACTACCTTCGCCCAGTTCTCAACCCTCACCCGCCTGCGCATCCGCATGATCATCCGCGAAGTCCCTTTCTGGGGCATCGTCGGCTTGCTCATTGCGTTCGCCGTCAACAATGGCTACTTCGCAGGCCGCGTTGCCGGCGGCGATGTCTGGCCCGTGACCTATTTGATGTTGCAGGCGGTCGAAGGCTCCGCGACGCTGTTCTTCATCATCATTGCCGCGCTGTACGCCGCCGAACTCATCTGGCGCGAGCGCGACACCCGCGTCGACGGCATTCACGACGCGCTACCCTTGGGCGCAACCACGGATTGGCTCTCCAAGCTGACCGCCATCCTGTTCGTCGAGCTGTTCCTGCTCACCGTCACCATGTTGGTGGGAATTTTGATGCAGTCCGTTTTAGGCTATCACCATTACGAAGTGCTGCAGTACCTCGAAGAGCTGTACGTCGTGACGCTGCCTCAAATGCTCGGCATCGCGCTCTTCGCCCTGTTCGTGCAGACCATGGTGTCGAATAAGTTCGTCGGCCACGGCATCGTCATCGGCGTGGTCGTGCTGCAGCCCATCTTGTTCGCCTTCGGCTGGGAAAACACCCTTTATCTTCCGGGTGCGGTGCCGCAGTACATCTATTCCGACATGAACGGCTATGGCCACTTCGTGCCTGCGCTGTTCTGGTCGATCCTCTACTGGACCTCGATCTATGCGCTGCTCGGCGCCGTCGCCATCGCCTTTGCGCGTCGCGGCGCCGAGGTTTCACTACGCGCCCGCCTGGTGCCGGCGCGAGCTGCGGCGCGGCGCTTGGCGCCGGCGGGCGCGCTTCTCGTGGCGGTCGCCGCCGGCGCCGGCGGCTGGTACTACTACAACACTCACGTGCTCAACGAATATCTCAACTCCGACGATCGCCGCCGCATTCAGGCCGACTACGAGCGCGACTTCAAGCGCTACGAGCATCTGGCGCAGCCCAAGGTCACGGCCGTCGAGGCCGGCATCGATATTTTCCCCGAGCGCCGCTCCTTCACCGGCACGGGCCGCTACACTTTGCAGAACAAGGGCACGCAGCCGATCGCCGAAGTGCACCTCACCGATCAGCACGAGGCCGTGTCCGACGTGCGCTTCGACCGGCCGTTTCACCTGAAGAGCCGTGCGCCGCGCGACCTCTATGCCATCTACGCATTCGAACAGCCGCTCGCACCGGGCGAGACCACGACGCTGACTTTCTCGGTCGCGCATCTCATGCGCGGCTTCATGGACGGCAATGAGCCGGCGCAGTTCGCCTATAACGGCACATTCTTCGATGCGGAATTTTTTCCGACCGTCGGCTACGACAGCAACGTGGAACTCGACGATCCGCGCCGGCGCCGCGAGCAGCACCTGGGGCCGCTCGAGGAAATGGCGCACCGCGGCGATCCGGCCGCCTCACGCGTGAACCTGTTCACCGCCAACTCCGACTGGATCACCTACCACACCACCGTCAGCACCTCGGATGATCAGATCGCGATCGCGCCCGGGTACCTGCGGCGCGACTGGCACGAGGGCGGCCGGCATTTCTTTGAATACAGCATGGGATCGACTCACATCCTCGATTTCTACGCGTACCTCTCGGGCCGCTATCAAGTGCGAAAGGAGACGTACCCGGCTGCGAACGGTCCGGTGAATCTCGAGATCTACTACGATCCGGCGCACACCTACGACATCGAAGCCATGCTGGCCAGTTCACGGGCCGGCCTCGATTACTACGAGAAGCACTTCAGCCCTTATCAATTCGGGCAATTTCGCATCATGGAATTCCCCCGCTACCGCACATTCGCGCAGTCCTTTGCCAACACCGTGCCGTTTTCCGAGGCCATCGGCTTCATCACCCGGCTGCGCAAGCCCACCGACGTAGACCTGACTTACTTCGTGACGGCCCACGAGCTCGGCCATCAGTGGTGGGGACATCAACTCATCGGTGGCCGCGTTGAAGGCTCGAACATGATGGCCGAAACCCTCGCGCAGTACTCCGCTTACATGGTCATGCAGCAGAAGTACGGCAAGGATTACATGCACCGCGTGCTGCGCTATTTCCTTGACCGCTACCTGCGCGGACGCGCCGGCGAGGTCCGCCACGAACCGCCGCTCGCGCTCGTGCAACGCGAACCCTACGTCTGGTACGACAAGGGCGGGCAGATCATGTACACCCTGGCCGACTACATTGGCGAGGAGCAGATCGACCGCGCACTGCATAACTTCTTGATGCAGTACCGCTATGCCAACGCCGACAACCAAGTCGACGCCACCGGCGCCGCGGACGCCTCCAGCGTGGCTAACCATTCCACTGCCGAGCAGCCCTATCCCGACACCCGCATGCTCATCGAGGCCCTGCGCGCGCAGACCCCGCCCGAGCTGCAATACCTGATCGACGACGGCTTCAACCGCATCGTCCTGTACGACAACAAGACGCTGTCCGCCACGGCCAAGAAGCTGGCCGACGGCCGCTACCAAGTCCGCATCGAGGTGCAGGCGCGCAAGATGCAGTCCGACGGCGAGGGAGTCGAGCAGCCGATGGCGCTCGCCGACTACATCGACATTGGCGTCTTCAAGGGCGCGAAGGACGAGGAGCAGCCGCTATCCCTGCGGCGCGAGAAGATCACCCAGGAGCGGCAGAGCTACACCGTCATCGTCAATGAGCAACCAACCCGCGCCGGCATCGACCCGTACAACAAGCTCATCGATCGGATCCCGGATGACAACATGATTGATGTCAGCACCGAGTGAGTGCCGCCGGCGCCGACCTCGCCGTTCACCGTGGTGAGCACTGCTCCATGGAAGCTGCATCCACAGCTGCGGCGTCCCGCAGCCAATTGAACGCGAAGTCGGCAACCGGCGTCCGTGGCTTCAGACGGGTGCGCATCAGCCACAGGCGCGGCCGGGCTGTCGACGGAATCGCCGGCAGTCTGATTACCCGACCTTCCTGAAGCGCCGCAATCGCGAGAACGTTCGAGACGTACGCGACGCCGAGATCACGTTCGACGGCGCCGATCAGTAACACGCTGCTGTCGATCGTAGCGACGCGATTGAGCCTCTTGTCGCGGAGCCGACTGTCCCGCAGGAACCCACCCCAATCGGGTTCGTCCTCGAGCATCAGGAGGGGCGCACGTTCGACGACCGCAGGGAATGAAAGCTTCGCAAGCCGCGGGGCGAGGCTGCGACCGCAGATCGCGATCGACTGGTCGTCCAGTAGCGGGACACACTCGACGTCGGCGGTGTGGATTGGCCGCCGCGAGACGATCAGATCGACGTCGATACGGTCGATTGCCCTGGGCTCGGTGCGCGTGATCACCCAGATCTCGACGGCGCGGCGTGTCAGACGCAGGTCCCCCAACCGCGTCATCAGCCAGCCGTGCGCGAAGTCCGCTGGACAGACGAGCAACGCGGAATCCTCGTTCTTGTAGGGCTCAATGCGATCGAAGCCGGCCGCGAGTTCGCCGAGCATCTTGCTGACGGTCTCGAACAGGAGACCGCCGGCGGCCGTGAGACGCACGCCCGAGCCTTTGCGAAAGAACAGCCGCTGCTCGACGCGGTCCTCGAGCTTGCGTATCTGTTGGCTGACCGCCGACTGGGTGAGTGCGAGTTCGTCAGCAGCCTCGGAGAAACTGCCAAGCCGCCCCGCGGCTTCGAACGCCATTAGCGTGTTGATCGGCGGAAGCGATCGGACGCGCTCATTAGCCATTCTTATACCTCCAACACGGCCGCTAATTGGATCCCGACAACTGTAGTGCCACACTCCCCGTCATGCCGCTGATTGCGGGGAACAGCGGATTCGACGCTTGCAGAGGGATCTCTTGTCGCGTTACCGCGAGGCTTCTCAACACAGGAATTCCATGTCCGACATAACCAGCCAGGGCGACAGTGCTATTACCCGCGTTACTACTAAAGGGTACAGCAAGGAGAACACCTTCGCTGGGGTACTCTCGTTCCTTCGCCGCCGGTATAGCAAGGACCTGGCCGGGGTCGACGTCGTCGTCTCAGGGATCCCGCTCGACCTCGCGACGACAAATCGTCCTGGGGCGCGGCTTGGCCCGGCCGGTATCCGCGCCGCTAGCGTCGACCTCAACTGGCCGATCTACCCGTGGGGTTTCGGCCCCTGCGATCGGCTGTCGGTCATCGACTACGGCGATTGCTGGTTCGACCCGCATCGGCCGGATACGGTTTTTAACTCGATCGTTCAGCACGCCAGGACGATCCTTGCGTCGGGCGCGACGATGCTGACGCTTGGCGGGGATCACTACGTTACCTACCCGCTGTTGCGCGCGCATGCCGAGAAGTTCGGACAGCCCCTGTCGATCATTCACTTCGACGCCCACAGCGATACTTGGGCCGACGATGACGAGCGGTCCCTGAATCACGGAACTATGTTCTACAAGGCGATACGTCAGGGTCTCATCGACCCTGCGACGTCGGTACAAATTGGCATCCGCACGTGGAACGAGGATTTTCTCGGTGTCAACGTATTCGGCGCCGATTGGGTGCACGAAAATGGCCCCGCGGCTACAGCCGCCAAGGCGCTCGAGATCGTCGGGGAACGGCCTGTTTACCTCACTTTTGATATCGATTGTCTGGACCCCGCGTTTGCGCCAGGCACCGGCACACCGGTCTCGGGCGGCCTGAGTGCCGCCCAGGCGCTTTCGATCCTCCGTCGCTTCGTGCCGCTGCGCCTCGTCGGCATGGACGTCGTCGAGGTGTCACCACCATACGACCACGGTGAGATCACAGCGCTCGCTGCCGCACAGATCGCGACCGAAATGCTGTGCCTGCTCGGCGAACAGCGCGGTCCCGCAGACGGGCCGACCCGGCCACCCGGAGTCGGAGTGGACCTGCACGTCGCCTCCTGACAGACCGGCACTCAGGCGTTACGTCGGATTGAGTCCAGACGCCATCGCGTCAGCCTGAGCCCGCGCTCACCATACGGTGACGAAGTGCCTCGCGCACCAAGGGCAACCTATCGTTGCCAAAATACATATCCGACCTGCCGACATAAATTGTGGGTGACCCGAAGCCGCCGCGTGCGATCAGTTCGTCCGTATTGACTCTTAGTGCGTTTTTGATGGTCTGCTCTTCGATTCCTGCAAAAAACTCCGTGGGATCGACGCCAACGCGCCGGCAAATGTCATTGAGCACGGTGTTCTGCGAGATATCTTGGTCGTCGCCCCAATAGGCCTCGAACACGGCGCGCGCAAATGGCAACATGATGCTTGCTTCGCGGAGCCAAACGCAGCCGCGCATCGCCTTCACACTGTTCACGGGAAATACCGAAGGCGGATGATGAATCGTTATTCCCGCAGAACGCGCCCAATCCGCCAGATCCTTACTGTGATATCGGACTTTTGCGGGTACCGGGTTGTCCCGCCCGGCATATACGCTGGGATTGATCGAATTGAAAATACCCCCTACCAATATCGGTCGCCAAGTGATGTCCGCTCCGAATTGGCTCGCAAGAGGCTGAATGTTGTGAAAGGCGAGATAAGTCCAGGGGCTGGAGCAGTCGAAGAAGAACTCAATCATCGGGATGTACCCACGGGTTCACTAAGTCTCCCTCGCCGAGTGGAACATCGCCGATTCTACCGGATTGGTTCTACGCCGGGCTTTGCGCGACTGCCGAAATTTCTAGGTGGTTCGTAGCGTATCCCAAACTCATCCATTACAACCGGGTTGTGAAAGGCGGGCACTTTGCCAAGCCGCGGGCCAAGTTGGAAAGAACGCTAGCCACGCGGGAGGTGCCTTGTTAGCCTTGCGGCCCATGAGCCGGATCACCAAATGAGCTGGGGCGCCGTTATTTTCTCCATGACCGCGTCGGCATGTCTGACCATGGCGTTGATCTATGGGTTCATCTGGTGGCGGATACGGGATGAGTGGGCGAACCTGCTGTTCACCCTGGCGGCACTGGGGACTGCAGCTCTTGCCTGGTGCGATCTGGCACTGATGCACGCGGAGTCGCCGGCGCAATTTGCGTTGGCGATACGATGGGCGCAATTCTCCTTCTGCGTGATCATTCTGTCATTGGCCGGATTTGTGCGCCTCTACCTCCGCGCCGGCCGGACATGGCTCCTGTGGACCGTCTTCGTGCTGCGGGCGCCCTCGTTGTTTCTCAATTTTTTTACCGGACAAAATCACAACCTTCGCAAAATCACCGCCTTCCGCCCCGGCACCTTCCTCGGAGAAGTCATTTCCGTTCCCGCGAGCATCGTGCCGAATTTGTCGATGATCGTCGGCCAGTTGAGCTCATTGGTGCTGGTGATTTTTGTGTTGGACGCGGCCAATACCGCTTGGCGGCGGGGGGACCGCCGGGTGGCGGTGACCGTGGGCGGTACCATCGTATTTTTCGTGCTGGGGGCGGCCGGACAACTGGGGTTGGTCTACTGGGGAACGCTCCAACCGCCGGCCACACCGAGCCTGTTCTACCTCGCCATCATCGTGGCGATGGCCTACGAGCTGGGCGCAGAGACGTTGCGTGCACGCCAACTGGCCCGCGACCTGAATTCCAGCGAACAAAAAATGGCCCTGGCCGCCGATGCGGCAAACCTCGGCTTCTGGTCTCAGGAATTCACGCGCAGTGAAATCTGGGTGACGGATCGATGGCGCTCGATGTTTGGCTTTACGAAATCCGAGCCGGTGCAATTCGACGATTTTTTGCAGCGGGTGCATCCCGATGATCGCAAGATCATGCGCCATACGCTGGTCGGGTCGATCCAGGGCGTTGGTCGCTACACGGTGGAATACCGGGTGCTGATGCCGGATGCACAGATGCGTTGGGTGGCGTCCGAAGGGTATCTCGAATCGGACGGCAGCGGTCAGCCGGCCCGCCTGCACGGGGTCACGATGGACATCACACATCGCAAACAAGCGGAGCTCGATACCCATCAACACCGCAACGAGGTTGCCCACCTGCTTCGCGCGGCGAGCCTCGGTGAACTCTCCTCCGCGCTGGCGCATGAATTGAGTCAGCCGCTGACGGCCATCCTGAGCAACGCCCAAGCGGCACAGCTCTTTCTCGCGCGCGAACGTTGTGACCTGGAGGAAATTCGCAACATTCTGCGCGACATCGTCTCCGACGACAAACGCGCCGGCGAAGTCATCGGCCGGCTGCGCACGCTATTGAAGAAGGGTCCATTCCAGCCGGAGCCCTTGGAAGCGAACGCAGTGATTCAAGAAGCGCTCAAATTGATGCATCATGAATTGATGGCCCGCGCCGTGCGGGTCGTCACGGAGCTCGGCATCGGGTTGCCCTCGATCCGCGGCGACAGCGTGCAGCTGCAGCAGGTGCTCATTAACTTGATTCTCAATGCGGTCGACGCCATGTCGGAGCGGGCGCAAAACGAGCGCACGCTCACGCTCGCGTCCAGCCGGCTTGAAGACAACAGCATCCGGATTTCCGTGGCGGACACCGGCGATGGCATCGCGCCCGGCAGTGAGGAGAAAATATTCGAGCCCTATCACACCACCAAGCCGCGGGGGCTGGGGTTGGGCTTGTCGCTGAGCCGCTCCATCGTGCTCGCGCACGGGGGACGCTTGTGGGCGGAGAATCGGCCCGCCGGCGGAGCGGCGTTCCATTACACCATCCCGGAATGGAAACTCGCTGGTTTATCGTGAGTGGCCATGCCCAAGCGGGCCGATGAAACGGTTGAGCTCTCCTCGCCTGGCGGCCGGTTGTGGACGGACGTTCCGCTTCCGTCGGCGCGATCGGCCCAGAGAGCCGGGTTGCTGCCCATGCACGCGAGCGGTACGGCTCCCCGGCCCGGTTCGGTATGTCGGGATGGCCTCGACGTGGACCTGCACTGGCACTTCCATGAAATGCACAAGCTGCTGTACGCCTTCGAAGGAGCCATCGAAGTCGAGAGCACGCGCGGCCGCAACGTCGTTCCGCGGCAGCTCGCGGCTTGGATCCCTGCCGGTGTGCCGCATTGCACGAGCATTCACGGCATACGCTGGGTTTCGGTGTTCTTCCCAACCGACATGCTGCAGGACCGCGAGCTGCGCGTGCGCACGGTGACGGTGTCGCCGCTGATGCGCGAGATGATGAAAGAGGCGATGCGCTGGCCGGTCAACGGACCCGATTCCCCGGTGCGCACGGCATTCTTCGAGGCCATGGCCAAGCTGTGCGACGAATGGATCACGCGGGAAGCGAAATTGTTCCTGCCTGCGAGCACGGATGCGCGCGTCGCCGGCGTGCTCGAATACACGATGCGGCACTTGGAATTGAAGCTGGCTGAGATTTGTCAGCACGCGGGCATATCGGTGCGATCGTTGCGCCGGCATTTGAAGGCTGAGACGGGCATGACCTGGGAGGTTTTTCGCCATCGCAGCCGGCTGTTGCGGGCCATCTCGCTGCTCGGCGAGACGGACGAGCAGATGAGCGGGATCGCGGCGCAATGCGGCTTCGAAAGTCCGTCCGCATTCGCCAAGATGTTTCGCGCCGAGATGGGAGAAACGCCGCGCGACTACCGCAACCGCGTCCGGGGTCCTGCTCTGAATCAATGAGGTGTCGCAGGGGAACGGCGCGAGTACTCAGCGAGTGCCGGTACTTCGGCCAGCGCGCGCAGCGCATCGTTCAAGTGCGTGCAGCCGACGGTGCCGCGCAGCTCGGCGAGTACCTTTTCGCGCAGCTCGGGCAGCGGCGTTGCGAGCAGCCGCGAGAGGTTGGTCGTCGCGGAAGGGCATTCCACGAACGGCAGTACGCGCGGCTCCGCCTCGAGCGACAACAACTGCAGTGATTGCGCGTCGGCCGTCGCGCTCAGTCGGTACTCGTGCACGACGGCGCGGCCGCCGGAAGGCGTGGTGGCGCTGTCCTGAAAGGCGGCGTCGATCACGATGTGCGTGTCCAGCCGCACGTCCATGCGGCGCGCGCGCCGCATGCCCACGGCGCCGGCCTGGTCGGTGAAGCGGTGCCAGCCTTCGGGGTCGTCGGGGTTGCGCAGATCGGGCGCCGGCGTGCTCGAGCGGTTCGTGTGGGGGTCGAATGCGCTCGAACCCTCGGCGAACCCGGCGCAGATTCCGGCGCGGCTGCGGAAGGCTTTTTCGAGGTCGAAATCCTTGAGCGCGGAGCGGGCCGTGGTGAGCCACTCCGTGTCCCACTGCGACCAGGCCCAGCCCGATACGAGGCTCGCGCCGGCGATGTCGTCGAGGATCAGATACAGCGGCGTGGCTCCCCGGCGCTCCTCGGGCACCGCGGCTTCGAGTGCCTGGCGCAGACCGCCACCGCCGCGGCTGCCGACCAGGCGCGACAACGCCGGCCGCACCGGCTGCGCCTCGATCGACACGATGGTGCGATCCGGCTGCAACCACGCCTCGAAGGCATCCTCGGCGAGGATCACCGGGGAGCCGCCGCAGATCGGGGTGACGATGTCGCGCGCCCGGCCGACCATGCGCAGGTTTCCCGCACGCCCGTGCGGCCAGGAGACATCGATGCTGGACGTGCGACGGGCTGAACCGGAGACCCGCAGAGGCGCGGCGCCCGCGGAGTGCCGGGGTGGAACGGTGTTCATGCCCATGCGTCCAGTCTGCCAGGGTTTGGCCGCGAGTGGCCGCAATGAGTGCTCAGACTGCGATGTTGTACAGCTTGGCGGCGTTGCCCGCGAGCGCCTTGACCTTTTCTTCCTCGGTCAGCCCTGCGAGCGCCACGTCCATGTCGTCGATGGGGTAGAGGCACACCGGATGCGGGAAGTCGGTTTCGAACAGCACGTTGTCGACGCCGACCGCCTTGATCTGGCGGGAGAGGTCGCGCCGCTCGAACCAGAAGCAGGCATGGAAGTTGGTCCTGAAATACTCGCTGGGCCGGCGCTGAAGCTTGCCGCTGTTGATCGCGACCTCCTGGTATTCGTAGTCGATCGCTTCGAGCAGAAAGGGCACCCAGCCGATGCCGCTCTCCACCGAGACGAACTGCAGCTTCGCGTAGCGATCGAGCAGTCCGGACAGTATGAGGTTGCCCATCACGCGGCCGTTGTTAATGAACAGCATGGCCCCGCCGAGCGCCGCGCGCAGGTCACGGTGCAGGCCCGGCCAGCCCTGTGCGCCGAGCCAGTCCATCGATTGTTCCGAGGCGCCGATGTGGAAATTCACCGGCATGTCGAGCGCTTCGCACGCTTCCCACATCGGGAACCAGTGATCGCTGGAAAGATCCGGCAGCCGCGCGCCGTCGGAGCCCACGAAGGTCTGCGGATCGGAGTTGATATTGATGCCGCGCAGACCCATGTGCTTGGCCCGTTCGATCTCCGCGACGGCGAGGTTCACATCCCACCAGGGCAGCAGGGCCATCGGGAAAATGCGCTGGCCGCTGTCGGCCTGGAACTCGCCCATCGCATCGTTGAAGATCTTGACGCAGGCCAGCCGAACCTCGTCATCGACCTTGACGGCGTGCTGGCCGCCGAAGCCCAGGATGTTCGGATACAGCACCTGCGCCGAAACGCCCATCGCATCCATCATCTCGACCCGTTCGCGCACGCTGTGGGACGCCGGATGCACTTCTTCGAACTGATGGTTGATGAATTCCAGCCCGGGCCAGCGCGTGCCATCGCGCTTGACCGTCGATGAGGGTATCGCGCGCTCGAGCAGCACTTTGTCGCCGTCGATCATCCAGGAGCGGACGCCGTTGTGGACCTTGACCTGCGGCACGCGGTCCTTGAGCCGGGCGGGCGCGCGCCTGGTCCACAGGTCGTGCGGCTCGGTGAGATGGGTGTCGACGTCGATCACTTTGCGGCCGCCGAAGACTGAAGGGTTCAACATGGAGTTATTCATGACGGATTTCCTGGGGGATTCTCATGCTGCGTGGAGAAATTCGGGGCGCGGCAGGCGAAACAGTCGTCCGGCATTGGCGCCGATGATGGCGGCCTTGTCCCGATCGCTGATGTCGATGCCGTCGAAGAGGTGGGCGCGGACTTCCCGGGAGCGCGGGAAAGTGCCCTCGTGATGCGGATAGTCGGAGCCCCACATCAGCGCCTTTGTGCCCGTGACGGAGCGCGACATGATGCAGGCCCGGTCGTATTGGAAAGAGCAGGCGACCTGACGGGCGATGATTTCGCGCGGTATCAGCGACAGCTTGGGGCGCACGAAGACGTGATGGGCCTCGTAGACCTCGTCCATGCGCTCGGCGAGCGCGGCCGACGCTCATACCGGCGTTTTGCGACCGGGGCCGCCGCGAACGCAGACGCTCATCTCACCGATCCGGTCCATCTGCGCGTGCATCACGTCGCCCGGCTTCACCGGGCCAATGCTTCTGGGTGGCGTGCCGGAAAAGATCACATCGCCGGGATTCAACGTCATGATCGAGGCCACGTGCTCGATCAGTTCAGGAACGCCGAGCACGAGGCGGCTCAGCGAATCCTGCTGCCGAACCTCGCCGTTCACCTTGAGCACGAAGGACAACGCCGACGGATCGGGAATCTCATCCGCCGTCACCATCCACGGCCCGATCACCCCGTAAGTGTCGAACGACTTGCCGAAGCTCGGGAACTCCTTGCCCTGCATCGTCATATCCAGGCCGATAGCGTAGCCGGCGACATGATCGATCGCATCCGCGGCACTGATCTCGGTGCCTTCCTTGCCGATGACGATGGCCAGCTCGATCTCGTGGAAGGTCACGCGCTCCGGCCAGCGCAACGTTACTCCGTCGGACGCGCCGGCCGCGGCGCTGGTCATTTTGAACAGCAGACCGAGCTTGCGCGGATGGCCACCGGCCGCGAGCACTTCGGTGAAGTTGCCCGCGCCGCAGATGAATTTGCCGGGGTTGGCCACCGGCGATTTGAGAAGGACGCTCGCAAGCGGCACCGGACTCGCTTCGCGGGCGAGTTCGAGGATGCGCGGCTTTAGCTCCTCGAGACGGGCGATGAACAGGTCTCCCGGCGGGTACGGCCAGCGCTGGGCCGGCAGGGTATCGGCCACCGAGGACACATCGCGCACGGCATTGCCATCGACTAAGCCGACGCGTACCGGGCCGCCCGAGGCATGCTGATATCGGCAGAGCTTCATCGCATGCCCGTGACGATCGATGCTTGCCCTTCGAACCGCATGCTGCATCCTGCGGCGGGAGCGCTCTTCGTGTCGCGCGGGATCCGGCCAAACTATCGTTCGAACCGGCCAACCGGCCAAACCGCGGCGCGTCTTACGACGGTGCGACTGCCGCCGGTCTTGCGAGGTTTGGTTCTATCAGTTCCCCCAGCACGTTGCCGCTGTGCCGGTCCCGGTCGATGATTGCACACCGAGCTGATCCACGCTGAGCGTCGCGCATTGCGTATCGGCGGTTTGGGTGCCGATGGCGGTTGCCGTGATCACATAAGTGACCGGCGGGTTGGGGACTGCCACGCTCACGTTGTAATAGCCGCTGCCGACCACGCTCGGGAACGCCGCGTAACCGAGGTCCGCCGCAGTGCCGCTGTAGGCGTTGGTGGTACTGAAGAGCTTTTCCTCGCGCCCGGCCAAATCGAGCAGCGCGCTGCGCGCGTCGGTACGACGCGATTTCTGTACCTGGCTCGTATAGGCTACCGAGGCGATGGTCGCGAGGATGCCCACGATCGCCACCGTCACCATCAGCTCGATCAAAGAGAAACCTCTCGAAGCGATTTTCGTCGGCGCGGGTTCTTTCGTCATCGGGAAATGCTCCGTGATTTTCAACGGCGTTCGATCCAGGTCAAACGCTTCGCCTTGCCGTTGGGTGGAATGTTGAGCTGCTGCGCGCCCGGCGTTCCGGAAATCGTCTGATACACGATGTTCAACTTACCTTGAGGAGTGTTGACGAAATACACGCTGCCCGTGGCATCGGTTTCGACACCGGCCTCCTGCGCGTCGGTAACGATCGTTCCGTTCTTGGTGTAGGTCGGGAACGTGTTGGTGAACACGCCGCCGTTGGCGATGTTGAGCGCATAGGTGTAGCCCTTATCCAGGTTGCTCTCACAGGTGGTCAACACGTTATTGGCCGGTATGGTGGAATTGACGGTGAACGATCCCTGCTGGAACACCGGATTGAAGATGATTTGCTCCGAGGTGCCTGGAAGATTTGCGTACCAGCCAAATGAATTCCCGCTGCACGTCGTGCTGCCCTGCCAGCAGATCGCGACGTTGGTGCCGTCGACCACTCCGACCGTCGAATTGGCAGTCAGAGTTTGCGCCTGCAAATTCGCGTAGGTCAGTGTGTAGGGTGCGGCGAGGCCCGTCGCCGCGGTGGTCATCGGGAGACTCGCTTGGGCCGCACCCGGCGCGAGCGTGTTCCAGGCGGACAGGTTCCAGTCCCACACGCCGTAGATCGATTGGACGCCGCTGGCGTACTGCGCCGGAGCCAGATTGGTGATCTGTGTGCGCTCGCCGGTTCCGAATTCGATGAGGAAGCGCGGTGGGCCGCCCGAGAGGTTGCTCGCGATGACCAGGAGCTGCGTGGTGATCGGTTGCCCGGACTGCGTGGTGAACAGGGGCGTGGCCGCTCCGCCGCCCGATGGTGCGTTGATCGAAACGCCGCCGGCGTTCGTGACGCCCCAATAGGCGGGATTGTTGCTGGTCAGATCGAACCGCCACACATTACCCAACAGGTCGCCGGCATACATGTAGTCCGTGATGTGATCGCCATCCATGTCGGCCGGCGTCGCGTAGGCGATGCCGTTCCCGCCCGCGGTATTGGTACTGAGATAGTAAAACGTCTGGGCGCCCGAGGCGCTGTCGATGGACATGATGTAGATGCCGGCATCGCCCGAGTTGCTGCCAAAGCCATTGCCGAAGATGACCGCCCAGTTGCCGTTGTGCAGGCGGCGAATTTGCGGGGTTCCGAACGTGTTGCCGAGATTGTTGCCGCAATTGTTGCCGATGGCGCAGACGATCGAGGTGGGATTCCACTCGCCGATGATGATGCTCGAGGCGTTGAGTTCGGTGAAGTTCGAGCCGGACGGGTTCGTGACATCGAGCGCGTAGATGGCGGCGCCGCCCACGCCGAGGCCGCCGACGAGCCAGGTGTGCCACTGACCGCCATAGAACAACTCGCCCGAGCCCGGCGTCGCGTCTACGAAGAAATTATGAGCGTACTGGGTATTCGCATAATCGAGCAGCGGCTCCGTACATTCGGGGATTGTGACGCCACCCGAGGTCACGGCCGGCGTCACGCCGTGGATGCCTTGTACCTGGGTCTGGGTGGTCACACCGTTGGTGCATCCCCCGGCGGCAGACGGCAATGCTGCGCTTGCCAGCACCGATCCCGGCATGTAGGCCAGGACTTCCTGGCCGTCGTTGGGGGTCGTGCCGTTGGCGACGAAGTTACCGTTGACGTCGAAGCTTCCGGCACGAAATCCGTGCAAGAAGCCGTCGTTCGATCCGATGTACACCACGTTGAGGCGCGTCTGTTCCGCCGCCGCGAACTGCAGATACGTCTGCGTGCCGGTGTTCTCCGGCATTACGCCCCCGTAGAGACGGTCCCGCCATTTTGCTGTGTACGGCGACGCGGGTGGACCCACGTAAGTAGGGCTCGAATCCACGATGTCGCCCAAGGCGGCATCGCGCGCGCGGTACAGGCCAACCCCCACCGTGTTGATCTCGTTGCTGCGATCGCCGCGCAGATAATTCAGGCGAGTGTTGTCGGGGGACGCATCGCCGAAATCGAGCGCCGCTTGCTGAGCGCTGTTGAGACTTCCCCACTCGAACGGAATGCCGACATTATTGGCGGTATCCCAGGTGAGCATGATACGGCTGGCGGGCGCTGGGGTCCCGCTCGGAGGACTCGCGGTCGTGGCGCATCCGCCGCCGCTCGCCGCCGGCGCACTCGACCAGGTCAGCAGGCAAGAGGCGTCCCAGTTGGGCGTCGTGGCTACGCTGACCACACCCTGGGAATTGTCGGTCAGGGTGTTCGCGGTTACCGTGCCCGTCCAGTCGTTGGGATTATAAAAGGCGAAATAGGCTTGAGGGCCCTCCTGGACTTTCGCCACCTCTTTCTGGTTGGCGGTCGCGGAGCTGCCCGATTGAGTGTACGAGGCCGCCTTGAAGCACATGATCTCGTGGATGTTGGTAGCGCCGCCGTCCGAGCCGGCGAATCCAACCCGAAAGCTCGCCGGCAGGGGACCGTTGGAGGCCTTGATCGATTGATCCTTGATGACATAGGAGTACGCGCCGCCGGTACTGTAGGCGAAGCTCAAAAGCCCGTCCTGGGTGATTTTCAAATTGTAGAAAATCGGCGTGGCGGCGCCGCGCGTCGTCGCGCCCTCATTGGCGATCTGGAAGCTGGTGAGCTCCTTGTAGGCGTTCGGAATCGGCGCGTAATCCAGAATGCCGACGCTATTTGCCGTGTTGGTGAGAACGGCAGGTCCCGCGCTGGTGGGCGCATTTGCGATGCTGTAGTTGTACAGATTGCCCGTTGCGCAGGTGTTCTTCACTGCGTACTGCAGGTCGACATTGCCCGTCGAGGGCGGCAGAGTCGCCGGCGCCGTCTGGACAGGCGTCGTGATCAGAGTCGGCGATTGATTCGGCGTGACGGTTTGCGCGGCGGGGGCAGCCGTGGCGGCCGTGGCAGCCGTAGCAGCCGTGACAGCGGTCGCGGCGCTCATTGCGAGCACACCGCTCGCAGCGGTCGCAACGGTCGGCGTGGTGCCGTTCGAACACTTGCCGGTACCACCGTTATAGGTGGTTCCGCTGGGACAGCAGTGCGTACCACTGATGACGTTCGTCGCAGGGCAGTAGTACCCCGCGGCGTAGACTTTGCCGGTCGGATAACAGTACGCACCACTGATCGTGTTTCCGGCGGCACAGTAGTTTGTCCCACTATGGGAGTCGCCGGTCGGATAGCAGGACGTCCCACTGATCGTTTTGCCGGCTGGACAGTAGTATCCCGCGGCATAGGAGTCGCCGGTCGGATAGCAGGACGTGCCGGTGATGGTGTTTCCGGCAGCACAGTAGTAACCCGCACTGTACACGGCGCCGGTCGGATAGCAGGACGTACCGTTGATGCTTTGTCCGGAGGGGCAGTAGTATCCGCCGCTAAAAGTGGCAGTGGAGGGATAGCAGTAGCCCGACCCGAAGAACTATAGGCGTTGCCGCTCGGGCAGCTATGTATGCACGTTCCAGCGCCATATGTGCCGGTTGCGTAGCCCGTCGCCGGACATGTGTCGCAGGTGGCGGTGCCGCTGAAGTAGGTTCCGGCTGCGCATTGGTTGGTATTCGTACACTGCTGCGTGGTGCCGTTGTAGGTTCCGTTTACGCTCGAGCAGGAGTTGCAAGTATCGGTGCTGGCGCTGTAGGTGGCGCCGCCGGTGCACGCCTTGTTGCAGACCTGAGTCACGGGGTCCCAGGTGGACCCGGCGGAGCAAATCTGGGTGCAATTGTTGGTTGCCGCGCTGTATACGCCGCCGGCATTGACGCAGGAGGTCGCCAGCGAGGCTGGATAGTAGGGCAGCGCCGTATTGCTCGGATCGCTCCCATAGGCCGCGGTCAGCGCCGCCCCGGAGATGCTGCCGGCGCCGCGCAATCCGATCCGACCCGGCTTGTAGCCGTAGCCGTAGGCTGTGTTGTCGCCGGTCGCCACATTGGTGCCGGTGTAGCCGGCGACGAGATTGGTGCCGTTGAGGAAGTTGCCGTACTCGTCGATCCCCAGCCCGATGTAGGCGCCCGTCAAACCGTCATGGGGGGTGTTGGCGTTCGAACAGGAGTAGGCGAGACTGCCGCCGAAGGCACCGAGTCCGGGGGCTTGGCTGCCATCCTGCAGGAAGAAGCTGATGCCGTCTGCGCCGTCGCCGCCGGCTCCTCCGGAGTTGCCGGCGTAGGTCACCGTCTTGAAGGTGACCTGCAGTCCCGCCCCGGTGGGAAACGTAGCGGCGGAGAGAATGGCACCGCGCTCGTTGTAGCCGTACTTCTCGCTGCCCCCGATGTTCACCGAGCCGTTGGTGAAGCGCAGCGCGCCGTAGCCGACGTAGGTGCCGTCCGGTTGCAGGAGCACGGGGTCGGCCGTCTGGGCGGCGATGCTCGCCGGCGCGGTGCTCGATCCGAGGTAGCCGAGATAGCCGCCCATCATGAAAGGATCGGCCTGCGATGCGTGCGAGTAATAGCTCGACAGGACGGACGTGCAAGCGGGTATCAGGCCGGGATTCCCACCGGGCGCCGACGTTCCCGCCGTGAGGCACGCGCCGCCGAAGTAATACCAGTTGTTGGTGGTGGTGGTACCCGTGAAGTCTTCGCCGAACGTGATGGTCTGCGCACGGCTCTGGCTTGCGCCGAGCGCGCCGAGAAGCATGAGCGGAGCCCACCAGAGATGTTTGGTGATCATCATAACGTCCTGTTGCTCGAGCTGGTGTACACGGCGTAGGTGCTTTCGATCTCCGCCACGGTGTTGCCGTTGCCGCCGAATCCGGCCGCGTCGACCTGGTAGATCTCGCCGGGAATGGTCGGGTCGGCCGATGGGCCCATGTCGGAGATGTAAAATGCCGGGGTTGCGAAGTACGTGGGGTTCGCCACGTTCGCAGCGCTGAAGGCCGTGGTGGTGCTCACCGACATGCCCGGCGGCAGATAGCTCACACCGACGGGAGCGGCGCCGATCTGCCACGGCAGGCTGGTCACATCGGCGACCACGGTCGGCAACGTATTGGAGCAAATCTGGCCCTGGCCGATATTCGCGTTGAGCAGATTGCTGCAGGGGACCGGCGCCGTCGTCGCATTGTTGATGAGCCAGCTTTCCGCGAATACCTCCGCGGACTCCGCGGCCTGAAGGGCGCGCTGCTTCTCGCGCATGTTGCCGGCGATCTTTTCCTGGATGCCGAAGCTGCGGTACATGCTGAGCGCGATGATGGTGACGACGATCAGCAGCAGCAGACTCGTGATCAGCACCATGCCGCGCTGATGGAAGGCCGCGCCGAATGCTCGGGAATTCATAGCATCGGCCCCGTCTGATTCATGACGCCGACGACTCTTTGGATGCTGATGGTCTGCGGCTGACCCTGGTTGGCGACGTACATCGGATTGGTGAACGTCAACTGCACCAGAGCCGAGATGACGCTGCCCCACAGGCCGGCTGCGGTGACCTGCGTGGCATTCATGTAAGTGTCGACGTTGTTGCCGATCGCCCCCGCGTTGGCCTTGACGCCGTAGAAGACGCTCAGATTGGTGACGCCGTTCACCAAGTTGTACTGCGTGCCGTTCATCGTGCAGACCAGCTGGCCGTTCAAGACCTGGAATGTGTTGACGTACAGGGTGTTCGGGCCGCCGATCGGATTCGATTGCCCGCTGCAGTTCAGGATGCCGTCGCCGCCGGCGGTCATGTAGCGAACGGAGATCTGATCGCCAGGCGGGGCCGCGGAGTAGATACCGTTGACCGACTCTCCCACCCCGAACGGTGCGATGGCGGTCAGCGTCGTGGTCAGGGTAAAGCTGGTCGGGTCGGGAAAATAGCCCGCCGATTGGATGACGTCGGCCATCACGGTCAGCGCCATCCGTTCGCCATCCTGCAGCTGCGCGAGCTTGTTCTGGTTGCCGAAGACCGTGCGGTTGGCCTGTACGATGGTGAGCAGCGCGCCGAGCAAGAACAGGCCGATCAGCAGCGCAATCAGGATCTCGATGAGCGTGAAACCACGTTCATCATGCAAAGCGCGACTCGAGTGCACGACGTCCATGACCTACGGTTCCACGTACAGCGTGTAGGTCGGCACGAACGTCGCGTTCGTGGTGCTCGCGGCACTCTGTTTATTGACGGACACCGCGTTCTCGGTCCAAGTCACTTGAATCGTGCAGTTGACCGGCGCGATGTTCGGACAAGTGATCGTAGTGACCGGATTCGAATTGCCGAGCATCGCGTTCAACGACGCCGCGTAGGTATGTAAGTCGAAAGCGGCCATCACATCGGGGGTGCAGGGCGGCGCGCCGGCACCGGCCACGCAGTACCCGGCAGTCGCGGCCGCCGCGTTCAGAGTCGCATCGTTGATGACGGTGCCGGTGATGATGACCGGGACCGGCGCGCTACCCGTCCAGTAGCCGCGATCGGCGTGCATGCTCGCGGCGAGTCCTCCTGCTTGCAGCGCCACGAGCGATCGCACGCTGGCCGAGCCGGTGCTCGCGTAGGCGAGTGCTTGGAGCTTCGCGATGCCGAGCAGCCCGATCGACGTGACGACGAGTGCCACCATGACCTCGAGCAGCGTAAAGCCGTGCGTATGTGCTCGAGGGGAACGGCCCGAGAGTTTGCGCTTGTTCATGTGCAGGTCACGCCGTTGGTCGTGACACCGAATAGTTGCGACGTCATCTGTCCGCTCAGGTTGACCAACAAGCAGCGGGTCCAAGCGCTGGTGTTGGTCGAATCGTGCAGGGAGAGGAGGGTCCCGTTGGCCATGCCGATGGCATAACCTTCACGGTTGAAGGTGATGGCCGAAACGTTGTTCGAGGCGTTGAAAGTGTCGCTGCCCGAAAAGGCGGCTTGCACGCGCAGAATCGTCTCGCCCGCATCGACCACGCCGACGTTGGTCGGATCCGAAAAGACGATCCAGCCGCTTTGCCAGGTCGTCGAGTTCGCGCAATTCGCTCCGTCGTTGGACACGCAGACGGTAACGGTACGTCCCTCCTTGATGGCTTCGGCGCGCGCGAACTGCAGGTCGCCGAGCAGGCCGTTCAGCTCAGCGGCGATGCGATTGGAATTCGTGACGTAGCGAAATGAGGGTATTCCGATCGTCAGGAGAATCGCTGCGATGGCTATCGTCATGAGCATTTCGATGAGCGTGAAGCCGCGCGCTCGCGCGCCGTGGATTCGGGCGACTGCATCCGATGCGGCCGGAAGTTGTGAATACCTGTTGTGCATGTGGGGATTTTTTTGTAGGACGCTGGGGACAAGCCTGTAGGACAAACCTTGCGCGAACCTTACGGCCGCGGGCCAACTCCCAAACCTGTGACGCGGCTCGCATAAACCGCGCCAGCGATGCGATGCGTGGCACGGAGCAAGCTTTGGGGCTGCTTTTCGTGAACCAGGTCGTCCTGTATGAAATGAAACGCACGCCGGCGGGTGGGCCGGACGGGCGGAAGCGGCGGGGGATCGCGAATTTTCCCCTCAGGCAGGCGGAAGGCTGCGGGAAATCGCTAATTTCCCCTCGGGCAGGCGGAAGCACATTACACTACGCCGAAATTTGAGTGCGCGGCTTTGATGGTTGAGGGACGACCTAATTCAACGCGCGGGGTGTGCATGTCGCTGCAAGTGAAGCTTCTGTTCGGGGCACTGTTTCTCGTCAACGTGGCATTTTTTGTCGGCTGGTTTCGATGCCGGAAGAATTACGTCGGCCGCAAACGGCCTCTCATCAGCGAATATCCGTTGGGGTTCGTCGTCGCGTTTTTCGATACGCTCGGGATCGGTTCGTTCGCACCGACCACGGCGTTCCTCAAATTTCAGGGCAAGCTCGCGGACGAACTGATACCCGGAACGCTCAATGTCGGCCTCAATACCGCTGCGATACTCGAGATGATCATCATGGTGAGCGTGATCGTGATCGACCCGGTCCTGCTCATGGCGACCATATCGTCCGCCGCGCTTGGCGCTTGGATCGGCGCGGGCGTGGTGAACCGCATGCCGCGACCGGCGATCCAATTGGCCATGGGCGTGGCGCTGCTGATTGCGGGTTGCGTATTCGCGGCGACGAATCTTCACCTGCTGCCGGGAGGGGGAGTCGCAATGACCCTGACCGGATGGCGATTCGCCGTTGCGGTTGCGGTGAACTTCGTGCTGGGTGCGCTGATGAGTGTCGGTATAGGGCTATACGCGCCTTGCATGATCGTGGTGACGCTGTTGGGACTTCATCCGCTTGCGGCGTTTCCGATCATGATGGGCTCCTGTGGACTGGTGCAACCGACGGCGGGGCTGCAGTTCTTTCGTTCGGGACGCTTCGGGTTTGGAACCTCGATCGCGCTGACGATAGGGGCAATTCCGGGGGTCTTGCTCGCGGCGTTCGTGGTCAAGCGGTTGCCGCTCTTCGCGTTGCGATGGCTGGTCGTGCTCGTCGTGATCTATGCCGCCGTAACGATGCTGCGATCATTCCGGGCCGGACGAGCGCAGCTTCGCTCCATGCGAACACTCAACGCCACCTAGTGTGTTCTCTTCAAAGGCCGCTCGGTATCCCGGCGCCGGTTACGCAAACTCATCCTCAGCGTCATCCCCGCGCAATTCGGCAAACGCCGCGAGCATCTTCTTCATGGCCAGGTGCGCCTCGTAGCACGCGGTGATCATCGGCGAATCGCCGGAAACGCCGTCCTCCTGCGACCACAACTCCGAATGGACGCAGCGGCTCTGCAAGGGACGCTGCCCGCGGATTTCACGCTTGTGCAGCACGAACTTCGCGCTGCGCGCAGGCGGCTGGCGCGACCCTATCGGGTGCAGCCGCTTTTCTCTTTCGTCGTGGAATCTCATCACGCCGTCCTCCGGAAAGAGCTGCCGATGACTCGTGGTACGCTATCGGTACAGAAGAACAGGCAAGCGTCGTGCCAGGCGATTCGCGGCGGAGCGACCGATCATCAATCACAGTGCCAGCGGCTGCTTTTTGCGGCTTCTGCGGAATTCCGCAGCCCGTGCCCCGCCGTCGCGCTGGCCTTGCACGTGCCGACCGTGCACCATCGTGGTTCAACTGCCGCACGTCGTGCACCGAGCAAGTGCCGCCGTGACGCGCATTTTAAAGGATGCCCGATTTGACCAGTGAGTCCACGCCGGAGACCCAGATCGAAGAGCTGCGTGAAAAGGGCTTTGTCGTCGTCCCGCAGTTCGTGACTGAGGACGCCCTCGGGGAACTCAACGCAGCCGCGCGGGTGCAGCTTCGAAACGGGGTTCCTCCGCTCGAGTTCGAAGCCGATCTCCAGTATCCGGGCGCACCTCCTTCACGGTCGGCGGCCGGCGGCGAGACCGTGCGCCGATTGCTCGACGCATTTGCTCGCGATCCGGTGTTTGCCCGCTGGGGCACCGCGCCCGGGTTGCGCCGCTGGATGCAAGCCTATTTCGGCGAAGACGTTCTGATGTCCCGAGCCCATCATAATTGCCTCATGACCAAGCATCCCCGCTATGGAAGCCTCACGAACTGGCATCGCGATATTCGCTTCTGGTCCTTCGCACGCGAGGACCTCGTCTCGGTCTGGTTCGCCCTCGGCAAGGAGGAGGTCGATAATGGTGCGTTGTGGTTCGTACCGGGTTCGCACCGCATGGCATTCGATGCCGATCGATTCGACGAGGCGAAATTCTTCCGCACCGATCGCGCGGACAACGGCGCATTGATTCGCACCGCCCAGTCGCCGCGGCTCGCACCGGGCGATGCCGTCTTCTTCCATTGCAACACCCTGCACTCCGCGGGCAAGAACCATACCGATGCCGTGAAGTTCTCCCTGGTCTACACCTACCATGGCCGAAGCAACGCGCCGAGGCAGGGCACTCGATCGGCTGCGAAGCCGGAAGTGCCGATGACCTGAAGGCGGGGTCTAGGCAGGCCGCTCTTCACCGCCTGGGCCTATTGGGCTAGCGTTCGGCTTCACCCGTGCCCGCAGTTGCTTCCCAGCGCGCGACCAATGCGTCGAGATACTTGACCGCCCGGGGCCTGCCGAAAGCTCCGCCGCCCCCGCTCACGTGATCGTCAATGCGCACACACAGAGGCCGCAGCTCGGCGGCGGTCTTCAGCCACGAATTGATCGGCCGATCCACCGGCGGGTCGAGTTGCAGCAATGCCGCCAGGGCGTGTATGGCGACTTCCGGCTCGGCATCCGGTGAGACTTCGCCGAGCAGGAATTGCGCCGACCCCGGAACGTAGGGCTTTACCTTGCCAATCGAATAGACGGCCTCGGCGCGAACCAGGGGACTACGCGCCGCGTCCCGAGCGCACGCCTGAAGGGCGGTCACGGCGACCCGAGCTCCCGTCGGGCTGAGCTCGCTGAGAGCTTGATGAGCGGCCCGCCGTTGCAACCGATAGGCGGCAACGTCCCCACCTCGTAGGAGAGATTCCTCGATGATGTGGCGCAGCTTCGGGCCCTGCTGCGACTGAGCCTCCGCGATGATGGTGCGCACGGCCTCATAGTCGTTGACGAAGATACAGTGCAGACCGTAGCGCTGCTGCAATACGAAGGCCCTTGCCTCCTCGTCCTCCCGCTGACCACGCTTCCAGATGTAGATATGGTCACGTATGCGGCCGCCAAAGTTCGCCTCGAACGTCTGTAGAAAATCCTCGAAGTCCGGATCGTTCAATCCGAAACCGACGATGAGTGCATCGAAGCGTGCGAGGATATGGCTCACGAAGGCGCGATAGCCGGGTTGGCGCGCCATGATGTCGCGGTATGAATCGCGGTCGAGCACAATCGACTGCGGTCGGGACATGCAGCCGTGCGCCTTCAGCAAGAATCGTGAGCGAGCGTGTCCGGCGAGAATCGTGCGCAATTTTTCCTCGTCCGAATAAATGGCGCGCTGCAAGGACGGTGCGCGCCTTCGCAGACTGCGGTAAGCGTTTTCATGACCGCGATCGTAGTTGAACGTGATGATCCCGATCGGCTCGAGTCCCTCGATCAAATCGTGCAGCGCTGAATGAGCCCCCTCCCTTGGAGTCGTGAGGCCCACCACCGCATCCCGGTAGGGTTTGTAGCCCACGGCACCGCGAATCAGCGTTGCGGCTTCAATCAAATATTCCGAATTCTGCGGGCGCGCGTTCAACAGTAGATCGAGGTGGACATCCAGAGCGCGCAGTTGATCGGTGAATTCATTGCGCAGCCTTTTCAGCACGTCGTGCCACGTCGATATGGGCGCGCCGCTGGATCGAGCGTTTCCCAACTCCGCAGACACGCCGCTGCCGGTGACGACGACGAGCTGGCGAAACGCCACCGCGTCGCAGAGGCGTCCAAATCCGGGATCTTCCCGGTGTCCAACGACGATCGTAGCGCGCATCGCGCCAATGTTAGCACCAGGGTGCCCGACCCGTTTCCATCGATGCCGGACGCGTGACCGACGGCGATTCCTGCCGCGCGGGCGACGACGTGGGCGAAAACCGACACGCAGCCGATCAATGCGTACCTGGCACATCGGGCGCGACCGCGATAGTCGCAGATCCCGTCGATGTATTTCGACACCCCGTACTACCTCGCGCCGGGGAAGGGCGGCGAGAAAGTCTATGCGCTGCTGCGCAAAGCGCTCCAGGAGACCGATAAAGTGGCGGTAGCAACCTTCGTCATGCGCGGCCGAGAGCATCTGTGCGTCGTGGCGCCGCAGGGTGAAATGCTCATGCTTCTCACGTTGCGATTCGCCGGCGAGCTGCTTCCACCGGTGTCGGCCAAGGCCGCCGGAGCGTCCGGGAAATCTGCCGGCGTGAGCGCCGCGGAACTCGCGATGGCCAAGCAGCTCGTTCAAGGCATGTCGGGGAAGTTCGACCCCGCGCGGTTCAAGGACACCTACCGGGCCGATCTGCTACGGCGCGTCAGGGAGAAAATCAAGAGGAACCAGATTCACTCGTTGGAAGTCGAGAAGACGCCGCGGGAGAATCGGCCGAAAGCCGAGGTCATCGATCTCATGGAAGCGCTGAAAAGCAGCCTCAAAATGCGCGGCAAAGACGCACCCCGCGCCGCCCCCAAAAGGTCCGCAAAGTTTCGCAAACGCGCCTGAGTTGTCTGTCACGACTCCTCGCGCGCTCGGCCCGGGCTATCGGCCCCTTCCTACGCACAATCGAGGTTACGACACATGGTGCCAGGCCGTGGAGACCGTAGGCTTGCCCTTTCAACGAACGCTCCCCGCCGGAGCAAACTCATTCACCATTTCATCGAGGGCACATCATGGCTACGAACAGGAAGCGGCGCACTGCGAACGGCTCCACGGAACACGACGCGATCGGCATGCTCATGGCAGATCACAAGAAGGTCAAGAAGCTATTTGCGGATTTCAAGAAATTGAAGGAAGAGGGCGGCAGCGACGAGAAAGCCACCTTGGTCGATCAGATCTGTACCGAGTTGCAGGTGCACACCGCGCTCGAGGAAGAGATCTTCTATCCGGCGGTTCGCAATGCGATCGATGATGCGGATCTCATGGACGAGGCTCTGGTCGAGCACGCGGGCGCCAAGAATCTCATCGCCCAGCTCGAGGAGATGAGCACGGAGGATGATCTATACGACGCGAAAGTCACGGTACTCAGCGAGCAGATCGAGCATCATGTCAGGGAGGAAGAGGGCGACATGTTCAAGAAGGCCAGGAAGACTGACTTGGATATGAGCACACTCGGCGCCAAGATGCTCAAGCGAAAGCAGGCATTGATGACGGAAGTCGGAGTATCGACCGAAGACGAGGAAGACGAGGCGATCGAGGGCGCCTGAGGGCGGCCGAGCGGCCGCGAGCGGCCGGTGGTGATTCGAGCGCCGACGTGGCGTCGGCCAGGAAGCGAACGTTCCGCGTTCGGGGCTCACCAGCCGACGGCCTGCCCGTCCTTCCTGAAATCCGATCCTGCGCGGAAATAACCGCCGAGCGCCGGCGCGCCGCCCCCAAGATTCTGGCCCGTCGAATCGGCGCCGGCGACGAACATGATCGACTGGACTCCGCCAACCTCGGCACCGTTGACCGAGTTCACCGTGTGTCCCATGGCGGAGAGCTTGGCGCCGACGCGCTCGTAGAGCGGGGCCTCCAGGCTCAGTAAATTGGGGATCTGGCTGTGCCGGAAGCGTGCCATGTCCGCGGCCGCTTGCACGTTGGCGCCCAGGTCCAGGATGTTGACCAGCAACTGTGCGTGACCCTGGGCCTGCATGTCGCCGCCCATCAGAGTCACCGTCATCAGCGGCTCTCCTTGCCGCATGACGAAACCGGCAGAGAGCGTATTGAAGGGCCGCTTGTGAGGTGCGATGACGTTGGGGCTCTTGGGATTCAGGGTGAACAGAGCACCGCGGTCGTGGAGTACGAAGCCATAGCCGGGGACGGTGATTCCGGAACCGAATAGATCGAAATTGCTGTTCACCCACGACACCATGTTGCCGTCGCGGTCCGCGGTCGACAGCACGATGGTGTCGCCCGGTAGTGCCACATCCCCGGGCGCTTTGGGAGTGGATGCTCGGTGCGGATCGACCCGGTCGCAGAGCGATGACGCATAGCGCTCGGACAGCAATCTGGCAAGAGGAACCGCAACGAAATTCGGGTCCGCGTTGTATCGATAGAGATCGGCGTACGCCAGCTTCTTCGCCTCGACCAGCAGGTGCCAATACTCGGGATTCGTGGGGCCGAGCGAGACGAGCGTCTCGCCGGGCACCCACCGCGGCACGCAGGCTTGAAGGATATTGAGGATCTCGCTCGCCGCCCAAGCTTGCGCGGGCGGCGGCAGCTCGATGATGTCATAACCGTGGTATTTCGTTCGCGCGGGCTCGACCCACTCCCCGTAATACTGAGCGAGATCCTCGAGCGTCATGGTGCCGCCGAGTGCCTTCGATTTGGCGACGATGGCCCGGGCGATCTCCCCTTTATAAAAGACATCGGCCCCATGTGCCTGCAGCAGGCGAAATGTCCGGGCAAGATCCGCGTTCTTGAACAATTGCCCCGGCTTGGGCGGCTGGCCGTTCACGTACCAGGCCTTGATCGAGTCGGGATCCGGTTCCGTACAGCAGCCTTTCAACGGCAGTGCGTCCGGTAAGTGCCAATCGTTCGCGATGCGCTCCGATACGGCAAAGCCGTTTTGCGCATATTGGGCAGCCGGTTCGAGCACCTCCTTAAAAGTGAGCGTGCCGAAGCGCTTGAGCGCTTCCTGCCAGCCCCAGACGGCACCCGGTACCGTCACCGGCAGGATTCCATGTACCGGCATGCCCGACATAGGCCCCCAATTTTTAGGATTCCAGTGATAGCCGAGTTCGTTGAACCGCTGGACGGTCGCGCCCGAAGGAGCCGTGCCGCTCGCGTTCAACACGTAGACCTTGTGCTCCTTGGCGATATAAATCACGGCAAACAGGTCGGAGGCCACCCCGACCATCATCGGTTCCACCAGGCTCAGCACGCCGGCGGTCGCCACGGCGGCGTCAATCGCATTGCCGCCGCGCATCAGTATTTGCAATCCGGCTTGCGCAGCAAGCGGTTGACTGGTGACCACCATCCCATGCTGCGCCATGACTTCGGAGCGGCTCTGCGCCGGCCAGCCCTCGGCACGCGCGCCGCGAACCGCGCTGCAGAACGCGGGCTCGGGAGCGGTCCCGCAAAGGGTCGCCGCGGGCGGGGATTGTGCCGATGCGCCGGCGCTCAATGCACCAAACACGGGTATTCCCAGCCAAAGGGCTGCAGCACCACCTCTTGATCTGTGCATCGTGACCCCACTCCGGTGTGCAAATGTGCAGGTGCCATATCGTACGGGAATCCGAACTGCTAAAGTTTTTGCGATGTGCTTGATCGTCATCGCCTGGCGCACCCATGCGCGCTTTCCGTGCCTCGTCGCCGCGAACCGGGACGAAGTGCACGAGCGGCCGACCGCGACTGCGCATTGGTGGACCGACCATCCTGATATTCTGGCCGGCCGGGATCTCAGTGCGGGCGGCACCTGGCTCGGCATCACGCGCTCGGGCCGCTTCGCGGCGCTGACGAATTACCGGGATCCGGAGCAGCGACGTCCCGAGGCGCCGAGCCGCGGCGCGCTCGTCACCTCGTTCTTGGACTCCAGCGCCTCGGTCGCCGAAGGCCTGCAGCACCTCCGCCGCGTCGGGGTGGACTATAACGGCTTCAATCTCATCTTTTCGGATGGCGAGCGGCTCGGCGTCTATGAAAGCGTGCGCGGCGAAGGCCGCGAACTCGGACCGGGCATATTCGGCCTTTCAAACCATCTTCTCGACACGCCCTGGCCGAAGGTCACGAACCTCAAATCCCGGTTACTCGACGTGCTCGACGACTGGACCGACGAGAAAGCCGTTCTCGCCTTGATGCGCGATGAGCAACCGGCACCCGACGAGCACCTGCCGCGCACGGGGATGAGCCTCGAGTGGGAGCGGCTGCTGTCGAGCGCATTCATTCGCGCGCCCGACTACGGCACGCGATCGACGACGCTCATACGAATCGATTCGAACCGCCGCGTGTGCTTCGATGAATGGTCGTGGGATGCGGCAGGAGCGGAGACCGGCAGAGTTAGCCGGCGTTTCGCCATTGCACCGATCCGATAGTAGAATGCAGCGCGCATGATGCAGCGCTTCGACGAGTCCACTCATCCGTCCTTCGGCCCGCGCCATGTGCCGTTGATTCGCGAGGCGATGAAAGGCCAGGGCGTGGACGCCTGGATCGTGCCTCACACGGATGAATACCAAAACGAATATTTGCCGGCGTGCAACGAACGGCTGGCCTGGGCCACGGGCTTCACCGGCTCTGCGGGTGCGGCAGTGATTCTTCAGGAGGAGGCGGCGATCTTTGTCGATGGCCGCTACACCCTGCAAGTGCGCGATCAAGTGGATACGGGAATATTCGAGATCCGCCACTTGATCGATGACGGTGTCGCGGCCTACTTGGAAGAGAAAGCAGGCCCGGGTCGCATCGTCGGCTACGACCCGCGGCTGCACAGCCCGACGGAACTCGATAAGCTCGAGACCGCGGTGCGCAAGGGCGGCGGCGTGCTCAAGGCCGCGAACGCCAATCCTTTGGATGAGGCGTGGCAGGACCGCCCGCCTCAGCCCATGGCACCCGTGGTGCCCCACGAGTTGGTTTATGCAGGCGAGTCCTCGCAGGCGAAGCGGTTCAGGATCGCCGAAGCGCTGCGCGCGTGCGGCGCCGCTGCGGCCTTGTTGACCCAACCGCCCTCGATCGCCTGGTTGTTCAACATTCGCGGCGGCGACGTCGGGCGCTCGCCGCTCGCATTGGGACAGGCGCTGTTGTGCGCCGACGGCACCGCGCGGCTCTTTCTGGCACCGGCGAAAATTTCGCGTGAACTCGAGAGTTGGCTTGGGGATGGAGTGCGGCTGCAGGCACCGGACGAGCTCGCCGCGGCCCTTCGCGATTTTGCCGGTCGGCGGGTGCTCATCGATCCGACGCAATCATCGAGTTGGTATTTCGAGGCGGCACGCAAAGCCGGCATCGATGTCCTCCGCCTCGACGATCCGTGCGCCCTGCCGCGGGCATGCAAGAATGCGGTGGAAATTGCGGGTGCCAAATCGGCGCATGTGCGCGACGGCGTTGCCCTCTGCCGTTTCCTGCATTGGGTGGCTACGGCAGCCGATCCGACGCAATTCGACGAAATCGACGTCGTCAGAAAACTGGAGTCATTTCGCGCGGAAACCGGAGTCCTCAAGGACATTTCTTTCGACACCATCGCCGCCGTAGGTTCTCATGGCGCCTTGCCTCACTATCGCCCAACGCGACGGCTCGCGAGGCGCATCGAACCCGCCACGCTGTTGTTGGTCGACTCGGGGGCACAGTACCTCGATGGAACGACCGACGTGACTCGAACGGTCGCGATCGGCAAGCCGACGGCAGAGATGCGCGAGCGATTCACGGCTGTGCTCGCAGGCCACTTGGCGCTCGCGCGCGTGCGGTTTCCGGCGGGAACCACCGGTCCGGCGCTGGATGCTCTGGCGCGGGTGCCGTTGTGGACGCGTGGTTTGGATTACGATCATGGCACCGGCCACGGAGTCGGCTCCTATCTCGGTGTGCACGAGGGACCTCAGCGCATCGCCAAAGCGCCGAATACCGTGGCGCTGCGTCCCGGAATGATCGTCTCGAACGAGCCGGGTTATTACAAGGCCGGCGAATACGGCATCCGCATTGAAAACCTTCAATACGTCACCGAGTCCCGGGCGGTACCGGGCGGTGATCGGCCGATGCTGAAATTTGAAACACTGACTTTTGCACCGATCGACCGAAGACTCATCGTCCGGAAACAACTCACGGCGGCGGAGCGCCGTCAGTTGGATGAGTACCATGCGGGGACGCTCGCTGCGATCGGCCCGGATTTGCCGGAGCCCGCGCGATCGTGGCTCGTCGGGGCCTGTGCACCGATCTGACTAGATCGATAATAGGCGCTCGAAGAACGAACGATAACGGCGCAATGCAAGGCGAAGCGTCTCGGTCGAAGCGTTGTCGGGCTGATCCATCTGACTCTCCAGCGCGGCACGCTCCCTGGAGAAGGTCTCGGCCAGGTTCTGCATCACCTGGGCCACGAGCTCGTCTCCCTGGCGTACGGCCTGTCGAGGATCATCGACAAATCCTCTTTGCACGATATCCCAGCGCGAGCGGTACTCACCGGCGGCATCCGGTGTGAATAGTGGTGCGAGCTGCTCGTCAAGGCGGGCGGCGCTGCCGGCACCCGTGTTGTTTTGATCGCCACCGATCCGGCTGCGCGGCACGTTCCGATCCCCGATCGGCTCGCGATCGGGAATCTCCTTCGGATCCCGGATCGTCTCGGGATCTCGGGAATCCGTCGGGTCGCGACCCTTCGGGTCGCGAACTGCGTCGCGCTCCCGCTCGGCATCCCGCGGGCGCGGGCTCGATGGGCTGCGTGCCGCCGCCGCCATGTCCGCCGTCGTCAGCGTGCGCGACTGTGGCTCGCGTTCGGGGTTGGTATTGCCCGTCATATTCGTGCTCATGGATTCACCTGGACGTGTTGAGTTGGGAGGACGCCTTGCTTCGCTTGTCGCACCTCGAGCAGTTCCTCGAAGAGCGCACGGTAATGCACGAGCGCGTTACGCAGATCCTCGGTATCGGCTTCACCGCGCTCATCGCGCAATGCGATGGCGCGCGCCGCCCGGTAGTTCGCGACGACGGACGGATGATCCACGGAGATGTCGGCGGCACGCCGCTCGAAGTCGCCCATCGGATAGCCGCGCTTTTGCATCAGCTCGTAGACCAAATGGTCCGCCTGAACGACGACCCCTTTCGGATTGTCGACGAAGCGACCCTGCAGGGTGTTCCACGCCTGCGTAAAGCGAGCCGCTTCGGACGGGGCCAGCGGCGCGAGGGTGAAACCTTCGACGCGCTTTTCGCGCTCCCTGAGTTCCGCTTCGGCCTTGGTCCGGTCTCCCAGCTTGTTGACGGTTCGCTCATATTCCGGGCCGAACCGCTCCTTCAGCCTTTCGGATTGCCTGCGGCGTTGGGCGAACAACCACGCCGCAGCTGCAAGCACGATGAGGATCAAGATGACGGCAAGAACAACCCGGTTCGTGGTGATCGGATCCATGTGTGCCTCCTGTCGGATGGACTTCTCGTGCGCATTGCAGTGTCCACGCAGATGGGGGCAGGCACAGTCGGGAAGATCCACACTGGCACGGTCGGCTGATCATCGGGACTGGCGTAGGAAATGACTCACGGGCGGCGCGACTGCCGCCTTGCCCGCTACGAGCGCGGCTCCTATGATGGCGCGCTCGTCTGCCCTGATAACCAAAAAATAGGGGGGATTTTGCTGGAGCGAGGATCTGACAGTTACGCAGTCGCGCGGCTGTTGGCGGCCGCTATCGCGCTCGGTTCTGTCAGTTTCGCACCCTGTTGTGTCGCCGCGGACTTGTGGGGCGGATCGCTTGCCCTGACGAGTGATTATTTCATCCGCGGCATTTCCAGAAGCAATGATCGTGCCGCGCTGCAACTCGACCTGCACTACATCAACACATCCGGTTTCCTGGCGGGCCTGTTCGCGTCCAACACGCAAATCGATCCCGGCGAATCGCGCGATGCGGAACTCAGCGGCTTCCTCGGTTATGTCTGGTCCGCCGGCACCGATTGGCACGGCTAAGGTCCTGGGCACCCATTACAGCTATCCGTGGAATCACGAGGGTTCGCAATATAACTACGATGAAGTCGATCTCGAGGCCGTTTATCGGGGATGGCTCGACATGCGGCTGACTTATTCCCCCGACTCGCCCCGCTACATGCCACATCGGGGGCTGATCGCGGTCAGCGCCGAATCCGCAGAGGTGGGCGTGCAGCATCCCCTGGTGGGCAAGCTTTCCGGCAACGCGGGTATCGGCTACTACTACTTGGAAGGTGCAGAACGCCACCGGCTACACCTATGGCAGCGCCGGCGCTACTTATGATTGGGCGCCGATCTCTTTGGCGGTTTCCTATGTCCGCACATCAGCCGCGGCTAACGCATTGTTTTATAATGCGGCCGTGGGGGGTCGTTGGACCGGGACGGTCATTTGGCGCTTCTAGCTCGTCCTCGGTGCTGCAACTCTTTTGTTACAGCCCGGTACTCACGTGGAGATATTTCCGTCTAACCCGAGTGTGAACCCTAGCGATGACTTTGCTGGCGAAGAATCCTGCCAAAGAGAGCGACAAGGAGCTGTTGATCGGCGTCGTGGCCGGCGATCGCCGTTGCCTTGGAGTCTCTGTATCTCGGCTATCATCGCCGCCTCGCCCGGTTCTTGTCGCGATTCACGCCGCGGTACGAGAACGTCGAGGAGATCATCAACGACACCTTCATGGTCGTGTGGCAAAGCGCGAAGGATTTTCGCAGCGATTCGCAGGTGTCCACTTGGATTTTCGGAATTGCTTACCGCACGGCGCTGAAGTCGCTGCGCCGGCAAAAGAACCACAATGCGGCGGTGAGCCTTGATGAATATCCGGAGCAAACGACGGACCCTGGACTCGATACCGAATTGCAGGATTGGCTGACTCATGGCTTGCGGCAGTTGTCCCCCGAGCAGCGGCTGACTCTGGAACTCGCCTATCACATGGGGCATTCGCTGGAGGAAATCGCGGCGATTACCGACGCCCCGGTCGGCACCGTCAAGGCCCGTATGTTCCACGCACGCGAGAAATTGCGCCATTTTTTGCCCGCTCTCGGCGGGACCCAGAGTCACCAGTGAGAAGCGAATGATTGACGAGCACCGCACCCGGAAAGAACACCAAGCGATTTCGGAGCTGATCCCGTGGTTCGTCAACGGCACTCTGGGCGAACTCGAGCGCCAGAGAGTTGACGCACACCTGCGGACCTGCGCCGTCTGCCGCGATGACTTGCTGCAGGAGCAGCGCGTCCACCAGGCGATGGCGGACGAGAAGAGCGTCGAGTATATGCCGGCAGCCTCGCTCAAGCGCTTGCAGGCGAAGCTCGATGGTGTGCGCGCGGCGGCGGCACCGGGCGCATTGGCGGCGACCCGTGCGGTGCCGGTCGTGCGGCCCACCCCTCGATGGAAGCCGTGGGAGCGGCGGATTGCGGCGTCGATCGCCGTGGCGGCCGTGGCTCTCAGCTTGCTGACGATGAATCAATGGGCGCGATTCCGCGCCCGCGAGTTTTCCCCGGACTATCACACAGTGACGACGTCTCAGACACGTGCGCCGGATGAGTCGATTCGCGCGGTATTTTCCCCGTCCATCACGCTCGTGGAACTGCAGGCCATCCTTGATGAGGCGCAATTGAGAATCGTCGCCGGACCGACTGAAGCCGGCGTGTATACGTTGGCGAGAAATTCCGAGCGGTCGGTGGATTCCTCGCTTGCTCTCCTGCGGAGGCACTCCGAAGTCCGATTCGCAGAAAGCACCGAACTTCACGTGACGGGCAGGCCAAGCGAGCCGCCATGACCCGATGGGCGGCAATCGCAATCGTCGCGCTGGGCTGTAGTGCATGCAGCAGCGCGCCGGTGCGAATTGAATCCCGTGCCCTTCCCAATCCGTCCTCCGAGTCCCCCGAGCGCTTCATCATCGCGGCCGTCGACAACGGCTCCGCCGCGTTTTTCGCCGGCCCCGGCAGTACGCCCAGGGGCTATGACACCATTACCGCCTACGGTCCGAGTTCGCGGGCGCGCGAGCTGATGCGCTCCTTGGAAGAGGATTACGGACTGCGGGAAGTGAGCGCGTGGCCCATCGAGCCTCTCCATCTGCATTGCGCCGTGCTGCTGGTGCCCGAAGGTACCGATCGGGCGAAGTTGCTTGCGAGCCTGGCGCACGATCGACGCATTATGCTCGCCGAACCGCTGCAGACCTTTGCGACGCGCACCGACTACAACGACCCTTATGTGGCATTGCAGCGTGGATTTCAGGAAATGCATGTGGCGGACGCTCATCCCTGGTCGCGGGGCGACGGCGTCAAGGTGGCCATCATCGATACCGGCGTGGATGTCGGGCATCCTGACCTGCGCGCCGCATCACGGCTGCGGAGAACTTCGTCGACTCGGATGAGGGCCAGTTTCGGCACGACCGCCACGGCACCGAAATTGCAGGCGTCATCGCCGCCGTCGCCAACAATCACGAAGGCATCGTCGGAGTCGCGCCCGGATCGCGTCTGCTCGTATTCAAGGCTTGCTGGCAGATCCGCAATGACGCGGATGGCGCACGATGCAATTCCTTTACCCTCGCCCAGGCACTGGTTGCCGCTCTGGATGCTCATGCCCAGGTGGTCAATCTGAGCCTCGCGGGCCCCGAGGATCGATTGCTCAGCGATCTGATCCGCGAGGGGCTTCGCAGGGGCGTCATCTTCGTTGGGGCGGCTGTGCCGGGCTTGCCGGCGGGTACCCCGGGATTGCTGCACCAACCGGGCGTCATCGAAGTCGGCGGTTCCGAGAACCATGGCGCCGAGGATGCCGCATTGCATGCCCCGGGCCGCGAAATATTGACGTTGCTGCCCGGTGGGCGCTACGACTTCGCCTCGGGCGACTCGATCTCGACGGCCCAGGTGACGGGCGTCGTCGCCTTGTTGCTCGCGAAGAACCCTCGGCTGTCGGCCGCGGATGCCTACCAACTGCTGCGCGACACGAGCACCCATACCGGGACCGGCCGGGACGACCGCGAGCACGTGGATGCGTGCGCTGCGGTGACTGCGCTCGTGCGCAGCGGATCATGCACCAGCGACGCCGACCGCCGGCTCGCCGGACAGCCAGAACCAGCCGTCGCGCGGCATTAAGCAATATGCGAGGATTCGCCAACCGGTCCCGCACGGACCGGTGCGACGATTTAGGCCGCTGAGTTAAACTTTTTGCGCGCCGAGCGGTACTGACCCTCGTGTACGTTGGAGAGGCGACTTTGGCCGAACAATCACTTGCGGTTCATGTGTCGCCCCACCGCGAGTCGCTTCGCCGGTTGCCGCTGGTGACGCTCTACCTGACCGAGCGCTGCAACTCGCGTTGTGTCACCTGCGACTATTGGCGGCACGGCCGCATCGATATGAATCTCGCGTCCATCGCACGCTTGCTGCCGAGTTTCGAGAAATTGGGAACCCGACTGGTGGTGCTCTCCGGCGGCGAGCCGCTGCTGCACTCGGAATGGGCACCGATCGCGCAGATGCTGAAATCGAGCGGCCTCCATGTTTGGCTGCTGACCTCGGGTCTGTCGCTCGCCAAGCATGCGGGACGCGCGGCGGAATTGTTTGAAACCATCACGGTCTCGCTGGACGGAACGGATCGTGAAACGTATGCGGCGACTCGCGGATTGGACGCCTTCGACAAGGTGTGCGACGGCGTGCGGGCGGCCGCGGCCCGCGGCGTGCCCCCGAGCCTGCGGGTCACGCTGCAGCGTGCGAACTACCGGCAGCTGCCGGCATTCGTCGAACTGGCCAGAGCGCTCGGTGCTCGTCAGGTGTCATTTCTCGCGGTCGACGTCGCAAATCCACATGCCTTCGGCCGGCTCGACGGCTACGAGTCGGACCTCGCGCTACGCGACGAGGACCTGCCGGTGCTCGAGCAACGCCTGGACTCGCTCGAGCGGGATCACGCGGAGGATTTTCGCAGCGGTTTCATCGCCGAGAGTCCGATGAAGCTGCGGCGCATCCTGCAGTATTTCAGCGCCATCCGCGCTCGCGCTGCCTATCCTGTCGTGCGATGCAACGCTCCGGAGTTCTCGGCCGTGATCTCGGCGAATGGCCGCGTGCGGCCGTGTTTCTTCATCTCCGGGCCGCAGCAGGATCGGCTCCACGGCGACTTCCAGAGCGCGCTCAATAGCGATGCAATGATGGCGTTGCGTCGAGACATTCGCGCCGGCCGGCGTGCGGAATGCACGACGTGCGTTTGCTCCATGTGGCGCGAGCTCGACACCGTGCATGCGCTGGAGCTCTCGGCGTGAGCAAACGACTCAAAGTCGTGCTGTATAACCCGCGTGCGGTCTTTTTTACCATGCCGCTGGCGCTGCTCGCGATCGGCTCCGAGCTCGATCCGAACGTCTACGAGGTCGTGACAATCGATGCGCGCCTCGACCCGGACGCCGAAGCTACCGTACGTTCACACATCGGAGATGCGCTGTGTCTGGGGGTGACCGTGCTCACCGGCGCACCGATCTCGGATGCGCTGCGCGTCTCGCGCTCGGCGAAGCGCGCCCGACCGGACCTCACCGTCGTTTGGGGCGGCTGGCATCCATCCATGTTTTCTCGCGAATGCTTGGTGGAGCGCTCGGTCGATGTGACCGTGCGCGGACAGGGAGAGGAGACATTCGCCGAGATCGTCCGGCGGCTCGCGCAAGGCCTGCCGCTGGATGGTTGCGCGGGCTGCACCGTGAGGCTTCCCGACGGCACGATTCAGGAAAATCCGGAGCGGCCGCTCGCCCAGGTCGACCGGTTTCGGCCGCACGACTATGGGTTGATTCCCGTCGAACGTTATTTCGAGCTCAAAGGCAAGCGGCAACTCGACTTCATTTCCTCGCAGGGCTGCAATTTCCGCTGTGCGTTCTGCTCGGACCCATTCGTCTACGGACGCAAGTGGGTGGGACTGGAACCGGTGCGAATGGCGTTGCGATTGAAGGAGCTGTGGGACCGGTATCGCTTCGATGACGTCAATTTTCAGGACGAAACCTTCTTTACGAAGGCGAATCGCGTCGAGGCTCTTGCCGACCGCATCGTCGAGTCCGGAATGAAGATCACTTGGGCGGCAACCATGCGCGCCGATCAGGGGGTGCGCCTGCCTGAGAGCGTATGGGCTCGCTGCAAGGAGTCGGGTCTGCGCCGGCTGCTCGTCGGTGTGGAGTCCGGCTCCGACGAAGTGCTGAAGCGCATTCGCAAGGATATCAAGATCGAACAGGTGTTCGAGACCGCGAGGAAGATGCTCAGGTATCGAATCGCCGGCCACTTTCCGTTCATCGTCGGTTTCCCCGATGAGAGCGATGCGAATATTCGGGCGACTCTCGACTGCGCGAAGCAATTGCGATCGATGTCGCCGGATTTCCTGACGCCGATCTACTACTTCAAGCCTTACCCGGGAAGCGCGCTCGTGATCGAAGCCGTCGCCCGCGGATTTCGCCTCCCGGAAACGCTCGAGGCTTGGGCGCAATTCGATTACGTGGCGGGAGAGCCCGGCCCGTGGGTTTCCCCGCAGAAGTTCGAGCTCATCGAACGCTTCAAGTTCTTCCACGAGCTGGCGTGGAAAAGAGTATCGAAAGGCAAACGGTTCGTGCAGACAATCGCGCGTTATCGCTGCGACAAGGACAACTACCGCTGGCCGGTCGAGATGCTGTTCGCCCGCTGGCTGGTTCCGCTGCAGACACTGTCATGATCACCCCGAGGCTGTCCAATCTCGCGGGGCGGACGCCGGCCCCGGCCACCCCGGGCGCGATGAGGGTCGCCCGGCTGCCGTTGAGCATGCGGTTGCTGGGCAAATTGATGGCTTTGAGTTACAGGCTGATCGGGAAGGATCGATACGACGACTACCGCCTGGAGTGGGTGTGGGGTCGTCCCTTCATCGTCATGCCGAGCGTGTTCAATCCCAAGGTGCCTCGCACTGGTGAGTTCTTCGCGTCGCAGATCGATACGCGGCTCGTCGAGCGCGATTGGCACGTTTTGGACATGGGGACGGGCTCCGGCGTCTGTGCGGTGTTCGCCGCGAGCTACGCGCGTCGCGTCGTGGCCGTGGACATAAACCCTGCTGCGGTTCGCTGCGCCGGCATCAATGCGCGTCTGAATCATTTGGAAGACAAGATCGACGTGCGGCATGGCGATCTGTACGGACCGGTGTCGGGAGAGCGATTCGATCTCATTCTGTTCAACCCGCCATTCGTGCGGGGTACGCCTCGCGACAACCGTGATAGCGCGTGGCGCTCGGATGACATTGCCGAGCGATTCGCGGACGGCCTGAGCGCTCACCTGAAACCGGGTGCATGCGCACTGGTGCTGTTGTCCACCTTCGGCGATGGGCGATTCTTTATCGACGAATTTCGCAGACGGGGCTTCGAAATGGCGGTGCTCGCCGAGCGCGACTTCGTCAATGAGAGATTGACGATATTCAAGCTGACGCCCTCAAACGCACAGGAGATCGAATGAACGTTGCGCCAATCGAATCGCGCCGCGGGTTGGCGCGCACGCCGCCGCAGCTGATCATGCCCGCCACACGCTGCGTCGTTCTGATCAACCCGACGATCACCTCGCAGCGCCACGCGCGGTTTCCCCTTGCGATGCTGAGCCTGTCGGCGGCGCTCGAAGACAAGTACACGCCGATGATCATCGACGGCAACGTCGATCGCAACTTCGTCTCGACGGCGCTGCGCGCGGTCGGCAGCGGCTCCATCGCAGCGGTCGGCGTCACCGTCATGGGCGGACCCCAGTTGCGCTCTGCAATCGCCGTATCGAGGGCAATCCGCGAGAGGTTTCCCACGGTGCCGATCATCTGGGGCGGCGCTTTTCCGACGGTATGTCCGGAGGCGGCGGTGAGCGCGGCGTACGTCGACTATGCCGTCAGGGGCCAGGGCGAGAGCACGCTCGTTGAACTGCTGGATGCGCTCGGTACGCAGGCGCCCGAGGATGCGATCGCCTCGATTCCCGGTCTGATCTGGCGCCGGCGCGGTGAGATCGTGCACAACAAGGACCGCAAATTCTCCGCTTCGAGTCTCGCCCGAATGCTGCCGTATGACAGGCTGGAAAACCCCCGACAATACCTGAGCAACACCTACCTCGGGCGGCGCACCGCCGGCTATCAGGCTGCGTTGGGGTGCCGGTTTCGCTGTACCTTCTGCGGAGTTGCAACGATGTTTCGCGGCAAAATGGCGTTACCGCCGGCGGCGCGGCTCGAGCAGGACCTCAGGTTCATGAAGGATCGAGCTCGGCGTGGACGCAATCCAGTTCTACGACCACAACTTCTTCGATCGCGAAGTGGACATGGTGCCGCTGCTGGAGGTGTTGGCGAAATTCGAGCTGCCGTGGTGGTGTTTTGCGCGATCCGATGCACTGGTCAACCTGTCGGAAGCATCTTGGGCACTGGTCAAAAAGAGCCGGCTGCGCATGGCCTATATTGGCGCGGAGTCGCCGAGCGATTGGCTGCTGCACGATATCCGCAAAGGCACCCGCAGCGATCAGACTCTCGAGGCGGTGGAGATATGCCGCAGCCATGGCGTGGTTCCCGAACTCTCATTCATGCTGGCGCCCCCGCAGGACCCGGAAGGGGAGACGGAAAAGACGTTCGAGTTCATCCGCCTGGTGAAGCGTCTGCACCCTGCCACGGAGGTCATGATCTACATCTACACGCCGTTGCCTCGACGGCATGACGCCAGCGCGGCGTCCGCGCGCACCGCGGGCGAGCTTCGCGATTGCGCGGGCAGGCCGGTGATATTCCCACGAACAGCGGATGAATGGGCCGAGCCTCGATGGCTGGATTACTGGTGCCATCAGGATGCACCCTGGCTTTCCGAGCGTCTGCGGCGACGCATCGTCGATTTCACCACCGTACTGGGATGCAGATACCCCACCATCATGGACATTCGCGCATCTGCCTGGGGCAAGTCCGCGCTGCGGGCGTTGGCCTCATGGCGCTATCGGTATCAGCGATACGATCGTCCTTGGGAACTGCGCGTGTCGAGAAAACTCATCCGTCATTGGGACCCGCGCGTCATGAGCCTATGACGAAGATGCCGCGGGAGTTGCACGTTGCCCAGATCAGCTTCTTCAGCGACCCTGAGGAGCGCTCGCCGGCACGGCTGTTGGAGGCATGGCCCACTCTCGTGGACGTCGCCGAAGCCGCCGGCCGATCCGGCATTCGCGTTTCGGTCGTCCAAGCGAGCTCGCATACGGAGCGTCGTGCGCGGTGTGGCGTAGGCTACTACTTCTTGCCGTTCGGCGACGGACAGCGCGGCGCCGCCCAGAATGCAGATGTCGGGGAGTTGCTTCGCGGCGCTTGCCCCGGACCTCGTGCATGTGCACGGTCTGGGGTTTCCTCGTGACGTGCTGTCGCTGGTCTCGCTGCTGCCGGGTGTGCCGATCATCCTGCAGGATCATGCGAACAAGCCGCCGCGCTTCTGGCGACGGGCGTTGTGGCGGCGCGAAATGTCGGCCGCTGCAGCGATCACGTTTTGCGCACTGGCTCAAGCGCGACCGTTTGCCGACACCGGCCTCCTTCCTCCCACAACGCGGCTGTATGAGATCCCGGAATCCACCAGCCGTTTCACACCCGGAGACCGGCCGGAGGCGCGCCGCCTCACGGGCCTCGCGGGCGATCCTGCCGTCCTGTGGGTCGGACATCTGAATGCGAACAAGGATCCGCTCACGGTCCTGGCAGGTATCGGTGCCGCCGCGCGCGAGCTGCCGCGCCTGCAGTTGTACTGCTGCTTCGGCGTCGCGCCGCTGCTGCGCGAGGTTCAAGATCGAATCGCAGCGGATTCCGGTCTGCACGGCAGGGTGCACCTGCTGGGACGAGTCCCGCATGCGAGAATCGAGCAATTGATGCGGGCGGCGGACCTGTTCGTTCTCGGAAGTCACCACGAAGGCAGCGGCTATTCCGTGATTGAGGCGCTTGCCTGCGGATTGCCTCCGATCGTAACGGACATTCCATCCTACCGTGCGCTGACCGGCGGAGGGGCGGTCGGAACATTGTGGCCGTGCGATGACGCGCGGGCGCTGTGCGATGCATTGCGATGCGCTGCGGCGAGTGGGGGCGCCGAGGCGCGTGCTGCGGTACGAGCGCACTTCGATCGCGAGCTGTCGTTTGATGCCCTTGGCCGGAAGCTGGCGGCAATGTACGAGGACGTGCTCGAGCGCAAGCGCGATCCGGTGGCTTCGACGCGCGCAGTCGAAAGCAACCGGGCGATACGTGTGTCTTGAGGGGAGCGGCGATGGCAGTCTCAGTATCGGTCATCCTACCCACGTTCAACCGCCTGGAGTTCCTGCGCCCGGCGATCGATTCGGTATTCGTCCAGACCTTCGAGGACTGGGAACTCATCATTGCGGACGACGGATCGGATGAGGACACGCGGAATTACCTGCGGACCCTCGATGATCCGCCGCGCGTGAAGGTGATCTGGCTGCCGCACAGCGGCCGACCCTCGGTGGCCCGCAATGCCGCGCTGCGTGAGGCGCAAGGCGAGTATGCCGCTTTTATAGATTCCGACGATGTCTGGCTGCCGAGAAAATTAGAGATGCAGATCGCATCTCTGCGCCGCCATTCGGAACGTAAATGGAGTTGCACGAGGTTTGCGCTGATCGATGGATCGGGCAATCCCACCGGCCCGGCACGCAACTTGCCGGCTCCGACCGGATGGATACTGGAACAGTTGCTGAAATCGCAAACCGGCATCGCGCTGCCGAGTGTGTTGGTGTCGCGACAGCTGCTCGAGCAGCTGGGCGCATTCGACGAAGAATTGGTCATGTGCGAGGACGACGAGCTGTGGTTTCGGCTGGCCGCGCACAGTGAAATCGACGGTGTCGACGAGCCGCTCACACTGGTGCGCCGTCACCGGCAGCATTCCGGAAGCGACGTCATGGCATGGCAGGACCGCCGCCGCGTATTCGAGAAGGCACTGCGCACCAGCGGCGGCGGACATCCCGCCATTCTGCGCAAGCTACGCGCCGAGATGTCGGCCGGGCTTGCGAGGAGCCAGGCGGCCTCCGGAATGCGCATTGGTGCCCTCGTCACTCTCTTCTCGAGTGTGCCGCATTCCTGGAGATACCCGGAGCGGTGGCTCGGCGCACTGAGTGCAACCGCACGCGCATTTGCACCGCAGTCCGTACGGACGTTCGTCCGCCGCTATCGGCACAATCGAGTACACAACCCGTGAATCCGCCCTCCACGGGACCCGCCGTCTCGATCATTCTGCCGACGTTCAATCGTCTCGAGTTTCTTCGTGCGGCGGTCGACTCGGTGTTTGAGCAGACGTTCGTGGATTGGAACCTGATCATTGCGGACGACGGATCGGATGAGAAGACGCGAGCCTACCTGAGAGCGCTTACGAGCCGGCCTCGCGTCAAAGTCATCTGGCTGCCGCACACGGGTAATCCCAGCGCTGTTCGCAATGCCGCTCTGCGCGAAGCCGATGGCAAGTACATCGCCTTCCTGGATTCCGACGATCTGTGGAGGCGCACGAAGTTGGAGCGGCAGATCGCCGCACTTGGGTCCGCCGCCGGTTGCCGGTGGAGTTACACGGCGTATGACCGCATCGGCGAGAACGGCGAGTCGATATATCCCGACGCGAAGCCGATGGTGCCCTATCGCGGCGCGATTTTCGAACAACTGTTGACGCTCGAGGCGGAAGTGTCGACGCCCGCCGTGATTGTCGAGCGAAGCCTGCTCGCGCAGGTCGGTGGATTCGACGAAGAACTACTACTGTGGGAAGACTATGACCTGTGGTTGCGGCTCGCGCTTCACAGCGACATCGATGTGATTGACGAGCCGCTCACGAGGCTGCGCTCGCACGCGCAGCACTACAGCGGCCCGGGTGCCCGCAATCAGGAGAATCGGCTCAGGCTGTTGAGAAAAATGCATCCCTTGGCGACCGATGCACACCAGCGCTCGGTCACGGACCGGCTGATTGCACGGCACACGCTGAATCTCGCGCGCCTATATTCAAACAGCGACCGCTTGGCGGCCGCGAGGACGCTGGTGAATGATTGCATGTATTCGTGGCGCTATAGGGACTGGTGGGCAGGGCTCCCATGGCTGTTGCTGAAGCTGCTGGCCCCGCGCGCTCTGATCAACTTCTACCGTCGTACCCGTTCGGCGAGCGCTGAGACAGCTTCACCATGACCTTGTTTGCCGATATATGGAGCATACTGACGCCGCGGCAGAGGCGCGGCATCCTGACGATGCAGGTTGTCTCGCTGGTAATGGCCTTTTCAACCGTCACCGGGATTGCGGCGATCGCTCCGTTCTTCGCGGTGGTCGGAGAACCGCAGTTGATCGATCGCAACGCGCTGCTGCATTGGGCGTACGTGCACGGCGGCTTCTTCGGCAAGCGCCACTTCGTGTTTGCTCTCGGCATGGCGTTCATCGCGGTGGTGCTTGTCGCCAATCTGGTCAACGTGCTGGGTTCGCTTGCGATGAATCGACTGGCGCTGCGGATCGGCACCGAGCTGCAAACGACGTTGTTCGGGGAGTATCTCTCGCGGCCGTACGCTTTTCACACCCGCACGAACGGCACGACGCTCGTCAACAACATCCTCTATGAGACTGCGCGGGTGACCAACGGCATCCTGCTGAATGCCTTTATGCTGGTGACCAACCTGGTCACCGCATCGTTCATTATGCTGTCCATCGCGCTGTTGAAGCCGCTGGTCGCGCTGTCGATGATCGCCGGGCTGGCCGGCGGGTACGCCGTGATCTACTTCGTCGTGCGCAACCGGTTGCTGCGCTCCGGGCAGGCGCAGTCGCACTTTGCCATCGAACAGGTCCAGATCGTGAACGAGTGCTTCGGTGCCATCAAGGAGATCATCGTCCTGCAGGTGCAGCATTTTTTTCGCACTCGGTTCGAGCGCGCCAGCACGTCCCTGTCGCTCGCCGCCGCGCACAGCCAGATCGTCGCACAGAATCCCAGGCACCTCATGGAATGCGTGGCTGCGGTGGGTCTCGTTGCCCTCGCGCTCATGCTCGGCGGCCGCGAGGATGGAGTCGGCCCGTGGCTGGGACAGCTGACGTTCCTCGCATTTGCCGCATACCGGCTGCTGCCGACGCTGCAGCAGGTCTACGCCGCCATCGTGAAGATTCGCGCCGACCGTGCCGGACTCGTCCTGATCGCGCCCGATCTGCGGCGTGCGCGTGCGGCTCAGCAGAACGGTGCGACCGATGCGGCGCGGACGGCTCGCGCATGGCAGGAGCGGCCTCGCCAGGAAATCCGGCTCGTCGATGTGTCGTTTCGCTATGGCCCTGACCGAGCTTGGGCGCTCAGCGGGGTCTCGTTGCGGATTGCCGCCCGGGCTGCGGCAGGCATCGTCGGCGTGAACGGTTCGGGAAAGACGACTTTGGTGGATCTGATCGCAGGTCTGCTGGTGCCTGGGACGGGCGCAGTGGAAATCGACGGGAGCGTCCTCGACGAGACCAATCGCGCCGCCTGGCAGTCCCGGGTCGCCTACGTTCCGCAAAGCATCTTTCTGCTCGACGCGAGCATCGCCGAAAACGTAGCGCTCGGAATTCCTGCCGCGGACATCGATCGACGCCGGCTGTCGGAAGCGGTCCGGCTGGCGCAACTGGACGATCTCATCAGGACGCTGCCCGGGGGGTACGACCACAGGATAGGGGAGCGAGGCATCCAGTTGAGCGGCGGCCAGCGCCAGAGAATCGGCATTGCGCGTGCCCTGTATCGGGACGCGTCCGTCCTTCTTTTGGATGAAGCGACGAACGCGCTGGACGGTCTGACGGAGCAAGAGCTGATGGCGACGCTAGGGCGCTTGCGCGGCCGATACACGATCATTCTGATCGCACACCGAATGAGCACGGTTCGCTCGTGCGACGTGATCTTCGAGCTCGAAAACGGCAGGCTCCTCGGCAGCGGAACCTACGATGGGCTGCTGAAAAGTTCGGAGGCGTTCCGACGCATGACAGGCGTCCGTTGAAAGGTTATACGCTACGCTTCTCAAACAGCAAAAACATGAACCGGCAAGTGGTCAAGCGCATCCACGCGTAGCGGCTGCCTCGACCCATATCCGTGCCATTCGCGGATCGCCCCCGGTACGGCGGCAGTCCCGGGAAAACACGCCTCAGTGCGAAGTAGGGCGCGCTTTGCGCGGCGAGATCGGCGAGCCGCCGCCGGACGACCGGGGAATGAGCGCCCTGCACGGAATAATGACCGTCGCGCCACAGGCGCAGCGAGTTGCGCCACCACCATGCGTATTTCAGGTCGCCGATGAAGTACGGACTAAGAACGCTTGCCAGTACCTTGCCGTCCGGCGTCGTGAGGGCGTGAAATTTTGCAAACAGGTCGCGGAGGTCGCCGATGAGATTTAGTGGTGCAAAGTTCGACGTGACGAGTTGCACGCGCCCCGCGCGCACGGTGTTTGCGGCGAGGAAATCCAGGTAAGTGCCGCTCTCGAGCGCAACGTGCCCGGCTTGGATGAAATCCCGACAATGCACCGAGAAGTATTCGCGCATTTCCGGGTCGACATCGTATGCCCCCACCGTAAACCCGCGTTCGGCATAGAATCGTGCGTCGATGCCCGGACCGGCTCCAAAGTCAAAGAGAGTGGCGCCCGGAATCGCAATTTGCAGAACGAGATCTTGAAACGCCGAACGCGCGCGCCGATCCGATTGCAAAGCCGTGATTGCTTGGACGTATTTCGCGCCTGTATGGATCTCACTCATTTGAGGCCGTGGTCGCCCGCGATGACTTTGTCCTTGTCGCTGTCTGCGGCCGCAAGAACACGCGGCTGCGGCAGTGTAGAATAATTGCGGATCAAGAGACAGCCGAAATCAATCTCGATGATTGTCGACACGCAACGCCTATTCGTGAAGCTTCTGTCCAGGATGCGGATCAGCACCGTGTGCGATGTCGGATCGATGAACGGTGCGGATTCCATGACCTTTCGCGACGCAGTCCCGGAATCGAACATCTATGCGTTTGAGCCCAATCCCGAGAATTTCCGGAGGATGCAGGCGAACCGAGCCCTTCAAGAGCGCAATATCCAGGTCGTGCCGCTGGCGGCGACGGACCATGACGGTGATGCCGAGTTCTTCCTCGTTGAGGCGGACTATTCCCAACCCGCCGGCCAGCGCGGAATGAGCTCGCTCTACAGGCGATCCGATGAGTGGGCGCCGCCTGGGGCCGTGGTGCGAGTCAAGACGACGCGGCTGGACACATTCCTTGCCGACAAATGTCCGCGCCACGCGCGATTGGCCTTGTGGATTGACGCCGAAGGCAAGGCCTACGAGGTGATCGAAGGCGTCGCCGATGTCGTGAAGCAAATTCAGTTCCTCATCGTTGAAGTCGAAACCGAACCGTGCATCGGCTCGGATCAGAAGCTTTATCCGCAAGTGAAGACGCTCCTGCAGCGGCTCGGCTTTGCGGAGTTGGCGACGGACCAGCCGCTCAGTCAACAGCAGTTCAACGCGTTGTTCGTTCGGCGCGATCTATCGGCGGGGAAGCGGTTTCAGGTGAAGGTGTGGCTTGTGCGTGCCCGTCTGCACTACCTGCTCGTCGCCGTCATCGGCGCATTGTGCCCCACGTGCCTGCGTCGTTATCGCGCCATGCGGCTGAAGGCCACGTCACGCACTTCAGGGATCCTTTGACCGTACCCGCGGAACGCGCGGTCCTCGTGCAACCGGCGCCGGCCTATCGCTCCGACATCGATGGCCTGAGAGCACTGGCCGTGGTGGCGGTGGTGCTGTTCCACGCCGAAATTCCCGGGTTCAGCGGCGGATTCATCGGCGTCGACGTGTTCTTCGTCATTTCCGGGTATCTCATTACGCTGCTGTTGGCCGCACCCATCGATCAGTCACGGCCCTGGTGGCCGGGGGATTTCTACGTCCGGCGCGCCAGGCGGATCCTGCCCGCATTGTTTGTGACCTCACTGGTTGTCAGTGTGGCGGCGGTTGCCGTTTTCCTACCGTGGGATCTTGCAAGATTTGCGCGCTACCTTGTTGCAACATCGGTGCTCGGGACGAATATCGCTGCGTGGTTGGAGAGGATGAGCTATTTCCAAAGCAACCTGGTGCATGTTCCGATCACGCATTTCTGGTCGATCGCAATCGAGGAGCAGTTTTATCTCGTCTACCCGATTACATTGACTTTCATCGGTAAGTGCCTGCCGCGTCATCAAGCACGCGTCCTGATTGCACTTGCAGCTATATCGTTTGCCCTGAGTGTCTGGGGCTCATACCATGCACCGGCGGCCAATTACTACCTCGCACCATCGCGGGCATGGGAGCTGCTGCTGGGAGGGGCGCTCGCGACGAGTGGGGAACGCCCCGTGAAATCCCGGGTCGCCAATGAATTGCTCGCCGCATGCAGTCTCATCATCCTCGCGTGTGCAGTCTACCGGTACGGACCCACGACGCCATACCCCGGCTGGTACGCGATTGCACCATGCGCAGCGTCCGCGCTGTTGATCCTCACGGGCCGGCGGGAATCCACACTGGCCGGAAAATTGCTGTCCAAGCGGCCCCTGGTCTTCACGGGCTTGATTTCATACTCGCTCTATTTATGGCATTTTCCCGTACTGGTACTTTGCAGCTACTACAACATCCGCAGGATCGGATTTTACGGCGTGGGCATACTGCTCGCATTCATATACATCATCGCCGTAGTGAGTTGGAAGTGGATCGAAGTGCCGGTACGAAAGCGCGTCGTTCTCAAGTCCGATCGGTCATTTCTGCTGTCGGTGCTCCTCGCGAATATCGTCATCCTCGGCACGGGTGTCGCGCTGTGGAGGTCGGACGGCCTGGCGTGGCGATTTGCGCCCGAGGTGCAGGCGCGGGCAAGCGAGAGGCTGTCCGATGAGGGCACGCTGATGGGATGCGCGAACATTCCGTTCGACAAGATTGCCTCCGGCGATCTGTGCAGTTTCGGGCCGCAGGGTAACGATACGGTAAACGGCCTGGTGTGGGGCGACAGTCACGCAATGGCGCTGTTGCCCGCTTACGAGAAGTTGGCGGAATCCCACCATCTGCGGCTGTACTTCGCGGTTCATTCATCGTGCAGACCATTGCTCGGACTCAGAGTACGGAACGATTCGGCGCGGCTCACTTGTGCAAGATTTAACGCGGCCGTGGCGCAAGCGGTTCGACGACTCGATCCGCGACTGCTGATATTGAACGCACACTGGATCGACGCGGATGAGGATCTCGTTCCGCAGTCGACTGCGGATAGCGTTCCCGGAGAATCGAATTTCTCGCGGGGATTGCGCGAGACATTGCGGGAGACCGGTTCGGCCAGTCGTTCCGTGTGCGTCGTTCAGGATGTGCCGACGTTAAAGTACGAGATGCCGGATGCGCTGTTCGTAGCGCGCAGACGGGGCATCGACGAGGATTTCCTCAAGCTGACCCGTACGCAGGCGCTGGAGCAATATCGGGCGCCCGACAGCGATATCCGCGAGCTCGAGCGACGCGGGGTGCTGCGCGCCGTGGACCTCAAGGAGCGACTCTGCGCCGGTAACCGGTGCAGCATCGAGTCCGATGGCAGTCTGCTGTATTGGGACGCGGAGCATTTGTCACGCGCAGGCGCGCAATTCGTCTCGACCATGCTCGATGGGTGCTTCCGGGATGTCGCATCGGCCGAATCGAGATAAAAATCGCGGCGAGAACGTGCACCTTGTCATTTCTTCTTCATCACCATCAGAAAATGATCCCCCATATCGCGCACCAATGGCCACGCGGACATGCTGTGATCGACGCGCCACAGCCACCCGTGCAGGCGCGGATGTCTCTCGCGAACCCAGGTCAAGTAGGGAGGCGGCGCGAAGACGCACAATCCACGCAGGTGTTCGAGGCTGAAGTGCTGCCGGAAAGCGGCATAGAACTCGCGTGGCCAGTAGTAGCGCGTCCAGATGGTCTGTTTGTTCATGTTCACGGGAACGACGCCGCGGCTGAATCGCACCGTGGCTCGCGGCCAGCGCCGCCGCCGGAGATAATGCGCGATCTCCCAGGGACAGAGCCGGCCAATTACCGTAAACACCAGGGCGCCACCGGGCTTGAGCAGGCGGGCGCATTCGCGCGACACCTCGGCCAGGTCCGGGACGCAGTTGAGCGGCCCGAGGTTCGAATACGCGCCGTCATAGCCATCGACGTCCTTCAGGCGATTCAATTCGTGAGCGCCCAAGGCGAGCGGCTGCACCCGACCCAAGAGCTGCTCGAGGGCGGCGCGGTCGTGGGTTCGCTGAACCATCTGCGGGGACCAATCGATCGCCGTGATGAAATGCCCCAGGCGCGCCATGCGCAGGGCATCGAGCCCGGTACCGCAACCCACGTCGATCAGGCGGCTGCTTGAGGCAAAGGTAGCGTCCAACCAGCGCCACATTTCGCGGCGCATTTCTTGAATGAGATCATTGTTGCCTCGCGGGCCGTCATAATCCGCAGCGACGCTGTCGAATGCGTCCCGGGTGTCGCGTAACTGATGGGCATCGGCGGATGAAGCGGGGGGGGCAGTACCAACTTTGTTCATTGATACAATGATACGCGGGTCCTCAGGACCATGGCTGCACCGACCTTGAACTGATGCTCTATGTACCGCCCCGGCCGCAAAATGTTGCCCGATTTATTGCCCGATCCCTTTGGGGAACGGGCCCGGATTCCGCTCACGAAGCGTATGCTGCTTTTGGGCGCGCAGTTCCAATTCGCCAGCAATAGCCGTGAACTGATGCGGCTGGTGGATTCGGCCTATGCCGGCTTGCCGCGGCACCGCTTATCCGCGGTGGTTCCGCGCGCGCGAGTCACCCTGCTGCTGAGATCCGGCGGACCGCCGCACTCCCGGGGACGTCCTGGGCCGCCATCCTTCGACATGCTTTCGGGAGCCGGCTTCTTGGGCGGCGCGACGAATTCGTCGAATTTTGTGGTCCTCTCGCCGCAGGAACGCTCGGCGCTGGTGGTCGTCTCCCCGCGGATGCTTCGCTTCGCCTACCATACCCGCTACGAACTGATCGAATTCGCGGTGTTCACCCTGGCGGCACGAGCACAGGGCTTGGTATCCCTGCACGCCGCATGTGTCGGGCGGGGCGGCCGAGGGGTACTGCTGATGGGTCCGGCCGGTGCGGGAAAGTCGACCCTGGCTCTGCAATGCCTGTTGCGCGGATTCGATTTTCTGTCGGAAGACAGCGTCTTCGCGGCACCGGACACGATGCTTGCGACGGGTGTCGCAAACTTTCTGCACGTTCGGGCCGACTCGCTGCGCTGGCTCGAGCGGGGTGGGGATGTTGCGGCGATTAGAAAATCACCGGTTATCAAGCGCCGAAGCGGCGTCAGGAAATTTGAGCTGGATCTACGAGGCACGCACTATCGCCTCGCCGCCTCGCCCCTGAAGATCGATTCGCTCGTGTTTCTGTCGGCGGAACACTCCGGAAATGGTCCGCTGTTGCGACCGCTGCGCAAGTCCGAAGCAATGACGAGGTTGGCGATTGCCCAGGCATACGCTGCCAACCAACCGCAATGGCCCCGATTCGTCAGGCAGGCATCCCGCATCGATTCGTTTGAATTGCGAAGAGGGAGCCACCCGCTCGAAGCGGTCGAAGTGCTGAGAGCGCTGCTGGCGCGCCGCTCACGTTAGGCAGGATCCGCCGAGGCCGGGGATGCTCATACGAGGCCAGGGATGCATATAGCGATAGTGGTACCGGGCGGGGTGGATCGATCCGGAGAGTATCGCGTAATTCCCGCGCTCCTCGCTCTCATCAGCCGGCTCTCGGGTCATCACGACGTCCATGTCTTCGCCCTGCATCAGGAGGCCGATCCCGGCGAGTGGGAATTGGCGGGGGCTCACATCCACAACATCGGTCGCGGTTCTGCGGTCGTGCGAGCGATCAGCGCGATTTGCAGAACCCATCGGGCGTCCCCTTTCGACGTGATTCACGCGATTTGGTCCGGACCGGGAGGGCTGATTGCGGTGACGGCGGCGAAAATCCTGCGCATCCCGAGCCTCATCCATGTCGCCGGAGGAGAACTCGTCTCGCTTCCCGAGATCGATTACGGCGGCCGGCGCACGTGGGGCGGACGCTTGAGGGAGGCGTTGAGCCTTCGCTCGACCTCCTTGATCACCGCGGCGAGTGCGCCGATCATCGACATGCTGGCCGATATGGGTCTCGCCGCGCGGCGGGTACCTTTGGGCGTCGATCTCGCGGCCTGGCCGCCGCTCAAGCCCGTGCGTCGCGATCGCGCCGGGCCAGCCCGGCTCATCCATGTGGGGAGCCTGAACCGGGTCAAAGATCAAGCAACGCTGTTGCGCGCGCTTGCCACACTCATGCAGTCGGATGTGGATTTTACGGTCGACGTTGTCGGCGAGGACCTGCTGCATGGAGAAGTACAATCGATGAGCGCGCGATTAGGGCTTGCCCAAAAGATCCGGTTTCACGGATTCCTCCCCCAGCACCGGCTGCGGCCTTTGGTGGAAGCGGCCGACCTCATGGTCCTTGCGTCGCGCCATGAGACCGGCCCTCTCGTCATGTTGGAGGCCGCGGTGGCGGGCGTTCCCACTGTCGGCACCGCGGTCGGCCACGTGGTCGAATGGTCCCCCGAGGCCGCCGTCTCGGTTCCCGTGGGGGACTCGATTCGCCTCGCGGAAGCGATCCGACAGATGCTCAGCGATGAGGATTTGCGCTTACGGATCGCGGCTCACGCACTGCAGCGGGCGACGCGCGAAGATGCCAATTACACCGCCGAATGCTTTCAGCGGCTGTATGTGGAATTGCTCTAGATCTCCGCCACGGACAGGGTGAAGGTTTGCAGGAAGTGGAAGTCCGGGCGGCGCAGCGCAAACTGCGAATGCCGCGGATCGCACAAGCGGCGCAGTTCTTCGTAATCGTCGCTCGACAGATACGGTCGCAGACGCTCTCCCCAGGTATTCCTGAATATCGTCTCGAGAAGGTAGGCCTCATCCGAGGGCCGCAACGGAGACACACGCTCGATCATGAATGTTCGCGCGCGTACGTTACGCAAGCCCGCTCGACGCAACAGGCCGACCAACGAGCGCACTGCAGAGAGGTCCTGCTCGCGCAGAGCGTAGCGCTCTTGATAGTACCGGCGCACCGCCTCATTGGTCAGTCGCTCGAGGCGCGAGTCCCAGGCGAAGTACATGTCCGGAAGGAAGGAGCTTTGGCCGAGCGCAATGCGGCCGCCCGGTCGCAGCAGGGACGCGAGAAGCTTCACACCCGGGAGCGGGTCGCGCAGATGATGGATGGTGTTGGCGCACCAGATCCCATCGAAGCTCGCAGGCGGGAGCGGCGCGTGGAGCAGATTCGCCTGCAAAATGAGCGTTTGCGGCGCCAAGTATCTGCGCGCCGCGTCCACGTGCGCGGATGCAAGGTCGACGCCGAGGACCGACCCGCCGGGCTCGACTTCGTTCAGTAACCAAGGCAGCGCCTCGCCGGTACCGCATCCCGCATCCAAAATACGCATGCCGGACTTGAGGTCGAGGCTCGCGATCGCCTCGCGAAGCTCCGCTTCAGCGAAGGAATTGAACATGTGCAATTTTCGCGAATAATCCCGCTGGGTGCTGTCGCCGAGCAGGCCGACTGTCCCGACCGTGGGACTCGTCTGCGTCATCGTCATGCCGGCCGAGCCAGCGCGATGCGCACCGCATGCATGGTGCGCGTGCGGGTCGGTCGCGAAACGACCCACCGTAGGATACGCCGGCTTTGCGAGAGGCGCGGCCAATCTCCTCGAGAGGCCCATGCATCGGTGTTCGCGGCCCGCTCGCGGTGTCCGATAGTTTCTCCGCTGGGGTGTATGCGGCTGGCGGCATACCGGAGCATTTCGGCGACGGACCGCGACCAGGCGATGCCCGGAAACGCGTCCACCCAAAGATACGAGAGCGAAACGTCGGAAAGTCGCCGAGCTTGGTACGTGCTACGCAACACTCTTGGGCATTTGGCGGAAAACTCCGAGAGTACGTGCGAAGGAATCTGCGGTGAATAATACCGCGCGCTCATCTGCAGCGGTGGATACGCCCACCAATGGCCCCGATCGGCCGCTCTGTGAGCGAGCAGCTCGCTCCAATCCGCGTCCGTCATATGCAGTGAAAGCAGTGCGAGATCGTGAAGGTGCATGAGACGCAAGTACTGAAACGCCATCGCACCGGCCGCATGCAGGAGGAGGTGAGTCATCAGGGATGCCATGGATGGATAAGCGTTCAGCCCGGGCCGCGGGTGCCTCGGAAATACGATCTCCGTGATGTCCGTTTCGTCCATCGGCAGGGTCTCGCCGATTCGCTCGTGCAACTCGATTTTGACGTTGTTCTCGGAATGCTCGCCCAATTCGTCGGGAATCCTGTGATCGACGGGACTGAATTCGCGTTCCCGCAGGGCCGTGCGGGATTCATAGAACCCCAGCGATTGAAGTAGCACCGTCATTCGCGCCGCGTCCCGTGGATGCACCAGAAGGTCCACGTCGGCCATGGGCCTCTCTCCCGGGCGATAAAGACCGGCCTCATGCAACGCCGCACCCTTGAGTGCGACCACCGCCAGCCCTTCCTCGCGCGAACGCAAATCGATCAGCCGCAGCAGCTTTTCGATGCGCACATGTCGTTTCGCCGTATGCTGCCGCTGCTCCTCGAGAAATTGCATCCAACCGCAGGGGCCCCGCCAACGGAGCGTGGTTGACAACAGCGGCGAGACGCCATGCATGGCGGCGACGGCCTTGGCCACGCGCCATTCGAACTCCGACCACCCTGGCGCAGCGGTGCTCGGATGCGCGAGCTCGCAGGCGAGTGTCTCGGTGGTCTTGCGCAGCGCCGCCTGCAAAACGGCCGGACGCGGCACGCCGTTGGGAGAAGCCCTCATCGGCGCGCCGCCGCCTGGCTCGCAGGCAACCCCCGACCGCCGTGCGACCGATAATCCGCCTCGCGAACCAGCAGTTCCTGCCAGCGTTCCTCGAGTGCGCGCGCCGCACCGGAATCCACATCGCCGGCGGGCTCGCATCGCTGAGCGGCTGCGGTCTGCAAGGAGATCTGGTCGTGCAACAAATTTCTAACCGCGCGGTAAAAATCGCTGGTGTAAGTGCCGTGAAACATCATGTCCAGATCGTTGCTCTGCTGCCAATGTGTCTTGGGGCCCAGCTGGGCCTTGACCTGTTCGTAGAATTTGGTGCCGGGCAAGGGGTACGAAACACTGACGCCGATCTCATCGGGTCGCGCCGCTTCGAGCAAGTCGCGGGTGGCGAGAATGTCGTCGAGCTGCTCGCCCATGTATCCCAATTGAATGAAGAATCCAACGCGGATGCGTGCCGCCCTGAGCCGGTCGCGCGCGCTGCGTATTTCGGACACCGTCGTACCCTTGTTCATGCCGTCGAGCACCCGTTGGCTGCCGCTCTCCGCGCCGAGCCACGCTTCCTGGCAGCCGGCATCGTGCAGGGCTTGCGCCATGCGCTCGCCAATCAAGTCCGCGCGAGTTTGTATCGTAAAGGGAATTGCGCCGCCTTCGCGTCGCGCGGCCGCGGTGAAATCGAGGATCCATTCGACGCGGAATCCGAAGATGTCATCCGCAAACCAGACGTGCTGGGGGCCGAAGGTGCGTTTGAGGTAGGTCATTTCCGTTGCAACGTCGCCCGGGCTTCGCTGCAGATAATGATTTCCCCACGTCGGTTTGGCACACCACGCGCAACGAAAGGAACAGCCACGGGAGCCGGCCATGTTCAGACTGAAGTAGCCGTGCGTCTTCAACCACACCGCGCGATAGCGATCCATGTCCACCAGATCCCACGCCGCGAACCCATCGTAGTGGGGTATTGGAAGAACTTGCGCGCCGTTTGCGGTGACGATTTTGCCGCGGCTGAGTGAGGCCACTCCGGGCACGCCTTCGATGAGATCATGGCTGCGTGCACGCGGCCGCGAGTCGAGCCGCGACAGAACCTCCAGAAGAGCGGATAACCCCTCGCCGATGAGGGCCACATCCGCGCCAACCCGAAGATATGGGCCCGGAGCGTCGCTGACATCGGGACCCGCGGCGACCACCCGGGCGCCTGCACGACGCGCCGAGGCGATCATGTCGCAGGCGGCGCGGCGCATCGCACCCAAGCACATCTTGCTGAGGAAGTTGAAGGTATCCTCATAGAGCAGCACCAGCTGCGGCTCGACGGCCCGCAGCCTGAGATCGAACTCCTCGACGCCTTCGGCAAGCATGGAATCGAAGAACGAAACCTGGTGGCCGGCCTTTCGCAGCATGGCGGCTACTTGCAATGTGGCGAGAGGGGGATATGGCTTGCCGCGCTCCAGCTGCTTCTGATCGAAGCGAAGATAGTAGGAGTGGCAAACCAGGATAGACAGCATCGTTGCTCCGTTAGGTGCGGCGCGCGGTTGTCCCTCGGGGCAATTGTCCGTCGCGGGGCAATCAATTGGCAACTCGGGCGCCCACGAATGCAACGCCGTTCCAGGGTAAGTGCCGGGAGCGGGGTTTTCGGTTTAAGCGGAAACCACAATTTTGCCCGCTGTCCCCGGTACCGGCTTGGGGCTAGTACGAACCCCCGCCGCCGCCGGTGCTTGCCACGGGCCCCAACTGCATCACCGCATTGTTATTATCGTTATTGAAATAAATGACCTGATTGCCCTGCGCATCGAGGGTGGCGGCGACTCCGAACAAGGCCCCGGGTGTGCCGGTATCGACCTGGAGCGGGTGACCGACGAACCCGCCGGGCAACACCGGGGAGACCTCGATCAGCAAGTTCGTCGTGCCGCTCGGTGTACTGATGCCGATATCGGCGTTGGCGACCAACAAGTCGCCGTTCTTCAATAGGGCGGCGCTCAGCGGCGTGTTGAAGGGCGCGCCATGGGCAATCACTTTGGCCGAGGCCATGGAGGGTCCCGAGAAGGTCGGTACGGGCGTCGGCGCGGCGGCCCCGGCGCATTGTCCGTTCACGACCACCCCGTCCTTCGGAATACCGGACACCCCCGCAATGGCGATGATGCTGGCCGAACTCGTGGCGACGACGTACAGGGTATCGCTCGCGGGATCATAGGTGAGTCCGGCGGGCCCGAAAATCGCGCCCGGTGCCCCGCCGCTGCAGATGCCGGTCACGATTTCCGTAAAGGAGGTCTGCGCATCGACGTCGAGACTGATTCGATCAATCGTGCCGCCCGCATTCATCGCGCCACCCGGTGCGTTCGATACGTAGACCGCGGCGGGCTGTGTGGCCGTAGCGGCCACAAAGGCCTCACCCCAGGGACCCGTGAAGGCGTCGCTGAAGGGTGCCCCGACCACGCCGCTCGCAGCGACCAGCGAATTCATATTCGATGTCCAGCCGGCTGCCGAGATGCTGTCATCCGGCAGCATGGTCAAGGCGTTGCAGCCCTGCAAACTCGTCGATTGCGCAATGCGATACGGCTTCGATCCGGCGACGGGATGCAGTCCAATGATGGATGTTCCCTTGCCCTGCGTATTGGTCGGGCCGTCATTGAAATTGCACACCACGAGATCCCCCTTGGTGATCAGTCCCGCGGTGGCCGGAGCAATCGCGAGGCCATAGGGATTCTGGTCGCCGTTGATCGGATCGACCGTCGATCCGACGGCTGGGATCGCACCGCTCGGCGCCAGAGCGGCGAGAAGGTTGGGTGTGACGGTCACGCTCGCGGATGCCGACTTGCTTCCGCCGGTTCCCATGCAGTTCAGTGTGTAGGTATAGGTTCCAGCCGCGCTCGGCACGACCGTCTGGCTGCCGCTGGCCATTTGGGTGCCGGTGAATGCTCCGCCGGTTGCACTCGAGGTCGTCGCGGAGCAAGAGGTGGCATAGGCCGACGTCCATGTGAGGGTCACGGCCTGACCGTAGTTGATGGTGGCCGCCTGTGCCGGTTGCGAGAAGCTCGCGGTGGGTGCGGGCATCGACATCATGGATGAGCCATAACCGCCACCGCTACCGCCGCCGCCGCACGCGGCGAGCGTACTCAAGAGCAATCCGACGATGCTGATCAATGTAGAAGTGCGCCCGTTCATGCGAGACTCCTTGTGTGGCGTATCCGCTCAATGAGTGCCTCGAGGCGCAGAAAAGGTTGTGCTGGGCGATCGCCGCTCGTCGAACACCAAAGCGGCGGTCAGAAGAATCCGTGCAGCTCGACGAAATAGAGCTTCTGATGTTCGGCGGGATCCTGAGGAATACCATCGTTCCAACGAAAACCGGCGCGTAGCTGCACGAACTGAATCGGCGTGAGCTCGTAGACCAGACTCCAGCGCGTCTCTTCTCCGTTCGGCACGGCGCGATTCGGATTGAGGAACTCGTCGGTGATCTTGAGATTGTTGCCGCGCGCGATGAGCCAATTCGCCTCGAGCAACGTGGCGAGCTGCTTGCCCTGGCCGTTGGGGATGCTTTGATCGTCGGTGATTTCGGCCTGTGCCAACCATGAGATCGGCCCGGTGCGCAGGCCGCCGAAAATTCCGTAGGCGCTCTTGCTGCCGCCGGGTTGGGCGTTGAAATTGGCCGCGAGCCCGAGGCGCCACAACGAGTCGACGAACGCCAACTGAGCGCTGGTTTGTTTGCCGTTGCCTCTGACGGAACCGCCGGCGGTGCCGTTGCTCACGGCAAGCTGCGCATCCAAATGCCCGCGCTCCCAGCCGACTTCCACACCTTGATCCGGCGTCGTCATGTTGATTCCGGTAGCGGTGAGAATGAAGGCGGTCTGGTCTTGAAGGCGCAGGCCAAAGGGCAAATACATCTGCCCGGCCTTGACATACCAGTCGTGCGCCGCGGACCAGTACAACACGTACGCTTCGCGATTGAGTGCGCCTCCGGGAGCCACCTGCTCATCGACGTACGCCAGGAGCCTCTCGGGAATGACGTTCGCCTCGAGGTAGACGCGCGCCTGCTCGAGCGAGAATTCGTCCACGGAGGGAGAATGCGGCACCTGCGTCAGTTGCGCATCGAAGCGCAAGTCGCCGCCGACCCGGATGAATTTGACGAGGTCACCGGTCCAATTGTCGGTACCGGTATCGAGATGTTCGGCCGGCATCACGTTTGCGCGAACACATCGCCGAACGTCGTGCGCAATCCGCCGCCGGTCGGATTGACGTGGCACTGCCCGCACTTCAAGCCCATCTGCACGGCGAGATAGGGTTCGGCGTGCACCGTAACCGCTGCGAAGCTCAGCAGGCACAGCAGCAATCCCCATCGAATAGCGATGCCCGATCATCGCGGCGCATCCACGGTGAACTCGAACGAAACATCCGCGCCGAGAGTGGTCGCGTTCAAATTGGCGAGCGCGCCCCCACCGGTGCCGCGCAGCGTGGCGCGATACACGCCGCGCTCGAGTGCCGTTTGCGGAGTAATCAACATGACGGCGGGATTCTTCGGCGCGAGTCCAACGGAGACCGGCACGACGGTCGCGACAGAGGTCGGGGGGGCGCCATCGTCTGCGCCCGACTCGGCTGTCGACTCGTGCAAGGTGGACCGTCGTCTCGTTGACGAGCGATGCGTCGAGCTCTTGCGAGAATGCGACGACGATTCGCTTCACCGGGGTCTTGACGATGGCCGAATCGAGCGGCGCCGTGGTCTTGCACGGCGAACATGACCATCGATGCCGCCGATGCAGCGGCCGCTTTGGGCGCGCCGTTCGTGATCCATTGGCGAATGGCATCGATGGTCGCCTGCGGCAGCGGCGTTTCGCCGAAGGGCATTTGCGCGCCGACGATGCCCGAGGCGCCTTCGATCTTCAGCACCATGTAGCTGATATCCGGATTGCCCGGATTAACCCGCAACAGATCCGGCCTCTCGGCGCTCGGCACGCCGACCAGCAAGTTATAGCTGTGAGCGGCGTCGAGTTGCAGGCCTTCCGGCGCGCTCGCGCCGATGTGACATTTCGAACAGATGGGCGTAAAGACGTTGTCCTGGATCGACTGGAAATCCGCAGTAACCGGGCCGCCGCTGCTGCCTCCGGGTGAAATGGGCTGACCGTTTTGATCGAGCCCCTCGCCGTTGCCGGCGCAACCCGCTGCGCAGGGAGTCACGACGAGCATGGTCCATGACCTGTATCGGTCCACCCGCATTCTGGATTACCCACGGCAGTGTCAACTGCGAGTAGGTACCTCTGAGCCGCTTCCGGGTTTATAGGCGAGCGTCTCTTTCTTCCTACCGAAATGCCGCGACTGCGTGTAGGAAATTTCTCATGAACAGCTCGAGCGGGGACGTGTTACTTGCGCGCGCTCTCCGCAATGAGCTGCTGGACGACGCCCGGATCGGCGAGGGTCGAAATATCGCCCAATTGATCCGTCTCCTTGGCGGCGATCTTGCGCAGGATGCGGCGCATGATCTTCCCGGAGCGGGTCTTCGGCAGTGAAGGAGCCCACTGGATGACGTCGGGGGTGGCGATCGGGCTGATCTCCCGGCGCACCCAATCGCGAAGCTCGCGCCGCAACGGCTCGCTCGGCTCGACATCGGCAATCAAGGTGACGTACACGTAGATGCCCTGGCCTTTGATGTCGTGGGGAAATCCCACGACGGCGGCCTCGGCAACTTGCGGATGAGCGACCAGCGCGCTTTCGATTTCCGCAGTTCCCAAGCGGTGGCCGGCGACATTGATCACATCATCGACACGGCCCGTAATCCAGTAGTAGCCGTCGGCGTCGCGTCGCGCGCCGTCTCCGGTGAAGTACGTGCCGAGAAACGTCTTGAAATACGTGTCGATGAATCGCTGATGATCGCCGAACACCGTGCGCATCTGCCCGGGCCAGCTGTCGAGCAGTACGAGGTTCCCCTCGCACGCTCCCTCGAGGATGTGGCCCTCGTTGTCGACGATTGCGGGCTTCACGCCGAAGAACGGCTTGGTGGCCGAGCCCGGTTTCAAGTCGATCGCACCCGGCAGCGGGGTGATCAGAATTCCCCCGGTCTCGGTTTGCCACCAGGTATCGACGATGGGGCAGCGCCCATCGCCGACCACGCGGTAATACCATTCCCACGCCTCCGGATTGATCGGCTCTCCCACCGAGCCGAGCAAGCGCAGCGAGCGCCGAGACCAGGCCTTGACGGGCTTCTCGCCCTCCCGCATGAGTGATCGAATGGCGGTCGGCGATGAATAGAGGATCGTAACCTTGTGTTTGTCGACGACCTGCCAGAAGCGGCCGTGGTCGGGATAGCTCGGCACCCCTTCGAACATGACGGTGGTCGCGCCATTGGCAAGCGGTCCATAGACGATGTAGCTGTGGCCGGTGACCCAACCAATGTCCGCGGTCGCCCAGTAAATGTCCTCCTCACGCAAATCGAACACGGTCTGGTGCGTGAATGAGGCGAAGACGAGATATCCCCCGCTGGTGTGCAGCACGCCTTTTGGCTGTCCCGTGGAGCCGGAGGTGTAGAGGATGAACAGCGGATCTTCCGCGTCCATGACGGCGGGCGGGCAGGTTTTTGCCTGCTGTGCAACCGCATCGTCATACCAGTGGTCGCGCGGCGAATACATCGGTACCGACGTACCGGTGCGACGCACGACCAGCACGTGTTGCACGCACGCCGTGCCCTCGATGGTCAGGGCTTCATCGACCGTTTGTTTCAGCGGTACACGTTTGCCGCCGCGCAGCCCCTCATCGGCGGTGATGACCAGGCGCGAATCGCAGTCCGCGATGCGCCCGCCCAACGCTTCGGAGGAGAAGCCGGCGAAGACCACCGAATGAATCGCCCCGATCCGCGCGCACGCCAGCATCGAGATGGCGAGCTCCGGAATCATCGGCAAATAGATCGTGACTCGGTCGCCCTTTTCGATGCCCATGGATTTCAAGGCATTTGCGCACTGACAAACCCGTTCATGCAGTTGACGATAGCTGATGTGTTCCGCGCGGTTCGGATCGTCGGATTCCCAAATGATTGCCGTTTTGTCGGCGCGCGCGTGCAGGTGACGATCCAGACAATTGCTCGAGACGTTGAGCTTGCCGTCGTAGAACCAGCGGATGTGGCAATCATCCTCGGCGAAGGAAGTATCCTTGACCCGGGAGAACTCTCGAATCCAGTCGATGCGCCGACCGATACGTCCCCAGAAGCCTTCCGGATCCGCGAGCGACTGTGCGTACAGTTGCTCGTAATCGGCTCGCGTCACTTGCGCCGTCTCCGCAAAGCTCTTCGGGACGGGATATAGATGCTCATGCATGGCGCGGCTCCGGTAGTTGTCGGCGAAAACGCAGCTTGTTATTTTCCATAGTATCTGATTGGAACCATGGATTTCTCGGCGCTCTCGTACACCAATTCGTTGCTGCCGGAGGGATAGCCGTTCTGCTGAAGGATGAAGGCCATGATCTGTACGTCCTGCTCATGCGTGAGGCTGCCCGGCGTGGCCGCCGGCATCAGCTTGGCGACGAAATTGAAGATATCGCTGAGGTGGAAATCGTAGCTCGGATCGGCGAATTCCGCACCCTTCAAGGCCGGACCGGAATAGCCGCCCGATTGGCCGTCGAGCAGCGGTCCGTGGCACATCGCGCAGTTTTGATAGTAGGCGAGGGCGCCCTTGGCGGCTTGATCCTCGGTGTACAGAGCGGGTATTTTCTTGTGCTTGCTCTTGGGTTTTCCCTCCACGTCGGCGACCGGGAGGAGCTGGGCCGGGTTGGCATCCCATGCGACGGCGTGCCGCAATTGCGGCTCCGACCATCGCGCTCCGCTGCGCTCGGCACCGGCCGCGGCGGCCCGGTTGTAGGGCCCGATCAGCCGCTGCAGCTGTCGTTTGCTCTGTAGTTCATACAGGCCCCTGTCGAACAGATTGGCGGCCTCCTGTGATTGCGCAACGTAGAGCGCAACCAGGTTCCAGAGCATGTGATCGCCGGGCAAGGCGGCGATCCGGCGCGAGGGATGCTCGGGATGCCTTTGCGCGTTGGATTCGATGGACGGCTGCCAGGCAACTCCCGCCGCGATGCGCTTCGCGTCCAAATCCGCCAGCATGAGTGCGTCCTTCGGATATACATGCATGACGATATTGGGATGGGTGCCGAAGAGCAGCCCCGCATAGGTATCCAGCTGGGCGATGCCCACCTCGCTGCCTTTCGGCAGCTCGCTCAGCGACATGGTCGCGGACCCTGCTCGGCGGATCAGTACGAAGCCGGTGCTGGCGTAAGCCGAGGTGGCTTCGACGTTGGGCGGCAGGTTCGGATTGCTGACGTCGACCGGGAATCCCATGATCAGCTGACAGTCGGACTGCGCCATCTTGGCGAAGCGGCCCGGCGGAAAGCCGTCGCCGCCTTTGCCGTAGCCGACGAAGGGGACCGGCTTGACGGAATAGCCCTGCGTTTTGGCGGCGGCGCGAACGACCCGCAGATCCATCTCGGCGGTGGGATTCGCTTGATCGACGCAAACGTTCAAGACCGCCGCGAACCCGGCGCGGTGCGTGAGCACCGCGACGAGTATCCATGAGGCAATTCGGGCGGTGGCGATCGACCTACTTGATGGCGAACACATAGAGGTGTCCGCCTCTGGGGATCGACTTGACAGCGGGATCGTTCGCCATTTGCCCGCCCCAAATCGGGCCGGCACCGCCCCAACCCGCCCAGACGGCCACGTACTGCTTGCCGTCGACCACGTAGGTGGTCGGCACGCCGATGATGCCGGAACTGAGCTGGCTGCTGGTCCACAGGACCTTGCCCATCTTGGCATCGAATGCCATGAAGTGTCCGTCCGTGCTGCCGCTGAACATCAGTCCGCCCGAGGTGGCGAGGGTGGCGCCGGCCCACGGCATATGAGTTTCGTGCTGCCAGACTTGTTTGCCGGTATTCAGGTCCACCGCCTGCACCGAGCCCCAGTTGTCGGTGGTCGGATCGTGCTTGACCTCGAAGGTCTCATCGAGAAACGCAAGTCCAGCCTTGTAGGCGACGGGCTGGGCGCCCTTGATGTCCATGCAGGCGTGCTGGGTCGGGATGTACGCCATTTGGGTTTGCGGATCGACCGAAATCGGCCACCAGTTCTTGCCGCCGAGAAAGCTCGGACAGGCAAACACTTGCTTGTCGATCGTCGGGCGTATGGCAGGATCGGATTGCGAAACACCGTCTTTCATGCCGGTGATGGCGCTCGTGTGCACGAACGGCTGGGCGTAGATCAGCTTGCCGTTGGTGCGATCGAGCGCGTAGAACCAGCCGTTGCGATCGGCGTGCACGAGGGCTTTGTACGCAGTGCCGCCATAGGTGAGATCGGTCATGACCGTTTCATTCGCGCCGTCGTAATCCCAGGTGTCGTTCGGCGTCCACTGGTAGTGCCACTTGATCTTGCCGGTATCCGGATTCAGTGCCAGCACCGAATCGGTGTACAGATTGTCGCCGGGGCGCAGCGTCGCAAGCCAGGGACCCGGATTGCCCACACCCCAAAACAGCGTGTTGGTGCTGTGATCGTAGGTGCCGGTGATCCAGGGATTACCGCCGCCGGTCTTGTAGGCTCCCGCCGGCCAACTGTCGCCGCCCGGCGTTCCGGGTGCAGCCGTCGTGTACGTCTTCCACACGACTTTGCCGGTCTCGGCATCCATGCCGACGATGAAACCGCGCGATCCGTACTCGCCCCCGCCGTCGCCGATGATGACCTTGCCTTTGACGACCAGCGGCGCGCCCGAGATGAAATAACCGACGCCCGGGGGAGCGAGCGCGGTATCCCACTTGACTTCGCCGGTCTTGGCGTCGAGCGCAACGATGTGATTACCCAGCGTGCCCATGTAGACGAGATCGCCGTAGAGCGCCACACCGCGATTGACGACGTCGCAGCAGACCGTCTTCAACGCCTTCTTGTCGATGGGGTACTCGTATTTCCACAGTACCTTGCCGGTGGTCGCGTCCATCGCGATCAGATGATCCATCGGTGTGGTGACGAACATGTAATTGCCGTTGACGATCGGAGCGGCCTCGTGCCCTTGCGAAAGTTCGCTTTGGTAATCGAAAGCGACCGTCAATTTACTCACGTTCCCGGTATTGATCTGATCGAACGGAGCGTAGCCCGTGCTTTCATAATTGCGCCGGTACATCAGCCACCCGCTGTCCTGTTGGGCATTGATCAGCCGCTCGCTGGTGACGGACGGATAGGTGGGTACAGCGGCATAGACCAGTACCGAGGTCAGCACAGCAGCGGCGAACAGGGCGCCTCGCATGCGTTTCGCTGCAGCCCGTGAAGCGCTATCGTGTTCGCTCATTGCCAACTCCTTGTTAGATTGCTACCCAATCGCCCTCGAGGACATGTCCGATCCCCCACGCGACCGACGTCCATCAAAAGAATCCCAATGCTTTGGTGCCGTAGCTGACCAGTACGTTTTTGGTTTGCTGGTAATGATCGAGCATCATTTTGTGGGTTTCGCGTCCGATGCCGGATTTTTTGTAGCCACCGAAGGCGGCGTGAGCCGGGTAGGCGTGATAGCAGTTGGTCCACACACGCCCGGCCTTGATGCCGCGGCCGAACCGATACGCCAGATTCAGATCCCGCGTCCACACCCCCGAGCCGAGCCCGTAGAGGGTGTCGTTGGCGATCTCGAGCGCCTGCTGCGGGGTATCGAAGACGGTCACCGAGACCACGGGGCCGAAGATCTCCTCCTGGAAGATGCGCATCTTGTTGTGTCCCTCGAACACCGTGGGCTTGATGTAGTAGCCCCCCGAGAGCTCCCCCGATAACTTGTTCGCCACCCCGCCGGTGAGCACCTTCGCCCCCTCCTTCTTGCCGATGTCGATGTAGGAGAGGATCTTCTCGTACTGATCGTTGGAGGCCTGGGCGCCGATCTGGGTGCTCATCTCATACGGGTCGCCCTGGCGGATGCCCTCCACCCGCTTGACCGCCCGCTCCATGAAGCGCTCGTAGATCGAGCGCTGCACCAGGGCGCGCGAGGGACAGGTGCACACCTCGCCCTGATTCAAGGCGAACATCGCAAAGCCCTCGAGCGCCTTGTCGACGAACTCATCCTCCTCGCGCAGCACATCCTCGAAGAAGATGTTCGGCGACTTGCCGCCCAGCTCCAAGGTCACCGGAATGATGTTCTCCGAGGCGTACTGCATGATCAGCCGCCCGGTGGTCGTCTCCCCGGTAAAGGCGATCTTGGCAATGCGCGGACTCGAGGCCAAGGGCTTGCCCGCCTCCAGCCCAAAGCCATTGACGATATTGAGCACCCCGGGGGGCAGAATATCGGCCAGCAACTCCGCCAGCACCAGCAGCGACATGGGCGTCTGCTCGGCCGGCTTGATCACCACCGCATTGCCCGCCGCCAACGCCGGCGCCAACTTCCACACCGCCATCAGAATCGGAAAATTCCACGGAATGATCTGCCCCACCACCCCCAACGGCTCATGATAGTGATAGGCCACCGTGTCCTCATCAAGCTCCCCGAGCGAGCCCTCCTGGGCGCGGATGCAGCCGGCAAAATAACGAAAATGATCCACCGCCAGCGGTAAATCCGCCAGATTCGTCTCGCGAATCGGCTTGCCGTTATCGTAGGTCTCCACCGCGGCGAGAAACGGCAGATATTGCTCCATCCGATCGGCCACGCGATTCAAAATGCGCGCCCGTTCCGCCACCGCCGTGCTCCCCCAGCCCGGGGCCGCCGCATGCGCCGCATCCAGCGCTCGCTCCACATCCTGCGCCTGGCTGCGGGCGATCCGACAAATCACCTGCCCGGTGGTCGGGGAGATGTTCTCGAAATACCCCCCCGCAAGCGGCGCCACCCACTCCCCGCCAATGAAATTCTCATACCGCCCGCGCAGCGGAATCTTGCGCTCCAGGCCCTTTAAGTGCGCCGCAAAAGATCCGCTCTCATGAATCGCCCCATTCCCCTTCTCTTCGCTCGTCGGCCGTACTTGGGCGGAACTCATGATTGCTCTCCTTTACCGTTTGATGATTCAAAAATCTCACGCGCCATCGCTGATGGCTTGATGCATGGAGCATACGCCGTGCCATCGACGGTCTCGTCAGGGGAAATACGTAGCCAGTGCGGGTCGCTCGCAACGAGCGAGTCATTCAGCCGTGCGCGGGGCGTCACGTCGGTTGCGCCGCGAACGGCGCCGCTTCGCGATCTTCGTCGCGGCTCAGGCCTGTCACCGCATGCGCGTGTCATATTGGTGACAAATGTCACCGCATGCTTGACACACTCGGAATTAGACGCCAAACCAAACGCTGGGGGACGCAGCGGCGACGACCTCGTGTGGAGTCGCGGCGACGACCTCGTGTCGAGGCGCGGCACCTCGTGTCGAGGCGCGGCTGTTTTGAATAAGCTCATAACCAATTCTAATTGGTCCAGGGCTGCGCGGTTACCTTACCCTGGCGGACTCAGACTTATCACGGTAAATCATGGCTAATTACACGACCGAGCAGGTGCTTGAAGTCAAGCATTGGAGCGACAAACTCTTCAGCTTCGTGACCACCCGCGGCACGGGTCTGCGCTTCGAGAACGGACAATTCATCATGCTCGGGATGGAAATCGGCGGCCGCAAGATCGTGCGTGCGTACAGCATCGCGAGCGCGAATTACGAAGAGTGCCTCGAGTTTTACAGCATCAAGGTGCCGCAGGGGCTGCTCACCTCCCGACTGCAGCACATCGAGCGCGGAACGCCGATTTTGATCAGCTCCAAACCGACCGGCACGCTGGTGCTGCGGGACGTGAGGCCCGGGAAGCGTCTCTTCATGCTGGCGACCGGCACCGGGGTGGCGCCGTTCCTGAGCATCGCGAAGGATCCGGAGACCTACGAAAGATTCGAGCAGGTCATCCTCGTTCGCGGCGCACGCACGGTTGCGGATCTCGCGTACGGCGATGCGGCCGTGCAACGCCTGCGCGCGGATCCGTATCTGGGCGATCTCGTCGCTCGGCAACTGCTCGACTATCCCGCGGTGACTCGTGAGCCGTTTCCCCACCGAGGACGGGTTACCTCCCTCATTGAGAGCGGCCGCATTTTCCACGACCTCTCGATTCCCGGCTTGGATGCCGGCGCCGATCGCATCATGATCTGCGGAAACATGCGCATGCTCAGCGACGCGAGCCGCATGCTCGATTCGAGACGCTTTACGCTGTCGCCTCATATCGGTGTGCCCGGGGACTGCGTGATCGAGCGCGCCTTCGTGGAGTCATTCGACGCTGCCGCGCGGGACCAGCACGAGGCGGCTTTCGCACTCACGTAGCCGGCTGAATCCTCTGCCAGCCGCCGCCGAGGGCGCGGTAGAGGCGCACGAGATCGGCGCTCGCAGCAGTGGTGCTGTCGGCGAGTGCCAGCTCGTTTTGCTGCAGTGTACGTTCGACGTCCAAGACGTCGACGAACGCGATCACCCCGCTCTCATAGCGCTGCCGCGACAACGACAGAGCATCGCGGTTCTCGGTCACGGTGGCCTCGAGCCAGGTTCGCCGCTCACCGTCGGCAGCATACGCTGCGAGCGCGTTTTCGACCTCGTGCAACGCGTTGAGTACGGTGCGTTGATAGGCGAGCCCGGCCTGCTGCGCGCGCACATCGTAGAGGCGTACCGTCGTCCAGCGGCCTCGATCGAAGATCGGCAGATCCAGCGTCGGACCGAATGAACCGAAGCGGCTCGCCCACTTCAAGAGATTGGCCGTGGTCTCGGACTGAAAGCCGCCATTGGCGGCGAGCGTCAGTCGCGGGAACAGGTTCGCAACCGCCACGCCGATCTGCGCGGTCGCGGCGTGCAGATTGGCCTCCGCCTCGCGAATGTCGGGTCGGCGTCGCGCGAGCTCCGCCGGCAGCCCGATCGACACCTCGGTGGGCAGGGACGGTACCGGCGCGGCGGCGTCGAGTTCGCTGCGCAGCGCCTCGGGCTCGCGGCCGAGGAGCTGGCTCAGCTGGTTGATGTTCTGCGTGATCTGGAATTCCAACGCCGGCAGTTCGGCCCGGGTGACGGCGGCCTGTGCGAGCGCATTGCTGACATCGATGTGGGTGGTGAGGCCGGCCGCGCGCCGCTGGCGCGTCAGATCCAGCAATTCGTTGACGGTGGCGAGATTTTCGGTGGCGACGCGCAGGCGCAGCTGCGCGCCGCGAAGTTGCATATAGCTTTGCGCTACATCGGCAAGCACCGATACCAACACGGCGCGCCGATCCTCGACCGAGACTTGCATGCCGGCCTGAGCGGCCTCGACCGAACGGCGGATGCGCCCAAAGAGATCGAGCTCCCAAGAGGCCCCAGCGCTCAACTGAAATTGATTGTAGGGGTTCGGTACGCTGGTGCTCGCGCCGCCCGGAATATGGGCGCTGCCGACCTGGGTGAAGAGCGAGCCGGTGGGCGTCGTTTCGCTGAAGCGCTCCCGGTTGTATGAGGCATCGACCGAGAGCGTGGGCCAGAAGGCCGCCGCCGAGATGTCGCGCTGCGCACGGGCCTCGTCGATGCGCAAAACCGCGGCGCGCAGGTCCAGATTGGAAGTCACGGCGCGTTCGATCAACGAGTCGAGCAGCCGGTCGTCAAATGCGCTCCACCAGGCGCTCAATTCGCCGGTTTGCTCGGAAACCACGCCGGGCTTCGCAGGTGATGTGCTGGAGGGCGGCGCCGGCTGTTCCGGCATCGCCGCCGGCGCGGTCGCGCGCGCCGACCAGTGCGCAGGTGTCTTCGGATCGGGGGCCACGAAGTTCGGTCCGACGGTGCACGCGGAGAAAAGTGCCGGGACCAACGCGCAGAAGGTCCATCGTCGAATGCAATGGCGGGCGGCGTTCATGCTGATCAGTGCACCCGGTGGCTGAACATCCACGAAGCCGCCGTCAAGGTGAGCGCAGCGAGCAGCGCCAGCGGCCCAAGATCGGCGAGCAGCAAATCGAGTCCGGTACCCTCCAGATACACGCGCCTCGTGATATCGATCGCGTAGCGCAGTGGATTGATCACGGTCAGGTATTGCACGGCGGGCGGCATGCTGCTCAGCGGCGTGGTCAATCCGGACAGCAGAGAGAACGGCATGATCAGCAGCATCGAATACAGCATCGCCTGCTGCATGGTCGCGGCCACGGAGGAGACCAGCAACCCGATGCCAACCGCCGCCAGCAGAAACAGCAGCAGGCCCGAATAGAGCGTCAGATAGGAGCCGACGAAGGGAATGCGGAACCACAGCTGCGCGACCAGCAGCACGCCGCTCGCCTGTATCGTACCCACCACCATGGAAGGCAGCGCCTTGCCGGCCATGATCTCAAACGGGCGAAACGGCGTCACCAGCAGCTGGTCGAAAGTACCCTGCTCGCGCTCGCGTGCCACCGACATCGCCGTGAGCATCAGCGTCTGGAGCAGTGTCAGGGTGCCGATCATGCCGGGGATCATGAACCAGCGAGTCTCGAGATTCGGGTTGTACCAGGTGCGCGCGACGAGCCGTACCGGCGGCGGCGCGGCGCCGTGGTCGCGGCCCCAGTTCGCGTTGAATTGCTCGACGATGCTGGTGACATAGCCGGCGGCGGTGCCTGCGGTATTGGAATTGCGGCCGTCGGCGATGATCTGCACGTCCACGCTCTGACCAGACAGCAGACGTCGCTCGAATTGCTGTCCGATCTGCACGATCAAGAGAGCGCGGCGCGCATCGATGAAGGAGCTCACATCGCTCGCGCGCCGCAGATCCGCGACCCGTTCGAATACGCCCGAACCGTCGAGACCTGCCAACAGCTCGCGTGAAGCGGCGCTGTGATCCTGGTCGAGCACGGCATAGGCGACGTGATTGAGATCGTAGGTGGCCGCGTAGCCGAAAATCAGCGCCTGTACCAGGGGTGGAATGAGCAGGCTCATGCGGCTGCGCTTGTCCTTGAGCACGGCGAGCAGTTCCTTGCGTGTGAGTGCCACTATGCGCAGCAGGCTGGCTACGATGGAATTCATGACAGGGTCTTCTGCATGATGACGCGGCTGCCGAGTGCCAATGCGGCCACCATCAGCGCGAGCACGAGCGTGTTGGGTAGGATCACCGACCAGACGTCGCCGGCCAAAAACACGCTCTGCAGCAACGCCACGTAGTAACGCGCCGGCAGCGCATAAGTGATCAAGCGCACCACGGGCGGCATGCTGCGCAGATCGAACAGAAAACCCGACAGCATGAACGCGGGCATGAAGGTGGCGAGCATCGTGAGTTGACTGGCAACGAGCTGGTTCTTCACCCAGGACGAAATCAGCAATCCGATTCCGAGTGCGACCAGAACGTAGAGCATCGATGCGCCGAGCAACACCGCAATCGAGCCGCGCAAGGGTACACGAAACAGGAACTTCGCCGATAACACACAGAGGGCAAAGCCGAACAGCGCGAGCACGAAATAGGGCACGGTCTTCCCGAGCAGGATCTCCTCGGTACGCACCGGCGTGACCAGGAGCGATTCGAGGGTGCCGCGCTCCCATTCGCGCGCCATCACCATTGCCGTGAGCAAACCGCCGATCAGCGTCATCACCAATACCACCAAGCCCGGCACCAGGAAGTAGCTGCTGTCATTGGCCTCGTTGAACCACAAGCGCGCCTGCACGTTCACCGCTTGCCCCGCGCTCGGCCGTCCCTCGGCGGCGAGCCGCGCTCCCCAGATCCCGACGACGCCCTGGGCATAGCCTTCGATGATCCGCGCCCGGTTCGCATCGCCGCCGTGAACGATGAGCTGCACGTCCGCATCGCCTGCAGCGACATGGCGAGAGAAGTCGGCCGGGATGCGCAGAATGCCGTCGACGCGGTGCTCGAGCAGCCGTTGCTGGGCCGGCTGCATCGAGCGGGTCATCCAGGGGCGAAAGTACGCTGAAAGTTGAAATCCCGCCGCCAGGTCGACCGCCTCAGGGGTGGGAGATTCGATGACGATCGCGATGGGGACGTTTTTGACGTCGAGCGATAGCCCGTAGCCGTACAACAGAATCAAGATGAGCGGCAGCACGACGCCGATCGCGATGCTCGAAGGATCACGCACGATCTGACGCGTCTCCTTCGACACCAGGGCGCGAATGCGGCGCAGCTTCGCGCGCCGCAGGTTGGAGGCATCGGACCTTCGCGGTGAGTTGATCACCATGGAGCGCGCCCCGTCAAGCCGCAGCCGGCGCAGCGGCGGCGGCCCCATTGAGGCGCTCGCGGGACTTTTCGACGACGGCGATGAAGGCATCGTCCATGCTGGGATTCTCGGACTGTGCGCTGCGCGCGAGCGCACGCACCTCCGCCGGCGAACCTTGTGCGAGGATCTTTCCCGAGTCCATGATCGCGACACGATCGCAGTACTCCGCCTCCTGCATGAAATGCGTCGTCACGATGATGGTCACGCCTTGTTCGGCGAGCGCGGTGATGCGGCGCCAGAAGACCCGTCGAGCCCGGGGATCGGCACCGCTGGTCGGCTCGTCGAGAAACAGGATTTCCGGCTCGTGGAGCAACGCGGCCGCCATGGCAAGGCGCTGCTTGTAGCCGCCCGGCAACGTCGCGCTGGTCGCCCGCGCGTGTGCGCGCAGCTCGAATTGCTCCATTGCCCAATCGATGCGGGATTGCTTGCGTTCGCCGCGCAGACCGTAGGCGCTCGCGAAGAATTCCAGGTTCTCCGTGACGCTCAACGGTCCATACAGCGAAAACTTCTGTGCCACGTAGCCGAGCCGAGCACGGGCCGAGGCGGAGGAGCGGCGCACGTCCGCGCCCGCCACATGCAATTGACCGCCGCTCGGGACGAGCAAGCCGCACAGCATGCGGAATGTCGTGGTTTTGCCGGCCCCGTTCGGCCCGAGCAGCCCGAATATCTGACCGCGGCCCACCTCGAAGTTAACTTGATCGACGGCGGTGAAGCTGCCGAATTTCTTGACCAGCCGCTCGACACGCACCACCGCCTCGCCCTCATGGCGCAGGAGCGGATGCGCGATGGCGATGCTCTTTGCGTGCTCAGGTTCGGTCGCGCCCTGGAGCAGGATCATGAAACCATCTTCGAAACGCGGCGGAACGGCGGCGACGGTGAGATCATGAAGCGGATCGCCGCCCGGCGGATCGCCGCCCGGCGGTTCGCTGGCCAACGGGTCGATGCCCGGCGCGGCCGTCCGTTGCGACCCGGAAGTGCCGCGAACGAAGCGAACGCGGCCTCCGTCCGGTACCGCATCGACGATATCCGGTCGATCGAGCAGCCGAGCCTGCAGCCTCCGCGCCGATTGACCGTCCGGCGGCACGGCGACGAAACTGCGGCCGGAGGCGAGCGATGCCACCTGCTGCGGCGAGCCCTGTGACAGCACTCGGCCCTGATGCAGCATGATCACGCGACTGCAGCGCTCGGCCTCATCCAGATAGGCGGTGCTCAACAGCACCGTGAGTCCCTGATCGGTCACCAGACCGTGCACGATTTCCCACAGTTCGCGCCGCGATAACGGATCGACGCCGACGGTGGGCTCATCGAGCAGCAACAGATCCGGTTCACGGACCAGCGTACACGCGAGGCCGAGCTTCTGCTTCATACCGCCCGACAGCTGCCCGGCGAGGCGCGTCGTGAATGCTCCGAGAGCGGTCATGGCCATGAGTTGCGGGTAGCGCCGGGCGCGCTCCTCTTGGCTCACGCCGTGCAAGTCCGCATACAGCCCGAGGTTTTCGGCGACAGTCAGATCCTCGTAGAGGCCGAATCGCTGCGGCATGTAGCTGATCCGATCCTGGATCCGCTGCGGCTCGGCGCCCGCGTCGATTCCGAGCACCTCGATCGACCCCCCGTCCGCCCGCAGCAAGCCGGCCGCCAACCGCATCAGCGTCGTCTTGCCGGCGCCATCCGGGCCCACCAGCGCGGTCAACTCGCCGTGAGCGGCCTCGAGGGATACCGAATCGAGCGCAACCGCCGGCGCTTCCCCCTCGCGCGTGAAGAGTTTGCGCAGGTCTCTTGCGACCACCGCCGGCGCCCGGGGGCCCCCGCCGCTCATGCACCACCAGGATTTGCGCCCGGCGCGTTCGCGTTCGGCGTTGCGCCGCCGCGCTCCTTGGGCAATGAAATGTGCACGCTGGCAGGCATCCCCAAGCGCAATACGTCATCGGGATCGCGGACGAAGACGCGGATTTCGTACACGAGACTCGAACGCAATTCCGTGGTCTCCACGGACTTCGGGGTGAACTCCGCAACCGATGAGATGAACCCCACCCACGCCTGAAAACTGCGGGCCCGGAACGCATCGACCGTCACCGCAGCCTGCATGCCCTCGCGCACCGCGCCGAGATCGGGCTCCGCCACATAGGCGCGAACCCATTTTGGGTCGACGATGGCAAGAGTGAATGCCGACTTCTGCGGCGAGGAGATTTCACCGGGCTCGACGATGCGCGAGCGCACGACGGCATCGAGCGGGGCCAGCAGATCCGCGTCCTTGAACTGCTGCTGCAGCAGCGCGAGCTGCGCCTGATCGGCGCGCAATTGAGCCTCGCCCTGCGAAACATCTTCCTTGCGCGGCCCGGCGAGCTCGAGCGCCAGCGCCTTCTCATTGACCGCCAGCCGCGCCTCGGCGGTATCGAGCGCCGTCTTTGCGGAATCCATGTCTTGTCGGCTGACGGCGCGGCCGGAAGAGGTTTCCGACAAGGTGGTCAAGCGCGCATATTGCGCGCGGGCATTGCGCGCATCGGCCGCCGCGGCCTCGACATTGGCGCGCGCCTGAGCGATCTCTTCCGGCCGGTTACCGTGATGCAGCCTGTCGACCGCTTGTTGCTGTGCAGCCAGATCCGCCTCCGCCTTGGCCACTTGAGGCACCAATCGGCTGGTTTCCAGGCGCGCGAGCAGCTGCCCCTTCCTGACGTGATCGCCCTCCTGCGCCAGCACGGCCGCGATGCGTTCGCTGCCGTTGAACGGCAGCTCGACCTGGCGCAAGTCGACGTTGCCGTAGAGCAGCAGCTCGGCCGGGCGCTGATGGCGGGCGAATGCCCACCAGGCCAACGCTCCGATCGCGATGACGGCGATGACTACGACGGCGAATCGCACCATTCTCGGCATGTGAATACCTGCTTTGCGGCAGTAGAGTTCAAAGCTCGCTTTCAGTCAAGTGAAATTCGAATTTGAATTTGAAAAAACGCTTGAAGCGGCGCTGCAGAAGTGCTGTAGTGCCCCGATGCCCGATCGAGACAAAGTCCCGATGCGAACCAAGACCGCCGCCGCACGCAGCGGCGTTTCGCGCAGGGCGCCCCGGCGCATTGCGGCGCGCAGCATGCGCACCCGCGCGCAGCTGGTCGAGGTCGCCGGGCAGATGTTCTCCGACCTCGGCTTCGACGGCGCGACGGGCCACGATATTTGCCGCAAGGCCGGCGTGCACAGCGCCGCGATCGTCTACCACTTCGGCGGCATGGCCGGACTCTACCGTGCGGTGCTGGACGAGGCGCGTGCCCGGCTGGTCAGCACGGATGCGCTCGCGGAAGCCGTGAATGCCGAATCGGATCCGCGGCGCAAGCTCGAGGCCTTCCTCGGCATGATCGTGCGTGTTCTGACGAGTCCGGTGTCCCAGAGCTGGGCGGGACGGCTGTTCGGTCGAGAGTTCGTCACACCGTCCTCGGTGTATGGATCCGCGCACGACCGCGCGCTCGCGGCGCGGATGCGGATGCTGAAGTCGATCGTCGGCGCACTGACCGGCCGCTCCCCGAACGACCCGGTGGTGGCGCGCGGTTGCGTCAGCACCATCGCACCGTGCGCGTTGCTGCTGCTCATCAATCGCCGCAAGCTCAGGCGGGTGCTGCCGAGCTTGCATCTCGAAACCGATGCGGCGCCGCTCCTCACCCGGCACCTGGTCGACTTCGCCCTGGCCGGGCTCCGCGAAATCTCCGCACCGCCGGCGCGCTCGGCTATCGCCTCTGCGAAGCACGCGGCGAACTGAGACCGAAATGCGCCCGCACCTTCGCGGCGATTTGCGGATCGGTCATCTTGTCGCTCGTCTCCACCGACTCGATCCGTGCGTCGAGTTTCGCCTTCCTGAGGCGTTTATGCAGTTCGCCCTTGGCCTCTCCCGGACCGAACAAGAGTAACTGGTCGTAGTGGCGAAGCGCCTCGATCACGGTGTCGTAATAGACGTTGAGCTCGCCGGTGAGCGCCCGCTGGCGACTGTCGTCGCTCGGAACTTGATGTGCTTCATAGGACCCTTTCATCGGTGAGTCGCCGCCGCGTTCCGGGTGCTTCTCGACGTTCGAGGCAATATGCGTGGTGTGCTCGCCGTCGTCGGTGAGGGCGACGATGATCGACTCGCGATGATCAATCCACACTCCGGCTTTCCCATCCATACGACCTCCATTTGCGTTGATTTCGCCCGAATGGCGCTGGCGCGCGCTGCGACCCGTGCGCTCACCGCGGCAAGTGCGCAGAGCGCCGAGCTCAAGCCTCGTCGGTCATGGTCAGGTGCAGCTTCACCAGATGCGCCACCGACCGCGCGCCCATTTTCTCCATCACTTTGGCGCGATGGATCTCCACCGTGCGCTCGCTCAAGCCCAGGTCGATGGCGATCACCTTGTTCGCGCTGCCCTCGACGATCAAATCCATCACTTGCCGCTCGCGCGGCGTCAGTGATTCGAGCCGGTGCAGCACTTCGGAGCGGCGCGCCGCGGTACTGCGGGCTTCGGCATCCTGCTTCAGCGCGTGATTGATGCGATCGAGAAGCTCCTGGTCGCGGAACGGCTTCTGGATGAACTCGAACGCGCCTTCCTTCATCGCCTGCACGGCCATAGGCACGTCGCCGTGGCCGGTGATGAAGATGACGGGCAGCATGGAGCCCATGCGGTTGAGCTGATGCTGCAACTCCAGCCCGCTCATTTCAGGCATCCTTATGTCGAGCACCAGACAGCCCGGCGCGTCCGGGTTGAAATGCGCCAGAAACTCGCTGGGGCGTGAAAAAACCGCGGTCTTATAGCCGACCGTGCTGAGCAGGGTATCGAGCGCCCGGCGCATGCCGTCGTCGTCGTCGACCACGTGGACGGTGGGCGCGATGGCTTTCTCATTGCTCTTGGTCATGGTTGCTCCAGCTCTTTTTCGGCGATCGGCACACGAAACCAAAAGCAGCTGCCCCCGGCGGGCAAATTATCGAACCCGATGGTTCCCTCGTGGGATTCGACGATTGCCCGGCTCGAAGCCAAGCCCAGACCGGTGCCCTGCGTCTTGGTGGTAAAGAAGGGTTGAAACAATTGCTCCCGCATCTCCTCGGGCACGCCCGTGCCGGAATCGATGATGTTGGTCTGAACGGCGTAGCGGTCGGCCGTCACATCGATCCACACCAAGGGCGACTCCGATTGAGCGCTTGCGTCCACGGCGTTTTGTGTCAACGCGAACAGCACGTGTTGGATTCTCAACCGGTCGACCACCACATCCGGCAACGCGGAGCGGGCGGTCACCCGCAGATCGCCCTTGATGCGCAGCGCGAGGACGTGCAGTACGGGCCGCAGTTCCTCGATGAGTTCCGGAATCTGGCAGCGGGTGCGCGCTGGAATGTCGCGTTCGAATATGCGTCGGATGCGCTGAATGTCATCTCCGGCCGAGAGCGCTTCGTGGTTGATATGGCGAAATACGTCGAGGGCGCGCCCGATGAGAGGCTCCGGGCGATTCAACATGCGCTCCCCGGCTTGCGAGAAGGTGGCGATCGCGCCGAGCGGCTGATTGAGCTCGTGCGCGAGGCCGCTGGCCATTTCCGCCAACGCCGAGATACGAGCAACCTCCATCAACTGATGCAGAATGAGTTCGGAGCCCGACCAATTCGTGTGAGAGTCGCCCAATATAGCCTCGTACTTCGCGGTTGGCCCCGGGCGCGAGAGGATGCTCTTCGCGATGCGCGCGGAATGAATACCGTGAGGAGTCTGCCGGATTCGCCGGCGGAGTCCACCTGTGGCTTTCCGTAACGCCTTGCGTTCGTCCCTTATATCGGAGCACCGTGCCGACATCGATTTCCCTCATCCGGTTCGTTTAACGCGTGCGCAGCGGTCCGGGCGTCCCACACCGCGGCGGGCGGGAATTATAATGCAGTAGGGGTAAATCCTGATGCCCCTTCGGGGCGGCTTTGGAGGATACTGGCCGTTCGATCGACAAGGGCCCGGGTGATTGTTCTTATGGCAGGCAGAGCGCCGTGCTTCGTCATGACTTTCGCCGCCCTGTCGGCGCTCGTGAGCTTTGCTGGACAGGCTTCCGAAGAGGCCGTGGACCGCGCCACCCAGGCGGCGCTGCAGCTCGATGCGCATCCCGATCTGGGCGCCGCGCAATTCCGGCAATCCTGCGCACGCTGCCACGGTACGAAGGCCCAAGGGGACGCGAGCCGTGCCATTCCGGCATTGGCCGGGCAGCGCTTCAAGTATCTGGTCCGGCAACTGGCGAATTTCTCGGGCGAGGAGCGGGAGAGCGCCACCATGCACCATGTCATCACCCAGAAGGAGCTGCGGGAACCGCAGACCTGGGTGAATATCGCGGTCTATTTGAACAACATACCGGTCGCGGCGCACGCCCAAACGGGAGACGGCGCGCACATAGGTTTGGGGCGGGGCATCTTTCACGAGCAGTGCGCGAGCTGCCATCGCGCCGATGCACGCGGGGATGCGGAGGGCTTCGTTCCCTCGCTCAGAAACCAGCAATACCCGTATCTGGTTGCACAGCTGCAGAAACTTGCCGAAGGCAACCGGCACAACGTCGATGAGGATCTGGTGCGGTTCCTGCGCAGCTTCGACGACGAGGACGTGCGCGCGACGGCCGACTACTTATCGCGATTGCGCGGCTCGGGACACGCTCGCAAAACCATGCGTCCCGACGGCACGGTGGTCGACTGATCGAAGCGGCGGTCTTCCGAGGATCATGTCATGGATCGAATAGCCGATATCCTGGTCATCGTGGACCCGACGAGTGCCGAGCAGCCGGCTGTCGCCAAGGCGCATGCCTTGGCAAAGCGATTCGGGGCGTGCGTGGAGCTGCTGGCATGCGACACGCAATTCTCGCGGGAAACGCGGCTCGCGGCGCAAGTCTCGCAGGGGCCCATCGTCCCGCCCACCGGCGGGAGCCTGCAGCCTTTGCTCGATCGGTTGGCGGCGGTGGTGCGGGCCGATGGTATCGACGTCTCCACCCACCTGATCACAGGCGACCCCTTGCACGAGTGCATTCTTTCCTGGCTGCGCAATTCGCCCGCGGATCTCCTCGTCAAGGATACCCATCACCACTCGCTCGTCAAACGCACCTTCATCACGCATACGGATTGGAACCTGATTCGGGCTTGCCCGCTGCCGCTCCTGCTGACCAAAGCGAAGCCTTGGGCGACGCCGCCGGTGTTCTTGGCCGCGGTCGATCCAGGCCATGCGAACGATGCGCTCGGAATCATCGATCGCGCCATTTTGGACGTGACGGCCACGCTCGCAAGGCGCTTCGATGCCGAGCCACACGCCATGCACGCGTACTTCCCCGCCACGATCGCCATGGCAGGGCCGGGCGGGATGCCTCCCATGGCCGGCGTGACGCCTGAAGCGTTGGCGGCAGAGCGGGAGTTGAGGCGTGCCAACGTGACGCAGCTGACCGATGAGTATGGCGTCGCACGCGGGAACGTGCACGTCGATATCGGCGTTGCGGCGCTGTGCCTTCCGGACATGGCGACCGAGTACCATGCGGACGTCGTCGTCATGGGCGCCATTGCGCGCAGCGCGCTGAAGCGCGTGTTCATCGGTAGCACCGCCGAGCGTGCGCTCGAGACGCTGCCGTGCGATGTGCTGGTGGTCAAGCCGCCGGATTTCGCCAAGAATCTGCCGTTCTAACTACTTATCAGTTGGGTGATTCCCCGAATTTTCCTGCGTCGCCATTCGCATTAATATCGGTCATCATCTTCCCAGCGGTATCGGCTTTCGGAGAATCTATGAGCCCAAGCAAGAGTAGGACAGGCCGCACCAGGAAGGCGGCTGCGGCTAATTCGGTACCCTCGAGCGTCGTGCCGGTGACCGGGGCAATTCGAGTGCACCCCGTCGGCAATTCCTCGCAGCACGCAGTGCCGTGCTATCACGAGGATCGACATGCGTCGATTGCCGAAGCGGCCTATTTCAGATCGCAACACCGAGGGTTCACGCCCGGGCACGAGCTCGAGGATTGGCTGGCGGCCGAAGAGGAGGTCGACCAACGACTGATCGGCGAGGGTCGCGCTTCGTGATTTGCCGCCCATTTCGGTGCCATTGAGTCACCCAAGGTCCTGAATTTCTGCGATAATTAGCGTTTCGGCCATCTGGAAGCGCAATGTCAAGACGGACCCCTCGTTGGCTCGCAGCGATCGGCTTGCTCGTGGCCGCCGCCGGCCCGTGCGGGAAAGGTGCACTCGCCGCCGCGGCGCCGGATCCCTGCGCGGACGCCCTGACTCGAGGAATTCCAGAGCGTGCACCCACTGCCCCCGGCGGCCGTGCATTCGCGCAGCAGATTCGCGCCATTCCGGACGATGAGCGCGAGTCGCGCATCGAACAGCAATTGCTCACTGGGAACATTCCGACGTTCCTGCGGCACTTGGTGCCCATCCGCATGCAGGCGCCCTTGCCGGATGGTACGGCGGTCGACGTGGTCGTCTGTGCGGCGCCGGATTATCTTGCCATCGGATCGGACGATGACTATCTTTTGACGCCGCTGCGTTTGTCGACCGCGTTGTCGATCGCATCGGCGTACGGATTCACACTGCCGACGACGCGAATCGTCGATGCGATTTATGCCCAGGCGCCGATCCATTTGGTTCCCCAACCGCTGCCCGCAAGCAGCGAAATGCGCTCCACCGACTACTCGCTGCGTCACAACGAACTGGTCGGGGTGCAGCGCTCCTCGCTCGGAATGCCGCTCGGGACGTTGGTCGCCGGCGACAAAAAGGATCTGGTGCTGACGAATCGATTGCGCACCCACCTCGATCGCGTCGCCATCTACGGGTGGCACACCGGCAATGGCAAGCCGATCCAGTCGTTGAGCACCGTTCACGGCTGGCGTTATGCCGATTACAGCCACGGTGCGAGACTGATCAGCGCGCAGGTGTTCGTCAACGGCGCTCCGCGCTCGATTTTCAACATCATGCAAGATGATCGTCTGGCTCGGGCATTGAGCAACGAGGGGGTCATTGCCAACGTGATGGGGCTGATCGACCGCTTGAATGCGCGCGCGCAGGCGGCGGTCGCCGACGTCGTGCGCTCGCTCGCTCGCCCCGCCCCGCCAACTTGATACCACGAAGGCCACGCAACTGAGCAGCGACAACAGCATTCTCGTCGGTGACGTGGGTGGTACGCATGCCCGCTTTGCAATCGTCGATACCGGCGCGCCCGCGCCGTGGCGGATCCGGCAGCGCGGAGACTTGTTGCAGCATTTCCCCACCTTTACCGCGGCATTGACCGGCTATCTCGACCACGTTGGAATCACCTCCATTCCGAGGGTGGCCGTGATCGCAGTGGCCGGACCCGTGACCGGGGGAAGTGCGCGCTTCACGAACCGGGGCTGGGAGATTTCCGAGCAAGAACTGCGCCGATTCGGCTTCAAGGAAGCGGTGTTGATCAACGATTTTGCCGCGCTCGCCTTCGCCGTCGAGGTTCTCGCCAAGGAAGATTTGCGCACCATCGGTCCCGAGCTCAAGGGGCTCGAGCGGGGCACCATCACGATCCTCGGTGCGGGTACCGGATTCGGCGTTTCCTGCCTGGCGCGGTATGCCGATCGGGTCGTGCCCATGGCGACCGAGGGCGGCCACATGGGATTCGCGCCGAGCGATGACGAGGAACTCGCGGTGCTGGGCGTGCTGTCGAAGCAGTTCGGTCGCGTTTCGATCGAGCGGGTCCTCTCGGGGCCCGGGCTCGAATCACTCTATCGGGCGTTGGAGACGATACGCGGACGCGAGGCTGCAGTGCTGACTGCCGCGCAAATCGTCGCCAAGGCCGAAAGCCACGACCCCGCCGGCGTTGCGGCTCTGACGATGTTTTGCTCGATTTACGGCGCGGTGGCCGGCGATTTCGCGCTTGCGCATGGAGCGCGGGGCGGTGTCTACATCGCGGGGGGCGTCGCCCAGAAAGTCGAAAAGGTCCTCACGCAGAGCCCGTTTCGGTCGCGTTTCGAAAGCAAAGGCCGGCTGTCTCCCTTCGTGGCGGAGATTCCCACCCGGTTGATCGTGAACGCCGATGCTGCGCTGTTCGGTGCCGCGCGTGCAGGCCTCGTACTCGTTCCGGCGTCGCCGGCGGCGCCTCCGTAATATACGCCGCGTGGGCGGCGCGTCTCGATGCGGCGGGATTTCGCCGCACGCTAGCCAATAAGTACATCCTCGGATCGCATTTTCGGGCGAGCAAGCTCACGATCAACCCGTGGTCGAACCACAGTTGATAGCAAAGGAGAGGGTCATGAGCTTAATACGTTGGGATCCGTTCGTAGACGTCGATACCCTGTTCAATCGGTTGATGCCCAGCAATATTGCGGGCCTGCAACGCCTGGCGCTCGAGGGCAACGGCAGGAAAATGGATTGGGCGCCTTCGGCCGACATCAGCGAGACCGACAAGGAATACCTGATTCGGGCCGAGCTGCCGGCCGTGAAGAAAGAAGATGTCCAGGTCATGTTCGACGATGGGATGATCACCATCAAGGGCGAACGTAAGCAGCAAAAAGAGGACAAGAACGAGAAATGCCATCGCATGGAGAGCTTCTACGGCAGCTTCGAGCGGCGCTTCTCGCTTCCCGAGAATGTGAATGCGGATGCCATCCACTGCGACAGCAAAGATGGGATTTTGACGGTTTACATCCCGAAGACCGAAACGCCCAAGCCAAAACCGAAGCAGATCACCGTTCAGTGATCGATCGGATCATTTGCAGCGGGCTGTGAGTAGGGCGGCAGCGTTCCCTTGCGCTGCCGCCGATTCTTGCACCGAATTGAGGTTGATCCCGTGGACCGCGACCATACGACGAAACAGGAGAAAAGAGCAGCCTCGCAGTCCATGGATTCGGAAGCGTAGCGCTCCCCGGTTCGCTCATGCCGCCGCCCGCAATCCTCGTCACCGGCGGTGCCGGTTTCCTCGGCATCAACTTGTGCCGCCACCTATTGGCGCAAGGTTTCGTGGTGCGTTCGATGGACATCGCGCCGTTCGAATATCCGGAGCGGGACGCCGTACAGGTGATGCGCGCGGACATCCGCGATTCGAGTGCGGTCGAGCGGGCGATGGCGGGGATGGACATGGTGGTTCACTGCGCGGCGGCTTTACCGTTGAGCACGCCGGAGGAGATCCACTCGACGGATGTGGAGGGCACGCGTACCTTGCTGAAATGCGCGGCGCGCCGCGCGGTCTCCCGCTTCGTGTTCATCTCATCGACCTCGGTTTACGGCATCCCCGATCATCATCCGGTGTACGAGCACGACCGGCTGCAGGGCGTGGGACCTTATGGTGCGGCGAAGATCAGTGCTGAAGAATCGTGTGTCGCATTCAGGGCCGAAGGCCTGTGTGTGCCGATTCTTCGCCCCAAGAGTTTCGTGGGTCCCGAGCGGCTGGGAGTCTTCGAACTCCTCTATGACTTCGCCTACTCGGGGAGAAACTTTCCGGTTCTGGGCTCGGGCGACAACCGCTACCAGCTCTTGGACGTCGCCGACTTGTGCGAGGCCATCCTCTTGTGCCTCGCGCAGGGCGCTCCTGCGGTGAACGACACGTTCAACGTGGGCGCCAAGGTGTTCGGCACCATGCGCGAGAACTTTCAAGCGGTGCTCGATCGCGCCGGCCACGGCAAGCGCGTCGTCAGTTTGCCCATTCAACCCGTCATCGCCGTCTTGAAAGTGCTCGAAGTGCTGCATCTCTCCCCGCTGTATCAGTGGATCTACGCGACGGCGAGTCGTGAAAGTTTCGTGTCGATCGAACGAATCGAGCGGCAGCTCGGTTTCAAGCCGCTGTATTCGAATCGCATGGCGCTCATTCGCAACTATGACTGGTATGTTGCCCATCGTGCCGAATACCGGGGCAAGACCGGTATCACGCATCGTCTTCCCTGGAAAAGGGGCGCGCTGGGCCTGGCCAAATGGCTCTTTTGACCGCCATGCAAACAGGCGAGATCGCACCGTTGCCGAATCCCGCTCTCGATCGGGTCCCCCTCGTGGTCGACCTCGATGACTCTCTGCTGAGGACGGATTCCTTGATCGAATCCATTTTCGTGTTGGCGCGGAAGAAGCCGCTGAGTCTGTTCCGCTTGCCGATCTGGCGGCTGCGGGGCGCCGCTTATTTCAAGCACCGACTGGCCGGCGCGGCAATGCCCGACGTGCATTTATTGCCGTACCGCGCCGATCTTCTCGGTTACTTGCGCGAGCAAAAGGTCCTCGGTCGAGCGGTGATTCTCGCGACGGCCGCGGACGAGAAATTGGCCCGCGAGATCGGCGGGAACATCGGACTGTTCGATGAGATGCTCGCGAGCGACGGACACACCAACCTGACCGGGGAGACCAAGCGCGACCGCTTGATCGCGAAGTTCGGCATGCGAGGCTTCGATTACATCGGCAATGCGGCGCGCGATCTACCCGTATGGTCGGCGGCGCGCCGAGCGCTCCTGGTATCGCCGTCCTCACGCCTCGAGCGCAAGGTGGCGGCGCTGGCCCCACTGGAGAAAGTCCTGCGGGAGCCTCGATCTCGATGGTCGGATTACATGCGAGCCTTGCGCCCTCACCATTGGATCAAGAACGGTCTGATTTTTCTGCCGCTGGCGCTGGTGCACCGGATTCTCGATCCTTCGCTCCTGGGCCGCGCAGTGCTCGCCTTCATTGCGTTCAACCTATGCGCCTCGAGCTTGTATCTGCTGAACGATCTGCTCGATCTGCCGGCCGACCGGCGACATCCGCACAAGAAGGAGCGCAGACTGGCTTCCGGCAAGATGCGGCTCACACATGCATTGGTGCTGATGCCGTTGCTGTCGATCGGTGCGCTTCTCATCGCGGCGCAGCTCGGCGCCGGTTTCCTGGGCGTACTCGTACTCTATGCGCTGCTGGTGAATGCCTATTCACTGAAGCTCAAGGACTTCGTCATCCTCGACGTGTTGGTGCTCGCAGTGGGGTATGCGCTGCGCGTGGCGGCGGGCGCATTCGCGGTGGGCATCGGGATTTCCGCCTGGCTGCTGACCTTTTGCGTGTTTCTGTTCTTCAGTCTCGCACTCATCAAACGCTACGCGGAACTGGTAACCACGGAGTCGGCGCCGGGCGCAAGCCACGCACGCGGCTACTTGGGGAGCGACCAGCCCATCCTGGTGGCACAGGGCATTGCGAGCGGATATCTTGCGGTGGTGGTGCTGGCGCTCTATACCAACACCGAGATCAGCCAGCGCCTGCACCCGGGGCACGATTTCTTCTGGGGCGTCTGTCTGGTGCTGCTGTACTGGGTGAGCTACTTGTGGATGATGGCCGGGCGCGGGCGTATCCGCGACGACCCCGTCATGTTTGCCCTTTCCGATCGGGGTAGTCTTTGCACGATCGCGATCATCGGATTGTTCGCGCTCCTCGCCATATGAAATCGGCGCTGATCCTGAGTGCGATGCTGAGCGCGTCGGGCGGCGACGCACGCGCCGCGGCGAGCCTTCAGGGAGCGGCGCCGTCGGCTGCCGATGCGAAACCCAACCCGATGCAGGCATCGCAGTGGGATGCATACCAAGCGGACGTACCGAAAACCATCCTCGAGCTGCAGCCGTTCAGACGCGCGGCGAGCGCCGAATTCCAAATGGCGGGGGATTGGGGATCGGCCACGCTCGTCAATCTGAATCCCGGCATCAACGCGTGGTTTCTGCTCACGCTGTGGTGGCCCGGCGCTTCCGGTCCCTCGAGCTATCATCTGGAGAATCCGCTGCCGAAAACGCAGACCGTGACGCTCAGCGACGCCCGCCCCGACGGCATTCGGTTATCGCTCGACGGCCGCGATATGGATTGCGAACTGTGGGCAGCCGGCCGAACGGCGGTACTGCAGGAGGCGCGACGCTCGGAGTTGCCGTACGCGCCGCTGTGCGGCGATCGGCTCTATCTGCGCAATCCCGTCGCGGGCACCTACACCCATCTCGAACGCGTGACGAATTTTTTGCGCGACCATGTGTGGGGCGGAGAGCAGATCGTCGGCTTTGTGCGCAGGCAATTCTTCAGCGACGCCTTTATCGAAAAGGAAGGCGCGGGCGCCGCCTCCCGGCCGATCGAAGTCCCGGCAACGCAGCAGAATGCGCCGCGTGCGGCGCCGGTCGGCGAGGCGTACGCGCCGCGCTCCGTCGTTCCCGAGCATCTCGGAATCGATATCGGACAGGGATCGGGCGGCGTGTCGATGGGCACGTGGTATCCCGTTCGCGATGCGCCGGGCATCTTCATCAGCGTCATTCAGCCGCAAGCGGTCCTCGAGGCGCGTGCGCGCGGCGAGAGCGCCCCGATCGGCGAGAGGGATGCGGTCGAAGCCGCTGCGCTCGATTACCTCGTCGCCATGGATCTCGCGCAGTTCGACCTCGGATTCGCGCTCGGCACCGACCACCCGCGCGTCGGATGGTCCGAACGGGTGCTCGAGTCGATGCGCGATCCGCGGCTCCCGGGTCCCGACGGCATCGGCAGCGTAGCGCCGCTCGTCGTCAACGGCATGGTGAGTCCACCCACCGTCGAGAAGGCGGCAGCGACCTTTGCGGGTGGCTTCAAGCGCGAGCATGGCGCATTTCGCTACGGAGCACTGGCACAGCAAAATCGGGGCACTCATTACGGCTTCATCGAGCAGGGTGTCGTGTTCAGCAAGCTGCAACCGGGACTCTCGACACTCATCGTCGACGACGCAGGTGCGGTGCGGATGAAGACTTGGACGAGTGAGGATGCCGCGCTATTGCCGCACATCAAGCATGCGCGACAAAATGGAGTGCCCCTGATCGATTACGATGAGAAGAGGGGCGTTTCCTTCCCCGGCGCATTGATCGACAACTGGGGCCCCGGCAATTGGTCGGGCTCGAGCGACGAGCGCCTGCGCACGCTGCGCGCCGGCGTGTGCCTGCAAGAAGCGGGCTCGGCGCGTTTTTTGATCTATGGATATTTCTCGACCGCGACGCCGCGCGCAATGGCGCGCGTCTTTCAAGCCTACGGCTGCCGGTACGCCATGCACCTGGATATGAACGCGCTCGAGCACACCTACTTTGCGCTCTATACGCACAAGAACGGGCAGATCCTGGTCGAGCATCTGGTCGAAGGGATGGAGGAGGTCGATCGCAAAGGCGGGAACGAGCTGGCGCCGCGTTTCTTGAGTTTTCCGGACGACCGGGATTTCTTTTATGTGACTCGAAAGAAATCGGGTCCGTGAGGCGGCGCCTTACCTGCGCCGCTCATAGTCCGCAGAGTTCCGACACGGATCCACCGAGCTCGAGGCGCCGGATCGCTTCGGCGAAGACCGGGGCGATGGTGAGCACGGTGAGCGATTGGTTCAGGTAGGTCGAAAAGCCGGCATCGAGCGCAACCGAGTCCGTGACGACCACTGAGTCGGGCTTTCCCTGCGTAAAGACCTGATGTGCCGCGGCGGCGAACGAGGCGTGGGTCGCCGCCACATCGACGCGGGACGCTCCCGCCCGGCGGCACGCATCGATCGCGCGCACCACCGTCGCGCCGGAGCTGATGAGATCGTCGACGATGATGACCCGCCGTCCGGCGACGTTGCCGGCGAACAGATCGCCGCTCACGATGCCGAGAGTGCGCTTCTTGTCCAAGAGGGCGAAATTCACCGCCCGGCCGATGATCGATTGCAGCAACTCTTGAACGTGGCGGGCACGCTGGGCGCCGCCGATGTCCGGGCTGGCAACGGCATACTGCGATTCGCCGGGATCAATGGAGAAATGGCCGGCGAACAGGGCGGCGGCTTCCAGGTGTGTGCTCTCGCAGCGGTACGCATTGTCGAACGCGGCTCGATTGTGCACTTCGAGGGCCATCACCCGATCGGTCTCGACCGCTGCGAACAGCTGGGCGATGTAGCGCGTCGTCAACGGGTCTCTTGCCGCTGCGCGGCGATCCTGGCGCGCATACGCGAGGTACGGTACGCAGGCGGTGACTTGTCGGGCTCCCGCGTCCTTGAGCGCGCCGATGAAAAAGAGCAGGCCGCACAGCCGATCGTTGGCTGAGCCCAAGACGTCGCCGAACAGCGATTGCACCACGTAGACCGATCGTCCGCGCACGCTCTCGAGCGGGCGGAGTTTGCATTCGCCGCCCGTGAATGAAATCTCTTCATGGCTGCCGAGCGGCACGCCCAACGCGCGCGCTACGTCCGCGCCGAACGCCGCCGACGCCGCAGGCGCGAATATCGAGACGGACTCTTTCAAAGAGGCGGGCATGGAGAAAAAGCGGCGCCGCTCAGTGGAGGCGCTTGCCGATCAGTCGGTCGATCTCGCTCAGCAAGAGTCCGATATCCACCGGCTTGGGCAATATCCGGTCGGCCAAGAGGCGCGCTTTTTCGATGTGTTTTTGGTCGATGTCACCGGTCAGGATGATGGTCGGCGGCTTGGAATGCAGCAATGCGGCGATTTCGGCGACGATTTCGTCCCCCGTGAATCCCATCGGCAGCTGATAATCGCTCAAGATCAAATCGGGGCGTACGCCGTGAATTTGAATGTGATGCAGGGCTTCGTCGCGGGATGCAGCGCCGATCACCTCGTACCCCTCGAGACGCAGCAGCATGGCCATCGACTGGGCCACCGACGGCTCGTCCTCGATGTGGAGAATCTTCGCCGTGCGTGTCGAGGGCGCCAGAATTGCTGCCGGCGCGGGAGCGGGCTCGGGATTGGCCCGATAAGCCGCCGCGACGCCGAGAGGTAGTCGCACGGTGAAGGTGGTTCCCGCGGCGACCAGCGACTCGATCGTCACGGTATGGTCGAGGAGCCGGCAAATGGTCTGCACGATCGACAGGCCGAGGCCGACCCCTCGGCGCTGATCCCGGTGCGGATTGTCGATTTGATAAAATGCCTCATAGAGCCGGGGAAGATGCTCCGCCGGAATTCCGGGCCCCGTGTCGATGACGTCGAGGTAGAGGTGACTCGTGTCCCGGCGCATGCGCACGCGAACGCTACCGCGTTGCGTATATTTGATCGCGTTGCCGATGAGATTGCGCAGTACCACCGGCAACAGCATCGGATCGCTGTGCACGAACTCCGCCGAGTCCGGAATCTCCAGTCGCAGGCCCTTGGCGCTCGCAGCGTAGCCGAACTCGGAGCGCAGTCGGGCCAGCGCCTCTTGCAGCGGAAAGTCGCGCATCGCCGGCTGGATGGCGCCCATCTCCAGGCGATTGATGTCGATCAGTGACGAGAGCATCTGCTCCATGCTGCGTACCGCTTCGGCCATCAACGCAAAATGCGACGCGTAATCGGAGTTGTGGAACGCCCGTTCCAGCAGCACCTGCAGACTTCCGATGGTCTGCAGCGGCTGGCGCAGATCGTGGCTCGCAGCGGCCAGAAATCTCGATTTCACCTCGTTGGCACGCACCGCCGAATCACGAGCCAGAATCAGCGCATCGTCGAGCTGCTTGCGGTCGGTGACATCGCGCACGATCGCAAGCGTCTCGCCGTGGCCGATGGGTCGAAGCAGCACGTCGATCGGCATCTCGCTGCCGTCGCGGCGGCGGCCATGAATGATGAGCGCGCTGCCCATGTTTCGGCGCTTGGGCGCTTCGGCAAACGAGCGCCGGTGATGCGCATGAAGGCCTTGCATGCGACGCGGTACCAGCGTGTCGATGGGACGATTGAGAAGCTCACCCGCGGCATAGCCGAACATCCGGCTGGCGTGCGAGTTGAAGAACAGGATCCGACCGCCGTCGACCGCTCCCGAAACGATGAACACCGCGTCGGGCAGCAGCTCCAGGATCTCGCCCCACGCGAGGTGTGGCGGGGCGGGTCGGATCTTCGAAAGCGGCGGAACGACCTCTGCATCCATTGCATGTACGTCCGTGGTGGGAGAGGGGAAACTGCGTGGAGCGCCCGCTCCCGCTCTTTAACCTGATCCGAGACCTGTCCGATGCTAACACTCGCGGCCGCTGCCGCCTATAGCTGCCTTCGCAGCCCCTCGCCCAGAACCGGGCAGTGCACTGCAGAATCCGGGCGTCGATGCGAAGTGGAGCGGTAATTTCCCCACCCATTCGCGCGGCTTGATACTCTCGTTGGATTCAAACCAGATCGCCCCGCAAGCCATGTGTGCCGAGTCCGTCGCGCCGAACATCGATCCGCAAATCGACCTGCTTCAGCAGCTGGCGTTGGACCTGCGCTGGTCTTGGAACCACGCCACCGATGAGCTGTGGAAGGCGATCGATCCCGAGCTCTGGGCGCGCACGCACAATCCCTGGGTGGTGTTGCGGACCGCCTCGCCGCAACGGTTGCGCACAATGCTGGACATGCCGGCATTTCGCAGCGCCCTCGAGCGGCTCGCGAGCGAGGCGGCTGATACGGCGCGGGCACCCACCTGGTTTCACCAGGCACATCCCGATTCCCCCCTGTCGCGTGTCGCCTACTTCAGCATGGAATTCATGCTGAGCGAGGGGCTGCCGATCTATGCGGGCGGGTTGGGCAATGTGGCGGGAGATCAGCTCAAGGCCGCCGGCGATCTCGGCGTACCCGTGGTGGGAGTAGGTTTGCTGTACCAACAGGGCTACTTCCGGCAGGTGATCGACAAACAGGGCGCGCAGCAGGCCCTGTATCCCTACAACGATCCGGGTCAGCTGCCGGTGATACCGGTGATGACACCGGACGGCGAATGGCTGAGGCTGGAGATTCGCATGCCGGGCTACAGCCTCTGGCTGCGCGCCTGGCAGGTCAAGGTGGGCCGGCTGCACCTGTACCTGCTCGACAGCAACGACATCGCCAACTTTCCCGCTCGCCGTGGCATCACGAGCGAGCTGTACGGCGGCGGACCTGAATTGCGTCTACAGCAGGAAATCGTGCTGGGGGTCGGCGGTTGGCGGCTACTCGATGCCTTGAATCTCCAGCCCGAGGTGTGCCATCTCAACGAGGGCCACGCGGCGCTGGCCATTTTGGATCGCGCCTGCGGATTGATGCGGGCGACCGGAATCACGTTCGGCGCGGCGCTCGCCGCTACCCGCGCCGGCAATGTATTCACCACGCACACGGCAGTGGCCGCCGGGTTCGATCGGTTCGCCCCGAACCTGATCGAGCAATACCTGGGACACTATGCTGCCGAATCGCTTCGCATCACCCTGCACGAACTCCTGGCGCTCGGCCGCGAGAACCCCGACGATGAGTCGGAACCATTCAATATGGCGTATCTGGCGCTACGCGGCTGCAACGCGGTCAATGGTGTCAGCCGTCTGCACGGCGCGATCAGCCGGCGAATCTTTTCACCGCTCTTTGCCCGCTGGCCCATCGCTGAGGTGCCGATCGGGCATGTGACCAACGGAGTGCACACGCCGAGCTGGGACAGCCCGGAAGCCGATGCGCTGTGGACCAGCTGTTGCGGCAAGGACCGTTGGCTGGGCTCCCTCGAGTCGGTCAAAGGACGCATCCGCGGCCTCGCGGACTCGACGATCTGGCAGTGCCGCAGCGCGGCGCGGGCCTCGCTGGTGACTTATGCCCGAGAACAGCTGTCGACCCAGCTCGCCGCATCGGGTGCGAGCGCGGATCAGAGTGAGAGCGTCAAGCACCTCTTCAGTCCGGATGTCCTGACCTTGGGCTTCGCGCGCAGATTCGCAACCTACAAGCGTCCGAATCTCCTGCTTCGCGATCCAGAGCGCCTCGTTCGACTCCTCACCAACCCCGAGCGCCCGGTGCAGCTCATTCTCGCCGGCAAAGCGCATCCCGCCGATCTTCCCGGCCAAGCGTTGGTTCGCGACTGGGTGCAGTTCGTGCGCCGTTACGAGGTACGCCCTCACGCCATCTTCCTCGGCGACTATGACATGCTCATGACCGAGCGGTTGGTGGAAGGCGTGGACGTGTGGATCAATACGCCGCAGCGCCCGTGGGAAGCGTGCGGGACCAGCGGCATGAAGGTCCTCGTGAACGGTGGACTCAATTTGTCGGAACTCGACGGCTGGTGGGCCGAAGCGTATGCGCCGAGCGTCGGCTGGGCCTTGGGCGATGGCCTCGAGCACGACGGCGACGCGGCGCACGATGCGGTCGAGGCCGCGCAACTCTACGATCTCCTGGAACGGGAAGTGATTCCGGAATTCTATTCGCGTGACGCCGGCCATATCCCGCGCGCGTGGCTGGCTCGTGTGCGTGAAAGCATGGCGAGCTTGACGCCGATTTATTCCGCGAATCGCAGCGTCCGCGAGTACGTGGAGAATGCCTATCTGCCGGCCGCCGCCGCCTACCGCAGGCGGGCGCAGAACAGCGCGGCCGTGGGCGTGGAGATCAGCGCCTGGCGGAGCACCATCGAGCAGGGCTGGCATACGATGCGATTCGGTCACGCCAAGACCGATACGCGCGGCGACCGACACCACGTTACCGTGGAGATCGATTTCGGCACGCTGTCGGCGGTGATGGTGTGCGTTGAGGTGTATGCGGACGCCGCGGGGGATGGGCCGCCGTTTCGTCAGCCGATGAGGCGCCTCGAAGGCCAGTCCGACGGGCCCGGCATGCAACTCTTCATCGCAAGCGTACCGGCAACTCGCGCGGCCGCCGATTACACGGCCCGTATCATTCCCGCCCACCCCGACATCCGTGTGCCGCTCGAGGCCGCGAGCATCTTGTGGCAGCGCTAGGCGCCCGAGGCGCCAGCTAGCTAGTGGTCCGGCGAGGAGCGGGCGGCAGGACGCATCCGCAGACGGCCGGCGGCCGGTGCGCACCATACATCGAGCGGGGCGCTGCGCCCGTGCAAGCGCAAGCCAGGCAGGTGCAAGAGTTCGGGATCGCTCGCGCCACCCGTCACCTTTGGCGGAAGATGGACCGCGGCGCTCAGCAATACCTCCCCGGCACGCGCCCGCCTGCACAGCTGGGCAGCGACGTTGGCGGCATCGCCCACCAAAGTCAGCGCCTCATGCTCTCCCGGGCCGAATATCCCGATCGCCACCTCACCGCGATGAATGCCAATGCCGATGCCGGCGTCGATGGAGTAGCGGTGTTGCCAGCACGCTCGGATCGGCTCAAAACGTTGCTGAATGGCGCGTGCCGCGTTCAGGGCTTCGTGGATCTGTGTGTGGCGCGCATCTCCGACGCCGAATCCGGCGAGCACGTCAGCCTCGGCGATTTGAAAAATTTGCCCGCCCCGTTCCAGCACCGCGCTCGTGATGACGGCGAAGAACTCCCGCAGCAGCGGTACGACATGGGCGGGCGGCAGCAGCTCGACCAGCACATCGTACCCGTGCAAATCGCCAAACAGCATCGTGGCGCACGTCGTCTCCACGCTGTTCGGCCGCATCGCGGCGGGTATGAGCGGAATCCCCTTGGTCGAATAGCCGGGTACCGTGAGCATGGGAGTACCTCACGCAGTGTGGCCTGCCGCCTCTCGGATTTGACCTCCCAACCACCGGCAATGCAAGAGGAAATCCGTGAACTTTTTTTCGATGAGCCGCCGCTGGATCGACTTCTGCGCGGTATTGAGAAACAATCGTGGACGTGACTACCGCCTCCGGAACAATGCCGACCGGCGGGGCGGCTCCGGGCGGCCCCGGGATACCGCCGACCTGGTCGAGCAGCAACAAGGAAATGGTCGGTTGCTCGCTCGGGACGACTCGGCTCTGGTTCACGATCGGCGGCGGTATCGTCAATGAGGTGTACTACCCGCGCGTCGATATTCCGCAAATCCGCGATTTGGGCTTTTTAGTGGCCGACGGGCGCGGGTTCTGGGTCGAAGTCAAGCGGCTTTGGCAATACTCGGTGGAACTCATCACCCCGGGCATCCCCGCCGTTCGCATCGTGCATCGGCACGAGCGCTTCGAACTGACGCTGCGCGTCGTACCGACGGTGGAGCGCGATGCGCTCTTGATCGAAGTGGTGCTCACCGGCGATGAGCAGCTGCGCCCCTATGCGTTGCTCTCGCCGCATCTGGGCGGGACGGGCATGGGCAATCGTGCGGAGGTCGTGGACTACGGTGGGCGCCGCGTGCTCTGGGCGCAGCAGGGACCGTACGCGCTGGCGCTCGCTGCAGCCTGTGACCGCCAGCGCGACGCATTCGGGCGCGCCAGCGCGGGATTCGTGGGTGTGAACGACGGGTGGCAGGACTTTGCCCGGCACGGCGCGATGAGCTGGGAGTACGCCTCGGCCGGCCCCGGCAACGTCGCCCTGTTGGGGGAACTGCCCCGCTCCTCGCTGCTGGCGCTCGCCTTCGGCAGCAGTACGGAGTCGGCCGCCACCTTGGCACTGACCGCGCTGTTCGAGCCCTTCGATCACACGCGCGACCGGCTTGTCGCCAACTGGACCGAGTGGTACTCGAGGTCACGGGTGCCGCTGGAATACGTGAGCACATTGCCGGCGTTGTGCGCGCGGCAGTTTCACATTTCCACCATGGTGTTGCGGACGCATCAGGACAAGACCTACCCGGGGGCGATGGTGGCGAGCCTGAGCATTCCTTGGGGCAACACCAAAGAGGAACGCGAGGGCTATCATCTCGTCTGGCCACGCGACCTCGTGGAGTGCGCCGGCGCGCTGCTTGCCGTCGGCGCCGAACGCGAAGCGGGCAACACGCTGCGCTACCTTTGCGCCACTCAGCTCGCGGACGGGCACTGGAACCAGAACCAATGGCTGGGAGGCAAACCCTATTGGATGGGCATCCAGCTCGATGAGACCGCGCTGCCGGTGCTGCTCGCCGCCTCGCTCGATGAGCGCGATGCGCTTGCGGGAACCGAGGTGGCGGACATGGTGCTGCGCGCATTGTCATTCATCGTCTGCAGCGGTCCGGCGAGCGATCAGGACCGGTGGGAGGAAAGCGCGGGTATCAATACCTTCACACTGGCCGTGTGTATTGCCGCCCTGGTGAGCGGAGCCAAGTATCTGCCGGCCGATGCGCGCGAGCTGGCATTGGCGGTTGCGGATTATTGGAACTCACGGCTCGAGGACTGGACCGCGGTACGCGATACACCCCTGACGAAACAGTACGCCATTCCCGGCTACTACGTGCGCGTGGCTCCCTCGCAGGCCATCAATGATCGCGGTGCAATGAGCCGCGTGCTGTCGATCAAGAATCAGGCGCTGGACCCGGCGCTGCCGGCGGCTGCGCAGTTCGGTGTCGATTTTCTGCAGCTGGTTCGTTTTGGGCTGCGTCGCTGGGACGATCCGCTCATCCTCGGCAGCGTTCGGTTGGCCGATGCCTTGCTGAAAGTCGACACGCCCTACGGGCCCTGTTGGCGCCGCTATTACGATGACGGCTACGGCGAACACGATGACGGCAGCGCATACGACGGGGTGGGGCGCGGACGGCCGTGGCCGCTGCTCACGGGTGAACGCGGCCACTACGAAATCGCCTGCGGCAAGGATCCGCTGCCGCTCCTCGAGGCGATGGCGCGCATGGCCTCGCCGGGGGGCATGCTGCCCGAGCAGGTCTGGGATGGGCCGCCCATCCCGCAGCGGGGTCTCGAGCCCGGGCGTCCGACCGGATCCGCCATGCCGCTCGCGTGGACGCATGCCGAATATCTCAAGCTCGCCGCTTCGCGCGCCCTCGGTCGCGCGTTCGACCGGCCGGCCGCCGTGTGGCAGCGCTATCACGGCGAGCGCAGCAAGGCCACTCGCGCGATTTGGTCCGAACATGCCCCGATCAGCGAGCTCGCCGCCGGAACATCGCTCCTCATCGCGCTGCGCGCCGCGGCGAGCGTGCGGTGGGGAGTCGGTGGGTGGCAGAACATCGAGGAGCGCATCACCACGCCGAACAGCTTGGGCCTGCACGTGCTCGTCATCGACACCTCGCGATTGACGGCGGGGCAGAAAGTCGATTTCACCTTTCGGTACTCGGCGGACGACCGGTGGGCCGGCGCCGACTACCATATCGAGATCAGCGGCACTTGATGAAGATTTTCTCTTCGAGTGGTTGCCGTGCTGATGCTGTCCGCGACGGCATTCGCCCAGCAACGGTGCCGAAGGTCACTCCCGCTCCTGCAGCATCCTTTCGAGCGGGGTAAACAATCCTTCCGCGTCATCGACGGCGCCATCCTTCGTCGAACCGGTCCAATCCTCCGGCGGTTCCGCGTGCTCGAGCGGCAGAACGGCCCACGACTCTTCGTCGATCTCATCGAGGTCGCCGGTGATGTCCTGGATCTCGATCGTGCGTGACTTCTCGTCATATCCGGTCACGAGAAAGGGCTCGCCCTTGTCGAGGTGCGTATACCACTGGCCGATTCTCGGCGCGCCGACATCGATCTTCATGTTCTTCCCCTCCTGCTGAGCTCGCTACGGAGGAACAGTGCACCGTGGCGGCACCGCGTGGAATGCGGGGAAGTGCGTATTCGGCCTGCGGTCAGCGGTTGCCCGATTCCCGGGTTCGCGAATGGGCGAAGGACGGCCCGGCCTTTTCGGGCTCCCCTTGCAGGCTGCTTTGCAGCAGCGCGCACGCGCCCGCCGGGTCCTCCGCGTACTGAAACAGGTCGAGGTCTTTGCGGTCGATCATGCCATGCCTCACCAAGGCCTCGAAATTGATGATCTCGCGCCAATAAGCGGCGCCGTAGAGAATCACCGGAATCGGGCGCTCGAATTTGCGCGTTTGCGCCAGGGTCAGGATCTCGCTGAGCTCGTCGATCGTGCCGAAGCCGCCGGGAAACACCACCAACGCCCGCGCCAAATGGGCGAACCACAGCTTGCGCATGAAGAAATAACGGAACTCGAACGACAGCTCGCGCGTGATGTACCGATTCGGCCGCTGCTCATGCGGCAGACTGATATTCAGTCCGATCGATCGGCCGCCGGCATCCGCGGCGCCGCGATTGGCGGCCTCCATGATTCCACCGCCGCCGCCCGAACAAATCACATAGCGATGAGTGTGCGATGCGAGGCTCTTCGACCACACGGTGAGCAGGCGGGCCAGTTCGCGCGCCTCCTGGTAGTAGCGGCCGAGCGGCCCGGTGCTCGACAGCCGCGCGGAGCCGAAAAAGACGATAGTGTCGCGAATGTTGGCACGGCGAAAGCGGTGCAGCGGCTCCAGGTACTCGGCGAGAATGCGCACCGGCCGACCGTCCTCGCTTTGGAGGAAGTTCTCGTCTTCGTAGGCGAGTGCGGGCGAGCGGGGGTGTGGATCTTTGGACGGCATTGGTTATTGCACGAGCTCGAAATCGATGAAGCCGCGCTCGACATTCGTTCGCAGCAGCTTGACCTGCACCCGATCGCCCACCTGCAGACTCTTGAATCCCTGCACGACCCGACCCTCGACCGTGGGCGAAGAGATCCGCACCCAAGTGCCCTTGTCCGCCGCGCCGGTGACGATGGCATCGAAGCGCTGCCCGATGCGCGAGGCCAACAGCAGCGCCGCCGCCGACTTGCTCACCTGCCGTTCCACTTTGGCGGCATTGTCCTCCTGCGCGGTGCAGTGCGCGGCTAGTGCCTGCAATTCGTCCGCGGAATAGTCGCGGGCCCGCCCCGTCAGCGCTGCCTTGAGGAGGCGCTGCGTCACGAGGTCCGGAAAGCGTCGGTTGGGTGCGGTGGAATGGGTGTAGTCGGCGACGGCGAGACCGAAATGTCCCGGCGGCACATCGCCTGGCAGATCCACGACGTACTCACCCCTCCCCAGCAGTTTGATGACACACAGCGACAGATCGGCGAAGCGCTCAGGATCGGCGTGGCGCCGCTTGGCGAGGAACTGATTCAGGGCGAGTGCAGAAGGCGCCGGCGGCAGGTTCTCGCCGAAGTCCGCTGCCAGGGCGACGATGCGGCCCCAGTTCTTGGGCGAGCGCAGCACGCGGCGCAGCGAGGGTACTCCCTGACTCGCCAGGTAGCGCGCGGTCACCCCGTTTGCCGCGATCATGAAGTCCTCGATGAGTTCCTCGGCCCTATTTTTGACATTCGGTCGCAGGTCGCTGAGGGTCTCACCGTCGAACACCGGCCGCGCCTCGATCGTTTCCAGGGTCAATGCTCCGCAATCATGCCGCACGGCGCGCAGCGCCTGCGCGACCTGATCTTGGATGCGCAGTTGCCGATCGAGCCCGGGAACGGCTGCGAGCCGCGCGGGTGCGGGCGCGCTGTCGGTCAACCACGCACCGATGCCATTGTAGGCGAGCTTCGCCCGATTTCGCACGACGGCGCGGTACAGGTCCGACGCGCTCAAGGCTCCGCCGGATTGCACCGTCATCTCGATGACGATGGCGAGACGATCTTCGTCCTGCACCAGCGATGTGAGGTCGGTGGAGAGCTTTTCGGGCAGCATCGGAAACACCTGCGGTACGGTGTAAACCGAAGTGGTGTTGCTGCGGGCATGGTCGTCGATCGCCGAACCTCGTTGGATGAGGGCGTCGACGTCCGCAATGGCCACCAAGACCTTGACCGCACCGTCTGCCAGCGGTTCGGCAACGGAGAGCTGATCGAGGTCCCGCGATTCGTCATTGTCGATCGATGCCCAGAGCAAGGAGCGCAGATCCCGCAGTTGCGGTACCGCCGGCACCGCCGGTGCCGTGATGGAACGCGCCTGATCCAAGGCGGCCGCGGAGAATTCCGGCAACAAGCCGCGATCGAGCATCGCCTGGCGCGCAACCCGCTTCAGCAGATCCAAATTCGCCGCGCCTGGAGCGTCCATGGACGGATCATACGGAGAAATGAGGCAGCTGCGTACGCTATCGCGCCCGAGCGCCGTATCAAACTTGGGCGCGGGGAATTAGTTTCGGGACAACAATCGCGGCAATTCGGCGTGCAGCTTCTTGTACTGCTTACCGATGAACCGATAGCACTCGCAGGATTTCTTGACCAAACCGGGGTAGTCGAGCACGTTGATTCGGCCGCGTCGGTACCGGATAAAGTGGGCGTCCTGAAGTCGTCGGGCAGCCTCGGCAACACCGGCGCGACGCACGCCCAACAGGGTGGCGATGCCTGCTTGAGTCATCGGAAACTCCTTTGAGCCTGCATAATCGTTCATGGTCAGCAGCAGGCGCGGCAGGCGCTGCTCGATGGTGTGATGTTGGCTGCACGCGACCGATTGGCTGATCACGGAGAGGAACGTTCGCGCATAGACCAGAAGCAACCGCTGCAGCGGGCTGCCAAAGCTCAGCTCCTTGCGGAAATCTCGCACCTTCATGCGTACTGCACCACCGGCGAGTTGTACGACGGCCTTATCGGGAGTGACGATACCGCCCAGGAAGATATTGATGCCGACCATTCCTTCGTGGCCGATGACGCCGACTTCGACGGTGCGGCGATCATGGAGGCTGTCGACCATGGCGACCACGGCGTCTTCGGGAAAGAAGACGTACTCGATCTGCTGATCCGCCCGGTAGAGAGTTGCGCCGTGCTTCAATACCACGTGCTCGAGGCGGGGCCGAAGGCGGCTGTATCCCGAGCCCAGGAGGTGCGCGAGGATGCCGTTCCGCAGCGGGGTGGCGGTGGTGGGAGACACAGTCACATCCTCTTTTGACAATTCTTGACGGTGCGTGGATCGCGGCGAATAGGGTAGGGCATCTCGCGTGGCCGCTCTGTACGGTAGGACACCTAGCGGGAGGAGGGCGTACCGGCTGACGGGCTATCTATTGTCCGCGGGTTGCTTTAGATTCGATGCTACGCATGACTGACGTACCAGTGCTTCCCTCGAGGAAATCCGGCAATGCGTACCACGCCGCCTGATCTCGCCCGCAGCGCCCTCGATGCTGCGCCGGATGCGATGATCATCATCGATGCCGCGGGCGTCATTCAGTTCACCAACCGGCAAGTCGCGGCACTGTTCGGCTATCCGCACGACGAAATCATCGGCCAGCGAATCGAGGTGCTGCTGCCGGAGCGCTTTCGCGCGCGGCACGTGGGACATCGAGAAGCTTACGTCTCAAATGTGCGGGTGCGCCCGATGGGAGCGGGGCTCGACCTGTATGGGCGGCGGCAGAACGGCACGGAGTTTCCGGTCGAAATCAGCTTGAGTCCCATCGAGGATGCGGGCCGCACGCTGGTTGCCGCGGCCATTCGCGATGCGACCGACCGTAAGCAGGCGCAGGCCGAGCTGATCGTGGCACGCGAGGCGGCCGACGCCGCGCGCGAGCTCGCCGATCAAGCGCGCGACAGTGCCGACCGCGCCAATCAGGGCAAGAGCCGGTTTCTCGCCACGGCCAGCCACGATTTGCGGCAGCCGCTGCAGACCCTGGAATTCCTGACGGGCACCCTGCGACGGCTCATCAGCGATCCGATCGCCCTCGAAGCGTTGTCGCAGCAGGGCCAGGCCATCAATGCGATGTCGAGACTACTCAATGCCTTGCTCGACATCAGCAAACTCGAGTCCGGAGCGATCCGGCCGGAGCCGACCGATTTCACGGTGGCTGCCATTTTCGCCGAGCTGCGCGTGGAATTCGCGAGCATCGCGGCGAATAAAGGGCTGCGGCTCGAAATCGAAGAGTGCGACGATACCGTGTACAGCGATCCGTCGTTGGTGGAGCAGATCCTGAGGAACCTGCTGTCGAACGCCATCAAGTATACCCGCGAGGGCTGGGTGCGATTGCGCTGCCTGCACGAGGCGGCCTTGGTGCGGATCGAGGTTGTCGATACGGGCGTCGGCATTGCCCCCGAGCAGCTCCCCTACATCTACGATGAGTTCTACCAGGTGGGCGTACCGACCAACAGCTCGCGCGACGGCTATGGTCTCGGGCTCGCGATCGTGCAGCGGCTGGTGAAGCTGCTCACTTTGCAGCTCGACGTGCGCTCCGAAGTGGGCCAGGGATCGGCGTTCTCACTGCTGCTGCCGGCGAGCAACGTCCGCGAGGCGATCCAGCGAGCGGCTGCGGGATCGCCGGTCCCGATCCCAAGTCAAATCGGCGCCGCGCGTGTGCTGCTGGTGGAGGACAACCCTTCCGTACGGCGCGCCACGGCTTTGTTGCTCGACTTGGAAGGTTATGACGTCACCGCGGTCGCCTCGCTCAAAGACGCGCTGCAGCACGTGCAGGCGGGGCGCGGCGTGGATCTGTTGATCAGCGATTACCATTTGAATGACGGAGAAACCGGCACGCAGGTGATCGCTACCCTGCGCGAGATCCTCGGAGTTTCGTTACGCGCGGTTCTCACCACCGGCGATACGTCCTCGGCCATCAAGCAACTGCCCCGCGATCCCTACCTGCGGATCACCAGCAAGCCGATCAAGGCGGAGGAACTCCTCGCCCTGCTGCGATCGTTGCTCGCCGCTTAAAGGGGTCACGGAGCGAGTCGCGCGATCTTGTGCTGGACGTTCCACCACCCGCCGCCGAGCGCGGCAAATAGTGCGACCGTGTCCTGATAGCGGACGGCGATCAACTGTAGATCGGCGATTTTTGTCTGATGGTATTGCGTGTCGGCGAGCAGAACGTCGAGGTACGTCGCGATGCCCGCCTCATAATTGGCTTGCACCAGGCGCAGTGCCTCCGCAGCGCTCGACAGCGCCTCATCCTCCGCCGACAGGGCCGAGGCATCGTGATCGAGCGCGCGCAACGTATCTGCGACCTGCTCGAACGCGCCGAGCACCGTCTGCCGGTAGAGGGACATGGCCTGGTTGTAATCGTCGATCGCCGCTTTGCGCCGGTACCATAGTGTTCCTCCTTCGAACAGCGGCGCAGTCGCGTTCGCCCCGATGCTCCACGCCCTGCCATTCGATGAAAATACATTCCCCGTCGTGTTCGCCGCATTTTCGATGCTGCCGCTCAACGTGACGCTCGGCAGCAGCGCAGCCGTCGCGACACCAATGTTGGCACTCGCCGCGTGGGCCGTCGCTTCCGCCGCCAGGATATCGGGCCGTTGATGCACGAGATCGGACGGCAGGCTGACGGGCAGGTCGGCGGGCAAGGTGAGATCCTCCAGGCGCACCGCCGGGACTTGCCACTCGGCCGGCGTGTGGCCGGCGAGCGCCGCGAGTAGATCGTCGCTTTGCACGAGCTTCTGTTCGAGCTGCGGAATTGACGCTTCGTTGGCGGCCAGCTGGCTGCGCAGCGCAAGGACGTTCGAGTACGGAACGGTTCCGACCTCCGCCTGAACGTTGGCGATCCCGACCTGCTGCTTTTGCAGCTCGATCAGTTGTTGCGTCGCTTCGATCTCGGCGCGGTAAGCCGCGCCGGCAACCACGGTATTGACGATGTTGGCCGCCAATGCAAGGTAGGTCGCCCGTTCATTCGCCTGAGCCACATCGACTTGGGCGCGCAGTCCTTCGACCAGACGTCGCTGACCGCCGAAGACATCGAGCGCGTAGCTCACGGATGCGGAGAGCGTGAACAGGTTGAAAATGCTCGATGGGGTCTTCTGGCCGAACGCGGTGGGGCTGAAGCGTTCGCGGGCGGCGCCGGCCTCGGCGTCGATCGCCGGATAGAAAATGCCATAGCCGGCGCGCAAACCGTTTTGGCTCGCCCGCAGGTTTGCGCGCGCGGCATCCAGACCTGGATTGTGGTCGATTGCCTCCGTGATCACGGCATCGACCTGCGGCGAGCGAAACAGCTGCCACCAGTCGGCCGCCACGGCGGCGCCGCGGTTGAATTGCTGCGCGGCGCCGTGCGCCGGCGGCGTTGCGGCGGGATCCGTGCCGTTCGAATAGTGAGTCACGGACGGTGGCTTCGGACGATGAAACGTCGGCCCCACGGCACAGCTCGACAACGCACACGCCAGCAAAGCGATGGTGCTAATTCGCGCTGACGTAGACATCGACCAGTTCCCCGGGATAGACGTTGAGGCTCTTGGGGCTCGCAAAGCGGAAGATGACGGGAAGTACGCGGACATCGACCCGTTCCTGTCTCTGATTCGAGAGCTCGATCTTGGGCGACACGAAGGGCTGCACGCGCACGAACCTCAGCGCCACGTGCTTGTCGGTGCCGCGGATGAACAGCTCCGCACTGAGTTTGGCGGGATCGGCCAGACGGTCGATCAATATTTCGTCGATGTATGCGCGCACCTGCAGCTGATCGTCCGGTGCGCCCATCACGATGAGCGGATTCATTCCCTGCGTGTAGCTGTCGTAGGCGCCTTGCGAGGACACATAGCTGCCGACGGTGGCCTGAATCGATCGCACCACGCCGTCCGACGGGGCCCGCAGCGTGTATTTGGCGAGCAGTGCGGCGGAGGAGGCCGCGCTCTTGGAGAGCGCGATGTACTGCTTCTCCTGATTTTGAACGTCGTAGCTCCAGGCGCCGGCCTTGGTCAGGGCGTACTGCTTCTCGACGATCTGCAAGTTGGTGGCGGCTATCTTTCGCGCATTTCTCACATTGTCCAATGCGTCGCGGCTCACGGACTTCGGCTCGATGCCGTAGGAGCGCTCCTGCTTGGCGAGCTGGTCCTCTGCGTTCTTGAGCGTGGCCTTGGCGTTCTCCACCTGCGCCGCCGCCACCTCGAGATTCTCCCGCCGCGGCTCCGCCTTGAGCTCCGCGAGCAGGGTTCGCGCCGCCTCGGCCTGCGACTGCTGTGCCTCGACGGTCGCGCGCTGCACGGAATCGTCGATTCGCAGCAGCGCGTCGCCCTTGTGAACGCGGGCTCCTTCCTCGACCAGCACCTCGGTGATCGGTCCGGAGACTTCCGGATAGATGTTGATGTTCTCGCCGTGCGCCTGGACACTCTCGATGATGCCTTGCGCGTAGATGCCTTTCGCATACGGATTGGCGGCCGGATTGAACGCCGGCGGCAGCGCTTTGGGCTGCTGGCCCACGAGATAGGCGCTTATGAGCGCGAGAGTCAGGCCGATGCCGGAGACGATGAAGATGAGTTTACTGCGCATCCAATGTCCCCTTCTCGATACCCATCATCCTGCCGTCCTCCATCTTCACGATACGGTCCGCAAACTCGTAGATGCGGCTGTCATGGGTCACGATGACGATGCAGCGCCGGTCCGACAAAATGTGCTCACGCACGAATTTCACGATGTTACGGCCGGTATCGCCGTCGAGCGAGGCGGTTGGTTCGTCCAAGATCAGAATGTCCGGACGGCTGACGATGGCTCGGGCGATCGCCACGCGCTGCTGTTCGCCGCCGCTCAGCTTCACCGGGGGCAGGCTCGCCCGGTCCTTCAGTCCCACGATCTCCAGATCCACTTCGGCCTCTTTGAGTGCCGCATCCCAGTCGCGCTTTTGCAGAATGAGCGGTATCGCCACATTCTCCGCCGTGGTGAGCCGCGGAAAGAGATGGAAATCCTGGAACACGAAGCCGATCTTGTGCAGCCGGAACTCGGCGAGCGCATCGTTGCTGAGAGCCCAGATGTCGGTGCCCTCGATCCTCACATTTCCGCTGTTGGGCCGGAGGATTCCCGAAATGATGCTGAGCATGGTCGTCTTGCCGCTGCCCGACGGACCGACGACGTAGAGGATTTCGCCGAAATAGGCTTCGAAGCTCACGTCCTTCACGGCGTGGGTCTTGGCATCGCCTTCACCGAACCATTTGTTGAGGACGGTGGCCTCGATTGCGGTCGTCGCCACGGCTAGCCCCTGAAGATGTCGAAGGGTTCGATGCGCAGCACCTTGCGTACGCCGACGTAGCTCGAGATCGCCGCAATGACGACCACCATGATGAACGCCAACAAGAGATTGCCGAAAGTGACGATCGCCGCATAGTCGGGCAGATAGAGACGCGCCAGCCAGATGATGCACGTGCACAGCCCGACCCCGATTCCATAACCGGTCAAGGCGACGAACGATGCTTGAAACAGAATCATGAGGACGAGCTCGCGGCCCTTGGCGCCGATCGCCTTGAGTGCGCCGAACTTCTCGAGGTTTTCGATCACGAACGTATAAAAGGTCTGTCCCGAGATCGACAGACCGATGATGAAACTGATGACGGTCATGATCAGCATGTTGGTGCCGATGCCGGTCTGATACTTGTAGAAATTCGAGATCTTCTGAATGAATTCGTCCTTGGTGAGCGCGAGATATCCCGCTTTGGTCACCTGCTGCTTGATGGAGGCGACGTCGGCCGCCGATTTGGGTTCGACCAGAAGGTAGGAGATGGTGAAGCGCGTGTTCGGAATGTACTGCAGCGCGCGGTTGTACGTCGTATAGAGCGTCGGCACGCCGAACAGCCCGCTCGAGGCGACATGTGCGATGCCGACGATCACGCCGCGATGGTCGTTGAGTTCGAATTCGGCGCCGATCTTGGGGTTTTGGAGCTTGTAGAATTCCGAATCCTTGATGGCGATGAACGCGTTCTCGCCGTAAATATCCTCTATCGCGCCGCTGAGCAGCGTCGGCCTGCCGAAGAGACTGGTATCGTCGAGCCCGACCACATTGGCGGCCTGGTAGGTCCCATCGCGCAGCTTCAAGAGCGCTGCGCCGGAATACAGGGGCACCGCATACTTGACGCCCGGAATGCTCCTGACCTCGTCGAGGACGTAGTCCGGCAGCGGGATGGTATTGGCGACCGTTTGGATCGCCGGGTCCATCACCCAGATCGAGGCGCCGATATTGAGGACGGTGGCGGAGGAACGAGCCAGAATGCCGGCGAATAGCGAGGTCATCTCGATCATCAAGAAGACGGCGAACGTAATCCCGACGAGCAGGGCGGCGTACTTTGCGCGGTCGTTGACCAGCAGCTTGTAGGCGATATGCAATATTCCACGCATCGAGGGTGTGGGTCCTTCAATCAACCGCGGTATGGGCCGCACAATGCCCCGGCCTGCGCTACGTGGGCAATGAGGACAACCCGAAATGTCCAGCCTCGCGCTACGCGGAAGCCGCAGGAGGCGGCGGGAACTCCGAAGGTTCAAGCGGGTCACGAGGCCTTAATATGGCCGCAACGGTGGGGGCGGTATCCTCACCGGCTCATCGGGAGGGCACGAACATGTATCAAAGAATATTGGTTCCGATCGACGGCAGCGAAACGGCCATGCTCGGCTTGACCGAGGCGATCAAACTGGGCAAGACGCAAGGCAGCCAACTTCGCCTGTTTCACATCGTGAATGAATTCGTCCTGGACTATTCCTACGGCGCGGGTTTGTACGGAACAAACCTGATCGATTCGCTGCGGGAGGGCGGCAAGAAGATCATCCAGCAGGCCGAGGCGTACGCGCGTCAACAGGGCGTTCAGGTCGACAGTGTGCTGCTCGAGGCCATTGGCGGTCCGGCCGCCGACTTGATCGTCGCGCATGCGAAGGAATGGCCGGCGGACCTGATCGTCATGGGAACGCACGGCCGCCGCGGCCTGCGACGGCTCGCCTTGGGCAGTGATGCAGAAGGGGTCGTGCGCGAGTCGCCCGTTCCGGTGCTCCTGGTGCACGACACGTCGAAAGAATCGAAGGCCGCTGCAAAAGCACCGAAAAAAGCCGTCGCCTGAAGGGTGCCGGTCGTTAGTGGCGGGCGGGACGCGGCGCTCGAGTCGGCGGCGCGAGCGCGAAATGGGCGATGGTGCCGAGAGCGTTTTGCAACGCATCGGGGTGTGCGGTGTCGATGGTGATCGTCTGCGCGTTCTCGCCGGGGTCGATGGGCTCGAGGCGCTGCAGTTGTCGTGCGAGTACGTCGACCCCCGCCTCTGATGGGTCCGCCTGCCGCTCTTGGCGTTCAGCAACGCGCCGCATGAGTACGTCCGGGGGGGCGGTGCACGACAAGACGATGAACCGAACGCCGTGGCGCGCGGCCAAGTCGCGGAACAGCCGGCGATCCTCCGCGTACAGAAACGCAGCGTCGACGATCGCGTCGAGGCCGCCGGCGAGACAGGCATGCGCGCACTCGACGAGGCGCAAATACGTGCGCCGACTGAATTTCGGCGAATACTTCCCCTGCTCGTAGCCGCTTGCGCCGGGATCGGCGGCGCCGGGATCCGCGCTGCCGACGCCCGCGAGCCGTTTTCGCTCCACGTCGGAACGGATGCGCACCGCGGCTAAGTTTTCCGCGAGACGTTCACTGAACCAGGACTTTCCCGACCCCGACGGGCCGTGCATGATGAAAAGCGTCGGCGGCGGCCGGTGCATGAACTCCACAGCCGTGCTCACTCTCATGCGCAGACGCCTCAGTGCCCGTTCCCGGTGTTCCGGACCGTGCTGCGCCTGCAGACTGTCCACCATCGCCCGCACCAGCGCGCGGTACACCGCGTAAAACAGCAGCAACCGAACTCCCGCGTAATCTCCGCTCCGCGCGAGGTACGTATTGAGAAACGACCAGGCAAGATCCCTGCGCTGATGCGCCGTCAAGTCCATCACGAGAAAAGCGACGTCGTTCATGACGTCGATCCAGCGGAGTTTCGGGTTGAATTCCAAACAGTCGAAAGGCACCAGCCGGCCGCTCCACCGCACGATATTGCCCGCGTGCAGATCGCCGTGGCATTCGCGGATGAAGCCCGATTGTTCGCGCGCGCGCAGCAATGCCGTCGAATCGCGAAGACGGTCATGGGTCCAGTCGATCAACGAACCCATGTCCGGCAGCGCCGGTACGCCGTCGAGGTGGGACAGAAGGATGGCCAAATTACCGAGCACCGCGGCATGCAGGTCGTCGGTGTGCTGGAAATCCTGCTCGCGCGACGTGCTCGGCGCACTCGCGTGGAATTCGGCGAGCCGCTCCGCGAGGCCGTCGATCTCTTCACGAGTCACTTGGGCGCCGTCGAGCAGCGCCGCGAGTTCGAGTGCGGAATCGAACTGCTTCATACGCACGGCGTATTCGACGACGCGACCGGGGCCGCCGATGCGCAGCGCGCCCCCTTCCCGAGTGATGCCGTTGACGTCGAGATAGAGGTCGGCCGCCAGGCGCCGGTTGAGCCGCAATTCCTCCTCGCACAGGTGGTGCCGAAGCTGCAATGTCGACTGGTCCAAAAAGTCCAACCGCATGCACTTCTTGATCTTATAGGCGAATGGGCCGGTAAGAACCAGCCAGGAGATATTGGTCTCGCGCAGCTCGAGCCGCGTCACGGGGTGCGCAAACGCCGTCGGCGTCAGCAACTCCGATGGGGAGATCTGCTGCGGGTCGTCGCTCGTGGCCATGCCGTCATTAGAGTACGCGTTCGAGCAGGATTGCAATCACCAATAACGTCCATACGGTGTCACCGCAGCGCGGTAAGCATTGCTACATATCGACACCTCAGCCTACCCGGGCGGATGATGGGCCATGGACTTACCATACGATGCACGAGTTGTGGGCGCCATGAATCGCGTACTCGAAGCAGAACTCGCCGCGCAGTCTGCCATTGCCGATTGCGAACGAAACACGCATGCGCTGCTGGAGCAGGCCCGGCAGCGGCGGCGGATGATTCTCGAGCGTGCGCGCGATCGCATCATGGCGTTACATTTGCGGGTCACCCGTTCGCTCGAGCGGCAAACTGCGCAAATACTGGGACGGGCGCGGGAAGCTTCGGACCCACCTGCTGTGCAGGGTGCGGAGGACGCGCGTCTGCACGCAGCGCTCGAGAGATTGGTCGAGCGCATCACGGGCGCCGCTGAGGACGAGATCTGAAGGGCATGCCGATCGAGGGCAATTTGGACTACGCCTTGGCTCGAGTCCATGCTCGTCACGGTCAGCGTCTCGACGAGCCCGATTGGCGTCGCCTGGAGGCGAACCGCGATCTCGGTCTGTATCTGGCGGCAGTGCGCTCGACGACGCTTTCTGATTGGGTGAGCTCTTTCGATACGACGCACGATTGTCATACATTTGAGCGCGTGTTGAGGGCGCAGTGGCAGCGCTATGTCGACGCGGTTGCGGGCTGGCATCCGGTGGCCTTCCAAGCGTGGCTCGCATGGCTCGCCTGGTTGCCGGGATTGAGCCTGATGGCGCAACTCGCGCGTCCCAATCCTGCGCCTGCTTGGATGTTGGCGGATCCGGTGTACGGCCCGCTCGCGCCCGGCACGCCCGCGGAGCGGGCCGCGGCGCTTGCCAACACCGCACTCGTTCCCTTGGCCTCCGCACTGGCCGGTCGGAATTCGGCGCTCGCGGCCTGGAGCGCTCACTGGCACGCGCTTCGACCGCGACTGGATGCGCGCGCCGAGCTTCTCCTCGAGCGGTTGCTCGAGGCGCTGCAGGGGCATGAAGAGGATCTCAAGCGTGCCGTTGGCAGCGCCGAGCCGCTGCGCCGCGCGTTAGCGCATCGATTCCACCGCCTGTTGCGCATTGCCGCAGGCACGGCGATCGTCACGCTTTGTCATCTTGGGCTGGTCGCGCTCGACCTCGAGCGCCTGCGCGGCGGGCTGGCGCGTCGCTATCTATTCCCTGCGGGTCAGACGGAGCACCACTGATGGCACTGCGTCCCGCCATGGCGAAATGGTTCGAGCTGTTGATCGCGCGCGACGAGCTGACTGCGGCGCTCGAGTGCCTGGCCGATACGGGCGCGGTGGAACTGCAGACCCACAGCGAGACGTCCGCGGATGTGCTGTTGCCGGCGCTGCGTGGCGCTGTCGATGAGTACAAACGCTCGGCGCGGCGCTATGGAGAATACTGGCCGCAACCGTCGCGCCAACTCGCCCAACGAGCGCGGGAGCCGCAGGAAATTGCAGCAGCGGCCTTGCGGCAGCTGCGATCCTGGGCGGCCGATGCCGATCCGCTCATCGAGCGGCTGCAGAAACTGGCGCACGAGCGCTCGGAACTGCAACTCCTCGAGCGGCTGCTATCGCAGCCCGGCGGTGAATTGCCGGACCTGAAGCTCTTCGCGCAGGCCGGTCCGGTGCTGGCGAGCCGCGCCTACGTACTCCCCGGCGCGCCGCGCGCGCTCGGAGTGCCGCCGTCCGTGCTCGCGCAGACGATCACGCGCGGCGAGGAAAACTACATGCTCGCAGTCGGCCCCGTGGAGCAGATTGCCGTTCTTGACGATACGCTCGGCGTGCGCAAAGCGAGACGATTCATGTTGCCGTCGGGGCTGCCCGCAGAGCGCAATGCAGCGCAGACATACACCGCTACGCGCAGCGCAGCCACCGCAGCCGAATCCCAGGCGCTCGAGTCGAGACTCGCAGAATTCGATCGCGCCCACGACCTCGGCGCTGCGCTCGCTGATCTCGACTTCATCGAATGGCTGGTGCAGAACGTTCCGCCGCTGGCTTTCACCGAGCACTTCGCATGGATCACGGGCTGGACCAGCGATCTGGTCGGCGGGCGGCTCCAGGCGGCGTTTGAACATGAACGCCTTCACTATCTATTGCGCTTCCCGGCCGCGCCACAGGAGTTGGTGCAGCCGGTGGTACTGCGCAATCCACGCTGGGCGCAGCCGTTCGAATTATTCTCGCGACTGCTCGGCATGCCGGGTGCCAGCGAGGCAGATCCGAGTCGTCTGCTCGCTTTCGTCGCGCCCTTGATGTTCGGGTTCATGTTTGCCGATGTCGGGCAGGGTGTGGTGCTCTTTCTGCTGGGCGCCGCGCTGCGCAGGCGTTTTCCCGCCACGGAGCTGCTGATTCCCGGCGGCATCGCCGCCGCGCTGTTCGGCTTCTTGTTCGGCAGCGTGTTTGCCACGGATGAAATCCTGCCGGCGCTGTGGTTGCGCCCTCTCGACCGACCGCTGGTCATGCTCGAAGTGAGTCTCGCCTTCGGCGCGTGCGTGATCCTCCTCGGCCTCGCTCTGGATGCCGTGCAGCATCATTGGTCCGGTCGCGGCGCACAGTGGTGGTCCAACTCCGCAGGACTGGTGCTGTGTTATGTCGGGATGATCTGCGCGCCCTTCGACAAACGCGCATTGTGGGCAGTTGCGGCAGGGCTTGGTTGGTATCTGCTCGGCAGCGCCATGCTCGCATCTTCGATTCGGCTGAGCCAGCTCGGCGCTGCTGCCGGAGAATCGCTGGAGACGCTGCTGCAACTCGCCATCAATTCGGTCTCATTCGTTCGCGTCGGCGCCTTTGCGCTCGCGCACGCGGGGCTTGGTTCCGCCGTCGTCGGCCTCGCCGGTAGTCTCGGTGCGGCCGCGGGCGCACGGCCGGCGGCGTGGCTGGTGCTCATCGTCGGCAACGCCGTGATCATCGCCATCGAAGGTTTGGTGGTCGGCATTCAAACGACACGGCTCGTGCTGTTCGAGTTCTTCATCCGTTTCCTGCGCGGCTCGGGCCGCCCATTCCGTCCGCTGCCCATGCCCGCCGCCGCGGCAGATCCGCATTCATCACCGAGGACTTCATCATGAAACAGACTACCCGTGCCGCATCCATGTTGATTGGCGCAGCAGCGGTGCTGGCGGTGATCGTGGGCGCAGGGGCGACCTTGTTGCTGCTCGTGCCCCGCTCCTCGAGCGCGCAAACATCGGTCGCCGCTGCCGCCGGCATCCGCTCCGACTCGCTGTTCATGGGTTGGGCCTTCCTGAGTGCGGCGCTGTCCACGGGATTGGCCGCGCTTGGCGCCGGCTATGCCGTCGCGCGGGTCGGCAGCGCGGCGGTTGGCGCGGTGGCGGAGAAGCCCGACTTATTCGGCCGCGTTCTGGTTCTGGTCGGTCTCGCCGAAGGCATCGCAATCTACGGCCTGATCGTTTCGATACTCATTTTGAACCGGATCGCGTGAGGTGGAACTGGCGCTCATTGCCGATGAGGTGACCGCGTTGGGCTGGCGCCTGATCGGCGCGCGAGTGCTGCTGCCGGGGGTTGAATTGTTGCGGGACTGCTGGCACGACGCGCTGCGCAGCGCGGATCTGTTGCTGATTACGGCAGAGTACGCGGCGGCCATTCCCCAGGCGGAACTCGACGCCGCGTTGCTCGCTGAAAAGCCGCTCGTGCTGGTGATCGCCGATCTGCGGCGCCAACACGAGCCGCCGGACGTCGAGCTCGAGGTCCGGCGCGCACTCGGGGTGTCGGCGTGAACGAGCCGGGGACGCAGGGGAGCGAACGGCAACCCGAGATGACCGGCCCGGGCGGACCGGGGAGCATTCTCGACGCCCAGGTCGAGGCCCTGCTGCTGCGGGTCGCTGCCGATCGCGACCGGCGCTGTGCTGAGTTGCAAGCGTCCACCGCGCTGCAAGCGCGCGAACTCGAGCGCTCGGCGCGCAAAGAAGCCCTCGCCAATGTTCGCGAGGCCATCAAGCGCGAGCGCAGGCATGCCGAGCAAACGCTGCGGCAGGCACAGGCGGGCGCCTCTCTCCAAGTCCGGCAGCGTGCACAGCAGGCGACGCGGCTGCTCTTGACGAGCATGTGGGCGGCCATCGTTGGTGTGCTCGACGCGCGTTGGGCCGACGCTGCGCGGCGCAAATCCTGGCTGCAGGCCGCCGTCCGCCAGGCGCAGGGGCTGCTGAGCGAGCGCACCTGGCGCATTGAGCACGGCGAGGGCTGGACAGAGGATGAACGCACCGCGCTCGCGAAGCTCTCCGCCGCTGGCGAGGATCGCGGGCCGGCGCGCGAAGTCGAGCTGGTGTGCGACCCCACCGTGCGCGCCGGCATCCGAATCAGGACTTCGGGTGCTTGCCTTGACGCGACAGCGGCAGGATTGCTGGTGTCGCGCGCGCAGATCGAGTCCGAGTTTCTCGCCCAGTACCTGGCGCTGTCACCCAAGCCGCAAAGCGACCCGCACATGAGTGATGGGGCATGAGCGAGGCACGGATCCGCTGGATCAGCGGCCCGGTGATGCGCGCCGGGACGCGGGATATTTTCCATGTGTACGAGGCCGTCGCCGTCGGCCCGCGCGCACTCCTGGGCGAGGTGATCAAACTCGGTCCGGACGATTTCGTCGCGCAGATCTACGAGGACACCACGGGACTCAAGCCGGGCGATTCGGTCGCGGGCACGGGTCAGCCGTTCTCCATTGCGCTCGGTCCCGGCATTCTCGGCACCATTTGCGACGGACTGCTGCGTCCGCTCGTTGCCGCGGACGGTCCCTTCATCCGTCCCGGCGCCAGAGGTATGCCGGCGAGGCGCTTCGGCTTTGAGCCGATGGTTCACGTGGGAGCGCGCGTGCAGCCCGGTGAACCGATCGGCAAAGTCGCGACTCCGCGGCCGCAACTCTGTCTGGTGCCGCCGGGCACCGACACCGGGATCGTGCGCTGGATGGCAACGGCCGGTGAGTACTCGGATGTGGAGACGATTTGTCGGCTCGAGCACGCGGGAAGCGCGATGCGCGAGCTTGCGCTCACGCACTCATGGCCGGTGCGCGAACCGCGGCCGGTGCAGCGAGCGGCTCGCGATCGCAGGTCCGATGATTACCGGCCAGCGCATCCTCGATACGCTCTTTCCGTTGGGACGCGGAAGTCGAGCCGCGCTGCCGGGTGGGTTCGGCACCGGCAAGACGGTATTGCAGGAATCGCTCGCCAAGTGGTGCGACGCCGACATCATCGTCTACGTCGGCTGCGGCGAGCGCGGCAACGAAATGTCGGAAGTGCTGGACGAGCTGCCGAAGCTGCAGGACCCGCGCACCGGACGTCCCCTCATGGAGCGCACGGTCATCATCGCCAACACGTCCAACATGCCGGTCGCCGCGCGCGAAGCGAGTATCTACACGGCGATCACGGTGGCGGAATACTTTCGCGACCAGGGACTGCATGTGGCGCTCATGGCCGATTCTACGAGCCGCTGGGCAGAGGCCTTGCGGGAAGTATCGGGTCGGCTCGAGGAACTGCCCGGCGAGGCGGGCTATCCGGCTTATCTGAGCTCGCGGCTCGCGCAGTTCTACGAGCGCGCGGGTCGGATGCGCACGTTGGCGGGCAGCGAGGGATCGGTGACCATCATCGGCGCGATCAGTCCGCCGGCGGGCGACTTCACCGAACCGGTCACGATGCATACGCGGCGCTGTGTGCGTGCTTTCTGGGCGCTCGACCGCGGCAGAGCGCAGGCGCGTTTTTATCCGGCGATCCATCCGCTGCAGTCATACAGCGCCGACGTGGATGCACTCGCACGCTGGTGGCAGGCGCAGGGCAATCCGGACTGGTCCGCACAGCGCAAGCGGCTGCTCGAGCTGCTCGAGGCGCAGGCGCGCCTCGAGCGCATGGCTCGCATCGTAGGCAAGGATGCGTTGCCGCCGGCGCAGCAGCTGACCCTGCTGTGTGCGGATCTCGTCAACGACGCGATCCTGCGCCAGTCCTCGTTCTCCGAAACCGATCGCTATTGTTCGCCGCAGCGGCAAACGGAAATCCTGAGGGTCGTGATCCGCTTCATCGACCTGGCGCGCAGCGCCGTCGACGCCGGGGTGCATCCGGATCGGATTGGCGATCTTCCCATCCGCCGCACGTTGCAGCGCATCGGCGAGGAGTTCGGCGAGGGGCAGATTCCCGAGATCCGCGCCCTTTGGAAGCAACTCGACTCGGAGTTTTCCAACTTGCCGCATGGCGGCGTCGATGCGCGCTGAGCTTACGCTCAAGAACTGCGTTCAGCGCATCGAGGGGCCGCTGCTCTTTCTTGAGCGCAAAGCCGAGGTGGGCCTCAACGCGCGGGTCGAGGTGGTCGATCACGACGGCCGTGGACGCATCGGACGCGTCGCCGCCATCGACGAGCGAACTTTCGTCATCGAAGTTCTCGAGTCCACCTTGGGCCTCGGCGTGCACGACACAGAGATCCGCATCTGGAACGAGCCCCTCCTCTTCGGTGTGGGCCCCGGCATGCTGGGTAGGACCTACGACAGCATCGGGCGGCCGACGGACGGCGGCGCGCCGATCGCCGCCGTTCGGCGCATGCGCATCGACGGCCTCGCGATGAATCCGGCCGTGCGCGCGTTGCCCCGCGATTTCATCGAGACCGGGGTATCGGCAATCGATCTAATGAACAGTCTGGTGCGAGGCCAGAAATTGCCGCTGTTCTCCGGTTCCGGCCTGCCGCACGACAGACTCGCAGCCGACATCGTGCTGCAGGCGCGCTTGCGGCAGGAGGCGCAAGGCTCGTTTGCCGTCGTGTTCGTCGGAATGGGAGTCTCGCATGACACCGCCGAGACGTTTCGCGATGCCATGGCTTCAAGCGGCGCGCTCGAGCATACGGCGATGTTCCTCAATCTCGCGGATGAGCCGTCCACGCAGCGCCTGCTCACACCGCGCTATGCACTCACCGCAGCGGAGTACCTGGCCTTCGTCGAAGGGCGGCACGTCCTCGTGGTCATGACCGACATGACGAACTACTGTGAGGCGTTACGCGAAGTTTCCGCGAGCCACGGTGAACTGCCGAGCCGCAAGGGTTATCCGGGATACATGTACTCTGATCTCGCGAGCTTGTACGAGCGCGCCGGCTGCATCAGCGGGCTGCCCGGCACGCTGACTCAGCTGCCCATTTTGACGATGCCGGCCGACGACATCAGTCACCCGATCGCCGACCTCACCGGGTACATCACCGAAGGCCAGATCGTGCTCGACCGCGAACTCGATCGGCGCGGCATTTACCCTCCCGTGCGCGTCTTGCCGAGCCTGTCGCGGCTCATGAGCTCCGGCACCGGCACGGGCTTTACTCATGCGGACCACCCGGCGCTCGCCAATCAGCTGTTTGCCTGCTACGCGCGTGCGGCGCATGTGAGGGTGCTCGCAAGCGTGATGGGCGAGGAAAGCCTGCCCGAAGTCGACCGCCGCTTCCTCGCCTTTGGGCGCGAGTTCGAGCAACGCTTGGTCAACCAAGAGGGCCGGCGGACGCTGGAGGAAAGCATGGCCCTGGGCTGGCAGCTGCTGCGCGGCCTGCCGGCTGCGGAGCTCACGCGCCTGACGAGGCAGCAGATCGAGCATTATCTGACCGGTGAGCCGCATGCCTGAATCACAACGTGAAATCACGGCGACCCGTATCGCGCTGCTGGATCTCAAGGATGAGCAGCAACTGGTGCGAGAAGGTTACGAGCTGCTCGACGAGAAGCGCATCCTGCTCGCGACGGAAATGCAGCGTCAACTCGCGCGACTCGTCGCGCTGCGGCGAGAGTGCGCCGAACTCACGAATGAGTTGCGTTCACGAACGCTGGCTGCGGTGGACCGACACGGCGTCGATGAGCTGTCGGTGTACCCTCCGCTCACGCTGACGACCGACCGTCTGGAAATGAGGCGCTCGCGGCTGTTCGGGCTCGAGTTACTCGCGGCGCGTCTCGAGTCACCGGCGCGGCCTCCCGGCACCCGCGAGCCGCCGGTCAACCCGACACCGGAGGCGCGCGCCTGCGCGAGCGCATACCGCGAGTGGCTGCTGCGCGCAGTGGAACTCGCGGCGTGCAACGTCAATTTGCGGCGCCTCGTGCGCGAGTACGTGCGCACCGAGCGCCGCGCCAGATCCATCGAGAACGTGCTGATGCCCGAAATCGAATCCGCGCTCAAGACCATCGATGAGCAGCTCGAAGGCATGGATCAGGAGGAAGTCGCGCGCCTGCATCAACGGCGCAATAGCCATCTTTGAGACACGAGGATCGCTACATTCTTTGGTTGAAACGTTCGATCAGCAGCGCGATGACCATGAGGCTGCAGCCGATTGCTTGGATGGCCAAGGTCAGTTCGATACCTTGCTTCAACCGCGGCCGCGCCGTGCGGTCCATCGAGATGCGGCCGGCCGCCGCGATCCCAAGGGCGGCGAGTGCCACGGCAGGAAGTGCATACCACATGGGCAGCACGTGGGATGCGATGGCCGCTCCGGCGGCTGCGAGCGCAATCAAGGTGAGGCTTTTGTAAATCAGACGAGCGCCGGCCACGCCCCACCGAACCACGAGCGTGCGTTTTTGCGCGCGACGATCGGCATCGACATCGGGCACTTCATTGATGACCAGGATGGCTGCCACCCAACAGCTCACCGGGATGCACAGCAGGATCGCCCCGAAATCTATGTGTCCGGTCTGGAGCCAGGCGGCGCCCAATACCGGCAGAACCCCCAACCCCGCCGCCACGGCCGCCTCGCCGACGCCGCGCGCGGAGAGCTGAGCGCCGGGCAGCGAATAAAGCAGTCCGAGAGCAAGGCCGACGGCGCCGAGCAGAACGATGCCGAGTCCTCGCAGGACGGTGAGCCATCCGCCGATGAGCAGCGCCGCGCCGCAGAGGATGAGCGCCAGACGTGTCATCTCGCGCCGCGACAAAAGCCCTGATTGAATGAAGCGGGAGCCGCCCGTGTACGGGTAGATGCGCTCCGTATTGCCGGCATCCGCACCGATCACATCGTCGCCGACGTCGTTGAAGACGTTCGTCGCAGCGTGTGCGAGCACCGTGGCGGCGAGCGCGAGCGCGAAGAGCAGCGCATCGAAGCGGTGAAATGCGGCGCTCGCCCAGGCGGTGCCGACCAGTACGGGCAGCACCGATGCGATCATGAACGCCGGCCGCGTGGCAAGGAACGCGCGGCGTACTGCGGCCGCAAATCCCGGCCCGGCGAGGGCCGCTGATGGGCCCTCGCTTTGCGTGGGCGAGTGGGCAAGGGGCATGGATCTTCCTCCTGGCGTATGCTCTACCGATGTTGACAGATCGTATCTGGTGGGAGCGGCTGTTCGCGACCATCGATGCCGGCGATGCGGCCGGCTTCGTGGGATTTCTGACCCCCGATGCCGAGTTTCGGTTCGGCAGTGCCCCACCCGTCGTCGGCGTCGCGGCCATCGGCGCCGCCGTCACGGCGTTCTTCGCCGCCATCGGCTCGAGCCGACACCGGCTGCTGCGCTGTTGGGACGCAGCTGCGTTCGCGGCCTGCGAAGGTGAGGTGACCTACACGCGGCACGACGGCTCGGTGGTGAGCTTTCCGTTTGCCAACGTGTTCGAATTGCGCGGCGACAAGATTGCCGCATACCGCATTTACATCGATCACTCCGCGCTGTTTGCTCCCCGTCCCTGACGTAGAGCTCATTTCTGTTTCGGAGCGTCGTCGCGCCCGAATTGATAGCGCAGCGCGAGGCCGAAAAGGTTCACGTTGTCCTGATAGGGCTGAATTCCCATCGCCACGAGGTTCGGCAGGGTCGAAGGCCCCACGCCGTTGAGGGCCCAGTCGCTGGAATTATAGGTCTCGCGCGTGTAGCGAAAATGAACGTCCATTGCGGAGGTCGCGTGGTAGGCGACGTCGAACCGGGTGGAATCGAGTTTCGTCGTATTTTGCGGAAAGGCCTGTTGCGGTCCAATCGCCGGGGTGGTGTCCACATTGTCATACGAGGGTGCCATCATAAAATCCAGCGACAGCGTCCAGCGTTCTTGGGGGGTGTAGCGCCAGCCGACCCCTACATTCCAATACCGTTCCCGGTCGGCGACGTACCAGGGTGCGGTATCGGCGCCCGAAGACCCGTTCTGCAGATTGAACAATCGCTGATACCCGCCGTCAATATAGGCGCTCAACTTATCTGTCGGTGTCCAGGTCAGGTTGGTCGACCCGCGGTACTGGTGCGCGGCGAGCAGACCGAGCTGCGTCGATCGAAAGTCATCCCGAACGATCGACCCTTCGACCGACCAGGTGAGCGTCGAGGTGGCGTTCCAGGCACCGGTGAGTATATAGAACATGCGATCCCGCGGTGCGTAGTTGTATTCCCAGATCCGGGTGTTCTCCGCGGGTGGCAGCGCGGCGGTATCGAAGGAGGAGGCCTTGCGCAGGCCATCGCCGATCTTCAAGGTGAAGCTCAACGGCTCGATCGGCGTGACGACGGCACGACCCCAGCTCTCGGCATTCTGCGTCCAGGTGACGACCTGTCCGGGCCCGTAGTGAATGTCGTCGAGCTTGCCGCCGACACCGATCTTGAGCCAATGGGCCAGGACGTAGTCCGCCCCGCCGTCGAGGTGCACGCGATCCTCGCTGTAGCGGGGCGTGACCGCCGTGCCGCCCGGAAAGGTGTCCGTGACGGTGTATGCGATGGTCTGGGGTGAGGTCTTGTCGTCCCGTCCATCGTAGGTTGCATTGCCGCGAACGCTGAGCTTCGGCAGCGGGCGCGAGGACCCTCCCAGGGCATAGTGGGACAGATGGACATCGCCATCGAGCGAGCCCGGGGTGGGTGCGGTCGCGCCGGGCAGCGTACTGACCGGCAGGAAGGCGTCGTCTTGTTTCAGCGTACCAATCGATGCGGCGAACGTCAGTGTCGTCGACCAGGGCAGCTGCACGTTGCCCGTCGCGGTGAACTGCTGCAGACGGTTGCCCGGCGGCGTTCCGAGCTGCCCCTGAGTCGAGCCCGGCACGATCGGCAGATAGGGGTTTGCAAAGAGGATCGATTTGTAATCATCGTCGAACCAGGACCCCAAGTAGCTCAGGCGAAAACTCGCCATGCGGCCGAGTATTTGGCCGGACCAGGCGGCACCGGCTTGCAAGGAATTCGTCACATAGTCGAACGGCTGGGGCAGCTGCATGGCCTCCGTCAGGAAGCTAGCGCTGGTAAGCCCGGTGCCCACTTGCGCTTGACGCCGAAACTCGCCGAAGAGAGTCCAGCTCGGACTCGCGTAATACCTCGCGAGTAACGCGACTGTGCTCCAATTCGACTCGATGTCGATGGGCGTGAGATTAGGGCCGAGCGCGAGCATTCTGTCGGTGCTGCCCGCCGGGATCCAGCGTGCCGGCAACGCGACGCTTGAGCCATCGGCTTTGAACGGAGTCGCTCCGGTGTCGTAAAGGCGCACGGGCTGGCCATCATAGCTCACTCGCAAATCATAGCGCCCCTCGCGGCCGCCCTCGACGTAACCCTCCCGCGAGGCGAGTCCGAGGTGCTCGAGATCATAGTCCGCATAGGAGCCGTCATCGCTGCGATATTGTCCGGAGCCCGAGGCATCCGCATACGCACTGTCGTGATCGAGACCGGTATAGCGTCCGAAGCTCGCATTCAGGCCACTGCCGCCGAGCGCGCCCACTTCTGTTTCCGCCTTGTAACCCTGCATAAAGGGACATTGCGTGCATTTCCAATCGCTCGTGTCCGCGCCCGGCGCGTCGGCCGACGCGGTCGCAAACGCGAGTGCCGCGGGGATCGCCGAAAAACAACCCTGGGTGAGGGGAGCGAAGCTTCGATTTCATGATGTGCGCCTACCGCATGAATGCGCGGCCCGACGGATGATTCGAGCCATGTATCTGCGAGTGACAATTGACGCAGCCGCCGGCGAGCAGATAGGCGCTCGGCGCTGCCGCCGCCCGGCAATCCCTGCGGCGTATTGACGATCGAGGGGTGACCCGCTCCCTCGTGACATGTCTGGCACAAAAATGGCGGGCGCAACTTGAGAAGCGCCGGCTGCACGGACCCGTGTGCATTGTGACAGTTGCTGCAGTCCTCGGTCGCCGGCTGATGCTCCCAGAGGAACGGACCGCGGTATTCGCTATGGCAACTGGTGCAGGTTTCGTTGACCGTGTTCTTCACGAGCTGCATGGGCGCGCTCGAGCCGTGCGGCGAATGGCATGCGGTGCAGGCCATCTTGCCCTCGCGAAGCGGATGATGCGAAGGCTTGAGCAAATCCGATGCCTGCGCCTGATGACAGGTGGAGCAGACCTCGATCTGAGTCGCCGCCGCTCGCACCGGATCCTTGGCCGCGTGCAGGCGGTGGCAGCTCGCGCAGGCCACATCGCTTGCCGCATGCGCGCTCGTTGCCCAGTCGTGCGCTGCATTCGCCTGATGGCAACCCAAACATTGCTTATTCTGCTTCGCTGCCGGCGCACTCGCTTTTCTGCCGAAGTCCACCATGCCTGCGAGCGGGCCGCCGCCCGCTTCCACGTGCGCTCCTCCGGGGCCATGGCAGGCTTCGCACTGCAGACCGCCATGACCGAAAGGCCCGCGAGGGTCATCGGGGCGCGCATGCTTGGTGCGAAAGATACCCATGACGCCGGGATCGGCGTGACAGGAGAGGCAGGTGTCGGCGCCGTGCGGACTGTACGGTCCCGGGGCCGCGGCGGCTGGGGGCGGCGCAGCCCCTTGATCGGCCGCGATTGCCGCGGCGGCCTGGAGGGACGTCAGCGCGAGCGTCATTGCGAGCACGGCCCCCACGCTCGTCGGCATTCGCGTCGCTCGCATGCCTCGTGGTCCCGCCACGGCCTACGGCGGCGTCACGACGTTGTGCACCACCTTCACGTCGGCGATGGCCCCGGGGCCATGGCAAATGATGCAGGTCTCGCTGTTGGCGACCCGGCTATTGGCATCTTTCACGGCATTGAAGCTGCCGCCGTTCTGAGTCATGTGCAGCGCTTCAGTGGGCGCCGTGTGGCAAGCCGAACAGGCGGCAGCCGCGGGTGTCACCGCAGTCTGTCCGGCCGGGCCGCTGCCGCCCACTCCCCCGACGTAGGTACTGATCGTGGTCGCAAGGACGGTCGAACTCGCCGGGTCCGGCGGGTAGTACGTGTCGGCGTCATGGCAGGTAAGACAATTATTGAGCGCTCCCGGGAACGGCGTCTCGGCAGCGAAGCTGTTGGCACTGCCGCGGTGGTATACGACGTAAGGGCCTCCGGAATCTCCGGCGCGGAAGGTACTCGCGTGAATGGCGTGAATCATGACCTTGAGATCGATGGTCTGTTCGGCAAGCTTGTCGGTGGGATCGGGGTTCGCCGGCGTCACCCCCGCACCGATTCGCGCAAGTACATCGGTCGCGTCGGGATTGTGGCAGAGAGAGCACGCCTGAACGCTGTCGAGACGATTGCCGCCGTGCCCGTTCAACTGGTCGTGGCAGACATCGCACTTCGCCACCGCCGCCACTTCCCGTCGCGGCTTCGCCGCGGCGTCCGTGACCGGCGCATAGGCGACCACGTTGGGCACCGGAATCTCCTGTGTGCCCCGGCCATCATTGAAGTCGTGCACCGCATGACCTTGAAACAAGAAGCCCGCCGAACCCGCGACGCTTGCCGGGATCGCGGTGGGGGAGGTGACGGTAAAGGTGCCGTCGCCAACCGGTGTGGGCGGTGTCGCGGCGCAAACCACCGGCAGATTGATGGGTTGCGCCACCTCGCTGGTCACGCCGCTGCCCACGTTGGTATAGTCGGTCGTGCTCCACGCGACGCCGATGCTCAGATTCGGCGTTGCTGAAGGGTCCGCACAGTGCGTAAACGGGTCATCGGTGAGCACGTCGTAGGGTTTGTTGCCGTTACTCGGATTCGTGACCGAGAACTGAACTACCGGATGCTGGCCCGGCGCGGTATTGGTCGCCTTGATGATGTTGTACGCCAGCGTCGACTGGAATGCGCGCTCGGGGATCACGTGGGCGGCGACCACCTGCAATTGCCCGTTGTCGAGGTTCGACGACGGGCCGTGGCAGGTCGCGCACTGGGAGTCGTTGGCCACGATGCTGGAGCTGTGATTCGCTCCGGTGGCAAAGTTCACGTTGTCGTGGCAGGCGCCGCAAGCCTCCATCGTCGGCACCGTCTTGTAGTTGCCCGCTTGGGTGAGGCTGGGATGCGTCTGATCGTGGCAGGTCGTGCAATTGCGCGTGTCCTGCGGATAAGACCACGGTATTGAAATTGTTCAGCGACTCCATGTAGCCGATGATCCAGTAGCCGATGCCGAGCGTCGGCGTGGTGTTCGGGCCGCTCGCCGTCTGGATGGTACGGCAGCGTGTTGCCCGCTGTGGATCTTGTGCACCATCACCTTCATGTCGAGCGAATTGCCGCTGTACGGATCGATGGTTCCCGGGTTGTGGCACATCACGCAATACTGCACTTCGACGCGGGCGCCGCCGTGTGCGCTCAACATCGCGTGGCACGTGTCGCACGTGGCGGTGTCGACGATTTCGCGGCTGAAAATTCCCGTGGTCGCACCGCTCGAGGGCTGGAAGCTGTAAGCGGCGTTATTGGCCTGCGCGAGGCCGCGGATTTCGAAGGCGACGCGATGCGTGAGCGTTGCGCTGTAGACCACCTTCGGATCCTTGGTGATGTCCTTCTTGAACGTGTACTGATAGGTACCGTCGCCGTTGTCGACCAATGTTCCGGTCGCGGCGTTTTCGACGGTGGCCTGCGTTTGTGGCGACGAGTCGCAGGCGGGGACGCCGGTCGGGCAACCCGACGGCGTTACGGTGCCATAGATGTACGAATTCCACTGGCTCGATGTGCCGTTCTGACCGGGAACGAGCTGCGCGATGACCCAACCGAGGTCGGCGGCGGGTAGTCCCTTCAACGGCGCGCCGTTCTGATCGGCGAGATGGAACTTGACGACCGGCGGTCCGCTGATCGCGACGCTCGTGACCGTGCCCGTGATGCTGGTGGCGGTGGTGATATCGAGCGCGGTCGTGCCGCCCGTGGATCCCGTCGGTCCCGTGGGGCCGGGCGGACCGGCGGGTCCCGCGGGGCCCGCCGAACCGGTGCTGCCGCTGCAAGCTGCGAGCAGCAGGCTGAGTAGAGCGCCCGCGGCTCCCCCAACGGCGTACGGTGAATGCGAGTCCCAAGACCGATTTCCGTACGCCATATCCCTTCTCCGCGAGAATGCGGTAGCACCCTACGCCGAAGCGGATGCGCAATCTGTACGGAACCGCACAGAGAATTGCGCCCTCGAGCGAGTAAGATTTTTTAGCGGGCGGCCGTAGCGGGCATTGGCCGAAGGTTCAATTGACCAATCGATTTGGAACGAAGGATTGTCAACGAAGGATTGCTCATGGCCCATCGAGAGGTCTCTAAGTGAATACGCCGCACACAGGGCAGGGGGGATTCGCCGCCTGGCTGTGGCGGCGCCCGCAGCGATGGTTCCTGCTCGGTATACCGGTCGGCGCTTTGCTTGCATTCCTCATCGGCATCGGCTTTGCCGGCGGTTTCGTCGCCGCACTGAAATTTGCCGAGAGCACCGCATTCTGCACGTCCTGTCATGAGATGGACCTGCCGTTCCAGGAGTTGACGCAAAGCGTTCATTATTCCAATGCGTTCGGCATACGCGCGACCTGCGCCGACTGCCACGTGCCGCCGGCATTTTTTCCGGGCCTGCTCGTGCATATTCAGGCAAGCACGGAAGTGTGGGGACATCTCACCGGCAAGTTGAGCACCCCCGCCAAGTACGAAGCTCACCGCCTGGAACTTGCGCAGCAAGTCTGGAAGAAGCTCAAGGCGAACGACTCGGCCGAGTGCCGCAGCTGTCACACGCCGGCCGCCATGGCGCTCGCGAAGCAGCCGGCGATGGCCGCTGATGCGCACAGTTCACTGGCGACGAGCGGGATGACGTGCATCGACTGCCACACGGGCGTTGCACACACGGCGCCCGCGGGCGGCTAGGGCAAGTTGCCGGCGGCGCGACTCTCAAGCCGCGCGTGCCCGTGAGCGGCCGGTGAAATAGCGACCGAGGATGCGCGCGATTTCCTCGAGCTTGAAATTGAACAGCCGCCGGGGCCAGAACAGCTCGCGCTTGTCGCACACCGTCGAGATGCTGAAGCGGGAGATTTCGCCGAGCAGTGCCGCATCGGCGCCGCCCGGAGTCCCTGCGCCATACCCCCATCGAGCCGCGCACGCAGCGTGCGCGCCGCGGCGATGCCGCGCGCGACGCCGCGGCCGCGCCGCCTCGAGAGGCGCCCGTGCAGCACCTTCAGTTCGTTCAACCGCTCCGCCGCATCGTAGGTGGCATCGACCAACTCGCGGCGGCGTCATCCACTTCGTCTCGTAATTCAGGATATGTTCCCACGTCGGCTGCACGAGGAGCTGGCGATGCTCCTCGAGCGTGCGCGCGAACAGGCGGTAGCCGAATCGGTCGGGCTCCTCGAAGCCGCGGCTGCCGGGATCGATGAACGGACCCATCGGTGATATGAAGCAGGAAAGCCGCTTGTCTCCCGAGTTGGAACAAGTGTGCCGCAATACTCGACGGTGTCGCGCACCGACTGAATGGTCTGCGCCGGCAAACCGATCATGAAGAAGATATCGATCCGCGAGCAGCGCAGCCGCACGCGCTTCGCCGATGATCGACTCCATGTCCTGCGGTGGTATAGCCGGCTTCGCCCTCCTGCGCGTCGCGTACGGCCTGGTCGTGGCTTTCCGGGCTGAACTCCATGCTCCAGTGGCGCACGCAGCGGTCGATGTCCCTGAGGAACGATGCCGGCGGCAGGGCGAAGAACTCGAACACGATCTCGTTCGGCAAGTCCGCTGCGCGCAGCCGTTCGAGTACTTCAGCTGCATGCTCAGGCTCCGGCCATGAGCAGATCGCCGACCAGCAAGATTGGGCCGTGCGTCAGGCGGGAAATCGCCTGCATGTTGGCGACCAAGCTCGCGGGACTTCGGTACACGGGCTTCTGCCGCTTCGTCAAATGCGTGCAGGTCGTGTGCGACGCTGCCGCAGGTGACGCATTCGAAGGCGCAGCCCTTGACCGTGAACACCGTCGTGATCGGATTGTTCCACCAGCCGTTGAAGGGCAGGGTGCTTTCGAGATCGCGGTATCGCATCACCATCTCGACCATCAGATCCGGCCGCAGATCGACGTAGTCCAGGCTCATGGGGACGAATGTGAGCGGATTGACGTGAATGCCGGCGGCATCCTTCCACGTGAGATTCGGAATCTTGATCGACCGGCGCGCCGCTCTCCGAGCGCCACCAGCAGCTCGTGCAGGGGCGGCTCGGTGCTGTCGCCGCGCAGCACGTAGTCGACCTGTGGGTAGCCGATCAATTCGCGGTGAAAATAGCTCGAGGACAATCCCCCCATGATGACCGGGACGCCGGGGAGCAACCTCCTTCACGATGCGCGCCACTTCCAAGGCGCCGTGCGCGTGCGGCAGCCAGTGCAGATCGATGCCGACGGCTTTGGGCTTTTGGCGCGCAAGGAATCGGGGCACGTCGAAGCGGCGGCTGTTCATCATGCGCAGCGCGAGATTCACGATGCGCACCTGCATGCCGCGATCGTGCAGATAGCTCGCGATGGTCAAGAATCCCAACGGGTACATCTCGAACACGGTCGAGGAGGGCACCATGTCGCTCACCGGACCGTAGAGGATCGCCTTTTTTCGAAAATCGTAAACGCTCGGCGGGTGCAGCAGCAGCAGATCCATCAAATCATTGTACGCGGATCTGAATCAGCTCCTCGCCGTCCGGATCGACGAGATGAACGGCGCAGGCGAGGCATGGATCGAAGCTGTGAATCGTGCGCAGAATCTCGAGCGGCTGCTTCGGATCCTCTACGCTCTGGCCCTTGAGCGCCGCCTCGTAGGGGCCCTCGACGCCCGGCTGCATCGCGTGGGCCGGCATTCCAGGTGCTCGGCACCACCGCCTGATAGTTGCTGATCTCGGCCGTCGTCGATGACGATCCAGTGGCCCAAGGCGCCGCGAGGCGCCTCCATGAATCCGACGCCCTGCGCATGGCTCGGCCACGTCGAAGGCTCCCACAGAGTCTCGTTGAAGGTGCGCACATCGCCCGCCTTGATGTTCGCCATGAGACTCTGGTACCACTGCGGCATGGCATCGGCGAAGATTTTGGCCTCGAGCGTGCGGGCGGCCGTGCGGCCCATGGTCGAGAACATGGCCTCGAGCGGCAGGTCCAGTTGCGCGAGCGCCTTGTGGGCAAGCTCCTTGGTGGCCTCGTTACCGCTCGCATACAGCATGAGCACGCGCGCCAGCGGCCCGACCTCCATGGCGTGGCCCTTCCAGCGCGGCGATTTGAGCCAGGAGTAACTGGCGGCGGTGTCGAGGTGCTGGTACGGCGGCGGTGGCCCCGTGTAGTTCAACCGGGTCTCGCCCTTGTAGGGATGCAGGCCGGTATCCTTGCCGCCGCTTGTAGTCGTACCAGGAATGCGCGACGAATTCCTGGATGTCCGCCTCCGCATTGAGGTCGACGTTCTCCTCGATGTGCGAAAGGTCGCGGTTCAGGATGGCGCCGTGCGGCACCAGGAGGGCTCGAGTGCGGGCTGCCCGTTGCCGGGAAATCGCCGTAGGTCATGAAATTCCCAACGCCTTCGCCGGTCTTGAACCAATCCTTATAGAACGAGGCGATCGCCAGCGTGTCGGGCACGTAGACCTGGTCGACGAAGCTGCGCATCTGCTCGATGATCTGCGCCACCTGCTGCAGCCCGACCTCGTTGACCGCCGTGCTGCCCGTACCGGCGCCGCTGTGCACGCTGATTGCGGAGGGCACGCCGCCGACGAGGAAGTTCGGGTGCGGGTTCTTGCCGCCGAAGATGGTGTGCAGCTGCGCCACCTGCCGCTGCCATGCGAGCGCATCCAGATAATGCGCCACGGCCATGAGGTTCGCCTCCGGCGGCAGCTTGTAGAGCGGATTACCCCAGTAGGCGTTGGCGAAAATGCCGAGCTGTCCCGATTCGACCAGCTTCTTGACGCGGCTCTGCACGTCGGCGAAATAACCCGGCGAGGAGCGGGCGTAGCTCGAGATCGACTGCGCGAGCGTAGAAGTCGCCTTCGGATCGGCTTTGAGCGCCGACACCACATCCACCCAATCGAGCGCATGCAAGTGATAGAAATGCATCACGTGATCGTGCACGAACTGCGCGCCGATCATCAGATTGCGGATCAGCTGCGCATTGGCGGGGATGGTGATTTTCAGGGCGTCTTCGACCGCGCGCACCGAGGCGATGCCGTGCACGAGCGTACACACGCCGCAGATGCGCTGCGCGAAGGCCCAGGCATTGCGCGGATCGCGGCCCTGCAGAATGATCTCGATGCCGCGCACCATCGTGCCGGAACTCGACGCGCGTGTGATCACCGCTCCGTCGTATTCCGCCTCGATCCGCAGGTGCCCTTCGATCCGCGTGATGGGATCGACGACGATGGTCTGTGCGCTCATGTGCGGTTTCCGGCCCCGGTCAGGTTGTCGGCCACGAGCTCCAGCAGGCTGTGCGGCGACTTGTTCCAGCTGAAGTGGGCCTGCGCGTCGTCGAAGGTGCGCCGGCAGTCCGAGCAGCTCGTCAAGAAAGTCTCGGCGCCGGTATCGTCGATTTCGCGCAGCTTGTTTTCCATGGTGCGGTAGCGCAAGGGCGCCGCGCGCTCGATGTCGAGCACACCGCCGCCGCCGCCGCAGCAGAAACTGAACCCGCCGTGATTCTTCAATTCATTGAGCTCGATCCCCATCGCTTTCATGAGCGCCCGCGGCGCATCGTTGACGCCGCCTTTGCGCACCAGCTGGCAGGGATCGTGAAAGGTGGTCTTTCCGGTGGCCGCCCGCCCGAGTTTCAGACGGCCGGCCTCGAGCTCATCGGCGAGGAATTCGGTGACGTGACGCACCTTGAAAGGCAGCGGCTTGCCGTACAAATCCGCCGCCTCCCAGCGCAAGGCGGTGTAGGCATGACCGCATTCCGGGACCAGCAGGATCTTGGCGCTTGCAAGCAATGGCCTGCTCGATCAGCCGCAGGCTGATGTCGCGCTGCCAGCTCTTTCCGCCCGCATAGTAGCCGTAGTTCTCCGCAACCAGTCCGTCGCTGCGAAATGTGCAGGAGATTTTCAAATGCTGCATTACCCGCGCGAGCGCCGCCACGGCGCTCGGGTAATGCTCGATGTCGGTGCGCGGCACGCACAACATGACCTCTGCGTCGGGCTTATCGAGCGGGATCTCGACGCCGAAGCGTGTGCCGATCGCGAGCAGTTGCTCGCGGTAGGGCTCCGGGCTCGCCTCCGGCTGGCCGGTCGCCTGCTGGTGCGCCGCCTTCTGATACAGCTCCTTCGGAGCGAGCCCGGCGTCGAACATCGCGTGCCGCGCCTGCTCGATGAGCGCAGCCACATCGATCCCCATCGGGCAGATCAAGCTGCAACGACCGCACATGTTGCAGCTGTCGAACAGCAAATGCTGCCATTGCACCAGTTGATCCGCCGTCACTTCGCGCTTCAGACCCAAGCAGCTTGTAGATCGGCGCGAACGGGCTTGCCTCGCGCTTGTAGGCCTGTTTGAAAGGCTCCACTTTCCAGATCGGCGTGTACTGCGGATCCTCGGTCGCGATGTAGAAATGACAGGCGTCCGCGCAGATGCCGCAGTGAATGCAGGACTCGAGCCGAAAGGCGCTGAGCGCACCGATTTCCTGCGCGAAGCCGCGCATGGCGCCGGCCACGCGAGCCTGCGGGGTCTTGGCCTCGCCGGGAGCGAGATCGGCGGGTAGTACGCCCGTGGCATCGCTCATGAAACGGCTCCTTTGCGGGCAAGCACGGCACCGTTGATGGCGCGGGAGGGGAAGATATAAAAGGCATGCATCAGTTTGCCGAAGGGAAACCAGATCAGCAGCGCATCGACGCTCAGGATGTGCACGGCGAGCAAGCGTCTCGTATGGGCCGCCGATGTGGGCGGTTGCGGCCAGTCCCGTGACGCAGCACCAGCGCCGTGATGAACCAGCTGAAGTAATCGTCGAAATTCGACAGCATGCGCATGCACGCGGTTCGTCACGCGCCGAAACAGCACCGCCAGAAACAGTGTCAGGGTCAATACGGAAATCACGGTGATCAGGCTGCTCGGCAGACCCGGCCAGGTGAAGCCGATCAGGCTGCCGAGAAACATGATGTGCGGGCCGAACAGCAGCACGACGATGAACAAGCCGATGTGATAGCTGTACCCCAGCGCCTCGCCCGCGCCGGTGCGGGGGATGAATTCCGGGTGCGGCCAGGAGCGTGAGCCCACCGTCACGATGCCGCCACCCAAGTAGCGGAGCATCGAGGCGCGTGGGGTATTGAAATCGCGCCGCAGGCGCAGCAGCGCGAAGCCGACGATTCGCCACACGACGCCCAAGCAAAATATCGCGAGTGCCACTTTGAGTGCCGGCCCGCGCGCGAATGCCAAAAGGTCCATGAGTTCAGCCCCCCTTCGGTGCGTTATCGGTGTGCTGTTCGCTGTGATGTTGACGCAGGCGACTCACGCCCGCGGATGCCAAGCCGAGGACGGCACCCACGGCCACGGCGCCGCCGGCCACCTCCAGGACCTCGCGGGGCGCAACCTCGCCCGCCTTGCCCCATGCGCCGGTCGATAGCGCCGAGTAGAAACTGCCTTTGTCCCAGAACCCGGGCTCGGCGCAGCCGATACACCCGTGTCCGGATTGGATGGGGAAACTAACGCCGCCGTTCCACTTGATCGTCGCGCAGGCGTTGTAAGTCGTCGGGCCCTTGCAGCCGAGTTCGTACAGGCACCAGCCGTTGCGCGCCCCTTCATCGTCGAAGGTCTTGGCGAATTTACCCTGGTCGTAGAACGGCCGCCGATAGCAGCGGTCGTGGATGGTATTGCCGAAGAAGACTTTGGGACGCCGGTGTTCGTCCAGATCCGGAACCTGGCCGGTGGTGACGAATTGCAGCAGCGTGCCGGTAATCACTTCCGGCATGGGCGGGCAGCCGGAGACATTGATGATCGGCTTGTCTCCGACGATCGCCGATACCGGCCAAGCGCCGGTCGGGTTGGGATCGGCGAAAGGAATGCCGCCAAACGATGAACACGTGCCGACGCAAACGATGGCCGCCGCGCCCTTGGCTGCCTCACGCAAGGTGTCCTCCGCGCTGCGGCCGCCGGCCGTGCAGTAGCCGCCGCCGGCGCCCGTCGGCACCGATCCGTCCACCACCAGCACATATTTCCCGAAATTGTCCTTCATGGCCTTGGCAGCGGGCCGATTCTGCGGCCTCGCCAGATGCCGCCATGAGCGTGTCGTTATAGTCCAGCGAGATGATGTTGAAGATCAGGTTCTCGATCGTGGGTGCGAAGGATCGGGTCAGGGACTCCAGAGCAGCCGGTGCACTCCTGAAATGACAGATACACCACCGAGGGCCTGGGCGAGGTACGCAACTGCTCCGCCATCGCCGCCCCCATCCAAGGCGGCAGTGCCAGGGCCGAGGCCATGGCCGTACAGAACTTGAATGAAGCCACGCCGACTGATGCCCGCCTTGAGCAGCATCTCGCCCACCGTCGGGTCCCCGTTCCCCTTGATCATTCGAACCTCGCTTCGCGCGGGCTAGCAGTTGCGGACATCATTCGCTCGCGCAGCGCGTTTGCGCCCGTGGCGATCTCATCGGAGGCGCGTGAGAGGATTTCCGGCACCCGAGTCACCTCCAGCACCTCAGCAACCAGCTCTCCGAGCCGATTGCGATGCTCCACCCACCAGACTCCTGAAATGCGGGTCTCTTGAACGATCGAGACACCCTCTGCATCGACGGTCGCCCGCACTTCACCCTCCCCGAGCGCACGCTTGAGCTCGGTGCGGTCCTGCGGGCTCATCGGCAAACTGCGCAGGTCGATCGCCGCCGGCGTTTGGCTCTGCGGCGAGCTGCTCGAGCATGGCGAGAAGCTCGGTGAGAATCGCGGCAACCCCGCCGCCCAATCCAAAGGACGGCGGCTGTTGCAGCGGCGCGGGCGCATCGGCGGATGCCGGTCCACCGGGCAGGGCCGGCCCTTCGATTCGAATCGGGATTTCCTGGAGGCGGCTCATGGATGCCGCCAACGCTCGAGCAGCGCAGCGGCCTGCCGGACCGCCTCGGGCAGGGCTAGCGCCACGGCCGCGGACAGCTCCTCGCTCCAATCGATGCGTTGCGGCTGCAATGCACAGGAGCGCGCGTCGGCGGGGCAGGCAGTCTCTCAAACGCGCCATGTCGAGCAGATCGATCAGGCCGACTTCGTGAACGGTGCGTCGGCGGGCGGTCGCCAGAAAGGTGTCCATTGCCGCCCCTTCGAACAGGCCGATGGCTCCGGGCGCACCTTCGATATCGGCGGCATCGATTGCCAGCATCGCATCCGCGGCTTCGATGTAGGGCAGCAAACTGAAGCTCAGTGTACCCGCGTCGATGAAATCCGCGGCTTCCGCGCCAAGCTCCTCACGCAGCCGCGCGACCACCTGAACGCCGGCGCCGTCATCGCTCAGCAGCACATTGCCAAACCCCAACACCAAGCTGAGCGGCGCCCGGCTGTCGCTCGCATGCGCAACGTCCGGGCCTGAAATCGTCTCCGCCAGGTAACCGGCGCTCTGATGTGCAAGCCATGACGTCACCGTCGGCCCTCGTTGCATTTCGCTGATCAAAGCACTCTCATCGCCCTCCGGTCTGTGCGGTTTCGTACATACTTCGACGGCAGCGAGGGGTTAACATGAGCGGTGTGCACGAGCTCTCCATCTGTCAATCCTTGCTGTCGCAGGTCACTGAAATCGCTGGCGATCGCGGTGCCGATGAAGTGGTGAGCATCGTCATCGAGGTCGGCCCGCTGTCGGGCGTCGAGCCGATGCTCCTCGCTCAGGCATTCGCAATCGCTCGCAGCGGCAGTTGCGCCGCGCACGCGGCACTCTCGATCGAATCGGCCGCGGTGGCGGTCGCGTGCGAGGGATGCGGCGCGCGATCGGAAGTCGCGGCCAATCGGCTGGTGTGCGCGGTCTGTGGCGGATATCGCACGAGGATCGTGGCAGGGGACGAATTGCGTCTGCGTCGCGTCGAATTGCGCGTACCGGAGCCGCGAACGGCGTCGAACTGCCGTCGCGATACTCGAAGCGAGGCGTGACCGTGTGCACAACCTGCGGCTGCAGTGCGACGCCGGATAACGCGCAACTGCACCCCGACCGGCCGGCTTCCGACAGGGTCGTCGATGTGCTGCAAGATCTGCTCGCGGCGAATGATGAGGCCGCGGCGCACAACCGCGAACACTTCGACGCACACGGCGTTCTCGCGATCAATCTCATGTCCTCGCCGGGCGCCGGCAAGACCGCTCTCCTGGAGGCGACGATCGTGGCGCTGCGCGAGCGCTATCGAATTGCCGTCATCGAGGGTGATTTGGAGACCGACAATGATGCGGCTCGTATCAGGGCCCATGGCGTACCGGCGGTGCAGATCACCACGGGCACCGCCTGCCACCTCGATGCGCAGCTCGTGCATCGCGCATTGCATCAGCTGCCGCTCGCCGGGCTCGATCTTCTGTTCATTGAAAACGTGGGCAATTTGGTTTGCCCGGCCGGCTTCGATCTCGGCCAGCATTTGAACGTCGTGCTGCTCAGCGTCACCGAAGGCGACGACAAGCCGGCCAAATACCCGGTGATGTTTCGTGCCGCCGATTTGGTCGTGTTGAGCAAGACGGATCTGCTCGATGTGATCGAGGACTTCGATCCCGCACGCGCGGCCACGGCGCTGCGTGCTCTCGGCCGCGGCACACCGATGATAGGGACCGCGGCGCGGCGCGCTCCCGCGCTCGAGCCGTGGCTCGATTGGCTCGAGCGGGCGCTGATGAGGCCGCGCGCGGTGACTCGGGCGTCGACTCGAATGGTCTCATCCGCAGCGATCAGAACATAGCATGTGCCTCGCAGTTCCGGTCCGGGTCGTGGCACTCCTCGGCGATCAGTGGGTCGAGGGCGAGGTGGGCGGCATTCGCAGCCGGGTATCGGTCGCGCTTGATCGAGTCGATTGCGGTCGGCGACTACGTCATCGTCCATGCGGGCTTCGCCATCGCGCGGCTCGACGTCGAGGAGGCGGAGAAAAGTCTGGCACTGTTCGATGAGATTGCGGCCCACCTCGGAAGGCCTGTCCATGCGCTACGTCCGCGGGTTTCCGTGAAGGCGCCGCTGCGGCGGCCCTAGCGGAGCTGCTCGCCGCGGAGGTCGATCCGGGGCGCGAGTATCATCTGATGGAGTTTTGCGGCGGCCATACCCATGCCATCTTCCGCTACGGCGTCGAGGACTTGCTGCCCGCCAACGTGCGACTGATTCACGGCCCCGGCTGCCCGGTGTGCGTGCTGGCGGTGCCGCGGCTCGATGCGGCCATCGAACTGGCGCGCCGTCCCGATGTCACTCTGGTCAGCTACGGCGACATGCTGCGCGTGCCCGCCTCGCGCCGCCAAAGCCTGCTCAAGGCGCGGGCGCAGGGCGCGGACGTGCGCATGGTGTATTCGGCGGTCGAGTCATTGGAGATCGCGGCCGCTCATCCCGCCCGGCAAGTGGTGTTCTTCGCCATCGGCTTCGAGACGACGACGCCCGCGACCGCGCATTCATCGTGCGCGAGGCGCAGCGGCTCGAACTTGAGTAACTTCAGCGTCTATTGCAATCACGTGGTGACGCCCGCGGCCATCCAGAGCATCCTCGACTCGCCCGAAGTGCGCGAATGGGGCCAGGTGCGCGTCGATGGCTTCATCGGCCCCTCGCACGTCAGCGCCGTGATCGGCAGCCGACCGTATGAATATTTCGCCGAGGAATATCAGCGGCCCGTGGTGATCGCCGGCTTCGAGCCGCTCGATGTGATGCAGGCGATCCGGATGCTGGTGCGGCAGCTCAATGCCGGCCGCAGCCGCGTCGAGAACCAGTTCACGCGCGGTGTCACGCGCGAGGGCAATGCCAAGGCGCAGCGGTCTGGTCGCGGAGGTGTTCGAGCTGCGGCCGAGCTTCGAATGGCGCGGTCTCGGCGAGCTGCCGTACAGCGGATTGCGCATCAAGTCCGCCTATCGCGAGATTCGATGCCGAGCGTCGCTTCGGCATCGAGGTGCAAGCAGCGCCCGAGAATGCCGCGTGCCAGTGCCCGGCGATCATCCGCGGCGTCAAGAAGCCCACCGATTGCGCGCATCTTCGGCACCGCGTGCACGCCGCGCAATCCGATCGGCTCGTGCATGGTGTCCGCGGAAGGGGCCTGCGCCGCTTACTACAAGTATCGCCGCGGCGTGCTGCCGGCGGCCGGCTGATGCGCATCCTGCTGCTGGTGCACTCGTTCAACAGCCTGTCGCAGCGGCTGTACGTCGAACTCGCCCAGGACGGCCACGAGCTGTCCGTCGAACTCGATATTCACGAGCGTGTGACGAGCGAGGCCGTGGAGCTGTGGAATCCCGATCTCATTCTCGCGCCGTTCTTGAAGCGCGCCATCCCGCCGTCGCTCTGGCAGCGCCACCTCTGTCTGATCGTGCATCCCGGGCCGCCGGGCGATCGCGGCCCCTCGGCGCTCGACTGGGCCATCCTGCGCGGCGAGACCGTGTGGGGCGTGACCGTGCTGCAAGCCCAGGCGGAGCTCGACGCGGGGCCGGTCTGGGGCAGCGCCGCGTTTGCGCTGCGCGCTGCACGCAAGAGCAGCCTGTACCGCAATGAGGTGACCGAAGGCGCGGTCTGCGCGGTACGGGCGGCGCTCGCGCGCGTTGCCCGCGGAACGGGTCCGCTGCTCGGCGCCGGCTCGACCAATGGGCACGGCTGGCAGCCGCTGCTGCGGCAAGCCGATCGCAGCGATCGATTGGCAGCGCGACGATACCGCGGCGGTGCTGCGCAAGATCCATTCGGCCGACGGGTTTCCCGGGCGTGGAAGACACCATCGCCGGCCATCGCTTCCGCCTGTTCGATGCGCACGCCGAGATGCGGCTCGCGGGCGAGCCGGGGGCCCTCATCGGGCGCAGCCACGACGCGCGTTTGCCGGGCCACGTCCGATGCCGCGATCTGGATCGGTCAGCTGCAGCCCGCAGATGGAGCTCGACCGAGTTTCAAGCGTCCGGCGGTGCTCGCCCTGGGAGATGCGGCCGATTCTCTCCCGCGGTACGAGGACGAGGCGGCCGACGCCGCCGGCGCGCAGGCCAGCGCCGCGGGCGAGATCCGCTACGAGGAATGCGGCGCCGTGGCGTACCTGCACTTCGACTTCTACAACGGAGCGGTTTCGACCGCGCAATGCGAGCGGATGCGCGCCGCGTACGCGCGCGCCTGCCGCCGGCCGACCCGGGTCATCGTGCTGATGGGGGGCAGCGATTTCTGGTGCAACGGCATGCATCTGCACTGCATCGAAGCCGCCGACAGCCCCGCCGATGCGTCGTGGGCCAACATCAACGGCATCGATGATCTCGCCTGCGACATCCTGCACACCGACACTCATCTGATCGTCGCGGCGCTGCAGCGGCAATGCGGCCGCCGGCGGGGTCTTCCTGGCGCTCGCCGCCGACCGCGTCCTGGCTCGCAGCGGCATCGTGCTGAACCCGCATTATCGCAATATGGGCAATTTGTACGGTTCGGAATACTGGACGTATCTGCTGCCGAGGCGCGTGGGCGAGGCCCGGCGCGCGGGATCTCATGGCTCGCCGCCTGCCGCTCGGCAGCGCCGAAGCGCGCTCGATCGGGCTGATCGATGATCACGCCGGACCGGAGACAGCGAGGTTTCGCGCGCTCATCGATGCCCATGCGGCGGAACTGGCCGGATCCGGCCGATTTGCCGAATGCCTGGCCGACAAGCGGCGGCGCCGCGAGTTCGATGAAGCGCAACGCCCGCTTGCGGCCTATCGCGCCGATGAATTGGCGCGCATGCGCATGAACTTCTACGGCTTCGATCCGAGCTATCACATCGCTCGTCATCGGTTCGTTCACCGCACACCGCAGGCGTGGACCCCCCTGCACTTGGCGCGGCACCGCCGCCGCTCCGCATGCTGAGCGCTCGGCGCTGGCGGATTGGCGGCCGGGTGCAGGGCGTCGGCTTCCGACCCTTCGTCTATCGTCTCGCCCACCTGCACGCGCTCAGCGGCTGGGTGCGCAATTGCGGCGGCGAGGTGCAGATTCATGCCGAAGGAGCGCCGGAACGGCTACAGCTCTTCGCGGACGGATTGTCGTTGCGGGCACCGCCGGCAGCCGCCGCCCGTTTGCTGGACGTGCGGGCGGCGCCTCCCGAGGGCGGCGACGGATTTCGCATTCTCTCGAGCACGCCCGGGGATGAACGGCACGTGCACGTGCCGTTGGATCTGTTCACCTGCGATGAATGTCTCGCGGAACTCGGCGATCGAACGGCGCGGCGCTACCGCCACCCATTCATCAACTGCACGCAGTGCGGACCGCGCTACACGCTGATCCGTGCGATGCCCTATGATCGACCGAACACGACGCTCGACCGCTTTGCCCTGTGCGCGCAATGCGCTTCGGAGTACACCGACCCACTCGATCGACGCTTTCATGCCCAACCCTTGGCGTGTCCCGTCTGTGGACCGGCGCTCTTCTGGTGTGAAGGCGAGCGCCACGTCGGCGGCAACGAAGCGGCGCTCGCGGCGGCACTGACGGCACTCCGTGCCGGGCGCATCGTCGCCATGCGGGGCGTCGGCGGCTACCACCTGCTTTGCGATGCGGCCAATGAGCGCGCCGTCGAGAGATTGAGACAGCGCAAGGGGCGGCCCGCAAAGCCCCTGGCCGTCATGGTGCCTTGGCGCGGAAGCGAGGGGTTGGACGAGGCCCGCCGTGTGGTGCACCTCGGGGCGGCCGAGGCCGCGGCGCTGTGCAGCGCCGTGCGACCTATCGTCGTCGCTGCGCGCAACTGCTCCGCTGCGCTCGCCCAATCGGTTGCGCCGGGTCTGGGAGAGGTCGGCGTCATGCTGCCCTACAGCCCGCTGCACCATCTGCTGCTCGAGGAATTCGGCGGTGCGTTGGTTGCCACTTCCGGCAACGTCAGCGGTGAGCCGGTACTGACGGCGGCCGAGGACGCCGAATCGCGACTCGCATCCGTGGCCGATGGGTTCCTGCATCACGATCGACCCATCGCGCGGCCCGCGGACGATCCGGTGGTGCGCCTGATCGCCGGGGTCGTGCGGCCGCTGCGGCTCGGACGCGGAAGCGCACCGATCGAACTCGCATTGGCGAGCCGCGCGCGAGAGCCGATCCTCGGGGTCGGCGCCTATTCGAAGACCACGGTGGCGTTGGCCTGGGACGATCGCGCCGTGGTCTCGCCGCACATCGGCGACCTGGCGAGTCCGCGCGGACGAGAAGTGTTCGTGCAGGTCGCCGGCGATCTACAGGAACTCTATGGCGTACGCGCCGCCCGCATCGTGCACGATGCGCACCCTCGCTTCCCGAACACGCGCTGGGCGCGGCAGTCGGGGCTGCCGACCTGTGCCGTCTGGCACCACTGCGCGCATGCGGCGGCGGTAGCCGGGGAGTATCCGAGCACGTCACCGCTGTTGTGCTTCACCTGGGATGGCATCGGTCTCGGTCCGGATGGCACGCTGTGGGGCGGCGAGGCGCTGCTCGGACGGCCCGGGGCTTGGGAGCGCGTCGCGAGCTGGCGGCCGTTCCGTCTGCCGGGCGGCGAGCGTGCCGCCCGCGAACCGTGGCGCAGCGCACTCGCTTTGAGCTGGCAGAGTGGACTCGAATGGCCGGACGGCGCGGCGCTCGCCGATCCGGTGCTGCGAGGGGCCTGGGACCGTGGCCTCAACGCCCCTGCGACGACTTCGGTCGGCCGCTTGTTCGAAGCGGCTGCCGCGCTCGTGGGCATCTGCTCGCGGGCGAGTTACGAAGGCGAAGCGGCAATGCGCCTGGAAGCCCTGTGCGAGGGCCTCGCGCCGCCGGCTCCCGTCGTGCTGCCGCTCGAGCGCGATGCGGGCGGCATCTGGCGCAGCGATTGGGCGCCACTCGTGCCCATGCTCTTGAACGCGCACACCGCTCCGGCCGCCCGCGCCGCTCTGTTTCATTCCAGTGTCGCACACACCTTGTGCGAACAGGCAATGATCCTACGACGGCACACCGGCGTGACGCGCGTCGGCCTGAGCGGTGGTGTGTTTCAGAATCGCCGCTTGACCGAGCAAGCGCAGTCCCGGCTCGGGGCCGCCGGCTTCGAGGTGCTCATACCGCAGCGGTTGCCGATCAATGATGCGGCAATCAGTTTTGGCCAGCTCGTCGAGGCCATGGCCATCGAAAGGATTGCCCCTGAAATTTCTTGACACGCATGTGAGCCTGGCGCACGGCAACGGCGGCCGGCAGATGCGCGAGCTCATCGAGGAGCTGTTCGCGCCAGCTTTGGCCAATCCACACCTCGACACCCGCGCGGATGCGGTCGCCGTGCCGGTACCCGACGGCGGCCAATTGGTGCTCACCACCGACGGCTTTACGGTGCAGCCGCTCGAATTCCCGGGCGGCAACATCGGTTCGCTGGCGGTGCACGGCACCGTCAACGATCTCGCCGTCAGCGGCGCCGAGCCGCACTTCCTCACCTTGAGCGTATTTCTCGAGGAAGGTCTGGAAATCGCACTGCTGCGCCGCGTGATCGGGGGCCTCGCCGCCGCGGCGCGCGAGTGCGGTGTCGCGGTGGTCGCGGGCGATACCAAGGTCGTGGGCCGGGGCGATTGCGATGGGATGTATCTTGCGACGACCGGCATCGGCTTTCGTCCGAGCGGCACGCGTTTCGCGCTCGATCGGGTTCGTGCGGGCGACCGGATCCTGGTGAGCGGGCCGATCGGTGAGCATGGCGCGGCCGTGATGCTGGCCCGCCAAGAGTTCGGGCTGCGCGGTGATCTCAAATCGGATGCGGCGAGCGTACTGCCCGAGGCCCGGGCCCTGATGAGGGTCCCCGGCCTGCGCTTCATGCGCGATCCCACCCGTGGCGGATTGGCGACCGTCGCACATGAGTTTGCGCGCGCGGCGGCACTCGCCCTGCGACTCGTCGAGGCCGAAATCCCGATCCAGGATGCGGTGCGGTCGGTCTGCGAATTGCTTGGATACGATCCGCTTTATCTCGCCTGCGAGGGCCGACTCGTCGCCGTCGTGGCGCCGGATAGCGCCGATGCCGCACTCGCCGCGCTGCGCACCGTGGCGCCGCTCGCCGCGCTGATCGGTGAATTCGAGGCCGGCCGGCCGCAGGTCATCCTGGCGACCGCCTTCGGCGGTTTGCGCGTCCTCGATGAACTCGAGGACGATCCGCTGCCGCGCATTTGCTGAAAGCAACGCCCATGCCGCCGCGCTCTGTGCGTTACCGTACAGACGTGCGCTGCGCCACACGGCTTTACTCGGCTCATGCTGCAAATTCCTGCAGGACGCGGAGCTAGGACGATGCAAATTCGAATAATCGCTGCGGCGGGCCTGCTGAGCGCGCTCGCGGTCTATATTCCCGTACGCGCGGCCGACACGGCGGCGGGGCAAAAGACCTTTGAGGGCACGTGCGCCGCGTGTCACAAGATGAAGAGCTACGCGGGCAAATCGGAAGCCGAACTCGAAACCGAATTGAAGGGCATCGTGGCGGGAACGGTAAAGCACCCGAAGAAGCTCACCTTGAGCCCCGACGAGATAACCAACGTCGCAACCTATATCTCGAGCAACGCGACGTCATAGCTCCGACCGCCCGCCCTTGATCGGCGGCTGAACTTCGCCGCCGATCAAATCGTTGCGAGTGCCGGGATACGATCGACGCCGTTGCCCTGCGGCGGGCGGCGTTCGAGCGTGAGCGGATGGCGGCGCGGGCCCGGCAGCCGATCGTAGGCGCGGCGCATCACGCCGTAGCACTCGCAGCAATAGGCCTCGATGCCCGCACGATCGGTCACCGTGATCAGGCCGCGACGGTAATTGATGAGTCCCGCCGCGTGCAGCTTGCGGGCCGCATCGGTAACGCCTTCCCGCCGCACGCCCAGCGTGTTGGCGAGCAATTCGTGCGTCATCGTCAACTCCTCGGATGCGAGCCGATCGAGGTTCAACAGCATCCAGCGGCACAATTGCTGGTCGATGGAATGGCGCCGATTGCAGACCGCCGTCTGGGAGGTTTGCATGAGCAGTGCATTGGTGTAGCGAAGCAGCACATCTTGCAATGCACCGCCGCGGCTGAATTCCTCTTTCAAAACCTCGCGCCGCAAGCGGAACATGTGGCCCTTGAATTGGACGACAGCCCGCTTCTGCATCGTTCCGCCGCCCATGAACAAGGTGACTCCGGCCATGCCCTCATTGCCGATGGTCGCGATCTCGGTGGACGCCCCGTCGGGCGCAATGTGCAGCAGGGATACGATCGAGGTGGTCGGAAAGTAGGCATAATCGAGATCGGCGTGCGATTCGCACAACGTCTTTCCAGCCGGCGCCGCGATGCCCGAGAGATGGCGCTGTAATCGCTCCCAATCGCTTTCCGGAAGCGCGGCCAGGAGCCTGTTTTGCAACGCGCAGTCGACCGAAACCGCGGCGCTCGACATTCCCGTGACGATCTCTGTTTGGCGCATGAAACCCACGATAGTTCATGCGCTTACCCGGCATCTATACGCACAAACCAGTACGCCGGTGGGGCATTACCTGACTGCCGCCTCTCGAGTTGCGAGGAACTGACACCCGACGGTCATGACTCTGCAATGAACCGTTAGGCCAGCCGAACCGTTATGCCAGCAGAACCGTTATGCCAGCCGAACCGTTAGGCGAGCGGCAAGCCGTGCGGGCGTACCAGCATCTGCCAATCCTCGTGTTCCTCCAGTATCAGTGCGACGGCATCGCCGATACATTCCTTGACCGTCTCGGGCGGCGGAGTCGGACGCCCTTGTCCGACGGTCGAACGAAGGCGCTCGATTGCGCCGGTCAATCCGTCGACGAGCCGCTCCGAGGTCATGCTCAGCCGATAGGATTCGGACTGAGCAAGGGCGCCATGCAGCGATGCACCCAAGGCCGGAAAGAAAGTGGTCACCAGAGAAAGCCACAACGTGTGCAGTATCAGATGCAGCAGCGCTGCGAAGGCCGTCAACCCAAACAGCCACGTGTTCAAGCGATGCACGCGGTGCAGGAGTGCGTGCTGCTTGCTCGCGACGTGTGCATGGTAGTGTTTCTGCTCTTCCAGAATCTCGATCGTCCAGCGCGCGTAATCCGTCACGAATGCCGGGTCGGACCAGGCATTCGCCAGCATCTCGCGCGCCAACGCCTCGTTTTGCACGCACAGTGCGGTCACCTCGTCGGCGGCGCGTGATTGCTGCCCGGGATCGAAGACCCGCAGATACCAATTGGCGGCGGGTGACTCCCGCGTGAAGTCGATCAGCGGTGCAACCAGCGGCAGGTACCACGTGAGTTCCGCGGTCGTCCGTGCGTGCAGCCATACACCCTGCCATTCATGACGCTGCCCCGACCAATAGATCAGGCTCACCGCGCCGATGACGCACACCTCGGTGAATGCCCAAAAACCGGCGATGGGGTGCATCGCGTGGTGGCGGTCGTCCCATCCGAGCGCGAGCGGCAGGATGGCGCATAGCACCGCAATCGCGCTCAGCAGATAGATGGCCCAAAACCCGCTTCGATAGCGGTGCCCATAGTGCAACGCGCGAGCGTTGAACGCGTCGTGGGCGGGCGCGACGGCTTGGATGAGCGGTAGCAGCTGCTGCGGCGGCTGTGCTTTGGGCGGCGGGGGGGGCGAGTCGACATAGGCACCGATGAGCAGTACGCGTTGAACCATCTGGTGGAAGGCGATCCCGGAGGAGCTGCGGCGGCGGTTCGGGCGAGATGGGGACATTGGCTAGAGTGTAGCGTGCACTGCGCGTCGCAGCATCCGCGTCAGCGCAGGACCACAGGGATGCGTCCTTTGGCAAGCCGGCCGGGCCGGCGATCACGATCGAGTCCGGTGCAGCGGAGCCCTGATTCGTCTACTCTATCCGGATGAGCCTCTCCTCGCACGATGCGCTGGCTGACTGAGCTTTTCATCGCCGCCCTCGCGGCGGAGACGGTCATGCGTTTGTGGCTCGCGTCGCGTCAGATCGTCTGCGTACGCGCGCACCGGGACCGCATACCGGACTCTTTCAAGGGGGAACTCGCTCTCGCCGATCAGCAGCGGGCCGCCGATTACACGGTCGCCCGGGCGCGTTTCGGTCGCTGGTCGACGCTCTTCGAGGCATTGATCAAATTGCTGGTGACGATCGGCGGCGGGCTCGCGGCGCTCGATGCTCTCCTGCGGCACGTCCACTGGCGTGAGCCCTGGCATGGAACGCTGGTGGTGCTGTGCGCGCTGCTGTTGCTGCAGCTGCTCGGCATGCCGTTTGCCCTGTGGCGGACGTTTCGCATCGAGGCGCGCTTCGGGTTCAATCGCATGACGCCGGGACTCTTTGCCGCCGATCTCGCCAAGCGGCTCGCACTCGGCCTGGTGCTGGGCACTCCCTTGATGCTCGCAATTCTCGCGCTGATGGAGAGGGCCGGTGCATGGTGGTGGGTGTGGGGTTGGTTCGTGTGGCTGGGCGCTACGCTGGCGCTGACATGGGCGGCGCCACGCTTCATCGCGCCGCTGTTCAATCGCTTTTCCCCGTTGTCCGATGCCGCTCTCAAGCAGCGCGTCGAAGCGCTCCTCGAGCGCTGCGGTTTTGCCGCCGGCGGCGGCGTGTTCGTCATGGACGGCTCCCGACGCTCGGCCCATGGCAACGCCTATTTCACCGGCATCGGGCGTAACAAGCGCATCGTCTTCTTCGACACCCTGTTGGCGCGGATCAACGGCGAAGAAATCGAGGCGGTTCTGGCGCATGAGCTCGGTCATTTTCGCTTGCACCACATACGGCAGCGGCTGGTTGCAGCGGCAATTGCGGTGTTCGCGGGACTGGCGCTGCTCGGCTGGCTGGCACGTCAGCCCGCCTTTTATGCCGCGCTTGGGGTGCCGACCGCTTCGGCGCCGATGGCCCTGCTGCTGTTCGTCTTGATCGTGCCGGTGTTCACGTTCTTCATCACGCCGCTGGAGTCCTGGTGGTCGCGTCGCCAGGAGCGCGCCGCGGACGATTTCGCGGTCGAGCATTCCGATGCACGCAAATTGGCAGCCGCGCTGATCAAGCTCTATCGGGACAACGCCTCCACGCTCACGCCGGACCGCGTTCATTCGGCCTTTTACGATTCCCATCCGCCCGCGCTCGAACGCATCATGCGCCTGAAAAGAGCGTTGCACCTGCAAGGCGCGGGCTGATAGCAACAGCGAGTCGGCGGTCGCTTCAGTTTGTCATAGCGCGATTCAGAAAGTGCGACGGACTCCAAGTGGCACAAAAATAGGCCTCGATCGGGCACTCCCCAACGGGCCGCGAAGTAGACTTGGCTTTGTCTAGCTTCGTAAAGGGGATATGTGAAATGACTAGATTAACCGGATTGAGTTTCACTCGTGCCTCGTGCTGTGTCATGGCGCTGGCGGCCGCGGCCGTGCCGGCAAAATCTCCAAACTCAGGCGCAGCTCCAATGGATCCGTACGTGCAGCAATTCACCGCCAGTCTGGCGCGAAGCCAGGACTCTTCGAGCGGCGCCGCCAAGCAGTTGGGCACGACTCTCGATGACGCGCTGCAGGCGAAGCAAGTCGCTCGGCTTTCCGTCATCGTCAAGTGCAACCATTACGACGTCATCGAGGTCATTTATCGGGACGGGTCCATCAAGGTGGTGGATGATCCGCGTGCCCCCATCGGGCGCAACGAACCCTTGGACCGGGATCAATTGGATAGGTTGGCCACCAGTCTTCCCGGCTTTGTCTGGGGCGAGATCGATTGTGACTCGTAGCGTCCAACGCCCGCCACGTACCTAAATGACGCGCGACATGCGTGCCGCGCGCGGCTCGGTTCCGAGGTAGGCGTCGAAAGTCATGGCGACGGTGCGCATGAGCAGCCGGCCCACGGCTGTGAGCGCAATGCCGCCGGCGTCGAGTTTCACCAGGCCGTCCGCTTGCAGCTTCTCGAGCCGCCTGAGCTCTTCCGTGAAATAGGCGTCGAATTGAATGCCGTGGCGTCGCTCGACGGCCGCGACCTCGAGGCTGCCGTAGCACATGAGCGTGTGGATCACATCCTTGCGCAGTACGTCGTCGCGACTCATCCAGGCGCCGCGATGCGACGGAAGCACACCCTCGGCGACCGCCGTCTCGTAGGCCGCGAGCGATTTGTCATTCTGCACGTATAGTTGCCCGACCTGGCCGATCGCGCTCACGCCCAAGTTCACGAGATCCCGGTTCGCGTGCGTGGTGTAGCCTTGAAAACTGCGATGCAGGGTGCCGTTCTGCTGCGCCTGTGCAAGGCTGTCGGTGGGCAGCGCGAAATGGTCCATGCCGATGTACACGTAGCCGGCCCCGCACAACTTGTCGACCGCGAGCTGCAGAAGCGCGAGCCGTCCGGCGGCATTCGGCAATTCTTCGCTGCGTATTTGCCGCTGCGCTTTGAACACCTGCGGCATGTGCGCATAGCCATACACGGCGAGCCGATCCGGACGCATCGCGATGACGCGATCGAGTGTGGTTGAGAAGCTCGCCACGCTCTGCTGCGGCAATCCGTAGATCAAGTCGAAATTGATGGAGCAAAAACCGCGCGCGCGCGCCGCATCGTACACCCGCTCCACCGTGGCGGCCGGCTGTACCCGGTTGACGGCCCGCTGTACGTTCTCATCGAAGTCCTGAACGCCCAGGCTGATGCGGTTGAAGCCGAGCGCGGTCAACAGCTGCAGTACGCCGCCGTCGGCCGCGCGCGGGTCGATTTCGATCGAATAATCTCGAGACTGCGCACCGGTCAAGTTGAAGTCGTGATCCAGCCTGTCGACCAACTCGATGAGTCGCTTCTTTGGTAGGAAGGTGGGCGTGCCTCCCCCGAAATGCATTTGTTCAATGACCCGGCTGCGCTTGAAGTATGTGCCGCGATGGGAGATCTCGCGCAGCAACTGCCGCACGTAGGTATCGGCGCGGTCCAGGTGGCGGGTGACCACCTTGTTGCAGCCGCAGTAGAAACAGGGGCTGAAGCAAAAGGGAATGTGCACGTACAACGAAAGCGGCTGTTCCTCGACGGCCCCGCCGCTCTCGGCCGACGCTTTCTCGTAGTCGGCGGCGTCGATGCCCTCGCGAAATTGCAGCGCGGTCGGGTAGGAGGTGTAGCGCGGTCCCTCGCGATCATAGCGGCGCATGAGGTCGGCATCGAACGAGACAGCGGTCGCAACGGTCATTTTTCAAAGTTCCCAGGCGGCTTTCCGCAAAGTTCCAGCGCTAGTTTCATCGAACCTGCGTGCAGGCCAATAGGTACTTTCCCTCGGCACTGTGGATATTACGTAGCCGCCGTGGTGCGCTACTGATACCGATCTCGCGGCGAACTTCCTAGGATGACGGGCGTGTCGTAACACCCGGTCGAGGTAGCCCAAGATGCAGAGTTCGTCGATCCCCGCGGCGGAATTACCCGTGGCCTACAACGACATCGTCGTCCGGCGATTCGCCGTCATGACAGTCGTTTGGGGCATCGTCGGCATGGCCGTCGGCGCCCTGATCGCCGCGCAATTGATCTGGCCAAACCTGAATTTCGACCTGCCTTACCTCAGCTACGGGAGGCTGCGTCCGCTGCATACCAATGCCGTCATTTTCGCCTTCGGCGGCTGCGGGCTGTTCGCGAGTTCCTATTACATCGTGCAGCGTACCTGCCACGTGCGATTGATCTCGGACAAGCTCGCCAACTTCACCTTCTGGGGATGGCAGCTCGTCATCGTTCTGGCCGCCATCAGCCTGCCGCTCGGGATCACCAAGGGCAAGGAATACGCCGAGCTCGAATGGCCGATCGATCTGTTGATCCTCGTCGTCTGGCTGGCGTATGCATACGTGTTTTTCGGCACCTTGGCGATACGCAAGGTGAAGCACATCTACGTGGCGAACTGGTTCTTCGCCGCCTACATCATCACGATCGCCGTCCTGCATCTCTTCAACAATCTGGCGATTCCGGTGACTTTGACGAAATCCTACGTCATCTACGCAGGCGTGGTCGATGCGATGGTGGAGTGGTGGTACGGCCACAATGCGGTGGGCTTTTTCCTGACCGCCGCGTTTCTCGGCATGATGTACTACTTCGTGCCGAAGCAGGCGGGCCGGCCGATCTATTCCTACCGCCTGTCGATCGTGCATTTCTGGGCGCTGATTTCCATCTACATGTGGGCCGGGCCCCATCATCTGCACTACACCTCGTTGCCCGACTGGGCGCAGTCGCTCGGCATGGTGTTCTCCGTGATCCTGCTCGCGCCTTCCTGGGGAGGCATGATCAACGGCATCATGACCCTCTCGGGTGCCTGGCATAAGCTGCGCACCGATCCCATCCTCAAGTTCCTGATCGTCTCCCTGTCCTTCTACGGCATGTCCACGTTCGAAGGGCCCATGATGTCGATCAAGACCGTCAACGCGCTGGCGCACAACACCGATTGGGTGATCGGACACGTGCACTCCGGGGCCCTGGGCTGGGTCGCCTTCATGACCATCGGCTCGATGTATGCACTGATACCGAAGCTCTACGGCCGCAAGGAGATGTGGAGCGTACGGCTCATCGACGTGCATTTTTGGATCGCCACCGTCGGTGTTGTGCTGTATGTAACCGCGATGTGGATCGCCGGTGTCATGCAGGGCTTGATGTGGCGGGCGACCAACGCCGACGGTACGTTGACCTACACCTTCGTCGAATCGCTGAAGGCGACGTATCCCTACTACGTGGTGCGGCTCGGCGGCGGCCTGCTGTTTCTGATCGGCATGTTCATCATGCTCTACAACGTCGTGAAGACCGTGGGCGAGCCGGTGGCTCGTACCGAAGCGGTCCCCGTGCCGGCCGTTTGATCGCGCCCGGAGAATCGAAGAATGACTCATGAAATAGTCGAGAAGAAGGCCTGGCTGATGGGGACGCTCATCGCCATCGTCATCAGCGTGGGTGGTCTGGTGGAAATCGTCCCGCTGTATTTTCAGGCGTCGGTGATCACGCCCGCACCGGGAATCAAGCCCTACGGTCCGCTGGAACTCGCCGGCCGCGACATCTACGTGCGCGAGGGTTGTTATCTGTGCCATACCCAAATGGTGCGTCCGCTGCAGGCGGAAGTGGAGCGCTACGGCCATTATTCGCTCGCCGGCGAGGCCGTGTACGATCACCCGTTCCAATTCGGCTCGAAGAGAACGGGGCCTGACCTCGCGCGGGTGGGCGGCCGCTATTCGGACGAATGGCATCATATCCATTTGAACAATCCACGCGACGTCGTGCCCGAGTCGAACATGCCCGCCTTCACCTGGCTGGCCAAGAGCAACGTGGACCCGCTGCTCGTCGCCTCCAAGATGCGCGCGCTGCGGCGCATCGGCGTGCCGTACACCGATCCCGAAATCAACTCGGCCGCGGATAAGCTCGCCGGCCATACGGAGCTCGACGCGCTCGTCGCCTATCTCCAGGGCCTCAAGTACCACGAGGAGGCCGCGCCGTGATTGGCATCGTACGCGGACTGATTACGCTCGTTTTGCTGCTGCTGTTCATTGCGCTCGTGGCGTGGGCGTGGAGCGATCGGCGCAAGAAGACCTTCGAAGCCATGGCGCGGATGGCGCTCGATGACGATGATCCGGCTTCGAGCAGCGCCTCAACAACCGAGGACGAGCGGCCATGAATGACGTCGTCGCTTTGATCGTCACGATCGTGGTGCTCTTGAATGTCGTCGGCGGACTATGGCTGATCTGGTGGGCCTCGCGCGGCGCCAAGACGCCCGCCAACCAGACCACCCATACGTGGGACGACGATTTGACCGAATACAACAATCCAATGCCGCGGTGGTGGCTGTGGCTGTTCGTGCTGACGATCGTATTTGGCCTCGGCTATCTCGCCCTGTACCCGGGGCTCGGTAATTTCCGGGGTATCAAGCACTGGTCGGAAGTCTCTCAATACCAGGGCGAGGAGGCGGCCGCGCGCCGTGCTTTCGAGCAGCGTTTTGCCGCGGTCAACGGCAAGAGCCTGCTCGAACTTTCGCGCGATCCGGTGGCGATGGCGACCGGCCGCAATCTCTTTGCACTCAACTGTTCCACCTGTCATGGATCCGATGCGCGCGGCGCCAAGGGCTTTCCGAATTTGACGGATCAGGACTGGCTGTGGGGCGGCAGTGAGGAGACGGTCTATCAGAGCATTGCGCACGGGCGCGATGGCTTGATGCCGGCCTGGGGACCGGTGCTCGGCAAGGATGGCGTCGAGCAGGTCCTCGCCTATGTCTTGACGTTGAGCGGCCGCCAATCGAGCGAAGTGGCCTCATCCGCGGAGCGCATCGCTGCGGGGAAGACGCGGTTCGACACGATGTGCGCCGCGTGTCACGGGCCCGACGGCAAAGGCAACACCGCGCTCGGCGCACCGAATTTGACCGACAAAATCTGGCTGCACGGCGGCTCGGTCAAGGACATTCGCGAAACGATCACTTACGGTCGGACCAATCACATGCCGGCGCATCTCGATCGGCTGGGAGAGACCAAAGTGCGCTTGCTGGCGGCCTATGTGCTCAGCCTGTCGCAACCCGCCGCCGCCGTCCCGCAACCCGAATCGGCGTCCGTGGGGGCGCCGATTCCCGAGCAAGCGCATGGCGGCAGATGAAGCCCCGCATGCGGCACCGTGGTCGCGCCTGCGGGAGGGGCTCGTCGTGGCACTCTGGACGTCGTTCATCGCCGCTTGCTTCGAAACGGCGGTGGTGTTTGCCTGTTTCGACCCGATCACGTTCGGATTCGAGGAGCTCGCCCCCTCGCTGGCCGCGCTGCGGCCGATCATCTACGGCGTGGGATTTTTCGTCTTCTGGCTGTTTACGTTCATCGGCACCGGTCTGACCGCCTATATGCTCGTGTCGGGGCCCAATGCGACGGACTCCGCTCACGGCCGGCCGAGCCGTTTATGAACGCCGCAGAGGCGCTCGGCGAATCGCTCTACGAGGCACATCAAAAGGTGTACGCTCGGGAGGTGAGCGGGCGGTTCGCTCGCTTGCGTGTGCTCTCGGTGATCATGCTGCTCGGGCTGTTCTACGCGTTGCCCTGGTTGCGCTGGAACGGCCGACAGGCAGTCCTGTTCGATTTGCCCGCGCGCAAGTTCTTCATCTTCGGCTTGACGTTGTTCCCGCAGGACTTCTACCTGCTGACCTGGCTGCTGATCCTGGCGGCACTCTCGCTGTTCTTTTTCACGGCGCTCGCGGGCCGTCTGTGGTGCGGCTATGCCTGTCCACAGACCGTTTGGACCGAAATATTCGTGTGGATGGAGCGCCTGACCGAGGGCAATCGCTCGCAACAGATCAAGTTGGACAAAGCCCCGTGGACGGCACGCAAGCTTGGGCGCAAGTCGCTCAAGCAGATCCTGTGGATCAGCTTTGCCGCTTTCACGGGCCTGACCTTCGTCGGATTCTTCTCTCCCATCGATGCTCTGGCGGGAAGGATCGCCGGCTTCAATTTGAGCTTGTGGGAAAGCTTTTGGGTGATCTTTTATGCCGGGGCCACCTACGGCAATGCCGGATTCATGCGCGAACAGGTGTGCAAGTACATGTGCCCCTACGCGCGCTTCCAAAGCGCGATGTTCGACCGCAACACCTTGATCATTTCCTACGATGCCGCACGCGGTGAACCGCGGGGCTCGAGACGGCGCGGCGGCCTGGCGCCGCGCGTGGAAGGCCAGGGCGACTGCATCGATTGCACCCTGTGCGTGCAAGCATGCCCGACCGGAATCGATATCCGCAAAGGCTTGCAGTACGACTGCATCGCCTGCGCGGCGTGCATCGATGCCTGCGACGCCGTCATGGAGAAGGTCGGTTCTCCTCCGGGTCTCGTGCGCTACTCCACCCAGGCGGAAATCGACGGTACACCGAAGCGCCTCATGAGACCGCGCGTGCTGATCTACGCTGCGCTCTTGACGGTGGCGATGTCGGGATTCGTGTATGCGGTTGCGCATCGCATGCCCTTCGATCTTGACGTTCTGCGCGACCGCAACACGTTGTATCGCGAGCTCGACGACGGCACCGTCGAGAATGTCTTCAGCGTCCGTATCATCAACAAGGATCAACGGGCCCATGAGTTTCGACTGAGCGCGGCGAATCTCGCCAACGCGGTGGTCGACAGCGACTCGCCCACCCAATATGTCAACGCGGAGGACGTGAAAACGGTCGTCGTTCGCGTGCGGATCCCGCCCGGGCAGGAGCACGGCGGCCGCGATTTCATGTTGGTCGCGCAGGCGCTGGATCGGCCTCAATTGAGAATTGCCAGCCGCGCCCGATTCTTTGCCAATCCGTGAGCACGAGGGGAGTCAATCGATGAACGCCGACCGAACCGCAAAAGCGTGGTATCGCTATCCGATGATGTGGCTGGTGATCGCGCCGCCCGTGGGGTCGGTCATTGCCGGCATCATCACCTTCATCTTGATACTGAAGCATCCGGACCCGGTGTTGCCCACGCCGCACGCGGTGGTTTCCGTGCTGCACGGAAACACCTCGAATTCCGTGGTCCCACCCGCGGACTGAGTACCGGCGATGCAGGCCACCGAATGCTTTCATTGCGGCGAAGCGATGGCCGGCCGCACCGCGCTGCGGGTGCGTCTGCGGGATTCCGAAGTCGCCGTCTGCTGCCCCGGATGCCAGGCCGCGGCGCGACTGGTTACCGAACTCGGACTCGAGGATTTCTATCGATTCCGCACGGCGCCGGCCCCGAAACCGGAGCATTCGAACGAAGATTGGCTCGCTTACGATGAGCCGGCGCTCGCCGCCGAGTTGACGCGGCCGGATGCGCGAGGCCGCTCGGTCATGCTGATGATCGACGGATTGACCTGTGCCGCGTGTAGTTGGCTGATCACGCAGTCCCTGCAACGCAGGGATGGCATCGCGCACGTGAGCGTGAACACCGCAACGGGACGTGCGCGCGTCGTCTGGGACGATGCCCGAATCAAGCTGTCGAACGTGCTTCGAGTGATTGCCGAGCTCGGCTACCGGCCGCAAATCGTGACGGCGGGAGCCACCGATGCCTTTGCGCAAGCCGAGCGGCGCAGCCTCCTGAAGCGGCTCGCCGTTGCGGGTCTCGGCATGATGCAGGTGATGATGTTTGCGGTGGCCATGTACGCCGGCGATGCGCAGGGCATGGAGAGCGACATTCGAGCTTATTTGCGGCTCGTCAGCCTGCTGGTCGCGACCCCCGTCATGCTTTACGGCGGCTGGCCGTATTTTTCGAATGCCGCGCAGGCCCTGGCCGGACGCAGCATCACCATGGACGTGCCGGTGAGCCTGGCTTTGCTCCTCGCCTATGGGGCCAGTGTGTTCAACACCTGGCGGCATGCGGGCGAGGTCTATTTCGACTCGGTGACCATGTTCATTTTCTTCTTGACGGTTGCACGCTATGTGGAAATGGTGGCGCGGCATCAAAGCACACGCGTGAGCGATTCGTTGAGCCGCATGCTCCCGGTCACCGCGCACCGGCTGACGGGCGAAGGGGCCGCCGAGGCAGCCTGCGACGTCGCCGTCTCGCAGCTCCGGGTGGGCGATCGGCTCGTGGTACGTGCCGGAGAGGTGGTCCCCGCCGACGGCCTCATCGAGGGCGGTGCCACGCAGTTCGACGAATCCATGTTGACCGGTGAGTCGCTGGCCGTCGATCGCCGGCGCGGCGATCGGGCGGCCGCCGGCACGATCAATGTAGGCTCGCCCGTGCAACTGCGGGTCACGGCTGCGGGCAATGCGACCGTCCTCTCGAGCATCGTCGCGCTGCTCAATCGGGCACAATCCGAACGGCCGCGCATTACGCGCGCCGCCGATCAGATGGCGAGCCGATTTTTGGCGCTGGTCCTGGCCGGTGCCGCGGTGGTGTGCGTATCTTGGTGTCTGGCCGAACCCAGTCGAGCCTTGTCAGCGACATTGGCGGTGTTGGTGGTCGCGTGTCCGTGCGCGTTTTCCCTGGCGACCCTGGTGGCCGTGGCGAGCGCGAACGCGGCGCTCGCGAGGCGCGGTGTGCTCGTGACCAATCCGGATGCCATCGAAAGCCTCACCAAAGTGACACGGGTCGTCTTCGACAAGACCGGAACGCTGACGAGGGGCGTGGTGTCGGTCTCGGGCTGCACGCCGCTCGGGGCACGGAGCGCTCAGGAGTGCATGCAGATCGCCGCTGCGCTGGAATTCGAGTCGGAGCATCCCATCGCGCAGGCTTTCGCTGCGGTTCCCAGATCGATGCGAGCCGAGGAGGTACGTGTGATCGTCGGCGGAGGCGTCGCCGGAATCGTCGACGGCAAGGCCTATCGCATCGGCACCCGGGCGTTCGTCCGCGGCGCAGGCATGACCGGTGGCGCCCACGAAGGGCAGAGTGATGATCCATGCATCGTGCTCGCCGGGGAGGGCGGCGAACTCGCGACGTTTGCGATCGCCGATGCGCCGCGTCCGGAAAGCCCCGCGGCGGTGAGCGCACTGCAACGCCAGGGGCTGACGACCGAAATTCTCAGCGGCGACTCGCTCGGCGCGGTGACTCGCCTCGCATTGCATTGTGGGATTGCGACGTTTGCCGCCCGGCAGTCGCCCGCCGAGAAGCTCGGCCGCGTCAAGGATCTCAGCCGTGCGGGAGAATTCATCGCCATGGTGGGTGACGGCATCAACGATGCCCCGGTGCTCGGCGGCGCCGGTGTGTCCATCGCGATGAGCCGCGGGTCCGCGTTGACGTTGGCCAGTTCGGACTTGATCCTGGTCGGCGATTCGCTGCGGGCGTTGCCCGACGCCTTCCTTCTCGCACGCCGGGCGACACGCATCATCCGGCAGAATCTGTTCTGGGCGGCCGGATACAATCTGCTTGCAATGCCGCTGGCCGCGATCGGTTGGGTGCCGCCGTGGGCAGCGGCGATCGGCATGTCCTCGAGCTCGATCCTGGTCGTATTGAATGCCTTGCGATTGATGCGTGCAGGCCCGCCATCCGGCCGCGAACGGCCGGGTTTGCCGGCGCTACCGCAGCCATCGGCGCCGGCATCGATTGCCCCGCCATCGGTTGCCCTGCCATGAGCATCGTCTTCGTATTGATCCCGGTGAGCCTGGTGCTGGTCGGATTGGGTGCGTGGGCGTTCTTTTGGGCGGTGCGCACCGGGCAGTTCGATGAGTTGGATGCCTCGGCGTGGGAGATTCTCGTGGAGGATCCGAACGATCCTGCACCCCCTGCGCCGCTGCCGCCGGAACGGTCGTGATATCGACGCTATGCGATCCGGTGTCGCTCTCCGCCGCGTTCGTGGTCGGAATGGCGGGCAGTGTCCATTGCCTCGCGATGTGCGGCGGATTATCCGGGGCGCTCGCAATGCGGTCGCGCCGCGCGGCGGCGCCTTGGCAGGCATCGATGCACGCCGTGTCGTACCAGATTGGACGACTCACGAGCTATACGCTCGCCGGTGCCGTCGTCGGCGCCAGCGGCAGTCTGCTGCAGGAGATGTTCGATCTCGACCGTCTCGCGATGGCCGCACGCATCCTTGCCGGCCTCGTTCTGATCGCGGTCGCGATCGGTGTACTGTTCAATTGGCGTCCGCTGTCGCGCCTCGAGCGACTGGGCGGACGTCTCTGGAGCCGCATGGCACCTCTGGCGCGTCGCCTTCCCGCCACCGGACTGGGCGGCTCGGTACTTCTCGGCATGCTGTGGGGATGGCTTCCCTGCGGCTTCGTCTATTCGATGCTGATTTTCGCCGCTCTTGCCGGCAGCGCAGTGCAAGCTGCCGCCATGATGCTGTGTTTTGGCTTGGGAACCGTCCCGGCCGTCTTCGGTGCGGGCTTATTGAGTGCGCAGCTCTGGCGCGTCAGCATGGCGCGCGGGCTGCACAAGGTGGCCGGGTGGTTGTTGCTGGTCTTTGGCGCGCTGACGGTCCTCGGGCCCCTCAGCCCCGCGCATCACTGAGCAGGCTCGACTGGCGCTCCCGCTTGAGGTCCTGTAACTGGCGTCTTGCGCGCCCGTACGCGTCGCGCAAGGCCACGTAGACGTCGCGATGCCCCGAACCATCGCGCTGCATGCTGTCGGCGTGAATCCGCGCGCCCGGGACGCTCAAGTAGATGCTCACCGAGTAGCGCGCGCCTTCGCCACCCTCCAGACCGCCTTCGACCGTCATGCGGCAGCGGGTTGCGCCACCGCTGTAGCGCTGCAAGCGTTCGCCCATCTCGCGAGCCCGAGCCTCCAATGCTCCGGAACGCTCGATGTGCCTGAAATTCACGGTGACCGGTGATTGCATGATGTCCACGACCATGGGCGCGATTCTGAGCAATGGATCGGTCCTTGTGAATGGGTACTTCCACCTGTCGCATTGCGCCTTGGCGAGTACGCGGCCGTCACGTGGACCTCAGAGGCGCAAGCGCTCGCGCATTCAACTGCCGATCGGGAGGCGAAACCAAAAGCGGCTGCCGTCGTCGGGCAGGGTTTCGAAACCGATGGTTCCCTGATGAGCCTCGACGATGGCACGCGCGGAGGCCAGCCCGAGTCCGGTGCCCTGCGGCTTCGTCGTGAAAAACGGGCGAAACAATTGCTCGCGGATCGCGGCGGCAACGCCTGAGCCGTTGTCCGTGATGCCGGTCTCCACCGCGTAGCGATCGGCGCGCACTTCGATCTTGATGCGCGGCGGGGCGGAATTTTGCGAGCTGGCGTCGAAGGCGTTTTGCACCAGCGCAAACAGCACGTGCTGAATCCTCAGCCGGTCGATGAGCACATCGGGCAACCCCGGCGCGACGTCGACTTCAAATTGCGCCTTGATGCGCATGGCGAGGGCGTCGATGACCGGCCGCAGTTCTTCGATCAATGCACCCATCTGACAGGGCTCGCGGTTCGTCCCGTGGTGATCGAAGAGGCGGCGAATGCGGCGGATCCCCTCGCCGGCGGCCATCGCCTCGGCATTGATTTGACGAAATACCTCCAAGGCGCGCTGCACCTGCGGCTCGGGACGGTTCAGCAGCCGATCGCCCGCCTGCGAGAAGGTGGCGATTGCCCCGAGCGGTTGATTCAGCTCATGCGCAATGCCGCTTGCCATCTCGGCGAGCGCGGAGATTCGCGCAATCTCCATCAATTGATTGAGGATGGCCTCGGATTCCACCCATTTCGACTTCTGTTCGCTCAATCGTGCCTTCCCCGCGTTTTTCGAAGTCTGCCGCATCATGCATGCGGGTGCAGCGCGAATTGCCGCAGGATTCTTCGCCGACCCCTTATACTACCGAAGTCATGGACGAAGCCGGCCCCTTAGAGCAGCATTTACTGCAGTTTTCGCCCGACGCGCTCATCGTTCTCGACACCGGCGGGGGCATCGTGTTTGCGAACGCTACCGCGGGCACCCTGTTCGGATATGCGCCCGAACAACTGGTCGGCCGATCGCTCGACCTGCTGGTGCCCGAGCGCTTCAGGATCCGCCATGGCGCACACCTCTCGAGCTATGTACGCGATCCGACCAATCGCGAAATGGGCGCCCGGATGGCCGACCTCTATGCGCGGCGCGCGGACGGCTCCGAGTTTCCGGCCGGAATCCGTCTCGCGCCCTTCCAAGACGGCAAGCGGACGCTGGTGGCGGCGGCCGTTCGCGATATGACCGATCGCCGTGCGATCAACGACGCGTTGATCGCCGCGCGCGAGGAGGCGGACCGCGCGAACCAGGCCAAGAGCAGATTTCTCGCCACGGCGAGCCACGATTTGCGCCAGCCCTTGCAGACGATCCGACTGCTGAATGCATCGGTGCTGACGATGACGCGCGAGATTCCCGAGGTGCACGATTTGTTGCGCCGTCAGGAGCTCGCCATCGATAGCGCGACCCATCTGCTCAATAGCCTGCTCGACATCACACGGCTCGAATCGGGCGCCATCGAGCCGCAACTCGCGCCGCTGAGTTTGGCCGATGTGTTTGCCGAGCTCGCGCGTGAATTCGAACCGACGGCGGCGACAAAGAATTTGCGGTTGGAAATTGCGCATACGCAGACGGTGATCATGACCGACCGCCTGCTCTTCAGACAGCTACTGCAGAATCTCATCGGCAATGCGCTCAAGTATACCGAGACCGGCTTCGTGCGGGTGTCGCAAGACGCCGATGCGGACGCCCTGATTCTCAACATCGAGGATTCGGGGATTGGAATTCCGAAAGACAAGCTCGCGCGGATTTTCGATGAATACTACCAAGTCGATGTCAAAGGCACGCAGCGTTCCGGGGTGGGTCTCGGTCTCGCCATCGTGCGCGAGGTGTCGCGGCTCCTCGGCTACTCCGTTGCCGTATCCTCGCAACTGCGGCACGGAACCCGCGTGCGCTTGCGCATTCCGCTGCAACGGGTTGCCTCGGAAACGGCGGCGTCGGCACACCGGATGGAGCGCGTGGGAGCGGCTCAAGACCCGGGATCCGTCCTTGCGACTCCGGCATCCGCGGCCCGCGGGCGGGTGCTCCTGCTCGAGGACAATGATTCGGTGCGCCTCGCGATGGAATTATTTCTCACGCTCGAGGGGTATGGTGTACAAAGCGCCGGCAGCGTTGCGGAGGCCGAAAGCCTGCTTGCCGATCTGCGGCCCGGCGACTTGCTGATCTCCGATTATCGTTTGGACGGAGCGCTCACCGGACTCGATGTGCTGCAGCAGCTACGCACCCGGCAGAAGCGCGCAATACCGGCGATCCTCTTGAGCGGCGACCTGCAATCGATGCTGCGCGGTGTGAAAACTTCCATTCCCTACTGCCGCTTTCTCGCCAAGCCGGTCGACACGGAGGCATTGCTGCTCGCCATCGCTGAACTCAGCAACACCGAATCGCGCCCGGCGTAGCCGCCGCCTACGGTGGCGACAGTCGATTTTCCGCGCCGACGACGCCCGCCGCCGCCGGTGACGACGCCCGCCGCCGCCGGTTGAGCGCGCCGTTTATGCGGCCGCGCGGCGCACCGGCGCGTCTTCGAGCGCGCGCGCGAGCACATCCTCGATTTTCTCAGCCCAGACGAACTCCAGACGGTTGCGCACGCTGTCGGGGATATCTTCGAGGTCGCGGCGATTGCGCGCCGGCAGGATCACCGTGCGAATGCCCGCGCGTGCGGCTGCGACGCATTTTTCCTTGATTCCGCCCACCGGCAGCACCACCCCGCGCAGGCTGATCTCGCCCGTCATTGCGACATCGGCGCGCACGGTGCGCTGGGTGAGCAGCGAGGCCAGCGACGTCGCCATGGCGACCCCGGCGCTCGGGCCGTCCTTCGGAATGGCGCCGGCGGGCACGTGGATGTGCAGGTCGCAATCATCGAGCGACGCAGGGTCGATTCCCAGCCGATCCGCCTGCGATTTCACCAGGGTGACGGCCGCCTGCGCGCTCTCTTTCATCACATCGCCGAGCTGCCCGGTCAAAATGAGCTTTCCGGTGCCCCTCACGCGGCTCGATTCGATGAATAGAATGTCGCCGCCGGCCGGCGTCCACGCCAGACCGGTGGCCACCCCCGGCACGCTGGTGCGTAGTGCCACGTCGTTCTCGAAGCGCGGAGCGCCGAGAATGACGGCTACGTCGGGCGCATCGATTGCCACGCTCGCAGTACGTCCGGAGGCAATGGCGACCGCGGCATTGCGCAACAGCGCACCGATGTTCCGCTCGAGGCTGCGCACACCGGCCTCCCGGGTGTAATCGATGATGACACGGCGCAGCGCTTCATCCGAGATCTGCACCTGCTCGGCCGACAGGCCGTTGGCCTCCAATTGCCGCTTGAGCAGATAGCGCCTGGCGATCTGCAGCTTTTCCTCTTCGGTGTAGCCGGTGAGCTCGATGATTTCCATGCGGTCCCGCAGCGGTGCCGGGATGGCGTCGAGCACGTTGGCGGTGCCGATGAACAGGACTTTCGACAAATCGAAAGGGACGCCGAGATAGTTGTCCCGGAAGCTGTTGTTCTGCTCCGGATCGAGCACTTCGAGCAACGCGGAGAACGGATCTCCCTGGTGGCTCGCAGAAAGCTTGTCCACCTCATCGAGCATGAGCACGGGATTGCGCCGGCCGGCCTTGCGCAAGGCCTGGATGATGTTGCCCGGCAGCGAACCGATGTAGGTGCGCCGATGCCCGCGGATCTCCGCCTCATCGTGGACTCCGCCCAAACTCACCCGTCGGAACTGAAGTCCCAGCGCCTTGGCGATACTCTGGCCGAGTGAGGTCTTGCCGACGCCAGGCGGCCCCACGAAGCAGAGGATGGGGCTGCGGCCCTGCGGGTTCAGCTTTCGCACGGCGAGAAATTCGAGGATGCGGCGTTTGACCTTCTCCAGCCCGTAGTGGTCATCGTCCAAGATCGCGCGCGCCCGGTCGATGTCGAGTTGTTCCGGGTCGGTCTTCGACCACGGCAGCGCGATCAACCAGTCGAGATAGGTGCGCGTCATGGAATATTCGGCGGCCTGCTCGGGCATGCGCGCGAGCCGGGCAAGCTCGCGCTGCGCTTGCTCCAGCGCTTCCGGCGGCATACCGGCTTCCTCGATCGCTTTCTTCAGCTCTTCGATTTCGGCCCCGGAACCATCGGTATCGCCGAGCTCCTTTTGAATTTGACGCAGACGCTCGCGCAGCACCGCCTCTTTCTGACGGTCGTCGAAGGCCTCGCGGGTGCGCTCGTCGATCTGGCGCGAGACTTTCAGCACCTCGATGCGCTGATTCAGGATGGCGAGCACCCGATCGAGGCGCAGCTTGAGATCGAAGGTTGCCAAGATCTCCTGCTTCTCGTGTGCCTTCAAGTCCATGAAGCTCGCCACGATGTCGGCCAGCGCCGGAATCGATTCAACGGCGCGAATGGCATTGGCAAGCTCCGCCGGAGACTGCGGCAAGAGCTGCAGCGCCTCGATGGCCCTCTCGCGCAAAGCGAGGCCGCGCGCTTCGATGTCCCGGTCGATGACCGTGGTCTCTTTGTGCGGCTCGATCCGGGCCACGAGGAAGGGCTCGCGGCTGACGAAATCGAGCACCGTGAAGCGCTCTTCTCCTTGGGCAATCAAGTGGTGGCTTCCATCGCCCGCCGTGACGAAGCGGACGATCGAGGCGACGGTGCCCACCCGATACAGCTTCTCGGGAACGGCATCGGCCGTGGCCTCGGTTTGTAGGACCAATCCCACGCGGCGCTGGGTACGTACCGCTTCCTGGGCCGCCGCCAGGGCATGCTTGCCGGTGACGGCAACCGGCAATACCACCCCGGGGAAGAGCACCAGATCCTGCACCGGCAGGATGATCAGCACATCTTCCGGGAGGACGGAGGCTTGCACTTGCGATTCGCTGGTATTCATAGGCTGGACCCCGCCAGGCGCAGGAACAGGTAGCCGCGGTCGAGGCGGTTCTCGAGCACGGTGTAGGTTCCGGGAGGCAGCTCGATGCGCCGCCGCATCCGACCGTAGGGGATCTCCAGCCGCACGACCTCGACGCCCGCCTCGAATGCCGGCGGCGGAACGTTTGCCTCGATGAGCAGCCCCGACGCGGTGACTTGCGCCACCACGTCCTCGCTGCGCGCCCCGGGCAGCGCCACCATGACGTGCACTTCGGCGCCCTTCGCAAAAATGTTGGCCGGGGGCTCCCAGACCGGTACCGGCGAGGGTACGGCGAGCAGTTCGTAAAAACGGCGATGCCTGCGTTCCGCTTCGTCGAGAAGCGCACAGGCCTCGGCCCACATCCAAGATTTGCGGCGCGGAACATTCATGGTTTTAGCCGTGTCGATCCTATTGAACGATCAGTGTGAGGGCGGTTGGAGTCAGTTCAAGGCTTGCCGAGCGCCGTCCTCTCTGCGACCCGGACGGTGTAGCCGCCGGATTTTTCGTCCGCGCGCAGCGACAATAAGCCGCGCTTCTGCGCATCCGCCAGCAAGTCGTTGAACGAGCGAAAGCCGTAGGCGCGCTCGTTGAACCCCGGATGGCGGCGCTTGATCGCTTGTTTGATCATGGACCCCCAAATCGGTTCATTTTCGCCGCGTTCCTCGGTCACCGCCTCGAGGGTCTCGACGATCAGGTCGAGCGCATCCGAGACATCGGGGCCCTTGTTCTCCACTGGCGCGCTCTCGGTCGCCGTGTTCTCCGCCGGCGCCGCGCTCGGGCGGGCGGGGGCGGCCGCGGTCCGGCGGCGCACCCTGGAGGGGTCCTTGCGGACGAGGTCATCGTAGTAGATGAACTCGTCGCAGTTGTTGAGAAACAAGTCCGAGGTCGAGTTCTTCACACCGACGCCGATGACCGTCTTGGCGTTCTCACGCAGCTTGCTGACCAGCGGCGAGAAATCCGAGTCGCCGCTGATGATGACGAAGGTATCGACGTGACCCTTCGTGTAGCACAAATCGAGCGCATCGACGACCATGCGAATGTCGGCGGAGTTCTTTCCGGACTGCCGAACGTGCGGGATCTCGATGAGCTCGAAGGCCGCCTCGTGCAGTCCGCGCTTGAAATCCTTGTAGCGATCGAAGTCGCAATAGGCCTTCTTGACGACGATATGACCTTTGAGCAGCAGCCGCTCGAGCAGCTTTTTGATGTCGAAGCTCGGGTAATTCGCATCGCGTGCGCCGAGAGCAATGTTCTCGAGGTCGAGAAAGACGGCCATGGTGGCGTCGGAGGTTGTCGTGGGCATGAGACGATTCTACCCGCGCAAGGTGCGCCGATGGCGTTTAAAACCGCGGCGGCTCAACCAGCGCGCTCAGAACCAGTTGTAATTGAAGCTGATGCTCATGCGCTCCCCTGCGACCGGATTGGCCGCCACCTCATGGCGCAGCCAGCTTTCGAACAGCACCAGATGCCCCGCTTCGGCGGGAATGCTGATCCAGACCCGATTGCGCGTCCGGGCGCCCGGTTTGCGGGGAGGGGCCGCCATGAGCCGGTCGAGTCGGGGATCCTCGAATTTGATGCCTGGACAGCCTCTCGGCGCCCGGACGTAATAAGTGCCGCTCACGGTGGACAGCGGGTGCAGGTGCAGGCCGTGCACCGTCCGCCGCGGCATGATGTTGACCCAGCAATCCGTCATCGACAAGGCGCGCCCCTCGAGATTCCACTCGACCGCGGCCGCGAACGCATCGACGTGCCGCTGGAGCTTTCGCCGCAAAGTCTCGAAGGTGGGCGAGACATTCTGCAGCCGGTGAGCCGAGCCGTACGAGGTGTACCCGCCCGGGTAGTTCAGGGCGGACCAACGGCGGCCGGCCGCATCGTCCTCGCGGATCTGTCGGCACTCCTTCCCTAGCTGACGGTTGAATTCGCGCACGCCGGATTTTTGCAGTGTCGCCGTGTACACGAGGGTCGGGAAGAGTTCGCGAATCCCTGCGGAGTCAGGCATTGACACCCGGCTTCTCATTGCGGGGGGGCCGGAAGCGGTCCGAGCGCGCGCTCGAGCGAGGCGCCGAGCGCGAGCAGTGCGCGATCCGCGCCCGCGGGTCCGTCGAACTCCAGTGCCACCGGCAAGCCGCCCGCGGTCAAGCCCGCCGGCAGCACCAAGCCGGGTACGCCTGCCGTGCTGCCGGGCGCGATATTGCGCGCGACGGCCTCCTGAAACGGCACCGCTCGGCCCTGGATTTGCAGCGTGGTTTCCTCGCCGATGAGCGGCGGCGGTACGCGGGTCGCAGGAAACACCATCGCGGCGACCTGCGTGCGCGAGAAATACTCCTCGTACAATTTGCGCAGTGCCGGCAAGTACCGGTCGCGTGCGGCGGCGTACACCGATTCGGAAACGAAATTGGCGCCCCCCGGCAATACATCGCGGTGAAACACTGCCCGGATGTCCGGGCTCGCGCGCGCAACCAGCTCTTCGAGCGTAAGAGCGGCCCCGTACTCTTCGAGATAGCGGGGCAGCGCGAGGCGGACGTCGTGGTTTTGCACTTGATCGGTCGTGAGATCGATGAGCCGTGCGAGGCCGGGCATTTGCGTTTCGATCAGCGTTGCGCCCGCGTTCTCGAGCCGTGCCAGAGCGAGAGTCGAGATGCGTTCGACCTCCGAGTCGAGACCCGTGAACCAATAATCGCGTACGATGCCGAGACGCACGCCGCTTAGAGAGTCCGGCGCGATCGGACGTACCTCGTTGACGATGGCAGCGTCGAACAAGGCCAGATCCGCGACCGTGCGCGCATGCGGTCCCACCTGATCGAACAGCGGCGATATCGGCACGCAGCCGTGCGTCGAGTAACGCCCTGTGCTGGGTCTGAATCCCGCGATCCCGCAAAAAGCCGCCGGCACGCGGATGGACCCCTCGGTATCCTCCGCCACCCCGAGCGGCGCCAGGCGCGCCGCGACCGCTGCGGCGGTACCCCCGCTGCTGCCGCCGGGAACCCGCGCCGCGTCGTAAGGATTATGCACCGCGCCGAAGGCGAGATTGTTGCTGGTCCAGCCAAAGGAGAGCTCGTGCAAGTTGGTTTTGCCGAGCACGATGGCACCGGCCGACCTCAATGCCGCGACCAGCGGCGCATCCTCGCGCGGTCTGAAGTTGCGTAGCGCGGGCGTGCCCCCGGTGGTCGGATAGTCGCGTGTATTGACGCTGTCCTTGACCGGAACGGGCAATCCGAACAACGGTCCGAGCTTCGCGCCGCCGCGCCGTTCGCGGTCGCGGCTGCGTGCATCCTCGAGCACCCGCTCCGGATCGAGCGTGATGAAGGCATTGAGCGCGCGGGCCGCCCGGCATCGCGCGAGCAGCGCCTCGGCATAGCGTTCGGCGGAGAGTTCGCCGCGCATCATTTGGCCCACGGCCTCGACGGCGCTGAGATCGCCCGCATCTTGAGTCTGCGCGTCGCTCCCGCGGGCCATTACTAGTCCCCGCAGGGCGGATTGGCCGCGGCCGTTGCCTCGAGGACTAAGGTGCGTCGCGCCGGATCACGATCGGGCATGATCGCGCTTCAGTGCCTGGCACATGCAGTGCACCGCGCCGCCGCCGTTGCCGATCATCGAGACATCCGGATCGAAGACGGTGAGCCCTTCGGCGCGGCATGCGGCCACGAGGTTCTTGCTCGAGGCGGGCACGAGCACGCGCTCCTTGCCGAGCGCCACCACGTTGCTCCCCAATTGCATGGCATCGCCGTAGGGAATCGGGATCGCACGAATCCCCTTCGAGCGCAGCCAGTCGAGCAACTCCGGCTCGACGGCTTCGACGCACACGACCGCCAGGCCCTGCGCCAGCATGCCCATCTGCACGTCGAGATGAAGGAAGTGCGAGTCGAACGCATACGTGTGCAGTTCCCAGCCCTCCGCCTCGAACCATGATTTGAGTTGGCGCACCGCCGGTTCGATGGAGCGCTCGCCGGAGAAGCCGCAGACGGCGACTCCCGGTTGCAGCACCATGAAATCTCCGCCCTCCAGGTTGCCGGCCGTGACGAGATCGTAGATCGGGATGCCTGCATCGAGATAAAACTGCAGGCATGCCGCGTATTCGCCGCGCCGGTACGCTTTTTGGCACTGCAGGATCACCGCCCCCCACGGCGTCGTGGCGCTGCTGTCCCGGGCAAAAATTTGATACGGCAGAAGAGGATCGGGCGCGAGATGGTGAACTCGCACGTCGGCCTGCCGATAGGCATCGAGCATCTCGCCGCACTGTGTCCGCGCGACGTTGAAATCGAAATGCAAGCCGACGCGCTCGGCCCGCTGCGCGACGGCATTTCCCGGCTGCCAGGTGAAATGATCGATCGGGCCGATCAATACATCGCGCAATATGCCGTATTCACTGTCTACGCCCCAGCGCTCCAAGCGGGGCGTGCCACCGCCTTCAACTCTAGATCGAAGTCGCATCGTGGAATCCCTTATGCCGGTTGATCAAAAGGATATGCCGGTTGACCAAAAGGAAGCGATTCTACCGGATCGCGCAGCGCCCGCCGCCGTCACCACGCAGAGCGCGCCGCGTACGCGCCCGGGAAGCCGGCCATGCGCCAGCCGATACGGTCGCGCCCCGCGCTGTGGAGCGGATTGCTGAAAAAGCCCTCCACCGTCATTTTCAGCAGCATGTCGAAGAAAGCGGCGGAGGGCACGCCGTCCAGATCGACCGCACCGGTCTCGAGCAATCGAAGGTACGCGTCCTGCACGGGCGCCGGTTGGTGGGCGAACTTCCCGCCGCCGCGCTTGGAAGTCGCGATCGATCGCGCGCAGGGCGGTGTGAAACAGCACACCCGGAGCGCACGATAATCGACATCCGAGCGACGGGCTCCCACCCTGCCAGGATCCGAGGCGGTAGAGCCGTTCACCGCGTCCCCAGGCTCCGTGGAGTTGTCGATCCAGGTAGTAGGGAACTCCCGCACCCTGCGCACCCGGGCCGGACCGATCGGCGGGGATCAGCCGCTCGCAGGCGGCCTCGATGAACTGCGCCTCGGCGGCGTGGAAGAAACGGTACCGTCTCCCACACGCCGCGGGCGCACCGTGGGTGAGCGCGCCGTCGGCCGGCGCGGGGTCGGCGAGTAGCGCGCCAGCCGGAATCAGCGTTGCGGCGCCAATCGCCGCGATGAAGCTGCGTCGCGTTACTCTGTTCAAACGCTCCTCCCGGACCTTACCCTATCGCATCGGTGGCACGTCGGCGCGCCCGGCAGGGCCACCAGGGCGCACGAACACTGCAATTAGCGGCTGATTCTGTTAGCTTTTGCATATGCCGCGTCGCGCCAACCCCGCTGCTTTGGTGAGTCACCTGTACCGAGTGCTGTGCTTGGTGCTGCTGCTCATCGCCGCTCAGCAGGGTGCGGTCGTTCACGAAGTCGGCCACCTGTCGGGCGGCGCTCATGGCGCCCACTTCGGGGTCGACTCGGGCGCGACCGATGGCGGCTGTGCGCTGTGCCCGGCCTTTGCGCAAGTCGTCTCGCCCGCTTTCAGCCATTCCATTCCCTTTCCGCCCCTTGTTCGTGCCGAACTCGAGCGTAGCCCGGAACCGCGCCTCGAGGCCATCGGCAGCAACCTCCTCACACCGCGAAATCGCGGGCCCCCCTCCCGCAGCTGATCCGTTAGTCATGCGCCGCCCGAGCAATCGGCTGCGGCTCGTCTCGATTCAGCATTTGCGGAGTACTTCTGATGGTTCATCTTTCATACAGGGCAGCGGCCACTGGCGTCGCCGCGGTCCTCGCATGCTCGGCGATCGCCGGCGGCGTCTTGGCGAAGGGCGCCGATGCCGCCGAATCCAGCGCCGATACACCCGTCTCCAGCGCCGAGGTCACCGCCTCCAGCGCCGACACCGCCGCCTCCAGCGCCGACACCGCCGCCTCTAGCGCGGACATCTCGACATTGCCCGCGATCACCGTAACCGCTCAGCACCTCGACGAGGGCCGCTCTCGCATCCAGACGCAGACCGGCGCATCGACCTACACCCTCGATGCGGCGGCCATCGCGGCGACCCCCGGCGCCGACAACACGCTGCTCAACCAGGTGGTTCTGCAGGCGCCGGACGTGGCGCAGGATTCCTTCGGACAGTTTCACGTGCGCGGTGAGCACAACGGTCTGCAATACCGTATCAACGGCGTCATCCTGCCCGAAGGCATTGCAGTGTTCGGGCAATCGCTCGATCCCCGCCTCATCTCCTCGATCAGTTTGGTGACGGGCGCGTTACCGGCGGAATACGGATTACGCACCGCCGGTATCCTCGACATCACCACCAAAAGCGGTATCCAAACCCAAAGCGGCGCCATATCCCTGTACGGCGGCAGCCACGGCCAGATCGAGCCGAGCTTCAGCTACGGCGGGGGCGGCGGACCCTTCAGCTACTTCGTTTCGGGCGATTTTCTGCGCAACGACCTCGGCATCGAGTCGCCGGACGGCAGCTCGAATCCCATCCACGATCACACGACGCAATATCACGGCTTCGGCTACGTCGAGGACATCCTCGACGAGGAGAATCGCGTCGCGCTCATGCTCGGCAGCTCGGTCGGCAAGTTTCAAATTCCGAACCAGTACGGCGAGGAGCCCTCGCTCGGTTTGGTGGTCGATGGGGTATCGAGGTACCCCAGCCAGGATCTGAACGAGAATCAGCGCGAGGTCACTCAGTTCGGGGCGGTGAGCTGGCAGCATTCGGCCGGTGATTTGGACGTTCAAACCTCGCTGATTGCCCGCTATTCCAGCTTGACGTTCATCCCGGACTTTCCGGGCGATCTTCTGTTCACGGGCGTGGCGCAAAACGCTTTCAAGCAAAACATCGCCTACGCCGCGCAGAGCGATGCGGCCTATCGGCTGAATTCCAGCCACACCGTCCGGGCAGGTCTGTTCCTGCAGACCGATCACTCGGTCAGCGACACCGCGTCGCAAGTTCTCCTCACGAACGATCTCGGGATGCCGGTGAGCGATGTGCCGACGTCCATCATCGACAACGGCGCGGCCACCGAGTGGATCTACAGCGCCTATCTGCAGGATGAGTGGAAGCCGGATCCTGATTTCACGGTCAATTACGGGCTGAGATTCGACCGGTTCACGGCCTATACCAGCGCGCATCAGGCGAGCCCGCGCCTGAATGTGGTTTGGCAAGTGCTGCCGGGCACGACGTTGCATGCCGGCTATTCGCGCTACCTGTCGCCGCCCCCCTTCGAACTCGTCGGCGCCAAGGACATCGGGTTGTTCCAGAACACGACGAATGCCCCGCTATCGCCGCAAGCCGGTTTGCCGCTGCCGGAGAAGGCGAACTACTACGACCTCGGCGTCCAGCAGAGGATCACCCGCGAATTCACGGTCGGCCTCGACACCTATTACAAGCAGTCGGTGAATCTCATCGACGAGGGCCAGTTCGGTGCGCCCATCATTTTGACGCCGTTCAATTATCGCTTCGGCAAGCAATACGGCGCGGAACTCACGGCGAACTATACGACGCGGCTGCTGAGCGCCTATCTGAACCTCGCGGTTCAGAGCGCGAAAGGCAAGCAGATCGATTCCGCGCAATTCAATTTCACGCCGCCGGACCTGGCCTATATCGCGAACGACTACATCCATTTGGACCATGAGCAGCAGCGTACGGCCTCCGGAGGAGTTTCCTATTTATGGCACGACACGCGCTTCAGCGCGGATATGCTGGTCGGTTCCGGTCTGCGCGCGAGTCTGCCCCTGCCCGCGGGAGAGACCACCCCCTATGGCGGTACGGTAATTCCCAACGGCGAGCACCTTCCGTATTACACGCAAATCAATGCAGGCGTATCGCACGCTTTTCAGCTGCCGGGAGCCGGCTCGCTGACCGCGCGCTTCGATGTCATCAACCTGTTCGACAAGGAGTATGAGATTCGCAACGGAACGGGGGTGGGGGTCGGAGCACCGCAGTATGGGCCGCGGCGCGGCGTGTTCTTCGGTCTGTCGAAATCGCTCGGCCCGGGAACTTAAAGCTGCGATTTGAACTGCAGCCACGCCCGATTGAACGCGCGAACTTCTTCTGCGCTGTAGACTTTTTGCAGCTCGAAGCGATCACGCACGTTCGGCGGCGGGTAGATGACGCTGTTGTCGCGCACCGCCGGTTCGAGCAGCGGTATCGCCGCCGCGTTGGCGGTGGCGAAGCCGATGAAGCGGGTGACCGCCGCCGATTCCTCGGGCCGCATCGCGAAGTCGATGAATGCCAGCGCTCCTGCGGCGTTGCGCGAGTCGGCGGGGATCACCATGCTGTCGATGTAGAACGGCACCATGTCACGCGCGAACGAGTACTCGATCGTCCGCGTGCCGTGAGATTCCTTGATCATCCGGCGGGCAATCAACGCATCGCCGGAGTAGCCGATGGCAAGACATAGCTCGCCTTCGGCGAGCTGCTGATAGTAGCCCGAGGTTGAGATGCGCCGTAGGTACGGTTTGATCTCCTCGAGCTTGGCCATGACCGCAGCCAGTGGCTGCGGGTTCGCCGACAGTGCCGGCTGGCCCAAGTACCGCGCGACCATGGGGAGAATGTCGCCCCACGAGTCGATCAGACCGATTCCGCAGGGAGCGAATTTGGCCGCCACGGCCTTGTTGAGAACCATGTCGAGGCTCGTCACCGGAGCGTTCGGCATGAGCGATTTGATCTTGTCCCGGTCGTACATCAGGCCGGTGGTACCCCACATCCAGGGCACGGCGTGCTGGTTGTTGGGATCCACCGTGCCCAACAGCTGCATGATTTTCGCATCCGCATTGCGCGCGTTGGGAATGCGGCCCCGATCCAGAACTTTCCAGAAGCCCTTCGGGATCTCCCGGCCGAGTTCCGGCGCGGCGTTCATCGTGACGAGGTCGTAGTCGGAGCTACCGACGGAGAGGATGGTTTCGGCCATCTGCGGGGAATCGAGCACCGCGTAGTTGACGTGAATTCCAGACTCGGCCTCGAATTTGGCAATCAGGCCCGGCGGGAAATACTCCGGCCACGCATAGATGTTCAGTACATGCGAGCGATCGGCCGCCGCGGCCCGGCCGCAGCCGAGGCATAGGACGATGCCGCACACGATCGCACGCATCCATCGAGCGGCGCGTGGCGCGCTCGATGGATTCGCTCGGGAGTGGTTCAAATCGCCTCCTTGCAGTCGCGGCGCCTGGGCGGCCCGCAATCATACGGCATTCCCGGCGGGCATGGCCGCCGCGGTGCGCCAAGGGCGGCCGCGCTGCTTAGGGGTTGCACTCCGAGTCGGCGTGCACCGTCACCGCAGCGGAATCTGCGAGACCGGCCTTGCTCTCGTGGCCGCACTTGCGCCGAATCGAGTCCGCGCTGACCGCAGTCCAGGAGACATTCGCGCGGCCCGACTCGTCGGCCGCGAGGGACAAAGGCACGGTGGTGAAGCCGTTCATGCGTTCATGCGCCAGAACGATGCTTCGCGGTTCGGTGCTCATGTCGTACACGGTTACGACCACATCCTCCGTGCCGTCATTGACGATTTTGATGTCGACGCCGCCGATGCCGCTGAAGGCACTGCCACCGATCAGCAGCAGCGGCAGGCCGGCGAGCAGCATTGTCTTGTGGATATTGAATTGCATGAATCTCTCCTTCGCATGCCGCGCTTCCCGCGATCAACACGCTCGTCTTCCCGCAACCAATTCGCACTCGCGTGCCTACCTTACCCACCCGCGTACCGGAACGCCCAGTGGTCCGAGGCCCGTTGGCGAGTGGGATGCGGCCTACTCATGTAGGACTCGGACGCCAAGCGCTGTCGGCGACGCTCCAGGGATATCCCAAACGCCGCTTTTTCAGCGCCGTGTCGTTGCGTGCAATCCGCCGAAAACAGTAAGGTAGGGACAACTGCCCGAGGCCGCGCCGCACTCATGAACACCGATTCCCTGGCGATGAACGATTCGACGCCGGCCTCGGCGGCCGCCGGGCAGCCGGTGCGGGCGGCCAAGCTGGCAGCACTCGGTATCGTCTTCGGCGACCTGGGAACGAGCCCACTGTACACGCTGCAGACGGTGGTCCAGGCAATCGGCGGTCAGTTCACGCCGAGCAGCGCGCTCGGTGTCCTATCGCTCATTTTTTGGACCTTGGTCATCACGATATCGATCAAGTACTGCCAGTTCGTGATGCGCGCGGATAACCGCGGTGAGGGTGGTATCTTGGCGTTGATGTCGCTCGTCGGCGCGAATGGCTTCGTGCCCGGCTACAAGATCCTGACTGCGATTGGCCTGCTCGGCGCGGCGTTGATTTATGGCGACGGTGTCATCACACCCGCGATCTCCGTGCTGAGCGCACTGGAGGGGGTCAACGTCGCCACCGCTACGCTCAAACCGTTCGTCATGCCTGCGGCGGTGCTGATTCTCGTCGTGCTATTCACGACGCAACGTTTCGGCACACAGCGCATCGGACGAACGTTCGGGCCGGTCATGCTCTTGTGGTTCATCGTCATCGCCCTCTTGGGCGCAGTCGCCATCGCGCATCACCCGGAAGTGATCGCGGCGGTCGACCCCCGGCACGCGGTCGAATTCCTCGCACATTCCGGGGGACGCGGCTTGTTCGTGCTCGGCGGCGTGTTTCTATGCATCACGGGAGGGGAGGCGTTGTACGCCGACATGGGCCACTTCGGTAAGGGACCGATCCGCTGGTCCTGGTACGCGATCGTGCTGCCGGCGCTTCTGCTCAGCTACGCGGGACAAACCGCGTTCATCTTGGAAAAGGGCACGGTGACGGGCAATCCATTTTTTCAAATTGCGCCGGCCTGGTCGGTCTATCCGCTGGTGGCCCTCGCGACCATTGCCACGATCATCGCGAGTCAAGCGATCATCACCGGATCATTTTCGATGACGCGCCAGGCCATGCAGCTTGGGTGGCTTCCAGGCGTGTCGATTCGCCAGACCTCGGATCGAATCTACGGCCAGATTTACGTGCCGGTCGTAAATTGGCTGCTGATGACGGCCACGGTCGCCACCACCATCGCGTTCGGGAGCTCGGATCGGCTGGCCGGCGCGTATGGTACCGCCGTATCGACCACCATGCTGCTCACGACCGTGCTGCTCTACAAGGCGATGCACGATGTGTGGCACTGGCCCTTCGCCGCCGCCATCGCGGCGCTCGGTATCTTCCTGACGGTGGACGCGAGCTTTTTTTGCGCGAACCTTCTGAAGATCGTGGAGGGCGGTTGGTTGCCGTTGAGTTTCGCCGCCGTGCTCTTCTTGGTCATGATCACCTGGCGCACCGGCATCGAGGCGATGCATGCTGCGCTGATGCAGACGGCCGAGGCCGCCGAGCGGTTTTTGTCGGATTTGAAATCCGGCGCGATTCCCCGCGTCGATGGCACCATGGTGTTTCTGACCCGCAGCCGACAGAAGGTATCCCGGCTCATCATGGATCACGCACATTTCACGGGGGTACTGCCGTGCAAGGCGATCGCTCTCGGTGTCGTGTTCGAGAACACGCCACGCATCAGCGAGCCGAAGTGTACGGTCATCGACACCGTGGGCGAAGGTCTGTGGCACCTCCTGGTGCGCTTCGGCTTCTTCGAGATTCCGGACCTGCGGTCGGCGCTGGATCATCTTCGTTCTCCCGAAGCGGCCTTCGATTTCGATCAGGCGGTGTTCGTCGCAGCGCGGGATCTCGTGGTGCGCAAGCCACAGGGGTCGGCGATGGCGGGTTGGCGGGTTGCGCTCTTCGCATTCTTGTACCGCAATTCGGCCAAGATCGTCGATCGCTTCAATCTCGCACCCGACCGCGTCATCGAAATCGCAAGGCAGATCGAGATCTAGGTTCCCGACCGCGCCGGCTCCGGCCCATGGATGTTGGAATCAGCCGCCGACCGTGGGAAGAATTTGACCGCTTGCTTCGCCGAAGCCGATCCGGGCGGCTCCGGATTTCTCGCACCAGCCGCGCAGCGTCACGGTGTCCCCATCTTCCAGAAACATCCGTTGTTCGGTCGAACCGATGCGGATCGGCTGCTTGCCGCTGTTGGTCAATTCCAGCAGTGAGCCGGCCTCGGCCGGCGTCGGACCGGATTGCGTTCCGGTGCCCAGGAGGTCGCCCGCGCGTAGATTGCACCCGTTGATGGTGTGGTGGGCGACCAGTTGGGCGACTGTCCAATAAGAATGGCGAAAACTCGTCGTCGATAGCCGCTGCGGGCTCTCGCGGCGTTCCTGCATCAATGAGCTCTGCAGATACACTTCGAGTTGAATATCGATCCCGCCTGCGCGACGGTTCGATTCGGACGCGAGGTAATCGAGTGGTTCGGGTTCGCCCGCACCACGCCCGAAAGGAACTCGAAAGGGCGCCAATGCCTGCAAAGAAACGATCCAAGGCGAAATGGTGGTCGCAAAGTTCTTCGCCAGAAAAGGGCCCAGCGGCTGGTATTCCCACGCCTGAATATCGCGTGCGGACCAATCGTTGAGCAAACACAGGCCGAACACGTGCGATTCCGCACCGGCAATGGGAATCGGGCTACCGGCCGCGTTGCCCCTTCCCACGAAAACCCCCAACTCGAGTTCGTAATCCAGACGGGCGCTGGGACCGAGAGCCGGTTGCGACTGCCCCGCCTCGAGCCGTTGCCCGAGCGGTCGGTGGAAACGCTGGCCCGACACGCCGATCGATGAGCTGCGGCCGTGGTACCCGATCGGCAGCCACCGATAATTCGGCGTCAGAGGGTTGTCGGGGCGAAACACTCGTCCGACGGCCGTTGCGTGATGGATGGAGGAATAGAAGTCCGTGAAATCGCCGATTTGTGCCGGCACCGTGTATTCCGCGTCCGCCTGAGCCACGAGACAGGCACGAAATGCCGGCTGCAGCGTCGAGCCTTCGAGCAACCCCTCGAACAGGGCTCCTCGCAATGCACTCCAATTGCCGGGGCCAAGCTGCATCAAATCGTTGAGCGTCGAGCGGGCCCCCGCATCTGCCGCCATGGCGGCGGCGCCGTGAAATAACCGGGAGGTTGCGAGCGCGGCCAGGTCGAGGATCTGATCGCCAATGGCAACGCCGCCACGAAACGCTTCGGCAGAGCCGCGCCGGCGGAATACGCCGAAGGGAAGATTTTGGATCGGAAAATCACCATCCGGTTGGTTTGCCGAGGACACCCAACTGCGGCGACTCGGGTCGTTCGTACCATCCAGCCTGGCGGTGTCGATCATGACCTCAGCGCCGACTCGGGTCGAAGTGTTTTTTCAGGTCCCGCCAGCAGTCCGCGTAATCCCTTTGCAACGACGGACGGCCCTGCAGCGCCTGACGGGTCGGCCGGATGATGGTGCGGCTTTCGAACATGAATGCCATGGTGTCGGTGATATGCGCCGGCCGCGTGGTATCGGCCGCAACCGCCTTTTCGAACGTCGCCGCATCCGGGCCATGTGCGCTCATGCTGTTGTGCAGCGAGGCGCCGCCCGGCACGAAGCCGGTGCTCTTCGCGTCGTAGACGCCGGTGATCAATCCCATGTATTCGCTCGCCACGTTGCGATGGAACCAGGGCGGCCTGAAGGTATTTTCCATCGCGAGCCAACGCGGCGGAAACACGACGAAATCGAGATTGCTGGTGCCCGCAGTGTCGCTCGGCGAGTGCAGCACCAGGAATATGGAAGGATCGGGATGGTCATAGGAAATCGAACCGATCGCGTTGAAGCGGCGCAAATCGTATTTAAACGGCGCGTTGTTGCCGTGCCACGCGACCACATCGAGCGGCGAATGATCCATCGGCGCAACCCACAAGCGCCCGAGAAACTTTCCAATCAACTCGTGAGGGCCTTCGAGGTCTTCGTAGCGCGCGTGAGGAGTCGAGAAATCGCGCGGATTGGCCAGGCCGTTCGAGCCGATCGGGCCGAGGTCGGGCAGTTTGAAGGGGGCGCCGAAATTCTCGCAGACGTAGCCGCGCGCCGCGCCCGCCTCGAGGTCGACGCGAAAGCGCAGGCCGCGGGGAATGACCGCGATTTCTTGCGGTTCGAGCCCGATGCGGCCGAGCTCCGTGTCGAGAGTGAGCGTCCCCAATTGGGGCACGATCAGCCATTCGCCGTCGGCGCTGTACAAAAAGCGATTGTGCATCGACCGGTTGGCAGCGTAGAGATAAATCCCGCAGCCGGCGTGGGTTTGCGGCGAGCCATTTCCGGCAACCGGTACGAGACCTTCGACAAAATCCGTCGGGGTATCGGGCAGCGGCAGCGGATCCCAACGCAATTGGTTCGGCGACAGGGGTGCATCGGCCGCCACCCCGGCAAACCCATCGCTTCCGAGCGCTTCGAAAGGGCCGTGGCTCACCGAGGGTCGGATGCGGTACATCCAAGTGCGCCGGCTCGCATGCCGCGGCACCGTGAATGCAGTGCCGGAAAATTGCTCGGCGTACAGTCCGTACGGACACCGCTGCGGTGAGTTCTGCCCTTGCGGCAGCGCGCCCGGCAACGCCTCGGTGGCAAATTCATTGCCGAATCCTGATTGGTATCGAAGTGAATCGGAGAGCGTCATGGGCTAAGCGATGCGCGCCCCTTGCCGACGCAGTTCCTTCTGCACCTCGGCAATGTCGAGGCGTTCGAAGGATTCTTGCGTTCGCAGGGAGACCGCCGCGGCGACGCCGGCTCCTTGGCCGCTGACCGCGCAGCACATCATGTTGCGGACCGCCGCATGCGAGACCTTGTCGCCGCCGATGCAGCGGCCCGCGACGATCAGTCCGTCGACGCCTTTCGGAACCAGCGAGCGGTACGGGACGTGGAAATACCGCCCGGTGGTCGGCAGCAGCAGGATGCCGTAGCCATCGACGAATTCGGGAAAGATGCCGACGGCATCATTGAATCGGCCCTGTTGTCGCACATCCGCGTCGGTCATGTTGTACAACGCGTCGATCTTGCGGGTATCGCGGACGCCGAGCGTCATGCCGAAATTGCGCAGTTTCGCCTCTTCGCATCCGGGCATGAAACGGCGCAGTGCCTGAACGGCCATGATTGCCTGACGCCGCCCTTCGATTTCACCCGTCGTCAAATCGCGGGCGTCGGTACCATCGCATTGAGGCAAATGCACGAGATTCAGGTACGTGAGATCGCCTTGATCCGATATCGTCCCCCAGGTGCCGGCAATCGTGCTGAAATTGGCGGGAATGAGGCCGGTCGCAACCGCCTGCTTGAAGGGCTTGCGCAGGAAGGGCGAAAACAAATTGTCCTCCTTGCCGGAGGTCTCGATGTCCCATTCCCCATTGCCGGTCCAGTCCTTGTAGGTTTGCGGATCGGCCTTGACCTGCTCGATGAAGCGCCGCTTGTTGACCCCCGTCATCGAGAACATCACCGAGGTCGCCATCATTTCTTCCCGCGGCGTCTTGCGGGTCGGGGCACCGGCACGCATGGCGACATCGGCATCTCCGGTGGCGTCGATGACGCGCTTGGCGAGTATCGCCTCACGCCCGGATTTGCTTTCGATGATCACCCCCTGAATGCTGCCGCCGTGCATGATCGGCGCCACGAAGAGACGGTGCAGCATGGGCTGGATCTTTGCCTCCTGAACGAGCACGTCGGCGACGTACTTGAACATCTCCGCATCGAGCGCATAGCTGATCGACTGCGGCTCCGGGAGCGCCGCGCCCATTGCCTTTGCGCGCTCTTCGAATTCGATGCCGATGCCTTCGCTGTCGACCGTGCCCGGGTGGCGGTACCAGGCGAATCCTTCCACGCCGACCTGGGTGATGTTGCCCCCGAAGCAGCCGTTGCGCTCGAGCAGCGTCGTGTGCGCTCCGGCACGTGCGGCGGCCAGTGCCGCGGCCAGCCCGGCAGGTCCGCTACCGACCACCAACACCTCGGTTTCCGCCACTACATCGATATCTCGCGCCGGTTCACTGATTTGCCCCATCGGCCTATTCTAGCGCCAAAGATTACAGGTTAATGGCGGTTCTCGGGTTTCGCCTGCCGCGCCCGTGGACTTACGGAACGACCGACGTTTTCAGATCGACGTCCGCACCCTCAAGCTTGGCAGCGGCGGGTTGGGGATTCGCAGGTTCGGGATCCTTGAGCTCGAGGGTGTCCTCGGTCCTGCCCACCTGGGGGCTGAGGAATAGCGCCAAGGGCTGCCCGTGGGCGGAATGTTGTGCAAGCACTTTCAGGGCGACCAATGCGGGGGTAGCGAGCACGATTCCCGCGATGCCCCAGAACATGCCGCCGAACCACAAGGCCAGGAAAACGAGCACGGGATTGAGCTGCAGCCGTCGGCCCACCAGGAGCGGCTGTACCACTTGACCCTCGAGGGTGGTCAGCGCCAGAAAACTTCCGGCGACCGCGAAGACGTGCGCGAAACCATCGAAGGTCACGAAGGCCACCGAGGACAAGAGCACGAGGGTCGTCGTCGGTCCGGCGTAGGGAATGAAATTGAGCATCCCCGCCACGGTGCCCCACAGAAACGGATTGGGCATACCGCACCACATCATCGCGCCACCGGTGGCAAGCGCCAGTCCCACGTTGATGAGCGCGGTGGTGACGTAAAAGCGGCCGACTTCCCGCCGCACTTTGTCGATGAGGTCGATGAGGTGCGCCGCTTTCAAGTCGCTCACCAGCGCGGAGGTCATGCGCGCGAGCATCGGCGGTCCGCCCGCGAGGAGAAACAGCGTGAGAATGAGCACCGTGAGGGTGCTGATGCCGACGCCCAGCGTGACGTCGTACAGCAGCGCCGGGGCGCTTTCCTGCGGCGCACTCGCCGCCGGCTGGGGCGCGGATGCGTGGGAAGCGTTGCCTATGTTGCCGGCGGAACTGCGCAATTCATCGATGCGACTCATGAATTGCGCCACGGGCCTGATCTTTCGCGCGATCACGCGAACGGTGTGCGGTGCCTCGGCGAACCAATGTTGTGCAGGCTCGGAGAGCAGATCGGCGAGGCCGACGAGGATGCCGAGAATGACGAGCATGATCAACGCCGCGCTCACGCCGCGCGGCACGCCGACGCTTCGCAGCAGCTCGACCGGCCCGGACAGTACCAGCGCGAACAGCGCCGCGAGCGCGAGGGGCACGAACGCCACATGCGCGAAATAGAGCAGGGTGCCGACGCCGAGCGCCGTCAGGACGCGAACTGCGGTGATTTTGCGCGGAGGCCTGCGGTCGCTGCGCCCGCTGCTTCGCGTCTGCGGCATCGCGCGATCTTCCCCAGCTTCCGCGCCCCTGTCCATCCGGATTCCGTTGGTCGTCGTTCACCTGGCAGATTAACCGGAGCCCGCCGCATTATACAGCGGGGCGCGTGGCCGGCGAGGTGTAGGAGGCGGCCGACGTCAAGTGGCTGCTGCGCTCCGACGTCGCGCTGGACATAATGTCGGGAGGTAAAGGTGAATCGCATGAATTCCAGCGGGCCGTGGGGACTTCACTCTCTGCGCTTGGGTGAGATCGCCGAGATCACCCGCCGGGCGCTGGTTTCGTGGTTCAAAGACGACGCCCCGAGCATGGGAGCAGCGCTAGCGTTCTACACGCTGTTTGCAATCGCACCGATACTACTCGCCGTCATCTGGCTGGCCGGAAGGTTCATCGGGCCCGACCTGGTGCAAGAACACGTCCTCACTCAGATGCACAATCTGCTGGGCGGACCGGGCACGGCCGCCGTGCGCGCATTGCTTGCCAGTGCCACGCACAGCCCACGCAGCGGATATTCCGCCGCAGCCGAGCTCATCACCCTTCTGATCGGTGCCACCAGCGTGTTCGCCGAACTGCAGAATGCGCTCAGTCGGATCTGGCGCACGCCGCCTCGCGGCGCCGTGCAGGGACTGTGGCACCTCCTCCGCGCACGGCTCCTGTCTTTCGGTCTGATCCTGGTGGTCGGTTTTTTGCTGCTGGTGTCGCTGCTCGCGAATGCGGGCCTGGAAGGCCTCGGCACCTGGCTCGGCAAATTCACTGCCGAGTGGTATCGCGTGGTGTTCGTGCTGTATCTGCTGTTCGGCTTCGCCATCACCACGGTGCTGTTTGCGATGATCTACAAATACCTTCCCCATGAACAGATTGCATGGGGCGACGTGTGGGTGGGCAGTTTGGTGACGGCGCTGCTGTTCTCCGCCGGCAAATTCATCATCGTCGTCTATCTCGGACGGATGGCCGCGACCTCGGTGTACGGGATTGCGGGCTCCTTCCTGGTGCTGCTCCTGTGGGTCTACTATGCGGCGCAGATATTCCTGCTGGGCGCGGAATTCACCTGCGAATATGCCTACGCCCGCGGTTCGAGAGCCGGACGCACGCAGGAGCAGCCGGAGCGCTGACCCTCCCAGCCGCCGCGCGCCGTGCGGTCAGGGTGCCTGTCCCATCGCCTTGATCAACCGATAGGTGAACTCCACGCTCTCGTCGAACGCCTGCACACCGATGCGCTCGTCGCGGCCGTGCGCGCGATTTTCATCGGCATCCATCCACACGCCGCTGACGTCATAGCTCGGAATACCCGCATTGCGGGTTTGCCGGTCGTCGCTGAAGCCGGTCGCCATCGTGGGGACGATCGGCACGCCCGGCCACATGGAATGCGCCACGGCGCCCACCTTGTTCATGATTTGCGGCGTCGGCGGCGACTCCGGACTCACGATCGGCGGCGCGTCGAGAGTGAGTTTGATCGTGGCATCGTTCAAGGCCGCGACGAGCAGGCTCTGCACGTTGTCGGCCGAGTCGCCCGGCATCATCCGGCATTGGATGGTCGCCTTCGAGCGCTGAGGCAGGGCGTTTTCGGCGTGCCCGCCTGAGATGAGCGTCGGCACGCAAGTGGTGCGAAGCTGCGCATTGAAGCGTACGTTCTCACTCAAGCGTTGCGCCGCCGCGGGATCGGACGGCGATTGCGCGACCGCACGCATGTCGACGCCGGCAGGGCCGGGATCGAGCGCGGCGAGCTTCTCGAAGCTGCTCCGCGTCGTTGCCGTCAGCGTGACCGGGAACTTGAACGCTTCGATGCGTCCCAGGCCCGCCGCGAGGTGATAGATCGCATTGTCCGGGCCGGGCAGCGATCCGTGCCCGCCGGGGCTGGTCGTTTCGAGACTGAAGGTGAGGTAAGTTTTTTCGCTCGTCCCTACTTCGAAGTAGAGCGGGCGGCCGTCTCTCAAGTTGCCGCCGCCGCCGTCGAGATTGATGACCAAATCCGCATCGATCAATTCTCGATGTTCCTTGAGCAAGAAGGCCGGTCCGTTCGCGTCGCCTCCCGCCTCTTCGTCCGCCGTGAAGGCGAAGATGAGATCCCGATCGGGCGTGTACCGCTCTCGCTTCAATCTGACGAGCGATTCTGCCATGGCCGCGTCGCCATCCTTCATGTCGATGGTGCCGCGACCGTAAAACCAACCGTCCCGCTGCGTCAGTTTGAACGGATCGACGGACCAGTCGTCGGCCTTGGCCTCCACGACGTCGAGGTGGCCCAGGAAGAGCACGGGATGCGCCGAATGCCGGCCGCGGTAGCGCACGACGACGCTGCCCTTCGTGGGATGATCGGGCGGCGCCAGCAGCGCCACGTCGGTGGGCGGAAACCCGGCGCTCAACAGCCAACCCTGGATCGCCTGCGCCGCCGCGGTGGAACCATGCGCGTGCGTGGTGTTGATCTCCACCAGCCCTTTGAGCATGTCGCGCGCGAGCTGCCGGTCAACGTCCGGCGGTGATGGCGTCGCCGCCGAGGCGCACAGCGCGTGCGCACACGCTAGCGCCGAAACGGCGAGCGACGTAAGGTAAGCTTTGCCCATGCGGATCATCCCCATCCACGGTGAAATGCCGGTCGATCGGCGGTGATGGCAGCATAACGGAGCGAGGTGCGTCGAGTGCGTGAATCGTGAACACAGGCCGGCTGGAAGCGTTCAGCGATGGCGTCATCGCCATCATCATCACCATCATGGTGCTGGAACTGAAAGTCCCACATGGAGAGGATGTCGCCGCGCTGCTGCCGCTGCTGCCGGTTTTCTTGAGCTACGTGCTGAGTTTCCTCTACGTCGGCATCTACTGGAACAATCATCACCACATGCTGCACGCCAGTAAAAAGGTCACCGGTCGCATCCTGTGGGCCAATTTGCATCTGCTCTTCTGGCTCTCCTTGTTTCCGTTCACAACCGCGTGGCTGGGCGAAAATCAATCGGCCACGGCGCCGTCCGCGCTCTACGGGGCGGTGCTGCTGATGGCCGCCATCGCTTATTTCATCCTCCAACAACTCATCATCGCCTCGCAAGGTTCGGGCTCGCTGCTGAAGCGGGCCATCGGCGGCGATTGGAAGGGGAAGCTGTCGCCCACGCTCTATCTGCTCGGAATCGCCGCCGCGTTCTGGTCGCCGCGCGTGTCGCAGGGAGTCTACTTCCTGGTGGCAGCCTTGTGGCTGATACCCGACCGGCGTATCGAGTCGGTATTGACCGCCGACGGGGCGAAGGGGCATCGCGAAGCGTAGGGGGCGCGCGAACCGGACTCCCGGGGGCACCGGCGCGCCTATCCCGAGGACGCCGGCGCCGCTCCTGAGGACACCGGCGCCGGTTTATGCGATGCTCGCGCGATTGTGGGGAACCCGAAGGCCGAAATGGTGCGCGCGAACTTTCACTGGGACGATCCTCTGTTGCTCGAAGAGCAGCTGACGATGGAAGAGAAAATGGTGCGCGATGCGGCGCGCGAATACGCTCAGGGGCAGCTGGCGCCGCGCATCGTCGAGGCGTTTCGACAGGAGAAGACGGATCCGTCGATATTCCGGGAAATGGGCGCTCTCGGGCTGTTGGGCGCGACGATACCCGAGGAATATGGCGGCGGCGGGCTCAACTATGTGAGTTACGGGCTCATTGCGCGCGAAGTGGAACGGGTCGATTCGGGATATCGATCCATGATGAGCGTGCAGTCATCGCTCGTCATGCTGCCCATCCATGCGTTCGGCAGCGAGGCGCAAAAGCGCCGGTTCTTGCCGGCCCTCGCGCGCGGTGAATCGATCGGATGTTTCGGGCTGACCGAACCCAATCACGGCTCGGATCCGGGCAGCATGGTCACGCGCGCCCGCGCGGCGAGCGGCGGATTTCGCTTGAACGGTTCCAAGACATGGATTTCCAACAGCCCTTTCGCGGACGTATTCGTCGTGTGGGCGAAGACCGAGGATGATGTCATTCACGGCTTCATTTTGGAGAAAGGCTCGAAGGGACTGTCGACGCCGCCGCTGCACGGAAAAGTCGGCCTGCGCGCCTCGCCCACGGGACAAATCGTCATGGACGATGTCTTCGTGCCGCAGGAGAATCTCCTGCCGGGAGTGAGCGGCCTCAAGGGACCGTTCACGTGCCTGGATTCCGCACGCTACGGCATCTCGTGGGGAGCGCTCGGCGCTGCCGAGAGTTGCTGGCACACCGCGCGACAATACGTGCTCGATCGCAGCCAATTCGGCCGCCCTCTTGCGGCCAACCAACTCGTTCAAAAGAAACTGGTCGACATGCAAACCGAGATCACGCTGGCGCTGCAAGCCTGCCTGCGGCTCGGACGCATGCGAGATCAAGGCGTCGCCGCCGTCGAAATCACGTCCATGCTCAAACGCAATTCCTGCGGCAAGGCGCTCGACGTCGCCCGCACCGCGCGCGATATGCTGGGCGGCAACGGCATCTCGGACGAATTCGGCGTGATTCGCCACATGGTCAACCTCGAGGTGGTCAACACCTACGAGGGAACGCACGACATTCACGCGCTCATCCTGGGCAGGGCGCAAACCGGTATTCAGGCGTTCTGCTGAGCCGCGGGGTGCATCGCGAGCCCCGTCCACCGTTCGCTCATCGTCCAGAGCACCTCCTGCAGCGTGGCATCGTTCGCGAGCGCCGAGGCCGGTTGGATGCGCTGGTGCTCATCGAAATAGCGCCCGCTGATGAGAGCCACCTCATCGGCCAACGCGAGGTGCAACGTGGTGCGCGCACCGCGGGCCGGGTCGAATATCACGCGCTTGCGAATCCGCTGCACGGGGCGCAGCCACCACGGCAGTAAGTTCGTCGCGACGACGCCGGGATGCAGACAGTTGGCGGTGATCCGGCTGCCGGCCAATCGGCGCGCGAGCGCAAAGGTGTGCAGCACGTTGGCGAGCTTCGATCGCGCATAGGCTGCCCGGGCGGCGTAATGTGCCCCTGCGGTCGCGATGTTCTCCAGGTCCATGATGCCGCCGTAGTGGGCACGCGAGGCGACGTTGATGATGCGGCCGTCCTCGGCGATTGCGTCGAGGAGCAGACTCGTCAACAGGAAGGGGCCGAGGTGATTGGCGGCGAACGTGAGTTCATAGCCGTCCACGGACATGCGGTGCCGCGTGCTCACCATGCCGGCGTTGTTGATCAGAAGCCGAAGGGGCGCGAAATCTTGCAGCACGGAGCGGGCGGCCTCGCGCACCGATGCAAGGGAGGCGAGATCGCAATGAATCACGTGAACCGCCGCCGACGGAATGGAGGCAAGCGTTTCATCCCGAACGGCAGCTCCCGCCTCGGCATCCCGGCACAGCATGACGACGGTCATGCCGCGCTTCGCGAGTTCCTGCGCGGTTACGCGGCCGATGCCATGGGTCGTGCCGGTGATGACGGCAATACGGCGCTGCATCGGGTTCCTACGGCGACCTCGGGCCCTGTTCGCCCTGCGTGATGAGGCAGGCGCTGCGGCTGCCGGTGACGTAAATCCATAACCAGCTCAGCGCAACCGCCAATCGGTTGCGCACGCCGATCAAGAAATAGATATGGGCGAGACCCCACAGCCACCACGCGATCCAGCCGCGGATCTTGATCCAGCCGAAATCGATCACCGCCGAGCGCTTGCCGATGGTCGCGAGACTTCCCGAGTGCCGGTAACGGAAAGGCCGGGGCGAGCGATCGCCCGCCAGTTCGCGTTTGATCGCGGCGGCGACATGCATGCCCTGCTGTTTGGCCGCCGGAGCAATACCGGGCACGGGTTTACCGTGCCAGGCATCGAGCGTCGCGGTGTCGCCGATGACATAAACGTCCGGATGACCCGGAGCACGCAAGTCCGCGTCGACTTTCACCCGGCCCGCGGCGTCGGCGGGCGTGCCCAACCAGGCCGCGGCGGGCGACGCGCGAACGCCGGCGGCCCAAAGAATGACTTTGGCCGCCAACGCCTTGCCGCCGAAGACGACGCCGACGTCCGAACATTCGCTCACGGCCGATCCGAGTTGCACCTCCACGCCGAGTCGCTCGAGTGCCGAGCGCGCGTACGCGGACAGTTCCGGCACGAAGCTCGGCAGCAAACGCGGCCCGGCCTCGATCAATAGCACCCGGGTTTTGCGTGTGTCGATATGGCGAAATTCGTCCGGCAAAGTCACGTGTGCGAGTTCCGCGATGGCACCCGCGAGCTCGACGCCCGTCGGGCCGCCGCCGACGATGACGAAGGTGAGCAAGGCGCTGCGACGCGCCGGATCCGTCTCGCGCTCGGCGCGCTCGAAGGAGAGCAGGATGCGCCGCCGGATGGAGGTTGCATCCTCCAACGTTTTCAGCCCCGGAGCGTACGGTTCCCACTCGTCGTGGCCGAAATACGCGTGGCGGGCCCCCGTTGCCAGCACCAAGGTGTCGTAAGCCAGCGTGCCGCCTTCGGTGAGCAGCACGCAGCGTGCCGCGCTGTCGACGCCGCTCACGGCGGCGAGCAAGGTCGTGACTTCTTTGCGGGTGCGCAGCAGCTGCCGGATCGGCCACGCGATCTCCGAAGTTGCCAGGGTCGCCGTGCCGACCTGGTAGAGCAGCGGTTGGAACAAGTGATGATTGCGCTGATCGATGATGGTGATGCGCACACCGGCGCCGGCCAAGCCGTGCGCGACGGCCAAGCCGCCGAACCCTGCGCCGACGATGACGACGTGGTGCGGCCGCGCCTCGCTCACGGTGGGGTGCCGCAGTTCGAAGCGGGAGCGGCAACCGTGCTCACCGCGTACCCTGCGGCGATCCAGGCATCGAGGCCGCCGTACAGGGGACGCACCTTCGTGAAGCCGTGATTCATCAACAGCTTGGCGCCCCGTGCGGCGGATGCCTCGCTCGGGCAGGCGCAATACAAGATGATGTCGCGGTCGCGCGGCAAGTCCTGCAGGTAGGGGCCGATCTCCTGGATGGGAACGTGCAGCGCCCCCGGTATCCAGCGAGGCTCGAGCGCGCGGGCGGTGGCCGACCGGACATCGATGATGATGGGCGCGGTGCCGGCTTGCATGAGCTCATACAAATCCTCGACCCGGATGCGCGCCATGCGCAGCGTTTTGAAAAACCGCTTCCGCTCCCACCATTTGAACGCGATGTACACCGCCAGCAATCCGGCGGCGATGAGCCCCGCGATGCCGCCGATACGATCCAGGCGCTCGAGCAGAGCGCCGATCTGCGATTTGAACAGCACGCCGGCCGCGAGCCAGCAACCCACCCACAGCATCGCCCCGAAGGTGCTCAAGACGATGAATCTGACCCAACCGATGCGCAGCGCCCCGGCAAGCGGAGGGGCGATGATCGCCAGACCCGGTACGAACTTGGCGATCACCAAGGAGTTGATCCCCCACTGCTCGAAGCGGGTCTGGGTTTGACTGACGCAGGAATCGGGCTCGAGGGAGATCCGGCACAGGGTTTTCAACACGCCGATGCCGTAGCGTTGACCAATCAGAAACCATCCGATGTCGGCCGCCACGCAGGCGGACACCGACCAGGCGAAGATCGGGCCGAGAGCCAACGCGCCGTCGGCGCCGATCGCGCCGGCGACGACCAACGTCGGCACGGCCGGCACCGGCAGGCCCATTTGATCGAGAAGTACGTTGATGCCCACGATCAGCAACCCATATTGCGTGACGAGCAGGATGAGATGGTGCGTCAAGCGGTCCGAAGGCGAGACGGGCGGCGTTCGATCTCCGGCAGGAACGCGGCAATCATGCCGAGCAGCGGCAAAAATGCGCACAGCCGGTACACAAACTCGATGCCGTACCGATCGGCCACCGACCCGAGCACCGCTGCGCCGATGCCGCCCATCCCGAATGCGAAGCCGAAGAAAAGCCCGGACACGGCGCCGATTCTACCCGGCATGAGCTCTTGGGCAAACACGAGGATCGCCGAGAAGGCCGACGCCAAAATCAGGCCGATGAGGAAGCTCAAGATGCCGGTCCACATCAAGCCGACATAGGGCAGCGCCATCGTAAAGGGCGCAACGCCGAGGATGGAAAACCAAATCACGCGTTTGCGGCCGATGCGATCGCCGAGCGGGCCGCCGATCAAACCGCCGAGCGCGGCCGCAAGCAGAAATACGAACAGGTAGAGCTGCGCGGTCTGCACGGGCAGGTGGAATTTCTCGATCAAGTAGAAGCTGTAATAGCTGCTGATGCTCGCCAGGTAAAAGTACTTGGAGAAGATCAGCATGAGCAAAATGAACACCGACCATGCGACGCGTCGAGAAGATACCGGGCTCGATGCCGGCAAGCGGGCTTTGGACGGCAGGGGTCTGTCGAGGTGTCGGCGCTTGTACCACGTGCTCACGTTCCAAAGCACGGCGATCGCGAGCACCGCGGCCAAGGCAAACCAGGCGAGGCTCATCTGACCGTGGGGAATGATGATCCAGGCGGCGAGCAGCGGCCCGACCGCGCTGCCGGCGTTCCCTCCCACCTGAAATATCGACTGGGCCAGCCCGTGACGGCCGCCCGATGCCAAGCGCGCGATCCGCGAGGACTCCGGGTGAAATATCGATGATCCCGCACCGACGAACGCGGCGGCGATCAAAATGCTCGCGTAATTCGGCGCCAGCGCCAAGGTCACGATGCCGATCAGCGTGAAGCCCATGCCGACGCTCAACGAATGCGGGGTCGGATGCTTGTCCGTGTAGATGCCGATGAGCGGCTGCAACACCGACGCGCACACCTGATAGGTCAGCGTAATCGCTCCGATCTGGACGAAGTTCAAATCGAATTGGCCTTTTATCAACGGATAGATCGCGACGATGAGCGACTGAATCATGTCGTTGAGAAAGTGCGAAAAGCTGATCGCGCCCAAGACTTTGAAGCGCGTGTGCGCCGCTTGGATGCCTGCCTCAGAAGGGGCCGTGAGACTCTCTTGCATTATGTGCCTACTAGCTAGTTCGCCGTCCGTCCTGCGAGAATGCGCCGATGAAACGTTTCGAGCCTTACGTCTTTCTGAGCGAGTTCATCTCGCGCTGGGACGTGCTCGCCTTCATCGTCGTCATCGGCCTGATTGCCTTCTTGGGCGAGGCCGCACGGGGCTTGTTCGTGCCGCTGACCCAGCTCGAGGTCTCGCCGCTGTCGCTGGATCCCGTGCATTTGCCGGAGTACGCCGCGCGCACCACATTGCGCATGCTCGCGGCGCTCTTCCTGTCGCTGGTCTTTACTCTGACATACGCCACTTGGGCCGCCAAGAGCGAGCGGGCGGGCAAGCTGCTGGTGCCCATCCTCGACATTCTGCAGTCCGTGCCCATTCTAGGTTTCATTTCCATTACAAGCGTTTTCTTCCTGTCGCTGGCGCCGGGGCGCGTGCTCGGAGCGGAATTCGCGGCGGTCTTTGCCATATTCACCAGTCAAGCCTGGAATATGGCGTTCAGTTTCTATCAATCCCTGCGCACCGTGCCGACGGAGCTGGCGGAGGCAGCCGAATCCTTCCGACTGTCGCCCTGGATGCGGTTCTGGCAGCTGGAAGTTCCCTTCGGCATGCCGGCACTGGTCTGGAACATGATGCTGTCGATGTCGGGCGGCTGGTTCTTCGTGGTCGCTTCCGAATCGATCAGCGTGGGGCATTCGGCGGTCGCGCTGCCCGGCATCGGATCGTACATCGCACTCGCCATCGAACATAAGAACCTTCGCGCCATCGGCTGGGCAATCGGCACCATGTTGATCGTGATTCTGCTCTACGATCAATTGCTGTTCCGCCCACTGGTCGCCTGGGTCGACCGCTTCCGCGTGGAACAGGAACCCGGCGAGCGTGTGCCGGACTCCTGGGCACTCACCATGATGCGCCGCTCACGCTTGATCAGCGCGGCGACGCTCGCGTTTCACACCGCGGTGCTGTGGACCAGCCGGGCGGTGCGGCGTACCGATAAGCCGGTGCGCGAACCGACGCGGCCGAAGCGGAGCCTCGATCTGTTCTGGGTGTCGCTCGTGATCGTCGCGGTGGTTCTCGGCTTGTGGCACCTCGTCGCGGTTTTGATCACGAATACTCCCTTGCAGGAGGCGCTGCACGTCTGCGGTCTGGCGACCATCACGATGTTGCGCGTCTTCATCCTGATCGCCCTGGCGAGCATCGTCTGGGTGCCGATCGGCATCTGGGTGGGCATGCGGCCGCGCGCGGCGCAAATCGTGCAGCCGATCGCGCAGTTCATGGCGGCTTTTCCGGCGAATTTGCTGTTTCCCATCGCGGTATACGGCATCGTCGAGTGGAAGCTCAACCCGGACATTTACTTGAGCCCGCTCATGATATTGGGCACGCAGTGGTACATTCTGTTCAACATCATTGCAGGCGCATCGGCGATCCCGGCGGAAATGCGCTATGCCGCAGCGAATTTGGGAATCAAGGGCTGGTTGTGGTGGCGCAAAGTGGCGTTGCCGGCGGTGTTGCCGTTCTACGTCACCGGCGCCATCACGGCATCGGGCGGCTCGTGGAATGCCGCCCAGGTTGCGGAACTCGCCACCTGGGGTCATACGGAGGTGAGGGCGCGGGGCCTCGGCTCCTATATCGCCGACGCCGCGGCCGCCGACAATTTTCACCGCATCGTCCTTGGCGTCGGAGTAATGAGTCTTTTCGTCGTCATCATCAATCGGCTCTTCTGGCGGCCCTTGTACTATTACGCCGAGCGCAAATATCGCCTTACCTGAGGGGTGGAAATGAACGACTCTCCATTGCTTGAATGTACGGCCGTGCGCAAAGCTTTCCCCAAGCCCGATGGCGCGGACTTGCTGGTGCTCGACGGCATGAATCTGGAGCTGCGCGAAGGCCAGATCGTCGGGCTGCTCGGCCGGTCGGGTTCGGGCAAATCGACGCTGCTGCGCCTGATCGCGGGGTTGGCCGAGCCGAGCGCGGGGCATCTCACCTACCTCGGACACCCGATCTCGGGCCCTGCCCGCGGGATCGCGATGGTCTTTCAGAGCTTCGCCTTGTTTCCCTGGCTGACCGTGTTCGAGAACGTCGCCTTGGGGTTGGAAGCGCAGGGCATGCCGCGCGCGGAAATCCGCAAGCGCTCGCTCGCCGCCATCGATCTGATCGGGCTCGACGGTTTCGAGTCGGCGTACCCCCGCGAACTGTCCGGCGGCATGCGGCAACGCGTGGGCTTTGCGCGCGCGTTGGTCGTGCACCCCAACATCCTGTTGATGGATGAGCCGTTTTCCGCCCTCGACGTGCTGACCGCGGAGACATTGCGCACGGATTTCCTGGATCTGTGGGCCGAGGGGCGCATGCCCATCAAGGGCGTGATTCTCGTCACTCACAACATCGAAGAAGCGGTGCTGATGTGCGATCGTATCCTGGTTTTCGGCAGCAATCCGGGCCGGATTCTGAGCGAAATCAAGGTCTCGCTGCCACAGCCGCGCAATCGCCTGGATCCGAGTTTCCGCGAATTGGTTGAACGCATCTATGTGGAAATGACCGCGCGCCCCAAGGGCGGCGCGGCGGGCGGCCGCCAGGAGCGATTTCCGGGACTCGGGATCGGCAGCGTGCTGCCCCACGTCTCCTCCAATTTGCTCGCCGGCCTCATGGAGGCGATTGCTGCAGCGCCTTTCAACGGCAAGGCGGATTTGCCTGAAATTGCCTCCGACCTGCAAATGGAGATCGACGAGCTGTTTCCGGTCGCTGAAACGCTGCAGCTGCTGCGGTTCGCCGAACTCGAGGGCGGCGATCTGAAGCTCACCGAGGATGGGTTGGCCTTCGCCCACGCCGCGATCGACGAGCGCAAGCGCATTTTCTTGCGCCACCTGCTCACCTACGTCCCCCTGGCGGCGCACATTCGCCGCATCCTCGATGAGCGCGCCAGCCACTCCGCCCGCAAGAGCCGCTTCATCGACGAGTTGGAAGATTTCATGAGCGAGGAGTCCGCGGAGCAGACTTTGCGCGCCATCGTGAGCTGGGCCCGCTATGCCGAGGCATTTGCCTACGACGACGAGAATGCCATGTTCAGCCTCGAGAATCCGTCATAAACTAACGCCATCATGACTGACTCGGTCTCGCGCTACTTGAACCTGCATGTTCCGCCCGATGAAATGGTGAAATACATTCAGGATCTGATGACGCTGCCGCAGGGCGAGATCGCGGCCGGTTCGGCGATGACCCTGGCCCAGCGCCAATGGGGCGGTGACACGCCGCTCGCGCGGGCTGCGCTGCTGCGCTGGGGGGCGTTGAACCTCGCGTTTCGGGACAAGCGCCTGGAGACTTGGACGGTCGCGCGCGAGCGCGACCGCATCCAGGTGCCGGCGGCGCTGGTCGCGGCGGCGGGGATTGCTCCGCTGATCATCGATAACGAACGGGCAGTCTTCGACATCCCGGCCTTGCTCGACGCCACGTTGGAATTCCAACCGCCCGCGGGTCAGGCCTAGGAGCCCATGAGTACCGCCGAAGACTCGGCGCACCTGCCGCGCTTTGGGATGCTGCGTACCATCGCCGTGTACAAGCTCGTGAAGGTATTGCTGCTGCTGCTCGTGGCCTATGGTGAATTGCGCCTGCATGACCCCTCGCTCACGGCGAAGCTGCTGTCCTGGGCCGCGGACCGGCCCTCGGGATTGGAACACGACGTGGTGAAGCAGGCGCTGGTGTGGTTCAGCGGCTTGAGCGATTCGAGAATCCATGCGCTGCGGGTGGTCACCCTCTCGTATGCCGCCGTCTTCGCGGTCGAGGGGGTGGGACTGTGGATGCGGCGTCGCTGGGCGGAGTGGTTGACGACCATCATTACCGCATCCCTCGTTCCGCTCGAAGTCTGGGAACTGATTCACAGTCCCACCATCGGCAAGGCGGCGGTGCTGTTGGCGAACATCGCGATCGCCGGGTATCTGTACTGGCACGTGTCGACTCACCGCAGAACGCCCCACCGCTAGCAGCCTGTCCCGCCAGCCATGCCGGCCGCGCGCAACCGCTTCGAGCGTTTGTGAAATGATCTTCATCTCGGATGAATTTCGCCGATCCGGCGTATTCTTCGCAGCGCCGCTTATACCACTGCTGGAGACCCCATGACCAAGTCCGGAACCCTGATCACTTCTGCCTTGTTGAGTTTCGGCATCGCCGCCGCCGCGATGGCCGCCGATATGCCGAAGTCCGCTGCGCCGATGGCCGCCGATACGCCCGCTGCGGGCGCCCCCGCCTCTTCGACCCCGTCGACGAGCAGCGGAAAATCGACCAGCAAGAAGCACAGCAAGAAGAAGAAGTCGACGGCTCCCGCCCCCTCGACCAAGTAATTATTCTTCGGTGATGTCCCGGCCGCCGCACGGCGGCCGGGACATTTCGCAGTGGCCTCATCGATCCAATCGATCGATATCGCGCATCTGATCCAGGTTGCGCTGACGCCGATATTCCTCATCTCAGCGATCGGCGTAACCCTCAACGTCCTCACCAGCAGACTCTCGCGCATCGTCGATCGCGCCCGGGTGATGGAAGCTCAAGCGCATCTGCCGGAGCATCGCTTGCCCGGCGCAGAGCTTTCGCAGCAGCTCGGTGTGCTCGCCCGCCGCGCGAGCTGGATCAATGCCGCGATCACACTGATCACGCTGTCGGCGCTGTTCATCGCGCTCGTGGTCGTGATGCTGTTCGTCAATGCCTTCCTGCGCTGGGATTTGTCGGCGTTCATCGCCTGCATGTTCATTCTGTCGATGCTGTCGCTCGCGGCGGCGCTGCTCGCGTTTCTCATCGAGGTACGCATTGCGACCATCACGTTGCGAATCGGAATCGAGGAGGCGTCGCGTCAGGGTGATTGAGACGCGGCCGGCTTCGGCGCGCAACGGCAGCGGCACGTTTTAACGTGTATGATTCGGGTCCAACGGCCGCCAAACCGAGGGTGCGGCCGCCAGAGGGGTGCCATGCGTCGAATCATAGTGAGCTGCTGCGCGGTGATGGCAGGCGCCGCGGCGCTCGGAGCGAACAGTGCGCTTGCGCAGATGATGCCCGGCGGCGGGGGGCAGATGCCCGGCGGCCGGCCGACATCGCAACCCATCGATCCTTCCGGCGAGCCGGCCCCGAGCTCCTCATCGAGCGAAAAGCCGGAGATCGCCGCCAAAAAGGCCTTCAAAGCGGGCATGAAGTCGCTCGACAAGGCGAAGGAGTACGAAGCGGTGGCCGACAGCGCGGCGAATCCGGACAAGAAAACCAACGCCATCGGCAAGATGGATGACGCCTACGACAAGGCGCTCGACCAATTCACGGAAGCACTGAGCAACAAAGGCGACATGGTCGAGGCGTGGGACAATGTGGGCTATGTGCATCTGCACCTCCGTGCCTACCGGGAAGCCATCGATGATTACAATCATGTGCTCGTACTGAAACCCGAGATGCAGGAGGCGATCGAGCATCGCGGCGAGGCCTATCTCGCCATCGACCGGCTGGATGATGCCAAGATCGCCTACATGGATCTTTACAACCATTCCCCGGCGCTTGCCGCCCAACTGATGCAGGCGATGCAGAAGTGGCTCGCCGATCATCGCACCGATGCGCATGGCATGCGGGCGGCGGACGTCGATGCGTTCGACAAATGGCTCCAGGAGCGTGACGGCATCGCCAAGCAGACCGCTTCGCTGCCGCACTAGCGGACAGCGGCGGCGCTCTTCAGCGCATCGAGCTCCAGGCGCAGCTGCGCCACCAACTCTTCGAGGCGCGCGACTCGCTGCGACAGGCCGGCGGCTGCGGCTGCCGGCGCCTCCGGGGAATCCGAGGTCTCCGGCGCCGACTCGATGAGTCCGGAAAAGAGGTGCGCATAGCGGGATTCGCGAGCCCCCGCTGCGCGGGGCAAGCGGGCGATGAAAGGGCCGTCCTCGCGCGACATGAGCCCCCTGAGGGCGGATTCCACCGCCTCGGAATCCGCAAACTCGCACAGCCGGTTGGTGCGCGCCCGCAATTCTCCGGGCGTCTGCGGGCCGCGCAGCAGCAGCACGCAAATGATGCCGAGCTCCTGTTTGGAAAACTTCAGCGAGCCGAATTCGGTATTGCAAAAGCGATGTTTGTATTTGGTGACCCGGCCGCCGTAGCCCGCGGACTTGTCGCTGACCAGGTACTTCTTCATCAACGAATCGACCGCCTGCTGTACCACGGCCTCGGATAGCTCGAGGACCGGTTCGCGGTTCGTCTTCTGGTTGCAGGCATTCGTGAGCGCATTCAGCGACAACGGATATTGATCCGGGGTCGTGATTTCCTTCTCGATCAGGCAGCCGATCACGCGCGCCTCGTTCGCGGAGAATTCGATGTTCATATCATGCTTCCAAGACGCCCCGGGATGTTCTAGGGTAAGCCCCTGGCGGTCAGTATAAACGGCGGCGCGGCGGTGTACTCATGAGCACGATTCAATTGTTGTCCGAGCACGGCTGCTTCGGCGGTGTGCAGCGATTCTACAAACACGATTCACGCGAAACGCGCGGGCCGATGAAGTTCTCCGTCTACCTGCCGCCGGGTTCGCGGCTCGGCAAGGTGCCCGTGCTGTACTACCTGGCCGGGCTCACCTGTACCGAGGAAACATTCCCCATCAAGGCGCACGCCCAGCAGACGGCCGCGGAGCTCGGACTCATGCTGATCGCGCCCGATACCAGTCCGCGCGAGCCGCGCTTGCCCGGGGACGCAGACAGCTGGGACTTCGGCCAGGGAGCGGGTTTTTATGTGGATGCAACTCAAGCGCCGTGGTCGGCGCACTATCGAATGTACAGTTATGTGACCCGAGAGCTGCCGGAGCTGGTGGCGGAGCATCTGCCCGCACTGGCCGAGCAGCAGGGGATCTTCGGCCATTCGATGGGCGGTCACGGCGCCTTGGTGTGCGCCCTGCGCAATCCGTCGCGCTACAAATCCCTGTCCGCCTTCGCTCCCATTGCCGCGCCGATGCAATGCCCCTGGGGACGCAAGGCGTTCACGAACTACCTCGGCAGCGACAGCGCCGCGTGGCGTGAGTACGACGCCAGCGAATTGGTGGCACGCAAGCCCTTTGCCGGGCCCATCCTCATCGACCAGGGCACGGCGGATCAATTCCTCACCGAGCAGTTGCTGCCCGAGAAGTTCGCCGCCGCGGCCGCGAAGAGCGGCCAGCCGCTGGCGTTGCGAATGCAGCCTGGCTACGATCACGGCTACTATTCCATTCAGACCTTCATGGCCGATCATCTGCGGCACCACGCCGCCATTCTGAAAAAATGACCCCGAGTTGACCTCGGGCAATTTCCTCGGCAAACTGCGCCGGCCTTGAGGTGCTCGCGACGCGAAATCGTCGGCGCGAGTTAAACGGGAAGCCGGTGAACGCATCATGCGTGATTCCGGCGCTGCCCCCGCAACGGTAAGTGAGTTAAGGCGAGTCGGTACGCCACTGTGCATGCGCATGGGAAGGCGACTCGTTCGGGCTATACGCCCCGGCTCACGAGCCCGTAGACCGGCCTCATTGCAGCGGCAGGTGTTGCGGTGGGCAACATCGATACGAAATTTCCCTTCGTGTCGTCTCCCACCTCACTCCTGAATTTTACGTGAGTCATGCACGGCGGGTGCATGGGGGATGCTATGGCTGCCATGGTGCGGGCGCGCTGGGCGCTCGTGTGTGTGTTCGGATCCGTCTCGAGTTCGCTCACCGCACTCGCTCTTGCCGCAGATGATGCGGAACTCGATAAGATCATCGTCACGGCCACGCGTACGCCCGAACAAATCAGCGACGAGCTCGCCTCCGTCACCCTGCTGGATCATCCCACGATCGAAGCGCGCCAGGCCACCTCGCTGCAGGAGCTGCTGCGCGGCGAGGCGGGCATCGAGATTTCCAATGACGGCGGCCTCGGCAAGGTCAGCAGCGTTTTCATGCGCGGGACCGAATCGGACCACGTCTTGATGCTCATCGATGGGATACCGTTGAGTTCCGCGACGGTGGGCAGCACGCCGCTGCAATACCTGCCGGTGTCCGAAATCGATCACATCGAGATCGTGCGCGGTCCGCGCTCGAGCTTGTACGGCTCCGATGCGCTGGGCGGCGTGATCCAGATCTTCACGCGCCGCGGCGCCGGGCCGTTCGCTCCCGAGTTGGCGTTGTCGAACGGCAGCCACGCCCTCGACCAGGCCGTGGGTAGTGCACAGGGCGGCACGGAACACATCTCCTACAGCATGTCCGGCAGCTACCTCACCTCGAACGGCTACGATTCGTGTTTGGGCGCACCCTATGTATCGCCGAGTTCGCCGGGCGGTGGCTGCTACACGTTCGTGCCGTACGACGATCGCTACCGCAATTCATCGGCGTCGGGGAGCATCGCCTACCGTCCGTCCGACGAGGCGGAGGTGGAGGCGTTTGCCCTGCGCGCGAGCGGTATGACCGATTTTCACAGCGACTATCAAAATCGCGAAAATTTCGTCCAGCAAGTGGCCGGCATCGCGGCCCACTGGTCGCCCTGGCAGGAGCTTCATTTGACGCTGCGCGGGGGGCAGGCGCGGGATGAGGCGACAGACGCCGCCGTCGGCCTCGCCGTAGTGCCGCAATTTCCAGTCCCGCCGAGTATCTTCGACACCGTCCGCATGACCGGCACCCTGCAGACGGATTGGAAGCCGACTCCCCGCGATACCCTGACCGCGGGAGCCGATTACCTGCGCGACAGGATCGACAGCAATACGGCCTATGACGTCGATGCGCGCCGCGACACCGGATATTTCGGTCAGTACGAAACCGAATTCGCCGCGCAGCGTGTGCTGTTGAGCGTGCGACACGACGACAACGAGCAGTTCGGCGGCAAGACGACGGGCGGAGCCGCTTGGGGCTACCGGCTGGCGAACGATGTGCGGTTCAGCGCCTCGTACGCCACGGCATTCAAAGCGCCGACGTTCAATGAACTCTACTATCCGAATTACGGTACACCGACGCTGCAGCCGGAAACTTCGCATTCGGTGGAGATCGGCGCGGACCAGCGCGGTGCGTGGGGCATGTGGTCGCTGCACGCTTACGAGACGCACATCGACGATCTCATCGAGACGAATCCAAACAATTTCACAGCCGAAAACATCGACAAGAGCGTGATCAAGGGCGTGGAAGCTCAGATGCAGCGCAGACTCGACGCCTGGACGGTCGGCGTGACGGCGACCTGGCTCGACCCGCGCAATCGATCGGGCGATGCGAATGAAGGCAATCTGTTGCCGCGCCGCGCGCAAGCCATCGGACGCTGGGAACTCGCGCGCACCTGGACCCGCATCACGGCCACCGCCAGACTCAACATCGAGGGCAAGCGCTACGATGACGCGGCAAATACGATCCGTCTCGGCGGCTACTCCACCGTGGATCTGCTCGCGACGTGGCAGATAACCTCGGCGTTGGCGCTGCAGGCAAAACTCGCCAACCTCACCGATCGCCGCTACGAGACCGCGTACTACTACCCTCAAGACGGGCGCAATTACCTGCTGACGCTGAGATTCGCACCGCAGTGGCCGCGCTGAGGAACTGTCCGGCGGGCGCCAGGTGACCCGGGAGCGGGGCGTGGCGCACGGGAGCCTCAGCGCGTGAGGACGAGCGGCTCCGAGGTGATGTGCCCGTCGAAGTCGGTCCAAACGTGCTGCGCAAAATCATACAGCTTGCAGCGCCGCACGGTGTTCCAGTAGTAGCGCCACGAGAACACCTCGGAATTCAACCGCTCATCGAGGGTCGCACTGAGCCGCGCCTGAGCCTCTTTGAGACGGTACAAGGGGATTCCCATGTTCACGTGATGCGCCCCGTGCTCGAGGATGTAGTGAATCAAGCCGTCGAGCGGACGCATGAGTTTGACGTGCACGGTCGTGGTGGCATAGCCGGCATTTGCGCTCCATTCGTCGCGCCGCTCATACCAAGCCACGCGCGGATGCGTGTGCTGCACGTAGATCACGAATCCCATCAGACAGTTCCAAAAGAAGAACGGCACCGCGAAGCCGAAGATCAACAACGACCAAATCGACTTGCCGCTGTAAAGACCCCAGATCGTCAGACCGCCGATCCAGGCGATACCGAACACGGCGACCAGCAGGCTATCCCACGTGTAGCTCAGGCGACGGGTGGCCACATGCTTGCGGCCCGGAAAGAACAGCTTCTTCCACCACATCTCGATCATGTAATAGATGCCCTGACCGACGCCACTGCGATACAGACGTTCCATTTGCCGCCGTATCCACGGCAGCCGGGCGAATTCATTCGGAGAATACGGCGTCCACACGTAATCGCGTCCCTTCAGATTGGTGAAGCCGTGATGCGCGAGGTTGTGGCCGATCTCCCAGAGGCTATACGGAGTCAGCGAGGGGAGAAATGCGATCCTGCCGATCCATTTATTGAGAATCTTGTTGGGGGTGTAAGAGCCGTGACAGGCGTCATGGCCGATGACGAACAGTCGCGCGATCCACAGGGCGGCGACCAGCGAGGCAAACACCTTGACCCACCACGCATCGACGACCAGCAGACTCGCGATGGCGATGCCGAGCACCAGCCAGTCGAGCAGAAACCATACGATCGGCGTTGCGATGCCGCGCTCGAGCGCAAAGGGCTGCAGCAGCTTCTGGAACTTGAAGCGAGACTTGTCCACCGGCAGCGCCTCTGCATCATCGGCATCGGGTTGGGAAGGGGTGCGCATGGGAGACTCCGGGCGGGCACGAGACGAGACAAACGCAGTATTATACCCCTAAGAAGGGGCCCTCAGATAGGAACTGCGTCAGGCAGTTTCGGCGTCCGGCCAGAGCAAAACCCCCAAATGCTCACACGCCTCGATCAGCGCGGTCGCGGCCTCGCGCGTACTGGCGTCGAGACGCCGGTCATGCGTGAGCAGCCAGGTGAGGCGCGCTCGGCGTGAGCGTGCGGAGGGTTCACTGTCGAACAGTGCGGGGAACAACCCCAACGCATCGACGAATTCGCGCATTGGTGCACTGCTTTGTACGTTCGGCGGCGGCGTGAGCAGCAGCTTGAGCCAGGTCACGCAGCGCTTGGCTAGACCCGCGCGGGTGATGCCCAAACTGGTGCGACGCCGCGTCTCTCCCTCCGCGAGCGCGTCCGCCAAGTTGCGATAGCGCTCGATGGCGGACTCTTCGGCCGGGAGCGCCGGACTCGCGTCGGACAGCACGGAACGCAGCAGATCCGCGAGCAGCAGTGCCAACGCTTCGGCCAAGAACCGCTGGCTCTGCTCCGCGTCCGGTCGCGACAATTCAGCCCAGAGCTTGGGACCGCCGAGTCGCCTGGCATTGGGAGAGTTCGACATGCCTCCCAGTGTAGCGGCTCTGCGGCTCATCGCAACTGTGTCAAAATGGGACGAAGTTCACTGATACGCGCAGATGACGGCTGGGAGGCTCTTGCCCGCTGAAACGGCCGTGCTCCGCAAGCCGCAAACTTAACGAAAGGCCAGCAGATGATTCCGGGGAAGCCTGAATTCGTGGCGCTGGGAGTGCGCCGAATCGTTGCCGGCAACGCGGGCCTCATGACCGGCCCCGGCACCAATACGTATCTGCTGGGGGAACGCGAGGTAGCCGTGCTCGATCCCGGACCCGATCATCCGGAACATCTGCGCAGCATCCTGGCCGCTGTCGCGCACCACGTCCGCTGGATTCTCGTGACCCATACGCACCGCGATCATTCGCCTCTCGCGTCCGAGCTCGCGCGTGCGACGGGGGCGCGCCTGATCGGTTTGCCGCCTCCCGCGGACGGGCGGCAGGACGAGAGTTTTCGCCCGGAGCACTCGCCCCTCGACGGCGAACGGATGCGGTTCGGCGAGATTGCGCTGACGGCGATTCATACGCCGGGTCACGCCTCCAATTGCGTCTGCTACCACTTGCAAAGCGAGCGGCTGCTGTTCACCGGAGATCACGTGCTCGACGGCGTCTCACCGGTCATCCTGGCGCCCGACGGCGATATGGCGCAGTACCTGAGCTCCCTCGACAAGCTCGACGCCTACGATTTCGAGCACATTGCGCCGGGTCACGGCGGGCTCATCGGGCGGGGCAAAACAGTCGTACGAATGTTGCGCGCTCACCGGCTCGCGCGCGAGGCGAAGGTGCTGCACTGTCTCGAGCGGCGCGCCGCCGCCGGCACCGCCTCGACGCTCGATGGGTTGACGCCGGATGTCTACGACGACGTCGCTGCCGAGCGCCATGCATGGGCAAAACTCACCTTGGCGGCGCATCTGATTAAGCTCGAGCGCGAGGGGCGAGTCGTCGAGCACGGCGGCCAGTGGCGAATCTCCCGCGGATGAGAGCTCGCCTGAGCGTGTCGCTGCACGAGGTGAGCGTGCGGCGCGGCGGCAAATGGGTGCTGCGAGACATCACGCTGGCCCTCGAGGCGGGCGAGCATTGGGCGCTCGTCGGCGAGAATGGCGCGGGTAAAACGCAGCTGCTCAAGCTGCTGTGCACCGATGTGTGGCCGACGCCCACCGGTCGCGAAGAGCGGATTTACCGCATCGGGCGCCGCCGAGTCGATCTTACGGAGGCAAAACCCCGCATCGCCTACGTCGGCGCGGAGCTGCAGGACAAATATACGCGCTACGGCTGGAACCTTCCCGTTCAAGACCTGCTTGCCACGGGGTTGCATGGCACCGATCTCTTGTTGAGGCCCGCAACCCGCGCAGAACGCACCCGGATCGAAGCGACCCTGCGAGCCAGCGGCCTCGAGCGATTGGCTGCGCGGCGCTTCTTGTCGTTGTCTTATGGGCAGAAACGGCTCGCGCTGCTGGCGCGCGCCCTGGTCGCTGCCCCGGACTGGCTGTGCTTGGATGAGGTGTACAACGGCTTGGACCCGCGCTTCAGGCGCCGCATCGACCGTGCGCTCGCCGCGGCGCGGACGGCAGGGCGGTCTTGGATCGCCGCGACGCATCGCGCCTGCGACATCCCTCGGGGTACGCACGGCATCATCGAGCTGCACGCGGGGCGGGTAGGGTCCGTCCGGGTGCTCGACCGCGCGGATCTGGCCCAATTGACCCGCCAGGCGGGGGAGTGCACTGCGCGAGCGGTGCGGCCGCACGCGATACGAAAGTCTGCGACAACGCGGGCGCGTGCGCGACGCCCTGCCGACGATCGACCCCTGCTGCTGCGTCTTGCTCGGGCCAACCTGTACGTCGACTATCGGCCGGTGCTGCGCAACCTCAATTGGGAACTTCGCAAGGGCGAGCACTGGGCGGTTTTCGGCGCGAATGGAGCCGGCAAAACGAGTTTTCTGAAATTACTCTACGGCGATCTCGCGCCGGCGCTGGGTGGAAGCATCGAGCGCACGGGGTTTCCGCCGGGAACGCCCATCGCGGAGTGGAAACGGCAGGTGGGCTACGTATCGCCGGAATTGCAGACCGACTACGCCGTGGACGTGACCGTCCTCGACTTGGTAACCAGCGGGCGCTACGCGAGCATTGGTCTTGCCGAAAGTCCCAACGCCGCCGATCGCAGGGCCGCACTGCGCCAACTCAAGTTCTTTCGTCTACGGTCTTTCGCCCGGCGCAAACCGCGTGAACTTTCCTACGGGCAGCTGCGCCGTGCGCTCATCGCGCGCGCGATGGCCGGGGGCGCGCGCATCGTGCTGCTCGATGAACCGCTGACCGGCCTCGACCCGCGTCAGCGCGCCCTGATGAAGGCGCTGCTCGAGCGGCTGATGCGGCGGCAATTGACCGTGATCATCGCCGTGCACCATGCGGAGGATCTCCCGCGCGGAATGACGCACGGTTTGCACTTACGGCGGCGTCGGGCAGAGCCTGCGGATGGTTATTCTGCGAACTGAGTCGGCGGCGGCCCCCGCCCGATGAGTAACACTTCGGCACTTACTCTCGGCGTGGGGACTGATTATGTCGCGTGTCCTTGGAAGCGTCCTCGGTCTCGGCGTGCTGGTGCTGGCGGGATGCCACAGCTCCGCCTATGCCGTTCGCCCGATACCGCGCATCGTGGCCGATAGCGTCGGCAAGCCCGTCAGCCGTCTGAAGGAGGCCTTTGGCCAACCGCGCAAAATCGATTCGACGCCGACGAAGCAGGTCTACGTGTGGTTCGTGCCGCAAACCCCGGCCGGTGCGCCCCCCGGGTTTCATGGCTGCGAAATGGAAGTGACGGTCGACCCGCGCTCGGAACACGTGCTCGGCTATTCCTTGTCGAACATCGGCTGGTCCAAATGCCGCGAAGTGGAGCGAAAAATACGCATCGCCGAGCGCTAGCTCCTGGAACAACACGCGGTTGAGCCCCCGGCTCCGCCGCGCCGCCAATCCCTTCTACAATAGGCGCTTTTCCCCGCAAGGCTGCAGAGCCGGAGCTCGTAAGTGCCCTTGATCGCCGTTTCGATCCTCTCCATCGCCGTGCAAGCCGCTTTGATCGTGCACGCGATCAAAACCGGGCGCAATTCACTGTGGATTTGGGCCATCGCGCTGCTGCCGCCGGCGGGGCCGATCGCCTACGTCGTGGTGGAGTTGTTGCCGGAGCTCTTTGGCGGCAGGACTGCGCGGCGCGCCAAGGCGGGCATGCAGCGCATGATCGATCCGGACCGCGATTTGCGCCGCGCGAGCGCCGAGGTGGAGATTTCCGGCAATGTGGATGCCCGCCGTCGCCTGGCCGAGGAGCTGCTCGACCGCGGTCAGCACGAAGAGGCGGCGACCGTCTGCGAAGGCGGCCTGAAAGGCGTCTTCGAGCACGATCCCACACTGCTGCTGTGCTTGGCGCGTGCGCGGTTCGCCCAGCAGGACTACGCCTCGGCGTGCGCAGCGCTCGAGCGTCTGATGCAAAACAACCCGGATTTCAAATCGGCGGACACGCATCTTTTGTACGCCCGGACGCTCGATGCTTTGGGTGCGCTCGAGGAGGCCGAACGCGAATACGCGGCCATCGCACCCGGCTACCCCGGTGCGGAAGGCCGGTTTCGCTATGCCTTGTTGTTGAAGCGCCGCGGCAAGCTCGAGGAGGCGCAGCGAATTCTCAAGGACTTGCTGGATGGGGCCAAGTTGGGTCCGGCGCATTACCGCAGGGCCCAGGCGCAGTGGCTCGACCGCGCGCGGCGCGAATTGAGCTAGAATATAGCGATAATCAGCCGATTTCGGGACCCCAGATCGTTGGGATACCGGCGGCCGGCATTTCACACCGTGCGTGAGGAGTCCCCCATGTTATCGATAAAAAGGACGAGACAGTACGCCTTGATCTTCCTCGCGGGCGCCGCCCTGCTCGCGGGCTGTGCAAACCAGCGGGAGCCGGCGCAGAAGATGATCAACGACATCGAAGCGGCGGTGAATGCAGCGTCGGCGGACGCTGCCAAGTATGTACCCGACCAGCTCATCGGCGTGCAGACCAAACTCGGTGACTTGAAGGCGTCTTTTGCGCGAGGCGACTATAAATACGTCGTGCAGGCAGCACCGGCTGTGCTGGGCGAAGCGCAGGGCTTGGCGAGCGCCGCGGCAGCCAAGAAGGCCGAAGCGGCGAAGCTACTGAGCGATCAGTGGACTTCCCTCTCCGGCGCCGTGCCTGGATATATGACGGCGATCCAGAACCGAATCGACCTGTTGAGCAAGAAGTCGAGTCGGAAACTCGCCAAGGGCATCGACCTGGATGCCGCCAAATCCGCCTTGAGCGATGCGACCTCGCTTTGGTCCAAGGCGCAAGGCGCATTCGGCAATGGAAATATGGACGAGGCGGTGATGGCGGCAAAAGAGGTGAATACCAAACTTGCGGATTTGGCCATGGGTCTGAAGATGGATCTGGCCGCGCCCGCAGCGCCCTAGCCGATCGCTGTTTTACAAGGCGAGCCGACCCTCGCTGACGATGACGGCGCTGCCGCCGATGCGGGCAGCCACCAGACTGTCCGCATCCGTCTCGAGCTTGACGCTCACTTGCCCGGGCCGCTTCATTTGCCTGCCCTGGTAGCCGACGAAGCCGGTGGCGTGCTTGCCGAACTGGCCGAGTTCGAACAGATACGAGGCGAGCATGGCATGAGCGTTGCCGCTGACGGGATCTTCGGGAATGCCGAGCGCGGGGCAGAACATGCGCGACTCGGTCGAGAGCTCGTCCGCGTTCGACCCGCGATTCAGCGCGAACACGAAGAAGCCATCGGTGCCCAGTTCCGTGCCGATCGAGATCAGAGTGTCGAAGTTCGGCACGATGGTGTCCAGGACACGTGTATCCGCGACGGGGATGAGCAGCCGGGTGCTGCCCTTGTGAGCGAGGCGGGCGGGCATCACCTCGTGCAGTTGGGTTGCGGGCAGGCGCAGCGCCTCGGCGACGCGTAACGTGGTTTTGAACGGCAACGGGTTGTCCAGTTCGGGCACGGTCTGACGAAACTCGATGAGGTTTTCGCGTCCGGCGGCGGATGCGGACTCCTCGGCGCCAACCTCCAGCACGCCGGTCCCCGAGCTTTGGCGAAGCACGCCGAGCGTGCGGCGGCCCAAGGTGAGCAGGACGGCATGGGCGGCAATGGTGGCGTGCCCGACGAACGGCATTTCCTTGCGTGCATTGAAGAAGCGCAGCCGCACATCGTGGCCCTGGCTCGTCGCGGCGAAGACAAAGGCCACCTCGGCATGGGTAAATTCACGGGCGATCGACATCAATGTGGCATCGCTCTGACCATCCGCGTCCAGGACGACGGTCGCCGGATTGCCGGTGAACCGGGTGCGAGTGAATGCGTCAACTTGAAAGATTCGCAAGCCAGCCCTCCCCAGTCGATGAGGGGAGTTTTGCACGCATCGGCGCGGCAGGCTACACTTCTTGGACAAACCTTGGGGTGGTCCGTAGCAGGACCTGAGATGCGGGAAGTCGACTATCCGGCCCTCGCGAACCCGTTGAACCTGACCCGGTTAATACCGGCGTAGGGAGCAGGTGAAGCAGTGTCAATCCGCAGTGCCGTCGAAATCAGCATGTACCCGTTGACGGGCGACTACCGGCCCCTCATTCAGGCTTTCATCGATCGACTGAACACGCACGAAGGCTTGGTCGTGCGAACCAATGAATTGAGCACGCAGGTTTGGGGCGCTCTCGATCGAGTCATGGAGATTCTAGCCGACGAGATCGAGCGCTCCGCGGCGGGCGGCCCGCAATTGATCTTCGTCATGAAGGTTTTGCCGGGCTTGGCGCCGCCGTGATCGAAGAGCTTTCGGTCCAGCTCCTCGGTGCATGGCGCACGACGGGTTGGATCGAAATCCTCGCCGCCGTGCTCGCGGTGATCTACTTACTGCTGGCGATTCGCCAGTCCATCGGTTGTTGGGCCGCCGCGTTCGTGAGCTCCTGCCTGTACGTGTGGGTGCTGTTCGGGGCGCGGCTGTACATGGAATCGCTCCTCAACGGCTTCTATGCGGCGATGGCCGCATACGGGTATTGGCAGTGGAGGGAAAGAGGCGGCGGCGCGGTCCTGCACGTTCATCGCTGGACCTGGGAGCGCAACGCGCTGGGACTGGCGGGAGTCATGGCTCTGGCCGCGGTGAGCGCTTATTTTTTGCGCCGCTTCACTCCAGCCGCGTGGCCATTCATGGATTCGGCGGTTGCCTGGGCGAGCGTATTTGCGACCTTCCTGGTGGCCCGCAAGGTGTATGAGAACTGGCACTGGTGGCTGGTGATCGATTCGGTGAGTCTTTGCCTGTATTTCACGCGGCGCCTCTATCTCACGATGCTCTTATTCGCGCTCTATCTGGTCATGATCGTGATCGGCATGCGCGAGTGGCGCCGCAGTCTGCCGGCCGCAGCGCATGCGGTCTAGCGAACTCGAGAACCTCGCACTGCGCTACGTCCCCGGGCCCGGCACACCCGCGATCCAGGCGATCGGCACGGGCCTCGTCAACGAAAGCTACCGCGTGGACCGCGGCGAGCGCTCGTATTCATTGCGTGTTCCGGCTGCCTACGCCGCAGAGCTCGGTCTGGATCGCGAATGGGAATGCCGCGTGCTCGAGGGTGCCGGGGCGGCGGCCCTGGCTCCGGTCATCGAGCGCTGCGCGCCGCGCGAGGGGATCTTGGTGGCGCGTTGGGCGCACGGCCGTTCTTGGACTCCTGAGGAAGTGCGGCGTGCGGAGAATATCGATCGCATCGCGATGCTGATGCGGCGCATCCATGCTCTGGCCGTGCCGTTCGGCCCGCGCCGCATGAGTCCGATGACTTGGATCGCCCACTATTGCACCGCGCTCAGGCGCCATGGCAGCGCCGAGCCGTTCGAGCTGCAACTCCTGGCGCGAAGTCACCTGGCTGCCCTCGCCGAGCTGACGCCGCACGGAGCGGTGCTGTGCCACGGCGATTTGCACCCACAGAACCTCATCGAGGGCGAACGGGGGCTGGTCGTGCTCGATTGGGAGTACGCCCACGTCTCGGAACCGTGGTGGGACTTGGCCGGGTGGATCTGCAACAATGATTTGGGGCTGGAGTCCGGGCAATTGCTGTTCGACCGCTATCTCGATCGGCAGGCGACGGCGTCCGAGGCGGGGCGTCTGCGGCTGCTCGTCTGGCTGTACGACTACGTGTGCTTGTTGTGGTGTGAACTTTACTCGAGGCTACGGCCGGCCGGCGCCGCGGACGGAATGGCCACGCGGGCACAACTGCTGGCGCAGCGCCTGGCGAGCGAGTCCGGTGGTCGCGCCGGGGAAGTTCCGGCACACTAGGCGGCCTTGCGACGACCCTCGGCCGGGGGATCCCTCAACTTCGATGCGACGGAGAGTTCAATGGCGCGGATGATCGTGGTGGACCGTGATGGAAAAGAACACGAGATCGAGGCCAAGCCCGGTCTCAAGATCATGGAAATTCTGCGTGAACTCGACTATGGCGTCGCTGCGATTTGCGGGGGTCTGTGCTCATGCGCGACCTGCCATGTGTACGTCGATCCGGGCTGGGCATCCCGCTTGCCGAAGCCGCAGAGCGATGAGGTGGAACTGCTGAAGGAGTTGACGGATTTTCGCGAAGGCACATCCCGACTATCCTGTCAGGTCGAATTCACCGAGGCACTCAGCGGCATCAAAGTCGCGATCGCCCCGGACACTTAGTAGCAGCCTGACCGGATATTCCGTGTGAGCCGCGTTGGCCGGGAGCCCGGGCGCGAGCAACGCCGCGCCCGGGCTCCCGTCATTTTTTCTCGGTTTGACGACGCACCGCCTCCTGCGCAGCAGCAATCGCGGCGGGATCGCCGAGAAATCGGCGGCTCGTGGGCTGGATTTGCTCGTCCAGCTCGTAGAGCATCGGAATGCCGGTCGGGATGTTGAATTCGACGATGGCGCTTTCGGACATGAGATCGAGCATCTTGACCAGTGCGCGCAGCGAGTTGCCATGCGCGACCACGAGTACGTTCTTGTTCGCTCGAAGCTCCGGAACGATTCGGGTTTCCCAGAAGGGTAGAACGCGTGCCAGCGTGTCCTTGAGCGATTCCGCCGTCGGCAGCAGCTTCGGATCGAGATCGGCATAACGCGGATCGAAGCGGGGGTGGCGCGGGTCATCCCAGCCGAGCGCGGGCGGCGGCACGTCGTAGCTGCGGCGCCAGATCTTCACCTGCGCCTCCCCGTGCTGCGCGACCGTCTGAGCCTTGTTGAGCCCCTGCAGGGCGCCGTAGTGGCGCTCGTTGAGGCGCCAGCTACGCTCGACCGGAATCCACATCCGATCGGTGGTATCGAGCATCAGCCACAGCGTGCGGATCGCGCGCTTCAGCACCGAGGTGAGGGCGATGTGCGGCTCGATCTTCTCGCGCTGCAATTCACGGCCCGCGAGCACGGCCTCTTCGCGCCCGAGATCGCTCAAATCGACGTCGTGCCAACCGGTGAACAGATTCTCGACGTTCCAGGTGCTCTGGCCGTGGCGGACCAGGATCAACTTTCCGGGCACTTTGCTGTTCTCCTCGGCTTTGAACGATGGGCGCTACGAGGCGGCGGACGGCTGCGGGCGAACGGCCGCCACGAACGTGCCGTCGAATTCGGTGGCGACGGAGCGCCTGTAGTGTATGTCGACGTGCAGGCGAATGCGCCCCCGGCCCGCCTTCAGCAGCATCTTGCGGAATTTTTCGACGTGCTCGATGGGAGGCGGCCTGAGGGAGGCACGCAGCGCGCCCTGCACCGGCGCCAGATAGTGAATGGTGGATTCTTGAACGACCGCGTCGGCGGCGATCTGGTGCGCCGCCAGGTAGCGCGTGGTCCAGGCCCAGCCCGCGAGCACGGCGATGCAGAACTGGCTGCCGCCGAAGGCGGTGCCCTTGAAATTGGCGTTGGCGGCGAGCGGCGCGGTGAGCACCAAACCGCCGTCGCCGGCGGACTCGACCACGATCCCGATGTGACGCGCGAGGGGAAACTCGCCGGCGATTCGACTTTGCAGGTAATCCCTGCCGAAGGGCGACTCTGCCCGCATGGCACTGGCCTCTCTCAATTCTGCGCCAACCGTCGCACGGCCTGCAGAGCGACCGACAGCGTCGCGAAATCCGGCGGCGCGCCGGTGCGCAGATCAATGACGATTCGCTTCAACGCATCCACGCCGGCCGCATGGCGGCGGCTCCATTCATCGACGCGCGTCCTCGGATCCCGACCTTTGCATTTGAGCACCGCCCCGGTGATCTTGCGCTGCAGGGCATACAGGTCCTCACGCACCGTGTGCCGCGCGACCGCCTGCCAGTGCCCTTCGGCGGGCAGGCTGTCGATTTGCTCTTTGATCCAGGCGAGGCCGATGCGTTCCCCCAATTCGAAATAAGCTTTGGCCGCATACCCTATTTTTACGCGCGACTCCATCGCGACCTCCACCAGGTCGAGCGCGCAGTGCATCGTCTCCAACGACGCGATGCGCGTGGCGAGCTGATCCGGCACGCGTTGTTCGATGAGCTGCGAGCGCTGGGCGCTCAATCGCGATCGGCTGGTGGCGCTCAGTACCGAGTCGAGCTCGCGCCACAGCTGCGCCACCGGAGCGGCGTAGCGCCGCACCGCGCGCTCGATGTCGAGATTCTCGAGCCGGTACTCGATCAGCCAATAGCTCGCGTGGCGCAGCAACAGGGTGGTTTGAAACATGGCGGTGTACTGCACGACCGCCGGTATGCGGTTGTCGAGACCTTCTATTTGCGCCCAGATGCCGCGAATCGCGAACACTTCGCGCGCGATCGTGTACGCCCGGGCGATGGCGGCCGGATCCGCCCCGGTGTCGTCCTGCGCCCGAACCGGAAAAACCGGTCCCATGCGGTTGATGAGGCTGTTGGTGATGGCGGTGGCGATGATCTCGCGGCGCAGACGATGGCGCTTCAAGCGCGCGGCGAAGCGCTGCCGCACGGGCCCGGGAAAATAGCGATTCAGCTCCGCGGAGAGGTAGCGATCCTCCGGCACGTTGGAATTGATCAACGCGCGGTACAGCCAAATCTTGCCATAGGCGAGCAGGATGGCGAGTTCGGGACGGCTCAGCCCTTCGCCGGCCTTGCGCCGCTCGGCGATTTCCTCATCCGAGGGCAGAAACTCCAGCGCACGATTCAGATCGCCGGAGCGCTCGAGCGCACGAATGACGAATGCATTCTCGCTCAGGCGCTCCCTGGCGTGAAATTCACTGCTGCTGATCGCCTGACTCTGCAGGTAGTTGTTGCGCAACACCAGCGCCGCCACTTCGTCGGTCATTTGCACCAGCAGCCGATCGCGCGCTGCGCGCGTGATTTCGCCCGAGCGAACGGCGCCATTCAGCAGAATCTTCAAGTTCACCTCGACGTCCGAACAATTCACCCCGGCGGAATTGTCGATGAAGTCGGTGTTGAGCCGCCCGCCGCGGCGGGCGAACTCGACGCGTCCGAGCTGCGAGAAGCCGAGGTTGCCGCCTTCGCCGACGACCTTGCAGTTCAGTTCGGTCGCATCGATGCGCACCGCATCGTTGCTGCGGTCGCCGACGTCGCTGTGGCTTTCGCTGCCCGCCTTGACATAGGTGCCGATGCCCCCGTTCCACAGCAGATCCACGTGGGATTTGAGTACGGCCTTGATGACTTCGTTCGGGGTGGCTTGCGCGGGCAGCTCGAGCAGACTCTGCGTTTCGCGCGACAAGCTCAGACTCTTGGCGCTGCGCGAGTACACGCCGCCGCCCTTCGAGATCGCGCTCTTCGAGTAATCCTCCCACGAGGAGCGGGGCAGCCGGAACATCCGCTGCCGTTCGCGAAACGAGCGCGCCGCGTCGGGCTGCGGATCGATGAAAATATGCTGATGATTGAAGGCGGCAATCAGGCGGATGTGCGGCGATTGCAGCATGCCGTTGCCGAATACGTCGCCGGCCATGTCGCCGATACCGGCGACCGAGAAGTCCTGGCTTTGGATGTCGACGCCCGTTTCGCGAAAGTGACGTTTGACGCATTCCCACGCGCCGCGCGCGGTGATGGCCATCTTCTTGTGGTCGTAGCCGACCGAGCCGCCGGATGCAAACGCGTCCCCGAGCCAGAAGTTGTACTGCTCGGAGATCGCGTTCGCGATGTCCGAGAAAGTCGCGGTCCCCTTGTCCGCCGCGACCACGAGATACGCATCGTCACCGTCGTGGCGCACCACCCCCGGAGGCGGCGCGATCTTCTCCTCGATGATGTTGTCGGTGAGATCGAGCAATCCCCGCATGAGCGTCTGGTAGCACGCGATTACCTCGGCCTGTTGGCTTTCCCGGTCGCCCGACATCATGCGTCTGACGACGAAGCCGCCCTTGGCGCCCACCGGCACGATGACGGTGTTCTTGACGTGCTGGGCCTTCATCAGTCCGAGGATTTCGGTGCGGAAGTCCTCGCGCCGGTCGGACCAGCGAATGCCGCCGCGGGCCACGAACCCCATGCGCAGGTGCACGCCTTCCATGCGCGTCGAGAAGACGAACACCTCGAACATCGGCCTGGGCAGCGGCAACTCACGGATCTTTTGGCTTTCGAACTTGAAGGACAGGTAATCCTTGGACTGGCCGTTGCCCGAGGTCTGGTATGCGTTGGTGCGCACGGTCGCCGACAAGGCGTTCCACAACGCGCGCAGGATTCGGTCCTCATCCGAGCGGGTGACTTCCTCGAGCTTGGAGCGGATCTGCTGTTCGAGCCGCGCGAGCGCGGTGCGCCGCGCCGCGTCCGACAAGCCGGGGTCGAAGCGCGCGACGAACAGGTCGGCGAGGTTGCCGGTGACGGTCGAGTTGTTCACCAGCACCTGGGCGATGTACCCCTGGCTGAAAGGCAATCCGGTTTGCAGCAGGTAGCGGCAATAGGCGCGCAGCACCGTCACCAGACGCCACGGCACGCCGGCGGCGAGAGTGAGCTGATTGAAGCTGTCGCTGTCCATGCGGCCGGTCCAGACGGCGGTGAACGCGCTTTTGATTTCAGCCGCCAGCACCTCGAACGTGTTCTGCGCCGTGCCCTGAACGAGCAGTTCGAGGTCTTGAATCCAGGCGCGGCGTCCGCCCGAGAACTCCAATCCGTAGGGCCGCTCGGCGATCACCTTCAGCCCCATGTTCTCCAGCATGGGCAGCAGGTCGGAGATCGGGATCGCATCCCGGACGCGGAAAATCTTCAGAAAAAATTTGTCCTTGCGGCGTGGTTCGGTCCGGTAAATATCGAGATGCAGCCGTTCGGTCTCCTTCTCCGCAGCCTCCAGAAAGCTCACGTCGTGCGCGGCGGCCTCGCCCGAAAAATCCTCGGTATAGGCGGCGGGAAACGCCTGCGCATAGGTTGCGAACAGCTGCAGTGCATACGCCTCGTCGAAGCGCGCCAACAGAGCGGTTTTGAACTCATCGAACCATGAATGCACGGCCTGCGCGATGCGCCGCTCGAGAATCTCCGTACCGATGTGCACCGCTTCGTTCGGGAGGGTGCGCGCCACGATGTGAATCCGTGCAAGGTTGGACTCGGCGATCTGCACCTGCGATTCCATGCTGATCGCCGAGAAAGCGTCGCCGATGACGCGTTCGATGCGTTGCCGCACCTGCGTGTTGTATCGCTCGCGGGGTACGTAGGTGAGGCAGGAATAGAATCGCCGAAACGCATCGCGCCGCAGCAGCAGACGCACGCGCGGACGCTCTTGCAGACCGAAGATCCCAGTGACGATCCGGATGAGCTCGGGCACGTTGGCCTGGAACAGTTCGTCGCGCGGAAAAGACTCGAGTATGTGCTGCAGCGCCTTGCCGTCGTGGCTGTCGGGCGCGAGTGCGAAGTGCAGGACCACTTGCGCGACCTTGTGCCGCACCACCGGGATCTCGCGCGGGTTGGTGTTGTACGCGGCGGAGGTCCAGAGCCCCAAGAATCGCCGCTCTCCGATCAGCCGGCCCTTCGCGTCGAAATGCTTGATGCCGACGTAGTCGAGGTAGCCCGTGCGGTGCACCGTCGATTGGAGGTTCGCCTTGGTCACCAGGGCCAGCTCGCGAGAACGGCTCTGGCGGCGAATGTCGGCGGGCAACGTGCGGCTCGTGCTTTGCGCGCGCTTGTGGCCCTTGCGCAGAAGACCCAACCCGGTGCTGTCGACCGATTCCAAGCTGTCCCGCCCCTTGCGCCGGCGCAGGCGATACTCCTTGTAACCGAGGAACGTGAAATGCCGATTTTCCATCCATGCGAGCAACGCCTGCGTTTCGCTCACATCCCGCGGATCGAAGCGCGTGCTCAGTGAAGTCAGATCGTCCGAGCACTGCCGCGCGGCGGCGCGCATCTTGCCCCAATCCGCGCAGCAAACCCGCACGTCGCGCATGCTGCGCTCGATTTCCGAACACAAGGATTGCAGCACCGCCGGATCGACGATCCGGTCCACTTCGATGTGTTGGAACGATTCGAGCCGCTGGTGTTTGGCGGCTGCCGCGCCGCGCTCCTCGACCGAGCGCAGCACGCCGGCGTTGTCCCGCGCGACCGCGAAGACGGGGTGCGCCAGAAAATGCAGAGTGAGGCCGCGCTGGGCCAGAGAGACGCCGATCGAATCGACGAGGAACGGCATGTCGTCGTTCACCATCTCGATGACCGTATGCGGGGAGCTGTAGCCGTGTTCGCGCAGGATGGGATTGAAGACGCGCACGAGCGCACGGCCGCGGCGCTGGCGCGCGAAGCGAAGATGTGACAGCGCCGCCGCGGCGAGCGATGCCGGATCGCGCGTGGCGATATCCTCGGGATCGACGTTGGCGTAATACCCCTGCAAGAAGTGCAGGTGCCGCGCATCGACGATGCGAAGCGAGCGAGGCAGGCGCGCCGCCGCCGCTACGACGGCTGCGACCATCTTTCGATACTGTTCGGTGCTCGCTTGATGCATGCGCGTGTCCTAACGTTAGTCCGGCCGTTCCAGGTCGCCGATGGCGGCCGCCAGAAACCGGCATGCCTCGCCGCCGGTGATGCAGCGGTGATCGAAGCTCAACGACAGCGGCATGCGCCGATGCGCCGTCACGGTATCGCCGACGATCACCGGTTCCTGACGCACCTTGCCCGCCCCCAGAATCGCAACCGCGGGAGGCACGACGCGGGGAATGCCGTAACGACCGGCGAGAGTGCCGAAATTCGACAACATCAGCGTGAAGTCGCGCAGGTCCTCGGGAGTGGTGCTGCGCTCATGTGCCGCGGTCTTCTGCGCGGCGATGGCGGCGCGCAGTTCGTCCGGCGTCTTGGCCTCGATTTCACGCAGCACCGGCACGATCAGCCCGCTCGGCGTATCGACGGCGATCGCGAGGTCGATGTGCCTGAGCAGGATGCGCGTGTTGCTCGCAGCATCGTACCAGGCGTTCAAGGCCGGTTCGGCGCGGGCGGCGCTGATCATGGCGCGTATCAGCCGCAGCATGTAGTCGCCGCGCCGGCTCCAGGCGTGAATATCCGCATCGTCGCAGACCGTGCTCAAGGGAACCTGATCCCGGGACAGCGACATGGTGCGCGCCATGGCGCGGCGTGCGCCGCGCAACGGTTCTGCGACAGCCCCGGCTGGGACGGTGATGGCGCGGCCGTTCGAGCCGCGTCCATTCGACCCGCGCCCGTCCACGGCGCCGCCGTCGACTTGCGATGCGGCCGGCGCCGTCATTTGTGCGTGCTCCAGGACGTCATCGAGTTTGATCACACCGCCGGGCCCGCTGCCGGCGAGGTTCTCGAGGCCGAGCCCGAGGCGCTTCGCCAGGGCGCGCGCCATCGGAACGGCGCGGTTGCGGGCGGCGCCGTTCGCGCGCGAGCGGCCGATGACGGCGGCCTCGACGAATTCCTCCTCGCTCACGACCGGCATGCTGCCGACGACGGTGCCGGAATCGAATTCGATGAGCGGCGCTCCGGTCGCGATGATGTCCCCCACCGCACCATGCAGCGCCGTGATGGTGCCGCTATGAGGCACCGGAACTTCCACGACCGCCTTGGCGGTTTCCACCGATACCATCGGCTGATCCACGAGCACCCGATCGCCCGGTTTGACGTGCCATTCGAGGATCTCGGCCTCGGCCAGACCTTCGCCCAGATCGGGAAGCCTGAAGGTGCTCATGGAGATTGGTTCATGTCCGTTTATCCGGCCATCACGACTTGGACCGCATCCACGATGCGCTGCACACCCGGAATGTAGTCATGCTCGAGCCTGAACAGCGGCATCACGGTGTCGAACCCCGCGACCCGCTGGATAGGGGCGTGCAGATCGTACAACCCGTGCTCGGCGACAATGGCCGCTATCTCCGCCCCGACGCCGACGTTGCGTGCCGCTTCATGCACGATCACGAGCCGCCCGGTCTTGGCCACCGACGCCAGGATGGTTTCGCCGTCGATCGGGCTCAAGCTCGCCAGATCGATGACTTCGCAGCTGATTCCCTGGCTGTCGAGCTCGGTGACGGCGCGCAGAGTTTCGATGGTCATGGCTCCCCACGTCACGATGCTGACATCGCTGCCCTCGCGCAAGATGAAGCAATGGTCGAGCGGCAGCGCCAGCCCGTCGTCGGGCACTTCCTGCCGCATCGCCCGGTACAGGCGCACGGGCTCGAGGAACATCACCGGGTCCGGGTCGCGGATCGCGGCAAGCAGCAGGCCGTAGGCACGCGCGGGCGAGGAGGGGCAGACGACGCGAATGCCGGGAATGTGGCAGAGCAGGGTCTCGGTGCTTTCCGAATGGTGCTCCGGGGCGTGGATTCCCCCGCCGTGCGGTGTGCGAATGACCACCGGACAGGTCAAACGGCCGCGCGTGCGGTAGCGCATGCGCGACATGTGATTCACGATTTGATCGAGTGCCGGATACATGAATCCCATGAACTGGATTTCCGCCACGGGCTTGAGCCCGTGCGTCGCCATCCCCACCGACATCCCGGCGATGGTCGCTTCGGCCAGCGGCGTGTCCTGGACACGATCCGCGCCGAATCGCGCCTGCAGTCCGGCCGTCGCCCGAAACACACCGCCGTTCGCGCCGACATCCTGGCCTATCACCACGACGCTGTCGTCATGCTGCATTTCCCAGCCATGCGCCATCGCGATGGCTTCGACCATGGTTATTTTTGCCAACTCACATCCCGCTCGGTTTCGCGCCGTACTTGTGCGCGACGGCACGCTGCTCGCGCAAGTGCAGCGGCAATTCAGCGAACAGGTAATCGAACATCGAGTCGGTCGACTGCTTCGCCGTGTGCAGATACTCGCCCACCGCGGCGTCGACTTGGTGGGCGCAGTCCTTCAGCAGCGCCTGTTCCTGCGCCTGGCTCCATGTGCCGGACCTGAAGAGGTACTCGCGGAGACGGGTCAGCGGCTCAACGCTCCAAGCTTCCTTGACCTCGGCAGCCGGCCGATACCGGCTCGCATCATCCGCCGTGGTGTGATCGCTCAACCGATAGGTGAGCGCCTCGATGACGCTCGGGCCGCCGCCGTGCCGCGCCGTCTCCAGCGCCTCGCAGACCATCTGCCGCACGGCGAACACATCGTTGCCGTCCACCTGCAATCCGGGAATTCCCGCGGCCACCGCCTTCTGCGCCAGGGTTTGCGCCGCCGTTTGCGCCGCGACGGGCACCGAGATGGCCCAGCCGTTGTTGACGATCACGAACACCACCGGCAGGGCGCGCGCTCCCGCCAGATTCAACGCCTCGTAAAACGCGCCCTCGGAAGTGCCACCGTCGCCGATGTAGCTGAGCGCGCAGCGCGGCTCCTTGCGCACCTTGAAGGCCATGGCCGCGCCTGCCGCATGCAAGGTCTGGGTCGCGATCGGCACGCACCAGGCGAAGTCGCCCCGCGGACGGGCGAAGTTGCTGCCGCGCTCATCGCCTCCCCAATACAGCAAAATCTCCGCCATGCTCACGCCGCGCCACAACTGTGTGCCGATCTCCCGGTACACCGGCGCCAGCACGTCTTCCGGGCGCATCGCAGCGCCGACCCCCACATGGGCGGCTTCGTGCCCGAGGCAGGAGGGATACGTGCCGAGCTGCCCGGTGCGCTGCAAATTAACGGCCTTGGCGTCGAATACCCGCACGCACGTCATGGCGCGATACATGCGCAGCACTTCCTCGATGTCGGCGGCGAACTCCGGCAGCGGCGCCACGACGTCACCCCGGGAGTTGAGTATTTGTTTGTATTCGATCTTGAACGAGGCGACCGTCGGCATCGGCGAATTATGCCAGGGCTGCGGGAACGGTGCTTCAGGCACGATGCCGGCCCGCCAGGTAGTGCTGCGTCTGCATTTCCACGAGGCGGCTGGCGGCGCGCTGAAATTCCGTGCTCAATCGCTCACCCCGATACAGCGCGGCAGGCGCCGCCGCGGCCGATACCACGATTTTGACGCCGCGATCGTACAGCTCATCGATCAGCATGATGAAGCGGCGTGCCGCATCCTCGTGCTCGTGCGTGAATTGCGGGATGTTCGCGATGAAGATCGTGCCGTAGGAGCGGGCAAGCTCGATGTAGTCGTTCTGGCTGCGCGGACCCTCGCACAGTTCGCTGAATTCGAACCAGACCATCCCGGGACCCACGGCGCGGGCGCGAAGAGCGCGTCCCTCGATGAGGAGCGTTCGCGGGCCTGCGGCGGAGCCGCCGGCGAGCGCTGCGAATCGTTCCTCGAGCGCGGCGTTCGAGTCGGTCCGCGTGGCGTCCAGGTAGGTCGGCGCCTGCTCCAGCCGGCGCAACCGGTAGTCGATGCCGCCGTCCAGATGGCGCACCTCGAGATGCGTTTCAATGAGCTCGATGGCGGGTAGAAACCGCTGGCGCTGCAGGCCGTGCTCGTACAAGCATTGCGGCGCGACATTGGAGGTCGCGATGAGCGTCACGCCGCGGCGAAACAGACCCGCGAAGAGTCCGCTGAGAATCATCGCATCGGCGATGTCGGCGACGAAGAATTCATCGAGGCACAGCACTTGCGTGCGGGCGGCGATCCGCTGCGCCACCACCTCGAGCGGCTCGAGGCGCCCCTCGATGCCGGCAAGTTCGGCATGCACCTCGCGCATGAAGCGGTAGAAATGGCTGCGCTCGGCGCGAACGCCTCGCCCGCGGATCCGCCTCGGAGCCTGCGGTGACTGCAGCGAAGCGAAGAACCAGTCCATCAGCAGCGTCTTGCCGCGGCCGACGCCTCCCCAAAGGTACATGCCGCGGGGGGCGGCGGCGGCGGGCGGCGGCCACGGCAGCCATGAGCGCAGCGTTTGAACGACGGAGGGCGAATGGCGACGCAGCTCTTGGCTCAGGGCATCGAGGCGTGCTGCAGTCTGCTGCTGGGCCGCGTCGTACTGCAATCGATCGGCGGCCACCTGTTGTTGCAGGCGTGCTGCGAGCGTTTTGGATTCGCCGCTCAACTGCGGGCTCGCCAGCCGCGAACGATGCGGGGAAATGATGCGCCAACCCGCCTATAGGCTCTGATAGTTCGGACCTGAACCGCCCTCGGGGGTAACCCAGGTGATTTGATCCGTGTACGGCTCCTTGATGTCGCAGGCTTTGCAATGAACACAATTGGATGCATTGATTTGCAGCTTCTTCCCGCCGCTGCCGTCGGCAATCATTTCATACACGCTCGCGGGGCAGAAGTTGGTGCAGGGATTGCCGAACTCCGTCACGCAGCGCGTCGCGCACAGCGTGGTATCGGCCACGCGCAGATGCACGGGTTGATTCTCATCGTGCATGGTGGAGGCGAAGAATACGAACGCCAGCCGGTCGCGCGGCGGCAATTCGCGCTCGCCCCAGTCGCGCTCGGGCGAGGGGTAGTCCAGGTGCTTCAATGCCTTGTCATCGGCGTGGTTGGCGAGCGTCCACGGGGAGCGGCCCCGCGTCACATAGGTTTCAAACGCCGCATTGGCGAGGCCGAACCATAGGCCGCGGTTGAAGCCGGGACGGATGTTGCGCACCTGGTAGAGCTCCCGTCCGCCCGGCGATGCGCGCCAGCGCGCATCGAAGCCTGCGCTCGTGCCGGTCTCGACGTAGTGTGCCGCGGCGGTCATGCCCGAGCGGATCGCCTGATGAATGCCCTTGATCTTCGGAGTGTTGAGGGTGCCGCCGGCGTCGCCCACCAGCATCGCTCCGGGCATCTCCAAGGTCGGCATCGACTGATAGCCGCCTTCGATCACGGTGCGCGCGCCGCCCGCGATGATCTCTCCGCCTTGCAAAAGGGCCTTGATGTCTGCGTGGTTCTTGAATTGCTGGAAGGCCTCGAAGGGTTTGAGCCGCGGATCTTCGTAATCCAAGCCCACCACGAAGCCGACGTACACGCGATCATGGTCGAGGTGATAGAGGAAGCTGCCGCCGTACGTGCGCTTGTCGAGCGGCCATCCGACGGAATGTTGAATGAGCCCGGGCTGCACGCGGTTGGCCGGCAACTGCCAGAGTTCCTTGAATCCCAGGCCGTAGGTCTGCGGAGATTTTCCCGCATCGAGCTTGAAGCGCTTGATCAGCTGCTTGGACGTACTGCCCCGGCAGCCTTCGCAAAACATGGTCACTTTCGCGTGAATCTCGGGGCCCAGCGCAAAGTTGGGCCCGGGCTCACCGTTCTTGTCCACCCCCATGTCGCCGATGCGCACGCCTTTGACGGCGCCGCCGTCATCAAAGAGTGCCTCGGCGGCCGCGAAACCGGCGAACACGTCCACACCCAACTTTTCCGCTTCCGCGCCCAAAATCGGCACCAATTGGCCGAGCGAGATGATGAAATTGCCGTGATTCTCCATCTGCGGCGGGGTGACCGGGAGCTTGTAGCGCTTGGTCCGCGTCATGATGAAGAATTCGTCGCGCGCCGCAGGCACGCAGATCGCGGGCGGGTGCTCGCGCCACTGCGGCAGCAATTCATCGAGAGCTCCCGGCTCGAGCACCGCGCCCGAAAGGGAGTGAGCTCCCAAGCTCGCGGCCTTCTCGAGCACGCACACGCTGAGAGAGGGCTTCAGCTGTTTGAGTCGGATGGCGCAGGCAAGGCCGGCCGGGCCGCCCCCCACGATCGCGACCTCATACTCCATGACATCACGTTGGCTTTCGGGCATCGCTCCGCACCTGACCTCCCAAACGGCGCCGTAGTACACCACAAACCGCGAGGATGAACGAGACATCCGCTAGGCGGACAGGCCGTGAGGGGATTTGCGCATCGCTGCCGCTTTACTGGGTGGGGATCACCATGTTGACAGGCCATGGACGCCGCCAACCAGGATGGCCGAAGGGATCGGGCATGGTCAGGGCAGGGACGCCCACCCCTTTGATCCCGCTAGACGGTATGGCGGGTGCCTAAGCCAGTTCGATGGCAATGGCGGTAGCTTCGCCACCGCCGATGCACAGGCTCGCGATGCCGCGCTTCTTACCGCGACTGCGCAGCGCGTGGATCAGGGTGGTCAAGATGCGCGCACCGGTCGCGCCGATCGGATGCCCGAGCGCGCAAGCGCCGCCGTTCACGTTCACCTTCTCGTGATCGAGCCCCAGGTCCTTCATGGCCACCATGGCCACCACCGCAAACGCCTCGTTCACCTCGTACAGATCGACGTCCGAGGCCCGCCATTCCAACCGAGTCAGCAACTTTTGGATCGCCCCGACGGGCGCCAACGTGAACCACTCCGGCTCCCTGGCGAAGCTCGTATAGCCCAAGATGTGCGCCAACGGCTTGAGGCCTCGCTCCTTGGCCAAGGATTCGCGCGTCAGCACCAAGGCGGCCGCGCCGTCGGAAATACTGGCCGAGCTGGCCGCCGTCACCGTGCCGTCCTTTTTGAACGCGGGCTTGAGCGACGGAATCTTCGACACATCGAGCGTGCCGGGCGTTTCGTCCTTGTCGATCACTGTCTCGCCTTTGCGCGTCTTGGCTGTCACGGGCGCCACCTCGGACGCGAACGCGCCGCTGGCGACCGCTGCTTGGGCCCGCCGCACCGACTCTGCCGCAAAGTCGTCCTGGGCGCGGCGTGTAAACTCGTACCGTCCCGAGGTCGCTTCGGCAAAGCAGCCCATGAGCTGTCCATCCCACGGGCTCTGCAGGCCGTCGAAGTACATATGATCGAGCACCTCCTGGTGTCCCATCCGATACCCGGCTCGCGCCTTGGGCAGCAGATAGGGTGCGTTCGTCATCGACTCGAGCCCCCCCGCCACCATGATGCGGGCGGATCCGGCGAGGAGTTGATCGGCGGCGAACATGACGGCGCGCATGGCCGAGCCGCACATCTTGTTGACCGTGGTCGCGGGAACGCTGGCCGGGATGCCGGCGCCTAGAGCCGCTTGGCGGGCGGGCGCTTGGCCGAGACCGGCCGACAGCACGCAGCCCATGATCGCCTCATCGACTTCCGAGGGCGCCACCCCGGAATCGGCGAGGGCTGCCTTGATGGCGACGGCGCCGAGCTGTGGGCCGGTAACGCCCGAGAAAGCGCCCTGGAAGGCCCCAACGGGGGTACGGCGCGCGGCCAATATGACGACAGGATCCGAGTTCATACGAATGCATTCCGTGAAAGATGAAGGTAGGGGTCGAACCTCATTAGTGGGGTCGAAGTATAGCGGGGTCAAGGCGCCAGCGGCTCGCCGACGGCTTGCGCGATCAGTTCACGGCTGCGCTGCCGGGCGCCCTCGGGATGAAGTACCGCCAGGATCTCGAAGCGAATCGGCTTGCGGCGCAGCATGACGCTCCCCGACGGCAGGACCTCCCTGGTGCCGTGAATCGCCACGGCGACGATGTGCATTTGAGAGCGTTGGGCAGTCGCGAATGCGCCGCCGAGAAACCTGCCGATCTGGCGGGTCGCATCGAAGGTGCCTTCCGGGAAGAACACCAGGGATTGGCCGGTGGCCGCGAGCTTCCAAACGCGCCGCGCGTCCGAGGCGCCCTTGTGACGGTCGAAGCGCTCGACGAACTGAGAGCCGAGGCGCCGCAGCAGGAGGCTCGCAAGCGGCACGCGCACCATCTCTTTCTTGATGACGAAGGCAAATTCGGGCGGCAGAGCGGCAACGGCCACGATCCCGTCGATGTAGCTGGCATGGTTGGCCACCACCACGCAGGGTACGCGCGGTAAATGCTCGATCCCCTGGACCCGCAACGGGATCCCGGCGGCGCGGAAGAACCCGCGCGAGAACGCCCCGGCCACATGGCGGCGCGCGCGCAGCGTGGGGAGAAACAGGCTGATCACCAACGCGGCGACCGCCATCAGCGTGAAGAGCGCGATGCAATAACCCGCGTACAGGCGCTCGCGCAAGCCCGCGGATTTAACCTTTCGTGGAAGATCTGTGATCTGGTTCACCTTATGTTAATACTTACAGTTACTGTGAGACTGGTCACGCCGACCCGCCAGCACCCCTCGCATACTGGACACCAATAGCGCGTAAGCACCATTTCGTGCGGGTTCCACGCGGGAAAGTATGGCGACGGCTTTGAAACGGACGGTTTATACACGCACCTCAGGCGCGGGAATACCACCGGCCCGCGATGCGGCGGATCCTGCCCTGCAGCGATTCCTCGACGCCGTATGGATGGAGCGCGGCTTGTCGGCCAACACCCTCGCCGCCTATCGCGCAGATTTAACCGCATTGGCACGCTGGCTGGAAGAGCGCGACAGCGCGCTGTTGAAGGCGACGCGCATGGAGCTGCTCGGCTTCATCGCAGCGCGGGTCGAGGGCGGATCGCGGCCGCGATCGACGGCGAGGCAGCTGTCGAGCTTCCGGCGGTTCTTTCGCTTCATGGTGCGCGAGAATTTGATCGCGGTCGATCCGACCGCGCAAATCGCCATGCCGAAAATCGGCCGCTCGCTCCCCAAGTCGCTCACCGAGGCCGAGGTCGATTCCCTGCTCGAGGCGCCGACCGTCACCGATCCTCTCGGTCACCGCGACCGCACCATGCTCGAAGTGCTGTACGCCACGGGGCTGCGCGTCTCCGAACTGGTGAGCCTCAAGCACAATCAGGTCAATTTGAATCAGGGCGTGATGCGCGTGGTCGGCAAGGGAAACCGCGAGCGCCTGATCCCGCTCGGCGATGAAGCAGTCAAGTGGCTGCAGCAATTCATGCAAGGTCCGCGCGTGGAGATCCTCTTGGAACGCCAGACGGATTACCTGTTCCCCACCCGCCGCGGCGACCGCATGACGCGCCAGGCGTTCTGGCACATCATCAAGCGCTACTCGAAGAAGGCGGGGGTCGAGAAAGAACTCTCGCCGCACACGCTGCGTCACGCCTTCGCCACGCATTTGTTGAATCACGGGGCGGATCTGCGCGTGGTGCAGATGCTCCTCGGCCACAGCGACCTCTCGACGACGCAGATCTACACGCACGTCGCGCGCGAGCGGCTCAAAGAACTGCACTCGCAGCACCATCCACGGGGCTGAGTGCCCGTCGTGAAGCCGAGCGCTTTCCGCGGGGCCGAGTGCCCTCTGATAGAATTTCCTGAACCACTCGCAAGCGGTGGAGTCCAAATTCCTCTGATCCCGTGGAGTGCACCATGCTCAAGAGCCTTGCTGTCCTAACCGTCGTTGCGGCCGCTTCGGCGCTTTGGGTGAGCGGGGCCTCTGCCGAGCAAGTCGCGGACCCGCGGGCGGCCCTGGTGAAACTCCTGCCTCCGGGAACGAAGATCGAGGATTTGAAGCCTTCGCCGATCGCCGGCATCTATGAGTTCGTGCAGGGTGCGGACGTGAGCTACATCACGGCCGACGGCAAGTATTTTCTCGACGGCAATGTCTACGACATGAAGACGCGCGAGAATCTGACCGAAGTGCTGCGAACGCACGCCCGGCTCGCCCTGATCAGCGAGGTGCCCGAATCGCAGATGATCATCTTCTCGCCGAAGAATCCGCTCTACACCATTACCGTCTTCACCGACGTCGATTGCCAGTACTGCCGCAAGCTGCACAGCGAAATCGCGGAACTCAACAAGCTCGGTGTGCGCGTGCGCTACATGTTCTATCCGCGCACGGGACCCAACACGGAGAGCTGGCGCAAGGCGGAAGTGGTGTGGTGCTCGGCCGATCGCAATGAAGCGCTCACCCGTGCCAAGGCGGGAGCCCATCTCGACATGAACAAGACCTGCGCGCCGACGCCCGTGGCCCGCGAATATGCGCTCGGTCAGACCATCGGGGTGCGCGGCACGCCCGCCATCCTCACCGAGAAGGGGGATTACATCAGCGGATACCTGCCGCCGAGCGAACTCCTGCAGGAACTCAAGCAGCTGCAGTTCGCGAACCGCTAGCGCCGCAAACCGCTAGCGCCGTAAACCGCCGGCGCCCCCCCACCGCCGGTGCCGCGAAAAGGCCGGTGCCGCGAAAAGGCCGGGGAAGGTCCGGCCCCCCGCTCACTGCTCCAGCAGTTTGAGCTTGTCCTTGACCGTGTCCCACTGCTTGGCATCGGCCGGGGCTTCGCCTTTTTCGCTGATCACCGGCCACTTTTTCGCGAGCTCCGCGTTCAACTGCTTGAAGTTCTGCTGGCCGTCGGGAATTTCCTCTTCCGAGAAGATGGCTTCAACCGGGCATTCGGGTTCGCACAGCGTGCAATCGATGCACTCATCCGGATCGATCACGAGAAAATTCGGACCCTCGTGGAAGCAGTCCACCGGGCAGACCTCCACGCAATCCATGTATTTGCACTTGATGCAGCTTTCGGTGACCACGAACGCCATGACTTACCCTTCTTGATCGGTTGAATGAGCCGCTATTCTGCCACAGGCGGGCGCCGCGCTCAGAATTCCAGGGGGAGAGGCTCCTAGGCCCGGAGCGGACGCGTGAGCTCCGTGAAGTGATGATCCTCACGACCGGCGGCGCGATCCGAGAAGTACTTCCGCAAGGTGAACTCGCCGCTCGGAAAGGCCAGCTGATCCCACGGAATTTCCTTCTCGCCGTAGAGCCCCACTTCCAGGCTTTCGGGCCCCGGCGCGAATGCAGGCTCCGCCAGTCGAGCGCGAAACATCACGTGCACCTGGCCGGCGTGAGTCACGTTGACCACCGCCAGCAGCGAGCCGACCTCGACCTTGGCCAGGGCCTCCTCGTAGCATTCGCGCGCGGCCGCATGCTGCATGGTTTCGCCGTTTTCCATGAAACCCGCCGGCACGGTCCAAAATCCCAGGCGCGGCTCGATGGCACGACGGCACAGCAGAATCTTTCCCTGCCATTCGGGCACGCACCCGAGCACCAGCAGCGGATTCTTGTAGTGAATCATGCCGCAGCTCGTGCACACGAAGCGTGGCAGGTGGTCCCCGTCGGGAATTTTCGATGTAACGCGTGAACCGCAGTGACTGCAGAAATTCAAAGGATGTCCATGGTTAAAATTCTGGTGCCCGGAGAGGGAATCGAACCCACACGGTGTCACCACCACCGGATTTTGAGTCCGGCGCGTCTACCAGTTCCGCCATCCGGGCATGCCAGATCGCGCAGTATATGCGATTGAGGCCCTTGGTAGTATTGCCCGAGAATGCAGCGCACCGATTTTCATTTCGACCTGCCGAAAGAGCTCATCGCCCAGCGGCCCGCGATTCCCCGTTCGGCGAGCCGGCTGCTGCAGGTGGATGGCAATGCGAATGCGCTGCGCGACCTGCATTTTCGCGATTTGCCGGATCTTTTGACCGCAGCCGATCTGCTGGTGTTCAACGACACGCGGGTCGTGCCTGCCCGCGTGCACGCGGCCAAGGAGAGCGGCGGCAAGATCGAACTGCTGCTCGAACGCGTGCTCACGCCGCATCGCGCGCTGGTGCATGCCCGCGCCAGCAAGGGTCTGAAGCCGCAGGCGGTCGTCAAGCTGCCCGGCGGCCACACGGCGCGCATGCTCGAGCGCGACGGGGAGTTGTTTCTCCTCGAATTCTCGGCCGACGTGCTCGCTTTCTTCGAAGCCCACGGCGAGGTTCCGCTGCCGCCCTATATCGGCCGCGCGCCGGAAGCGGCTGATCGTGAAGACTATCAGACGGTGTATGCGCGCTCTCCGGGAGCCGTGGCGGCGCCCACCGCCGGTTTGCATTTCGATGCCGGGATCTTCGCTGCGCTCGAGAAGCGGGGGGTGCGGCACACGTTCGTCACCCTGCACGTGGGCGCCGGCACGTTCCAGCCGGTGCGTGTGAATGACATCGAGGAGCATGCGATGCACGCGGAATACCTCGAAGTGCTGCAGCCCGCGTGTGCGGCAATCAACGCCGCGCGCGCCGCCGGAGGCCGCGTGATCGCGGTGGGGACCACGGTGGTGAGGAGCTTGGAGACGGCGGCCGCAGAGGCGGTGCCGCTGCGGCCCTATCGGGGAGCGACGCGCATATTCATCAAGCCCGGCCACCGATTCCAGGTCGTGGATGCCATGGTCACCAATTTTCATCTGCCCGAGTCGACCTTGATGATGCTCTGCTCCGCGTTCGTCGGAAAGGACCGGCTGCTCGCGGCCTACGCGCATGCGATCGAGGCACGGTATCGGTTTTTCAGCTACGGTGATGCGATGTTTTTGACCCCCTCGGCAGCGGCCGTGGCGCGCCCGTGAACGCTTCGCGGATGCAGTTCGAGTTGCTGCGCCAGGACGGCGCCGCGCGCCGCGGCCGGCTCGATTTCAGGCGCGGCAGCGTCGAGACGCCGGCATTCATGCCGGTTGGAACCTACGGCACGGTGAAGGCGATGACCCCGGAACAGCTCGAAGGCATCGGTGTTCAAATCGTGCTCGGAAATACGTTCCACCTCTACCTGCGGCCGGGGCTGGAGGTCATCGAGGCGCACGGCGGATTGCATGACTTCATGCATTGGCGCCGGCCCATTCTCACCGACTCGGGCGGGTTCCAGGTGTGGAGCCTGAAGGACATGCGCAAGATCACCGAGCAGGGTGCGAGCTTTCGCTCGCCGGTCGACGGCGCGCCGGTATTTCTCTCGCCCGAGGAGTCGATGCGCATTCAGCGCATTCTGGGCGCCGACATCGCCATGTGCTTCGATGAATGCACCCCATATCCGGCCACCGAGAGCGAGGCGCGGGCCTCGATGGAGTTGTCGATGCGCTGGGCGCTGCGGGGCCATCGCGAGTACTACGGCGGCGAGCCGCCGGGAACGCTGTTCGGCATCGTGCAGGGCGGGGTGCACGCCGGCCTGCGCGCCGCCTCGCTCGCGGCGCTCGAGGAGATCGGCTTCGCGGGTCTGGGCATCGGTGGTCTCGCGGTCGGCGAAAGCGCGGCGGAACGCACGCAGGTGCTCGATGACCTGGTGCCGCAGATGCCGCCGCACAAGCCGCGCTACTTGATGGGTGTCGGCCGGCCGGAAGACATCGTCGAGGCGGTGAGGCGGGGTATCGACATGTTCGATTGCGTCATGCCGACGCGGCACGCGAGGAACGCGCATCTGTTCACGCGCCAGGGGGTCCTCAACATTCGCAATGCCGCACATCAGAAGGATACCGGACCGATCGAGGCTGGCTGCGCGTGCTATACCTGCCGCAATTACAGCCGCAGCTACCTGCGGCATCTGGACAAGTGCGGGGAAATCCTGGGTTCCCACCTGAACACCGTCCATAACCTGCACTTCTACGAGCGGCTCATGGGAGAGATTCGAGCGGCGATCGAGGCGGGGCGATTCGCCGCCTATGCGGCGGAATTCTATGCGCTGCGCCGCGAGGGAATGCCCGCCGCGCGTTAAGTTTTGGGCCGCCTGCTGTATACTACGCGGCTTTCTGTCGCGGCGTCCGCCGCAAAAAATGGGTGTAACACTATGGATTTCTTCATTAATTCGGCCCATGCGCAGGCCGCCGGCGGGGCCGGCGGCCAAGGCATCATGAGCGCCATGTTGCTGCCCGTACTGCTGTTGGTGGTCTTTTACTTTCTCTTGATCCGGCCGCAGAACAAGCGCGCCAAAGAACAGCGCGAGATGCTGTCGAAGATCGCGGCGGGCGACGAAGTGGCCACGACCGGCGGCATCATCGGCAAGGTCGTCGAGGTCGGCGAACAATTCCTGACCTTGGAAATTGCCAACGGCGTCAGCGTCAAACTGCAGAAATTCCAGGTGGCGCAGCTGTTGCCCAAAGGCACGGTCAAGAGCGCATGATTGCATATCCGCGCTGGAAGATCGTGCTGGTCGCGATCGTCGTCCTGATCGCGATCTTTCTGGCGCTGCCGAACCTGTTCGGCGAAGAGAATGCGCTGCAGCTGGCGCGCGATCGCGCCGCCGTCCAGGAGACCGACCGCACCAGCATCGGGCAGCTTCTGAAGTCCAAAGACGTCGTGCCGACCGGTTCCTTCCTGGAGCAGGGGCGCCTGACGCTGCGATTCAGCAGCAAGCAGGATCAGCTGAAGGCGCGCGACTTGATCGCCGAAGCGCGGCCCAACGAATTCACCATCGCCTTGTCGCAGGCTTCGCGCGTACCGGAATGGATGCGCAAACTCGGCTTGAGTCCGCTGAAGCTCGGCCTCGACCTGCGGGGCGGCGTGTACCTCGTGTACCAAGTGGACGTGCAGGGCGCCGTGAAGCAGCAGCTCGATCACCGCGAGCAGGACTTTCGCGCTTCGCTGCGAACGGCGCGGGTCCCCTATCAGGACGTGCAGGTGGATTACGCGGCGAACCGCGTGCGCGTGCTGTTTCGCGATGCCGACAGCTTCGCGAAAGGCAACGCGGCGATCCTCGCGGACAACCGCAATCTGCATTTGACCGATACCACCGTGAACGGTGCGCCGGCGCTCGAACTCACGCTGACTCCACAGGAAATCAAGGAGCGCCAGGACTACGCGGTCCAGCAAAACATCATCATCCTGCGCAATCGCCTCAACAGCCCCGAGCTCGCGGTGTCCGAGCCGCAGGTCGCACGCGAGGGCGTCGACCGGATCGCCATCCAGCTGCCCGGACTGCAGAACTCCGCCGAGGTGAAGAAGATTCTCGGCAAGACGGCGACCTTGGAATTTCGCATGGTCGATGAAGCCAGCAATCCGCTCGAGGCGGCCGCCACCGGCCGCGTGCCGCTCGGTTCCAAGCTCTACTACACCCGCGACAAGCAGCCGGTGCTGCTCAAGCGCGAGGTGGTCGTCACCGGCGATCAGCTCACCGACGCGTCTTTCCAGCCGAACACCCAGGACGGCCCGGCGGTATCGGTGAGCCTGGACAGCCGCGGCGCCTCGAAGATGTTGAAGAACACCCAGGAGAACATCGGCCATTTGATGGCGGTGGTGTTCATCGATCGCTCGCGCGAGAAAAATGCACAAGGCGTCGACGTCGACCGCACCACCGAAGAGGTCATCAACCGCGCGACCATTCGCGGGGTGTTCAGCAACAATTTCCAGATCACCGGGGTCAACCCGATCGAGGGGCGCGAGCTCGCGCTGCTGTTGCGCGCCGGGGGTCTGGCGGCGCCGCTGTCCGCGGTCGAGGAGCGGGCGATCGGTCCGAGCCTGGGCCAGGACAACATCGACAAGGGCGTCCATGCCATGGTGTTCGGCATGCTGGCGGCCTTCGTGTTCATGGCGATCTACTACAAGGTGTTCGGCCTGGTCGCCGATGTGGTGCTCGCGGCGAACGTGGTGCTGCTCACGGCGTTATTGTCGCTGGTGGGCGCCGCGTTGACGCTGCCGGGCATCGCGGCGCTGGTATTGACCGTCGGCATGGCGGTCGATGCCAACATCTTGATCTACGAGCGCATCCGCGAGGAATTGCGCAACGGCGTCTCGCCGCGAGCCGCCATCACGGCAGGCTTCGAGCGGGCGTTCTCCGCGATCGCCGATTCGAACGTCACGGCGCTGATCGCGGGCCTGGTCCTGTGGCTGTTCGGCGCGGGCGCGGTCCGCGGCTTTGCCGTCGTGCTGGTGCTCGGCATTGCGACCTCGATGTTCACGTCGCTCATGGGCAGCCGTGCGTTGGTTCAACTCATCTACGGCGGAAGGCGCAAGGTCGATCGCCTGTCCATTTAGGCGCGACCCGAGGTTCAAGACCATGGAATTTTTTCATAAGGTGACCCGCTTCCCGTTCATGCGCACCCGCAAGGTGTGGTACGGGTTGTCCGCGATCTTGATCGTCTCCTCGCTCGGACTGGTGGCGCTGCGCGGACTGAATCTCGGTGTCGATTTCACGGGCGGCGTCGTGGTCGAGACGAATTTCCCGCAGGCGCCGAACATCGAGAACCTGCGCAGTGCATTGGCCAAGGCCGGCGTTCCCGCCGCGCAGGTCCAAGCTTTCGGCAGTTCGCGCGACATCCTGGTGCGCTTGCCGCCCGATCCGAATGTCAAAGGCGAGCAGATCGGCGCGCGGATTCTCGAGATCTTCAAGACGGTCGATCCCGGCGTGAAACTGCAGCGCACGGAAGTCGTCGGCCCCCAGGTGGGACAGGAGCTGTTCGTCAAAGGGACCTGGGCGTTGGTGGCGACCCTCGTGCTCATCCTGATCTACGTGCTGTTGCGGTTCACGCCGAAACTCGCGCTCGGTGCGATTTTCGCCGTGTTGCACGATCCGATCTGCGTGGTGGGATTCTTCGCCTTGACGCAGATCACCTTCGATCTCACGGCGGTCTCGGCCATCCTCGCGGTGATCGGCTACTCGCTGAACGACACGGTCATCGTCTTCGACCGGGTCCGCGAGCGCGCGCGTAACGCCCGCAAGCTCCCGATCGCTCAGGTGATCGACGAATCCATCAATCAAACCCTGTCGCGAACCTTGATGACCAAGCTGGTGACGCTGCTGGTGGTCGTCGCGCTGCTGATCTTCGGCGGGGAGACTCTGCACGGATTTTCCGCGGCCCTGGTCATCGGCATTCTCGCGGGAACCTATTCGTCGATCTACATCTCCGCCGCGCTCGCCCTGGACTTGGGGCTGCGGACCGACGATCTGCTGGAGCGAAAGCTCACCAAACCCGAGGAAGTGGACGGATTGCCATAGCGTGCGGCAGGTTGCCATGGCTCACACCCGACAATAAAGTCGCTTGATGGAACTACTCTTCGAGCCGCAAACGTGGGTTTCCTTCCTCACGCTTGCGGTGCTCGAGATCGTTCTCGGTATCGACAACATCGTCTTCCTCTCCCTGCTGGTCGACCGTCTGCCGCCGCCACGGCGCCGCAGCGCGCGCATCGTCGGACTGGGCTTTGCGATGCTCACGCGCATTGCGCTGCTGTTTTCGGTCATCTGGCTGGCGAACACCCGCGAGCCGCTGTTCGCGATCGCGGGCGTCGGAATCTCGGACCGCAATCTGGTGCTGTTCGCCGGCGGCGCATTCCTGGTGGTCAAGAGCCTCATGGAGATTCGCGGCCTGTTGAGCGGCGAGAAGCCGGCGCGAACCACGGGACTGATGGACAACTTCTGGCTCATCATCCTGCAGATCGGGCTCATCGATATCGTGTTCTCGCTCGACACGGTGTTCAGCGCGGTCGGACTTGCGAACCGCGTCGAGGTGATGATCGCCGCCATCGTCGTGTCGGTGCTGGTGATGATGATGGTCTCCTCCGCGGTGAGCGGCATCATCGAGCGGCACCCGACCATCAAGGGTCTGGCCCTGGTATTCATGGTGCTGGTGGGCGTCTCGTTGCTGGCGCAATCCATGGACGTCGAGATTCCGCGCAGCTATTTGTATTTTGCGATGGCGGTCTCGGCCGCCGTGGTGTGGATCAATATGCGTTTTCGCAGGTAAAGAGTAGAGTGCGGTCTACCTGAGGGCCACGTTGGGTGCATGACATGAATCTGAAGGGGATGTTTGCAACTAAGCCGATTGACGCCTATCACAAGGAGGCTGCCGACAAGACCCTGATACGGGCTCTCGGTATTCCGTCGCTGATCACCTTCGGCATCGGCGGCATCATCGGCACCGGCATCTTCGTGCTCACGGGCCTCGCCGCCGCGCAGCACGCGGGCCCCGCCATCGTCATCTCCTTCATCATCGCCGGGATCGGCTGCATGTTCGCCGGGCTGTGTTATTCGGAATTTGCAACCATGGTGCCGGTCGCCGGCAGCGCCTACGCCTACAGCTACGCGACCCTGGGGGAATTCGTGGCGTGGTTCGTGGGCTGGAATCTGATTCTCGAGTACATGATGGCCTGCTCCACGGTGGCGGTCGGTTGGAGCCGGTATTTCGTGAAACTGCTCGATCACTTCGGCATCAATTTCATTCCCGACTGGCTCAGTTCGGCGCCGTTCGAGGCGGCCGAGGTCGGCTTTCAGGTGCATCGGACCAGCGCGTATTTGAATTTGCCGGCGATCGCGATCATCGCCGCCGCAACCGCGCTCTGTTACAAGGGCATCAAGGAATCCGCCTGGGTCAATACCATCATCGTGGCGATCAAGGTCGGCATCGTCATCGCCGTGATCGCTTTCGGCGCGGTGTACGTCAACACCGCGAACTGGGCGCCCTTCATACCGGCGAACACCGGCACCTTCGGCGAGTTCGGCTGGAGCGGAATTCTTCAGGCCTCGGCCATCATTTTCTTCGCCTATATCGGCTTCGACGGTGTCTCGACCGTGGCGCAGGAAGCGAAGAACCCGCAGCGCGACATGCCGATCGGCATGCTCGGCAGCCTTGCCATCTGTACGGTGCTCTATATCCTCATGTCGAGCGTCATGACGGGCCTGGTGCCCTTCAAGCAGCTGAACGACGCGGCGCCGGTGGCGGTCGCCCTGGAGTCGCACCCACAACTGTTCTGGCTGTCGAGCTGGGTCATCTGGGGCGCGCTGTTCGGACTGACTTCGGTGATCATCACCATGATCATTCCGCAGGCGCGAATCTGGTTGACGATGTCGCAGGACGGCCTGCTGCCGAAGTTCTTCGGCGCCGTGCATCCGAAGTTTCGAACGCCGCACATTGCGACCCTGATCACCGGTGTGCTCGCGGCGACCTTCGCCGGGCTGCTGCCGATCGGCATCCTCGGCGAGTTGGTGTCGATCGGTACGCTCATCGCCTTCATCGTCGTATGTCTGGGGGTTCTGGTGCTGCGCTATACACGGCCCGATTTGCACCGGCCGTTCCGGGTGCCCGCAGTGTGGTTCACCTCACTCATGGGCGTGGTGTTCTGCGCCGGCATGGCCGCATCGCTCCCCACCGCGACCTGGTTGCGGCTGGTGCTGTGGAGCGCGATCGGCATCTTCATGTATTTCGTCTACGGCTACAGAAACAGCCGGCTGCGCACGCCCGAGGAAGCCGGCCAGGCGGCGCCTGCGCCGGCCAGATCACCCTAGCAGGACCCGGTCAGCCGCGTCGGCCGCGAGCTAACCGCGCAGTGCCGCGGGCGTGAGGGGACCGATGGCCTCGAGGAGTCCCTCGTACACCTTGGGGTTTCCGGCCACGATGTTGGGGCCGAGAGCGTACTCCACCCCTGCCGGTGTGCCGACCCGCCCGCCGGCCTCTTGGATCAGCAAGGTGCCGGCGGCGGTATCCCACGGCGACAGGCCGAATTCCCAAAAGCCGTCGATTCGGCCCGCCGCCACATAGGCCAGATCGAGCGCGGCGGCTCCCGGCCGGCGCACACCCGCCGCGGTGCCCATGATGACCTTGAGGATCTTGAGATAATCATCGACGTGCGCCGCATTCATGCGATAGGGAAAGCCGGTTCCGATCAGCGAGCCTTCGAGCGTGCGCTGCGTGCTGACGCGTATTTTGCGACCCTCGAGCTGTGCGCCGTCGCCGCGCGAGGCAGTGAAGAACTCCTGACGCATGGGATCGTAGATCACCGCATGCTGCAAGCGCCCGCGGTGCTCGACCGCGATCGATACCGCGAACGTCGGAAAGCCGTGCAGGAAATTCGTCGTGCCGTCGAGAGGGTCGATGATCCAGAGGTATTCGCTCTCGCCGCTGCGGCCGCTCTCCTCGGCGAGGAATGCGTGATCCGGGTGGCCGCGGCGAATGACGGCGATGATCTCCGCCTCGGCTTTGCGATCGATGTCCGTGACGAAGTCGTTGCGGCCCTTGCTGTCGATTTTCAGGGAATCGAGACGCGATAGGCTGCGCACGATCAGATCGCCGGCGCGCCGCGCGGCACGCATGCCGATATTGAGCAGTGGTTGCATAAGCTTCAGTAGAATAGCAGAGCATGACTGCCCTCGTTCGCATCGTCCTGATCGATCCGAGCCATCCCGGGAATATCGGCTCGGTCGCACGCGCCATGAAAAACATGGCACTCAGCGAATTGGTGCTGGTGAGACCGCGCTCTTTTCCTCACGCGGAGGCCAACGCACTCGCCGCCGGCGCCGATGACATCTTGTCGAGCGTGCGCATCGTCGGATCGACGGCACAAGCGATCGCCGATTGCAGCTTCATCGCGGGGACGACGTCGCGTCCGCGGTCCTACTATTGGGAATTCACCACCCCACGCGATGTGGCGGGACGCATCGTCGATCTGTCGGCCGAGAATCGCGCGGCGCTGTTGTTCGGTTCCGAGCGCTACGGACTCGGCACCGAGGATTTGCAGTATTGCAACGTGTTGGTCCGCATCCCGGCCAATCCCGACTATTGTTCGCTGAATCTGGCCATGTCGGTGCAGCTGCTGTCGTACGAAATCTTCATGGCGCGCGAGCAGCCCCGGTCGCACGTGCAGCTGGAGCTGCCGCTCGCGCCTTCGGACGATGTCGAACATTTCTATGCGCACCTGCACCAGGTGCTCAACGAAATCGATTTCGAGGATCGTACCGGGCACCTGATGCAGCGGCTGCGGCGCCTCTTCAATCGCGCGCAGATGGACCGCAACGAGCTCAACATCATGCGCGGCATCCTGAGCGCCGTGCAGGGGCGGCGAGGCCAGTCCGCGCGCCGCCCGCGCGAATGATGTCGCCGGGCGTGTACATGGACTATGCGGCGACCACGCCGGTGGCGGGCGAGGTGGCCGTCCGCATGGCCGAGTGCCTGACCCGGGAGGGTGCGTTCGGCAATCCCGGATCCGTGAGCCACGCCTATGGCGAAGCGGCGAGCACGCTGGTGGAAGCGGCACGCGCCGAGGTGGCCGCGACGGTGGGCGCGCAGACCGCCGAAATCATCTGGACCTCCGGTGCGACCGAGGCGAACAACCTCGCGATCTTCGGCATCGCCAACTACTACCGCGACTTGGGGCGACACATCGTGACTGCGCGCACCGAACACAAAGCGGTGCTCGACCCGTTCCGCGAACTCGAGCGCAGGGGATGGCGGGCGACCTATCTCGCGCCCGATCGGCACGGCCTCGTGGATCCGGCCCAGGTCGCCGCGGCGCTGCGTCCGGACACCGTGCTCGTGTCGATCATGCACGTCAATAACGAGATCGGCGTGATTCAAGATATCGCCGCGATTGCGGCTCACTGCGCCGGATTCGCCGCGGTGCGCCTGCACATCGATGCGGCTCAGAGCGTCGGCAAATGCGCGTTGGATTTCGACCGGTTGGGTGTCGACCTCATGTCGTTGTCGGCGCACAAGGTCTACGGGCCGAAGGGGGTTGGAGCGTTGGTCATGTCCCGCAAGCGCGGCGTTCAGCTGCAACCTCTGCAGTACGGCGGCGGCCAGGAGCGGGGCCTGCGCTCGGGCACCGTGGCGACGCATCAGGTGGTGGGCATGGGCGAGGCATTTGCGCTCGCAAGAACGGCGCCCGCCGCCGAGGCGGAGCGGATCTCGGAGTTACAGGAGAGGCTGTGGCAGGGATTGAGTGCGCTCGGCGGAGTGCTGCGCAATGGCGATCCCGCTCGTTGCGTACCGCACCTGCTCAACGTCTCCTTCGAGGGCGTCGAGGGGGAGAGCCTGCTCGCCGCAGTCCGGCCGCACATCGCCGTGTCGACGGGATCGGCCTGCACTTCGATCCACCAAGAACCTTCCTATGTGCTGCGCGCGCTCGGCCGCGGAGACCGGCTCGCCGAAAGCAGCCTGCGCTTCAGTCTCGGCCGCTACTCGAGCGCAGCCGATGTCGACACGGCGGTCAGGGTGGTTTCGCAAGGCGTGAAGCGGCTGCGCGCGATCGGCGGTGCATGAACTACAACCAAATGACCCGCCGCTATTTCGACAGTGCCGCCTGCGCAGGGGTGCTGGAGGGACCCGATACCTTCCGCGGTTCGGCCGGCAACCGGGCGCAAGGCACCTGGGTGCAGTTCGACGTGCAAGTCGAAACCTCCCGACGCCCGGGCGCGATCCGGGCGGCGCGTTTTCTCGCCTTCGGCTGCCCGCACGTCATCGCCGTGTCCGCCTGGCTCGCCGAGCAGGCGGCGGGTCGCGATCTCATAGCCCGACTGCCGGAGAGCCTGTCCTCGCTGCGCGAGCGCTTTGGCGTGCCCGTCGAGAAACTCGGCCGGCTGTTGACGGTCGAAGATGCGTGGATTTGCGCCCTGGGAGCGGCCCGGGGCATTGTTCCGCCCGGGACGCACCCCATATCTTAGGGATTCGCAGGACCGCTTATTGCAGCGCAGTGCCTCATACCGGATATCTCGAGCAAATAGTGCACTCGTTCTAAGCACGGGGGTCGTGTGCGTGTTATGTATGGCTCATTGGTAACAGCGGACGGAGAGGACCAAACGGTATGGCGATCGTGTTGACGGAATCGGCGGCGGATCGGGTTCGCTCGCACTTGGCAAAGCGCGGCGCCGGCGTCGGCCTGCGTGTGGGCATCAAGAAGACCGGCTGTTCCGGTTTTGCGTATGTGGTGAATTACGCGGATGAAATCCGCCCGGGCGATGCGGTTTTCGAAGCCGGCGGGGTCAAAGTCGTCGTGGACTCTGCGAGCCTGCCCCTCATTGACGGGACCGTGGTCGATTTCGTCAAACAGGGACTCAACGAAGCCTTCAAGTTTCAGAATCCCAAGGCCAAGGGAGAATGCGGCTGCGGAGAGAGCTTCAGCGTCTAGCTGCCGGCGGTCCCAAGGCCGCAACCAGGCCCGCGCGCGGCGCACTGCCGCACTCGACGTCGCGCGCCTCACGTCGCGCGCTTTTTCCAAGTAATACAGGCACTTCGACTGCCATCCGAATTGCCTCGAGGCGGCTGCTCCAGTACACTTCGCGGTCTTTGCCGGCCCCTCCCAGGGGGCACCGCCGCAACCCTACCCGAGGTCATCATGCCCATCGAGCGCACTCTCTCCATCATCAAGCCGGACGGCGTCGGCCAGAACCTGATCGGCGAGGTGTATCGTCGTTTCGAGCAGGCGGGCTTGCAGGTGGTGGGTGCACGCATGATGCACCTCTCGCAGTCCGAGGCGGAGGGCTTTTATGCCGTCCATCGTGAGCGACCCTTCTTCAAGGATCTGGTGAAATTCATGACCTCCGGACCCTGCATGGTGCAGGTGTTGGAAGGGGAGAACGCGATCGCCAGGAACCGCGAAGTGATGGGCGCGACCGATCCGAAGAAGGCCGCCAAGGGCACCATTCGCGCAGACCTTGCGACCAGCATCGATGAAAACATCGTTCACGGCTCCGATGCGCCCGAGACGGCTGCGCGTGAAATTGCGTATTTCTTTCGCGAAATTGAGGTCTGTGCGCGTACGCGCTAGCGTATGCAGGCAGGACCATCGGGAGCATCGAACCAATGGCCGGCGATCGCGTGAATCTTCTCGGCTTGCCGCGCAACGAACTCGAGGCGTTCGTCGCCGAGCGTCTCGGCGCCAAGCCGTTTCGCGCCCGCCAGCTGATGAAGTGGATCTACCGGCGCGGTGCGGCTGACTTCGCGGCCATGACCGACCTCGCACAGGATTTTCGCCGGCAGCTCGCGGAAGTGGCCCGGATCTCCGTTCCGGAGATCGTCACCGAACAGGTTTCCTCGGACGGTACGCGCAAGTGGATGCTGCGCATGGACGAAGTGCAGGGGATCGAAACGGTGTACATCCCCGAGCCGGATCGAGGCACGCTGTGCATCTCGAGCCAGGTGGGCTGTGCCATGGACTGCAGTTTCTGCGCAACGGCGCAGCAGGGTTTCAACCGCAACCTGAGCGTCGCGGAAATCGTCGGGCAGGTCTGGCTGGCGCACCGCGAATTGGCGCAGACACGCGCCGATGGACGAACCATCACCAACATCGTCTTCATGGGAATGGGCGAGCCGCTCGCGAATTACCGCAATGTCGTTCCGGCCATGCGTATTTTCATGGACGATTTGGGTTATGACCTGTCGCGCCGCCGCGTGACTTTGAGCACTTCGGGACTGGTGCCGCAGATCTACAAACTGGCCGAGGAGTGCAACGTCGCGCTGGCGGTGTCGCTGCACGCCCCGAACGACGCCCTGCGCAACGAACTCGTGCCCATCAATCGCAAACACCCGATCGATGAATTGCTCGCGGCCTGTTGGCACTACATCGAGCGCCAGAACGGCCGCAGCGTCACGTTCGAATACGTCATGCTCGACGGCGTGAACGACAAACCCGAACACGCGAAGGGGTTGGCGCGCCTGCTGCGCGGCCGGCCCGCGAAACTCAATTTGATTCCCTTCAACGCGTTTCCGGGCACGCGCTACCGATGTTCCCCCGCAGCGACGATTTTGCGATTCCGCGACATCCTCAACGAGCACGGCGTGATCGCGACCACACGCCGAACCCGGGGAGACGATATCGATGCGGCGTGCGGCCAGTTGGCGGGCCGGGTCACCGATCGCACCCTCGTGCGGCTCGGCACCAAATTGACGACGCGGCCGAGCACGGCGGAGCTTCAGTGAGGCGCGGTCCGATGCGGCTTGCGGCGCTGCCCGCGATGCTCGTGTTGATGACCTCGGCACTGTCGGCCTGCCACAGCTCGCCCCCGGTCTATCAGCAGCCCGATCGCGGCGGCAGAAAGCCCGAGCCCGCGCAAGCCGCGGTCGCCAATATGCAAATGGCCCTCGAGTACATGAGAATCAACAACCTGGCGAGGGCACAGGAGCGTATCGAACGGGCACTCATGGAAGCTCCGGAGAATCCGAACGTGCAGGAGACCGCGGGTCTGGTGTACGAACGGCTCAATGAAATGTCGAAGGCTCAGCGCGCATTCTCAGCCGCCGCGCGTCTGGGCAAGCAGGATCCGTCCATTCAGAATAGCTACGCGGGTTTCTTGTGCCGCACGGGCAAGGCCGCCGCCGGCGAAAAGCTGTTCCTCGAAGTGGCGCGAAACCCGATCTATCCGACGCCGGAGGTGGCGCTGCTCAACGCCGGAGTGTGCGTCGGCGGCGCGGGCGACGTCGTCGATGCGGAGCGCTATTTCAAGCGCGCGCTCGCCATTCGCCCGAACATGCCCGAAGCGCTGCTGCAGCTCGGCAACCTTGCGTACGAGCGGGGCGATGCGGCGCAAGCGCTCGAACTGGTGGAGCGCTATCTCGCCGTGAACGCCCCGAGTCCGGAAATTCTCTGGTTGGGCTACCGCGCGGAGCGCAAGCTCGGCGATAGCACGGCCGCTGCGGGCTATGCACGGCGGGTACAGACCGATTTCCCGAATTCCGAACAAGCACAAAGCATGCGCTCCGGCGTCGACCGATGAGCGACGCTGCGCAAACGCCCACGCCCGGCCAGCGGCTCAAGGCGGAGCGTGAGCGGCGCGGAATGAGCATGCAAAAGGCCGCCGACGAAATGCATCTCGACTCTTGGGTGATCGAAGCGCTCGAGGCGGACGATTATCAGCGCATCGGTCCGCCGGTGTACGCGAAAGGGCATTTGAAGAAATACGCGAGCATTTTGGGATTGCCCACCGCCGAGATTCTCTCCGCCTTCGGCGCCGCCGCGCCGGCGCCCACGGTCGCGAGGGCGGCCGCGCCTTCGAGCGTCAGGATGCCGACGGCGGCTCCCGCGGGAACAGGCTTGCCGTGGCCGCAGCTCGCGATCGCGCTGATCGCGTTGCTGGTCGGCGGTGTGATCTGGTGGCATCCCTGGCATGCGCGCTCCGCGGCGCCGGTGCCGCCGCGCCGCGCCGCGAGTAGCTCCCAGCCGGATGTCGCTTCGGTCGCCGAAACGCAGCCCGAGCGCGCCGCCGAATCTCCGGGTGAGGACACGAACTCGCCCGCGCTCGCCTCCGGTGGCGGTGCTGGCGCTGGTGCCGGTACCGGTACCGGTGCCCGTGCGCCAGCGCGTGCGGACGATGCGCCTGCTGCGGCCGTTTCGAGCACGACCGCGGTACCCGAAGCACCCGCACCGGCGACTGCGGGCGGCGTGCCCCCGACTGCGGCCGGGGCGCCGGCGGCGCTAGCGGCGGTGCCGTCGAAATCCACCGCCGCAAGCGAGGCCGACGCGGGGCGCGGCGCCGGCCGGGCGCGATTGCGGCTCAGCTTTTCGGCGGATTCCTGGGTGGACGTGCGCGATGCGGAGGGCCGGCGGGTCTACGCCGGGAACGGCCGGGCCAACAGCGTGAAGACGCTTACCGGCACCGCCCCATTGCGGGTGTACCTGGGCTTCGCCAGCGGCGTGCAACTTCAGCTGAACGACCGCGCGGTCGCGATCGGGCGCCAATTCGTCAGCGGAGATGTGGCGCGTTTCGAAGCGGGGGCCGACGGGGTACTGCGGCGCGATACGCACGCCGCGCCTCCCAGCAGCGTCCCGGCCAACGGTGTGCCGGCCAACGGTGTAGCGGCCCACGCTGCTCCCCCACGCGGCTGAGCGAAGTCCCGTGGGCAAGATCATTGAGCCCTTGCGCGGCGTTCACGACGTGTTGCCCGAAGCGGCACCGGCGTGGCAATTCCTGGAGCGCATCGCGCGCGAAGTTTTCGCGAGCTACGGCTACGAGGAGTTTCGCGTACCCATCATCGAGCAAACCCAGTTGTTCAAGCGCTCCATCGGCGATTTCACCGACATCGTCGAGAAGGAAATGTTCAGCTTCATCGATCAGGGCGAGGATCACATCACGCTGCGGCCCGAAGCGACCGCCGGCATCGCGCGCGCGATGATCTCGAACGGATTGCTGCGCGAGGGGCGGCTGCGGGTCTGGTGCATGGGGCCGATGTTCAGACGCGAGCGGCCGCAGGCGGGACGCTACCGGCAGTTCCATCAAATCGATGCCGAAGCGTTCGGCTTCGCCGGGCCCGACGTCGATGCGGAAATCGTCCTGTTGTCGGCGCGACTGCTGCGCCGGCTCGGCTTGTCGCGCATCAAACTGCTGGTGAATTCGCTGGGGACGCCCGCCTCGCGCGCCGCCTATCGAGACCAGCTGACCGCCTATTTCGGCGCTCACGAAGCGGAGCTCGATGAGGACAGCAAGCGGCGCTTGCACGGCAATCCACTGCGCATTCTCGACAGCAAGAATCCGCAGATGCAGCGCATCGTCGCCGGCGCTCCGCTGTTGCTCGAGACGCTCGACGCCGAATCGAAGGAGCATTTCGAGTCGCTGTGCGCTCACCTGCGCAGCGCCGGCATCGAGTATCATGTCGACCCGCGGCTGGTCCGCGGGCTCGATTACTACACGCGCACGGTGTTCGAATGGACCACCGATGCGCTCGGCTCGCAAAGCACGGTCTGTGCCGGCGGCCGCTACGATGGCCTGGTGGGTCATTTGGGAGGACCCGCTACACCGGGTATCGGTTGGGCGATGGGGCAGGAGCGCATCGTCATGCTCCTCGAGAAGCAGGCGTTGGTGCCGGAGCGGGATCGGCCGCAGGTCTATTTGGTGTTGGTCGGGGAACGGACCGAACTGCGGGGCTTCCAATTGGCGGAGCAGTTGCGCGAGGCGTTGCCGGCTCTCAAGTTGCAAGTCAATCTGGGCGGCGGCAATTTCAAGACGCAATTCAAGCGTGCCGACAAGAGCGGCGCGCAGTTTGCACTCATTTTAGGGGACGACGAAGTGGCGCGCGGGGTCGTGGCGCTGAAAGCCTTGCGCCGGGAATTGGCGCAAGAGGAATGCCCGGTGGACCAAATCAGTGAACGCTTGGGGTCGTTGTTGGGTCTGAAAGGGGCTTAGGGGGAGCGGAGAGATCATGCCTGAAGAGTATTTGACGGACGACGAACAGCTGGAGCACGTCAAACGATTGACGGCGGAATACGGCCCATGGATGCTCGGTGCGGTCGTCCTCGGCCTGGCATTCGTGTTCGGCTTTCGCTATTACGAGGGATATCGAAACGAACGCGCGATGCAGGCGGCATCGCGGTTTACCAGCATGGCGTCTGCGCTTCAGCACAACGATCGCGCCCAGGCGCGCCAGGTCGCCGACGGCCTGATCAGGGACTTTCCGAATTCGCCGTATGCGGACCAGGCGAAAATGACTCTCGCGCGCCTCGCCGTCGATGACGGGCAGGATGCGAATGCGATTCCTCCCCTCACGCAGGTCATGGAGAATTCGAAGGACTCGGAGCTCAGGCACATTGCCCGCCTGCGCCTCGCGCGAGTGCTGATCGATCAGGGCAAGCCGGACGATGCCCTCAAGACGCTCTCCGATGAGCCCGGCGCTTTCGCGGCGCGCTATCACGAAGTGCGCGGCGATGCCTACTATGCGAAGAAGGACTTGCTGCGGGCCTCGACCGAATACAAGGCGGCGCTCGGCGAGAGCGGCTCGCAGGGCGGCGTGGATTCTGCCTTGCTGAGCTTGAAAATTGCCGACCTCGGGTTGCCCGCGGCACCGGCGGCGTCCTCCGCCGACCCCTCGAACAAGGCTGTACCCTGATGCGTCTAGTGCTTCCGTTCGCATTCGCGGCGTTTCTCATCGCCGCCGGCTGCAGCAAGGACAAGGATGTCGAGCCACCGGCCGCGCTGGTGAAATTTCCGGCCACTCTCCCGGTGAAGCATCTGTGGGGCGACAATGTCGGCGGCGGCAAGAAGCAGGTGAAGCTGCGCCTCGGCCTGGGACCGGCGGTCGACAACGAGCTGGTGTTCGCGGCCTCCGACAAGGGCGAACTGCTCGCGGTCAATCTGAATACCGGCCGTCAGGTGTGGGTCAAGAAGCTCAAAGTGCCCCTGTCCGCCGGGCCGGCAGCGGGCTCGGGGTTGGTGGTGGTCGGTTCGACCAAGGGTATGGTGATCGCCGTCGAGGCGGCGACGGGGCGCGAGCTGTGGCACACCCGGGTCAATTCCGAACTGCTGTCGGCACCGGCGATCGGCGAGAAAGTGGTGGTGATGCGCTCGGTCGACGGTCGTCTGCATGGCTTTGATTCGAAGAGCGGCAAGGAACTCTGGTCGGTCGAACAGCAGGTGCCGCGCCTGAGCTTGCGCGGCACGGCGATTCCGATCATCGCGAAGGAAGAAGCCGTGAGCGGCTTCGACAACGGCAAAGTGATGGCGGTGAGCTTGAACACGGGCGACACCGTGTGGGATACGGCGCTCGCTTCACCGCATGGCAGAACGGAACTGGACCGTCTGGTCGACATCGATTCGGCGGTGCGCGTGGTCGGCGACAACGTCTTTGCCGCGGGGTTTCAAGGCCGCACGGCCATGCTCGCTCTCGACTCCGGACAGATTTGGTGGGCGCACGACATGTCGAGCTATCGGGGCTTGGCGGTGGATGCGGAAAATCTATACGTCACGCAGTCCGACGGGGTCGTCGTTGCGCTGCGCCAGCGCGACGGGTCGGAGTTGTGGCACAACGATAAATTGAAGCGGCGCGGCTTGAGCACGCCGGCGGTGACGAGCACGGCCATCGCGGTTGCCGACTATCAGGGTTACCTGCATTGGCTCGACAAAGGCACGGGCCAACTGGTGGCGCGGCAACGGGTGGCGAAGTTTCGCGTGAGCAGCCCGCCGGTGGCGGTGCAGGACACCGTGGTCGTCCTCACCGACGCGGGCAACCTGTCAGCTTTCCGCGCGACGCCCCCGCCGACGAAGCCGTAAACGCTGCGCATGCGAAGCACGTGCTCCCGGTAGTCGCACTCATTGGCCGACCGAACGTAGGCAAGTCGACCCTGTTCAATGCCATGACCGGTACGCGTGACGCATTGGTGGCGGATCTGCCCGGCCTCACTCGCGATCGGCAATACGGATTCTCCCGGCGTACCGAGGTGCCGTGCATCGTCGTCGATACGGGGGGTCTCGTCGAAAAAGCCGGTGTCATCGAAACTCTGATGATTGCCCAGACCGATCGCGCCATCGCCGAAGCCGATCGCTTGATCGTGGTCGTGGACGGCCGCGCGGGTGTGACGCCGCAGGATGAGTTCGTTGCGCGGCTGGCGCGCCGCAGCGGCAAACCGGTGCTGCTCGCGGTCAACAAAACCGAAGGTTTCGACCACGACATCGCCGTCGCCGACTTTCATCAATTGGCGCTCGGCGAGCCGCATCCGATTGCGGCTGCGCACGATCAAGGCGTGATGTCGCTGCTCGAGGCGACTCTCGAGGGCCTTACCGCCGATCCGGCGGATGGCCCGGAGATGACCGGCATCAAAGTGGCGGTGATCGGCCGCCCCAATGTCGGAAAGAGCACGCTGATCAATCGATTGCTCGGCGAGGATCGCATGGTGGCATTCGACCAGCCGGGCACGACCCGCGATGCGGTATTGGTGCCGTTCGAACGCGACGGCGAGCGCTATACGCTGATCGATACGGCCGGGGTCCGGCGCCGGGCGCGGGTGGAGGAAGCGGTCGAAAAATTCAGCGTGATCAAGACACTGCAAGCGATCGAGAGCGCCCATGTGGTGGTCGTGGTCATGGACGCGCAGGACAACGTGGCCGAGCAAGACGCGAGCCTCTTGGGCACGGTGATCGAACAAGGCCGTGCCCTGGTGCTCGCCGTGAACAAATGGGACAACATCGCGCCCGAGCAGCGCGATCTCATCCGCGGTCAAATCGAACTGCGGCTGCAGTTCGCGGATTTCGCACCGCTGCATTTCATCTCCGCGCGCCACGGCAGCGGCGTGGGGGAATTGTTCGCATCCGTGCGCAAGGTGTACGCCGCCGCGATGCGCGACATGGGAACTCCGCAGTTGACCCGCGTGCTGGAAGCGGCGATCGAAAGCCATCAACCGCCGCTGGTGAGCGGTCGGCGCATCAAGCTGCGCTATGCTCATCAGGGCGGACGGAATCCGCCGGTCATCGTGATCCACGGCAACCAGACCGATCACGTGCCGGACGCCTATCGCCGTTACCTGGTGAACGTGTATCGAAAGGCCTTCGATCTGATGGGCACCCCGGTGCGGGTCGCCTTCCGCGGCGAGGAGAATCCCTTCGCCGGCAAGCGCAATCCGTTGACGCCCCGCCAGGTCCGCAAGCGCAAGCGCCTCATCCAGCGCAACAAGCGCTGAGCGCAGTTTTGTTAGACTAGGGACCGGTCGCCACAGCGAGCCTGAACGGCGGGATGTCGAGGAGCCAGTGTGAGCATTCTCCGTGGCCGCGAATTGATCAAAACCAGAACGGCGCGCATCGCCGGGGTGCTGGTCCTGCTCGTTGCGCTGTACGCAGCCGCGGGGTTTTGGCTCGCGCCGCGATTGGTTCGCTCGGCGCTCCTCGAGGACATCCCCAAAGCGCTCGACGCGGTGCCCAGCGTGGGGGAGATCCGCATCAACCCGTTCTTGCTGCAGGTGAGCGTCAAGGACTTTGCGCTCGCCGATCGGGAAGGCCGGAAGCTGCTGGGATTCGAGCGATTGTTCATCGATTTTCAGCTCTCTTCGCTGTGGCGGCGCGCTTATTCGTTCGCCAACATCGACATCGCTGCGCCGTACCTCAATGCGTCGGTCGCGAAGGACGGAACGCTGAACCTGGCGAAGCTGCATCCGGCTTCGCCGGCGCCGCCCAAACCGCCCGAGACGAAGAGTGAACCGCTGCCGCCGCTGCGCGTGGGTTCCTTCAAGGTGACGCAGGGCTCGGTGTCCTACGAGGATCGCAGCCGTCCCTCCGAATTTACCGCGCATCTGCAGCCGATCAATTTCGAGCTGCGCGATTTCACCACGGGGGTGGCGGGAGGAGTCTTCACGTTCACCGGGACCTCGAATCTCGGCGAGCGTATCGAGTGGCATGGCCACCTATCGGTGCAGCCGATCGAATCGGACGGTGAACTGCGGATCGAGGCGCTGCGCGCGCATACGATTTGGGAATATCTGGAAGATCAGCTGAACTTCATGATCAATTCCGGACAGATCGATTTGGATGCCACGTACAAGTTTTCACTGAAGGATACGGTGGATCTGCAGGTGAACCTGGCGAAGCTTGCGGCCGCCGACATCACTGTGCGGCCGAGGGATTCGGAACTGGACTGGGTGACGATCCCCGGATTGACGGTGCTCGGCACCACGGTGGATCTCGCGCCGCACCGCGCTCACGTGGATTCGCTGTCAGTGACGGGCCTGAAAGTGTCCACATGGCGCGCGCCCGACGGCTCATTGAATTTGCTCAACCTTCTCGCCGCGCGAGTCGGCTCCGCCAAGGCGCAGGCGCGGGACGCCGTCGCACCCGGCGCGGCGCCCGCTTCGAGCCCGGCGCCCGCCGCGGGCGCGCCCCCCGCGAGCCCACCCGTCGCGGCGAGATCATCCGCCGCCGCGAGCCCGCCGTGGCAAGTCGAATTGCATCAATTCGATCTCACCGATGCGCACATCTCGGCCGAGGATCGGACGACCCGCCCGACCGCCAAAATAGTGCTCGCGCCCTTGTCGTTGCGCGTCACCGGGGCAAGCCTCGATCTGGCGAAGCCGGTGAGCGTGACGCTCGAGACTCGCATCAATGAGTCCGGTTCGTTGACGGCGAACGGCGAGGTGACGCCGCAGCCGGCGTCGGCCGCGTGGAACCTCAAGATCGCCGATATCGACCTGACGGCGCTTCAGCCCTATATCGGGCAACATACATCGATGACGCTGAGCAGCGGCAAGCTGGGCGGCGATGCGAAGTTTCGCTACGGCGCGAACCTAAAGCCCGTTCTGCTGTTCGCGGGCAACATCCATGTGGACGGCCTGCACACCGTCGACGACACCTTGCACGACGACTTCGTCAATTGGCAACGATTGGATATCTTGGGGCTCAACTATCAGCAGGCTCCCGATCGGCTCGACATTGCCCAGATCGTCGCGCGCAAGCCCTACGCGCGCGTCATCATCGAGACCGACAGCAGTCTCAACGTGAAGCGCGTGTTGGCCGGGCCGGGACCCGCATCCCCACCGCCGCCGACCGACCAGGGATCCGCGGCCAAGGCTGCTGCGAAGAGCAGTCCGCACGGATCGTCGGCGGCGCAGAGCGCCACCGCCGTTTCGGCGCCGGCCTCGAGCCAGCCCATGCCGATGGCGATCAAGAAGGTCGCCATCGAAGGCGGCGTGGCCAATTTCACCGATCTTTCGGTTGCCCCGAATTTCTCAGCCGGCATTCAGCACCTCGATGGGACCGTGCTCGGTCTGTCCTCAAAACCCAGCTCGCGTGCGAAGGTGGATCTGCACGGCAGCGTCGATGCGTTCTCGCCGGTGTCGATCACCGGCGAGGTCAACTTGCTGAGTGCGGCCCTGTACACCGATTTGGCGTTGAGCTTTCGCAACATCGAGCTGAGCATCTTCAATCCGTATTCCGGTAAGTTCGCCGGCTACAACATCGCCAAGGGTAAGCTCACCACGGAACTGCACTACAAGGTCGACAGGCGCAAACTCGATGCCCAGCATCACATCATCATCGATCAGCTCGAATTCGGTGAGAAGACGGCGAGCAAGGACGCGGTGTCGCTGCCGATCAAGCTCGGAGTTGCCCTGCTCAAGGATCGCAACGGCGTCATCGATCTGAATCTCCCGGTCACCGGATCGCTCGACGATCCGAAGTTTCGCATCGGACCGATCATCTGGAAGGTCATCGTCAACATCTTGGAAAAGGCGGTCACCGCGCCCTTCGCCCTGCTCGGTGCGCTGTTCGGCGGGGGTCCCGACATCCAGTTCGTCGAATTTCACCCCGGCACCAGTGCGCTGGATCCGGCTGCCGTCGATAAGGTCAAGGCCGTCGCCAAAGCCCTGGCGGAGCGCCCGCAGCTGAAAATCGAGGTGCCGATCGCGGTCGTGCCGGACATCGACCGTCCGGCGCTCGCGACGGCGCAATTCAACGCCCAGCTGAATGAACTGCAGACCCTCAAGCTGGGCCGCAAGAAGTCGGCCGGCGCCGCCCCGACGTCCTACGATCAGCTGGATCCCGGCGCCAAGCTGGATCTGCTCACCGGGCTCTACGTCAAGGATGTGGGTGCGGAACCCAAATATCCGCCGGCGGTGACGGACCTCAAGCAAAAGCCCGAGCTCGTATCGGCCAAAATCGATTTCTTGACTCAAGGAATTCGCGAGCACCTCGTCGTCAGCGATGCCGATCTCAACACGCTCGGTCAGCAGCGCGCCATGGTGCTGGAGCAAGCGCTGCTCAGCGACACGCAAATCGACCCGGCTCGGGTGTTCCTGGTTGCGAACGATAAGGTGAGCAGCAAGGACGGATTGGTCCGTCTGGAATTATCCCTGCGCTGAAGCGCCGGCCCCGGCCTGCCCCCGGCTCTGCCGCCAGCGACGCCCAAACACCGCGCAGGACGCCTCAAGTCGGGGCAGCGCGCTTCATGAGGATGCACGGAGGCGGCAAAACGCGCCCTCAAACAGTGCAAATACGGGCTGCCACTTTGTGCGGCGGATGGTAACGCCATGATCCGACTGGGATCTTTGCGGATGGCACAACCGGTGCTTACCGTCGCGCGTCCAGTCAGCTTTCGAAGGGCGCTCCATGAGACTCGTTACGGCAATCATCAAACCCTTCAAGTTGGATGACGTGCGCAAGGCGATCGGGGATGTGGGGGTGCACGGACTCACCGTGACGGAAGTGCGCGGCTTCGGGCGGCAGCGCGGTCATACGGAAATCTACCGCGGCGCGGAGTATGCCGTGGAATTCGTGCCGAAGACGAAGATTGAAATCGCGGTGGAGAATTCGCAAGTCGATCAAGTGATCGAGGCCATTCACAAAGCCGCTCAGACCGGCAAAGTGGGAGACGGGAAGATTTTTGTTTTTGCACTCACGCAAGTCGTGCGTATTAGAACAGGCGAGCGCGACGCCAGCGCTTTGTAGCCTTTTCAGGGGAGACCGTAGAGATGATCAAGCTGAGTCATTTGGCGCTCATGAGCACATTGATGCTGTCGATCTCGTCCGCCCGGGCGGACGAGACACCGGCCGGAGCACCCGCTGCGGCCTCATCGGCCGCGGCACCGGCGGTTGCCGAGCCGTCGACACCGGCAGCCGCAGCGGCGACCGTCCCTGCGGGTCCTGCCGCCGCACCCCCCGCCATGACGCAGCCCACCGTCATCGGCGCGGATAAGATCAGCGCCGGCGACACCGCCTGGATGCTGACCTCGACCGCCCTCGTGCTCATGATGTGCGTGCCCGGCCTTGCGCTCTTTTACGGCGGCATGGTTCGCAAGAAGAATGTGCTGGCGACCCTCATGCAAAGCTTTGCCTGCACGTGCCTGGTCACGATTCTGTGGTGGCTCCTCGGCTACTCGTGGGCGTTCACTGCGGGCAACGGCTTCATTGGCGGATCGACCCGCGCACTCTTCAACGGCATGAGCTACATCCACGGCGATCCCGACAGCAAGCTCAGCGTTTCCCATCTGGCGCCCACCATTCCGGAAACCGTGTACGCGATGTTCCAGATGACCTTTGCGATCATCACCCCGGCCCTGATCGCCGGCGCGTTTGCGGACCGCATGAAGTTCTCGGCCATGCTGCTGTTTCTCGGCGCCTGGTCGTTGCTGGTGTATGCCCCGATCGCGCACATGGTGTGGGAGCCGACCGGCTGGTTGAATGCGGCCGGGGTCCTCGACTTCGCAGGCGGCACCGTGGTGCACATCAATGCGGGAATCGCCGGTCTCGCCAGCTGCCTGGTGCTCGGCAAGCGTCTCGGCTACGGCCGGGAAGCCATGCCTCCGCATAATTTGACCTTGACGCTCATCGGCGCATCGCTCCTCTGGGTAGGCTGGTTCGGCTTCAATGCCGGCTCTGCGACTGCCGCAGACGGCCGTGCGGGCATGGCCATGTTGGCGACCCAGATGGCCACCGGCGCTGCCGCGCTCGCGTGGATGTTCGCCGAATGGGTGAGCAAGGGAAAACCGAGCGTGCTCGGCATCGCCTCCGGGGCGGTCGCCGGCTTGGTCGCCATCACGCCCGCTTCCGGGTTCGTGGGTCCATCCTCCGCCGTGATCATCGGCATTGCTGCCGGCGTCCTGTGCTTCCTTGCCGCGACCTCGTTGAAGCACGCGTTCGGCTATGACGACTCGCTCGATGCATTCGGCGTGCACGGCATCGGCGGAATCATCGGAGCGCTCCTCACCGGCGTATTCGCCAGCAAGGAAATCAGCGGCGTGGACGGCTCCCTTCTGGCTCAGCTGAAAGGCGTGGGCACCACCGTGGTGTATGCCTTCGTCGTCAGTTTCGCGATCTTGCAGATCATCGATAAGACGATTGGGCTGCGCGTAACCGAAGAGCAGGAGCGCGAGGGACTCGACATCTCGTTGCACGGGGAAAGCATCGAATAGGCTAAGCTAGTCTCTTGCGCCGAGGCGAGCGGCGGCGGGGGAGGCGATCCATGTTTCCGCTATTCGATGTTGTCGTGCTGTTGCTGATCGTCACCGCACTGACGGGATTGCGGGTTGCGCAGGAATACGAACGCGGCGTCGTATTCCGCCTCGGCCGCTTCCGAGGTCTCAAAGGACCCGGTCTGTATTGGATCATCCCGCTGAACATCGAGCGTTCCGTCCGGGTCGACATTCGCACGCGCACGGTGTCGGCGGAGCAGCAGGAAACGATCACGCGCGACAGCGTGACGATCAAAGTGAACGCCGTTCTTTGGTATCGCATCGTCGATGCCGCCCGCTCGGTGATCGAAGTCGCGGACGCGCCGGCCGCGGTATATCAATTGGCGCTCACCGGCCTGCGCAATATCATCGGCCAGCACGATTTGGACGAAGTACTGCAGGAGCGTAACAAGATCAATACCCTGCTGCGCGAGAGCATCGCAGGTTCGACGACGGCGTGGGGCCTGGAAGTGCAGCGCTTCGAGATGAAGGATGTGGAACTGCCCGAAGCCATGCAGCAAGTCATGGCCATGCAGGCCGAGGCGATCCGGGAAAAGCGCGCGCGCATCATCAAGGCGGAGGCGGAATTGGAGGCGTCGGTGAAGCTCTCCGCCGCGGCTGCGCAAATCACCGCGAATCCCGCGGCCTTGGAATTGCGGCGCATGCAGATGATCGCCGAGGTGGGTGCGGAGAACAACAGCACCACCGTGCTCATGATCCCGTCGGATTTCGTGTCCCTGGCGCACAGCTTGAATGACTATCTGCAGCAGCAGGCCGCGCGCAACGCGGCGGCATCCGGCCCGGGTGGGAGTGCAAAAGAGAAGTGACGCTCGGAGGTCCGACGTCAAAGCGCCAGGCCGCCGGCGCCAACCGCGGCTCCGAGAAAGAGCGGGGCGGGGGGCGTCACTAAACGGCGACAACCCGCCGATCCTGCGCGCTTGAGTGCGGGATTTCGTGATCCAGATCGCACTCCCGCGGCGATTATGCCAGGTAGTCTCCTCGCACCCGTCCGACCTCGTCGACACCTGGAGAAACCGCCCATGAGCAACCCTTACAACAGCGCTACCGAGCGTGCGTCCATTCTCGGCCCGACCTTGTATTTCAAGGGCGACCTCAGTGCCGAAGAGGACTTGTTGATCCAGGGACGCGTGGAGGGGTCGATTACGCATACCCAGCGCTTGACGGTCGGCGCGCAGGGAACCGTGAAGGCGAATATTCGCGCCCAACTGATCATCGTCGAAGGCACGGTCGAGGGCGATCTGCAGGCGGAAAAATCCGTTTTCGTGAAGGAAACCGCCAAGATTTGCGGCAACATCTATGCCCCCACCGTCAGCATTCTCGAGGGCGCAAGTTTCAGCGGCAGCATCGACATGGACGGCAAGAAGTCCGGTCAATCGCACGGCAAGCAAGAGATCGCGCCCGGGCGCATGGTCAGAACATCCGGCAGCGCGGCGTAACAATGGCCTGGTTCAAGAAATCGGACGATGGAGGAAACGACATGATCAATGCCAATTCAAGCGGCCGCCCGAGTGCGCAAGAACCCATCACGGCTCGCCCCGAACCGCGCGAGCCGCGTGTCGAGCCCCGTACCCCGCCCATGCGCCCCACGGAGCCGCGTGCACCGGAAGCACGCGCGCCGGAAGTGCGAGTCCCGGAGAGCGCGCCGCGCGCTTCCGTGCTCGGCCCCACGCTGCGTTTTCGCGGCGAGCTCTCCGCGCAGGAGGATTTGATCATCCAGGGCAGCGTCGAGGGTTCGATCACGCACACGCAAAACCTCACCGTCGGCACCGACGGCACGATGAAAGGCGATATTCGCGCGCGCGTCATCGTCATCGACGGCAAAGTCGAGGGCGATCTGTATGCCACCGAGTCGGTGAGCATCCGGGCGACCGCCAAGGTCAAGGGCAACGTATTCGCGCCTCGCGTCGGCATAACGGAAGGGGCCTTCTTCCAAGGCCAGGTCGAAATGCAGCCTTCCGGGGCGGCCGTGCAGGAGCACAGCGCGCGCTTGCGCCATGCCGCCTTGGCCACGCCTGCCGCGGAGGGGTCCGCAGTCGATCAGATCCTGAGCGCGAGCTAGGCTCTCATCGAAGGAATAGCTCCGGATCAACCCAGGCGCGGTTGAGGCTCAAGGCCCAATGCAGGTGGGGGCCGGTGGCGCGCCCGGTCATGCCGACCGCCCCGATACGCGCGCCGGCGGTGAGGTGCTCCCCCGGCCGCACATCGATGGCGCTCAAATGGCAGTACATGCTGATGAGCCCGCGGCCGTGATCGACGAACACCGTATTGCCGGTGAAGAAGAACTCGCCCGTATCGAGGACCGTTCCGGCGACCGGCAGCCAGATCGGCGTGCCGGTTGCGGCCGCGATGTCCATCCCGCTGTGCGGGTTGCGCGCCTCGCCGTTGAAAATGCGGCGCATACCGAACGAACTGCTGCGCACTCCGGGCACGGGCGGCGCCCAGCGCAGCGTATCGGGGGGCGGCTCGCTCCAATGGCTGGTGGCCCGCTCGACGCGTTCTCGTTCACGGGCGACTCGAGCCAGGTCGGCGGCGGATAGATTGACCTGGCGCGGCGCGACCTTGAGCGATTGACTGGCGTAGCGTTTCTCGCCGACGGTGAAGTCGATTTTCTCCGGGGCGCCGGCGCCTCGCACCGTGACCGCTCGCGGCCCGAGCGGTGCTGCGAGCGGGATGCCGACGACGGCAATCCAAGACGCGCCCTCTTGGACGACCAGAGCGCGGTGGCCGTCGGATTCGACGTAGGGAGGCATATCCCCGACGGAGTCGAGCCGGATGAGCTTCACTCCGCCCGGGACGGCACGCTCCAGCGGCAGCTCCATGCCGGCGGCGGGGCGCGGCGCTAGCACGAAGAGCGCCGCAATCATCAACGCGACGGCGATGCGGCCGAACGCCGCCGTCACGATTTCTCCACTTTGGCGCGAATCCGTCCCCGCGCGAGCCGCGCTTCGATGATCATGCCCGGTGCGCTCTTCGCCGCATCGCGCAGGATTTCGCCTTGTTCGCTGCTGACGATCGCATAGCCGCGCTCGAGAGTCGCGAGCGGGCTGACGGCGTTCAAGGTTCGCTCGAGCGGCAGCAGGCGCTCCCGCGCGCGGCGCACCCGGTCGGGTCCTGCGGTCCGCAAACGGGCGAGGAGCGCGCCGTGTCGTGCCACCGCCTCTCGCACCCGCAGCACCGGGCTTGCCCGCCAAAGACGCCGCTCGAGGTCGCTGAGTCCGGACCGGGGCTCGTTGAGCGTGTGTCGAAGCGCTCGATAAATGCGCTGTTCGAACTCCTCCAAGCGCATCGACTGCTGCATCAGCCGCGCAGCCGGGCTCACCAGGGCGGCGCGGCCCGTCAACCAGCCGAGCCGTTCGCGGTGACCGGCGAGCCGGCGGGTCATCGCGCGTGACAGCCGCACCTCCGTCTCGTCCAGGCGTTGCGCCTGCTGCGCGCAGCGCGCGGCCGGACTGACGAGCGCCGCACGCCGTGCGAGCAAACGCAGCCGTTCGCGGCGCTCGTCGAGGCATCGGCGCATGCCGCGCTGCAGCCGCGTACCCAGACGGATGAAGGCGCCCAGCCATTCCTCCGCGTCGGGAACCACCAATTCCGCGGCCGCCGAGGGCGTCGGAGCGCGCACGTCGGCGGCGAAATCCGCGATCGTGAAATCGATTTCGTGGCCGACGCCGCTCACCAGCGGAATCGGCGAGGCGGCGATCGCGCGCGCCAACCCCTCATCGTTGAAGGCCCACAGGTCCTCCAGGGAGCCACCGCCACGCGCGAGGATCAGCACGTCGCACTCGGCGCGCCGCCCGGCCAAACCGACGGCAGCGATGATCTCCGCGGCCGCTTGGGCACCTTGCACGGCAACGGGGTAGATCAGCACCGCCGCGGCCGGAAAGCGCCGCGCCAGCACATGCAGGATGTCGCGGACCGCCGCTCCGGTGGGCGAAGTGATCACCCCGATGCGCCGCGGAAGCGCCGGCAGCGCGCGTTTTCGATCGGCAGCGAACAGACCTTCGGCGGCGAGCTTGGCGCTCAATTCCTCGAATTGCCGCTTCAAAGCGCCGAGGCCCGCATCCTCCATGTGATCGACGACGAGCTGGTATTCGCCGCGCGGCTCGTACAGTCCGATGCGCGCACGCACCAGCACTTTTTGGCCGTCGCGCGCGGTGAACGGACACAGCATATTTCGCTGCCGAAACATGCAGCAACGCACCTGCGCTGCGGCGTCTTTCAGCGAAAAGTACCAATGTCCGGAACTCGGCTTCGCGAAATTGGAAATTTCCGCCTCGAGCCACAGGCTGCCGAAACCGCGCTCGAGCAGCGCCCGTACCTCGCGGTTGAGGCGCGAAACGCTGTAGACGTCGCGCTCCGGACGCGCGAAGGAACCGGCAATTTGGGCGCTCTCCATGCGTAAATGATAGCGGTTTACCGCGCCGCAAGCGCAAGGTACAATGCGCCGCCTCTTAAACGAACCAAGTGAACGCTTATGCGTATTCTGGAAGAGGCACTCACCTTTGACGACGTCCTCCTGGTGCCGGCATATTCTGAAGTGCTGCCCGGTGAAGTGTCGCTTGCGAGTTCCTTGACCCGTGAAATTCGAGTCAATCTGCCGGTCGTGTCCGCCGCCATGGATACGGTTACCGAGGCCCGCCTGGCCATTACCATCGCCCAGGAGGGCGGAATCGGCATCATCCACAAGAACATGTCGATCGAGAATCAGGCGCGGCAAGTCGACCGCGTGAAGAAGTTCGAAAGCGGCGTCATCAGCGACCCGATCAGCGTCAAACCGGACATGACCATTCGCGAAGTCATTGAATTGACGCGCGCGAAGAACATTTCCGGCGTACCCGTGGTGCTCGGCACCAAGGTGGTCGGAATCGTGACGCACCGCGACCTGCGATTCGAGACCAAACTCGATGCCCCGGTCTCCTCGGTGATGACCCCGAAGGAGCGTCTGATCACGGTGCGCGAGAACGCCCCCAAGGATGAAGTGCTCGCCCTGCTGCACAGGCATCGCATCGAGAAGGTGCTGGTGGTGGACGGGGACCACGAATTGAAGGGCATGATCACCGTCAAGGATTTTCAAAAGGCCACCGAGTTTCCGAGTGCATGCAAGGACAGCGTCGGGAGCTTGCGCGTCGGCGCGGCAGTGGGCACGGCGCCCGATACCTTGAAGCGCGTGGCCGCGCTGCGGGAGGCGGGCGTGGATGTGGTCGTGGTCGACACCTCCCACGGCCACTCGCGTGGAGTGCTCGAGACGGTCGCCAAGATCAAGAAGAAATATCCCGATATTCAAGTGATCGGCGGCAACATCGTGACCGCGGAAGCCGCACTCGACCTCGTCAAATACGGCGCGGATGCCGTCAAAGTGGGAATCGGCCCGGGCTCGATCTGCACGACGCGAATCGTGGCGGGAGTCGGCGTGCCGCAGGTGAGCGCGATTTCGCGGGTGGCCAAGGCACTCGAAGGCACCGGCGTTCCGGTCATCGGCGACGGCGGTATCCGCTACTCCGGCGATATCGCCAAGGCGCTTGCGGCCGGCGCGCACTGCGTGATGATCGGCGGCATGTTCGCCGGTACCGAGGAGTCTCCCGGGGAGGTGGAGCTGTACCAGGGCGCCTCGTACAAGGCGTACCGCGGAATGGGCTCGTTGGGGGCCATGGCCCAGGCACATGGCTCGAGCGATCGCTATTTTCAGGATACGACCACCGAACTGGAGAAGCTCGTACCGGAAGGAATCGAGGGCCGCGTGCCTTACAAAGGCAGCCTGGTGGCGATTCTGCACCAGCTGGCGGGCGGCTTGCGCGCCGCGATGGGCTATACCGGCAGCGGCAGCATCGAGGAGATGCGCACTCGCCCGCAATTCGTCCGCGTCACCACCGCGGGCGTGCGCGAGAGCCACGTCCACGATGTGACGATCACCAAAGAAGCGCCGAACTACCGGATCGGTTGATGCCCGACATTCATGCGGACCGGGTTCTGATCCTCGATTTCGGCGCGCAGTACACGCAGTTGATCGCCCGTCGCGTACGCGAACTCGGCGTGTATTCTGAAATCTACGCCTGCGACGTCGATGCGGCGGAAATTGCGCGCTTCAACCCCAAGGCGGTGATCCTCTCCGGCGGCCCGGAATCGGTTTACGAGGTGAAAGGTCCAGCGGCGCCGCCCGAAGTGTTCGAATTGGGCGTGCCGGTGCTCGGCATTTGCTACGGCATGCAAACCATGGCCGCGCAGCTCGGCGGACAGGTTGAGCTATCCGTGCATCGCGAATTCGGCGCGGCCCAGGTGCGCCCCATCGGTCACTCGCGCCTGTTCGACGGCCTCGAGGATAATCGCGATGCGGCCGGCCGGCGTGTGCTCGATGTGTGGATGAGCCACGGTGATCGCGTGGTCGAAGTACCACCGGGATTCAACGTCATCGCTGCGAGCGACAACGCGCCGCTGGCCGCGATGGCGGATGAGTCACGGCGCCTGTACGCCTTGCAATTTCATCCCGAGGTGACGCACACCTTGCAGGGCGGGGAAATCCTGCGGCGGTTCGTCCGCGAGATCGCCGGCTGCGCCGCCACATGGGCCACCGGCAACATCATCGAGGACAGCGTGGCGCGCATTCGCACGCAAGTTGGATCCGACCGGGTGCTGTTGGGACTCTCCGGAGGAGTCGACTCCTCGGTGCTGGCGGCGCTCCTGCACCGCGCCATCGGCGCTCAGCTCACCTGTGTGTTCGTGGATCATGGGCTGCTGCGCCTCGGCGAGGCTGATCAAGTGATGGCCACTTTTGCGCAGCACATGGGAGTGCGCGTGATTCGCGTCGACGCGGAGCGGCGTTTTCTCGAAGCGCTCGCCGGCGAGACGGATCCCGAATCGAAACGCAAGATCATCGGGCGCGTTTTCATCGAAGTGTTCGACGAGGAGGCGGCAAAGCTCCGGGACGTGAAATGGCTGGCGCAGGGAACGATTTACCCGGACGTGATCGAGTCCGCGGGCGCAAAGACGGGTAAAGCGCACGTGATCAAATCGCATCACAACGTGGGTGGACTGCCGCGGGAGATGAAGCTCAAGCTGTTGGAGCCGCTGCGCGAGTTGTTCAAGGACGAGGTGCGCAAATTGGGCCTCGCACTCGATCTGCCGTCGGACATGGTGAGCCGTCACCCCTTCCCCGGACCCGGGCTCGGAGTGCGCATCCTCGGCGAAATCCACAAATCCTATGCCGATCTGCTGCGCCGCGCAGACGCGATTTTCATCGAAGAGCTGCGGCGCCATGATTTATACGACATGGTGAGCCAGGCGTTCGCGGTTTTCCTGCCGGTGCGATCGGTCGGTGTGATGGGCGACGGGCGGCGCTACGATCACGTGATCGCGCTGCGCGCGGTGGAGACCATCGATTTCATGACGGCACGCTGGGCGCGATTACCCTATGAGTTTTTGGACCGCGTCGCGCATCGGATCATCAACGAGGTACGCGGCATTTCGCGCGTCGTGTACGACATTTCCGGAAAGCCGCCGGCGACCATCGAGTGGGAGTAGTTCGGCGTATTCCTCGAAAAGAACCTATATTTATCAATATGTTGCAAGCGCCGGAGACAATTGATATTCAATCGTTGCACACCGCACTCGGGATCGCTAACTCATTGGTTCATAAGCTGCATGCCACTCCCGACCGCTGATTGCGACGCGTTTCAAGCGAGCAATTTGACGGCAAATCTGACGGTAAGAGGTCGTGTGGGCCTCATTCAATGGAATTCAACGCATATCGAGCATCGTGATGCGCGCCGTTTCCGCGGAAACGGCCATTTAATTTGCTGAGTGATCAAGGGATCCTGACCTGATCACTGACGCGGATGCCGTGCTGTCCTGCCCGATCACTTGATCCGGTAGATTCATGGCACGCAAAATCGCATGAAATCGCGGTTCGGCCGATATGTTTCTGAGCAGCGGCTCGCCCATCATCTCCATGAGGCCGGGGTCTCTTTGTGCGTGTGCCCGCTCGAACCATTCTAGCGCGAGTTGTTTGTCGTTCCGACGGGCGTAGGTCATCGCGATGTAGAATGCGTCGGTCGCAGCGTGCTGCGCGATCAGCTTCTGCAACGCTGCTTCCGCCTCAGGCGCGCGGCCATTCGCGAGCAACACCATGGGCAGGTAATCCAATTTAGCGGCGTCTGCGTCGATTGGCTGTAGTTCGTCGAGCGCAGCCGATGGCTTATCTTGCGCGAGCAGCGTCTTCGCAAGATATGGCCGGGTCCATTGAAATCGCGGCGAGATGTCCAGAAGGCGACGAAATGTTGCTTCGGCCTCGCTGTACTTACCCTGAAGATAAAGCTCATTGCCCAAGTTGAAATTGGCGTAGTCAAATAATGGGTCACGCTCGACCGCCGCGCGCAGCTGATGCTCCGCCTTTTCGTGCTGCCCGAGCGTCATCGACAACATGCCGTCGAGCATCAGACTTAACGGATCGGCCGGATCGGCGTTCAGCGCCAATCGAAGTTCCGTACGGGCGGCGGTCCAATCCCAGTCCCGAGCACGGTACAGATAAGCGAGTAGAGCATGGGGCTCGGCCACCCCTGGACTGATCTCGATGGCGTGCAACGCGAGACGCTGAGCCTCTGCATACCCCTCGGCGGGCGCTAAGTCGCCATTGTTGACCAACGGCACCGAGAAGCTCGCGAGCTGGGCCCAGGCGAGCCCAAATCTCGGGTCAAGCTTGATCGCCTGCCTCAGCATACGTTGAGCGCTCTTGATCGTGATCGTCGTGCTATCCGCCGTGACAGACGAACGAGCTCGAAGGTAGAGTCGGTATGCGTCCAGATTTTGAGTCCCGCCACGCTCCCGGCTCAGAGGTCCCCCGGCCAAGGATATTTGCAATGCCGTCGCGATGTCGGTCGCTATATCATCTTGCACTTCGAAGATGTCACGCAATTCTCGATCATAACTCTGGGACCAGACTTGATAGCCGTCATCAGCGCGCACCAATTGTGCCGTCACTCGCACACGATTTCCGGAGCTTCGGACGCTGCCCTCGAGCACGTTTGCGACGCCGAGCGAGACGGCGATATCGGCAACCGTCGACGATTTGTCCTTGAAGTAGAATGAAGAGGTCCTTGCCGGCACGCGAAGATCAGGAGCCCGAACGAGCCGGGCAATGATTTCCTCGGCCATCCCATCCGCAAAGTACTGCTGGTCTTTTTTTTCGCTGAGATCAACAAACGGGAGGACCGCGATGGAGTTTGCGGGAACCGCCCGCTGCGCGACCAGAGTGGCTCGAGCAACCGGCGCTGACGGCGTTTCTTCCCCGACGGTCCTCAAAGGCCGGCGCGTTTCCTTCACGAGAAAGCCCAGCGCGAGAATGAGCGCAAGAACAGACCCTATGGCTGTCCACCGCGAGCGCGCGCGGATCTTCACGGCGCTCAGGGGTGGTTGCTTGCTCTCGGCTGCGGTCGCGGGCTGGTCAACCCATGGGGCCACCAGCGCCACCAGGCTGTAGCCGCGGCGCGGAATATTCGCAATGTACGTTGGCTCGCTTGCGTCATCGCCGAGGATGCGCCTAAGGGACGCCACAGCCTGATAGACCGAATCCGGCGTGACCACGACACCCGCCCAGACCCGATTCAGCAGCTCGTCCACACTGAGTATCTGCCCCGGGTGGTCGGCGAGGCAGAGGAGCAGTTGCATCGACCGGCGCTCGAGCTTCACGGTCAAACCGTCTTTGGAGATCTGTTCGCGCGCGGCATCGACCCGCCATGCGCCGATAAGGATCACGGGACGCTCCGTCTCCTTCATTGGCTGTGACCAGCCAGACAGTTCGTGGACATATGGGCCGCCAGAGTCGATCGACGGACGCAGTATAGCGGTTCGATCGGCCCAGGATGGCGAGCCTCCCCGCGCGACCGGGCTGCTGCCCAATCGCCGGACAATGCTTTTTAGCGTTTCCTCAGCCTGATTCAGCACGTCCTCAGGACTTCGGCGGCTGTCTAGGAGCACCGTTTCACGGCGCGGGGTCCCGACACGACCGAAATAGCGGTGATTCTTTCATGTTTGAGGAAGAACAATGACTTTAGAGGAGAGGGTTCCAGTGCCGGATGAGTCAAGGGCCCTGATTGACCCGGACTTTCCATCCATTGTTCATGCTTTCGACCGTCCAGCCCGACGGATGCTGCACGCCCCAGCCTTGAGCGTCTTGATCAGCTCCGCGATGCCCATCGTCGAGCTTAGGCGGACGGCCAAATCGCTCGAGTCGCCTGAATGCGTCGGCTATGCACCTTTCGCAATTATCAATTATCCCACGAACCAAACTAGGAATTCATATGTCCCCATCCGCTTCTGCGTCAATTAGCGAGCGTCATTGCATCCGGCGAAGCTTTTACGTTTGGATCGCAATCGCCGCCGCCGTAATTGTGTTTATAGGATTTGCTCGCACCTATTATCTAAAGTCGCTCTTCGATACCCCCGCTTTGACCTGGCTGGTGCACCTTCATGGACTCGCACTGACTCTCTGGTTTGGGTTGTTTGTTCTGCAGTCCTTTTTGATCGCATCTCACCATACGGTCTTGCACCGTCGGCTTGGTGTATTCGGTGGAGTACTTGCGGTGTTGATCGTCATTATTGGAGTAACAACACTAATTCATCTGGTGAAAACACCGCAGACCAATCCCGAAGATCACGTCTTTCTTCTTCAGCTACTTGGCGCTGATCTTTTTATATTCCTGCTTTTCGCTGGATTCGTGGGTTCAGCCATTCTCATGCGTCGTCATGGAGATGCCCACAAGCGCCTCATGCTACTCGGCACGCTGAGTCTTCTGTGGCCTCCCATGTCGCGTATACCCATCGATTATATCAGTCAGAACTTCCTTGCTTCTTTGGTTCTGACCGATTTGTGCGTCATAGCTTGCGTTGTCCTTGATGCTGTACGGAGCCGCCGAGTGCATCCCGTGCTCGCTTGGGGGGCGGCACTGAACATCTTCTCGCTTCATCTAGTGAACCTCGCCGTGGGCACAGAAACGTGGCTCCGTTTTGCCGATCGACTCATATCATAGGGTTACAACATGGGGAGTCCTACGAGGACGCCTGCGACAATCGATTCATCCCTTCGCGATGATCGCAGCTTGCGCCGCAGGGTCGCCAGAGCGCCTCGACCGTTTCCGCATCTATCTCCGTCTATCGCTCTCAAGCGACATTTATTTACGGTAAATGTGACGGTAAATTTCGCTTACTCTCAGAAGAAATCCCGCGATGCTTATAGGTGCCGGAGACAATTGAGTGGGAGTGACGGGGTCTATCGGTGACTATCGCCCACTATCGCCGGGGAAGACTACGTGATCGCCCGGTTGACTCCACAAACTGCGGTCCAAGACGTCGAATTGCTATCAGCAATGCAATTGCCGACGAGCGATGACCCCCGTGTCTTGCTACGGGCGGGCGCGACTTCTCTTTATCTGCTCACTTGTGACCACCGGACGCGACGAGCGGCCGGCACCCAATTGCCGAAACAACTTTTCCCGCTTGATCTGGAGCTGACGCTGACGGTCAACCTGACGGTAAAAATTCAGGTGGTGCAACGAGAAAGAGTTTTCAAGAGATTACGAGTGCTGGAGACTATTGAGTGAGATCGTCCCGGCTCCCATCACCTAGTCTTCTTGGCGATGCGCACGTGAGCGACGGTCTTCGAGGGGATGTACGCGGCTACCTCGTAGCTATCCGAGAGCCCATCCAATCCCTCAAAGATCCTTTCGCCGCTGCCCAGCAACATCGGCACCAGTGCGAAATGCAGCTCATCCACTAGGCCAGCCTTCAGATACTGGCTGACCGTGGAAGCGCCCCCTCCGATACGAACGTCCTTGCCCTTGGCCGCCGCAAAGGCCTGCTTTAGAGCGGACTCGATGCCATCGTTGACGAAACTGAAGCTGGTGCCTCCTTCCATCTCGAAGCTCGAGTGCTTGTGATGGCTGAGCACGAAGACAGGGTGGTGATAGGGCGGGTTCGGCCCCCACCAGCCTTTCCAGTCCTCGTTGGGCCAGGGGCCGCGCTGCGGGCCGAACATGTTGCGGCCCATGATGGTGGCGCCGATGTTGTCGTCAGAATGGACGAGGAAATCGTTGTCGAGGCCCTCGGCACCGCCCTCTTGACCGGTCATCTCGGCGAAGTACTTGGTGGCAAAGGCCCACTCCATCAGGCGCATGCCGTCCTTACCAAAGGGCGCATCGAGCGCTTGGCCTTTGGCGGCGGAGAATCCGTCCAACGAGATGGTGATACAACGGGCGACGAGCTTAGGCATGCTGGATCCTTGAAGGAGAGGTTCAGTCTTGGTCTTTTTGCAGCACCCGGCCCAGCAGGTCCAACTGCTCGCCGATGCCATGGACCCGCCTCTGGGGGCCCTCAGGGTTGCCGTCAAAGTACGCGCCGTGCTCGGTCACGCGCATCAAGGTCCCTGTCCCGTCGGGCAAGAACTCCACCGTGGAGAGCGAGACCGAGAAGCGCTGGCCGGCGGCGGCCAGGACGTAGCTATTGATGATGCGCTCGCCTGGCACGATATCCAGGATCCGGCTGTCGTAGGTGATGAGGGGGCCGCCCGGAGGCGCGCCTTGCTCCAGCTCCTGGCCTCCCACGCGGAAGTCCAGGCTGTGAGAACGCTGGCTCCACTCTTCGGTGGAACCGAACCAGCGCTTGCGGTACTCCGGCTCGGAGAAATAACGGTAGACCTTGGCTGGCGCGGACGGATAGCGGCGCTCCAGCGTGAAGGTGTCGTGGATCAGGGCATGCTTAGCTTTCATTGGCGCCTCTTCCTCTCTGCCGCCTCATCCTCTTCAAGCAGCTCGCCCAGGCGGTCCAGACGGCTCTCCAACAGGGCCTTGCGCCGCTCGATCCATTTCGTCACTTGATCCATGGCCCCAAAGCGCAGGCGGCAATGTCGCGTACGCCCCTGCTTATAAGAGTGCACCAAGCCGCTGGCCTCCAGGATGCGCAGGTGCTGGGTCACGGCGGTCAAGGTCATGTCCATGGGCTCCGCCAGCTCGCTAAGCGTGGCTGAGCCCCTGGCCAAGCGGTCCACCATGGCCCGGCGGCCCGGCGCGGCCAGGGCATGGAAAAGATCATCGATCTGATACTGAAGCATATACTTCAGTATAACGGCAGCCGCTTCCGCGTCAACATTTAATGATTCGAAACCTTCTCCCCGCTTCGGGTCAAAAAATCGTCGCGCATCGTCATAACGGAATTTTACCGTCATCGCTTGATCAGCCGCGCCGTGAATGACCATCATTCACAACATGAAGACCCTGCGCTCGACGATCTGGACGTGCTCGACGCTGCGCAACACGATCCGGAGGTGCTGGTAGGCGGCCCCGGCCCGATTACACTCGACGAGGTGCAGCGTGCGCCGGAGTTGCTCCGCGCAGTCAAGCGCGCCATCGGCATAGCCTCAGTACGGTGAGCCATCCTTGCGAACAACCTGAAGCCGACCATCCGGCATCTTATCAATCTTGATGTCGTCGTCAGGGTAGGTCACGACGTCGCCGGCCGTTCGGTCGCCCATTTCCAAATAAACGGCCATGGTATCGCTTCTATTGCGAAGCTGATGGGCATTGTCACTTCCCGCCTTGAAGCCCGCGCACATACCAGGACGCAGTGGCATCTCACCGGCACTCGTTACCAAGATGGGCGTGCCCTCAAGAATGTACACAAATTCATCCTGATGCGAATGGGAATGGCGCGGCGCCGAGACGCTCCCCGGTGGCAGGTATGTCAAGTTCACTCCGAAATTGGTAATCCCGAAATGGGCACCGAGAGGATGCCTGATTCGATCCTTCATCAGTGACGCGAGGGGCTCTGGGAATGTAAACACAGGCGCCCTTGCTGGTGCGGATACGGCCTCGATGGCTGCGGTTGAGAAATCAGCAGGCATTGCTACTCCCAGATAGTTCGGTTGGACACGTTTCCAATTCTCTGCCGATTTTCGTTCCGATGTTGAAACGATCAAAATCCCTGCGTTGGTGCTGCATGGCGATCACGACGCAAGCGCGCCTATCGCATGGACCGGAGTGCGCACGGGACGTACGGCGCGCGCACCTTGTGGCCCTTATATTCGGCTGCGGCTAAGTTGCCGGCACTGCATCAGCGCCACAGTGTGCAAGATGAGAAAGAACGGCACGACGACTTCCGGGATCAGGACCAGCGGCAGTGTCGACATCGGTGCGACGCTGATCTCTCCAGGCGCCCCGGTCTCAAAGACGGTGCTCACGGCGGCGATGCCTACCGCGGTGAGCAGGTCTGCTATGCCGAGGACATTCCAACCGATGAATCTGTTACTGGCGGCAAAACCGGGCTGCCGCACCAAGGCAAGAATTATCCACGGGGCCGTAACCCCGATGGCCATGTCTCCGAGACCCGCCGCCAGGGCGAACACCGCCGGGAGAACCTTGTATGAATAGAGGAAGAGGAAGCCCATACCGGCCCATCGCCAGGCCTGCATTCCCGCGATGAGCCGAAGATCCAGCGAGAGCACAAACCCACGGAAGGATTTCGAAAGCTGCAGCAACGCGAAAAAGAGCCCCAGCGGCACCGAAGCGCCTATCGCAATGGCCAGGGGAGGTGCCCCGGGCGGCCCGACGAATGCGCCGGCGGCACCGAAGGCCACGACGAGTAGGAGCCAGACGGTCAGCGTGATCAGCACGGCGAGGCGGATGCCGCCTCTCCCACTGGGCTGAGCCTCGGCAGGCTGGGGAAGGACCATTTCAGTCATGACGCGCTCCTCTTACCAGACTTGCATTTTGCAAGTGTCTGGCAACCGTAGCACAATGACTTGCATGTCGCAAGTCACTCGATTTCAACGCGTGGAGAACCAAATGACTACCGCAAAGCCTTTAGCGCGTTCCCGCTGCGCGATCGCCAACTCGCTCGACATCGTGGGTGACAAGTGGTCGCTGCTCGTGGTGCGCGACCTGCTGCACGGCAAGCGCACCTACGGCGAGCTTGTGCTTTCGCCGGAACGCATTCCAACCAACATTCTTGCTGATCGCCTCGAACGGTTGGTCGGTGCCGGCGTCGTCAACCGCACCCCCTATCAGCAGCATCCAGTGCGGTACACGTACACGCTGACCCCAAAGGGCAACGCGCTAGGCGAAGTGTTGCTCGCGTTTGTGCGTTGGGGCAAACAGCACATACCCGGCACGATCACATTGAAGGAGGTCGGTGCGGTTGTCACGTCGGCGACGAGATCGCGGCCCAGGCGCGCAACAAGGAAGGAGCCATAATCCTTCGAGGGCCTGTTGCCTCAATCCACCGATCGGCCGACCGCCAGCGTCTCGCGGATAGCGAGCCAGGCACCCGATACTGCGGTACCGACCGATACCAACGTACGATTGCAAGCTACCGTGTCCCGAGGTCAGCTTGAGCGCAAGACTGATCCGCCAATCGACGTAGGAGATGCGCCATGCCTGACCCTTCGCAGTTCAACACCGACCGCACCTGTTCGGGCCGCTGGACAGTCACCTTCAGCAACGCGCCGATCAACATGTTTGTTCCCACAACGATCGCTGAATTGGGAGCGCTGATGACCGACCTCGAGGCGGAAACGTCCGTGAAGGTCGTGGTGTTCCAATCGGCGAATCCCGATTTCTTCATCGCCCATCTCGACGTAGCCAAGGCAGCTGAACGGCCAGAAGTGCTGGGCCTTTGGCGCGACTTTGTGCTGCGCCTCTCGTCCGCGCCGGTCGTGAGCATCGCCAAGATTCGCGGCCGCACGCGCGGCATCGGTAACGAGTTCGTGCTGGCCTGCGACATGCGCTTCGCCAGCCGGCAAAGCGCCCTATTCGGCAACCCCGAGGTCGGCGTCGGACTGGTCCCGGGCGGCGGCGCGCTGGAGTGGCTCCCGCGCTTGGTCGGCCGCTCGCGGGCACTCGAGATCGTTCTCAGCGGCGACGATTTCGATGCTGATATCGCCGAGCGCTATGGCTGGGTGAACCGCACGCTGGACGATGCCGACCTCGACTCGTTTGTCGATGCGCTCGTTGGGCGTCTGGCCTCGTTCGACCGTGAAACGCTGGCCGTGGCGAAGGCCCAGATCAATCGGTTCGGGACGCCGACAGCTGCCGAGCTTCAGTCGAGCACCGACTTGTTCTTCCCATTGCTGGCCTTGCCCGGTGCACAGGCGTGCCGCGCCAAGATCCGCGACATCGGTTATGGCGTTCCGAGCGACTTCGAATTGAACTTCGGCCGGTACCTCCCTGCGCTCGGGCAGGCCGACAACGGTAACAGGCATACGCAGCCCGACTGATCGTCGCCCGGAATCCTGCAATTTATTTTAGAGAGATACCGGAGTTAGGGAGTGAATTCGAGTTTCGGGCGAAAAGCTCAGGACTTCGCCTTCTTCGAAGGTTTCGACTTGCCGGAGCTGTTGAGGGCGACCGCTTGGCGAACGAGCGCTTTGAAGGCGGACTCGTCAACGTCTTCTCCTTCGTGGATGTCGATCGCGCGGCGTACGTTCCCGTCGAGGCTCGAGTTGAAGAGACGGGCCGGATCCTTCAGAGAAGCGCCCTTGGCGAAGGTCAGCTTCACGACCTTCTTGTAGGATTCGCCGGTGCAGAGGATGCCGTCGTGCGACCAAACCGGAGTGCCCATCCACTTCCACTCCTCGACGACGTCCGGGTCTGCTTCCCTGATGAGCTTGCGCATTCTGCCGAGGGTCTCCCCGCGCCAGTCCCCGAGTTCGGCGATTCTTTTCGAGATGAGCTCCGATGCCGACTGGCCTTGGCTCGCGTCCGACTTTTTCATGTTCTCATCCTGGTCACCATGGAGCAGAGTCAAGCGCTCGACGCCCCCGGGTGTTCCGCGCCCATGCCGGAAAAGCCGATCGTATAGCCGCCATCCACCGGCAGTATGACGCCGGTGATGTAAGAAGCTTCGTCGCTTGCCAGAAACAGCGCCGCAGCGGCGATCTCGCTCGCCAGGCCCCAGCGGTCGATCGGAATTCCCGGCAGCCTGCGGATGCCGGGTGGCGGGACGGGATTCTCCTTGGATGCCGGGACGAGGCCGGTCCAGATCGTGCCGGGGGCGACTGCGTTCACGCGGATGTTGTTGTCGGCATAGTCCAGCGCGGCCGCCTTGGTCATTTGGTTCACCCCGGCCTTGGCGGCGCCATAGATGCTGTGATGCTTCCAACCGGTGATACCGGCCGCCGATGTCGTGTTGACGATGGCGCCGCCACCCGTCTTCAACATCGAGATCACGCCATACTTCATGCCGAAGAACACGCCCCGCAGGTTCACCGAATGGACGCGGTCCCAGCTCTCGGCGGTCTGCTCGTGGAGAGGCGCCATGCTGCCGCCGAAGCCGGCATTGTTGCAGAGGATGTCGACGCGCCCGAATCTCTGCTCGGCGAGGGCAATCATGTTCCGGACGTCGGCTTCCATCGCCACATCGGCATGAACGCCAACCGCCGCATCCCCCAGAGCCGCCGCGACCGCATTCTGCTGGCCGCTGATGTCCGCGCAGACGAGCTTGGCACCTTCGGCAGCGAACATCTCGGCCATGGCCCTGCCCATGCCCGACCCTGCGCCCGTGATGACGGCGATCTTGTTGTGCAAGCGCATCTGCAATCTCTCCTTCAGCACACGTCTATCCGCAGCCGGGTCAGCGTGGACGTCTGGATCACCCAGCGGCCGTCGATCCGGCGATACGTTTCGTGATAATGACCATAGCCACGAATTTCCTCGATCGCGCCGCCTGGCGGGAAACGCAGCACATCGTGCATCGCCCAGATCCCACTGGCCTCACCGCGGGAGTGGATCGTAATCTGTGGGTTGAAGCCCTGATGCACCGTGCAGACATCCGCGAACTGCGCTGAGCCGTTGGCCGCAATCTGATCGCGGCCCTTCATCTTCCAGCCGCTGGTGTCGATCTCCGCGAGCAGCTCGGGTCTGCCATAGACGCGCGAAGCGCCCGAAATCGGATCGACGGCCTTGAACGAATTACGGTGGTCGAACTCCACGTCGGACGCGAACACCTCGAGAAATCCCTTCCAATCCTTGCAATCGACGCACTGGAAATAGTGCGCCTTGAGCTGTTTGATCTCCTCGATCGCGAGCAATCTCTCGCCTTCTGTCATCTTCCCTCTCCAGTCGCCGGAGCGGCGATCGCCGGCTCCTATAACAGCGCCGCAGCCAATTCGCGCCATGCTGGACGTATCGCACCGACATCGGGAGCGCCCGCGCCGCTGATCACCTGCAGGCAGACGTGGTCGGCGCCCGCCGCAAGATGGGCATTCACTCGGTCGGCTATCCTATCCATTCCGCCCCAAGCGAAGAGCGCGTCGATCAGCCGATCGCTGACACTCGATATCTCATCCTCGGTAAAACCCAGCCGCCGCCAACTGTTCACGTAGTTGGGAAGGAGTACGTAACGCACCATGGCCTGCCGGGCGAGTTGACGTGCCCGCCCCGGGTGCGTCTCGAGCACAACCCCCTGCTCGGGCGCGAGCAAGGCATCGGGACCGAGCAGCTCTCGCGCCATGGCGCTATGTTCAGGCGTAACGAGATAGGGATGCGCCCCGGCGGTGCGGTCGCGCGACAGTTCCAGCATCTTCGGTCCCAGCGCCGCCAGGCACAGATTCATCGCGGGCAGGCCCTGGGCGGACAATTGCGTGAGATACGCGGCCATGACTGTGAGGGGCTTGCGATAGGTTTCGCCAATGAGGGGACCGTGACTCACCCCGAGACCGAGCAGCACGCGCTCCTTTCGGTGGGCGGGAAGCGCGCTCCACCATGCACCGACCTCACGGGGGTCGTGCTTCCAGATATTGAGGATACCGGTGGCGATCACCGTGTTCCGGGTGGCGGATTGGAGTCGAGTGACATCTCCCAATACATCGCCGCCGACGCCGCCCGGTATCCAGAGCGCCCCGAAGCCAAGCTCATCGAGTTCAGCTGCTGCATCTACCGCCTGACCGGGATCCCCAAACCGTAACTCCAATGACCAGACGCCGATGCGACCCAATCGCGTGCGCAGACGTCTTCGTGGTTCCAGGTCATCGACAGAGGGAATGCCGGTTGGACTTGCCTCGCTCATGCCTCGTCGCTCTTAAAGATGAACTGAGTGTTCGAGCTACTCTATCGCAGATGGCATCCGTTGATCATGATGATAGGCGACACGCATCGCTTTGAGGGGCGACAATGCGGACGCGATGCGCGTAAGAGATCTGGATCGCCGTTATGCCTTCTGGGGAGTGGGCCTTCTCCTGGCCGCTGCGCTGCCGGTGCTCGGCGGCTGGGTCGGCTGGGGCTGGGAGCTTTCGCAGATGGCGGGACTGGCGAGCGGACTTGCCTGCATCGCACTCTGCGGGGCGCCGGTCCGTCCCAGGGATTCGGTGCCGCCCACTCTGCTGTCGTTGGACTGGCATCAATTCATCGGCTGGGCGGCGCTGGTGGCGGCCATTCTGCATATTGCAGGTCTCGTTCTCGTCGACCGCACCGTCGTCGAGTACCTGAAGCCGACGATGCCCCTCTACCAGTTCTCGGGGATTGCGGCGATCGTCACGCTCCTGATCCTGGTGCTCAGCTCGGTCGCCGGCGTACGCCGGCGTCTGTGGGCGAGCCACCGTGGTTTTCAGGCCGTGCATGTGATCCTCGGCTGCCTGACGGCCCTCCTGATCGCCATTCACGTCGTTGCGACGGATAGGTACGTCAACGGTCGTGGCCGCCGCGCATTGTTCCTTGCGGTCGCGATCGGTGCGCTGCTGATGCTGCTGCGCGCCCGCCGCCGAAGCAATGGCGCCGGCCGCCGATCCACCGTGCGGCGGCAGTTCGTATTCGGGCGCCATTCGGCACTCGTCGTAGCCGCCGTTGCGTTGATGGCGGTCGCTCTCGCGGGACTGTTCCGGGGCGCCGTGGGCTCTGCGCTCCGCGAGCCGGTCCTGCGGCGCGCCAACTCCATCCCGCTCGATTTCCCTCACGGCAAGCACGGCGCAATCAACTGTCTCAAATGCCACCACAACTACGCGGATGGAACCGGCTGGGATTCCTGTGTGCGGTGCCACCGCAGCGCCAGCCGAACGGACCTCAAAGCAGGTGTCGAGGCGCGGTTCCACGGTTTCTGTTTCGCCTGCCACCGCAATCCCGAAGCGACGCTGACGCGCCATGGGCCGGTCGCCGGCTGCGCGACGTGCCATCAAATGCCGGGCACCGCGCGGTGAGCCGATGGCTCGCCGGCCGGTGCCGGTGTTTTGACCACGTGGTGCATCGGATGCCAAACTAAACGGAGCTGAAGGACCAGGGGGATCGGCAGTAGCGGAGCGATGCGGGGTAACGAGGATCACAATGTGTTCAGGCCGATTGGCATTATCCTGATCGTGTGGGCGCTCGGCGCGGGTGCGAGCGCGAGAGCGGAAGACGGAAAAATCGATTTTCAAGTTCTGCCCGTTGCGCCCACGCTCGGGCTGCCCGATGCGCGATCCAACTTCGTGATTCGATCGGCGCAGGATTGGAACGCGTGGCTGGACAAGTTGACGGACGTCGTCGAGCCCCTACCGACCGTCGATTTTGCGCGCTACACATTGCTCGTCGCCAGCGCCGGCTACAAGCCGCACGGCCCGGTCGACGTAAAATTCGATTCCGTGACCGACATGGCAAATGAAATTCGAGTTCATGTCTCCGTGGCAGGGCCCGCAAGCTGCCCGTCATCCCCGGAGCCGGGGCATTATGCCGCCATGGCCCTCATTCCGCAGACCGACAAACCGATTCAATTCGATGTATCCACCAGGGAGAGCACCTGCCGGTACTAGCGGGTGAAGTTCCAGAGATGGAATCTACGATAAGGGGGAGGATTTTCATGACACGAAGGACCTCGGCGCGGACACTGGCATTCACGGCCGCAGCGGCAGTGACGATACTGAATCCGACGGCCTCGGCCGCTTCGAACCCATTCGCGGGCAAATGGGCGCTCAATGTGGAGAAGTCCACGTTCGATCCGGGTCCCGCGCTCAAGAGCCTCACGATGACCGTCACCGAGGCGGGCGATGGAGCGCTCCATGAGGTGATCGTTTATGTTGAGGGGAACGGATCCGGTGCGGTCAATCACCTGGAATTCACGACGGCGGTCGACGGCAAGTCCGTTCCGGTGAGCGGAGGCGCGGAAGCCGATTCGGTGACCGCGACGTACCTCAGTCCCAGAACGATCAAGTATGTCTTCAAGAAATCGGGGAAATGGGTCGAAACAGGCACGTTCAACGTTTCCAAGGACGGCAAGACCCTGCAGGGCCCGCTGTCCGGGAAGGACGCTCAGGGAGCGTGGAAATACCATTACGTTTGCGAGCGCCAATGATCGGTTGGACGAGATTTGCGGCCACGCTCAAACCGAGCACAGGCGGCGGGCTCCCTCGAGAAGGGTCGCATCGTCCTTCGCGAAGCTCAGGCGGATCAGGCCGTGGTCGGTGCCGTCGGTGTAGAACGCCGACAGCGGAATCGTGGCGACCGCGGCATCGCGGATCAGCCGCAGCACGAAATCGCCGTCGCTCTCGTCCGAGAAACCGCGAAAGCGCGCCAGCATGAAGAAGCTGCCTTCGCTCGGCAGCAATTCGAAACGCGATCCTGCGAGTGCACCGGCCAGCAGATCGCGCTTTTTCTGGTAGAACGCGGACAATCCGAGGTAGCTTCGCTCATCTGCGAGTGCGTCGACGAATGCGTACTGCATCGGGGTATCGGCGGCGAACACCATGAACTGGTGAACCTTGCGGATCTCGCTCATCAATGCGGCGGGGGCGAGGCAGTACCCGACGCGCCAGCCGGTCACGTGGTACGTCTTGCCGAAGGAGGACACGATCACACTGCGCTCGGCCAGCGCCGGATGGCGTGCCATGCTGTGGTGCACGGCGCCGTCGAATATCACATGTTCATAGACCTCGTCGGACAGAATCACGATGCCGGTGCCGCGGGTCAATGCGGTGAGCCGTGCGATGTCGCCGGCGCCGAACACGGTCGCGGTGGGGTTGTGCGGGGTATTAACGATGATCATCCGGGTGCGCGGCGAGAGTGCTGCGGCCACTTCGTCCCAGTCGACCCTGAAGCCGGGCTGCGACAGCTTGATCGCAAGCGGCGAACCACCTTGCAGCCGCACGATCGGTGCATAGCTGTCGAATGCCGGTTCGAAGTAAATCACCTCGTCACCCGGATGCACGAGCGCGCTGATCGATGCGTACAGCCCTTCGCTCGCGCTCCCCATCACCGTGATTTCGTCTTCGGCATCGTAGCGGGCGCCTGCGAGCCGGGCGAACTTCTCGCCGAGCGCCTCGCGGAGCGCGGGGATGCCGGCCATCGGGGCGTACTGGTTGTAGCCGGCACGCATCGCTCGTGCCGCTGCATCGACGAGCCGGGGATCGCAGGGGAAATTCGGCGCGCCCTGCGATAGGTTGAGGGCGTTGTGCTCCGCCGCGAGTTGCGCAATCACCGTGAAGATGGTGACGCCCACGTCGGGCAGTTTGGAGCGAGGTGCACACAGGCTTTCCATCGAACTATTCTCCGTCCGCGAGGCCGCCGATCAGTTTCCCAATATACGCAGAATGATTGTCATATGATCTAGACGCGCGCCAGGCATCCAAGCCCGGGTAGGGGGCGGCAACGCATGGAAAAAACGTAGTATTTTCAATATGTTACTCATGTTGAAAACGATCGAGGGGGAGTGAAACACCGATGGAGACGCCGCTCACGCCGCTGGAGTTCGCACGCCGCGCGCGAAAATTGTATGCCGGACGGGAAGCCGTCATCGACGGCGACGTTCGACTCACCTACGGGCAGTTCGGCGAGCGCTGCGATCGGTGGAGCGCCGCGCTGGCCGGACTCGGGGTCGGGAAGGGCGATCGCGTCGCGACCATTGCGCCGAATACTCACCAGCACCTCGAACAGTTCTATGCGATTCCGCAGCGGGGCGCCGTGATCGTGCCGATGAACTACCGGCTCACGGCCGACGACTTCGTCTATATGACCGGCCACAGCGGTGCAAAAGTACTCTGTGTGCACTCCGATTACCTCGATCTGATCGACAGCGTTCGCGAGCGCATGCCGGGCGTGCGACACTTCGTCGCGCTCGAAGGCGAAAGCGCGGGCTGGCTCGAGTACGAGGCGCTGCTTCAAGACAATCCGCCCCTCGCGCCGGCCGTCGATATTGCGGAGACGGATCTACTATCGATCAATTACACGAGCGGCACGACTTCGCGGCCGAAGGGCGTGATGATCACGCACCGCAACGCCTGGATAAATTCGGTGGGCGCCCTGGTGCATTCCCCGATGACGCCGTCGGACCGCTATCTGTGGACGCTGCCGATGTTCCATGCCAACGGCTGGACGTTCACCTGGACGGTCACGGCGGCCGGCGCGGGCCATGTGTGCTTGCGCAAGGTCGAGCCACTCGCGATCTATGAGCACATCAATCGCGAGCACGTCACGCATCTGTGCGCGGCACCGACGGTTCTCATCGGCATCGCAAATGGCCCGGAGCCGATGCGCCGGCAGGTGCGGCGGGGGGTGCGCGTGTTCGCTGCCGGTGCGCCGCCGGCGGCCGCGACCATCGAGCGCATGGAGGCGGAACTCGGGTGGGAGATCATCCATGCCTACGGACTGACCGAGACCTCGCCGTTCATCTCCATCTGCGAGTCGCTGCCCGAGCATGTGCCATTGTCCGGCGCCGCTCGAGCCGTCGTCAAAGCTCGCCAGGGGGTCGAACTCATCACCTCCGGTGAACTGCGTGTGGTCGATGGCGACATGCACGATGTGCCGCGAGACGGCGCGACGCTCGGCGAAATCATCGCGCGGGGCAACGCTGTGATGCGCGGCTATTACAACGATCCCGAAGCCACGGCGGCCGCATTCGCAGGAGGTTGGTTTCATTCCGGAGACGCGGCCGTAATCCACCCGGATGGCTATGTGGAAGTGCGCGACCGCTACAAGGACGTCATCATCAGCGGTGGGGAGAACATCTCATCGATCGAGGTCGAGGGCGCTCTGCTGCGCCACCCCGCGGTGCTCGAGGTTGCGGTGGTCGGCATGCCGCATGAAAAATGGGGCGAGACTCCGCACGCGTTCATCGTGCTGCGTCCGGAGGTCGAGGTGACCGAGGCCGAGTTGCACGACTTCGCGCGCGGAGCGCTCGCGCACTTCAAGGTCCCGCGCGGTTTTCATTTCGTGAGCGAGCTGCCGAAGACCGCGACCGGAAAGATCCAGAAGTTCGTGTTGCGCGGGCGGCGGCCGGCCATCGCGCGGCAGTGAGAGGATTGGGCACGCGAGACCCGGTCGTACGTTCAAGGAGGATCGATGCAAGCGACAGCGAATGACCCGGCAACTCCCGCCGCGCTTTTTTCTCCCGAATTTCAGCGCGACCCCTACCCGACCTATCGGCAGCATCTCGCCGGAGCTGCGCTGCAGCCCTTCGTCGGCCGACCCGGCATGTGGTTGCTCTTCGGCTACCAGGCTTGCGCCACGGTCATGCGCGATATGCGGCTGTCGTCGGTGCGACCGGCATCTGTGATGGTCGCGGTTGCCGGCGATGCCCTGGCCGAGTTCGACGATCTGGTGCGGCACATGCAGCGCTGGCTGTTGCTGCGGGACGCACCGCGCCATTCGGAGCTTCGAAAAGTGATGAATCGCGGGTTCACGCCGGGTGTCACCGAGGGCCTCAGGCACAAAGTCGACGGTATCATCGATCGCCTGCTCGATGACGTGCGCGGCCGCGAGACGATCGATCTCATCAAGGACTTCGCCTATCCGCTGCCGGTGCGGGTCATTTGCGAGCTGCTCGGATTGCCCGAGGAACTCCATGATCGATGCGTCGTGCTGTCGAACGACATCGCGCTGTGGATGGGAGATCTGCGCCGGCCGCCGGAGCGTGCGCGATTGGCTCAGCAGGCAATTCGCGAGCTGGAGAGTTATTTCGCACAGACCATTCGCGAGCGAAGAGGCGCGCGCAAGGACGATCTTCTGAGCCTTCTCTTGGATGCGACGGACGAGGACGACGCGATGTCGGAGGAGGAGTTGTATGCGCAGTGCGTCATGCTGCTGTTCGGCGGACACGAAACGACGCGCAACCTGATCGGCAACGGCATCTACACGCTGTTGAAGCATCCTGAGGCCTACGGGCAGCTGCTCGATGACGAGAGCCTCTTGCCCGCCGCGATCGAGGAGCTCCTTCGGTACGAGAGTCCCGTGCAGGCCTTCGGGCGGGTCGTCAAGACGGACCTCGAGTTGCACGGCACGCAGCTGCCCGCGGGGTCGGTGATCACGTTCATGATCGGCGCCGCGCATCGCGACTCCCGGCAGTACAGCGATCCGGACCGGCTCGACCTGCGCCGTCCGCATAATCGACATCTCGCCTTTGGAGGCGACGCGCATGTGTGCCTTGGCAGCACGCTCGCGAGGTTGGAAGGGCGGCTATCGATCCGTGCTCTCACCCGCCGCTTTCCGAGCATGCGGCTGGTCGACGAGCAGCCTGACTGGGGGCCGAATTTTGCGTTTCGCGGCTTGAATGCCCTGCACGTGCGGGTTTGAGCGCACGGCGCACTAGGTGGGTTTGACCGCCTTCAAGTGGCCCGGGCGCAATTCGCCGCGCCTCAGCACCACCACGAGCTGTCGCCAATTCTCGATGAAGTGCTGAGCTCGCTCGGCGCCGATCTGGCCGACGATGATCGGCTGCAGCGTGCCTTCCATGGCCTCGAGTTCACGCTGTGCCAGAGGCAGATACCAGCCGTGACGGTCGCGAACCTCGACGTCGACGAAACCCGCGGTGCGCAGCGCCGCCGCGCTCTCCTCGAGACTCGCCATGTTGTACGCAATGCCTTCGAGGCGGAAGAATTTCATCATTTCGGGCGAATACCCGCCCGATCCGCCGCGTAGCCAGTCGCTCGCAACGAAGCGTCCGCCCGACCGCAACACGCGCAGGATTTCTGCAAAGATCGCCGCCTTGTCGGGAATCTGCACCATGGAATCCTTGGAGAACACGACATCGAAGCTTGCTGCGGGGAAAGGCAACGGACCCGGCTGTACGCGTTGCGCGTGAATTCGATCGGCGAGTCCCGCTCGCTCGATACGCTGCTGCATGAAGGCGAGCAGTGCCGGATCGATGTCGATTCCGACCACCGAGCGCGCCCGGTACTGCCTCACGAGCAGCTCGTCGATGACTCCCAGCCCGCAGCCGATATCGAGCACCTTACAGTTGCCGATATCGCTGCCCTCCAGCAAGCGGGCGACTTCCTCGGCACCGCCCGGCGACAAGAAACCTTCGCCCCAGATGATCTGCAGCAGGGCCAGCATGGCCGGATCGTATTCGCCGGGCTCACTCGCCTGGCCAACCTTGGGGGCATTCCCATCGCTCATGGTCCCTCGAGCTCCGCGAGCAGTGATTTCGCCCCATAGACCTTGTCGAGAGCCTCGCGGATGATTGCCGGGTGCACGGCGATCGCGCGATTTTTGGCGGCATCGAACCAGTAGGCGCCGGCGATGGAGTGGATGTTTCCGTCGAACATGATTCCGACGATACTGCCTTGCGCATCGATCAGCGGGCTGCCGGAGTTCCCGCCGACGATGTCGTTGCTCGTGGACAGGCAGAACGGGGTGCGCATGTCGAGCCGGTCTTTCGCTTTGATCCAGGCGTCGGGAATCTTGAACGGCGTTGCCCCGGTGGCGCGATCGAACGCGCCTTGGAGATGCGTGAAGGGTTCCACTGGCGTCCCGTTTTCCACCCATCCCTGCACCGTGCCGTAGTTCAGGCGCAGGGTGAAAGTCGCGTCCGGATACACCTGGGTGCCGTAGGCCTTGAATCTCGCCGCGGCAATTCGCTCCTCCGCAGCCACCGTCGGTGCTTCGACTTCGTCCTCGAACTGCTTGCGGAGCAGGCGCGAATCGCCGTCGAGCGAACGCGCCAGCTCGATCATGGGATCGCGCGACGCGTCGACGGCGGCCTTGCCACCTTCCCACAGTTGCCTGCGCACGGCGGCATCATCGAGTTTGGTTTCCGCCACCACCCGAGTCGCAAGCGAATCGGGCGACTCGTGAGAGAGCAGGCGGCGCACCAGCGGATAATCCGGCCCCAGCCACTCGCGCATGCGTGCCAGCGAGAAAGACAGCGTCAGCGCTTCGACTTCGGCATAGATCGGTACCGCAGCGTCGAGCTGCTGCTCGATGCGCGGCAGCGCGCCCTCGGTGAACTCGCGCAGCCGCTCCGTGTTGGGCTTCGTCCTCTCGTCGGCCCCCCGCACCAGCAGGCGCGCGTAGCGGAACAGGATGCTGTTGAACCCTGCCGCACTCTCGATGAAGATGTACGGCAAATAAAGAGTCCGCTCACGAGCGGACGCCGCGGCGATCTGCTCCCACGGATCGGCGCCGGTGAGGCTTGCGCGGGCGCGCAGAGCACTTTCCTCCTCTCTCTTGCGCGCCATCAGCGCATCGTCGAGCAACGCATCGAGCAGCTTGCGACGAACTTTGATGCCATTTTCAAGACTGTTGAGCGGCCCTTCGACCAGCAGCTGGTCCGCCGGATTGCCCCGCCCGAACTGAATATAGCCCCCGCGCAGCTCGGAGGCGCGCAGCAGCGAGCCCGGCAGAGCAAGATCGCGCTCAAACTCGAGTTGTGCCGGAGTCTCCAGGCGGGAAGTCGACCCGGGATGACCGGATACGAAGACCAATTCGTCGGCATGCGGCCCGGCAAAATTGATCCTCATATAGTACGGCGTCTTGGCAGGCTTACCGTGCTCGTACGCGCGCAGCAGCGAAAAATCGAGAGACCAGCGCGGAAATTGAAAATTGTCCGGATCGCCGCCGAATGCAGCGATATCTTCCTCGGGTGCGAACACCAAGCGCACGTCGTCATAGCGTTTGTACTTGTAGAGGAAGTATTGGCCGCCTGCATACAGAGTGACGGCCTGGCATTTGAGCTTCCCGGACCGGGTTTTCGCGCTCGCCTGCTCGCAGGCTTGTTCGAGAGTGGTCAATTCCTTCTTGCGGGCATCGTTGGCTGCCTTGTCGCTTAGACCGGCGCTTGCCTTGGCGACCGCAGACGTCACGTTTTCCATCCCCACCAGCACGTCCGCCAGCTGCGTGGCGCAGCGCCGCTCGGCGCGCGGATCCGCAGCCGCGAAACCGAGTTGCAACAAGCTATTGTTCTTGGAGGAGAGCTCCCCGAGGCAAGATTCCACGCAGTGGTGATTGGTCAGCATCAGCCCATTGGGCGAGACGAAGGAGGCCGTGCAATTCGTGAGCCGAATCGTCGCGAGCCGAACGCGATCCAGCCACGCCGCGGTCACCTCGACGCCATGGGTCTGTTTTACGGCTCGGGATGGAAAGTTGTCGAAGGTCCACATGCCCTCATCGGCAAGCGCCGGCAGGGATGGCGCAAGGGCCAATAACAGAATTACGGTGCGCATTCGATTCTCGTTGTCTGCCCGTGTGTCACGTGACGAAGCGGGGATTCTACTGAATTGGGCTACTATCCCACAGAGAATCCGCCAGCGAGGCCCTGGAGAGTTGAACTCTAAAATCGATACGACCCCACCCTCGGCCGTGCCCGAGCACCGCGCCTTCGCCGCGTTCGCCAACTCCGATTTTCGGATTTACGTGTTCGGAGCCACCGCGGCGATGATGGCCGACAATGTGGAACACGTGATCAGCTACTGGATGATGTTTCAGCGCTTCCATTCGCCGGCGCTCGGCGGCTTCGCCGTGATTTCACACTGGGTTCCCTATTTGGTCTTCGCCGGGTTCACCGGCGCTCTGGCCGATCGGTTCGATCTCCGCCGCCTCATTCAAGTCGGCATGCTGTTGTTCATGGGTGTGTCGGTGAGTTGGGGCGTGATGTTCTTGACCCATTCGGTGACGCTCCCCATGGCGATGCTGTTGCTCGCCATCCACGGTCTCGCGGGTGTGATCTGGATCCCCGCGGCGCAGGTGTTGATTCACCAGATCGTCACCCCGGAGCAGTTGCCGAGTGCGGTGCGTCTCAATGCGACCGGAAGATATCTCGGATTCGTAGTCGGCCCTGCGTTGGGTGGGGCGTTACTGCTCAGTTTGGGTCCGGCCTATGGAATATTCGTCAATGCGCTGATTTACGCGCCTCTGTTCGTATGGTTGATCAGCGCGCCCTATGGATTCGCCGCACCAGGCTGGCGGCCGCCCCGTCCGGCCATCGGCGGTCTCGCCGACGTTTGGTCGACCATGCAAGTGGTGGCGCGCAGTCGAATTCTTCTGTCCATGACCGTCCTGATCGGTGCGGCCTCGTTCTTCGTCGGCAATGCGTATCAGGCGCAAATGCCCGAATTTGCGCGCGACCTGGGCCACGGGCGCGCGGATTTCGCATATCGGATGCTGCTCGCGGCCGATGCCGCCGGCGGGTTGGTCGGGGGGATACTGTTGGAGACGCGCGGATTGCTCAAGCCGCGCGCGCGCACCGCCTTTCTCCTGGCCATGATATGGTGCTGCGCGCTGCTCGGCTTCGCGCGCGCCGGTCTCTATGCGCTGGCGATCGGGCTGCTGTTTTTGGCTGGATTCATGGAAATCGCGTTCAATTCGATGGCGCAGGCATTGGTGCAGATCAACGCACCGGGCGAGATTCGCGGCCGCGTGATCGGCGTGTTCTCGATGTCGGCGATGGGGCTGCGGACTTTCAGCGGTCTTTCCGTCGGGCTGCTCGGCGCAAGCATCGGCATTCACAATTCACTGTCGCTGAGCGCCGGAGCGTTGTTGGTTCTGGTTGCCGCGCTGTTCGCGGTGCGCTACCGGCGGGGTTCCTGAACCGATGATGCCCGGTCCCGTATCTACGGACGCCGATTTCATGGGGCGCGCACTCGCCCTGGCGCATCGCGCCCTCGAGATGGGCGAGGTTCCGGTGGGCGCCGTGTTGGTTCTCGGGAATGAGGTGATCGGTGAGGGTTGGAACTGTCCGATTGCCAGTCACGATCCGACGGCTCATGCGGAAATCATCGCACTGCGCGCCGCGGCGTTGAGGCAAAAGAACTACCGCCTCGGAGGGACGACGTTGTACGTGACGCTCGAACCGTGCGCCATGTGCATCGGTGCGGCGCTCAGCGCGCGGGTAGGGCGGGTGGTTTTCGGTGCCTGGGATCCGAAGGCCGGTGCCTGCGGCAGTGTGTTCGACCTGTGCCGCGAGCGGCGATTGACGCATCGGGTCGACGTGTTCGGCGGCGTACGCGCCGAGGATTGCAGCGCCCTGCTGCGAGGATTCTTCGAGGCGCGCCGCTAATTGAGGGCGATCGCACCGGCGCCGGCGGCGCTGCCTCCCCACACCCATTCGAGCAGATCCCGGTAGCTGCGCACGTTCTCGACGTAGCGCACCGGTTCCGAACCGCGCGCGTAGCCGTTCTCGGTTTGCGAATACCAATACTCCTCGGCCAGCAGCGGCAGGAATTCGCGCACATCCTGCCAGGAATCCGGATCGCGCCCGGCCTTTTGCGCCAGTACCCGCGCATCCTCGAGATGTCCGTATCCGATATTGTAGGCGGCGAGCGCAAACCACGTGCGGTCCGGCTCCGGCACGTGCGTGGGAATCTTCTCGTACACCTGCCTGAAGTAACGGGCGCCGCCGAAGATGCTCTGTCGGGGGTCCGTGGGATTCGCCACTTTGACCGCCGTTGCCGATTCCAACGTCAGCTGCATCAGGCCCCGGGCGCCTGCGCCCGATGCAGCGCTCGGATTCCATTTGGATTCTTGATAGCCGATCGCCGCGAGCAAACGCCAGTCCTGGCTGCTCTGTTCAGCCGCTTCCTCGAACCATTTCTTGTACAGCGGCAAGCGGCTCTGCAAATGCTGGATGAACCCGCGCTCTCCGACGAGCTCCAAATCCTCCGACCGGTCGTAATAGCGGTTGACGATCGACGCCAGCTCGCCGTCGCGATTCAGGGCCGCGAAGTAGGCGCTCATGTCGAGCAGAAATTCGGGATAGCGCGTGCTCGCCGCCCACGCCACGGACTGAGGGCCCGGAAAATCGAAGGCAATCCTCAAGTCCGGATGGGCGTCATGAGCCAGCGCGAATTCCGTGGAATCCGCGATCGTGTAATCGATGGTGCCATCCGCCACGCCGTCCAGAAGCGCCTGAGAATCGGTACTGGCATTCTCCACCCAGACCAAGGCCGGCACGGTATCGCGCGCCGCATACAGCGCCTTGGCGTGAGAGCTGCCGGCGGCAATCTCCAAATCGCCATTGCGGATTTCGGAGAGCGACCCCGGCCGCGCCGCGCCGCGGCGGTAGATCAAATGCTCGCGCACGCGCTGATAGGCGGGACCGAATTCAATCCCTGCGATCGACTGCAAGGGCACTTTCAAGCCGGCCGCCGCCAAGTGGGCCTGCCCGGAGTTCAGCGCCGCATAGATGGCCGCATAACTTCCCACCGGCGTCATGCGCAGCTTCACGCCGAGTTCGTCGGCAAAGCGCTGCGCCAATTCGTACTCCGGCCCCTCCGGCCTGTCGTCCACACCTCGATAAAAGGCCAGCGGCCCTACGCGCGTCACGACGCGCAGCTCCCCCAGGGTCTTGATTTGGTCGATCAAGCCCGGCAGCGGCGAGCAGGTGCCGAGCAGCAGCATCGCGGATGCCGCTATGCTGCACTTTGACCACCTGAGGAACGATTTTGAGAGTTTGAAGGTACGCACGGTCGTGAGCTGTATGAAGTCCGTGTGGCGGGCCGGTTCCGTTCTAGAGCGGGCCCTATGCCGATACGCTAGAATAGCCTTTTATTGCCCTCAGCGGACCCTTGACAAATGTTTTTCTGGTCCTGTCGTCTATCGCGTCACAATGCGAAAAACTAAGGTTAATTGACAATAATCCTTAGTTAACACAATTAGTCTTTAAGTTAACGGAGAGGTACCGAAGTGGTCATAACGGCGCCGACTCGAAATCGGATGGTCGGGTAATTCCGGCACGTGGGTTCGAATCCCACCCTCTCCGCCATTGGTTCATCAAAAACCGGGGCCGTCTCTCGACTCCATTTTCGATGAACGGAGCCGAGTGTACGGACAAAACCGGCATTTCGGGAATGTCGCCCGGCCGCGACAAATGCGTCCGGAGGCGCTGGAGCGCAATGGCGGCCCTGCGGCGCGCCACCTGGGATTGCCAGCGGCGGCTGGAGATTGATGCGCTGCCAGATGCAGCGCGTGGCCGCGCGAGGGGGTACCTACGCCTGCGCGGGCACCAATCGTAATCGGGTGATTTCAGAGGGGACGCCGAAGCGGTTGGGCGGGCCCCAGTAGCCGGTGCCGCGGCTCACGTAGATCCAGAGATTCTTCAGGCGATGAAGGCCGGCGGTGAACGGCTGGAAATAGCGCACGAAAAAATTCCACGGCCAGAACTGTCCACCGTGAGTGTGGCCGGAGATTTGCAGATCGAATCCGGCGTCGGAGGCATCGGGCGCGGATCTCGGCTGGTGGGCCAGCAGTATCCGTGCGCCGGCGTTTTGCGGCGCGCCGTGCAGGGCCGCGGCCGGGTCGCTGCGCTGCGCCGGATCGAAGTGGTGCGCGGCGAAATCATTCACACCCGCCAGCACGAGCAATGCGCCGTCATGCCGGAGCACCACGTGCTCGTTCTTGAGAACGGTCAAGCCGAGCCGGCCGAGCTCGCGCGTCCAAGCGCGCTCGCCGGAGTAATACTCATGATTGCCGGTGACGAAGTAGGCACCATGGCGCGCACTGAGCTTGGCGAGCGGCGCGGTGTGCGCCGACAATTGCTGCACGGAGCCGTCGACCAGGTCTCCGGTCACCGCGATCAAGTCGGCATTCAAACCGTTGACGCGTTCAACGATGCGCTCGACGAAGCCGCCCTTGATGGTCGGACCGACGTGCACATCGGTGATTTGAGCGATCGAGAACCCGTGCAAGGCTTCAGGCAGCTGCGCGATGGGAATGTTCACCTCGACCAGACGCGGGCGGCGGGCGATAACGAGCCCCACCACCGTGGCCATCAGCGTCAGTGCGACCGTCCAGCGCGCCGACGGCGCGTCGAGCGCCGCCGCGTGCCCGGCGGGTAGTGCAATATGAGCGACCAGCAAGAACAGATCCCGCAGCAGCGTCGCCACCAACAACGATGAGAGGAATCCCATCGCGATGAAGCCGACCCACGCCATCCGATCGGCAAATTCTTGATGCTGCAAGGAGCGAATGCGGACCGCCCACCGAATGACGATGCATGCCGCGATCAGCAGCACGACGCCGGCGAGAACACCGTAAGGACCGACCCCCAATGCGGGCAGCAAACGCCAGCCGATATAACCCGGCAGGGATGCGATCAGCCAAATCGGATGCAAAAAGCGGCGCCGAACGGGCATCAGTGAAGGTGTACGAGGTCCAAGCCTGCGCTATGGGGGCGCCGAAGGCCAGTTCAAGGCGCTCGTGGTCGGCGCAGAGACTCCATCCCCTTGAATTCGACGAATTGGGTCGTCGTAGCCCACAAATAATCCCCGTACAAGAACGGCGCGAATGCACCCGCGTCCGTCGGCAGCGGCCGAATCTCGGCGTCGGCGCGCGCTTCGTAGAAAAACGGAATGGACATTCTCTCTTGCCCGGTGCCGATGACCCGATGCTCCGTGGCTTTGATCCGGCCGCCGCTCCACCGCTCCAGAACTTTGCCGAAGTTCACCGCCAGCGCATCTTGCCTGGGCTCCACATCGACCCACTGTCCGTTTCGGTGGCGCGCCTGCAGACCCCAGACACCCTCCTGCGCGAGCAGGGTGAGAAAACCGCTATCGACGTGCGGAGCGCCCGTCACGTGGTACCGCTCGCCGCGGTGGGTCACCCAAACGTTCGGCTCCGCCTCGGCGGCCTGCGCAGCATCGGTGCGCACGGGATAGCGCAGCAGCCGCAGCGTCGACAGCCCCTTCTCGAACGCGTGGTCAAAGAAATGCTCTTGGAGTTTCAGGCCGCGCGCCATGGAACGCATGAGTGTCTGACTGACATACACCATGGCGAGATAATAGATCGCAACCGCCTCGCGCCACCCCGGGAGGAGCGTCGGCGAGGGCAGCGGTGTCGCCTCGCGCAGGGGATCATCCTCGCGCACGACCGATGCCCCGTAAGCTACGTCCGGGCCGAGGTCGACGCCTTCCTTGCTGGTGAGGAATCCCTTTTGTGTGGGAAACCATCCGCGGTATACGTTCGGATGGGTAGGGTCGAATTTCTGGCGCCACAGAGGGCGGATCTCGCTCGGCGGTAATTGAAACAAGCGCAGCAGGTTTCGCAGCGTGTCGCGATCGACGGGGACATTCGGCGGGAAGCCCCACGCCACGAAGAAGCCGGAGGTCGCGGCGGCGTCCATGATGGCTTGGTCGGTCCGGTCGCGCGCCGCCGAGCGCATGCCGAAGAGGGCCGATACATCGATGCCCGGTATGCAGGGGTCCGTCGCCATCACGGGCTCGAGAATAGCATTGCCGCCGGCCGGGGCTGGTATTCTCTCCCGCTTTAGCAAAGCGAGCTCATGGTCCCTTACGTCGACTCGGTCACAACGGATGAATCGCTCCCCGCCGCTGCGAGCGTCGTCGTCATCGGCGGCGGCATCATCGGTACTTCAGCGGCGTTGACGTTGGCCGCGGGCGGCAACTCCGTCGTGCTGTGCGAGAAGGGCTATGTGGCCTGCGAACAATCCAGCCGCAACTGGGGCTGGTGCCGCCAAGCCGGACGCGATGCGCGCGAGATGCCGCTGATCGTCGAAAGCCTGCGCCTGTGGCGCGACCTGGATCGGCTGACCGGCGCCGCGACGGGCTTTCGCCAGTGCGGGGTGATGTATGCGGGTGAATCGCCGGAGGATGAAGCGCGCTACGTCGAGTGGCTCGACATGGCCCGTCCCTATGACATCGGCGCTCGCCTCGTGCATGGTGCAGAGCTGCAAGCATTGATGCCGGGTGTGCGCAGGTCGTACCGCTGCGCCCTGCATGTGCCGAGCGACGGCTGCGCGGAGCCGCAGAGGGCAACGCCCGCAATTGCCCGCGCAGCGCAACGTCGGGGCGCAATCCTGCTCGCGCATTGTGCGGTACGCGGCCTCGATCGGGCCGCCGGAAGGGTGAGCGGGGTCGTTACCGAGCGAGGCCGTATTCGTTGCGATGCCGTGATCTTGGCCGGCGGCGCATGGTCGAGCCTGTTTTGCGCAAGTCTCGGAATTCGCCTGCCGCAGGTGAAAGTGTTGTCCTCCGTGTTGCGTACGGCCCCGGTCGCCGGACCCGATACTTGCACCCATTTGAAGGGCTTGGGCTACCGTAAGCGGCTCGATGGCGGGTACACCATCGCCCGAGGCACCGGTGCCATCGTTCCGCTCGCACCCGACTCGCTGCGCTATCTGCGGGAGTTTCTGCCGTCGATGCGGCGCGACCTGTCGGCGTTGCACTTTCGGATCAACGCCCAATCGTTACGCGAGTTGAGCGAGCCGCGACACTGGCCGCTCGATCAGCCGAGCCCTTTCGAGAAGATGCGGGTGCTCGATCCGGCTCCCAGTAAATCCATGAACCGCGACGCAAGGGAGGCGATGATCGAGCTATTCCCGCAATTCCGCGATGTCGCGGTCGTACAGGAGTGGGCGGGCTACATCGATGTCACGCCGGATGTGGTGCCCTACATCGGCAACTCGAGCGCGATCCCCGGCTTGACCGTGGCAACTGGATTTTCCGGCCATGGGTTCGGCATCGGGCCGGCAGCCGGACGGCTCGCCGCCGAGCTCGCGACCGTTCGGACACCGTCGGTCGACGCGGCGCCGTTTCGTCTCTCACGCTTCGGCGATGGCTCGCCGATCTTCATCGGTCCCGAGTTGTAGCTCGCACTCAGAGTTCGCCGACTACGGCTTGGGTTTGCGAAACGTGAGCACGAAGTTATCTGCCTCACCGACCGCCAAATACCGCGCCTTATCCTTCTCGCCTTGCGACAAGGTGGGCGGCAGCGTCCATACGCCGTCCACCCAGTCCTTCGTGTCCTTCGGGTTGGCATTGATCTCGGAGGAAGCCACCGGCACAAATCCCGCCTTCTTGGCAAGCGCGATCGTGTAGTCCTGGCGCACGTAGCCGTTGGCCGCCTTCGGATCCTGCGCCTTGTCATTCGGTCCTCGATGCTCTTCGATGCCGAGAATCCCGCCGGGTTTGAGTGCCTTGAAGCAAGCCGCCAAGGCCTGATCGGCATACCCATCGTCCATCCAGTTGTGCAAGTTGCGGAACGTCAGCACGAGGTCTGCAGAACCGGGAGGCGCGATGTCGAAGTGACCCGCGCCAAGGGTCGTCTCATGAATGGTGCCCAAACGATCTTTCTGTGCAGCCATCCGCGAGCGCCATCGTTCGACTGATTTGTCCTCCTCGGGATTACCCGGTGCCGGCAGCGCGACGTAGTAGGTTCCGCCCTTGGCCAGATAGGGCCCCAGAATCTCGGTCCAGTAGCCGCCGCCGGGCCACAGTTCGACCACGGTCATGGTCGGCGCAATGCCGAAGAACGATAGTTCCTCGGCAGGGTGGCGGGCCTTGTCGCGCGCGACAAAACTGGCCGTGCGCGCGGGCGAGGCGACCGCCGCCGTCAATTGAGGATCGGGCGCCGCCGAGACCGCGGTGAGTACTGCGCTCATCCCCAAGAGGGCGGCCGCGAAGCGTGCGAGACGAGAGGGTGTTTCACTCATGGCCATCTCCTTTATTTGCCGCTGCTTTGTCGGTACGTCATACGTCATGTCAGCCCGGAGGTGCGTCGCCGGAGAATCGAATCGCCGTTGCACCGACGACCGGGCCGATGGTTGCCCGATCGCTCACGTAGAGGTGCACGACGCGTTCGAAGCGCAGTTCGCCTTCGATGGTCGCGCCCGGGCCGATGACGATGCGCGGCACGTCGTTGCCGAATTGGATCAGACTGGTCGAGCCTTTCTTCACCAAGATCCCACGCTCTACGCGTGAGTTTCCGCTGATGTCCATGCTGCCGGTGACGGTTTTGATGCCGTCGGTCACCTGCGCTGAGCTCAACGTGATGGTGCCGTTGACGTTTTCGAGCGAACCCCCGACTTGCGCGCCCTCGCGCAGGGTCAAGGCGCCGTTGACCGACTCGACGGTCCCGGTCGCCCGCGCGCCGGCATCGAGCGTGATGGGCCCATTGACGGTGGTCAGCGAGTTCGCCGTCGCACGGGCACCGAGATGAACGCCGCCGTTCACGGTTTCGGCGGCGGTAACGTTCGCGTCGGCGTCGATGTCGATGCCGCCGTTGACGGTTTTCGCCTCGACGGGCGCTTGACCGGCGACGACGTGCACCGAGCCGTTGACCTTGTGGGACTCGTCCCTGTCCCCATAGCCACAGCCGGCGAGAACGAGCAGGGCGGCCGCCAGTGAAAGTGCACCACGCATGACGCGCTACTTTACCAGCGTTGCCCGGCCGCCGAACACTTGTCGTTCGTGGGGCACGGCCGCGCGAGCAGCGGCGTCACGATGCTCTGTAAGCGCTCCGCGGTCCACGTCGCCTCTTTGTCCTTCCAGCCGTCATCGACCAGCCGGCCCTGGCGATCAATCGTGAAGTTCACGGGGATGCGCCAGATGCGCCCGTAGCCGGGCAAGCTCGAGTTGGCGACCAATCCATTCGGAAAATGCAACGACTGGGCCACAGCCTGGACCTTATGCAAGTCCTCCGGGCCGTCCAGGCTGAATCCCAGGACGGACAGGCCGTCTTTGGAATGTTCGCTCGCATACTGCGAGAGGAGGGGCAGCTCTTGGCGGCAGGGCCCGCACCAGGTCGCCCAGAAAGTGAGAATGACGACCCGGCCTACCAAGTCGGATGTGGCGATGTGTTGGCCGTCCAACGTCACGAGCGTTGCCGGCGGCGCCGCCGCACCCACACGCAAGGCGTTGGCCGAGGCGCGCGGCGAGCCCAGCGCATGCATGCCCACGGCCGCCAGTGCGGCGACACCGCGCAGCAGCGCGCGCCGAGTCGTGCGAGTTGCGGCGCCGACGTTCACTTGCGGACCTCGAACTGCACTGTCAGCGATGTGCCGCCGGCGAAGCGCAGGACGATCGGAACGTGGTCCCCGGGTTCGATCGGCTTGAGCGGCTGCATCAGCATGAAATGATACCCGGCCGCGGCGAAATCGACCCGCGAGTGCGGTTCGATGGTGATCTGCGCGACCGGTCGCATGGTGACCGTACCGCCGCTCTCGACGCTGCGGTGGATCGACACCCCCGCATAGACGGGACTCGACGCCGCTACCAAACTCACCGCAGTGTCTCCCAGGTTGCTCATGCTCATGTAGCCGCCCGCCGCAAGCCCTGCGGGGAGCCACCGAATCCACGCAGCGTCGACCCGTAGCCCGGGCGTGGCAGCGGGCGCCAATGCGGCAGCGGGCGCCGATGCGGCAGCGGGCGCGGGTGTGACAGTCAGTACCGGCGTTGCGAGCGCGAGGAGCAATGCCGCGATGGGGCCGGGCGAGCCACTCGTTCGCCTACCGTAATCGAGTTCAAAACGCATAGCTCACTCCCACCGTTCCAGTCCAGCGCGGAAACAACTGATAACCGCTCAAATTACTGTACACCGGCACTTGCAGCACGCCGTACACATAGAGTTTGCGCGCAAGCAGTGCGGTAAGGCCGGGGCTCACGTAAGCCACCGTGCCCGCCGTATCGGGCGAGTCGGCGAGGCTGCCCTGATCGGGGCTGCGGTGAAAAATATTGACCTGCAATTGCGGCAGCCACTTCGGGTTGGTCGCATAGCGCAGGCCGAAGCTCGCCGCCACGGAATTTCCCGGCCGAAAGTCATCGCCGGGGTGGTCGAGGTGGTGCGCCACGACGGACTGGAATTGGGTGCTCGCAAACGCATCGAGGTTTTGGCTCACGGCTTGAAAGTAATACGCACCGACGACGATATCGATGCTGCCGGTGCCTGCCTGCAGGCCGGCATCGAGCGGGGTTCCGGCGTTGGGGCCGTCGGAAAAGTTCACCGCCGTACCGTATTGGCCTGTGGGCAGCTTCACGCCGAGCTGCAGTCCCAGATTGTGCGTGGGGAGGAGTCCCTGGTAATTGGCGATCAGTTTGACGTCGCCGAGATGAGATACATGCGCCCCGCTGATCTGATCGGGCGCCGATTCCGAGGGCGTGTAGGGCTGCTGTTGCTGCCCGTAGGTCGTGTGGTCCCGAGACACATCAGGGACGAGCAAGTTGAAATTCCAATCCGCACTGGGTCGATAGCTCAATCCGAAGGTCAGGTAGCGGTTGATCGTTTGCTTTTCGATTTCGCCGCCGCCGAGCGCGGGGTTCGACGGATTGTTGACGACCTCGGCCGCGCTCGCCGCGCGGGTTCCGGTACGCAGCTGATCCTGATCGATGTACGTGTACTCGAGGTTCAGTCGCCATCCGGATGCTACCGAATAACCCATGGCGGCATCGGAATTGACGGTACAGCCACAGGTCGCGCACGCCCACGACAGGGTGGGCATCGCGGATGCGGCCACGGCCGCGACCAATAGGCGGTTCGTGGCACGGCTCTTGGAGTGAATCACGGACTCGTTCCCGCGCCCGCGATCGCGGGCGCATCACCGGACAATTACAGCAGCCGATGCGCGCTCGGCTCGCAATAGCTGCGCGCGGTCAGCAACTCAAGATCATTTCAAGCGGGCGAGGGCGGAGCCCGAGCGCGATGGGCACGCGGGAGTTGCGTGCCGGGGAGGGGCGGTACGAAGTGGGGCGGGGACGATGAAACGGAAGGGCCGGGCAGTGCGAACTCAACGAGCTGAGAAACCGGGGCAGCGGCCGGAGCGCTGCCATACGGGCAATTCTCGAAATGCGCGTGACCGCCGGCATGGTGCTGAGCGCCGGCATGGTGCTCGTGTTGCGGCGCAAATTGCGCGTAAGGGCCTGCGGGGCAGATTTGCAGCAGGAACGGTGCGCCGCTCGCCGGCATGAATCCGAGCGGCACATAGGCGCGAAACAACAGGACTGCCAGCATGCAGCCAGCAGGGAGGGCGCGTCGATGATGACGAAGGGAGCGCATACCGCGAGTCGCACGATGCCAGAGTGTGTGCGAGCGCGCCATCCAATTGGCGCCCCCGCACGCTAGTTAAGTTGAATAAGAATAATTCTCATTCGTGTTAAAGGATGTCGATTTGATGCGGTTAGCGGCAGTAGCAGTGCCTCTATTGCCGGTCATCCTCGCGGCAGCCGCGTGCGGCGCGCAGCCGCAGCGCATTGCTGATGACGGAAACCGAACTGAATGCCATGGCGGCGCTCGCGAACATGGGGCTCAAGAGAATGCCGAATGCCGGATACAGAACGCCGGCAGCGACGGGGATTCCGATCAAGTTGTAGATGAAGGCAAAGAAAAGATTCTGGCGAATGTTGCGCATGGTCCTTTGACTCAACGTGCGTGCCCGCGCGATGCCGGTGAGATCCCCTTTGATCAGTACGATCCGCGCACTGTTCATGGCGATATCGGTTCCCGTACCCATCGCGATCCCGACGTCGGCCTGGGCGAGGGCGGGGGCGTCATTGATGCCGTCGCCCGCCATCGCGACGATATGCCCGGCGCGCTGTAAGTCCTGCACCTGGCGGTACTTGTCTTGCGGCAGCACCTCCGCCTTGACGTCGAGAACGTCCACCTGCCTCGCGACCGCCGCTGCGGTGACGGCGTTGTCGCCCGTGACGACGACGATGCGAATGCCGGCCCTCGTGAGTTCGGCGATCGCCCTGCGGGTGGTCGGCTTGATGGGGTCGGCCACGCCGATGAACCCGGCCAGTCGGCCGTCAACGGCGAGGAACATGACGGTTTCACCGCTCGCACGAAAGCGTTCGACATCGGCAGAGACCGCCGCCGTCTGCGCACCGACGAACTGCATGAGCGGGGAGCTGCCGAGTGCAAGTGCTTTGCCGTCGACCTGTCCTCGGACGCCTTGTCCCGTGATTGATTCAAAGCCGGTGACGGCAAGTGGCGGCGCCGCGCGTTGCGCGCCGTAGGTGCTGATCGCCTGGGCGAGCGGATGCTCGCTCAATCGCTCGAGCGCCGCGCAATAGGCAAGCACGTCGGTCGATGAAAATCCCGGCCTCGCGACCACGCGCTGTACTTCGGGTTTTCCTTCCGTCAGCGTGCCGGTCTTGTCGATGACCACGGTGTCGACGCGCTCCATGATTTCCAAGGCCTCGGCGTCCTTGATCAGCACGCCCTCCTGGGCTCCGCGCCCGACGCCCACCATGATCGAAATCGGTGTCGCGAGTCCGAGCGCGCAGGGGCACGCGATGATGAGCACGGACACGGCGACCACCAGCCCATGGGCCAAGGCCGGTGGCGGTCCCCATACGGCCCACACGAGGAAAGCCGCGAGAGCGATCGCCATCACGGCCGGTACGAACCAGGCGGAAACCTGATCGGCGAGCTTTTGAATCGGTGCGCGCGTGCGGCCCGCGTCGCCCACCAGGCGCACGATTTGCGACAGCAAAGTGTCCGCGCCGATTTTTTCGGCGCGCATCAAGAACGAACCGGTTTGATTGACGGTCCCTGCGAGGATGTGGCTGTCGGCCGTCTTGTGCACCGGCAAGGCTTCGCCCGAGATCATCGATTCATCGATATTCGAGTGACCCTCGGTGACGACGCCGTCGACGGGGACGCGGTCGCCGGGTTTGACGCGCAGCACGTCGCCCACCCGCACACGATCGAGTTGAATTCTCTCTTCCGATCCGTCCGGCCGGATGCGCAGCGCCGTATTCGGCGCGAGCGCCAATAACGATCGGACCGCATCGTCGGTTCGCGAGCGTGCGCGCAATTCGAGCACCTGACCGAGCAGCACCAGGCAAGTGATCGCTGCAGCGGATTCGAAGTACAGCGGCGCGGCGCCGTGCATCTTGAACGCCGCGGGAAGAAGTTGCGGCCAGAGCAGCGCAACGACGCTGAATGTCCAGGCGGCAGCCATCCCCAAGCCGATCAGGCTGAACATGTTCAGGCGCCGCCGCTTGAACGACGCCCATGCCCGCTCGAAGAACGGCCAACCGCCCCACAGCACGACGGGCGTGCCGAGCAGGCCCTGCGCCCAGTTGAACCACTGCGGCCCCAGCCAATGACGCAAGGAGAGCTGCGGCAGGGAATCGCTCATGGCGATGAGCAGCAGCGGAACACTGAGCGCCACACTCGCACCCAAGCGCCGGCTCATGCTCGCGAGTTCGGACGTGTCCTCCTCAGTCCCGGCGGACAGCGGCTCGAGTGCCATCCCACACTCCGGGCAGCTTCCCGGCCCGAGTTGGCGAACTTCCGGATGCATCGGACAGGTGTAGATCTTGCCGGCGATCTTGCCGGCCCCCGCTGCCACAGTCGTCCCACACACGGGATCGACCTGACCGGCGGAACTCGTTGATCCACCATCGCCGCTGCCGTGCTCGTGCATGTGCATCCGGTCTGAACCTACCGATCCCCAGGATAGTCTATGCTGGAGGCGAAGCTTCGGCTCGTCGCTGCCGCCCCGCGACTGAGATGGTTCGTTCAACGGGAAACCTTTGCCATGAGACACAACGCCATGAAAGCTTTGCACGTGTGCGGGCTCATCCTCATCGTCCTTCCGGCGACAGGGCTCGCGTTGGCCGAGCACAAACCGGCCGCGACCATCCCGGCCGCAGCGCTGATCCAACCCGCGGATTTCGCCGCCCGCCTGCAAAATGGGCCCACACCGAAGCCCCTCATTCTGCAGGTCGGCTCGCACGTCCTGTTCACCGAAGCCCATATCCCGGGTGCCGAATACGCCGGGCCGGGCGGGCAAGAGGAGGGTCTGCAAGGGCTGCGCACCCGGGTTGCGAACCTGACCAAGGACACCCCCATCGTGATCTACTGCGGCTGCTGTCCTTGGAGTCGCTGCCCCAACATCGCCCCGGCGTACGATCAGTTGCGCACGCTCGGCTTCACGCAGTTGAAGGTCCTCTACATCGCCGATAACTTCGGCGCCAACTGGGTCGATCAGGGCTATCCCGTTGCCAAAGGTGACTGACCGGTGCCTAGATGCCCCGCCGCAGCGTGCGTCGCGTGCCTCACCCTTGCCGTGGCCACCCCTCCTTCCGAGGCGCAAACCCTCGCTCCGACCGCGGCGGGTCCCGGTGCGGCTGCGAAAGCCCGCGCCCCCGGACGTCTCGCACCTGACTTTACCCGCACCGACCTCAGCGGCAGCACGCTGAGCCTCAGCCATTATCGGGGCAAGATCGTGCTGCTCAATTTTTGGGCGACATGGTGTGCGCCGTGCCTCGAGGAAATTCCAAAGTTTTCGCTCTGGCAGCAAACCTATGGAGCCAACGGCTTGCAGGTTCTCGGCGTGTCGATGGACGACGATTCCGCGCCGGTCAAGCGTACGCTGCGCAAGTACGGCATCGTTTACCCCGTCGTGATGGGTGATGCGCCACTTGGAGAACTCTACGGTGGGGTACTCGGTCTCCCGCAGAGCTATCTCATCGACGCCTCCGGGCGAATCGTAGCGCGCTACGAGGGTGAGCCCGATCTAAATCAAATGGAATCGCGGATCAGAGAACTGCTCACCCGACTACCCCGCTAGGCGCTCGGTCAGAGCGGCCGCCAGCCGCTCCGACTGAGATCGAAGTTCGCCCACGGCGGTCGCTTCCCAATAATCGGCGCGTAACATCGGCCCGATGTAGAAGAGGCGTCGTGATGCCGTGCCATCCCGTCCGAGGAGTGCCCCCGCCGGCCCCGTGCGGATGCCGAGCCGCAAAGCGTCCGGGACGGCCAAGCCCCGCGAGAGCAGCGCTTGCCACAAGCGTTCCGGCGTGCGGCTCACATCGTAGTCCGGGCCCGTACAATTGACGATCTCTGCTGCATCGAGTGTTCGCCGTTGCTCTGAACCGCGGACGAGCCACGTCGCGCGCACTCCGCCATGACCGGCCTCGATGGAGAGCAACCGAGCGGCATGAACGTGAAGCCGGTGCGAGGCTCGCAGTGCGTCCAGTCTGGCGAGCACGGCGGCGGGCACTCGATGACGATGAATGTCCCAATATCCTCGGGCATGGCGGATGAAGCGGGCTCGCTCTTCGAGCGGCAAGCTGCGCCACAGGGCGGGTGCCTCGTGACGCACCAGGCTGACCACTTCGCGCCAATCACCGCCGTCCCGCGCGGCTTCTTCGGCAAGCCGACGAACGGCGGCCACCAGGCGTGAGGCTGAGGCCCCGGATCCTGCCAGCAGGCCACGATCATCCACGAGCGCGTCCGGCCGAAACGCGGTCTGGCTGAGCGGCAGCAGTCCATGGCGTGAGAGTGCGTGGATCTCGATGCCCGGATCACGATCTGCCGCGGCACACACGACATCCACCATGGTGAGCCCGGTGCCGATGACCAGCAGCGGACTTCGGCTCTGCAACGGGCTATCGTCCGTCCACGGATCTGCACGCAGCGCCGGCCATTCAGCCGTGCAGCGAACGGCTGCGGGCAGCCGCGGTAGCGGCGAACCGAGCGCCGCGACGACCGCATGCGCGTTGACCGAGCGGTCGTCCGCAAGCAACAGAGTGATCGGCTCGTCGCGAGCGCCGGGAATCAGATCCGTGACCTCCGCCCGCAGGCATTCCAGTGTCGAGCCGGGCGGAAGATCGGCTGCGGCGGTTTCGAGCAGGGCTTGCAGGTAATCGCCATAGAGCGATCGCGGCAAGAAATCCTCGCCCGAGATCTGCGGGTTGCTGCGGCGAGCGAAGCGCAAGAAATCCTCGGGATCGGTCGTCGTCGCGGACATCCGCGAGGCGGGGACGTTCAAGAGATACGGGTATCGGCTCTTAGCGTAGGCGATCCCGCGCCCGAATTCTGCGGCGCGTTCGATGAGCAAGACGCGAATGCGTTGCCCATGCACGCGCGCTTGCCGCAGAAGGTGAAGTGCGGTCGCAGTGCCGGAAAATCCAGCACCTACGATTGCGACGGTGCGCGCTGATCGATCCGGCATGCGTGCTCTTTATCATGGGCGGGACCGTCAAAGTACCGCGTCAGGTCACGTCGAGCCAGTCTTCGCGTGAGTAAGAATCGCACACGCTGCGCGCGGCCACGTAGCGATCGTGCTGAGCACACAGGCCATCGTCCGCGCGCACCGAAGCATAGCCGGAACTCAGGCTGGCGAGTCCCGGCACCGCCGCCTCGATGGCAATGGGAACCGAGAGGAAATGTCGGCAAGTCCGGCACTCCTTGGCAATGCCGGAGCTCATTGTCCGAGGCGATTCCAGAATTCGGCAAACACCTGGGTGGATAAAACGAATCCGAGAACGACGTTGACCAGCACTCCGATCGTGAAGGCATAGAACGGCCGCGCGCCCACCGCCGCGAATTCCTTCAGACGGGTGGTGAGCCCGATGCTCAAGAAGGCGAAGGTGAATGCCCAGGTCCGGAGCGATTGCAGCGGCGCGACCAATCCCGGAACGAGATCCTTCTTGTACTCCGCGTAGGTGTACCCCCTCGAGACCAGCGTGAGAATGAGCGAGGCCGCGAGAAAGCCGAGCACGAACTTCGGAAAGCGCCGCCAGACCTCGCCGGCGCCTGTCTCGGTCTTGATGCCGGTGCGCTCCCAGCGAGTCGTCGCAACCAGCGAGAGCACGAACGCCCACACGCCGATCCACACGTCGCGCCCGATCACTTTCATCAAGGTGAACGCTGCGACCGCCGCATCGCCTTGGCCGGAGATTCCGGCCACGCTGCCGGCGTAGCCGCCGTAGGTTTGAGCGGCGGCGAGTCCGGCCGCATCGGCAAATTCCGAGGTCCCGATCCACGCCCCCGCCACTCCGGTGGAGAGCCCGAGGGCGCGGGAGATCAGCGGTAGAGCAAAAATCATGACGATGGCCCAGAGGACGACCAGCGAAATGGCGACCGATACGTCTTGTTTCTTCGCGCCGACCGCGCCGCCGATCGCGATGGCGCCCGATACGCCGCAGACCGCGCCGCCGGTGCCGAGCGTGGCCGCCAGGCGCCGATCCAAACCAAGACGTAGGGCGCTGAAGTAGATGACGCCGAACGTCACCAGAGAGACGATTGCGGCTTGCAGCATCGCGACCGGTCCCGCCCACGCCAGCAAGGTGAGCGGCAGACTCGCGCCGAGCAGCACGATGCCGGTTTTAATGTAGAACTCCACGCGCAGTGCCGGCTGCAGCCACCGCGGCACGCCGACGGAGTTGGAAATCAGCAGTCCGAGAGCGAGCGCCACCAGCGGCGGCTCCAAGTTGTAGTGCGCCGCCTGATCCCACAATCCAAGAAAATAAATGATCGCCGTCGCCGCGTAGAGGGGAAGGAAAGCTCTCAAGAACTTGGTCAATTGAATTCCAAGCGCGGCAGCCGCCACTCCGAACAGCACCGCCCACAAGAGAAACAGTGCGCCGTAACGCATGCCGTTGTGACGTAATTGGTCCGCAAGATCGGAGAACCGGCTCCATTTTTGTGGCGCGACCGCGAGCCACTTGACCGATCCTCCCGCGGCGAATATTCCGACGGCGACCGCGATCAGACCGAGGCCGATCCAGATGGCCCACCAATCCTCCTTGCGGATCAGTTCAAGCCAGTGCGACCCTCGCTCGGACCGCCGGTGCCGGGTTTGCACGAGAGTTTCCGCCATGACCCACTCCTCGACGCAATACGAGGTCGATCACGCTAGCGAAGGGGATTCGGCGCGTCGAATAGCAATTCGGCATGTTGTAGTGCCGTTCGGTTATATGGAGCCACGCCCGGCGGCGCGGAAGCTCACAAAACACTCGACGGCGAAGGTGCCGCTGCCCTATTTGGGAAACATGAATTGGACTTGGGCGCGAATCTGCCAGTTGCCGGCAAAGTCGGGGCGGACCACGTTGTAGTAGCCGGAAATCTGCGTATTCACCGGCAGCCTGCCGATCTTGAAGAGCTTGCCTACGCCGCCGCCCATCGGCACGGTCCACACCTGCGAGCCCCGGGCCTCCCAGTTGGCCGTGATGATCGGCGAGCTCGTGAGATACGCACCGCCCTCGAAGTTGTAATTGAGGAACGGCTGCACCAATCCGTTGCTGTATTTCGGTGCGTTGCTCGAGGTGGGACTGCTGCCGACCGACCAGACATTGTTGGCGAGCACCCCATACACCCACGGGCTGCCATGCTCGAGGTGCAAGAGCACGACGGTGGGGCCGAGCCCGGCATTGTTGTTGCCGAGCAGGTTATTGCTGTGGGTCGGCAGCTGGACGATGGCGCCCACACCCCAGATCCAAGCGCCCGGCTTCGCGGGCGAGAGAAAGCCGGAGACTTGCGCGTCGCCGATGCCGCTGGTGCTGCTCTGGCCCGGAGCGAACCCCGGCAAGGAGATGATGGGCAGGATTGTGCGTGTGATGATGTTCCAGTCCTCGCTGATCGAAATCGGAATCACCGGCTGGATGTTGAGCACGTTTTGCGTGCCATCCCGGGGACCTACGTTGAAGTACGCATTCTCCTGAAACGGCACGCTGATGAGGTTACCGACGGGATTTTGTGCGATTTTCGCCAGATCCTCCGCGCTCAATTCGGCATGTGCGGATGCCGCCGCCAAAAGCGCTGCCAGAAGCGCGACGGCGCGCCAGGCGTGGATGTTGAGACGTGCTGCCAACCCGATCTCCCTGAGCGAGCCTTCGCTAATGGGTGGATCGTGTCCCAAGCCTCTCGACTCGGGAATTGGACTTAGGTCTCTTGCGCCGATGCGGTCGCAACCGCCGATGCGGTCGCAAACCGCCGATGCAGACACAGCCGCCGGCGCGGTCGCAGCCGCTATTGTCGCGCCATGGCGATGCGGATGGCTTCCTGCGGCGAGACCAGGTGATCCAGATTCTCGGCAGCCTCGGCGATCGCAAGTTGCACGCCCTTGACCGAGCCGTTGAAGGCGTTGTCGCGTGAGCCGTAGTCTTCAGAGACGGGCGCGCCGGAGTCCTCACCGACGTCGCACCCGTCATCGGCGGAGAAGACCATGGCTTGCGTCAGCGGGATACTCCCTTCGCCGACCGGTTTGCCGTCAACGAAGAGCGTCACCTTGCCGCCTTTGCCGAGACCGCCGCCCGCGTAGGCAAACTCCATGCGCACCTGATGCTCGCCCGCCGGCAGCGGGCTCGAGGCCTCGACGTAGTAGCGATTGACCCCCGCCACGTTGTAGCAGCACGTTCGGAGCGCCCTTGGGCGGGCGCAGTTGATCGATGGGCGCGAACTTCGTGTCAGGATCCTTCGCGTCGTAGGTGATCAAGCCGGTTCGATCTGGGGTCGGAATCGGCAGATGAGAACGGTGTCGGGTGTCGTTATCGCTCATGGCTTTGATCCTTGCATGGCCTGTCGCCTGAACCTATTTCAAGGTTCCTCGGCGTACGCGAGCCTGTACATTGGTCCAAAGGGCCATAGCCTCCCGGCCTCCCTCTCTCATTGGGCCCGAGTCGAGTGCTTGCCGGCGAATGGGGAGAGTTACACGCTACGGATCATGCCGCCGTCGACGCGGATGATGCCGCCGGTCATATAGGACGAACGCGGACTCGCCAGGAACGTCGCAATGGCGGCGAATTCGGCGGCTTCGCCATAGCGCCCGAGAGGTATGGCAGAGCGCGACTGCTGCTCGACCTCAGCCACGCTGATTCCCTCGCGCTGTGCCCGCCCGTGATCGAGTTCGGCGACGCGGTCGGTCGCGATGCGCCCCGGAGCGAGGCAGTTGACGGTGATGCCATCGCGAGCCACTTCGCCCGCCAATGTCTTCGCCCAACCGACCACGGCCATGCGCAGCGCATTGGAGATGGCGAGATTCGGGATCGGCTGTAAGACGCTGGACGATACGACCGCGAGTATCCGGCCGAAGCCACGGCTACGCATGCCGGGGAGCGCGAATCGAGTGAGACGCACGGCACTTAGAAACATCGCCTCGAATTGTTTGATCCAGGCTGCATCGGCGATGTCGGCGGCCGCCCCCGGCGGTGGGCCGCCTGTGTTGAGAACCAACACGTCCACCTGCTGCAGAACATCGCGCAGACCCGCGATGGCGGATGAATCGGCGAGGTCGCAAACGCGTGCCGTGATTTTCCCCTTGGTTGCGGCAGCGTCGGCTGCGAGCGCACTCAGTCGCTGCAGATCGCGCGCGACGGCGACGACGACTGCGCCTTCGGCCGCAAGACCCAACGCGATTGCCCGACCCAGCCCGCGGGAGGCGCCCGTCACCAATGCGCGGCGATTTTCAAGTTCTAGGTCCATGTCATTTTACCGCGATCCGAGAGCAACTTTCCCCGTCAAGTCAACCGCTTGGCTGCCACCGGGTGGTCACTGTAGCGTGCCGCCGTCCGGTTTTGTAGTCGACGGGGTGGAGTACGGTTCCAGCCGCACAAAACCCTGCCCCGGCGGTTGAATCTATGATACCTAGTGATCCTGTCGAGGGATGAACTAAGCAAATGGCCATACCAATAAAACGGGATACACCATGCACCCACACTCGAGGTTGTCCTGCGCCATAGCCGCTGTGCTCGGCGCCGGCGCATCAGGTCAAGTAATTGCGGCCACCCCGGCGGACACGAGTTCGGCCGCCGATCAGATTCAAGAAATCACGGTGACTGCGCAGCGTCGCAGCGAAAACGTCCAGAATGTGCCGATCGCCATCCAGGCGCTCACCGGCGAAACCCTGGCGCAGTTGAACGTGACGACATTCGATGATCTCATCAAATATCTCCCCAACGTGACGGCCCCGACCGCCGGCCCGGGCCAAGCCCAGATCTTCATGCGAGGTCTGAGTGCCGGAAGCAACGGCACCCAATCCGGGGGTTCGATCAACGGGTTTCCGAACGTCGCCATCTATCTCGATGACCAATCGGGCCAGCTGCCGGGCCGCAACCTCGATGTCTACGCGGCAGACTTGGAGCGCGTCGAGGTCCTCGAAGGGCCCCAAGGAACCCTGTTCGGAGCCGGCGCCCAGGCGGGGGTGATTCGCTATATCACCAACAAGCCGAAGATCAACGTCACGGAGGGTAACGTGACCGCCGCTTACAGCACGACCGCGGGCGGCGACAACAATAGCGATGTGACTGCGGTCATCAATCTGCCGTTGATCGCGGATATCCTCGCGGTCCGCGGCGTGATTTACAACGACCAACGGGGCGGCTACATCAACAACCTGCCGTCCACGTTCACGCGCAAGTCGTCTGATCTTGGCATCCACTATGCTAACTATCCGACAGGCTGCGGACCCAATACCAAGCCCATCCCCAGCCCCACGCCGTGCGAGGTCCCGCCGGACAGCCAGGTCATCAACAACAACAGCACTGTGGCAAACGCGATCAACCCGGTCACCTATCAAGGGATTCGCGTCTCGGCGCTTTGGGATATCAATTCCGACTGGAATGCCCTACTTGCCCAGAGCTACCAGGATATTGACGCCCAAGGCGTGTTCTACCAGATGCCCTTTTCCTCCGATGGCCAGCCGCTACCCCAACAGTCGGTGACGCTGTTCAACGACTCGTTCAACAAGGACAAGTACGAAAATACGGCCTTGACGATCAACGGACGGCTCAGCGATCTCAAAGTGGTCTATACCGGAGCGTATCTCGTGCGCAACGTGAGCCAAGTACAGGACTACACGAACTATGCGCGGGGTGCGTATGCGGACTATTACCAGTGCCATGGCGCCGAGCCCGCGAACGGATTGGCCGCGAAATGTTACTCCCCGAGCACCACGTGGAACGAGACCGAGCGCAACACCCATCAGAGTCATGAGATTCGAGTCAGCACCCCCGACGATTGGCGCTTTCGCGGCATCGTCGGCGCTTTTTGGGAAGAGCTCAACATTTATGACCAGCTGAACTGGCTCTACAAGACCTTGCCTGCATGCACGGCGACCGTTACGACAGGATGTTTGACGGATGTCGCGACCATACCGGGCACGAGCGTCAACAATCCGGGCACACGCAATGACAATGTGGCGTTCTTCAACGACATCCAGCGCGGCTACCGGCAGACAGCGTTTTTCACATCGCTGGATTTCGACCTCATCCCGAAAGTGCTGACGGTGACCGCGGGAACGCGCTATTACCGTTTCGTCAACACGGAGAAGGGCACGGTTGCCGGCAGCTTCAGCTGTTACGAGGCGGGTCCCGGGCCGTGCTTCACATCCGCCTCGACAACCAATATCGACGCGGAGAACTTAAATACGACCCAGAAGGGCTTCAAAAGCCGCGCCAATCTGACGTGGCACTTCCTACCGGATGCCCTGGTTTACTATACCTGGTCGCAGGGTTTCCGCCCCGGCGCCTTCAATCGGAATTCCGGATGCTACATCCCGGACCCCAAGGGTACCCCGCTGTACTGCTCGCCATTGGCGTTCACCTCCGACAATCTGACCAACAACGAGATCGGCTGGAAAACGGAATTCTTCGATCACCGCCTGCAGTGGAACGGGGCGGTGTATCAAGAGGACTGGAACAACGTGCAGGTCAACTTTTTTGACCCGCTATTGCTCGGTAACGTTGGCTTCGGCGCGAATGGACCGAACTACCGGATTCGCGGTGTGGAGACTTCCTTTGTTGCCGTGATCGTCCCGGGGCTGACGGCGCAGGGAGGGATTGCCTGGAACAGCAGCGAACAGACCAACTCGCCTTACTTGATCGCCAACAATCCTGCGCTGTTGGCGGACCCGGCGACCAAGGCCGAATTCGGACAGCCCATCCTCAGCGTTCAGAATCCGTACGGTCCCCTCGGCAGCCCCAGCGCTTTTTCGCCGCCGATGCAGTTCAATCTGCGTTTGCGGTACGAGTGGGCGGTTAACTCTTACCATGCCTTCGCGCAAGCCGGCGTCACACATACCGCGCATTCTTTCACCCAGTCCGGCAGCAACCCCCCCATCTCCTCCACCGGTGCGATCAGCACGACGAACCTCCGGTTTGAGAATCCCGCGTATTCTCAGTACGACGCCTCCATGGGCATCGCGAAGGATGCGTGGACGACGGAGCTGTACGCCCAAAACCTGACCGATGTGATCAAGAGCGTATTCACCTCGAGCACTCAGTTCGTTCAGGCGGAGGCGATCACGCGGCCGCGGGTACTTGGTGTGAGGTTCGGATACCGGTTCTGAGTGAGGAGCTGTGAGGTGACGAGTTTCATCCAAGGGGGCATTCCCTGAGCGTCAACGCCATCTCGATGCCGCGGCCCGAGGCGCCTTCGATCATCGAGCGCTGGTATGTGCTGATCGTCATGTGCCTGGTCTATGCGATCAACATCGCTGCCCGGTATGTCGTCACCACGGTGTTCGAACCGATCCGCCTCGAGCTGCATCTCACGGATGCCGGCGCGGCGTTTCTGACCGGCGTGCCGCTCGCGCTGTTTTATGTAGCCTTCGGAATTCCCATTGCGTGGCTCGCCGACCGCTCGAATCGTCGCAATATCGTGGCGGCAGCGCTGATCATTTGGTCCGGATTCACGGTGTTTTGCGGTCTGTCGCAGACTTACTGGCAACTTCTATCGGGGCGCATCGGGGTGGGCTTCGGCGAAGCCGGGGCTACTCCGCCGTCCACCTCGATTGTCTCGGATTATTTCCCCGCCGAACGGCGGCCCATGGCGCTATCCATTCTGGCTCTGGGCGCGCCGATCGGCGCATGGCTGGGGGCCGACATGGCGGGTGCCGTCGCGCAGGCGTTCGGGTGGCGCGCGGCCTTCTTTGCCCTCGGGGCCCCGGGCGTGCTGTTGGGCGTGCTGGTCTTCTTGACGGTGCGCGAACCCCGGCGGGGACGGCTCGATGCAATCGATGGCGATGGCAAGACGGCATTCCTGGAGTCTCTGCGTTTCCTGTGGCGGCAGAAGGCAGCGTTCCATGTGATCATGGCCAGCGGCGTTTGTAGTCTTTGGGGCTGGGGTCTGGTGTGGTGGACGCCGACCTTTCTCATGCGTACCTACAGTCTCAACGTCGCCCAAGCCGGAGCCGTCACGGGTCATGTGCACCTGGTCGGAGGGATACTCGCGACGGCCGGTACGGCCTGGTTCATGGCACGCCCATCGATGGTCGATCCGCGCCGCGTTCTTTGGACGCTGGCGGGCGTCATCGGATTTGCGACCATCCCGTCGTTTTTCGCCTACTGGACGCAGACTCTGTGGCTGTCGAAGTTGATGTTCTGGATCTACATTCCCGCCATCTACTTCTTCATCGGACCGTGCATGGCGTTGGTCTTGAACGTGGCGCCGAGCAACATGCGCTCCATGTTCACCGCATGGTCCGTGCTCGTCGGCAACGTGTTCAACCTGATCGTCGCGCCGCAAGCGGTCGGGATCATGAGCGACTGGTTTGCCCGCGGCCACGGCGCCGACGCCGCATCATTGCGCTTGGCGTTGTTGCTGCTTGCACCGACGGGATTCTGGGCGGTTTGGCATTTTTTGGCGGCCGCGAGGACGGTCATCGGGGACCAGAAGCGCGCCATCGGCTACGCGACGCTGTGAGCCGGTCGAATACGCCGCGTGAACGGGAGGAACTTTCTGTGAAACAGTTTCTGCTCAGCACCATCGTTGCCGCAGGCATCGCTTTCCACGCTCGAGCCGGCGATATCCAGGTCCTGAACGCGGATGTGCATTTTCCCGAAGGACCCGTCTGGTATCACGACAAGTTGTATTACGTTGAGTATGACCGCAATGCCGTGACGACGTGGGACGGTCGTAAGAACACGATATTTTGGTCGCAGAAGGGCTGTGGGCCCTCGGCGGTCATTGCCACCGCCCATGGTGAGTTTCTCACGACCTGCTATGACAACGGCACGCTCGGCCGGATTTCAGCCGATGGTCAAACCCTCGCTCCCTACACGCACGATAAGGACGGCAATCCCTTCGTCGGTCCGAATGACTTCGCGCCCGATGCTCACGGTGGCATGTATTTCACGGCATCGGGAACCCCGGGTCCGGTGATCAACGGCAAGGTCTTTTACCTGGCGGCGGACGGCACGATCTCGCAGATGGCGAGCGATGTGCACAGTGCCAACGGCGTCGCGGTCTCGAAGGACGGCAAGGTCCTCTACGTGGTGGAAACCGAGGTGCACCGCCTGCTGCAGTTCAAAATCGGTCCGGGGGCCTCGCTGTCCGACCGGCGCGTGTTCGTGAACCTCGACGACCTCACGCACAATGTGGTGCATATCTACCCGGATGGAGTCAAAATCGATTCGAAAGGCGAGATCTATATCGGCCAGAATCCGCGCGACGTGCACGCTGCGCTCGCCGGCACGATCTTCGTGCTGAACGCCGACGGGCAGTTGCTTCGCCAGTTGAAGCTGCCGTCGCCGGGCGTGCCGAACCTCGCATTCAGCCCCGACGAGAGAACGGTCTACGTCACCGCGCTCGATCAGCTCGACAAGTCGCCCTATCAGGGCAAGATCTACTCGATTGCCAACCACTGACGGGCGACCTCGGGAGACCACTCGCCGATGAGCAGCTTACTCGCCGGAAAAACTGCGGTGATCACGGGCGCCAGCTCGGGAATCGGTCGCGCGATCGCCCTCAGTTTCGCGGCCGAAGGCGCCATCGTCGTCGTCGCCGACGTGATCGCCGAGCCGATCGAAGGCGGCGAGCCGACGGTCGAGCTCATCGCGCGTGCCGGCGGCGAGGCGTCCTTCGAAACCGTCGACGTCAGCCGCTGGGACGATATCGACGCGCTGATCGCAAAAACCGTGGCTCGTCACGGTCGGCTCGACATCGTGGTGAACAATGCAGCGACGTATTCCGGTACCGCGCTGCTCGATACCCATGCGGAGCAGTGGGAACAGGTCATGACGGTCAACCTGACCGGGATGTTCTACGGCTGCAAGCGTGCGGTCCAACAGATGATCACGCAGGAGCCTCGTCAGGAAGTGCGAGGGCGTGTGATCAACCTGGGATCGCAGCACGGCATCGTGGCGGCGCGGCGCGATGCTCCCTACGGCGTGAGCAAGGCGGGGGCGATCTACTTGACGAAGCAGATTGCGGCGGACTACGCAAAGGACCTCATTGTGTGCAATTGCATTTCGCCGGGAAAGATCGTGACGGGCAAGCCTGGCTTGGCGATGGATCCGGCGCTGCTCGAACTCGCCCGGCAGCGCACGCCGTGGCCGCGAATGGGGCGCCCTCAAGACGTTGCCAATGCGGCTGTATTTCTGGCCAGCGATCGCGCGACTTTCATCACGGGGGCGAATCTCGTGGTGGACGGCGGATGGCTGGCGGCCTGAGGATCATGCCGATGACCGCCCAAGTCGAACCCGATCTTGGCCTGGCGAGCTCGCTGTTCGACAGCCTGAGCCGTGCGACCCGCCACGGGCGAGGCATCGTACGGGACAGCTACGGTGCGGGGGAGCAGGCGGCACACGACATCGTGCGCTCCGCCGCCGAGAAGATCGGGCTCGAGATCTCGGTCGATGCCATCGGTAACTTGACGATGAGTTTGCCGGGACGCGACCGGGCCGCCCAACGCGTCATCGTGGGCTCCCATCTCGACAGCGTGCCTCAGGGAGGCAATTACGACGGCGCTGCGGGGGTGGTCGCCGGTCTTTGCGCGGTGTCCGCGCTCAAGAAGGCGGGTGTCATACCACCCTGGGATATCTCGGTGATGGCTATCCGGGCGGAAGAGTCCGCCTGGTTCGATGTCTCCTATATTGGCAGCGCCGGCGCATTCGGTTTGCTCGATCCCGCGTGCTTGTCGATTCCGCGATCGGACACTGGGCGTAGTCTCGAAGCGACGCTGATCGAGCGCGGCTTCGACCCGCTGGCGATTCGCGAGCGGCGCCGTCTTCTCGATCCCTCGCGGATCAGGGCCTACCTGGAACTTCACATCGAGCAGGGACCGACTCTCACGGCGAAGGAGCTGCCGGCCGCCGTCGTGACGGGCATCCGCGGTTGCAGACGGTTTCGCAACGCGCGCTGCATCGGCAAGTACGCGCACTCGGGGGCGGTCAATCGTCCGTATCGTCACGATGCGGTGGCCGCAACGGTGGCTCTCTTGCACCATCTGGAGTCGGTTTGGTTGCACCAAGAGGAGTCGGGGGCGGACCTCGTCTTCACCGCGGGAGAGTTGTTCACCGATCCCGTCATGCACGGTCCCAGCAAGATCGCCGGCGAGACGCACTTCGTACTCGACGTGCGCAGCGTGTCCGATGCCACCATGGATCTCGTTGCGGCGGAAGCGCGGCAGGCGGCTGCACGCATCGGCAGTGCCTACCGCGTAACCTTCGAGCTCGGAGCCACCAGCGACTCGCCTCCCGCGGTGATGGACGCACGCCTGCGCTCGAGGTTGATGGACCTGCTCGATCAACCCTTCGAAATGCCGAGCGGTGCGGGCCACGATGCGGCGGTGTTCGCAACCCAGGCAATTCCCACTGCGATGATATTCGTACGCAACGACTGCGGCAGCCACAACCCCGACGAAGCCATGGCCATGGACGACTTCGCGGCGGGCACGGATGTTCTGCTGCGTCTGCTGTTGAATTTCCCCCTCTAACCCATGCGCACCCGCGGAGAAGCGACGTGAAATTGCTGCTGACCGGCGGGACGGGCTTCGTCATGAGCGTGCTGGGTCGGCATTGGTTGGATGCCGATCCCGCGGCACGCCTGGTGATCCTCGACGCCGCGCCGCCGGACGCGGTGGCCTTGCGTTATTTCGCTCCGGTGGCGGATCGGCTCACCGTGGTGGTCGCTGATGTAACGCGGCCCGAGACGTGGCGCGACACCCTCGGCGGCGCAGACTTCACGCACATCGTCCACGGCGCCACGGTGACGCCGTTGTCGCGCGGTACGGCGCTCGAGGCGAAGCGGGAGCCCGAGGCCGAAAATCCCGGGCGCATCACCGAAGTCAACGTCATGGGGACGGTGGCGATCCTTGATTGGGCGCGTACGCTCCCGCGGCTTCAGCGGCTCATCTACGTCAGTTCGGGTGCCGTATACAAGCATCATGGTCCTGACCGACCCGGAGAGCCGCTTCCGGAGGATGGCTACGTCATGCCGCGTCGACTCTACGGCATCTCCAAGCTGGCTTCGGAGTTGATCACGGAACGCTATGGCGACCTGTTCGGCCTGTCGACCGCGTCGGTACGCCCCTCATCGGTGTACGGCACCATGGATCGGGTGACCGCCAGTCGCAACTTCCGCCATGTGCCCAACCGACTTGCTCACATGGCGCTCGATGGTGTGCGACGGGTGCGCGTGAATACGCTCGATGCCGTAGGGGACTACATCCATGCGGAAGATGTGGCTGCCGGCATCGTCGCGCTGCTGTTGGCACCCGCTTTGCGCTACAGTGTGTACAACCTCGCGATCGGTGCGACCGTGACCATTGGTGACATGGTCGGGTGGATCGCGGACAAAGTACCGGGGTTCCAAGCCGAGATCACCGCTCCCGGGCAGGCGGACATCCTGCAGGACGCCAGCCTCAACAGCGGCATGTGGGGGGCGTACGACATCTCGCGCGTCCGGGCCGAAACCGGTTGGTCGCCGCGGCCGGTGCGCGATGCGCTACATGCGTATATGGATTGGATCGCCGCCGAGCGTCGCTCGGGATCCTAGCCGCCGAGGGTTCGTAGAGTATGAATTCATCCGGCCCCTACCCCCGCGACCTCATCGGCTATGGTGCAAGTCCGCCGCATCCGCATTGGCCGAACGACGCCAAGATTGCCGTCTCGCTGGTGCTGAACTATGAGGAGGGCGGGGAGTCGTGTGTGCTGCACGGCGATTCGCACTCCGAATCGGTCTTGACGGACGTCGGCGCCGAGCCGCTGCGCAATGCGCGCAACTTCAATGTGGAATCCAATTTTGAATACGGCAGTCGCGTCGGATTTTGGCAGATCATGCGCCTGCTGCGCGAATATGGCGTCGATGCGACGGTCTATGCCGTTGGCATGGCATTGGAGCGCAACCCCGAGGCCGCGGCGGAGATCGTCCGCAGCGGATTTGAAGTGGCCTGTCACGGACAGCGTTGGATCGACTATCAGTTCGTGCCCGAGGAAGTGGAACGCGCGGACATGCTGCGCAATGTCGAGGTCATCACGCGCATGATCGGCCGGCGCCCGCAGGGCTGGTACACTGGCCGGCCGAGCCCCAATACACGTCGACTGGTGGTGGAGATCGGCGGCTTTTTATACGACAGCGATGCCTACAACGACGATCTGCCCTATTGGACACCGGTCTCCGGCCGTCAGCACCTCGTGATTCCATATAGCTTCGACGTGAACGACAGCCGCTTGCAGCGCGGCGGCGACTTCAGCGTCGGCGAGGATTTTTTCATCTATTGTCGAGATGCATTCGATTGGCTGTACCGCCAAGGCGCGGAGGGCCATCCTCGCATGATGACGATCGGCCTGCATGGCCGGATCATCGGCCGCCCGGGACGCATCGGAGCGCTGGCGCGTATGCTCGATCACATCCTGCGGCATGATTCCGTTTGGCTGTGCAGTCGAACGGCGATTGCGCGGCACTGGCACGCACATCATCCGGCCAAGCCGCCATAGCGAGGACTTTCAGGCGCGATTTCAGTATCAGTTTTGAGTCGCGCGCTGGATCAACCACACGAGTGCGAGCGCCGCGATCGCGGCAGATCCCCACGGCATGACGGCGCGCCGATAGAAAGCGCCGGAGCGCAAGCCGTAGATGATCGGCATCACCGTAAGCACGACGGCCATCTGTCCGGCCTCAATCCCGAAATTGAACGCCAGCAGGGAGATCAGGCGGGCCCCTTGCGGCAATCCCATATCCGCCAAAACGGAAGCGAAGCCGAATCCGTGCAGCAAACCAAACGCGAAGGCGATTCGGGCGCGGCTTTCCGTCACGACGGGAAAGATGTTGTTCAATGCCGCTATGATGATGGAGGCGGCGATGACCGATTCGGTCAATCGGCTGGGCAGCCTCACGATATTCAATGCCGCGAGCGTCAGCGTCAGGGAGTGTGCCAAGGTGAACGCCGTCACGACCTTGACGATGCTGATGAATGCGGGGCGGACCTGCACGACCGGCTCCCAGTGACCTCGGTTGCGCTTGAGGACGGCCGGCAGCAGCAGCGAGAGCAAGAACAGAAGATGATCGATGCCGCTCAAGATGTGGCGGATGCCGGCTTGAAAATAGTCCACGAAGCTACGCCAACGCGAGGGAGCAAAGACCGAGAATCGCGTGCGCGGGGCATTGCCGCCAAGGACGGCGGTCTGCGTGACGCCGCCGGCGGTCAGCGTCAGCAAGCCGCGATGAGACGGGTCCAAGCCGTCCATCACCGTATAGTAAATGTTGAGGAGCTCGACGGTCTCCGCGCAGCGTGCCGTGTACGGCAACCATGTATAGCTGCCATCCACCCGATCATTGACTTGAAGCGGCTGGAACGTCAGATCGCAAGCGCTGTTTTGTGCACCGAACCTCAGATGTTCTTTGATGTAGCGCGCCACCTGCGTTTCGGCCGTCCGCAATTCGCCCCAGGTGACCTTGCCGTCGTGATCGGCGTCGACGCCCACCGCTAATTCGACGTCCCGAATCGAGATCTCCACGGATCCGGCGATGTCCCTTCCCGTCACCTGCACGACGACAAAGCCATTGCTCGCGACATGCGCCTGCGCCGAGCACGCAAACGTGAGCGCGACCCGGAGTGCCGCCGATAGCCGGCCGAAGCGATGGCCCCTCATGTCGGGTGGCGGAAAACGTCGAGACGCGAATCCTCGAGACCGGTCCGTCTCAGGAATTCCAGGACATCTGCGCCGGCCTGCGGTTGATGAGCGGCTCGAGCCGCACGCAGCAAGATCAAGAGATCGTCGGGCTCCCGCTGCACGCGCCAATTCTCTCGTGCCGCCGCCAGGGCGGCCGCCGGCTGCCGGTCGATATCGAGTAAGAATCGCGCTTGCTCCCGACGATGCACGGCCTCTCCCCGGCGCTCTTCGACCGTAAAGGCGGCGGACAGTTGGGCATCGGCGCGCGGGCCGGCGCCATCGTGCAGCTCGCCGTGGGCGATGGCAGCGCGCAGCAGCACGGGCTCCATCGATTCGTAGCCGCTCAACAATTGCAGCGTCTCGGCGGCATGCCCGTGGCGCAGCAGGAGATCCGCGCATGCGGTGCGCATGTAGAAATCCTCGGGCGTCACTTGCAACCCTTCTCGAAACCAGTGTTCGGCGGCATCGTCGTTGCCCAATCTCTCCGCCATTTCGCCGAGTTCCGAATAGCGCCACGCCCGCAGTTGCGACGGTAGGCCCTGGGTCGATAACGACGAAATCGCCTGGTACGCGTCCCTCAAGTGGCCTGTGAGTCCGCGCAGTCCCTGGACGCATAGACTTGTGACCGCGGGTTCGGCGACCGCTGCCAGATGCCTGCAGGAGACCATTGCTTCGTCGTAGCGCCCCAGGACTCTCAGCACCGTCGCGCGGGTGAGCCATGCTTGTGCGTTGGCGGGGTGGGCGGGGTCATCCGGACGGGCGTTCAGCGCACGATCGAGCTCGGTAATGGCAGCATCGAATGCGTGCCGACTCTGCAGTATGGTCGCGTGGAGGATGAGAACCTGCGGCTCCACGCTCGATTGCTTCATCCAGGGCGCGAGGATCGCCTCCGCATATCCCAGAAAGCGCAAATCGCCCGTGGCCCGCGCACGGGAGATGTCGAATTGCGCCAGCGGCAGTGCGACGTCGAGGCGAGTCGCGGTGATGGTTCGCGAAGCGACGCTCGCATACCGCGCGCCTGGCGGCAGTTCCGCCAAAACTTGAGCATCGCTCGCCGGAATGTGCGGCGCCGCCGCAGCGGTCTCGATCTGTACCAGAGCCAGAGCGACGACCATCGCGATCGCTTTGTAGTGCAGCGCACTCACGCTTACATCGCGTTGACCGCCATGGGGGCGCTGGTCTCGCTCGCATCGTTGGGGGGGAGGGCAGTTCGGTGCATGAGGATAGGCTCCAGCGAAATCGAATCGGTACTGATGAGATTCGGATTCGCGGGCGCACTGGATGCAGCCGGGCGCACGAAAGGTATTCCATGCGATCGCTTTGCCGCAGTTTTACAACCCTTGGTGCCGCTTCCTAATGAACCTTCTGCGTGAGCCAGAGCCCCGGCTTACCCCTGTTGTTCAGGCCAATGCTGAGTAGGGCGGATCTCGATTGCCATAGGCGGGCTATCGGCACGCCCTCCCGATGGAGGCGTCGCGCCAGAGTCTCTGCCGGACTCATCAATCGAGCGGTGGTCTCGCTCGCGCGCAACGCGGGTAGGCGAGTGCGGTCTTCCTGGTCGATTTCAGGTTTGCCAAGATCCAAAGGGTGGATCGAGGACGGGAAAGGTGCGAAGCCGAGCGAATCAACGTCGCGGTGAGGGAGTTCCGATGATGCGTCTCTCGGCGGGTGCAGATCGAGCTGCGCGGTGGGTGTTTGCTCTTGGCGGGCAACGTAGCGACCTACTGCCGATACCGATCGCGCGGAATCAATCGTCGAGAGCGATGATTTACCATGGCCAGAGGGAGGGGAAGCGACGGCAGCGGTCAAAAAGCCAAGGCCGCATAACCCGCCCGCGGCGACCCCCATCATCCGGGTGCTGCGTTCCTTCCTCATGCGTGTCTGGCAGGTGCATGAATGCCGGCGCCGATATACACAAGAACCTCCGATCGAACGAGCCAATGTCATTAGCGCATGGGCGAGTCGGTCTTGTCGGGCCGCTACCGCACTTAACCTCGAATCTCGCCCCGAACTGACGCATCAAACCGGTGATTTCACGGACGCGGTTGCCAAAAGGACTCTCTAAGCACGCCAGCGGACAGACGGCTTGCTCCTTTCTGTGTATTTATTACATTTCGGCGATGTGTAGAGGCAACCTTGATGACAATCGAAGCAGAAACTCAACGATCCGTTTACGTACCGTCTTACAGGGAGCTCTTGGATAACTCCGAGGTAACGGATGCTGCCGGCGCCGCACGCTCGGCCAGGAACATTCTGAAATGGAAGGCGTATCTGCCGCGCGACTGCATTAAACGCATGATTGAAATGGGGTGGGATCGCACGACCTGATTGCTCGACAAACCGCAGGAGAAATAATACAGAAAGCACAACTCGAGCCGATCGTGAGATGTCCGTTGCCGTACAGACCGGAAAGCGCAAAGACAATACTCCTTATCGAAGACCAAGTGTCGGACGCCAGATCCGTGCATGAGGCATTGCTTGAATCCGGCGATGGATCCATTCGCATTGAATGGGTGAGACGCTGCGCCGAGGGTCTCGAGCGACTCACCGGGAGCGGAAAGCAACAAGATGCCGTAGCCGCCGTGCTAGTCGACCTCTCCTTGCCGGACAGCCAAGGAATCGACACCTTCGATAGGCTGTATGAGGCGGCACCCGACACACCGATCCTGGTCTTGTGCATCTCTCAGGATGAGGACACCGCGAAACTGGCGGTGCGGCGGGGGGCGCAGGATTATCTATTGAAGGATCGCATCGATAGCTATGTCTTACCCAAGGCGCTGCATAACATGATCGAGCGCGCCGCGTATGTTGAGGCATTGTTTGAAGAAAGGCAGCGTGCACAAGTCACGCTGGACTCGATCGGTGATGCGGTGATCAGTACCGACGCCCAGGGCCAAGTGACCTATCTCAATGCAGTCGCGGAGGGCTTAACCGGCTGGCCTCGCGAAGAGGCGATGGGCCGCCCGCTCGCGGATGTGTTCCGAATCATCAACATCGACTCTCGCGAAGCGGCAAAGGACCCGATGGGCCTCGCAATTCGGGAAAACCGGACTGTAAGTCTCACGCCGGGCTGTATCTTGATTCGCCGGGACGGGGCGGAGGCCGGCATTGAAGATTCCGCCGCGCCCATTCACGATCGCCGAGGAAAGGTGACCGGTGCAGTCATGGTGTTCCGCGACGTGAGCGCGACGCGTGCGCTGTCCCTCAAGATGTCGCACCTCGCGCAGCATGACAGTCTCACCGATCTGCCCAACCGAATCTTGCTCAACGATCGGCTCAGCCAGGCGATGGCGATGGCTCACCGGCATGGCAAGAAGCTGGCCGTTCTCTACCTCGATATCGATCGATTTAAACACATCAATGATTCGGCAGGTCATACGGCCGGCGATCACTTGCTTCAATCAATTGCCGAGCGCCTTTTGTCCTGCGTACGCAGTTCCGACACCGTCAGCCGTCAAGGTGGGGATGAATTTGTCATTTTGCTGTGTGAAGTGGCTCATGCGCAGGACGCCGCGGTCACCGCGGAGAAAATGCTTGCAGCCCTGCGCGAACCGTATCGAATCGGTCAATTCGATTTGCATGCCTCGGCAAGCATCGGTATCGCCACCTACCCGGAGGACGGAACTTCGGCCGAAGGTCTTCTAAAGAACGCCGATGCGGCCATGTATCAAGCGAAGGAATGCGGGCGCAACAATTATCAATTTTTCAAAGCCGAGATGAACGTCAACAACAGCAGCCGGCTGTGGGCCGCTGAACTGCCGGCATTGTGCTTGGCGACGGTTCTAGGTACGCTACCGTGCCTATGAGGCGGCTTTTTCCCGTGCGGGTATCTGCGCTCGATCATCGCAAAAGGGGATGGATACACCTCTGACTCTCGCGAATCCGCTTTCTCGGTTAGCTAGCGGCAATCATTTGCTTGCAGCGTTGCCCGAGCCTGAATGGCAGCGGTGGCTGCCGGAGCTCGAGTCCATCGACATGCCGCTGGGGCAGGTGTTGTATGAATCGGGCAGCACCCTCGGCCACGTCTACTTCCCGACCACGTCCATCGTCTCGCTGTTGTACGTGATGGAGGATGGCGCATCGGCCGAGATCGCCGTCGTTGGCAATGAAGGAATCGTCGGCATTTCACTGTTCATGGGAGGCGCGTCCACGCCGAGCCGAGCAGTGGTGCAAAGTGCCGGCCGCGGTTTGCGGCTCAAGGCGCAGATGATGAAGAACGAGTTCGACAAAAATGGCCCGGTGCCGCGTTTGCTGCTGCGCTACACCCAAGCGCTGATCACGCAGATGTCGCAAACCGCGGTATGTAACCGCCATCACTCGCTCGATCAGCAACTCTGCCGCTGGCTGTTGTTGAGCTTGGATCGGTTGCAGGGCGATGAACTCGTAATGACGCAGGAACTGATCGCGAACATGCTGGGCGTGCGTCGCGGAGGTGTGACGGAGGCGGCGCTGCAATTACAGAAGGCCGGGTTGATCCGGTACGTGCGCGGGCACATCACCGTGCTCGATCGCGCAAGGTTGGAGAGACGCTTCTGCGAGTGTTACGCGGTTGTAAAAAGGGAATACGACCGATTGCTTCCCGAGCTGCTCCCTGCATAGAGGGAGGCTGGCTAAACAAAGGTGAACGAGTGACACACGCCAAGTCGTCTCATACGGTGACGACGATCCAGCCGATCGACGGCGCGAAGGAGCCCGATGTGGGCGAGGATGCGCCGGGTAAGGTGGCGCTGATCGCCAACTGCCTCTTGAACCAGAACGCCAAGGTCTGCGAGGGCGCCCGTTATCGGGGTGTGGTCAGTCCCGTCGTGGAGGCGCTGCGCAGCCGGGGTTACCGGTTGCAGCAGCTGCCCTGCCCCGAGCTGGCTTTCGCCGGTGTGCGACGTTGGTGGGCCGTCTATGAGCAATATGACACGCCGGCCTATCGCGCCCACTGCCGCCGCTTGGCACAGGCCATCGCGCCACTGATTGAGGAGTACCTACGCCGAGGCGATGAGGTGATTCTGATCGGTCTCGACGGCAGCCCATCAACCGGCGTGCGCTTCACGTCCAGCAAGCCCGAGTGGGGTGGGCGGCCCAACCGCCCCCAAGATGACTGGGAAATCGTGCCGCGTCGGGGCGTATGGATCGAGGAACTGGAGGCCGAGCTGGCGCGCCGTGGCCTGCCAACCCTGCCGGCCACGGGCTGGGCACTGGACATGGGCCGCTTCGATGAGGCTGGCGCGCGCCGTGACCTCGAGCAGTTCCTGGACAGTCGCGAGATCGCTGCCGGCTCGCGCGGCGACGATTCGGCGCCGCCGTGAACGGCGACGCGCGCGGCTGGCGTATGGCGCTGGTGCCCGACTCGTTGATCAATCCGCGGGACCGGGCCCGCACGGCACTATCCGATGCACTGAGCGTCCTGGAGGCGAGCGGCTACGGCGTGTTGCAGCTACCTCCGCCGGGCGAGCATGGCCGGCTGCTCGCCGTGATCGCCGATCAGGTCGCGGAGTATGCGCACCACGGCTATGCGGTGGTGGCTATCGGCGTGCGCGGGGAGCCGAGCGACGGACTCCACTGGCGCCGCCTGGCTCCTCTGCTGCGACACCGGGGCGTGGCGCCGCCGCCCCGCTATCTCATCCGGCCGGACGTCGATGCGGCGATCGAGGTGCATCGGTTCGCCGTCTTCCTGTCCGGCTACGATCTGCCGTTGGAGGAGCAGCGCCGCTGGCGCGTGTAGCGGGCGGATCAGAGGGATCGGTTATCCTTCCCGTCCGCCGGGGTACCGGTCCCGTGCCAGAATGCAACATCGTCGGGGAAGCCAAAACGGCGGAATGGGGTTTGCATGGATTACATCCGGTTCGGGCAGACGGGCCTCAAGGTGTCGCAGCTTTGCCTCGGGACGATGTCGATGGGCAGCTCCGCCTGGAAGGGCTGGGTGCTCGATGAGGGCGATTCGATTCCCATCCTGCGTCGCGCCCTCGATCTCGGCATCACCTTCTTCGACATGGCCGACTGGTATTCCACCGGCCGCAACGAGGAGGTCGTCGGCCAGAACCTCCTCAGGATGAGCGCACGCGAGCGCCTGGTGCTCGCGACCAAGGTCTACTATCCCATGAGCGACGATCCGAACGATCGTGGCCTGTCGCGCAAGCACATCGCGAGCGCGATCGACCGGTCGCTGGCGCGGATCGGTACCGACTACGTCGACCTCTACGTGATCCATGCCTTCGATGTGGACACGCCGGTCGAGGAAACGATGGAGGCGCTGCACGCCACGGTCCGCGCCGGCAAGGTGCGTTACCTCGGCGCATCCACGATGTATGCGTGGCAGTTCGCGCAGATGAACCACGTGGCGGCGATGAACGGCTGGACGCCATTCGTCAACATGCAATGCCAGTACAACGTACTCTACCGCGAGGAAGAGCGGGAGATGTTCCCCTACTGCCGCAACCAGGGCATCGCCCTCACGACCTTCAGTCCTCTCGCGCGCGGCTTCCTTGCGCGTGACGCCGGCACCACGCGCACGACCCACGATATCTATCAGAAATTCTACGGCGACGAAATCGACCTCGAGATCGCGCGCCGCGTAGGCGAGGTGGCTGCGCGCCGGGGCGTGAGCCGGGCGCACGTCGCGATGGCCTGGGTTGCGGGCAGCCCGAACCACAACGTTCCGATCGTGGGTGCTTCGAAGACGGCGCACCTCGACCTCGCCGTGGAGTCGCTGGGGCTGCGGCTCGACGCCGCGGAACGCGATTTTCTTCAGGCGCCTTACCGGCCGCGCGACGAGATCAGCGACCAGAACCCGGTGCGCCGTCCCCGCGCGCTGCATCCGGACTGAGCCCGGTGCAACCCTCGCGAACTTGCCGTAAATTCATCGGCCGCGTGACCCTCGCGTCTGCTAGGCATTCAACCACGGGCTGTCCTGTCGGACTTCGATCAGCGTCGGACGATCGGCGACGAGCGCAGCGCGCACCGATTGCGCCAAGTGTTCGGCACTCGTGACGCGGGAGGCATGACATCCGAGGCTCTCCGCTAATCGCAAAAAGTCGGGACTCTTGGGCTCCACGCCGATGCGCGGGATCTGCCGCCGGTCCATCTGATCCACGATCTCCTTCAGGGCATCGTTATTCCACACGATGACCGGAAGCGCGAGGCGTTCTTCGGCCGCCGTGGCGAGTTCATTGATGGTGAACATGATCCCACCGTCGCCCGCGACCGCGATCACCGGCCGATGCGGTGCGCCGATCTTGGCGCCAATGGCCATCGGCAAGGCGACGCCCAGGGAACAATACGTGCCGGAATAGTACCAGCAACGTTCCATTTCCATGGGCATGGCAAAACTGCCGGTGTATACAATCTGCGAGGCGTCGCCCATCACGACCGCGTCCGCAGGAAGCGCTGAACGCAGTATCTTCCACACGCGTGCGTGCAGCTTTTCGAGGTCGGTCATATTCGCGAGGTTGCTCGCAACGATTTCCCGGACTCGCATCTCGCCGTGTTGCCCCTGCGCCATCGGCTTCCGAGTGGCGAGGACGGATGATAGGGCGAGCATCGCGGCACGGGCGTCGGCTTGAATGGGCACCGTCGCGGAATACATCGCTGTCAATTCCGTGGGATCGATGTCGATCCGAATGACATCGCCCGCAATGTCGAGCTTCGGCAGGAAGTGGTCGCCTTGGCCGACTTGCGAGCCAACCAGCAGCACCACGTCGGCGTCGGCGAGAGCATGCTGGCTCGCTTTCTGCAACATCGAACAGCCCAGGGACAAGGGATGGGATTCCGGAAGAATCCCCTTGCCGGCATTGGTGGAAAGAACCGGAGCTCCGATACGCTCGGCGATTGCTGTCAGCGGCTCGCGTGTGCCGACTGCGCCGCCGCCGACGAGAATCAGAGGACGCTTTGCCTGCGCGAGGCGATCCACGGCCTCATCGATCGACGCCGGATCGGGCATCGGCAAGGACGGTGCGCGCTGCCTCTTCCACTCCTCCTCGACGGGTTCCGGGAGGACGTCCCGAGGCAGAGACAGATGAACCGGACGAGGCCGGCTGCCGCGAAACACCGCATAGGCACGCGCAACCAATTCCGGCAGCTCTTGCGGATGTCGGATCATGGTGCTGAACGCGGTGAACCCGGCTGTTACCGCGGCCTGGTCGCCGAGCTCGTGAATCGCTCCCCAGCCTTTCCCCTGCGTGAGCGTGGCACACGCTCCGGATAGCACGAGCATGGGCTGCGAATCGCAGTAAGCCTGGGCGATGCCGGTCGCCGCGTTGGTGACGCCAGGTCCGGCAATGATCGTGCAAACGCCGGGCTTGCCGGTCGCGCGTGCATAGCCGTCAGCCATGAGGCTCGCGCCTTGCTCGTTGCGACATTGCACGTGGCGCACCCCGGCAAGTGCGATGCCGCGGTACAGCTCGACCGTCATCGTCCCGGCCATGCCGAACACCGTGTCCACATCATAGGCCGAGAGTAGTTTCATCACGGCCTCACCGCATGTCATGGCTTTCACGTGCTGACTCCCGTGTTCGGCTGATGATTCGCGACGCGCCGAACGCGGCTGTAGCGATCACGCCAGTCAGCGAGACTACTACGTGGCAACATATAACTTCTACCATCCCACCAAGTTGATTGGAGGACATGTGATGCTCGAAAGCTGGGCTATAACCTGACGGTTCTGCGGCCAGCACGGCGAGAGACGCCTGCGGAAGATGTTCCGCACCGAAACCACGGTCGATTACTACGACCGCGAAAGGAACCGGGGAACATCCAAAGAAAATTAGGATCGGCGTCGGCATGCCCGCGGTAGTGCTTCATTGCCCATCGTGCGTTCGCGCGGTAGAACCCCGTAGATTCCACGATACCCTGCACGCACGCTCCGTGGAATCCTGTCGCCACGGGGTATGAAGGTGGTTGGCTAGGAGCCAAACGTGTCAGCCAAGATGAAAGCTGCGATCTTTTTAGGACCGGGCCGCATTGAGCTCGCCGACAAGCCGATCCCGGACGTCGGCCCCACCGATGCGCTGATCCACATCACAACGACGACAATCTGTGGAACCGACATTCATATTCTGAAGGGCGAGTATCCGGTCGCCAAGGGATTGACCGTGGGTCATGAGCCCGTCGGCGTGATCGACAAACTCGGCAGCGCCGTACGCGGCTACAGCGAGGGCCAGCGCGTCATCGCTGGAGCGATTTGCCCGAGCTTCACTTCATACGCGAGCCAGGACGGATCGCCCTCGCAAGACGGCAGCTACCTCATCCCCGCCGGCCAGTGCGGGCACCATGGTTACAAGGCGACGGCGGGCTGGCGCTTTGGGAATATCATCGACGGTACGCAGGCGGAATACGTACTCGTACCCGACGCCCAAGCAAACCTCGCCCCGGTGCCTGACGGATTGACCGATGAGCAGGTTCTAATGTGCCCGGACATCATGTCTACCGGGTTCAAGGGTGCCGAAAATGCCAATATCAAGATTGGCGACATCGTCGTGGTTTTCGCTCAGGGTCCGATTGGGCTTTGTGCCACCGCGGGTGCTCGTCTTTTAGGGGCGACGACCATCATCGGTGTGGACGGTAACGACCATCGTCTCGGGATTGCGAAGCGCATGGGCGCCGACATCACGCTGAACTTCAAGAGTTGCGACGTGATCGAGGAGGTCATGAAGATCACCGGTGGGCGCGGTGCCGATGCCTCGATCGAGGCGCTCGGAACCCAGTCCACGTTCGAGTCGGCGTTGCGCGTATTGAAACCGGGCGGAACCCTGTCCAGCTTGGGCGTCTATTCGAGCGATCTGAAGATTCCCTTGATGGCGTTCGCAGCCGGGCTCGGTGACCACAAGATAAATACCGCCTTATGTCCCGGCGGCAAGGAACGCATGCGTCGTTTGATGCGCGTGATTGAGTCGGGGCGCGTGGACCTGGGCTTGATGGTGACGCACCGCTTCAAGCTGGATGACATCGTAGCTGCATACGATCTGTTCTCCCACCAACGGGACGGTGTACTCAAGGTGGCCATCAAGCCCGGGTGAGGATCTCAGGGCTATTTAGCTCTGAACTTATAACTGAAGCGCAAACCAATGGTGCGGGGACGACTCACTGTGATGGCTTTGTAAAACTCCGTGTGGTTTGCATACAGTTCGGCCCGCGTGTCGGTAAGGTTTTCGCCGTAGACTTGCACGAGCCAGGCGTTCTTTCCGAAACCGAGCGCCCCATCGTACGTTGTGAAGGCCGGCAGGTCGTAAGCGATCGAGTTACCCTGCGGGTCAAGCGAAAGCTGATCGGTCGTAGCAAGAGAATGAGACTGATGTACCGCGTCGATCTGAGCGAACGCGTCAAAGCCGTTGATCGGGAACTCATAGCGCGCGCGGATGTTGCCCTGAAAGGGGGGCGCGCCGGCGAGCGGGCTGCCGAGGGCACCGCCCGGATTCGAAAGCTTACTCTGTAGCGAGCTGAAGTCGATGGGTGTTCCGTCTTGCCACAAAAATGGGGCTTGCTTGACCAATTCGCTCTGATTCCAGGCGGCGCCCGCATCGATGGTGAGCCCGGTCACGACGCGGGCCGCGACGGAGGTCTCAATGCCGCGCACCCTGTAGTCACCACCGTTGAGGGTTACGCCGAAGCTGATGACACCGTTAACGCCGACATTGATCTGAGCATTGTTCCAGTCCTCCTGATAGATCGCCCCGTTCCATTGGATGCGCCGCTCCATCCACATCGTCTTCCAGCCCACCTCGTTGTTGGTGAGCGTGTCGGGCGCGAAGGCCAGGGGCGATACCCAGCCCTTGTGCTCACTGGCTTGCGCTTGATAGGGAGCGGGGCCCGGTGCCAGCGGTGAATTAAACTCCGCTGGGAACGCTGCCCTATTAAAGCCGCCTGCGCGAAAACCCTGCGACCAGGTGTAGTACAGCAGGGCGTCGTCGGTGACTTTCCAGCTCAGGGTCACGCGGCTTCTGAAGTTGGAAAACGTCCGGTCAAGGCCTTCTGAATTGACGTTGATGAAGGAGCGATTCACACACGGATTGGGCGCCGCCGGATAATTGATGAGCTGACAACCGAAACTCCCCACGGACGAGCCGACCTCCGAGGTATTGGTAGTCGAATAGCGCGTGCCGGCCGTCAGTGTCAGCTTTTGCGGAATGAGATCGACGTCGACCGAGGCGTACGCGGCTTTCTGAGTGTAACCGCGCGTGATGTCGTTAAAGAAGCCGTCACCCAGCGGCCGGATATTCGGGTTGTTCGAGGTCACTGGTCCCGGTGCAAATACAGCGCCTGGTGTGAAGAACGTAACCGGGGTGCCGTTCGGCTGAAGCCGTGATCCGTTCAAGGTGTAGTAGCCAGTGGGCGGCCCGATCGGATTAAAGTACGGAAGCGCGGTGAGATCGAAAAAGTCGACCTGGTCCTGAATCCGGTAGTTTTCATAAAACAGGCCACCGATGCCGCGGATCCGCCAATCACCGGGAGTGCTCGCGCGCAGCTCATGGCTTTGGTGAGTGTTGCGTTCGATGTCACGCCAGGTCGAGCTGGGGGTGAAGCACTGCGCAGTTGCAGGAGTCGGACCTGGATTTACGCACTGATAGTAGTCCACGTAAAGGCCGCGTGCGTAGTTGGTGTAATCCTGCACCTGATCGACGTTGCGCACGAGATAGGCACCCGCATAGACCAACTTCAGGGCACCGACGCGGCCATTGATCGTGAGTGCGGTATTCTCAAACTTGTCCTTGTCGTAAGAGGGGTTATAGAGTTGCACGGTGAGCGGCGGTTGCGGCTCGCCGAGCGAATTCGCCGCCATCTCGGCAAAGACCCCGTCCGCCTCCATGTTCTGATAGGACTGTGCGAGTAATGCGTTCCAGTCCTCGCTGAACTGATACAGTGCCTCGACGCGCAGCCCCTGGTAGGTAACCGGATTGATATCCTTGCCAACGATGTTGAAGTTATTGGCGACGACGCTGTTGGCAGGCACCTGGCCGCCAAAAGCATACTGAGCGCCGAGATCACTATCGGCACGTGCAAAGGTCGCGGGAATGTTATTGATGTAGCCGCCGCGGTGCTCGTTATAGATCACCCCGCGCACGGCGAGGTGGTCGGCAATGAGCGGAATGTTGAGGGTGGCGTCGACATTGCTGCTTTGGTCACCGTGCGCGGTCGTAGCGTAGCCCGCGTTCACGATGGCTTCGGTCACATTGAGCTTCGGCTTGTTCGTGATGTAGCGCACGACACCCGCCTGCGCACCTGCCCCGAACAACGTGCCCTGCGGACCCTCCAATACCTCGATGCGCTCGAGATCGGCGGCGTAAATGTCTAGATTGCGGTGTGGAAGCTGCGCGGATTGCTCATCGAGGTAAACCGCGACGTTCGGGAAAGTGCCGGCGAAACCCGACCCCTGTATCCCCGCTACCGCCGCCGCCAAGCCGCGTACATAGATGTTGTTCTGACTGGGGCCCACTCCATGTGCGGTAACGCCGGGCAGGTAGCTCACGAAGTCATCAAAGGTCGTGGCGTTGAGCTTAGCGAGCATCTCTCCGGTCAACACCTGAATCGTCATCGGTACGTTCTGGAGGTTCTCCTCGCGGCGGTTGGCGGTGACAATCACCTCTTGCAGTTCCTCTCCGGCGGGGATGTTTGTCGTAGGTTCCCGCGGCGGTCCAACCGCCGCGAAAAGGATGCGGATGGTGCGCGGCGTGAGGTACTCGAACTTAAGTCCAGTGCCCTGGAGCAATCGCGTGAGCGCTTCCTGTGCGCTCACGCCTGCGGGTACCGCACGGGACTTCTGGTCGCGTACGACTCCGGATACATAAACGAGCTGAAGGCCGGTTTGGCTGGCAAACACCTCGAGTGCCCGGGCGAGGGATTGCGCGGGAATATCGGCCGCCAGCACCGCAGGTTCAGCGGCACGCGCTGGTGCGGCGGAGGCGCCGGCGAGCGCGATCGGTGTGCAAATCGCAAGGGTGCGGAGCGCTTCGGAGACGGCAGCCGCGATATCCGACGAGGAGTGTCGCGAGCGTACGCGCATGCAATACCTGGCCGTTTTCTGTTGTTTTAGCCGAGGGTATATCCCCGGCCAATGCGGGTCTAGCCCCCGACACGCGAATCCGTGTGGAGTATCGACCCCCGAAGCTGATGCCCCTGACGGATGAGAGTATGAAGCGCTGTGACCGTCCGCTATGTGGCAGTCATTCTGGGTTCACCAGTGCCCGTCAGTGGCCGACTGCATCCCGATGGCATTCGACACTTGAATTCGGTGTGTGGATTTAGCGAGCTAACAGCTGCTGCCGACTACCGGAAGTGACGGGTCCGCGCCGCAAATCAAGCGCCGCGTTACTCAATCTTCGTGCGTAGCGATGTCTTAGCGCCAGGCTTGGAATGCCGGATGACGGTTGGAATAATGGTGTGGAGACGTCGATCTGCCAACATCGCAAAGTCCCGTTCCAATTCGCGATAGTGTTTAATCAAGGCGTCGCCAAATTCGGTGACCAGCATCCCGCCGCCGTCCTTGCCTCCCGTACTTGCCACCGTCACGGGCTCCCGGAAGGATTGATTCAGGCTCTCCACCAAGAGCCAGGCACGACGGTAACTCATCCCAATGTTGCGCGCCCCTTGCGACAGAGAGCCGGAATCTCGAATGGCTTCGAGAAGACAGATTTTCCCGGGTCCAACGCTGGAGTGTTCCGCGAAATCGATTCTGAATCGAACAACGGGGGCAGCCATATAAATCCCTCCTCACGACATCATATCGAACGAAAGCCCTTGTAATCATCTCGCAAGCGCCCCCTTCATCAATGACTGCTATCGGCTGACTCGCCCCAACGCGACTGTGTGAACTTTACGACCTGTGCTATATATGATGGGATATAACGAGTTTAACGGCGGTGGCCGTTGGCAGGGAGAACATAACCATGAAAAAATCAGTCCTGGCCCTGGTAGTCATGAGCGCAATCGCGAGCGTCGCGCGCGCGGCGGACGGACCGGCTCCGGCCGTTCCACCCAGCCCCGCAGGCTGCGCGAGCGTCAAGGAGTTCGCCGCCACCGATTGCACGCTGACTTGGTACGGCATCACCCTGTACGGTGTGTATGACGTCGGCGTGGGCTGGGTCAGCCACGGCTTACCGGAAAACGCTTATAACTATGAAGGCGAATCGCTGGTCAACCGCAACGGCAATCACTCCCAATTCCTCGTTGCGCCGAACAACCTGTCGCAGACGGGTCTGGGCATCAAGGCCAGGGTAGAGTTTATGGACGACTGGTTCGTTGTGTTCAACGCTTCGACCGGCATCAATCCGCAGTCCGGTCAGCTCTCCAACCTGGCAGCCACCAATACCAGCAACGCCGGCCTCCCGAGGGGCAGCTACTCGTTCGCCGGCGACGGCGCGCGCGCGGGCCAAACCTTCAATGACGAATTCTTGGGCGGTGTATCGTCCACACATCTCGGTACGCTGACCTTCGGTCGTCAGCGCGCGCTCGGTACCGATGCGATGCTCGCCTACGATCCGGCCGGCGGCGCCTATTCCTTTTCGTTCATCGGCTATAACGGCCTGATGGCCGGCGGCGGTGACACCCAGGACACCCGTTGGGATGACGCGGTGAAATACCGCCTGACCTATGGACCGGTCCATTTCGGCGCGATGTATAAATTCACCGATGGTTCTGGCGGCTGCTACTCCGCCTCCGCCACCTGGACCGCCGCCACCTGTACGGGGGAAAGGCCGCATAACTCTGCCCTGGGATTCGACCTCGGCGGAACCTACGACAAGTTCTCCGCCGACGTCGTCTACCAACATGTCTTTCAGGCGATCAGCGTACTCAACCCACTGCTCGGGCCTGAGAGTAAGACGCAGCCATATCAGTCGACCCTCAACAGCATCAATACAAACCCCATCAACGGGGCCAATCTGATCGGAACAACCAACACCGAATATGGCATCGTGACCGACAACACCGCCGTGATGGTCGCTGCCAAATATACCTGGGATCCGTTCAAATTCTTTGGCGGCTACGAACACATCCGCTTCAATAACCCGTCCGAGCCGCTGGGCGTTGGCGCTACGGCCCAGGGCGGTTATCTCTTGAGCGGCGTCGAAGACAAGAATCTTGACTCTACCAAAATCGTGCAGGTCTGGTGGACGGGCGTGAAATACGCCTTCGACAGCAAAACCGACATCACTTTGTCCTACTATCATCAAGAGCAGAACGATTTCCGTGTTCCGCCGGCCTGCTCGCCCACCGCCGGTTTCCGAGCTTCCTGCTCGGGCACTCTCAACGAAGTTTCGCTCTATGCGGATCATCACTTCACCAAGCGTTTCGACGCCTACGCCGGCATTGCGTATTCCGACGTCAGCGGCGGTCTGGGCATCGCCATTCCTCACGGACCCGGCGTCCCCTATTACTACAAAAACAACATTGCTCCGACGGTTGGCGGTCGCTTCACCTTTTGATCTACCAAGCTCGGCCGCGCAGACCGATAAACCAACCCTCATCGTTGTCGCCGCAGGTCGAGGCCCGCGCGGCTCGGAAGCGCTTGGTGCGTCTAAGGAATACAATCGCTTGGGTACCCAGAAACTTACGAGGAAGACGCCATGAAACTGAGCGCGCGGCATCGAGGTGGTGTCGATCATCACCAAAAAGTCGGCGGAAAAACTGGGACTTAAGCCCGGTGCCAAAGCGTATGCGATTGTCAAAGCCTCCAACGTGATGATCGGAGTCGACTGAGAAACCGGCGCCACCACAGTGTGCACCCTCCTTTGAGGCCAGCGCACCGGAATCCCCGAACTGTCCGGTACCCGGCGATCCAGGCTTGATCAGGCCAGTACCGCTGCGCGTGTCTGAACTACCGGGCACCTATGAGTTGGTCGATCGCGTTCTGGTGAGTGGCAAGGTACTGTGCCGACCGGAGATTGCCGCGCTATATACATTCGGCAACCAGCGTCGTCTGACCCTTGCTGGTCAGGGTAGCTTCTGTACGCATGATTGGCTCCCTAATCCTTACCAGTTAAATTATGGTAAGGAATAGATGCCGGGGCAATGAAGCAGCGCCTAATAGCACATTTCGGATGCCGCAAACCGGGACTTGGACGTCAGCCGGCGTTGGGTTGCCAACCAATCCCGCAACCAGGAACATGAGGGTCAAAAAGGCGGGACTCGTGCATGGCCAAAGGCGCTGAAACAGAGAACGCTTATAATCCACCGGGGGTACCGGCGGATTCGGCACGCCGTGTTTTCATTAGCTACGCCTCACACGATGCGCCCGCGGCGCAGGACGTGTGTTCGGCACTGGAGGCTGCCGGTTTCCCCTGCTGGATGGCGCCACGCGACGTCAAAGCAGGAGCGCTCTACGCCGATGCGATCGTTCGTGCAATCAGCAGTGCTAGGGCCTTTGTGCTGGTTCTGTCGGAAAGCTCCATTAAGTCCTCACACGTTGGCAAAGAGATCGAGCGTGCGTCCTCTAAGAAATGTCCGGTCATTGCATTGCGAATCGATGCTGCGCCGCTGACCCCAGCACTTGAGTACTTCCTGAGTGAATCGCAGTGGGTCGAGGCTCAGGCGGGAAATAACAAGGCGGCATACGCCAAATTGATCGACGCGATTCGCGAAACTGAGCAACCAGCGCCGGGAATCGTTTCTGGTGTGCCTTCTGGAAGCTCAACCGCTAAAGCTCGAGCGGTACGTCCCAAGGGACGTCGCAAGTGGATTATGTTTGCGGGAGGACTTGCCGCCCTAGCCGTCGCCACGCTGTTCGCGGATAGGTTTTGGCTCTCGAGGCCCCCCACGACTGAGCAAACCGCGGCAGGTAAATCTGCCGCCTCGCCTACTGCGCCGGCCATTTCAGAGAAATCCATCGCCGTGCTGCCCTTCACTGACATGAGCGAGAAGAAGGATCAAGAATATTTCGGCGACGGAATGGCTGAGGAAATCCTCGATCTTCTCACCAAGATTCCAGACCTCACGGTTATCGGCCGTACGTCATCCTTTCAATTCAAAGGCAAGAATGAGGACCTGCGAACGATCGGCACGAAACTGAACGCTGCCTACGTGCTCGAAGGCAGCGTACGCAAATCCGGTGACCAGGTCCGAATAACCGCCCAGCTGATCAACACACGAACCGGGGCGCACGAGTGGTCGGAGACCTATGATCGGCACATCGGTGACGTGCTCAAGCTGCAAGATGCCATTGCCGCTGCGGTCGCACGTGAGTTGCAACTCACGGTGGCCTCCGAATACCTCCAGTCACGCACTACCCTGAAGGATGCCGCCGTCTACGAGCTGTTACTGCGCGGACGCCATGCGTTTGATCGCTTTGACAACGACGGCTTCGCCAAGGCCGCTACCTTGTTTCAGCGAGCGCTTGATCGCGACTCGACGTCCGCTGACGCGGCCGCTGAGCTCGCCTTTACGTATGAAGCGCAAGGCGAATGGGGCTTTCTGGCACCGACTGCGGCTTTCGAACAGGCCCGTCGTCTTACCGCTACGGCACTCAGGCTCGACCCGACAAACGCGCGAGCCCACTACGTACTAGGCTGGATCCATACCGTATACGATTGGGACTGGCCTGCCGCCGAACGCGAATTTCAACAGGTGGCAACACTGGCCCCTGGCAGCGCAGACGGGCTCATCGGCCAGGCGCTGGTTTCTCGCACACTCGGTCGTTGGGATGACGCGTTGAGGCAGATTAAGGCTGGGATCGCTCAAGATCCGTTAAGCCCCGACGGTTTCTCGATTCTGACGAAGATTCAATGGAGTCGCGGCCACTTGCCCGAGGCGGAAGCTGCGGCGCGCCGCATGCTGGAAATTCGCCCGACGTATGGCACTGGCCACTTTTACCTTGGCCTGGTACTGCTCGCCCGTGGTGACCGCGAGGCCGCACTGCGTGAGATGCAGCAAGAGACGAGCGACAATGCGCAGCAAGAGGGACTCGCGATCGCTTACCATGCGCTCGGAAGGAAAGCGGAGTCGGACGCGGCGCTCGCGCGCATGCTCAAACAACAAGCCGACGAGGACGCGTTTGGCATCGCCGAGGTGTATGCGTTTCGCGGTCAGCCAGATGAAGCCATGCAGTGGCTCGATCGCGCCTATGCTCAGAAGGACGTCCGCTTGTATCGCATCAACATAGAACTGCCGCTTAAAAGTCTTGAAGCCGACCTTCGCTTAAAGGCGTTCCTGCGCAAAATGAATCTGCCGGAATAGCGATTCGCGCAACGCATCGTGACCGCCGGTGGCCTGCCCGATAGCTGCGGGGTCATGAAGGTCGCAAAGGGGTCCGAACGCGGACGATCGCCGTAACCTCCCGACCTAATCCAACGGCCAGGGCACCGATGAGGGCAACGTGACTCCACCCTTGTCCGCCGCTGCTGGTTTCACGCTGGCGCTGTCGACTTCGCGCCACCAGGGTTTCACGATTTGCCCATGCGTTGGCTCCGCCGGTTGACCGAGTATCGGCATGAGCAACTCAGCATCGGTGTGTGGCGCGAGATCCAGCAATCCCTCAGCCGGTTGATCCCAAGCATGCATCGCTAATGCAAAGGTACCCCAGTGCACTGGCATGAACACCCCGCCGAGCATGGCATGCGCCCTGAGGGCATTCTCCGGTCCTAGGTGAATGTCGCCCCAAGCAGGATGGAAGGCGCCGATCTCCAGCATCACCAGATCGAATGGCCCGAGATGTTCGCGAATGGCTCGATACTCTGTGGTCAAGCCCGTATCGCCGCTGAAGAATACGGCGTGCTTTGGCGATCGGATTGCCACCGATGACCACAGCGTTGCATTGCGGTCCTTCAAGCCTCGTCCCGAAAAATGCTGCGACGGCGCAGCCGTCAACACCACCCCCGTATTAGGCACCGTATGCGACTCCCACCAATCGAGCTCCGTGATACGTTCCGTCTGCACACCCCAATATTCCAGATGCGCGCCGACGCCGAGGGAGGTGACGAACGGCACGCGGGTCTTGGCGAGGGCTCGAATAGTCGGGTAGTCGAGATGATCGTAGTGATCATGCGAGATCATCACGACATCGACCGGCGGCATCTCGCGCAGCGATACGGGTGCCGCTTGAAAACGTTTGGGTCCGATGATGGCAGAGGGAGACGCACGCGGTCCCCAAACCGGATCGGTCAGAATGCGTACGCCGTCGATCTCGATCAACATCGTAGAGTGTCCGAGCCAGGTGACTCGCAAACCGCTTTGCGGTTTCTTAGCCCACCCATCGAGCGGACTGACCGACGGTAGTGGCCCCCGCGGTACGCGTCGTTCCCCTCCGAACGTAAAATCTTTCAGCGACGGCATGGGGGCCGTCGGATCACGCAGATTCGGCAGCACCGTATGAACGTTTTGAAAACGATCGCCCGCCCATAAGGGCGATGCCTTCATGCGTTCGAGGCGCGCACCACCGGCGCGTGTACCCATGGACTTCACGCGCTGCAGTCTACCAATTTAAGGCGCTGCCGCCTCAGCAGTCGGCACAAGCACCGCTATCGCGTCACGCTTGGGATTTTTGGCTCCTTTCGCTCAATTTCGTAGCAGTCTGGCGGGTAACCTGACCACTTACAGGATGCAATGATGGAAGTCCGCTTAGCGGCAGCGAATAAAATGTGACAGAGGGGCAGGGCGTTGCCCGATTGCAGTCTCATGCAATCCTTCCACCCGCGGATTTGGGTTCGTCCCAGCGGCGATGAGTCCAGAAGCGCACCGGCAGGTGTTGGCTTCTTCTGCCAAATAATCTCTACGGTGAATTAAACCCTTTTCCCCTTGTCTCGGCACTAACTCCGAAAGCGTTCTTCAACGTTGTTAAAACCCATGCTTAATATTTCGGGCAACACCTCGCACTATCCTACTAACGTGACGACTCTCTTGAGGACGCTCGCACTCGGCATGATACTTGCTGCCTGCGCAACGTCGGGCGGGGCTGCGCGAGCAGCCGAAGTTTCCCCCGAGCTCGGGCGCTCGGCTCACCAGCTGGCTGAAACCACCTGCTCGAACTGTCATGGCGCCAGTGGCCACAGCATTTCGCCCACGTTTCCGAATCTTGCCGGGCAGACCGCTCCATATCTGCAAGCCCAATTGCACGCGTTTCGCGATCAAACGAGAGGCGACCCCGACGCACTGTCGTATATGTGGGGAATGGCATCGCAGCTTAGCGATGCAACGATCGAGGCCCTCTCTACCTACTACGCTGAGCAGGCACCATCGCGGGCCAAGACTGGCGATGAAAAGCTCATGGCCCGCGGCAAGCAGATCTTTGAAGAAGGCGTCACTGCGCAGGGTACTCCGGCCTGCGCGACCTGCCACGGAATATTTTCCCGCAGCTCGCCGGTCAGCATGCCGACTATCTGGTAAGCACGCGTCGTTATTCAGCGCGGTCTGCGCGCCTCGCCGGTCATGCACGAGGTGGTCAAGAATCTTTCCCAGGATCAGATACGCGCCGTCGCCACGTATCTCGAATCCCTGAGTCCCTGAGCAGCGCACGCAAAGACAGACACACCCGAGGCGATTTTGCGGCGTGCTCCGCACATGGATGGAGTCAAACCTCTCCCCACCATCATGAATGGCAGCCGCTCCCGCTCACAACTCAAAGTCATCCTCCGATCCGTCGCGGCGTAGTTTCGGCGTTCGGTCCCTTAAACTCGCGATAGACGCGAGATGGCACGCAAGCAGCTCCGCGATGGAATCGATCCGAGCGCCGCAACAAGAACCGAGAAAGCGCTAGCGCGCTGCACGCCAGTAACTCACCGGATACGGCGGCGGCAAGTACTGATTGATGCCGCAAATCCGAGCGACTAGCGTCTGCTTCATAGGCTCTGATCGACAGGAATTGGGGGAGATCACTATGAAGGCTGGATTTCGCGTTTCAACATATGGCGCAATCGCCATCGCATTGACAGCGATGGGCAACCTGGTTTCTGCTTCCGCGTCGGGCGCCACCTTATGGGTTGGCAATCTCGGCGTGGATAACGCTTCGTGCAGGTCGCAGCAATCTCCCTGCCGCTCGATCAGCCAGGCAATCGAGAATGCCGCCGATGGGGACACGATCGAGGTGGGCCCAGGACACTACGGCAACGTCAGCGGCACCAGTACTTATGGTGGCCTTGGCGACGAGCACCCTCAGATCATGAGCAATGGGGGATGTGTGGTCTGTATCACCAAGGCGGTACGGATCTATTCCGTGGGAGGCGCTGCGGTCACCGTCATCGAAGGGATCCCCGGGACGGCCTACACGACGAACGTGCAAATCCTGCACGACGGCGTGGTGTTTGGCGCTCCGGGTATGGGGTTTACACTCACCGGCGGCAATACCATTGGGCTGCTCATCGATCAAAATGATCCCGACAACGGCGGAGGCAGCCCAGGGCTCCTGCTACAGCGCAACATCACGGTGGCGGGAAATGTGGACCTGGGAGACCAGAACGGCTTTACATTTAACGGATTGAGATTTACCGATCGGCCTTGCCCGGTGCCGCAGTGCGCAGCCATCGCCCAGATCCTGTTCGCGGATAACGAGGCGAGTGGCAACGCCGGGGCTGGCTTCAGCGTGACGGTGGGCGAATTCTTCGGAGGCCCCATCACCTTGCAAGGAAACCTGGCGCGCGGTGCCGGGACCGGATTTGCAGCTCTCGCAGGGTGTCGGGAAGAGGACTGCCTGGGAGGGTCGGCGGGCATCGTGACGATGACGGGCAACGTTGCGATCCACAACGGTGTCGGCTTCGTTGCCAATGGGTCCGGGATGACAGCCAACACGGCGACCGGCAATTCCCAGGCGGGCTTCATGGTGATACCCGCCGGTGGACCGTTCACCAAGAATTCCGCGATCGGCAATGCCGGCCCGGGGGCGATCGTGCAGTTTTCGACGGGTCCCTCCGATTCACAGCCTGGGGTCTTCCAGCCGTTCAGCGGCAATAATTTCTACGGCAACGATCGCAACCGCATGATGCTTTCTCTTACCATCGGGAGTTTCGGCGGCCCGGGCGGTGGCCCGCCGGGCTACAATCCAGGCGCGAGCGCCCATTGCGGAGTGCTCAACGTGGGAGCGCTCGCCTTCTTTTGGCTGCAGCAGGGGAATACGCCGGCTCCCATGAATCTTCCGGCGACGGGCAACTTTTGGGGATCGGCCACGGGTCCCGCGTCGACTGGCGCTGGCGATGCGGTGGGCGGGGCATGCGATCAGAATGCCGGGGCGACGGTCGGCAAGCCCTTTGCCACGGCCGCGTTTGCCACTACTTCATGGCCTCCTGCAACCGTTGAAGTGCTGCAGAACGTCCAGGTGCTGTACTGTTCGCCGGGGGTCAACAAGTACGCGGTGGGTCCACCCAACAATGACGTCTCGAGCAACGTGAGCCCGAATGCGAATGGTTCACCCAGCCTCTGCGCCGTGCCTTTCTCCGAACCCGCGACGTGGTACATCAAGACGACCACCGACGGGGGTGCAACATGGCATTGGATCCAGACCTTGGGGGCGCTGGGATTGGGGAGTCCGAATCCCTACTGAAGCGGCTGGAGTTTCCCTGGAACGATACGTTGGGGGCAAGACGGAGGTGGAGCCGACGGCTGCGGCAGCTGCAGCCCCGCTAGGCCAATTTGACCTGCGCGCAAGGGGTCTGGGAAGGGAGGTCCGACCGATCGGCACGTGGATGAGTTGCGCCTAGCGCTTTTCTACGAGCTAAGGTGAAGCGACCACGAGATCGTGGTCGCACCCGTCGACTTCATTCGCGCCGCTACTTTGAGTTGGGCGTCTGCTCCACCGAGATCGCGAGCGCCTCGGTATAAACTACCTCGACCTCGTCGCCTTTCTTGACGGCCTTGATCTGCGCTGGATCGAGCACCTGCACATCGTATTCGTTTCCCAGGGGGCCGCGCAGAGTGACGAATTGTTCCTTGCTGTTGACTGCCGTGACCGTTGCGATGGCGGTCACTTTGCGACCAACCGCCCCGCCCGGCTTCGCGCCCTTGGGTGCGCGGACCATCGCCACCTCCGCGCTCGCCGGCGGACCATCGGCAGTGCCACGCTTCTTGAGCTGCAAGGAAATTGCCTCGGTGTATTCGGCGGTCACTTTGTCTCCGACCCTCAACTGGTCGAGATTCCTGGCTTGATCGCTCACATTGATCGTGTGCAGTTTGCCCTGCGTATCCATCAGCAATACGTCACGGCTGCCCATGTCGATCGAGAGCACGGTGGCCGTCATCTTGACGGTCCCGCTCGCCCGAACCTTACCGGGGGCCGATGACACGTCGACCGTGGGCGTTTGCGCGTGCGCAGCGAGCGACCCGACGCCGAGTAGAATTGCCGAGACTGCCAACGCAATCGTGAATGTGCCGACTTTCATTCTTGAATATCTCCGGTTGTTCAAAAAGGAATCCCCGTGCCGCAGCGCCAGGTCCCTTCCAGTTGGCGCCCCCCTCGAGGGGTTTCGCGTCTTAATGTGCTATCGGCGGGTTACCCGGACAATTGGACCTTCGTCCCACGACGAGCGCGGTGTCCGGAATAGACCACTGGATTAAATGGAGTCCCAAGGTCCACGGATAGTTACTGCCGGAATGTTTATTTCATTGACGGGGGGTCACGGCGATGCAACCTCTCTCGCACCAGAATGGGAATTGTCTCGCCAGCCCAATATCGCTGACACGGTGCCAGAAATCGATGCCTCAGTCCGCCGCGACATCAAATTCGGTGCCGATTGGATCAAGTTGATGGCAAGCGGCGGCGTATCCGATCCTATGAGCGACGCAAACGTGCAGGAATTGAGTGGTGAACAGATGGCCGAAGCTGTGAAGGTGGCTCATCGTGCGCATAAGAAAGTAATGGCACATGCGCATGCACGGGCGGGAATCCGTGCGGCTGTCGAGGCGGGCGTCGATTCTATCGAACACGGGAGTGATTTGGACGAAGAAACTGCTGCGCTCATGGCTAAGAAGGGTACGTGGCTCATTCCTACCTTCTACATCGAAGAGCACAGCCTCGCCGATGGCGAGAAGCAAGGTCTCACCGCTTACAGCATGGACAAGGAGAGAGCCATAATAGCTAAGAAGCGATCGACTTTTCCTCTTGCGCTGAGATACCACGTCAGGATCGCATTTGGAGTCGACGATGAACCCGAAGCGGCTCCGAAAGAGTTCGACGCGATGGTGCGAGCGGGGATGACACCGCTCCAAGCGATTCAAGCAGCGACGGTGAATGGTGCTGAACTGCTCGGGTTAACGGCTGATTTAGGAACTCTAGAGTCCGGGAAGCAGGCGGATATAATTGCTGTTCCGGGCAATCCTGTCCGGGATGTTCGAATCCTGGAACACGTGACGTTTGTAATGGCGGGAGGCGTAGTCATCAAGAACGAGACTCCGCTCGCGCAAGCACCATAGATCCTAGATGGCTGCTCGGAGGCAGTCAGTCAAATCTGCGGCGCGAGCGCCTGGGTTTTGCCGACTTGAATTAGTCATGCGAACGCGAACTATTGGGCTTCCCCTCGATTTTCCAACCCGGTGTCTGGGAAATCGGGGGAAGTCCAACGAAGCCCCGAAACGAACCTTAGCCTAACGCAGACGCCACTGACCGGTCGGAAAGCTGCAGAACGAACGCGGGCAAATATGTGCCAGAGGCGTCGATCAGCATGCCGGTGATTGTCGGCGCGACGATCGCAGCGACGTTTCCATACATGTTAGTGAAGCCAACGAATCGTGCGGCGGCGCGGGGGCCTGCGAGAAGCTGCGGAATCGCAAAATAACCCACCGAGGTGACGCTTCCAACAATCATGCCGAGAAACAGGCAGGCGACACAACCGTTGATCGGCAGAGCCGCGAAACCGATAGTGCAGACGATTAAGACTGAGTAACCGAGGCCCATTGGGAGTTTCCACGCGAGCGTCATCGAGCGCCCGGACCGCACCCACCGGTCGATCGCCCAGCCGGCAGCGAGCGCACTTGCGGCGTTGGTCGCGTAGGCAGCCGAAGCGACTCCAGTCATCCACTCGATCGACAGCCCACGTGCCTTGACGAGGTAGGTCGGCAACCATGCGAGTATGGCGTAACAGCCGTAGCTGCCGGCGAAGCAGCCCAGCGCTGCGCCCCAAAGACTGCGCTGGTGCAGTATTTCCCGGAACATCGGTGACTCGTCCGCGGCTGCGCCCGCGCACGAACTCGGCCCCGCCACTACGACGCGGCTCCATGGAAACAGCCAGAGCAGCGATAATATTCCGAAGATTACGAAGACCGGCCGCCAACCGAGGCGCGCCATCAACAGCCCGCCGGCGAACGTTCCGGCCGCCGGTCCTGGCCCATCGCGATCGTGGGCATACCGACGATAAGCCCTCAAGTAGCGTTCCCTTTGGTTAGTCGGACGGAAATTACAGATGGTAGTTTTCACAGCGGCGCGCGCCGCGGACAATACGGTGTCGCCCGCCAGAACTTAAGACTTAACCAGGGAGAACCACGACATGAAATCCAAACTGTCATTCTTGTGCATTCCGCTGCTTGCGGTCGCAGCAGCTTCCGTCGCTTTGGCTGGTGTCCCGGATGAGATCGCCGCGCTTCAGGCGGCAGTCGCAGCACTTCAAACCGTGAATGCTAATCTCGCCAGTCAAATCTCTGCGCTGACCACGTCCAATGCGAACATCGCTGCTCAGGTTGCGGTAATCAACAGCAATTCTGTCTTGGCGCTCAATGGAGTGCTCACTCTGTCAGGTTCGACGGCGCTGTTCAGCGGTGTAAACGTGCAAATAGTCAATGGCTTAGGCTCCACTCAGACGATTAACGGATTGGGAAACCTGATTGTCGGATACAACGAGACGAGTGGGTTATCTCAGTACACTTGCTCCGACGGACTACTTGGGGACCAAGCGTCCTGCGTTGTCGCTGGGTTCACGTGGGGACAGAATCTCCGTGGCGGCTCCCACAATCTCGTGGTCGGACCGATGCACAGTTACACGCAGTTTGCCGGGTTCGTCGCAGGTGAAAACAATGTCGTCAGTGCCGGTTATGCAAGCGTTTGCGGCGGCGGTGGAAACAACGCTACCAATCAAAATACGAGCATTAGTGGAGGAATCGGGAACCGCGCCGTCGGTGTCGGGGCGAGCGTCAGCGGTGGAAACCTGAATGTTGCATACCAGGAGTTCAGCAGTGTGAGCGGTGGCTATAACAATACGGCCACTGGCGCATACAGCAGCATTAGCGGTGGTCAGTCCGTCACAGAATCGACGCCCTACGAATGGGCAGCCGGCACGCTGATGAGTCCCTGAGCGAATTCAGCGGCGCCGTAAGACAGACGGCGCCGCTCTTCCAAAGATCGAGCCGTCGGCGCCACTCTGAGACATCCGATACCGGGCATTCACGAGCTTCCGCTCCGGGGTCGATGCCGGACGAATCGCGATCACGGAAGTTTGCATCTATCGGCGATTCGCCCGGGCTACGATCTGCCTTAGGCCAGCGGCTAGGGAGGCGGACTGCCTTCTTTGATCGCTTGCTTCAGCATCTTGCGGAACTCCGCTGTGTCGTGGTGACCGTGAACCTTTACCCCATGCTGCACGGCGACTTCAATGAGTTCCTTTTCACTATCGGCAGATATTGCGACGGTGCATTTGCTCTCAGAAGGAAATTCCCTGCAATCGACATATTTCCTGGCCATGGCTGCTGCCTCCTTTGACTTCGAGAAGCACTAGAAATCTTTCGCGCTCAGCTGAGGCGGATCATCCGTCCGAGTGGCCCGTCTGGCAACCCTGACTGTGCATTAATGGAGCGAGAATCCCGATCTGTGAAGTCCAGGTTGTGGCCGCTCAAATATGAAGCGAGTGGGGAATGGCACGGTCAGGCGCTGTCCCTTCGCTTGATGAGGCGATGCGTTAGCGCTTTGGGATTCGCAGATTAGCATTCCACTAAGCCGTCACTGGCGTCGGGCGGCAACGGGTCGCGACGAGCCAGTGGATGACCGTAGCCCCCCGCCAGCGGCTCGATCCCGCTGACGCGCGACTAAGGCGCATCCATCGACCGCCGATGAGTACTCTCGGACCCGAAGCTGCCGGCGATGACTGTCCGGTGTCCGGCAACCTATAGAATGCAGCCGATACGCGAAATATGGCAACTTAGTCGTCTATGCAAAGCAAAGAACTGACTCGCCCTGCGCGTTGATCATCGTGTTTCGTGATTTGTCTTCCGAAAATCCTGCGCCCAGCCGACCGACGGCGCACTACGCGGACCAGGGCAGCAACACTATTTTACCGCCAAGTCCACCCCTGTCGATGCGGGCATGGACCGCGCTTGCCGCTGCGAGCGGCAGGCGCTCGATTACGACCGGCTGAATGGAGCCAGCGCGCAATAGCTCGAATAGCAGCGCCATGTCGGCCTTGAATTCCTCCGGGTGAGTCGTTCGACGGGCCGTTATGCTGTAGAAGACGGCGCTACGACCATTGAAAAGGAAGCTCAAAGCGCTCCACAGCTTGAGCCTAGCCAAGCCGAGTCCCGCGGCGATTAGGCTCTCACGGCCGACTGCCATCGTCTGCGACCCGTAACCAACGAGCAGCCCGCGGGGTTTGAGGCACGCGAACGAACGACCGAAGTGAGCACCGCCAATCGCATCAAAAACAATATCGACGCCTCCGCCGTCCGCGGTTCGCTGGCGTACGGAAGTCACGAAGTCACCCGCGTGATAGTCGATCGCCGCGGCTCCAAAACGCTCGATCACCGGTAGGTTCGCCGCGGAACACGTGCCAATTGCCTTCAGGCCAATGTGGCGCGCGAGATCGAGCAACGCCGTACCGACGCTGCCCGAAGCGCCTATGACGAGAATCGTGGCGCCCGACGAAAGCTTGCGGCATCGAGTCAACATTTGGAAGGCGGTGAGATAAGCCAATGGGATGCAAACCGCCTCGGCCGGATCGATGCTAGCGGGGACAGGGACGAGAAAGCGCGACGGGCGGATCGCATACTGCGCATAACCACCCACGACACATAAATCAGCGATCATCTCGCCGTCGAGGGGTGCAACCACGCCGGAACCGCGTTTCTCGACAACGCCAACGATCTCGTAGCCAGGCGTGAATGGAAGCGGCCCCTTGAAATCCGGATACCGGCCGCGCCGAATCATCGTATCGGTAAAACCAGTACCGGCGGCGAGAACCTTGATGAGAACCTCCCCAGGTCCCGGCTCAGGAATCGTTGACTCCTCTACCAACTGCAGGACATCGGGACCGCCGAATTGCGAAATACGCACGTGTTGCCAGAGCATTTGGCCAGCATAGGCGCGTGGTCATCGTGCGTCGAGCGGCAGGCTAAATGTCGGCGATTACGGTCGCTTTGAGTTGGCGAAGTAGCGCTCCCGGGTGATTCTTCTGGCGCGATAATTCGCTAGCGTTGGCGAGCGGTGGCAACATGCGCCCGTGCGTCGCCCAATGACGCGACGCTGCCGATGGTATATGCAGGAACGCGCCAGACCCACGCGGGTTGGGAAATGCCAGTGCGCCGCGCAATCAGCCGCGAAAACGCGATGACGGTAAGGACGGATGCGATGAACAACAGTTGACCGATCTCGACGCCGAAGTTGAAAAAGAGCAGTGCGACGGGAATAGCTGATTGTGGCAGGCCGACTTCTTTCAGCGCGCTTGCGAAGCCGAACCCGTGTAGCAAACCAAAGGTGAACGCGATAACCCCGGGAAATCTCTCCGTCAATCCCGTGTTGCCCTGCCGACTGCGTATGATTTCCGCCGTCACGAACACGATCGAAAACCTGGGCTGGATTCAACAGGCCGAGTCGAGCACGTTGACCGTACGCGCGTAGAGCTTCTCGGCGGCCTCGGAGGAGCTCGAGATGCTGACGACGCCGAGTTTGCCGAACTGGGAAACGGCGCCGATGAGATTGAAGGTGACTCCTTGCTGCGTGACCGGATCGAAGTGCAGATTGTGCTCGATCGCAAGGTCGATCAGATCGAGAGGAGTGAGGCGGCGATAATACGGATTCACGAGGTTGTCGGTCGCGTAGTAGAAACGAGGTTGCCCCTGCGGCGTCAGAAACAGGCCGCTTTCGGAATCGTAACGTCCGTCGGTCAGGTACTGCAGCGTCTGGAAGGTGTGTGTCGTGCCGCCCTTGCGCAGGTTGATCTCGATCGCGTGATGACGCCAGGTCCCACCCTCGCGCACACAGACGAAGTCGACACTGAAGCGCCCGAGCACACCCTTGTCGCGGAGTATCCGACCTACGCGGAGCGCGGACTCCTGAATGGCGATTCGATACTCCTCCCTGGCCGGGAAGCTGGCGCCGAGATAATGCTGCCCGGTGGTGCCGCCGAGCACCTGCTCGTGAGTCGATATCGTCTCGAGACCGGCGAGCGGATTGATTCGCAGCTGTGCGGAGGGTGAGCACTTGTCATGACCCTCGACCCACGCTTCTGCGACTCCCCCGAGGGATGCGAATTTGGCTACGTAGTGCTCGTAGGTTAGTCCCGCAGCTTCAAATTTCAGGCGTGAGGGTAGTTCGGCCTCAATCCAGGATTTGAGCGCCGCATCGAGGGGAGCGCCGACGTAGTCGAAGGTCGCATTACCTTCGCCTGAAGCGCCTTCCTCGAGCTTGACGACGGCGCGGGTCAATGCCGGTCGGCGCCGCTTGAGAGCCTCGAGCGCTGCAACGGCATCGGCGATGTCCCGCAGGTTCTCGACTCCATCCGCCATGGCGACGCCCGCTTCACCGAATACGGACCTGCTACCGCTCTTGGTTCCGAACCGCCCGAGCGCGGGATCGCAGGCGTAGAGCGGTACGCCGAGCTGGACGGCAAGAGTGCGCTCGTCGGCAGTCGCATTGAAGCAGGACAGATGTGCGAGTCCGGGATCTCCGAGCATGGCGCGCACGCGAGCGAGTAGACGCGGACGGGCCAGAATCTTGCGCGTGAGACTCACGGGCGACGCGTCGTGCGCCGCAAGAAGTGTGAGCCGCCGGCGAGCGTGCTCGTGGGGAATGCCCGGCAGAAGTTGCAAGTAGTAGTCGATGATCGTCGGATCGACGGGTACGCTGGTGAGAAACACCATACGGGTACTCGGCATCCTGAGCAGCATGAGCATGGTGAGCTGTCGCTCTTCGTAGTGCGGCAGGCCACTGATCCGCGCGAGGAGCTCCTGGTCGAGGCTGAGTCCGGGCACGACCACAATGGTGCGAGGGGCGAGGCGGTCGGCAAATACCTGGCGGAAAAGCGGCGCCAGCCGCTGCTGTAACTCCGCGAACCGCGCAAGCTCGGCAGCTGAACCGGGCTCCGGCTGCAATTCCGATGACATTGGTCTCGACATGGTCCGCCGAGATTACTCCAGGACGGCTGCTACACTCCCAATACGTATTAAGGAATCTAGTCGCTGCATCCATTTTTGAACGGCAGCTATTTTCCCACGATTCACGACGCCTCGGTGACAACTCTTGGCATAGATAACAAACAGGGGCAAATGTCATGACACATGTTTATCTGCGTTCTTGCATTTTAATCGCCGTGCTCTCGGCATTTGCGCAGTTTGCCTACTCCCAAACAACCACGGCATATGGCACCGGTGCGCTCGCAATGGACACGACGGGGGCCAATAACGCCGCCTTCGCGGACGGTGCGCTCTATTTCAACACCACCGGTACCAACAACGCCGGCTTCGGGGGGGAGGCACTCTATTCCAACACGACCGGAATCGACAACACCGCCTCCGGGGCTGGGGCGCTCTATTCCAACACGACCGGCAACAACAACACTGCCATCGGGTACCAAGCATTCGCTAACAATACGACCGGGAGCTATACCACGGCGGTGGGCGCTCACGCTCGGGGTCAATATGATGGGCGGCTATGACACCGCGTTCGGTGCTTATTCTCTGCCCGACAATACCAGCGGCACCGGCAATACCGCCTTCGGCTATGCCGCACTGAGGTCCACTACGACTGGAAACTCCAACATTGGCTTTGGCTATCAGGCCCTGTATCTGGACGCTACTGGCTCGAACAACATTGCGATGGGTTACCAGGCCGCCTACAACCTCGACAGTGGGAGCAATACCATCGAGATTGGGAACATGGGCGCGGGTGGCGACAACAACATCATCCGGATCGGTACCCAAGGCGTGCAGACAAAGACGGTAATAGCGGGCATCTTTGGCTCGCCCGTCAATAACGGTAGCGCAGTATACGTGACATCCACCGGTGAACTCGGTGTTCAAGGCTCATCTGAGAGATACAAGACGGCGATCACGCCGATGGGCGACAGCACAAGGAGCTTGGATAAGCTCCATCCAGTAAACTTCCGCTACAGGACGGATCCCACAAATACGACGCAGCACGGACTGATCGCGGAGGACGTTGCGAAAGTGTATCCGGAGCTCGTGATCCGTGACGATACTGGTGCGATTCAGGGTGTGCGCTATGAGGAGCTCGCGCCGATGCTGCTGAACGAAATGCAGAAGCAAGAACAAACAATCGCAGCCGGGACGCCGAAATGGATGCGCACTCAGACCGGAACGAATAAACCCACCTTTAGTTCCCGAAATACCACACTCGTCGTAATCCGCTTGATCATCGGATGTTTCGAAACCAGTTCGGCGGTAAGTCGGTCGTAGTGGGATATCTCGGGGACAATGACGATAAGCAACAGATCCGCATCGCCACTGATGTAGTACGCCTGTTGGATCTCCGCACGTTCTTGCAAGAGTTCAACCAACGGGCTGAGTTGATCGGCCCGATCACGCTCTAGCTCTACGTTGGCGATGATGCGGAGGCGTGAACCCACCTTATCAGTGGCCACGACCGCAACCTCGCGATCGATGACCCCAGTCTCACGCAGACGCTTCAGGCGTCGAAGAACCGCGGAGCCGGACAACCCGACAGCTGCACCGAGGTCTTCCGCCGAAGTCCGCGAGTCGTGCTGAACCTGTGCGAGTAACTTTAAATCAAATGGATCCAATTCTGGCAACGAATTTCTCCAAAAACCCGCCGCTATATGCCGGAAATCCGCGCTAATCGCTACTCATTGCCGAAAATAGTCGATGCCAACCCATATTATTTCGTTCTGACAAACTAAGGAAGTCTCCGCACATGCCCCAGGTAAAAAACAGTCGCCCATCCATGGAAACGCTGGCTGTCTGGGCGGCGGAACATGGACCATTCCCGTATGGTGCAGCGGTGGTGCCGATTGTCCCGGCAGCAACATTCGCGTACCCGGATCTCGCAAGCTGGGAGGCGGTTGCAACCCGGCAGGCGCCAGGTCACATTTACTCGCGTACCACAAATCCCACCGTGTCCGTGCTCGAAGAAAAGATGACCTGTCTGGATGGCACGGATCAGGCACTTGGATTTGCGACGGGCATGGCGGCGATCAGCGCGACTCTGTTCGGTCTCCTATCGCCCGGTGATCGCGTGGTATCCATCAAGGACACCTACGGTGGGACCAATGTGCTGTTTGAGGAATTCTTGCCACGCTTCTCGATCGCGGTCACCTTGTGCGATACCACCAACACCGAATACATCGAGGCGGAGATTCGCCGCGGCTGCCGGCTGGTCTACCTCGAAACGCCCACCAACCCTACGCTGAAAGTGGTCGATATCGCCCGCGTAGCAGCGGTCGCACACGAATGTGGCGCGATCGTGGTCACCGACAATACGTTCGCGACACCGGTCAATCAGCGTCCGGCAGAGCTTGGCAGCGATCTTGTCGTCTATAGCGCCACGAAGTTCCTGGCCGGTCACTCCGACGTCCTGGGGGGTATCGTTTCCGGGCGGCGTGAACTCATCCAGACAATCTTTCACTATCGAGAGATAACCGGCGGAATTTTGCATGCAGAAGCAGCCTACGCGATCCTCCGCGGGCTCAAGACCCTGGCGCTTCGCATGGAGCGCAGCAATGCCAACGCGATGGCCGTCGCCGAGCATCTGGCGCGCCACCCGAGAGTCGATCAAGTGTTCTATCCCGGCCTGCCCGATCATCCGGGTTACGCGATAGCGAACCAACAGATGGCGGGCTTCGGCGGCGTTCTTGCCTTCTCGCCCCACGGGGGCTTTGAGCAGGTTCGCCGCGTCCTAGATCGTCTCCAGATTGCTCAGCTTGCCGCGCACCTCGGTGGAGTAGCGACCACTGCCGGCCCACCGTCGGTTACGAGCCACGTTGAGCTGTCAGCGGCCGAACGTGCTCGCGCGGGCATACCGGAGAACCTGATTCGCTATTCCGTCGGGATTGAAAGCATCAACGATTTACGTGCCGACCTTGATCAAGCGCTGGACGGCAACTGACAACACGTAGCCCCCGGGAGGTATGGCGGCTTAGTGGCGGGCATTTACGGGTGTCCAATGTCGCTTGATGGGCCGCGTGGAGCCGGTGGTGACCGCACCGACCGCCAGTGAGTACTCTCGACCCGTTACAGTCCTTCGCCAGCGCCGGCTTTGGGGTCTTGACACATAGGTGTGCAACGGCTCACGCCCGCGTGGGCGGCCTCGATGCCCCGGTCGGGGAATACGCGGGATTGGGCGAGACTGGCGGCGCATCGTCTCTTGCAAACAGCTCGAACTGTGTGACCACGAACTGGTCCGCGAAACTTGGTCCGTTGAGTTGCTCCATGAAACCGCAATGGCCGCCGTGGCGGGTGCGCAGCACAGTCAACAGCGGCGACCGCGCCAGACGCGCGAGGTCGGCGGCCGGAACCATCGGATCGTCCTCCGCGAGCAGTATCGCCGCCGGAAACCGCAAGGTTGAGAGCCGCGGCCCGGTGATCGCGTAGCCATCGAGGTAGGATTCGAGGCTCGCGAAATCGGTGAACTGGCGCACCAGTCCCTCGGTCATCGAACGTAGATCCTGGGTGCGCAGCAGCGACTCGAAGTCAGGCAGGTCGGGCCATGCGCGTCGCTTGCGACGCAACGAACGGGACCAGCGTCGCACGAAGTATCGGCGGTACACAGACCAACCGCGCTCCAGCGCCTCGAGCGTGACGGCCGGATCGAGCACCGGGGATATTGCGACTGCGCCACCAATTGCTGCGGGAGCGCCGGCGTCGGCCGACACTCGAAGCACGAAATTTCCGCCGAGTGAAAAGCCTGCCAGGAAGATCTGCGCCTTGGGGAAGCGCTCCGCGACTGCCCGCGTAGCGCCGACCACCTCCGTCAGTCGGCAGGAATGGAAGATCTCGCGGTTGAGGTGGTGGCTCTGGCCGTGATCGCGCAGATTGAGCCTCAGCACGTCGAATCCATTTGCGACCAGCTGGGCGCCGAGAGAGACCACATAGCAGGACTCGGCGCTGCCTTCCCAGCCGTGCAAAATCAGCGCAATCCGACTTTCTACCGGGTCAGTAATCTCTTTCGCCCCGCCATTTCCCCCAGTCAGACTCAGGAATCCCTGCAGGCGGACACCGTCGCCGCAATCGAGCAGCCATTCTCGCGCGTTCGCAAGGAGCGCCAAGCCTCGTCGGCGGGTGAGCCACTGGATGAATGGCAGGTTACCGATCGTCGTTTGCACCTGACCGTTGCGCAAAGCGCGCGGCGGCGAGAATTCACGCTGCTTCGTCAGGGGAAGGTCCGCCGGCAGTGGTCGCGGCCGCAATCGGGGGCGGCGACGGATTCGACTTGCATCGATGTCGGGGCGTGGAGCACGTTCATGATCTTCCGGCGTATTCATTCCCGCAGTACGGCGGAAGTCTAGCGCATGAGTTCAACGACAGCTTCTTAGCGGTTGGGATGAAGCCGGGGACTGTTCGACCCTTTATGCTGACCGACGAGAACGGCGGGTTTGCGGCGGCCTCTCATTTGTAATTTATCAATAACCCCAGACGCCGCATTCAGCGCTTCAAGACGAACTCGTGGAGCTTCGTCTGCGCCGTCCCATAGTTGCCGAGGTGGTAAACGGCCGCGCCGATCGGCGAGAACGTGAACGTGTCAAACGGCTCGGCAGCCACCTTGTCGAGGTAAACCTTCGTCGCCAGGCCAGTAGTGACGTGCGGCATGTAGTGCTCGCCGGAATGATCGGGTACAAACACCTCAACGTATTCGACCAAGGGCGGAACAATGGAACCTTCGGTCGGGGGGACGAAAGCGGCTGCGGTTCCGTTCTTCACCACGAACGGAGTCACGGCGTCAACGACCGCCTGCTGTACCTTCAACAATTCCGGAGTCGACTTAACGACAATACCCTGAAGGCCAAGCGGACCGTCCGGAATATAGTAGTACTTGAAGGCCTCCAGCTTCAGACTGGTGACATGGGCGCTGTCCAGAGCCTTGCCGACGGCTGCATAGATCTTGTCGAGATCGCCGGTGCGGACGTATCGCTGGACCAGAGTCACGTGCGGCCGGTGGGAGGCATCCAACGAGAATCCCTTGGGGAAATCCTTACGCAGCTCGGCGTTGATCGCCGCCGCGCGCTTGAGCATCGTGGCGTCAGGTTGGAGCAGGATATCAATGGCGATGACATTGTCGTTCTTATCAGCGGCGACTGCCGGCTGGTTGACGCCCCAGCCGATAACGAGGCGACCAGCGAGAGCGCGGACAGCCAGGGACGGTTTGCTGGGTTCTTTTTCATGGTAGCTCCTCGCAGAAGTGTTCTGCTGTTCCAGTTAGTCAACGATCATTTTTGGACTCGGCCAGCCTGCAGGCACCTCTGTTGCCGGCTGCCATGAAGTCACAGGCTGGAAAAGTGCGTCAATTGGCACAACGTCCAATCGCCGCTTTGGAGCTGACATTTCAGCATCCCGATTGCCCGGAATTGGGCCGCGGAGCGATGGTCGCCCCCTGCATGCCTGCTGTCGACCCGATACGCCGGTGAGGCGAGGCTGCCGATCTCCAATACCCGAAAGGACAGCGATAAAAATGATTCCTTCGTATTCAGCGTTTACCCGCATCCTTGCGTTGGGCGCCTTGATCGTCCTCGGTGCGTATGCCCAAGCTCAAACCCCGACCGATCCGTTGCCCTCGTGGAATAGCGGCCCCGCCAAGCAGGCCATCGTCACCTTCGTCAAGGAAACCACGACCCAGGGGAGTCCGAAGTTCGTGGATCCGGTGGCCCGCATCGCCACGTTCGACCAGGACGGAACCACCTGGGTGGAACAATCCCTGTACGCCCAGGTAATGTTTGCCTTTCACCAGGTCGGGGTGATGGCGGCGAAGGATCCGAAGCTTAAGGAAATCGAGCCGTTCAAGACAGTGCTCTCGGGCGATCGGGAGGCGATTGCCAAGCTGACGCTGCCGGATCTGGAGAAGATTCTCTTCGTCACCCATACCGGCATGACGGTCGAGGCATTCCAGAAGAGTGTGCAGGACTGGATCACCATCGCGCAGCACCCGCGCTACCACCACCTCTACACCGAGTGCATCTACCAACCGATGGTCGAAGTGATGCAGTACCTGCGCGCGAACGGCTTCAAGACCTACATCGTGACCGGTGGCGGGCAGGACTTCGTGCGGGTGTATTCCGAGCGGGTCTACGGGATTCCGCGCGAGCAGGTCGTCGGCTCGACCGCCGGTACTACGTTCGGCTACCAGGACGGCAAGTCAGAGCTCACCAAGGAGCCGCGGGACGTGCGCGTCGATGACAAGGACGGCAAGCCCATCGGCATCCATCTGATGATCGGGCGGCGGCCGCTGGCGGCGTTCGGCAACTCCGGCGGCGACCAGGAGATGCTCGAATACACCCAAGACGGCGGTGGGGCACGGCTCGAGATGCTCGTGCATCACGACGACGCCACGCGTGAATACGCTTATGGACCCGAGTCGAAGATCGGCAATTTTTCCGATGCCCTCATGAGTGATGCGAAGCAGCGCGGCTGGGTGGTTATCAGCATGAAGAACGACTGGAAGCGCATCTTCGCGTGGGAGTAGTAGTTTTTTTTCTCCTCATACTGGGAGCTCTAACTGGTTAGTTTTTTTGCAGCCGCGAGCGGCAGTTTTATGGAAGTCATTTCGGCGAGCTGTGTGGGAGGTTTTGGGCCGGGAGCCGCCCGATACGCTGACCGGTCATTCAGCACCTATGTCGATCGTGGGCGTGCGGAGGCCGCCTGAGAAAAACGGTCTTCTAGCTCGCGCAATTTTGCTGCGCGGATTCGCACGATTCGCGACGGCGCGGAGTGTGAGAGCCTCGCTCCGCGCCCTTGATACAGGGAGTAAACCTCTATTTCTTAATGTCCGAGGCCTGCGAAGCAACGCAAATCCATCGACCGTCACGCCGAATGTACATGTCTGTGTACCTGTATTGCCCGTTGCCTAGTGAGGACTTCCATGTGGTTCGCCCCACTACGACGGCAGCGTCGCCGTAGACACGGACCTGCATCATGTCGATATCGCAGACGGTCTGCTATTCGGTCTTCGCATCAGACAGGGCCTGTGCTTTGCTAGTTACTTCGCCTGTAGGCAAGACATCGGTATAGTCATCAGCGAGAATTGCACCGATGGCAGCGGCGTCGCCCTTAACAGAGGCGCTACACCAACCGCGTTCTATTTTCATCAGCTCCTGCTCAGGCGGGGCCCGCGGCAGTTGCTGATCGGGAAGATCCACGAGAAGCATTGGTCCGCGATCATTACCCGGCGCGGCGACAACATTCGACTGATTTCCGTGAGGCGATCTCGGGATGAAGAGGTGGCGATATATGAAAGCGAAGACGTTTGATCGCAAGTTTGATGCCGGCAAGAAAATCGTGGAACACCTTGATCTAAGCAAAGCTCGGCGCATTGGCACCGATGCGAAGCGGATCAACGTGGATTTCCCCGCTTGGATGGTGAATTCCCTCGACCGTGAGGCGCGTCGACTCGGCGTGACGCGGCAGTCGCTGATCAAGCTGTGGCTCGCAGACAAACTTGGTCAGCCGGTCGGCACTGGCAAAGGGTGAGTCATTCGACGCCGAATCAGGGAAATACCTGGGAGAGCCGCCGGGACCGCTAACTTATTGCAGCACGCAATTTTACCGTCCAATGAGACCTGCCTCAGCCGACATCCGCACAAGGATCCACCGACCGGACGAGTGCCTTCGAAGGCCGCATCATGTGAGCGGCTTTCGAAGCGTTCCGCTACTTTGTGTTCTTGGCTTGGTTGCTGCGGTTGATGCACTCGTTGATGCACATGTCGGTTTCTTGGCGGCAAGCGGCTTGGTTACTCACTACCTTTCCAGCTGCGCCGGGTCCACCCGGAGTATTGGAGAAACTTCCTGTGCACTTCGGACATTGCGCGGCGCACTTTTGAGCTACGTTTTTCGGTGGCGTGGATCCTGTCGGCGGCGCGCCACTTACGAGGTTTGCGCCGCATAGCGCAACCGTCGCAGCGAAGACGAGAATGGTTTTGTTGGTCATGATCGGATGCTCCCGAGTGATCAGAGTTAACAATGGCAGGGCGGGCGGGCCAGCTACGGTGTCTGATCTGCGCGCACATCCCTCCCGATAACCGATTCTCAGCGCGCCTCCAGTCGGCACACTGTCCTCGGTCTGTTCCATAACGCGTAACAACTGCTGTAACTGGGTCACACGTTATCCCAATATTTTCTGGCTGCCGCCTTGCAGATATTTGGCAAGCATCTGACCCAGTTGACATCCTTTTTGCGCGTTATGCAGTCTGTACGCCAGCGTACCCGTGCCTAACGCGCAGACGCCGCGACGTGATCAGCGGCGTCTGCAGGGCGCAAATATTGGAGCGACGATGAAGTACTGATGAAGTATTCGGATCTAAAGCTATGTGACCTCGGGGCCAGCGAGGTCGTCGCCCTCCGCATCGGCGAGCCGCTTGAGCTGATCAAATGCACTTCCATCGCTGATCGGCAACATGTTGACCGAGACGCCCGAGGCGTCAGGGAATTTCATTGGCTTGGCGCTCGCCTCACCATAGATTTACCTTTTGGGCCGCCGAGGCTGATGGGTCTCGAGCGCCTTGCTAAACACAGCGACTTAAGTAATGCAGCATAGTCGTCGTAACACGTCATTCGGCTGGCACCAGCGGTTGAAGCACGCGTTGACCGCCTTGAGTACCTCGGGCAGCGTGGCGAAGTAGCGGTTGTGCGTCGCGAGCCGCCGAGTCAGCTTCCAGACTCGCTCGATGGGGGCGAGTTGTGGGCTGTAGGGCGGCAAGAACAGCAGCCGCAGATTTCGGGCATGACATCGCAGGTAGGGAGCCAGGAGTTTCGCGTGATGGTAACGGGCATTGTCGAGCACGAGGAGCATGCGCCGTCCCGGGGTTTGCTGGCGCAGCAGCCGCTTGAGGAAACTCTGGAACGTTGCGGCGTTGAAGATAGGGCACATCATGCGTACGAATTGGCCGCTGTCCAAACTGACGGCACCGAAGCAAGCCACGGACTTGCGGGTCGGCGCATGCCGCAAGATCGGGTCCTTGATTTCCGGCGGTACCCACATCCGGCAACGCGAGCCATGCTGCTGGAAGTGACATTCATCCAGGCTCCACAGTTCGACGTCGGCGCGCCGAGCCAGGCGACGGAGTTTTTTTTACTGCCGCGACTTTTAGCGGATCCGATTGAGCGACTTGCGGGCGGGGCTTGCGTAGCCGGAACTCCATTTGTCGAAATAATCGCTGACACTGACGCACCCCCAAGTCCACCGCGTAGCGCCGGCGCAGATGTTCCGACAAGACCGGACCGTCCCACAAAGTGGCCGGCAGGCCGAAGTCGCGCGGGGTTTTACGTAGATCGCCCTGCAGCAAGCGCCATTGTTTCGCGTCAAGGGTGCGCGGTCGTCCCGATCGCTCCCCCTCGCGCAGAGCATCCAGACCGCCCTCCTCGAAGCGGCGCACCCAGCGCTGCACCGTCGTCCCGTCCTCACCGAAAAGATCGGCGACTTCGCGGCACGATTGACCGCCGGTTACGAGCAGCAACCCGTGCAAGCGATGCTCGTAACGCGACTCCTCGCTTCGCCCGATCTCCTGCTGAATCGCGATTCGCATTATCTCGGCATCCTCGATCTGCAGCTTGCGCATCGTACTTCTCCCAGAGAATAGAACGAGGCAATGATATCACTATGCTGCATTATTTATGTCGTCGTGTTTAAAGAAGGCCCGGGCAGCCGATTCGCTGCGATCTACGTACAGCAGAGACTCGACGGTCTTCCCGTGGTTATCGACGGTCCGGTAGAGGTAGTGATCACCGTCTCGGACGGGAACTGCAGTTTCGTCCATCCTCCAAGATAACTGCACACGCCGGGCATAGCGCGCCGGATTCTCACTCTGCCATTGGTGAATTGTGAAGCACTGATCGTCCCGGCCCACGATGGCGCACTTCGCGTCCTTCGCAGGGTCGATCACGGTCACTGAAATTATCTGCCGTCGTTCGCACGTATCCATCTCTATTAAACAGGCACCTGTAATCAGGGGCTCCCATAGTGCAACTTGGCGTGCAAATTAGGCACTAAATTGGCCAGTTTTTAGCTACCAGATAATCATATAAGATATTGAGTTTATTTATATTTTGGCTCTTCCGGTTTGAGTGTGGGTAAAAATGGGGCCTTGATCAAGCGGCGAGGCCTATTTTCATAGGGTTTGATGCATGTTTCAGGTGAGGATAAATCTGGCATGATTTGCCGATGCCCAAACCACCTAAGCGCCGCCACTTGGCCGACGCATACTCATTCCCTGGTTTTCGCGCCGGAGCGATCTTGCGCGGCCGCTTCGGTGACCCGCAAATGCGGGTCGTTACCCTGGCACGGCGCACAAAAAAACGTACTGTGGAACCTGCGGGACGATGCATCGCAGTTTCTACGACCGCACGCGGCGGCAGGTGCGGGATCTGTCGAGCGGCCCGTTTCGCATTCGGCTCGACCTCGAGGTTCGTCGGGTTCGATGCGGCCAGTGTCGCGCGGTGAAGCGCGAGCGACTGGAGTTCCTGGCCGACAATCCGTTCTACACCCAGCGCTTTGCGTATTACGTGGGTCGGCGCTGCCGCTCGGCGACCATCAAGGACATTGCCGAGGAGCTGCGCCTGGACTGGGACGCGGTCAAGGAGCTGGACAAGCAGTACATGCGCGCGCAGCTCCAGCGCGCCGGCACGCCCGGACCGAAGGCGATCGGCATCGACGAGATCTCGATCCGCAAGCGGTCATACCTACCGCATCGTCGTCAGCGACCTGGTCCGTCGCCGCCCGATCTGGTTCGGCGGCCAGGATCGCTCGGAAGCGAGCATGGACGAGTTTTATCGATTTCTCGGGGAAAAGAAGGCCAAAAAGATCCGCTTGGCCGTGATGGACATGTGGAAGGCGTTTCGCACCTCGACCCGTCGCCAACGCCCCGCAGGCGGCCATCCTGTTCGACAAGTTCCATGTCCTGCGCCACCTGGGCAAAGCGCTCGACACCATTCGCAAGCGCGAATACGGCCGGCTCAAGGCAAGCCGCGCACCTTCATCAAGGGTCAGAAATATACCTTGCTGGCCCATCCGCAGAATCTCACCGGCAGCGCCCGCAAGAACCTGAAGCTCCTGCTGGCGGCCAACAAGCGCCTCAACACCGCCTATCTGCTGAAGGAGTCCTTCGGCCAACTGTGGGATTACAACAGCGAGGCCTGGGCTCGGAAGTTCTTCGACAACTGGCGCGCGCAGCTCAAATGGCAGCGCCTGAAACCCTACGAGGACTTCGCTGACATGATCGAGCGACACTGGGACGGCATCGCCGCCTACTGCAAGCCCGAGAACAAAGTCTCTCTCGGCTTCGTCGAAGGCCTGAACAACAAAATCCGTGTCCTTCAGCGTCGCGCCTACGGACTTCGCGACGAGGAATACCTTCGATTGAAGGTCCTGACCTGCATGCTGCCTAAGCTTTGATCGAAAAATGATCAACTTTCACCCACACTAAGTCCGGATGACCCTATATTTTATGGTGCCGGCTGAGGGGTTCCTCGGCGCTGCGCGCCTCGCCCCTTCGGGGCCGCCTCGGGCGCGGCCCTCGGCGTTCAACGTCGCTGCGCGACGTTGTTGAACCCGACTTTTCTTCTGTCGGGGGTTCGAATGGACACCGTCAAGCGGTGGGAACCGGGAGAGTTGTTCGAAAATTTTTGAGAGGGCTTGCCTTACATTCCGCAGATCCGTGGGAGACATTTCGGGGTAATTTCCGCCGCGGGCGCGGCGGACTCGGGGCTACTTCGGCGCCTTGAGTTCGATCAAGTGCAGGGTCTGAGCCTCCCAGGCCCGCAGTAGCTTCTTGGCCTTTCGGTGATTGGCGATTGCAAGCCGCATGATGCTCGGCCTGCTCGGGCGTGAGCGTGCGGTGCCGGAGCTTGCCCGCCTTTCAGATAACTCCATTCGTAGTACGGACCGTGGCGGGCCGCGGGGTCGCTCGCGCAGTGGCAGCGCGGGTTGCCGCAGACTTTCATGCGTTTGAGCAAGGTGCCCGAGGATAGATGCTCCATGGCCGAGAGCGAGCGCTTGATCTCGGCGATCTTCTCTTCGGATTTTACGGCTTTGGCGTTCACGGCGGTCGGCATGGATATTGACTGATGTGTGTAACTGGCGATATTATTATCGCCAGAGGATCGTAATGCAAGTACGCTCGCCGCGCCCTGCAGACTTCTCTCTTAAGACCGAGAGACTGGGACCTCTGCCCCTCGTCAATCACTTCATCGAGCGCATGGGGCTCGCGGCGCTCCTCGATAAGTACGTCCCGACCACCGATCCGCGCTGTCGCGTGTCGCACGCCAAGGCGCTCGGCGTGCTGCTGCGCTCGATCGTCGTCGAGCGCGAGCCGATCTACCGCGCGCAAGAGACCGTGCACGGCTTCGCCACGGGGCTCTTCGGCGTCGCCGGCGGGAACCTTGAGCTTAGACTTGAGCGATGATCGCCTGGGACGAGCCCTCGACCGCTTATTCGAGGCCGATCGGGCGGCGCTGCTCACCGAGATCGTGTTGGCGGTGGCGAAGCGCTTTGCCGTGCAGCTCGAGCAGCTGCACAACGACAGCACCTCGATTGCCTTCTGCGGTCAATACCGCGACCAGCGCCCCTCCGGTCGGTCCGGAAGCGGGCGCCGGCGATCACTTACGGCTACTCGAAGGATCATCGCCCGGATTTGAAGCAACTGCTGTTCATCCTCACCACCGATGCCGATGGCGGCGTTCCGGTGCAGTTTCGCACCGCCGACGGCAACACCAACGACTCGATCACCCATATCGAGACCTGGACCACCCTGCGCACCGTGGCCGGGCGCGCCGATTTCCTCTACGTCGCCGATTCCAAGCTCTGCAGCCACGATAACTTGAGTTTCATCGACCGCGCGGGCGGGCGCTTCGTCACCGTGATGCCGCGTTCGCGGCGGGAAGATAAGCAGTTTCGCAAATGGCTGCAGACCGACACCCCGTCCTGGGAGCTGGTCTGGGATCGCCCCATCGGTCCGCCGCCCCGATGGGCCGCGCGATATCTGGTCCGTCTACCGCGATCCGATCGGCTCGGCCGAAGGTTTCACCATCATCTGGGTCTGGAGCACCTTGCTCACGCTGCGCCAGCAGGCCCGCCGTCACCGCAATATCGCCACCGCGATCGAGGCGCTCACGGCGACTGCGCCGGCGCATCTTGGGGCCGCGCTCCCGGGTGCGCGGCGGGCCGCGCATCGATCTGGAGGTCGAGCTGATCCTCGAGCAGCACCATGCGCGCCGTTACCTCAAGGTCAAGCGCGTCCCCCGCCCCGAGCACACCTTCAAGCAGACTCACCGCGGTCGTCCCGGACCCGACACCGAGTACCGCAGAGTCACCCGACGCCGCTACGACCTGGAATGGACGATCGATCAGGCCGCCATCGACTACGACAAAAAGAGCGACGGCATGTATCCGCTGTTTTGCAACGACCGTAACTTGACCGCCGCCCAGGTCCTCGAGGCCCATAAAGGGCAGCCGACCATCGAGAAGCGCTTCGAGCAGATCAAGACCGTGCACGAGATCGCGCCCGTGTTCCTCAAAAACACCATGCGCATCGAGGCGTTCTTTACCCTGTATTTCCTGGCTCTTCTCGTCCAGGCGCTCATCGAACGAGAGCTGCGCCTGGCGATGAAACGCGAGACGCATCAAGGAGCTACCGATCTACCCGGAACAGCGCCTCTGCAAGCGCCCCACCACCGAGCAGATCCTGCGCCTCTTCAGCCTGGCCGAACGCCACACGCTGCTGCGCGACGACAAGCCCATCCAGTCCTTTCCCCCGCAGCTCACCGAGCTTCAGCGTCAAACCCTCGATCTGCTCGGCGTCCCCGAACACGCCTTCCTGGCCTGACCGCCCGGCCGAAATTCACGCGTTATCATCGTCCGGATCCGCGGAATGTAAGGCTTGCCGGCTGAGGGATTCGAATAAGCGCCCTAACTACTTTCCGGCGCAAAAATGACCTTTTTAAAATCGCTGCGCGCCGGCCAGCGCCAAGCATAACGGATGTACCGCCATCGGCGAGTGGCGGTATCAACCAAGGTCAGGATTTTTGGGTGAGTGGACGGCCCGATCAGCCGTCGGGTGAATTGGCGAGCGCGTGACCGATGTTGATGAGGTTGTCGGCGATCACACCGAAGCCAACCCAGCGCTTGATGCCGGGCACGCCTTTGTAGCGGCAGCGGTTGAGTCCATGGCGTCGCTTCAGAAGACTGATGCGTCCTTCGCTGCCGGTGCGCCACTTCTGGGCATTGCGGAACCAACGCTTCTTCTGAAGTCTCTTACGCTGTGCGCTCTTGGTGGAGCGATTGGGAATCGCCACGCGCTTGACGCCGCGCGCTTGAGCGGCGTTTTCGTTGCGTTGCGAGAAGAACGCGGCATCGGCGGTGACCAGATAGGGCTTGCGGCCCAGAAGCTCCTCATGCAGAGCGATCGCCGGCAGCAGCAAATCCGCATCGCTCGGACGTTCGTCATAGACCTCGTAGTGCGTAACGATTTGCCCTTCGGCCTCCTGGATCTTGACCATCTTGCCAAACTCCGTGGGCTTGGAGGCTTTGCCCTTGCGGATGACCTCGGTGTGCGGCTCGAACAAGCTCACGAGCTTGCCGGGCGCGTGCGTGTTGCCCTTGAAGATGCGCTCGCGCGTCTGCTGCATGACCTGCTTAACCCGCGGGATCATCTGCTCAAGGTAGGCGCGGGCGGACTGTAAGTGCCTCTGATCCAAGATGCGCCGACCGCGCTTGACCCCCGTGGCCACCTCTTGGGCGAAGCGTTTGGCTTGGCCGACCACCCGGGCGGTGTGGTAGAGGAGCTTGCGATAGCAGGTCTTCATCCGCTCCTGGCCCTGCGCCACGCGACTGCGGCTCGCGCGCGCGATCTCCATCACCCGATAGCGCACGGTGCGGGTGCGGTCGCGCAGCTTCGTCCCCGCGCGCCCCGCAAGCTTCGCGATCCGCTGCATCGAGCGGGTCAGCACCCGCACCCCATCGCCCAAGAGTGAGCTGTCGGTCGGGTAGTGGATATCGGTCTCGACCACCGTGGTATCGACCCGCAGCCGCCGCCCGCGAACGATCTGCTTCTCGCGAGCGATCGAGACCACCCGGGCGTGCAGCTGCTCGATAACCTCAGGGCCGAGCGCGACGGCGAGCCTGCCCAAGGTCTTCGCGTCGGGCACCTTCCGGGCCCCGACGCGAGTGAACTGGCGATACACGAGGTTAGCCCGCACCTCGCGTTCGAGCACGCCATAGCTCCAGTTGCGGATGTGCTTCAAGAGCAGCAGCCGCAGCACCACATCGGCGGGCGTGCCGGGTCGCCCGCGGGTGCGGCTCTGCGGTGAGCGCCGGGCGAGCGCCTGGTAGACGATCTGCAACAGCTCCGGATCGGCAAGCAACTCATCGACCTCGCGCATCCACGGCTCCCAGAGCGAGCCGACTTCCTCCTCGATCAGGCCTTCGGCGAAGGAGATCTGCGGTCGGGAGGCCTCGATCATCTCGCGTCTAACCCGCCAACTCGCTTATGCTGGTCACGCATGGCGAATGAGCAGTAGTGAGGTAAGTGGTATCATCTGTCGCTATAATTATCGCAAGATAAAACCAGTGTCAAGTCCATTCTTATGACCAAGATCACCCCTCCTCGAGGCGCCGAGCGCGCCCGCGAACGCATCGCACGGATACGCCAAGAACTCGGCGACATTGAACTGCTGTGTACGGGCACGCTGCAAAAGCGCATGAAGACCTGCGGCTCGCCGAACTGCCGCTGTGCACATGATCCGACCGCGCGCCATGGACCGTATTACGAGTGGGGCCACATGCGCGCCGGCAAGCTCGTCCACCGCGTCGTCTCGGCCGAGCAGGCCGAGGTGTTGCGCCACGCGATCGCCAACTATCGAAGGCTCAAGAAGCTCTTACGCGGCTGGGAAAGCGAAACTGAGCGGCTCATCGATGCAGCGCGGCCACAAACGCCATGATCTTGCCGCACCATCCCCCGCCAATCCGGTACGATCATGCAGGAAATACCCGGGCGACCGGGCGAAATCACCCCGGGCAGGCGCGTTATTTTTGCGCCGGAAAGTAACTAACTGTCTAGTAAGCGTCTATAAAGGTAGATTAGACGAGTTACCCCAAAAAATACCCACGGGCACATCAGAAAGCATTGGACCCCGTTGGACGCTGGCAGACTTCGGGACAGGAGCCATGGGCATCGCGTTGTCCCGACCAGAGGCTCTGTTGAACCGACCGCTGGATTTCCGGGCGCCCCAACATTCACCGCGCTGCCCTTACTTCTTGCAGCCTTGGTTGTTCACGCCTTTAACGCACGTAGTGCCATTGGGGCCCGTGGCAACCCCCATTCCATTCTTGGTCTTGGCTTTTCCTCCGCTGCTGGTTTGGGTGGTTTTCACTCCGTTTTGATTCGTCTGCGAGACAGCGGCATTGCCCGTATGCGGGTTGTAGGCGGCCTTCGTGCCGTTGCTGCTTTGCGCGGTTGTCACTCCGCTTGGAGCCTTTTGCGCCGTAGTCACCGTGCCTTTATTTGGATTGACGGCAACGGCACTTTGACCGTTGCTGCAGACGGTTTTACCGAGCGGGTTGGTGACGCAATCCGCCCCGAATACACCGGAAGCGAGCAAAAGCGACGTCGTGGCTAATAAGAATTTCATGTTCATCTCCGCGGCTGCCGCCGGTATGCTACGTTCGATGCCGTGTGCTCCGCAACCCATTGCGCCCCTCCCTCTACCACGACCGGGCCTGGGGCAATGGACCAATCGGACGACTAGCGGCGATGTGAGTGGGCCGAAATGAGTGGAAATACGTAGACTCGACCGGTCGCGCGTCTGCTCTAGGAAGGGTTGCGAACGGCAATTATGGAACATTTGTGAGTGTGACGCCATCAGCAAGAAGCCTACACCTGTGCGTCGCAGCGGCAGCGCTGCTCGCCGGCTGCGCGCACCTTGGACCCAAGACCGTTGCGGTGGATCGTTCCGATTACAGCGAGGCCATCGCCGAGTCATGGAAGCAGCAGACGCTTCTCAACATCGTCAAGCTGCGCTACATGGACCTGCCCGTGTTCGTGGACGTGGCATCAATCGTCGCCGGCTACTCGCTGCAAAGCGGTGTCACCGTTGGCGGCACCAATTCGTCGAAAAACGCCGTCCAGGGTAACTTCATATCGGCCGGGGCGCAGGCCATCTATACCGATCGACCCACCATCACCTACGTGCCGATGACCGGGGATAAGTTCCTGCATGGGCTGATCACGCCGATTGACCCGAAGAACATCTTCTTCATGCTCCAGTCGGGGTATCCGGCGGATTTTGTCCTAGGCCTCACCGTCGAATCGCTCAACGGCGTGCGCAATCGTTCGGTAGCGGCCGGCGCGTCGCGGGACGCGGACCCAGAGTTCATTCGCGTGCTGCAGTTAATGCGCGAAGTACAGATTGCAGGCGCTGTGGGGATGCGTGTCGAGGTCGACAAGACCAAGGCCCAAACCGCCGTCTTGTTCTTCCAGCGCGAGGATATAACCCCTGATATCGCGGAAAAGAGCGCTGAAATCCGGCGCTTGCTCAAGTTACCCGCAGACGGTAGCAGATTTACCCTCCTTTATTCCCCGAGCCGCGGCGCGGCGGGTGAGTTGGCCGTGAACAGCCGCTCGATGATGCAGATCCTGGCGGCTTTTGCGAGCTATGTCGATGTGCCCGAGTCAGATCTGCTAAGCCATAGTGCGGTGCCCGCGGTCGACAACCCCAATGCCGAGAGCCGCCCGCAAGTGGTGCGGATTCACAGCGGCAAGGACAAACCCGCGGCCGCTTATGCCGCCGTGCACTACAGGGATCGCTGGTTCTGGATCGACGACGGCGACTGGAAAACAAAGCGTGCGCTGACGGCGGTCATGTTCTTCTTTACGCTGGGGGAGACCGGCGGCAACGAGAATCTGCCCTTGATCACCATTCCAGCGCAGTAAAATTCGATGACAGGCAAGTAACGGTCGTGGCAGGCGGTCTATTTTGGTTCTTCGATGACGGCTTTGAGCTTTCCGCTCTTGATCGCACGCTTGAGCGCCGCGTAGTCCTCATCATTTTGGTCAGCGTAGGCGACTGAGAAGGCTTCAATCGCCTTATCGAATGCGCCGCTCTTGCCGAGGTAGCCGCTGATCAGGGCCGGATCGCCGGAGCGCGCGTGGGAGAGCGCAAGCGTGTGGCCGCACCAGCCGGCGTCCAGGAGCATCTCGGCTTTTCCGAACGACTCGACGGCGAACTTGATCTTAATGTCTCGTAGCTGGCGAATGTAGCCTTGGTGCCCTGGCCGACCTTCAGCCCAGCCGAGAAAGATGTCGCTGACCGGCTGCATGCGCCGTTGGCCGTTCACGACACGCTGTCCGTGGTTCTGGAAGACACTCTTACCAGCATACGCCTCCAGCACCGAGGCGCGTGCCTCCTTGGCCTGGAGAACGAGAGGATTTCCATCGCCGTCCGTGAACAAAGCCACCCAGCAACCAGTGCCGACGCTGCCGACGCCAACCACCTTGATCGCGGCGTCCCGGAGTTCGTAGCGGTCGAGCAACTCTCGAGTGGTTGACGGCAGGCTCTCGCGATAACTGGCGAAGCTCTTCCGAACGGCCGAATGAATCTCCCCGGGCTTATGCCCCTTCCAGTGAAAGATCGTCGGCAGCTGGTCTTCGATGACCGGTGCCTTGCCCGCAGCTTTCTTGAAACTGGGGAAGAGATCTTCCTCGACGCGCCGCGTCTTCTCCTTCTCAATGCGCTTGATCCCGCGTTTGCGAAACTCGGGGTCGTCCAGGGTCGCGAGCATCATTTCCGAATCGACGGTGGAATACCATAGGTCCAACGGATTCATTTCGCTGAACTCAGTCATGTGCTCGCGGTAGGAGCGCACACAGGTGAGGACCGCATCACTTGCCGTGGATTCACTTAAGGAGTTGTTCCGGCAGGCGACCACGAAACTCGCCGCGAGGCGCTTGAGGTCCCACTCCCAAGGGGCGGGCAGGGTCTCATCCAAATCGTTGATCGCGAAGATGACGCGCCTCTCCGGAGTCCCCAGGCCGCGAAAGTTGCCCAGGTGGGCGTCTCCGCAGCATTGCACGCGGACGCCCGTGGACGGAGTGGTCGCGAGGTCCGCCGCCATGTTGAGCGCCGACCCCCGGTAAAACGTGAAGGGCGACAGGGCCATGCGCCCGTGGCGCAGGGGAAGCAACTCAGGGATGCGTCCCTTGTCGCCTTCCAATACCAAGCTGACCGGGTCCGGCCGACCGGCGGGCGCTTTCCAGACGGCGTGCGCCTCTCGCGGGCAAGCCTCCCTCAACTTCTTACCCGCCGCGCGACGCTCGGCCCGCGAACGACGATGGGTCAATAGCCGGTCTCGCTTCGATTCTGTTCGCGCGGACACCCTGCCTGACTTCGTCGCTTGCCCTTGGTTATCCATGTCGCACCTCTTGCGTTAGACCGCGAAGCGTGGTCGTGGCATGACCATCCAAGCGTTCCGTCGGCAGCTGATTATCAATGTTTTCGAGTGCTTCCAAGCTCATTATGCGCGAATCCTCGATTGGGGCGCGATCGAATTTGACAATGTCTCGGACGCGAGTTTGCACCTGGCGCGCTCGCTCGACCACGCGAAGATTGCCGCCCCTGGAAGTCGTTGGATCGCCAGGAGCGATTGCGAACTCGGATAGCAGTGATTGGAAGCCAGAGGCGAATTGCCTCACGGTGCAAGATACGGAAAAGAACCTCAGACCTCAGTTTCCCTACAGCTCCAAAACGAAGCCACCCCTACCGCGCGAGCGGTTTAGCGTACGCCCGTAAATGCGTACTATTTGCAGGGTGAAAGTCCCTGTCGGAGTTGGCCACAGCTCCGTAGCCGAAGGTAACTGCGTCGTCATGAGACGGGGTGGGTAGTAACCGGAGGTGAACTGTCGGTCCGTAGGATGACGAACCTGTTTCGGCGGGGTATTGCGGCGAGCCTGCACTAAAGTGGCGAAGCCTGGAAGTAACACATCGCGCTGTGGTGGCGATCAAAGCGGCGATGTGGAATACCACGTGGTTGAGGACGGAACGACAGGAAGATAGTTCGAGACAAGCGGGGAGACCTGTCAGTGATGTGAACACTGGTAGGAGTCAGAGTCCCAATAGTACCGCACGCGGCGACGAGCCGCGGAGACATGCGTCAGAGTAAAAGGCGCATTAGGGAAGTGGGGCAGGAAAGTTGATAGCCAAAGTCCGAAGGAGAGCAGAGATGAAAGTCGAAGCATCAACAGTGTCGGAAACGACTAAACGTGATGCGGGTGTGCTGGAAAGCTGCGTGCAGCGGAAATTCACCCCAGCTCCTCTCTGGACGGAAGCTATGTTGGCAGCTCTAAAAGGCACGGGGCAGCGCCCGCTCGGTATTCCGACGGTTTAGAGCGAACTACCCAGGTATCCAACGAGTCTTTGGGATGGGCTGAGGTCCGTCACCCGTTTCATCCCTTAAAAGGGCAACGTTTTCCCGTTCTTAAAACTCGGCGTGTCGGTGGGTATGTACACACGCCTCACAGGCTGCGGACGATAGCTACCGTCCCGCAGAGTTGACGCCAGTTCGGCAAGATAGTAGTCCCGCGCTTGTAGGAACTTTGGAAATCGAGACTGACGACGGTGAACGCATCGGACGCCGGGAAGAGCACAAGCGCCTGCTTGATGACTGGCACTTGGAACTCACCGCTGGACAATATCGGCAGCAAATGGACGGTGCCCCGGCGCGACGGCCGACGAAGCTCGTTCACAATATCGTGCTTTCCATGCCGAGGCCGACGCCCCCGGACAAGGTTCTCTGCCGCCGCGCGGCAATTCGCCCGCACGCGATTCGCGCAACACCGCTACGCCATGGTCCTGCACACCCACCAGCAGCACCCGCACGTGCATCTGGTCGTCAAGGCCGAGAGCGAACTCGGCCGGCGGCTGCACATCGACAAGCAGCTCTTGCGGGATTGGCGCGAGGACTTCGCGCAGTTGATGCGCGAACAAGGCATTGCGGCCAACGCCACGCCGCGTGCCATCCGAGGCAAAAACAAGAGAAACCGTGGGGAAGGGATCTTCAAAGCGCAGTTCTACGGGAAGTCTACTGCGATCCGTGACCGGGTGATCGGGATCGCGAGAGAGCTGTCACGTTCCGGAACGATGGAGGATCCAGCACGCGAGAGGTTGCTCGCGACTCGAAGCTCACTCGTGTCAACCTGGATGAAGGTCGCCGAGGTGCTGGACGAGCAGGGCGAGGAGACCCTCGCCGGCGACGTCCGTTACTTCGCGATGCATCTCCCGCCCGTCCGCACTGATCGGCAACGATTGGCAGCGGAACTCATTGGATTTGCCAAAAAGCGGCGCGGGATCGAGCAGAACGGAGCGGAGCGCGTTCGCCCCAAGGTCCTTGAGCGGACGCGGTAGATCGGTCAATCGTCGGCATTCGTTGGTGAGTTCACCTCATTCGCTGACTGGCGCTATCGCATTGGTCGGCGGATATTGGCAGAGGGCAGATCCGCACTCGAGACCCCCAGCAAGGTTTACAACTGTGAAGAGCGAATCGAAAAATCAATTTGCGTTCAACCTGGAGCCTCCTCCGGCAAAGCTCCGGCGCGACACCAATGAACGGGCATTAAGGCTGCGACAGGTCTGCCAGGTCACTGGGCTCGGTCGCTCAATGATTTATCAGATGCAGGCGGAAAAGCGTTTCCCTCAACGAATCAAACTCGGTGAGCGTGCAGTGGGCTGGCTCGAACGCGAAGTCCAAGAGTGGCTGGCGCAACGAATCGAAAGCAGCCGCGGTAAGGCGCCAGGTTCGAACTGACTCAAGAATCCCATCACGGCGCGGTGGGATACGGCGGCGTCGTGTCGCGTCCGGCTAAGTCACAAGCCGAGTAACCCGGACACGTCCGGGTTCAAGAACAGCAAACCGGCTGTATAGATTCTCCCCGCTCTCGGAGAGCAGTTTGAGGACTGCAGCGCTCAGCGAAGAGCGAGCTGATGCAGTATAGCGGATCAATATGACGCCGGAGTTCTGCCTGGCTGCAGCAAAGACCAGCTGTCCGAAATCCTTATCTTCCGTGAGCAACAGGCGTCGTTCCGAGCGTGCGAAATCGATGACAGTCTCATCGTCTGCGCCGGCCATCTTCTCCGTGATCGAGACGACGTCATAACCGGCCAGCCGGAGATCAATCACCACTGAAAAGTCGCAATTCTCGTCGGCGACAAGACGCACTGGTCCGTCACTACCCGGCAGTGCTGAGTACGACTTCCTCATGCGCGAGCGAATCCGCAGCGTATCGCAGCGCCGCATGAACGTCTTGCTGCGTCAGATTGGGGTACGCCTGAAGCAGCGCCTTCTCGTCGGCGCCTTCAGCCATCTTTCGAACGATCAACTCCACAGGAATTCGCGTCCCGCGGATGACTGGCTTTCCAAGCATGATCTTGGGATTGATTTCGATCCGGTCGTGAACAGTCATCTTTCCCTCTCCCAAGGCCTCCGAAGACATCCCAGGACACGTTCGCACAACTTCAGCATATATGGATGATAGCACCGCGGGCGTGATTCCCCCGAGTCGCTCAAGAACCTGAGTTCGATGCCGAGGGCTCGAGCGGATGGCGAACGAATCGCCGCCCAGCCCCGGCCCGTCGCGCTTCAAGGATGGACTACCCGTGCCGCGCGAGCGCCGGCCAGCAGGGTCACGACATTGGTATTCGAGGAGGAGAGCCTCAGCTGATCCAAATAGTCGGCCCAGGCCTGCATCATCTTGCGGCGTTCCGGCAACCGCTGAGCCTTGTTGTACGCGGCGCGTACCTTGTTCCGCTCGGCGTGGGCGAGCTGAAGCTCAATGAGATCGGGGTGATAGCCCTGCTCATTGAGGCACGTGGATGCCAGCGATCGGAAACCGTGACCGGTCATCTCCGCGCTCGTGTAGCCGAGCCGACGCAAAGCGGCGTTCACCGTGTTGTCACTCATCGGCCTCGAGCGGCTGCGAAGCGACGGGAATACATACGGGCCCCGTTCTGTGACAGGTTGCAGTTCACGCAGCAGCGCGAGCGCTTGCTTGGACAGCGGTACGAGATGCTGTTCGCCCATCTTCATTTTTTCTGCCGGGATTCTCCATTGGGGTTCGCGGCCGTCCAGCTCGAACTCGGTCCACTTCGCATGACGCAATTCACCGGGGCGCACGAACAGCAGCGGCGCGAGCTTCAAAGCGTAGGCAGTGACGGTGTGGCCGGTATAGCCGTCGATGGCTCGGAGCAGCTCGCCGATGCGGGCGGGTTCGGTGATCGCGGCGTGATGCTCGGATACCACCGGGGCGAGGGCGCCGCGCAGGTCCGCGGTCACGTCGTGCGCGGCGCGCTGGGTTTGCACGGCATAGCGAAAGACTTGCGAACAGCGTTGCCGGGTGCGGTGGGCGGTTTCGTGAATACCCCGGCCCTCGATGCGCTTGAGGACTTTGAGCACATCGGTCGCTCCCAGCTTGGCGAGGGGACGTGAGCCGATGTAGGGGTACACCAAGGTCTCGAGAGTCCATACCGCCTTGGCGTAGGTCGCCGGCGCCAGCGTCTTCTCTTGAAGCGCCAGCCATTCGCGGGCGACGGCCTCAAAGGAATTCGCGGTGGAGGATTTTTCGGCCTGCCGTTTGGCGCTCGGGTCGACCCCGTTGGCAACGGCCTTCCTCGCCTCGTCACGCAGCGTACGCGCTTGCTGCAACGAGACCCGTGGATGGACGCCCAACGACAGAAGCTTTTCGCGGCCTTCGAATCGGTACTTGAGCCGCCACCACGACGCGCCGTTCGGATTGACCAGCAAGTACAGCCCGCCGCCGTCGCTCAGCTTGTAGGGTCTCTGCGTCGGCTTGGCGACACGAATCGCAGTTTGGGTCAGTATATTGATTGCCAATTTCGGGGTAACTCATTTTCGCCGAAGCGAGTTACCCCGATAGTTACCCTCTTTTTGCAGCGGGTGTCAACGGACCGATTGGGACGCCCCTGAACACTAAAACTCCGGCAAATCACTGTGTTTCAGCTCGTTTTCCAGACGTCCGCGGATGTTTTAGGAAGTCCGCGTAAAGGAGGGGTTGGTGCCGGCTGAGGGATTCGAACCCCCGACCTACGGTTTACAAATTGAAAAAAGCATCAGGTGTGTTGGATCGGTGCTAACGAGCAATCACAGCGAATGACTGTTTCGGTTGATGATTCACTAAACCTAGCCGCGTGACGCCCGTTGCAGTTGTCACGACCGACCGAGCAGCGAAAAGCACGACTGATTCCCGCAAAAGTCCCCACAGCATCTGTTCTTTCCGCGAGCGGCAAGCAGCAGAACAAAGAACAGATGCTGTGGGGACTCTACAGTGGCGGGCCGCGCTGTGTGGCTTGCCGAGGGCGCCTATCTTGGCTTTCGACGTGGCCCGGACACCTGGCAGGCACGCTTCCGCGATCGCGACGGCGAGCGGCATTACCGCGCGCTCCAGGGTTGTCGCGAGCGACGACTACGATGGCGCGAAGCGCGCGGCTGAGGACTGGTTCGCCCAGATGGGCAGCTCCGCCGTCTGCTTCGATGGTGCCGGATGCACTGGCTCTCTATTTCCAAGAGGTTGTCAGAGCGCTGCAAATCTCTGGATCATCGAAGTTATCGAGATTGAGCCACAGCGTTATTGTCCTCACCAAATCGTCTGAACCGTTCTCGACCGACGGATCCCACGGTCGGCGGTAAGCAAGGATAGCCCCTCGACCAACGCAGTAGCCCCGATAATGCGATCTGCTGGGTCTTTGGGATAACTCGCCGGAAATCCCATAGCGCGGGCGCACGCCCGGCCACTTATTGGCAGAATAACGAACCGAGCCTCGACTTCCTGCAGGAAGGATTCGAGGCTGATGTCGAGGCGGATCCGGCCCTTACTCACAAGTGTGGCCAACTCCAACAGAGTGATATCGGAAATTGCCAGCCCGTCCGCGTTCTTGCGCGCGTCGTCGATTGCGCTCCTCGCTTTCTTGGAGATCTGATCTTGGTCAAACGCCAGCCAGACAACGACATGTGTATCGACGAGAATCACTTGAGTTCGCCCCACTCTTCAGGCGAAACCGCGGGTGAAACAACGTCTCCTTCGACGGTGCCCTTGCCTGCGAGGAAATTGTAGATCTCGTCCGTATCGTTGTTCACTGGGACGAGCTTTGCCACCGGCTTGCCGTGCTTCGTGATTACGACAGTCTCATGCTTGGCTTGGACCTCGTCCATGACCGCGAGACAATTTGTCTTGAAAGAACCTGCTGCCATTTTCTTCATACCGAATCTCCAGTGGTACTATGGTCATTATACCATAGTCATATGGTGCGCGACTGGCATCTGATGCGGCGCATAATCGCCCGCGGGGTCAAGGTTCTGGTGTAAGTGCGGTCACGCGAAACGATCGGAATCTCATCAATGCCGCGGTCACGGCGCAGGAGAAAGTCGACCGTCTTTCCCTGCTTGTCGACCGCTCGATAGAGGTAATGCCATTTGCCTCGAATGCAAACGTAGGTCTCGTCGCAGCGCCAGGAAGTTCCGGCGGGTCGAGAGAATCGGTTCCAGCGCTTCTCATATTCCGGCACGTACCGCGTAATCCAGCGCAGGATGGTGCTGTGGGCTACCAGGACTCCGCGCTCCGCCATCATTCCAACGAGGTCGCGATAGCTCAGCCGGTAGGTGATGTACCAGCGAACGCACAGCTGGATGATTTCAGCGTCGAACACCCGCCGGCGGTAGATGGCGTCACGGGCGATCGGTTTGGTCATTCGGAGCCCCTTTTTGGAGACCGAATCTTACGGTAAAGCCCGCAGATGCACCGGAACCACGGCGGAAGTCGGGCTGACTAAATGGCTGATGTTGTTTGTAAATCTGGTGCCGGCTGAGGGATTACTCGGCGCTCGCGCGCCTCGCCCACTCGCTTCGCTCGGGGCCGCCGTCGCTACGCTCCGGCGTTCAACGTCGCTGACGCGACGTTGTCGAACCCTGCTTGTTTTATGTCGGGGGTTCGAACTGAAGCCGACGTACCATGGACAGCGATTTGTGTCATCGAGCCGCCGTTCGGGATTTGCCGGCTGAGGGATTCGAACCCCCGACCTACGGTTTACAAAACCGTTGCACTACCACTGTGCTAAGCCGGCATTTCGTTTGACGACATGCGATTCTATCGTGCCGAGCGGCGGGATGATCAACCGCTTCACGCGACGAGGGGGTAATCCCGGCTGGATTTGCAGTGGAAAGGCCCCGGCCGCCATGGACGACCGGGCTTCGCAGGTATATACGTCCAAGTGTATGCCCCAGGTCAAAAAGCCATCGACGGAGAGCTTCGTTTCGGGCACCTCGGCCCATCCGCTTCTATACCGTACGGTCGACGGGGTGCTGAAGTCTGCCGCGGCGCAGGCGCCTGAGGGGCTCGCGCTCGTCGTGCCATACCAGGGGGTGCGATGGACCTTCGCGGACCTCGACCGGCAGGTCGATCGGGTCGCACGCGGCATGTTGGCGTGCGGGCTCAATCCAGGCGAACGGATCGGTATCTGGGCGCCGAACTGCTCTGAATGGTTGCTCACGATGTTCGCTGCTGCGCGCGCCGGCCTGATATTGGTCAACATCAATCCCGCCTATCGAATCACCGAACTCGAATTCGCGCTTCGTCTCGTCGGCTGTCGCGCGCTCGTTTTCGCGCCCCGGTTCAAGAGCAGCGACTACGGAGCCATGCTGCACTCGCTGATCCCGGAACTTCGCGCTTCCGCACCCGGACAGCTGCTGTGCACGGCGTTTCCCGAGCTTCGCCTCCTGATCCAGTTAGGCGCGCCGCCGCCGCGGCGGGCCAGCCTCTCTTTCGACGATCTCGTCGCGGGGGGCATTGTTTAGATGCGGCCTTGCTCGCGGAGCTCGCGACTGCGCAAGATGCGGACCAAATCTTCAACGTACAATTCACGAGCGGCACCACGGGAACGCCGAAGGGTGCGGCGCTCACGCATTTCAACATTGTAAACAATGGCTTCTTTGTCGGAGAGGCCCTGCGGCTCACCGCGGATGACCGTGTATGCATACCCGTGCCGCTCTATCACTGTTTCGGCATGGTCCTCGGAGTCCTTGCGGCGATGACGCATGGCGCGGCCAGCATTCTCTCGGGCGAAGTGTTCGAACCGCTGGCTGTGCTGCAGACGGTTTCAAGCGAGAGGTGCACCGTGCTGCATGGTGTGCCGACAATGTTCATCGCCGAGTTGGAACACCCGCGCTTCGGGGAATTCGATCTTTCGTCGTTGCGCACCGGCATCATGGCGGGATCACCCTGTCCGATTGCGGTGATGCGCCGGGTTGTTGCTGAAATGCACATGCCGGAGGTGACGATTGCCTATGGCATGACGGAAACCAGTCCCGTCAGCTTTCAAAGTCAGCCCGACGACCCGCTCGAGCGGCGCGTCAGCACTGTCGGCCGTGTACATCCCCATGTTCAGGTGAAGATCGTCGACTCGCAGGGCCGGGTAACGCCGCGGGGCGTTGCCGGCGAGCTATTGACGCGCGGCTATAACGTCATGCGCGGCTATTGGGACGATGTCGAGCGCACGCGGGAGGCGATCGATGTGGGCCTCTGGATGCACACCGGCGATCTGGCGCCGCGGCGGTGAGAATATCTCGCCCCGGGAGCTCGAGGAGTTCCTCTATCGGCATCCGGCGGTAATCGACGTCGCCGTGGTCGGTGTACCCGATGCAAAGTATGGCGAGGTCGTTTGCGCCTGCATCCGGTTGCGCGACGGGACGGCGGCCACCGAAGAGGAGATCAGGGAGTTCTGTCGCGGCCGGATCGCGCATTACAAGATTCCCACCTACGTGCGCTTCGTGGACAGCTTCCCGCTTACGATCAGCGGCAAGGTGCAGAAGTACCTGATCCGCGAGCATCTGCGGATTGCGCTGAATCTCTCCGAGGAAGCGCACGCATGATGAACCTCGAAAAGCGCCTCGAGGTGCCCGCCGAAGTCATCTTCGGCCGGCGCATCGAATGTGATCAGCCGCTTGGGACGAGCGCTACGATGCCGATCAATGCGTGGCATGCGATGCTTCGGGCCATGAGCTAGTGCCAACTCCCGACCGCATCACGAGCGGCCTGATTGAGCGGCCGCGCCACGAGGCCGCTGGGCGAGACCTTGATGTCGTACAGTGATCCGTCGGCCATCGGCAGGTAGGTCGCACTACCGTACAGGGCATCGAACCACGGCAGCCAGCCATGATAGCGATGCACCACGTCCCACAGATCGATGCGATTGGGTGGATTCAAGGAATAGACGGTGCGCGGCAAGGTGCGCTCATCCTCGATGCTCGAGTATCGGCCGCTGATTCGCTCGAGGCGGTAGGCGGTATCGAAGCCGATCAGCTCGGCGAATGCCTGCCATTTGAGTATCCGCGCATCGACCTGCCATTCGTCGCCGCGCAGCGCAAATGAGGCGCGCACTCCTGTCGGATAGGTGAGGACGGCATTGAATTGGTGCGCACCCGTGCGCGAGAACTGCAACTCGCCGGCCGCCTGCTCCGCGCTCAAGCGCTGATAGGTTCTGAGGTTACCGCCCACCAGCAGGGCGCATGCGGCGAGCGCGAACAGACCGAGTGCGGTAATGCCGCTGAACAGTCCGCTCAAAACGTGTCGGCGGCGCAAGCGGCGCATCCCGAGGGCGAAAAAGAGGATGCCCGCAAGCCCGAAGACGGCGATCAATAGCGTGAGTGTCATGGGGCGATGAGTCTAACGGGAACCGGAACCGAACCTCATGGGACTAACAAAAACACTTAGCTCGGTCCCGGTGTCTCGTTGCAGACACCTATTCTCTGCCGCGATCGCTTGGATTTGCAAGTGCGGTGTATCACAGATGACACAAATTTAAGCGCGCCGCGGCCTGAAGGAGCAGCCGCGGGGAGCTGGTTCGCGCAGCAAACTAGCTCTTCGGTTTCTGTCCCTTCGACAACGATTCGATCGCCGCGGGGGGCGACATTGCGTGCGACTGAATGAAGTCGACGCCGAGCGCCGTGAGCCATTCCTGCTCGGCAGGCGATTCGGTGCGCTTCGCCACCGTGTGCATCCCGAGGACACGAGCCATTTGCACGACCGCCGTAATTGCGGCTTGCGCGAGCTTATCGGTGCGCATCTTCGCGGTGATCTCAGGCGCAAGCTTGATGTAACGAACGCCCGGCAGACGCAGCAAGTCGAAACACTCGGTACGCAGCGCGAAGTCATCCAGTATCATCGGGCAGCCGAGACGGTGAAGGGCCGCTGCCACTTCGGTCACCTTGCCCCCGAGCTTGATCGCCGTCGGCACGTCGATTTCGAAAGCGATCATCGCCTTGGGCAGCGAGGACTTCGCCAGGCACAGGCCGACGAATTTGATGAAGTGCTCGTCGTGCAGGGCGGTCGTGGTGAGATTCACCGAGAACATCACCGCATTGGTCTGCCACACGTCGGGGTGATGGACGAGCCAGCCGATGAGTTCGGTCACGACACGCCGGTCGATCATCGATCCCAGCCCATTCTCCACCGCGGCCTTCAGCATCGCCTGCGGCGCGGCGTTGGGAGCATCGTCGGATTTGGATCGCAGCAGCACCTCATAGCGTTTCAGTTGGCTGCCTTTGACCAGAGGCATCAGGCGCTGCACGTGCAGTGCGATGGGACTGCGGCGCAAGGCCGCATGCAGGCGGTCGATTTCCGGACTGACCGGAGGCGCGGCGGATGTGCGCTTGTCAGCATCGGGCAATGCAGGCTCGGCGCGCGCGGTGGCCGGTGTCGCGGACTTGGCGGCGGGCGTTGGGGACGCGGGCGGCTTCAAGGCGGGAATACGCATCGAAGCCGCCAGCGAGAGTTCGGTCGGCGCTTTGGAGGATGAGTGGGGGGGCGGCGCGGAATGCGGAGCGACCGCTGGGCGCTGAGGCGCCACCGGGCGCTGAGGAGGCGCCGAGCGCTGCGGTGCCGATGCGGGGCTGCCGGCGGGCGGTGCTTTGGCGCTCTTGACGCTCGCGAGTGCGCGGTTCCTGGCAGTGGCGGAGGTGGATGCGGATCCGCTCGCCTGAGGAGCGCCCGGAGCGGGCTCGATGTCCGGCCGCATACCTGCAAAATCGGCGAGTGCACGCTGCAACTTGGAAGTCAGCAATTTGATCGTGCCCCGATCGTCCTGCTTGATGATGCGGGTATCCATGATGATCATGATGGCGCCGATCAAGGCGCGGCGCCCGTTGACGGCGCGCAGCAACACCGCCGAGCGAGAGTCGCCCAGATCGTAGGCTAGTACCGGCGGCCCGTTGTTTTTCGAGAATGTGTCGAGCGCCTCGCGGACCGCATTATGCTCGTCCGGCCCCATGGTGCTTTCGCTCAACCAGAGCACGTCTCCACGTTCATCGTGCAGGGATATGGCATGGGCGCGCGCCGGCTCGATGGCCGTCCGCACTTTTTGACAAACGGCATCGAAATCGACGAGCGGACTTTGCGTTTTGCTGAAGGGCTTGCCCTGCTCCATAGGTCCGGTACTTCTAGGGTGAGCGTCCATATCTACCGTACCGGCATCATTCTTGATGTGATGGTCTTCGCCAAACGGTCGCAGCGCCGCGGCTACCCGCCGCCGCCGGGAATTGCCTCGGTGCGTAGTCGGTATGACATATCATCGGCATCCTTTCCATTCGCGACTACACGTTGGTAACCATGGCGCCCGCACCGGAATCTCGTCAATATCGCTATTACGATTTTGTGATGGCGGCCTATGTCTCTGTGCTGCTGTGCTCGAATTTGATCGGCCCAGCCAAGGAAACTTCCATCCAGGTGCCGATCGTCGGGACGGTCACATTTCTGGCCGGTGTGCTGTTCTTCCCCATCTCCTATATTTTCGGCGATATCTTGACCGAGGTTTACGGCTACGGCCGCGACCGCCGGGTGGTGTGGGCGGGGTTCGGGGCGCTGGCTTTTGCCTCCCTCATGGCCGCCGTGATCGTGCATCTACCGCCATCCGCCAGCTCGCGAGCCTCTCAGCCTGCCGTGGAAGCCATCTTCGGCAATACGCCGCGCATCGTCGGAGCATCGATCAGCGCCTTCCTCTGCGGAACGTTCGTCAACAGTTACGTGCTCGCGAAGATGAAGATCTTCACCCAGGGCCGCTGGCTCTGGACGCGCATCGTCGGCTCGACGTTATGCGGAGAATTCGTGGACTCGGTGATTTTCTATTTTGTCGCGTTCTACGGCCGCATGCCGCAGGCGCATCTCGTGGTGATCATGTTCACACAATATGCCCTCAAGAGCGGCTGGGAGATCGTCGCGGCGCCGGCCACCTATCGTGTGGTGGCATTCCTGAAGAAGGCGGAGAAAGAGGATTACTACGACATTGGAACGAACTTCACACCCTTCTCATTGGAACCCTGAGCGAAGACAGCGCCCGACACGGCCCGCCCCCTCGGCGCGGCCCCGAAGCGTCGGGCCGCAATTGGCCGCCGCTTCGCCACCATTTGCCACCATTTCTCCGGCCGGCCGCCCGAATAGCCGCGCGAAATAGCTCCACAAGGCGGCGAAGGTCGTCGCCTGAAGTGGCGAGTCCCGAGAGGTGAGGAGCTGTTATGAAAACTGCATGTGGCAAGGTCCTATGGACCGTGGGATTGATGGGCGTGAGCGCGGCGGCATTGGCGGACGGCCCGAAGAGCGCGCCGCCGCAGGAGCCAGCCGGATTCATCGCCGGCGGAGTGATCGGCGGTTTCGCGGCGGGTCCGGTGGGCGCCGTCATCGGAGCCGGATTGGGCACGTGGCTTGGAAACCGGGTACACCGCGCGGGCGACGCGGCCAAAGCGGAAGCCGAAACGGCCGCGCTCGAGAGCGAGAAAGTGCGGCTGCAGGGCAATGTGGCGACCCTTGAAAGTGCCAAGAGCGATCTCGCTGAAACCAATCGCACGCTCACCGCGCGACTCGACGCGCTGTCCCACCGCGTGGAGGCGGCGCAAAATGCCGACCGCGAGGCGGCCCGTGACGATGCGGCCAAGGTGCTCGATGGGTTGCAGGGGGACGTTTTGTTCCGCACTGGTAGCGCGGATATCACGCCGGAGATGGCGCATGAAATTCAGGCCTTGGCGGAAGCTGTCGCCAAGTCCTCGGCGCTCAAGGTCCGGGTGGATGGCTACGCCGATCCGCGCGGTAGCGTCGATACCAACCTCAAGCTCTCCGAAGAGCGCGCCAATGCGGTGCGAGACCTGTTTCTCGCTGCCGGCGTCGACGAGGAGGCCCTGGAAGTGAATGCCTACGGCAAGAGTCGCAGTGTGGCGGAGGACAGTGATGGCTACGCGCTGGAGCGTCGCGTGCGACTCACACTCGAGGCCGCAGGCGGCCCCCCGGTCGCCCAAATGGGTGCCGCGGCGCCGACCGCGGCGCCCACCGTCGAGACGGCCCAGGCGAGTGCAAATCGGTGAGCTTCGGGCGGCTCGGCGCCAAGGACGCGCCGAGTCGCTCTTGTTTCCCCCCGCGCCACGCGCCTACGATAGCGCATGTCCCACCCCAAGATCGTGCTGCTCGACCGCCTGCAAACCGGCGAATCCGCAAATCCCTCGCCCGAGAAGATTCTGGCGGGCATTCCGCGCACCCGTGTATCGAATCAATTCACCGACGCGAGCCAGCAATTCTTCTGCGGGCTATGGAGCAGTACCAGCGGCAAATGGCGCGTGCTCTACACAGAACATGAATTCTGCGTACTGATCGAAGGTCGCGTGCGCATCGAGTCGGTCACAGGCGAACGGTACGAAATGCGGGCGGGAGACGCCTTCGTGGTTCCCGCCGGGTTCGAAGGCACATGGGAAGTCGCCGAGCCCTGCAAGAAGTGGTACGCGGTCTTCGAGGCCAAGAGTTAGGCAGTCTCGCGAATCACTCCGGTCAGGACCTCGATGATTTGGGCGATCTGCTTCGGTTCGACGATCAACGGCGGCGACAGAGCGATCACATCGCCGGTCTGTCGGACCATTACGCCGCGCTCGAAACATTTGAGAAACACCTCGAAAGCCCTCGCACCCGGTTTGCCGGCGCGCGGTTCCAATTCGATGCCGGCGATCAAGCCGTAGTTGCGCACGTCGATCACGTTGGTGACGCCCCGCAGCGAATGTACGGCGTCCTCCCACTGGGAGCTCAACGTGGCCGCGCGCGTCAGCAATCCTTCCTTCGCGTAGATGTCGAGGGTCGCCAGCGCGGCCGCGCACGCGGCCGGATGCGCCGAATAGGTATAGCCATGAAACAGCTCGATCACGTTCTCCGGTCCCTGCATGAAGGCATCGTAGATTTTGCGATGCGAGAACACGGCGCCCATCGGGATGGCTCCGTTGGTGAGTCCCTTGGCCGTGGTCATCAAGTCGGGTGTCACGTCGAAAGCCAGGGCGGCAAAGGGCTTGCCCACCCGCCCGAAGCCGGTAATCACCTCGTCGAATATCAGCAGGACGTCGTGTTTGTCGCAGATCTCGCGCAGCCGCTTCAGATACCCGACGGGCGGGAGAATCACGCCGGCGGATCCTGAAATCGGCTCGACGATGACGGCGGCGATGGTCGATGCATCATGCAATGCGATCAGGCGCTCCAGCTCATTCGCGAGGTGCATACCCCAGTGCGGCAAGCCGCGCGAGAACGCGTTGTGCGCGATGTCGAGCGTATGCGGCAGATGGTCCACGCCCGGTAGCATCGAGCCCGAGAAAAATTTGCGGTTGTTGACCATGCCTCCGACCGAGGTACCGCCGAAGCCCACGCCGTGGTAGCCCTTTTCGCGACCGATGAAGCGCGTGCGTTGCCCCTGGCCGCGAGCACGGTGATAGGCGACGGCGATCTTCAGTGCCGTATCGACGGACTCGGAGCCGGAGTTCGTGAAGAACACACGGTCCAGACCCGCCGGCGCAAGGGCGGCCAGGCGATTCGCCAGCTCGAATGCAATCGGGTGGCCCATCTGGAACGCCGGGGCGTATTCCATGGTGTTGAGCTGCCGCGCAACCGCCTCGCTGATCTCGCGCCGCCCGTGCCCCGCGTTCACGCACCACAGGCCGGCGACCCCATCGAGGACCTGGCGGCCGTCCGCAGTCCAATAGTGCATACCCTCCGCTCGGGTCAGAAGCCGCGGATTGGCTTTGAATTGGCGATTGGCCGTGAACGGCATCCAAAAAGCGTCGAGATCGCCATGCGCAACAGCGGGAGTGATTTGGGCGTTCATGGGAATCCTTCAGTGTGAGCAAGTTTTCAGCCAACCGCGGGTCTAATGATAAATAAATTCAACACATTCATCAATTTTAGCTGCAAATTGGGCCCGTCTGTTTAATATAATGGACATCATGAGTCTAGACGTAGGCGCCCACTTGAAGTCCGTCCGCCAGATGTATGGGCTGTCGCAGCGCGAATTGGCAAAGCGCGCCGGCGTCACCAATGGGCTCATTTCCTTGATCGAACAGAACCGCGTCAGCCCGTCGGTGAGCTCGCTCAAAAAGGTTCTCGACGGGATTCCGATGGCGCTGGCCGATTTCTTCACCCTCGATCTCGAGGGCAAACCCGAGGTTTTCTTTCCGCGCGAGACACTCGCGGACATCGGGACGGGCGCCGTGGAGCTGCGTCTCGTCGGGGGCCGACTGGGGAAGCGCAGCATGTCGATCTTGCATGAACGCTACGCGCCAAACGCCGATACCGGCGAGGAGATGCTGGCGCACCCCGGCGAAGAGGGCGGCGTCATCGTCAAGGGCAAAATCGAGCTCACCGTCGGCGGCGAAACGCGGCTGCTTGGCGTGGGCGATGCGTATTACTTCAAGAGTTCGATTCCACATCGCTTCCGCAATATCGGGCGCGAGGAATGCGAGATCGTGAGCGCCAGCTCGCCGCCAACCTTTTGACGGACCTTCAGGTAGCATACCGCTCATGAGCAAAGTAACGGTCGCCGCCACGCAAATGGCATGCAGCTGGGATCGCGATGCCAACATGGCCCGCGCCGAAAAATTGATCCGCGAAGCGGCGCGCCGCGGCGCCAATGTGGTCCTGATCCAGGAACTATTCGAGACTCCGTATTTCTGCAAGGATCACTCCGGGCGGCATTTCGATCTTGCCAAGCCGCTCGAGAATCATCCGGCAGTGGAGCATTTTCGCCGCTTGGCGCGCGAGCTCGCGGTTGTTCTGCCCGTCAGCGTGTTCGAGCGCGCCAACACGGTCTTTTACAACTCCTTGGTGATGGTCGACGCCGATGGCGCGGTGCTCGGCAGCTACCGCAAGTCGCACATTCCGGAAGGTCCGGGGTATCACGAGAAGTTCTACTTCTCGCCGGGCGACACCGGCTTCAAGGTGTTCGATACCCGCTATGCCAGGATCGGCGCCGCGATCTGCTGGGATCAATGGTTTCCCGAGACCGCGCGCTCGATGGCATTGATGGGCGCGGAGATTCTGCTCTACCCCACCGCCATCGGTTCGGAGCCGCAGGATGCGGAGTTGGATTCGAGCGCACACTGGCAGCGCACCATGCAAGGTCATGCGGCTGCCAACATCATGCCGCTGGTGGCCTCGAATCGCATCGGCACCGAGGAGGGCGACAAGTACACCATGACCTTCTATGGTTCATCGTTCATCGCCTCGCACACCGGCGAGAAGGTGGCCGAAGCGGACCGGGAGAGCGAGGCCGTTCTCACCGCGACATTCGATTTGGATGCCGTGCGCCGCTATCGGCGCAGTTGGGGTGTGTTCCGCGATCGGCGCCCCGATCTTTACTACCCGCTACTCTCGCTCGATGGACGCAGCTGAGGCTTCGGACGCGCTTCCGCAGGAATCAGCCGGGCTTCCGCAGGATCTAGTATTTGTCGACTTGGAGACGACCGGCGGCAATGTGGCCCGCCACCGCATCACGGAGATCGGCATCGTGCGGGTGGAGAAGGGTGTGGTGGTCGAGGAATGGAGTTCGCTGGTAAACCCGGAGTGCCCCATTCCCGCTTACATCGAACGATTCACCGGCATCAGCAACGAAATGGTGGCACAGGCGCCGCGCTTCGCCGATATCGCGCCGCTCGTGCTGGAGAAACTGCGCTCCTCGGGACCGCCGACGCCGATCTTCGTGGCGCACAACGCGCGCTTCGACTATTCGTTCTTGCGCGCCGAGTTCCGCCGCCTCGATGCGAATTTCTCCGCGAAGGTATTGTGCACCGTGAAATTATCGCGGCGCTTGTTTCCCGAGCACCCTCGGCACAGCTTGGATGCCGTCATGGAGCGGCACGCGCTGGTTTGCAGCGCGCGCCATCGCGCGCTCGGCGACGCGCGCGTGCTGCGCGACTTCTGGTTCAAGCTGCGCCGCGAGCTACCCGATACTGTACTCGCGGCAGCGGCGCAAACGGTGCTCGGACACAGCACGCTGCCTGCTCAGCTGCCCGCGGGTTTGGCGGATGAATTGCCGGAAGGCCCGGGGGTATACCGGTTCTTCGGGGCGGAGGACGTGCTGCTCTACGTCGGTAGAAGCAGCACCCTGCGCGCGCGTATTCTCGAGCACTTTGCCGGGGAACGCGCCAATGGGGGTGAGCAGTCCCTCGCGCGCCGGGTGCGGCGGGTCGATTGGCTGCAGACGGCCGGCGAACTCGGCGCGTTGCTCCGCGAGGCGGAGTGGATCAAGACACAGCGCCCCCTCTACAACCGGCACCGAAAATCCACCGCCGAGGATGTCACCGTGCGCATGGCCGGAGAGTCGGGGGCCGTCGAAGTGCTCGGCATCGATGCGGTGGAGCCCTCGCAGCTGACTCGGTGCTGGGGGGTCTTTCACTCGAGCAAGGATGCGCACAAGGCGTTGGCCGACATCGCCCGCGCACAGCTCCTGTGCCAGAAGGTGCTGGGGCTCGAGGAGAGCGAGGGTTCCTGCTTCGCCCATCAGATCGGAAAGTGCAAGGGCGCCTGCGTCGGCAAGGAACCGCTTGCCCTGCACAACGTGCGCGTGCAGATGGCCTTGGCGTCCCTGAAACTAAAACCCTGGCCCTTTCCCGGCCGGGTGGCGCTGCGCGAGCGCGATCCATTCGGCGCCGATGAATGGCATGTGCTCGATCATTGGACGTATCTCGGCTGCGCGCGCTGCGAGGAGGAACTCGCCGCGCTCGCGCGGGCGGCGGCGCCGGCCGCCTTCGATTCGCAGGTGTACCGGATCCTGGTGCGCTACCTCTCGCGCCATCCGCAGCTCGAGTGGCAGTCGCTCGAGCATTGGACATATGTCGATGGGGCGTTGCATTAAGTAGCGACGCCGGGATCCGCATTGGGGGCTATGCACACCGATGCTATGATCCGCAGCGACAATGAAGATTACAAACGCGGTGCTGCCCGTACCCAGGAATGATTCGCGCCGCTGGCTCGAGCGCGTTGCATCTGAGCTATCCGCTCATTTGCGCGCGCAGCGCTATCCGTTGCGCGCTGCCATCACCGCAATCACCGAGAGCGAGGCGATCGTTGAATCAACCTTCGTGGAGGTCGACTCGCGGAATTCCTACCGAAAACACTTCGCCGAAGTCGAGCTGACGTCCCCGCGCAGGAAAGACCATCAGGACGCGCAATTCGCGGTCGTTCAGGTCGTCCCGACGGGAGTCCGATGCGAGATAGGGGGGTTCGCGGGCGATGCGTGTCCGGCGACGAATCTGCTGGCCGCGGCGGCGGATGTGCTGATCACACACCCGAACGCTGTGAATGCCTCGGATATCAACGAAATGGCGGCCAACGTCCTTTACGTTGAGGGCAAAAGCCTGGACGACTTTCTGCTCGGACACCTCGCACTAGCGCCGACCCGCGGCAATCGCATCGGGACGTTCGTCGATCCAACGGGTAAGGGACATCTCGACGATGTGATACAGGTCCTGAATGCCGCGCGGGCCGCCGCCGGCATCGATTGCGGGCTCTACTCGGTCGCTTCGCAGGAAATCGGCGCGCGTACGGTCTGGTCGCAGAGCGGGTGCGCGGTGGGCACCGTGCTGAATCCCGTCGCCATTCTGGAAGCCTGCGAGCGCCTGCTCGGTGAGGGTGTGCACGCGATCGGCGGCGTCTCCGTCATCCACGGAGTGACCGCCGCCGAGTTCTCGCGACATCTATCCGGCAAGATCCCGAACCCGTCGGGCGGCGTGGAAGCCATCATCACGCATTTGATCTCCAAAGTATTCCGGGTTCCGACCGCGCATGCACCGCTTCCCTACTATCAGGACGTGAAGGAGCGCGGAACCCACAATCCACGGGCATCCGCCGAATTCATTTCCACACCGCACTATTTGTCGGTCCTCAAGGGGCTGGCGCGGGCTCCCCGCCTGGTGCCGATCGAGCGGCTGGACCACGTAGCCTCGCACCTGACGAGTCTCAACGCTGTCGGTGCGATCGTCGCGCCGGCGAGTTGTCTGGGTGGGATTCCCGCCCTCGCCGCCGAGTTCAACGACATCCCTTTGATTGCGGTCGAGGAGAACCAAACGCTGCTGGCTGTGACCAACGACAAAATGCAGATGCGCAATGTGATTCCCGTGCGCACGTATCTCGAAGCAGCCGGGGTGATTCTTGCGCTCCGGCAGGGCATTTCTCTCGAAAGCCTGCGACGGCCCATCCATTGTGCCACTCGATTGACCGACGCAGTGGCAGAGCGCGAAGCCTGCGCCTGACCGGCGATTCGACCTGTGCCGGCGGCCTCTGCGTTCGATGAGATTCTGGACCGCTCAAACCTGACCGGCCGCCAGTTGCTGATTTATGCCGGTCAACGGCTGCATCCCGGGCTGGCGCTCTACAATTCCGCATACGCCATTCGATGGCCGGGCTTGGATCCACAGCAGTTTCAGAGCGCCTGGCAAGCGCTCGTAAACTCTTGCGATGCGCTGCGGATTGTCGTCGAGGAGGTGGATGGAGTTCCCCGGCAGCGCGTACTGGCGCCCTTTGAGGCCGGGCTGGATTGCGTCGTTCTCGATCGAAACACCGCCCCGGAGAGCGCGCTCCAGGAGTGGATCGACGCGCGGTTGCGCCGCCCCTTGCGGCTCGAGGAGCGGGTATTCGACACCGCCTTGACCAGGGTCGCCGAGGGTGAGTACGTCTGGTTTCTGCACGTTCATCACATCGTCACGGACGGTGCGGGAATACAAATCCTGCTTCGCCGCATGACCGAGCTTTACTCGGGTCAGTTCGACGCTTCGAGCACACCGCCGCAGTTCGCTGATCACGTTTCGGCGGTGTGCGCTTTGCGCTGCACGGCGCAGTACCGGGCGGCAAGGAGTTACTGGAGCGAACTGCTCGCGGATGTACATGCAACGCCCCGCTTCTACGGCGTCGATGCGTCTCGAACCACGCGACAAGAGCGGGTGGTCCTGAGGCTCGACACCCCCACGGGCAAATCGCTCGCCGCTCTTGCACGCTCGCTCTGCTCGCCGGCGATGAGCGAGCATGCGACGGCCGCGAACCTCTTCACTGCAGCCTTCGCTGCCTATCTCGGCAGGGTCGGCGGCACTGAGCGGATTTCGATCGGCGTTACGTTTCACAATCGCAGCAAGGAGAGCGACCGACGGACGATCGGCTTGTTCATGGAGGTGGCGCCGCTCATGCTGCACGTCCGGCCGCACGACAGTCTCATTGCACTCATGCGGCAGGTCGCTGAGTGTGCCGGCCGGGCGCTCGAGCACCGGCAGTACAGCGTCGGTCATTCGGCACGCGCTCCGGCCTTCAGCGCTCTGTTCAACTACATGCGTCCGTTGGTCGAACCGCTCGGTTCGCTTGACGTTCGGCGGATTCATCCGGGCCATGGCTCCAATGCCATCTCGCTCAGCGTTGAGCCGCGCGGCGAAACCTATGATCTCTGGTTCGACGTCAACGCCGAGGTGGCCGCCGTTGCAAACGCTCGACGGTTGGCGGAGCAGCTTCGAACGCTGCTGGTGGCGGCGGTTCAGCAGCCCGATCATCCGCTTGCGAGTCTGCCGCTGCTTCCGACTCTCGAAGCGGCAAGTCTGCTTGCGGCCTGCAGCGGTCCGACCCTGGGGTTCTCTGCGGAGGGCGGTTGCCACGCGGCCTTCGAGAGGCAAGCGCGCAAGAGCCCGAATGCGTTAGGACTCGTTTCCGGAGACGCTCAAGTCAGCTATGACGAGCTCAACCGCCGCGCGAATCGGCTGGCCCGCAGGCTCAGAGCTCTGGGCGGGAAGCGCGGCAAACGGGTTGGAATTTGTCTCGAACGCTCTCCCGAGATGATCATTGCCGTGCTCGCCGTGCTGAAGTCCGGCGCGGCCTATGTCCCGCTCGATCCTGCGTATCCGGGCGCGCGCTTGGCCACGATGCTGATCGATGCCGATCCCGTCGTCCTGGTGACGACTGGGAATATCGCCGCCTCGATCCCGCCTTGTGCCGCGCGGGTGCTGCACGTCGATGGGGTTGCCTCTTCGGACACCGTGGACGAGAACCTGGATTTGCCCACGAGCGCTGCGGACATCGCCTATGTCATTTACACGTCCGGCTCGACCGGTACGCCGAAAGGAGTGCTCGTCACCCACGGTGGCGTGTGCAACCACCTCGCCTGGCGAACCAGCTACTTTCCGCTCAAGGACTCTGACCGCTGCCTGCAGTCGGCATCGTTGAGCTTCGACGACTCGGTGTGGGAAATTCTCGAGCCGCTGAGCGCCGGAGCCTGTCTGGTGTTGACGCGGCCCCGCTTCGAATACGACAGCAGGTACCTGGTGAAGCTGATGGCGGCGCAGCGTATATCGGTTGCCTGCTTCGTACCGTCGCTGCTGCGAGCAGTCATCGAGGAGGCGCAGATCCCCTCCTGCAGTTCACTGCGTCGCCTGACCACGGGCGGCGAAGGTCTGTCCGTCTCGCTGCAGCGGCGCGTTCGCGAGCGGCTTCCCTCGGCAGAATTTTTCAATGGCTACGGTACGACCGAAGCGACGATCGCCTCGGTGTATTGGAAGTGCGTGGATGTTCCCGGTCAAGCCGTGGTTCCGATCGGACGTCCCATCGCCAACACGCGGGTGTATGTGCTCGATCGCGAGCGACAGCTCGTCCCGTGGGGCGTTGTGGGCGAAATCTACATCGGCGGAGCTGGGGTCGCTCGGGGTTATCTGAATCGCCTCGAATTGACCGCGGAGCGATTTGTCGAGGACCACCTCGCAGACGGCGAAACGACGACGTTGTACCGCACGGGCGATCTCGGACGCTTGCGAGCCGACGGCGTATTCGAATTCGCGGGCCGGATGGACGATCAGATCAAGATTCGCGGTGTCCGTGTCGAGCTTGGCGAGATAGAAACCGCGATCGTGGATCATCCGGGCGTCCGCGCAGCAGCCGTCGTGTGCGATGAGAGGCCATCGGGCGCGCGTTTGATCGCCTATGTGGTGCCGCGCGGCTCGGAACCGATAGTCGCCGCCGAACTGCGCTCATTCGTCCGAGATCGCATTCCCGCGGGACTCATTCCGAATCGCTTCGAGTCGATCGCCTCTCTTCCCATGACTCCCAGCGGCAAGCTCGATCGGCGCTCGTTGCCGGCGATGTCCGCGGCCGAGGAACCGAGCAGCTACCTTGCGCCGCGCAACGAGTGCGAGACCCGCCTCGTCGGCATCTGGGAGAACGTGTTGCAGGCCCGTCCGATCGGTATCCGAGATGATTTTTTTGCCCTCGGCGGCCATTCACTCTCCGCGGTAGAGGTTGCGGTGGCCATGGAAAGGGCGTTCGGCCGCGCGCTCTCACCGGGCCTGCTGTTCGATACCCCCACGATCGAACTGCTCTCGAGCCGCTTATCGGCGAACTCATCCGGCGAAGGCCACCAAGCGCTCGTGTTGCTGTCGCGAGGCCAATCGGGCGCGCCGCTGTTCCTCGTGCATCACGTGAGCGGCGATATCACCGCGTACCGGGAGCTTGCCAACCATCTCGGCACCGCGCGCAGCATCTATGGTGTTCGAGCCCCCGAACTCGACGGCAACGGGACGCCCCTGGATCGTGTCGAGGCAATGGCAGCGAGATATGTCGGGGAGATCCGTGCGCTCCAGCCGCAGGGACCCTATCTGCTCGGAGGGCATTCCGCCGGGGCACACATCGCGTTCGAAATGGCTCAACAGTTGCGCTCCGCGGGCGCGGAGGTTGCGCTTCTCGCGATCCTCGAAGCCGACGCGCGCACGCGCAGCTGGAGGCGCAACGTCACCGATGCGGTGCGCTGGGAGATCGAGGCCGTTCGCAGCCTCCGCGGAAGGCAGCGTGCCGCCTTTTTGTGGCGCAGGCTCGCGGATTGGGTCGAGCGAGGGTACGGGAAAGCGCTGGCTGCCCGCCCGGTGCGAACCGGTAACGGGGAAAAGAACGTGGTATGGAGGGCAGTGGAACGCGCCGTGCGCGCGTATGTACCGAAGCCCTATCCGGGCGTCATTACGTTGTTTCGCGCCACGGATCGTCGCGTGACCCGGACTTACAGCCGCACGCTCGGCTGGGGCCCGCTCGCCCAGGGTGGAATCGCCGTGATCGACGTTCCCGGCAGCCATTCGACGGTCCTGCGACCGGGCTCCGAACCGCCGATGGCGGCCCAGCTGCGGGCGCGCCTTGAGCAGCTGACTGTCGATGAGGGTGCAACGCGTCGGGCTTGATCGGCCCGGACGCAGCAGACGGTTAGTCGCTATCATCCGCGCATGTCGGACAACGTGCGCTATTGGATCGCGACTGCGCCGGTGGGCGCGGCCTCGGTGCTGGCCGAGGAGCTGGCGCAATTTGGCGCGAGCGATATCCGCGAACGCAGCCACGACGTGAAATTCCAGGGCACCCTCGAGGCCGGCTATCGCGCTTGCCTGTGGTCACGCACCGCATCGCGCGTGCTCCTCAGCTTGGGATCGATCGATGCCGGCAGCTCGAAAAATCTCTTCGACGCCGTGAAACGGATTGATTGGGGCGAACATCTCGCGCCCGGGGCGACGCTTGCGTGCGATTGCAGCGGCGGCAACGAATCGATTCGCCATACGATTTACGGCTCGCAGCTCCTGAAGGACGGAGTTTGCGACAGCCTGCGCGACAGCACGGGCGAACGCCCGAACATCAAACCCGAGCGGCCCGACGTGCTGCTGCATCTGCATGTCGAGGGCAGGACGGCGTTGCTGTCGGTGGATTTCTCGGGCGAAAGTCTGCACCGTAGAGGCTACCGCACGGAGGGCGGACGTGCGCCCTTGAAGGAAAACGTGGCGGCCGCGGTGCTGCTGCGCGCCGGCTGGCCCGATATCGAGAGCCGAGGCGGCGTGCTCGTCGATCCGATGTGCGGCTCGGGCACGTTTCTGAGCGAAGCGGCCCTGATCGCGGCCGACGCGGCGCCCGCGCTCGAGCGCGGGTACTTCGGCTTCACCGGTTGGCGCGGACACGACGCCGTGCTGTGGGAGGCGCTGCGCAGCGAAGCGCGCGCACGCCGTGCTGCACGCGTGGTGCGCCGCTGCATCTTCGGGTCTGATATCGATGCGGATGCCGTACGCATGGCGATTGCGAACGGCGAGAGCGCCGGCATCGCCGGGTGGCTGCACCTCGAGAAGCGCGCGCTCGCCGATGTGCAGGTTCCGCGGGCCGACCTAGGCCTGGTGGTGACCAACCCGCCGTATGGCGAGCGCATCGGCGCGGAATCGGGCTTGCCCGCACTGTACGCCGAGCTCGGGCGCACGCTGCGCGACAAATTCAAGGGTTGGCAGGCGGCTATTCTCACCGGCAATCCGCCGCTCGCGCGCAACCTCGGGATCTACGCGAGGCGCACGCATCGGGTATTCAATGGAACGATCGAATGCCGCCTGCTGCGATTCGATTTGAACGAGGCGCGGGAGCAGCGGCCGGCGGAGAAGGTGCGGGCGGATTGGTCGAGCCGTCCCGGCGCACAGATGTTCGCCAATCGGCTGCGCAAGAACCTCGAGCGGTTGGGGTCGTGGGCCGCGCATGAACACATCGATTGCTTCCGGGTCTACGACGCCGACATGCCGGAGTACGCATTCGCCATCGACGTCTACGGCCGCGAGCCGCGCCATGTCCATGTGCAGGAATATGCCCCGCCGAAATCCGTGAACCCGGAGGGCGCGCGGGAGCGGCGCCGGGAAGTGTTGTCGGTCGTGCCCGAGGCTCTATCGGTGCCGCTGACCTGTGTGCACTCGCGAGTCCGCAAACCGCAAAGGGCCGGCGAGCAATACGAAAAACGCGCACTCAGCGCCGAGCGGCACGCCGTGCAGGAGGGAGGACTCAAGTTCTGGGTCAATTTCCGGGACTACTTGGACACGGGACTGTTTCTCGACCACCGCATCATCCGCAAGCTGCTGCGCGACTGGGCCAGGGATACGGATTTCCTCAATCTGTTTTGCTACACGGGAAGTGCCACGGTATACGCGGCGGCCGGCGGCGCGCGCTCGAGCGTGAGCGTCGATATGTCCAACACCTATCTCGATTGGGCGCACGACAACCTGGTACTGAACGGCTTCGGCGGTTCGGAGCACGAACTCGAGCGCGCCGACTGCCTGCAATGGCTGGAGAGCCAGGCGGTGTGGGGTCCGCGCTTCGATCTGGCGTTCGTCGATCCGCCGACGTTTTCCAATTCCAAGCGCATGGAGGGGGTGCTCGATGTGCAGCGCGATCATGTCGGGATGATTCGTCGCACCCTGCGATTGCTGCGTCCCGGCGGTCGGCTGGTTTTCTCGACGAATTACACCCGCTTCCAGCTCGATGCCGGGGCGCTCGCGGATCTGCGCGTCGAGGACATCAGCGCAGCGACCATCCCGAAGGATTTCGAGCGCAACCCGCGCATCCACCGCTGCTTCGTGATCCGCTTCGACTAGAGGCAGTGCGGCGGCTCAGGGCCCGAGGGAGTCGACGTTCTCATGGGGGGCGAAGACTTTCGCCGTGATGGCGTCGGCGAGCCGGCCGAGTTCGGGACCGAGCATGCGGTCGTCGCTCACCGGCGCCACGTAGGAGCGAATGAGATCCATAAACGGACGCAGCGCCGGCGGCGCCTCGCGGTCGGTGATGAACAGGGCCTGGGATGCCACGAGCGCCAGCATGGCGAGAGAGGCGTCGAGACACCGGCCCGCACGCACTTCCTTACTCCAGGCGAGAAAGGTGGGCGTCGCGACATCGTCCTGGCCCGCACCGCTGTCGTTGGCGGGAATGAACGTGCGTTGCGCCGCTCCTTTGGCGGTCTCGATGTAGGCGTTTGCCGCCATCGTCACATAGCCGATATTGCCGCGGCCATCGCTCTGGCCTTGCTGCCGGCCGATCAGCAACTGGTCCGGCAGGTGCGAGACATGGCCGTTCAGGAGCTTGGCGCTGTGCCGGTCGCAGAGCAGGCAGATGTCGGCCCAGATGCCTGATAGATCATCGAGCGCCGGAGCCGCCATCGCGTTGTGGTAGCCCCCGGTGCTGATGCAGCGGCCATAGGGATGCGTGGCGTCCGGGGCAAGGTATACGGGATTGTCCGAGATCGAGGCGAGCGAGATGCTTGCGGCCTGTTCGGCCGCGCCGACCGCGCGATGCGCGTGGCCCAAGATGCGCGGTACGATCCGGTAGCTCACCGGCGCCTGATAGTTGCGCCGTCCGCCGCCTGCTCCGAGGTAGCAGCGCAGCGAGCGCAGCACGGCCGCTTCGTCCTTGTCGCCCCACAGCGATTCGAGCGCCTCGTCATAGTGCTCGAGCGGCGCGCGAAACGCTTCGATCGACAGGGCAAAAGTCTCGACCGCGAGCTGCAGCCGGCGGCGGGCCGCGATCGCCGCATCGGCAATCAGTGCCGCGGCGCAGGGAGAGCCGTTGATGAGGGAGCCGCGTTCCTTCACTTCGAGCTCAAAGTGGGTCGATAGCTCGGCGAAGAGCGGATAGAGCGCCGTTATTTCACCCGCCCCGCCCTGACCGGCCGCAGCGACTTGCGGCATCGGCGCGCCGTCGAGCATGTGCGCGACGGCTTGCGCGATGCGTGGGGTGGTGGCGGAGTGTCCTTCGATGAAGTTCGTGAGGCGTGCGAGAACGATGCCGCGCACTACGCGATCGGGCAGTAGTCGCCGAAGGACGTCGCCGCGGCGAAGGGTTTGAGCCGGGCGTGCTGATCGCGCTCCTCGCGCGTCAACCGGTGGCTGGCGCGCTCGCCCATGGCGGTCGTGACCCCGTAGATCACGACGGTGGGATCCTTTTCGATCAGGTCGAGAAACGAGGCGCGGCTGGCGGCAATTCGCTGCATCGCGGCCTCGCCGATGCGCACATCCTCGCGCTGCCACGCCACCCGGTAAAAGGCGTTCAAATCGACGTCCGAGCGACGATGGAGGGTAACGGTCAGGTTCGAGCCTTTACGTGTGATGTTACGGCGTGCGATGTTACGCGAATCTTGTTGGGG
>CAWDGY010000029.1:0-90187 GCA_963801865.1 uncultured Gammaproteobacteria bacterium | reverse complement strand
ATTCCCTTTAACGCCTGTCGGCTTGCCCCTGGCAGGAAACTCGTAAAGAGCTTGCCCGTCCGAGACATTGCACGACGCGGCCTGAAAGTGAAGCCAAGGAAGGTAAACTGCACTTGCGGATACTCGCCGAGTCGACTGCTATCCTTGCAATAGACGATCCGGGTCTTCTCCGGATGAAGCTCAAGACCGCACGCCGCGAAGCGTTCGACCAAAAGCCTCTTGACTAGAAGCGCTTGCCGTTCCGAAAAACAGTGCACCACAGCATCGTCAGCGTATCGGGCGAACGGACAACTCGTCACGTCCCGCCTCATCCACCGATCGAACGCGTAGTTCATGAAGAGATTCATTAACACGGCGCTCACAACACCACCTTGCGGGGTACCGCGATCACGTGCGTTAATTTCTCCGCTCTCGGACACCGAAGGTGCCTTCAGCCACCGCTCAACATAGAGGAGCACCCATTTACAATCCGTGTGCTTGCGCAATGCCTTCATCAACAAAACGTGATCGAGATTGTCGAAAGCTCCTTTGATATCAAACTCAATCACCCAGTCATGCTTCCAGCACCTTTGACGTGTCACTCGAATCGCATCCTTCGCCGACCGTCCTGGCCGATAGCCATACGAGTCCGGATCAAAATGCGGCTCCAGCAATTTCACCAGAAAATCCTTCACGACTGTCTGTGCCACCCGGTCTCCCACGGTGGGCACCCGTAGAATGCGGATTCCTCCACTTTTCTTCGGTATGCCTACTTCCTTCACTGGTGGTGGAAAATAGCTACCCGAGGCCATGCGGTTCCAGATTGCGTAGAGATTGCGCGACAAATTCTTCTCGAACGCCGCGATATTCTCTTCATCAATCCCCGCTCCACCCCGATTCGCCTTTACGCACTTCCATGCGTCGTAGACCTGGCGCTTTGTGATCGCAAACGACTTTGTCGATGTGGTCAACTCATCCCTCATAAAGGTTGGTCAATTCCATCTACAGAACAACGCAGCTCCTTCGCTCCACGTCCATTACAGACGCTTCATCACTACTATGAGCTGCTCCGTCCCTACCTTCCACATCGGTATTCGCACTCGTGGCTTCAATCACCACTCGCCGCTTTCCCTTTACATTGAAAGACAGGTTCCCACGTTCCATAACGAAGCCTGTGTCAAGGTCATGCCGCCTTCATGCCGGTTGTCGCCCACGCAGTAACCAGATTCCTCATGGGCTGATCCCGGTGGTACCGCTCCGCCACCGGTTTCGACAACATCTAAAGAGCTTTTCCGACACGTCATCGACGGTTTGCTTTCGCTCATCTCCTTGTCACTTACCTACCACGGTTTCTCCGCGGGTTCCCACTCGCTCACCACCACGCCTTTTGGACGCAGCAGCAGTGGGCGGTTTGGAGCCTCCCTCTGAAAGGCGACTCCGAGGGGCCAGCCCTCATCTTCATTACAGCATCGAAGACCTCCATGTTCTTCGTTCGTGGCACACAGCGGCAGAAGCTCCGGGATTTTTCTGCTGACCGGAAAATCCGACCGCCGTAAACGCTCCAGGAACCGAGATCTTGATCGACCCCCTACCTCGGGTATCCCGAAAAATCGATGCGGCGTCGGATTTTTCGATCATGCCGCGGCCGCCATGACCGGAGCGAGCCCTGCGAAATACACCTCGTCGGGCGTGGCGTAGCCAAGCGCCTCATGAATGCGCCGACCATTGTAAAAATCGAAGTACTCGGTCAGCCCTCGTCGTAGCTGCGTTCCGGTCTCGTAGGCGCGCAGATATATATTTTCGTACTTTACGCTTCGCCACAGGCGTTCAATAAAAACGTTGTCGATCCATCGTCCCTTGCCGTCCATGCTGATCTGGACCCCGGCCGCCTTGAGCGTATCGATCCATTCCTCGCAGGTAAACTGGGATCCCTGGTCCGTGTTGAAAATCTCCGGCTTCCCGTATTTTCCCAGTGCCTCCTGCAGCGCCTCGAGGCAGAAGTCCGGCGTCATCGTGTTCGACACCCTCCAGGAGAGCGTCTTGCGGCTGCCCACATCGATGATGGCCATCAGATACTGAAACCCATGTGCCATCGGAATATAAGCGAACGGTGATGTCAAATACCCAGTCGTCCTTGAATGGCTTATTCGTCGTTTTGATTTTCCCCGTCGCGACGCCGACGACCAGAACCCGGTCTCCCTGTGCCACGAATTCGGGGGGCGTTGGGTATGTCATTTCTATCTCTTCGGACGCCTTCTGAAGCACAGCCGCCAATTCCGCGTGGCCGCGGTGCGTGCCGGCCAGCGGCCAGCCCTCGCCCGGAATGATCCACTCAATATCTGCGGCAACTAGCGCGAGCAGATCTTGTTTATTGTAGGCACCTATTGCTGCAAAGAAATCCTTCACAATCTGAACATTAATCCTTAACGACTCCGGAAGCTCGGATCGCAGCGTGTGCCGCATCCAGACTAGCCACTGTTGCGTCACGATTCCTTGCTCATGAAAAGCCGCCACGATACGTTTCCATTCTCGATTGCAGCGGATACTCTATAACGACTGTAAACCTGCCGGGAGAGCCTACATGCCGCTGACTGGTACATGTCTTTGTGGGGCCGTTCGGTACGAAGCAAGCGCTGAGCCAGTATTCAGCGGGCATTGCTACTGCGCCGACTGTCAAAAGGAAACCGGTGGTGGGCACTTAACAATCGCGGCCGTGCCTGACGCCACGGTTAAAATGACCGGCACCACCAGTACTTTCACCAAGCTAGGCGGAAGCGGGCAGTCGATCGAGCGGACCTTCTGCCCAAAGTGCGGCTCGACACTTTTCTCACGACCGCGAGCCATGGCTGGTATGACCATGCTGCGCGTCGGCACGTTGGACAATCCGTCTCAAATCACTCCGAGCATGAGTATATATACCAGCCGCGCGCCAGCCTGGGATCAGCCCAGCGCGAGCATTCCCGGATTTCCAGAGATGCCACCACGTCCCTAACGGTTGCTGGTCCAATCGAACGGGCGGCCGTATAGCTGCCGCTCACGATCGCCGGCAGAGGGTCGATATGAGACCCCGACTGCCTGCAGTAGATCGATCCTTTTCCCTCCGAAGCGCAAACAACTGGCCAAGCGCTGTTTGTCGAACTTACCTTGATCTCTGGAAACGGCTTGTCGCAGATTTTGAGCGCGAGCACCCGAGCCCATAGCACTCCTCGGCCTCTCCTCGCGCCAGATGCCAGCTACCGAAGAGTCCTGCATGTGACATAGCGTGTTGCAGCCTGCGATAGACGACGTGCTTTTGGAAATGCAGCGTTGCCACGAATCGAGGAGGGCAGGACCATCGTTCATCCGGAGATGCGGTAAATCAAGGGGGATTAAGACGAACAACAAGATTCCAGGATTGCTGGCCATGCCCGCCAGATCGTGGCCAGCTGGAAAACTGAAAATGAAGGACCGACCTGGGTGCCGGTATTGAACGCAACCGAGGTGAAATATGGAATCCCCACCGACTTACTTGCCAGATTGGCGTATGAAGAGAGCCGTTTCCGTGCCGATATCATCTCAGGAGCAGTCAAATCCTTTGCAGGCGCCGTCGGAATCATTCAATTGTTGCCAGAATATTTTTATGGAGCTGGTATCGATCCAGCAAGAGATATTGATATTGCAGGCAAATATCTATCTAAATTGGATAGCCAGTTCCATGACTGGCAAGTGGCACTAGCGGCGTATAATTAGGGTCCGGGGAATTTCGATAAGTGTATGCGGCAAGACAGGCTGTTATCCTCCATGCCGCTCGAGACGCAGCCAACGGCGTCAATTCAGTTTCACACACCGCCTGGCAGCGGGTGGCGGCTGCATATGTCTAAAATTGCGGCAGAAATCCGCACTGTGTCGCCAGTTCGCGAACGTCGCAGCGGACTACACGTGCGAGGCGACGCCAGTGGAGGGGACGTGGTCGACAGCAGGCTATCGGCGCTGGCGGGTCAATCCGTAAGAATCACCGTGAACGGATGAACGCCCGGCTGTACTCGATCTTCACGCAGCGTGACGTGAGTCAAGAACGGACTTCCGGGGAGAGCCGACCGGGGATCAAAACGTTTGCGTGACGCCATAAAAATGTTGGAATGTTAAACATGGCGACATAAGTAATGCAGCATAGTGATATCATTGCCTCGTTCTATTCTCTGGGAGAAGGACGATGCGCAAGCTGCAGATCGAGGATGCCGAGATAATGCGAATCGCGATTCAGCAGGAGATCGGGCGTAGCGAGGAGTCTCGTTACGATCATCGCCTGCACGGGTTGCTGCTCGTGACCGCCGGTCAATCATGCCGCGAAGTCGCGGAGCTTTTCGGTGAGGACGGAACCACGGTGCAGCGCTGGGTGCGCCGCTTCGAGGAGGGCGGCCTGGACGCTCTGCGCGAAGGCGAGCGCGCGGGACGGCCCCGCACGCTCGATGCGAAGCAGTGGCGTTCGTTGCAGGGCGATCTACGTAAAACCCCGCGCGACTTCGGCCTGCCGGCCACACTGTGGGACGGTCCGGTCTTGTCGGAGCATCTGCGCCGGCGCTACGCCGTGGACTTGGGGGTGCGCCAGTGTCAGCGGTTATTTCGACAGATGGAGTTCCGGCTGCGCAAGCCGCGCCCTCAAGTCGCTCAATCCGATCCGCTGAAAGTCGCGGCAGTAAAAAAAACTCCATCGCCTGGCTCGGCGCGCCGACGTCGAACTGTGGAGCCTGGATGAATGTCACTTCCAGCAACATGGCTCGCGTTGCCGAATGTGGGTACCGCCGGAAATCAAGGACCCGATCCTGCGGCATGCACCGACCCGCAAGTCCGTGGCTTGCTTCGGTGCCGTCAACCTGTGCAGCGGCCAGTTCGTGCGCATGATGTGCCCAATCTTCAATGCCGTGACTTTCCAGAGTTTCCTCGAGCGACTGCTGCGCCAGCAAACCCCAGGACGGCGCATGCTCCTCGTGCTCGACAACGCCCGTTACCATCACGCGAAGCTCCTGGCGCCATACCTGCATTGTCATGCACGAGACCTGCGGCTGCTATTCCTGCCGCCCTACAGCCCACAACTTGCCCCCATCGAGCGAGTCTGGAAGCTGACCAGGCGCCTCGCAACACACAACCGCTACTTCGCCACCCTGCCCGAGGTGCTCAATGCGGTCAATGCGTGCTTCGACCGGTGGCGCCGACCGAACGACGTGTTACGACGATTATGCTGCATTACTTAAGTCGCTGTGTTTATTTGCCGTATTCTTAACGCTGGCCTATGCTTTATTCATTATGAATTGGCAGGACTACATCTCGATTACCCCCGGCGTCCGGAGCGGCAAACCCTGTGTCAAGGGAACGCGCATCACCGTCTCCGATGTACTCGAGTATCTGGCGGGCGGCATGGATGAGCAGGCAATACTGGCCGATTTCCCGGAGTTGCGTCGTGAGCACATCCAGGCCGTGCTTGGTTTTGCCGCGGAACGTGAACGGCGCCTAAGTGCACTGCCTGCGGTGTCTTGAAGCTATTATTCGATGAGAACTTGAGCTCGCGCCTGGTTGGCGCATTGGCTGATCAGTTCCCCAACAGCTCCCATGTCAACTTGGTGGGCCTTGCCAGTGCGACCGACCTGGAGATCTGGGCCTATGCGCGCGAACGTGATTTCACCGTGGTCTCCAAAGACGATGATTTTCGGAGTCTGTCGTTGGTGAACGGCGCACCACCAAAAGTCATCTGGCTGCGCATCGGCAATGCATCGACTGCCGGAATCGAGGCGTTCATCCGCACGGCGCTCGTCAAGATCCAGACGTTCGAGATTTCCGCCGAGGAATCGCTGCTCGTCCTGTCCTAGGGTATCGCCCTGGAAAACGTCATTTCCGATTGGGACCACGGATGGGACCACCGAGGTTCCACCAGCATCACGTAAGTATTGGTCGGGGCGACAAGATTCGAACTTGCGACCCCTTGCACCCCATGGATTCCAGAGCGAAACGGGATGCGACACGTTGTTACGGTTTTCATCGGCTGATCTTTCAGAAAATGTCTATTTTTATAGGATTTCAGACGCTAATCATGTTTCGTGTTGTTTCACAGTGTCGTAGCGCGTATCCTCCGCAAAGTGTACCTAAGGTGTACCTAACACGGCGATTTTCACGACTATGTCCCGACCCCTTGTCAGGCTCACGAGCGCGGCGGTCGAAAAGCGCGGCGTAGGTACACTTACGGATCCGGCCGTCGCCGGCCTCATGCTGCGGGTCAGGAAAACCAGCACCCGCGGCATCGTGCGCGAGTTTCGGTTCAGGTACAAGTTCAAGCGCCGGACCGGTGTCATCACTCTTGGCAAGTTCCCTGGGCTGTCGCTCTCCGACGCCCGCGCCAGGGCACAGCGGTTTCGCGATCTGCTGCAGGACGGTATCGACCCGCGCAGCGCGATTAACCGGCCGGGACCACGGGCTGCCGTCGAGGTGCCTGCCGCCGGGAATTCCCATGGCGTGACGGCATTGGTCAAGGATTTCACCGAGAGGCACTTGCGCCAGCGCCGCAGGTACCCGGAGTACGCGGAACGAATCCTTCAGAAGGAGCTCGCCGGTTGGGCGCACCGCGATGCGCGCACGATCAAGCCTCGGGAAGTGATTGAGCTCCTGGATGCGATTGTCGACCGCCCTGCCCCGGTCATGGCCAACCGGGTGGCCGGATTGCTGTCGCAAATGTTCCGGTACGGTATCCACCGGCAGATTGTCGAATCTTCGCCCGTCCAGCTGCTCTTTCGCCCGGGAGGCACCGAACGGCCGCGACAGCGGGCCCTCGACGACGAAGAGCTCGCCACCCTCCTCGCCAACGTCGATGAGGTCACCAAGCGGGCGAAGCGCACGGGCATCGCGATTCGCCTGATTCTCCTGACCGCTGTCAGACGATCGGAGCTCACTGGTGCACGCTGGTCGGAGTTGGATCTTGAGGCCAAGGCCCCAGCCTGGGAAATCCCTGCCGAGCGAACCAAGACCGATGTCGCCTTCGCTGTGCCGCTGACGCCGCCGGCGGTCGAGCAATTTAAGCGCCTGAAACGCATGGCCGTACGAAGCCCGTGGATTTTCCCGGCTGAGGATGGCGACGGGCCGATGGACCCCAAGCTGCTGACCCGAAGCATCGCACGTCATCTCGACACCTTTGCCGAACACAAGGTAGGTGCGTTCACTCTGCATGACCTTCGGCGAACGGTACGCACCGGCCTCGCCAGGCTCGGCATTCGCCCAGACATCGCCGAGCGCTGCCTGAATCATGCGCAGCCCGGCATCATCGCGACGTATGACACCCACCAATACTTCGAGGAGAAACGCGATGCGCTAGCTCAATGGGCCGATCACCTGCTGTCCTTCCGCGATGGCAATCAGGCTGTGATGCGCGCGGTTATAGTGCTTTTGCAGCAAACGGCTGCCGCTAGGCTATCCTGCACGCATGCGATCTGACCGCCGGTTGCTTCAAGGATAGCGGCAGCAGCAGCAAATAATGTGGCGGTGACGTACGTTCTGATGATGAGCCCACAGTTGACCAATTCATGGTTAGGCGCCGGAGCCAACCACATTTATACTGACGACGGAATAAGGAGAAGTCCCGTGACCACACTTGCCAAAGTTACGCACCGAGACCCCGATATCCTCAGCGGCAGCCTGGTGTTTGTAGGTACACGTGTTCCAGTCCGCTCCCTTTTCGATTACTTGGAAGGTGGCGAGAGCCTCGATGAATTTCTGCACCAGTTTCCGTCTGTAAAGCGCGAATTCGCCATCGCGGTGCTTGATGCAGCCTACGAAACTGTCGCGGCAGATGCGAATATTGATTGACGAGAATTTTCCCGCAGACTTCGCCGCACTGCTGGTCGGGCATGAGGTATCAAACGTACATGGTCACGGCTGGGCAGGAATCAAAAACGGTGAGCTACTGCGCCGCGCACATGGTCTGTGCGATGTATTTGTAACGCTCGACCGCAATCTTGAATTTCAGCAAAACATTAAAGTGCTTCCGTATGGGATCGTGGTAGTACGTTCCCGCTCCAATCGCATGAGTGACCTCAGGCCACACATTCCGGCCATACTTCTAGCAGCCAGCCAAGTCGGACAAGGCCGCGCCGTGACTGTGGGTATCTAGTCACCGGCTTCGAGCGGTCGTCGATTAGTGATGTACTAAAGTATCGGGTCAATGCGGGCTGCAGCCAGTCAGCTTGGACGTCCGAATGGCGGCTTCGGAGCGAAGGCTCACCCTGATGAAATGACTGCCCCGAAGCGGCCATTCGTTTTGCCTTAAAAGCTCATGTTGCCTAGCCCGGCGCCAGGGCAACCGTAACCTCGACCGCAGCGACTCAAGACCCACCCCCTATGTGAGGAATTCGTGAGGAACCTCCTCGGAAGGTCGAAGTCGGGTCGGATTGGGACTATGGTGTCGATCGGGACGTAGTGCAGGTGAAGCTGCAAGTACGATGACTTTGAGAACTTATTGTGAATGTCCCTGTCAGGCTGTTGATATTGTTGTTAGTGCTGCCAGGGTTGGCAATTGGGGGAAATCCCGCGATATGGGTGCCACGGAGACCAAACTCGATGTCGTCACGGTCACAGCACAAAAACGCTTGGTTGGGGATCGCTTCTCCAGTCTGTGCGTGGATTCGTGGTTCGGCGCAGCGCTTTTACGGCGAGCATCTTGCGGGCCCTACGCAAAGTCGAGCGGTTACTCTAACGTGGGAGACGCGATAGTGAACACCGACAATTTGACGGCGACCTCGCCAAAGCGGGCGTTAATTTGCACCTAAAATGCGGGAGGATGTGCCTTATGCCGAACGAATCACACGAACTCAGCACGGTCGCTGTCAACGCGCTTCGCACCAGACTGCGCGGTAGCACGATTTTGCCGGACGATGACGCGTACACGGACGCGCGGCGGATTTGGAATGGGGCCATCGACCGCAGGCCGAGCGCCATCGTCCTGTGTGCCGACGCAGAGGACGTCGCGCTTACGTTGCAAGTTGCCGCCGAACACGGCGTGCCGGTCACAATTCGGGGAGGCGGGCACAACGTTGCCGGACGATGCATCCGCGACAATTCGCTGCTTCTAGATCTGTCGCGGCTCACGGATGTATGGGTCAATACGGAGTCCCGGATTGCGACGGCGCAGGGCGGAGCATTGTGGCGCGGATTTGATGCGGCCACGGCGCGGTGTGATCTGGCGACGACCGGAGGCTTGGTGTCGACCACCGGCATCGGCGGCTTCACGTTGGGGGGCGGCGCTGGCTGGCTGATGCGTAAGTATGGCCTAGCCTGTGACAATCTCCTTGGTGCCAACGTTGTCCTCAGCGATGGCAGGGTCATTCGGGCAACCCCTGCCGAACACCCGGATATGTTTTGGGCGCTTCGTGGCGGGGCGGGCGGATTTGGAGTGGTAACCAGTTTCGAGTTCCAGACGCACCCGCTTCGCAACGTGCTGGCCGGGCTGATTATTTACTCAGCCGATCAAGCATTGTCCACGCTGCAAGCGTTTCGCGATTTCGCCGCTGACGCCCCGGATGAGTTTTGTGGCCTTGCCGTCATCACGAACGCGCCGCCTTTGCCGTTCCTGGATCCCGCCTGGCATGGCCGCCCGGTCGCTATTTTTGCGGTGTGCTGGTGTGGCGACCAGGCGGCGGGAGAACGCGCGCTGCAGCCGCTCCAGCGCGCGGGCCAACCCCTGGCCGAGCACCTGGGGTGGATGCCCTACGTTCAATGGCAGCAGATGCAAGACCCGGGGGTGCCCGCGGGTCTATGCTATTACTGGAAGACGGCCAATTACGGCGCGCTCAACGATGACACATTGAGCGTGCTTGCCGGCGCAGCCCATCATCTACCTTCGCCCCGCAGTGAGATCCATGTTCAGCACATGGGCGGAGCAGTCGCGCGCGTGCCGAAGGACGAGACGGCTTTTGCGCATCGCGACGCCCGGTTCTTCGTCAACGTCATCGGAATCACCGACAGCCTGGACGGAGCTGCCGGATTGCGCGTGCGCGTGCGCGCTCTCTACGAGAGGATCATTCCGGGCGCGATGCCGAGCATCATGCCGAATTTCTCCGATCATGACGACGAGACTACGGTCCGCCACTTCGGCAGCGATATCGCCCAACGTGTCGCAGCGATCCGTCGTCACTACGATCCCAGCGGTCTGCTGTCAGTAGAGTAATTCTAGGGTCCCGGGGCGAGCCTCGCGAAGTCCTGCAGCCATTGCGCTGACTCATTGATCGCGTCTTCTTCACGACGCGCCGCGCCTCTACGAAGCGCCGCCGTGTAGCCACCGGCACCGAGCGTCGCCCGCGCCGACTCATGCGCATGGTCATGGTGCGGGATCCAAAAGTTGAACAATGGAATCCCGGTACGGTTACGAATCTGTTCTGCGGACCCCAGACAAAGGCATGCCCGTTCTAGCTGTCCGAGCCGCTCGGCGATGTACCCGCAGCCCTCGATACATCCCGCTGCGCCCCGGACATGACCCACCGCAAGCGCGTTTCGCATCGCTTCGCGCCATTGGCTCGCTGCTGCCGCCAGATCGCCGTTGCGGAACAGCGACAAGCCGATATACATGTCGATGAAATGGTGCTGATGCAGATCGCCGCCGACATTTCGCACGCTCCGTAATACGACCAGCGCTTGTTCGATTTGGTCCCCAGCCATATACATCCATCCGCGCGTCAACCCGGCGAGACCTTGTAAAATCCCGTCCCTGAGTCGTTGCGCGATCTGTTCCGTGATTGTCGCGTGCGGCGGGGCTTCGCCGGGTCTTCCGGCGTTCGCCAACCATAATGCGTAGAAGCCACTCGCGTAGGCGATCGCCCACTCGTCGTCGGTTTCTCTAGCGATGCTCACAGCTTCCAGCAGCGCCGCATCAGGGCCGATTTTTTGAAGCATCACACCGTTGACGCCGCGGCTCATCAGCGCAAGGGCTCGTGCTTTCGTGCGGTCAGGGGGTGCAGTGCGAAGTACACGTTCGCACAAACCCAAGCCTACCAGGTTACTACCGTGCGCCTTAAAGTACAGCATCAGTGATCCCGCAATTTGCAATGCCGACTGCGGGTCGGCGCCAGCTCCCAGCGCATAGTCCGCAGCAGTTTCGATATTCCCGTTCTCGTGCAGCAGAGCGCCAATGCGCTCGCGCATCCGCCCGCCCACCATGTCGCGATGCGCGTCCTCCGCCATGCGTCGGATGTAGGCGAGGTGCGCCCCTCTTGCCCGCTGCTCTTCGCCGGACTCCGCGAGGCGGGCGAGAGCGAAATCACGAACGCTTTCCAGCAGCCGATAACGGGGTGGGTTCAAGGATTGGTCGACCGCGACCAGAGATTTATTGGCGAGACCCGTCAGCAGTTCAACCGCTGATTCCGGATCATGACCGATCCCCGCGGCAACAAAGATTGCCGCCTCTACCGTCCATCCTTGTACAAATACGCCCAGCCAGGTCAGCAGCTGCTGCTCACCCGGTGACAACAGGCTGAAACTCCAGTCGAGCAATGATGCGAGATTCCGGTGCCGCTCGTCGCGCCCGGCCACATCGCTCGCGAGGAACCGGAATCGCTGTGCGAGGCGCTCCAACACCTGGGCGGGCGACAATAGGGCGAAGCGCGCGGCGGCAAGCTCGAGCGCGAGTGGCATGCCGTCGAGCCGCTCGCAGATCTCGACGATGGCGGGCGCGTTGTCCTCGACGATGGCGAATCCTGGTTGGATTGACCGGATGCGCGCCAACAGCAACGCAACGGCCGGAGCGGCAGCGATTTCCATGATCTCGTCTTGAGCAGCGGGTCGGCGGATCTCAGGAAGCGCCAGAGGCGGCATGCGCAGCAACCGCTCGCCGAGGAAGCTCAGCGGTTGTTGTGAGGTGGCCAACAGTTTGAGCCGGTCGGTGGCGCGCAGCAGATCCACGGCGATCTTACCGACACCGCCGGAAAGCCGGTCGCAGTTGTCGACCACTAGCAGTGCGTCCCGGCCGGCAAACGCCTCGGCCACGCGCTCAAGGAGATGCCGCTCGGCCGCGGGCGGCATCGATAGAGCAAGTCCAAGGAGTTCCAGCCATTGTTCTGCCCGCTGCAGGGCCACTAGATCGAAAAACCAGACACCGTCCGGGTATTCATTGGCTTGCTGGTGCGCGAAGGCGAGCGCGCACTGCGTTTTGCCCATCCCGCCGCTACCAACAATCGTAACCGCCCGGCCGTCGCTCAGCATGGCGGCGAGTTTCCCAAGTTCGCTGCTCCGTCCGATCAGAGACTCGAGTGGCGCGGGTAGCCGGGCCGCCGGAGGCGGACCGAATCGAGCCTGTACCCGTTCTTCCAGTGCGGCTGTTGCCGGCGCAATCGGTCCGATGAACCGGTAGCCGGCCCCGTGAACCGTTTGAACATATTTTGGGTTGTCGATGTCGTCGCCGAACGCGCGCCGCACCAGCGCAATGACGCGATTGAGTGTCGACGGGGTTACGAACCGATGTCCCCAGACCGCATCCAACAATTGATCGCGGCTGACGAGTTCCCCCGATCGCGACATGAGCTGCACCGCGACGGCAAAAGCCCTGGGCTCAATCATGAGTTCGACACCGCCGCGACTGAAGCGCCGATTGGTCGTCTCAATCAGGAATTCTCCGCAACGGTAGACAGCTTGATTCAATTGCGCCATTCCTTCACGTTGACGTGTCGCGCCTGGGCCCCAAGGCATGCGAACTTCGCCACTCTTGCCAAATTCCAAAGAAAGAACAATCAACAAGAGCCGTTCTAGAGTGCCAGCCGCATGAACCCGCTAGCAAGCATGGCACAGCTTTCAAGATCGGCTCCTGCCGCGCCTACTTGGCCGGCGCATCTTCATCACCAAAGCATCACATCTCCCAAACTCTTCTGACGCGTTATCCGGACTACTCTTCGTTACGAGGCCTCGCGCCGCGGGTCACTTAAACGTTCGACCAGTAGGAGCAAAGCGATGAATCTTTCAAAACATTTCATTGGAGTTACTTTCTTAGTGATGGGCGCCATCCCAACGGTGCAAGCCGGGTGCGCCAGCACGCAATGGCAGTCAACAGCGAGCCCGGGGGCTGACATCCGCCCGATGGTCTATAGACCTGATGATCAGAGTGCTCGGTTTATTCGCGTGCACGAAGCGGCCGAAAATGCCGCGATCGTTGGACTGTGGAAATTCGAGATGATCGCGAAGAGTACGCCGAAGCACAAGAACCCGATGCCGGACGGCACTTTGATCGATTTTGGTACGGCCGCATGGCATAGCGACGGCACCGAGTTTCAGACATCTGGTATCCGCAATCCCAGCGATGGAGACGTTTGTCAGGGCGTCTGGACCCAGATCGAACCCTCGACGTTTCAACTTAATCATTATGCACTCGCATGGACGAATGGCTCATACACGGGACCGGTCAACATCCGTGCGATCGTGAAGGTTGACGCCGACGGCGATCGATATGCGGGCGGGTTTCAGACCGACGTTTACCTCGCCTCAGTTACTGCCGGCCACGAGTTCGATGAGACGACAAAGCTCGTGACGATCACCGGCAGCTTCACAGCGACCCGCGTGACCGTCAATAACTGACCGGTCGTGTTGGGCGAGGCCGCCGCGCACACTCGCGCGCGGCGGCCGTTCTGACGCATCGATCTGCTCCCGACGCGCTTATCTGGCAGCCGGGCTTCGTAGAGAGCTAGTTGGTGCCTCCGAAGCAGCCACTCGTCAAGGTCTGCTGAGGGTAAGCGCTCGATCTTCCCCACCCTACGGTTGGAGCTTTTCCAAGGCAGCAGCGCCTCGATCTGCTCGACCGTCTGCGCGGCGGGCAGCTCAGTGAACAAGCGGCGCAGGTACGCATAGGGTTCGAGCTCGTTCGCCCGCGCGGTCTGCACCAGGCTGTAGAGGTGGGCGCTCGCTTTGGCACCGCTCACCGTATCGGCGAAAAGCCAGTTGCGGCGACCTAAGGCCATCACGCAGTCATTCTGCCCATATCGGGCGAGAAGTTGTAGTTCACTATCCTTGGCATCCTTTTCACGGCCACCGTGTCCGAGCCCACTACAGCGAGCAGCGGGCCGGCGGAACCGTCTTCCACGTTGAGATCGAAGCAGGCATCGTAACAGCACTTCCGGCGTGGATGTTCGACGCCGGGGTTTGCGCGGCAATGAGAACACTCGGGACGCCACGAGTTTCGACAGATGGCCTGCACGACTTGCATCGGCTGCTCCAAGCGCGCGGATTTCGGCGAAGCTCTAGTGGTGATCTCCCTGTCACCCAGGAGCAACAAGATGTCCGAACCGACCAAGTTCCGCAAGAGACCGCCCCAGCGAGCCCAGACGCCGCGGCAGAAGATGATCGCGTTCGAGTCGGGACTGACTCGCAGCCTCACCGGTCCGGAGCGCATGAAGGCCGTGAAGCAGCTGGCGCAGGTACTGATGCTGGCAGCCGGGCTTGCGAGCAAGGAGAGCGACGATGAGCGCTGAGGTGCTGCCGGCGACTCTGCTGAGTCGTAAGGCCGTTGTATACGTCCGCCAGTCCACGCAAACACAGGTGCAGACGAACCTCGAGAGCAAGCGTCGGCAATACGACTTGGTCGAGGCGGCCCGGCGCCACGGCTTTGCCACCGTCGAAGTGATCGACGATGATCTCGGCCGCTCGGCAAGCGGCAGCATAGCCCGCCCGGGTTTCGATCGACTGGTCGCCACGGTGTGCGCCGGAGAGGTCGGTGCCGTGCTTTGTCTCGATGCTTCGCGGCTCGCCCGCAACGGGCGCGACTGGCATCACCTGCTCGAGCTCTGCGGACTGGTCGGCGCGCGCGTCATCGATACCGACGGCATCTATGATCCGTGTCGACCGAACGACCGACTGTTGCTCGGCATGAAGGGCAGCATCAGCGAGTTCGAGCTCGGCGTGATCCGCTCCCGCATGCACGATGCCAAGCACGGTAAGGCCCTTCGCGGTGACCTTCGCATCAGCGTGCCGATCGGCTACATCTGGCACCGCGAGGTGGGGCTCGGTCTTGATCCGAGCCTGCGGGTGCAGGAGGCGGTCCGTGTCGTGTTCATGCGCTTTCGACAGCTCGGCAGCGCCCGGCAGGTATTACTGTCGCTCGCAGCGGAGCAGATGCACTTCCCGCGCCCTTCGGACGGCAAGACGCTCGTGAGCTTTGATTGGACTCCCATCCGCTATCGCAACATCATCTCGATCTTGAAGAACCCGTTCTACGCCGGCGCATATGCCTACGGCAAGAGCGAGAAGCGTACCGCGCTCGTCGATGGGCGGGTACGCACGACGTACAAGCATCGCAAGCCTTTTGAGCGGTGGGAAGCTATCATCCGAGACCACCACGAAGGCTATATCGACTTCGATGAGTTTGAGCGCAACCAAAAGCTTCTTGCAGCGAACGCCTACGGCAAGGCAGGCGGGGTCAAGTCCGGCCGCGGCGGCCGCGCCCTGCTGCCTGGACTTCTGCTCTGCGGGCACTGTGGCTGTCGGCTGGTGGTCGCGTACTCGGGGCATTACAGTTCGCCGATCTATCGATGCGAGCGTCCCCACCAGATGTTGGGCCGGCCACGATGTTTGACCTTCGGGGCCAAGCGCATCGATGTTGCCATCGGCCGCGAGTTGCTTCTTGCGGTCGCGCCGATGGCGATTGAAGCAGCGTTGCACGCCGAGCACAGAGTCATGGAGCAGCAAAGTGAGCAACAGCGCATCGTAGAGCTGGAGCTGCAACAGGCGCGCTACGATGCCTCCCTTGCCGAGCGGCGCTACGCCGCCTGCGATCCGGATAATCGCCTGATCGCTGCGCAGCTCGAGAAGAGCTGGGAGGCAACCCTCAAGCGTGTGCAGGACTGCGAGGCGCGCCTGGCGGCGCTCAAGAAGCCGAACCCTGCTCCTGCCACACCCGATTTCACTGCGCTTGCAGAGGACCTTGAAGCCGCATGGAACGCTCCGGGCGTGACCATGCGGTCCCGACAGCAGTTGGTGCGCACCCTCATTGCCGACATCATCGCCAACTACGATGCGGGCTCGCGTGAACTCGTTCTCGCCATCCACTGGCGCGGCGGCCAACACTCTGAACTGCGCGTCCGAAAGCCCAGAACCGGCGAACATGGATGCCGCACGTCCGAGGAAGCCGTGGCCGTGATCCGCTCCATGGCCACGCGATGGTCTGACGAGGACATCGCCGCGACACTGAACCGCATGGCTCTGCCGACGGGACAGGGTAAGACGTGGACCGCACATCGAGTGAGTTCGCTGCGCCGAGTGCGCGGGATCCATGCGTACAAATCAGCTGAGAAGAACGGCGAGTGGCTCACGATGCGTGAAGCCGCTGCAAAGCTCAACGTCTCACATCATCAGATCCGTAGGCTCATCAAAGAAGGCGTTCTTCTCGCGGAGCAGGTTGTTCCCGACGCTCCCTATCAAATCCGCGCGGCTGATTTGCATGATGATCGCGTCACTTCGGCGTTGGCGCTTAAAGGTCGCCCGTGTCGGGTGATTTCGGAAAATCAGACTTCAATATTTTCAGACACTTAACTATGAGGTGCACAATGAGCGCTCCCTTGCAAAGGGACGGATCGCGTTCTCGGCGAGATTCGTGTCGATGGCGACTTGGCCGTCCTCGGCGTAGCGGATGAGCTTGGGCCATTGTTTGAGCAGATAGCGCGAGCGCTTTGCCGAGTTTCCCGGAGGGCAGCGTCTGCAGCTCGAGATCGGCTGCCCATGCATGGAGCGATTCGAGTAACGGGAGGGCCTTTTCTTGGCGCACCGCCGCGCGCTCGGCATCACTCAAGGTGCTTGCTTCGCGCTCGATCTTGTAGAGCTCATCGATCCGCCGTACCGCCTCGTGCGCGGCGGTCGCGCTCTTCTGCTCCTTCTTCGGCAGCGCTTTGATCGCCTCGAAGAACTTGCGACGGGCATGGGCGATGCAGCCACAGTGCATCAGGCCATACTGTTTGGCGACCTGATCGTAGGCGCTGTAGCCATCGCTTTGGATCACCCCGTGCGCGCCCTCGAGGAGCCGCGCGGCCACCTCGCTACTGCGACTGGCATCGTAGTCAAAGAGGATGATCCTCTGGCGCGGGGGACCGGCGACGCGCACCCACATCCAGTGCTCCGAGCTCGCCGCCTTCTCGCTGTGGATCACCTGCACCGGCGTCTCATCGATGCGGATATAGCCGCTGCTGCGTAGCCGCTCATCCATGAGGTTGATGAGCGGCTGGACCCGCTCCCCGAGCGCGATAACCCAGGCGGCCTGCGTGGCCCGGGGAAGAGCGACCCCGTGGCGTGCGCAGATCGCCTCCTGGCGATACAGCGGCAGCGCATCGACGTATTTGCTGGTGACCAGATGGGCAAGTAACCCGGGGGCCGCGTTCGTCCGGGGCAAGATCTGCGGCGGCAACGGCGCGGTCTTCAAGCACTGCTCGCAGCCCGGGCAGGCGTACTTCTTGCGCACGTGCTGCAGAACCTGGATCTTCGGCGGCACGTAGTCGAGCTGCTCCGACACCTCGCTCCCGATCTCGATCAGCGTGCTGCCGCACGCACACTGCCGCTCGCTCTCGGCGATGTCGTGCAGGATCTGCACTCGAGGCAGATGGGCGGCGATCGCTTTGCGGCCGGCCTTGGCGCCGGTGGCTGGGTTTGTCCTCGCGCTGCGGGGTGGCTTTGAGGTTGACTTCGGCGCCGAGGACCTCGTTCAACTCGGCGATCGTCTCCGCTTCGTTAAAGAGCTCGCTCTGCCCGGGGGCTACGTGAAGCTTCTCGCGGCTCGCCCCGTAGCGATCGGCTTGCAGGATCCGAAGCGCCTCTTCCAGGAGGCGGATACGCCGCTCGCGAGCCGCCAACTCGGCCGTGCGCTCGGCATCCCGGCGCCTTAGCTCATCGACTTCGCTTTCCAGCAACGCGATGCGCACCGCGCCATCCATGGCCTCGGTGAGTGCATCCGCTTTGCTTTCCAACATGCGATGAGTATCGCATGATCCGATCTTCGATGCACGACAAAATGCCTATATTTATAGGCTTTTAATCACCCTACACGACGCATCAACAACTCTCGATGACCCTGCCGCCACAGATCAAAGCCCGCGAGTAACTCCTCGAGTTGCGCACCGCGGATCGTCACCGTCTCGCCCTCGATGTGTCGCGGGAAGATGAAGCGGTCGCGGCCCTCGAGACGCTTGCTCCACAGACACAGACCGTTCCTCTGCCAATAAACGATCTTGATCCGGTCACGTTGCGCATTGCTAAACACGTACAGCGCAGGCTCGAAGATATTGCGCTTCAACGCCTGCTCTACGATCAGCGCCAAGGTCGCCGCCTGCTTGCGCATGTCCACCGGCGCCACGCACACGAACACCGCAACATTCGCATCGGGGCGCATCATACGGACTCCTCCAGCAGTTCGAGCACTCGCGGTAGCTGCCGTTCGTCGCTCAACAGAAGTTCGGCTCGACGGCCGTTCGCCAGATGCAATTGCAGATGCAGCGGTGCCGACACCGCGCCCGGTTCCGGCACAATGCGCACGCGCGCAAATCCCGGCGGCGCCGTCCTCGCCACCTCGGTCGATCCGCTGGCCTTGCCCATCGGCCATCGCCCGCTGCTACGTAGGTTCCTCTTCCACTGGTACGCCTCGCCCGGTCTTAACCCATGGCGCCGGCAGTACTCGACCAGCGATTGCTTCCCTGCCGTTGCCTCCCGCAATCTCTCCAGCCACGCCAATGCCTGCTTTTCCCGATCCTCGTTGCTCATTACGCCGCCGCCCTTCGTTGTAACCGGGCGGCATCTTTATCAGGCTACCTTCGCTCAGGGCAGGGTGCGGAAGATCGAGCGCTTACTGGTCGACTGGAGATGGTGGAATCCGAACGGGATTTCCCAAAAAGCAATCTCAAGGCGGAGGTGTACCCAAGGGTGTACCTAACCCGAAATCTCAACACGCGTAAGTAATTGGTCGGGGCGACAAGATTCGAACTTGCGACCCCTTGCACCCCATGCAAGTGCGCTACCAGGCTGCGCCACGCCCCGACCGGATGGCAATGATAGCTGAAAAGCCCTTGGGGAACCGAAGTGCTGCTCGCCTAGCGGCGCAGAATCTTGATCAGCTCTTCGAGCTCGAGCCGCATTTGATGGATCAGCTGCTGGCTCTGATTGAGATCGACCTGCGCATCGTCGCCGGTGAGCCGGTTCCTGGCTCCGCCGATCGTAAATCCCTGTTCATACAGCAGGCTGCGGATCTGGCGAATGATCAACACATCCTGTCGCTGGTAATAGCGGCGATTGCCGCGCCGCTTCACGGGCTTGAGCTGAGGGAATTCCTGCTCCCAATAGCGCAGCACATGGGGTTTGACCCCGCACAGATCGCTGACCTCGCCTATCGTGAAGTACCGCTTCCCCGGAATCGGCGGCAGTTCGCTATTGTTGCTTGGTTCCAGCATATGCCTCGACGCGCGCCTTCAATTTTTGGCCAGGACGGAACGTAACGACGCGGCGAGCGCTGATCGGAATTTCCTCGCCCGTCTTCGGATTGCGCCCCGGACGCCGGTTCTTATCCCGCAGGTCGAAATTGCCGAACCCTGACAATTTCACCTGTTCGCCGGACGAAAGAGCGGCGCGAATTTCCTCGAAAAACAGGTCCACGAGTTCTCGCGCTTCGCGCTTGTTGAGGCCCAATTGATCGAATAGGGCCTCGGCCATTTCTGCCTTGGTGAGGGCTGCCATGTGTCTTATTGATCTCTTATTGTGGCGCTCAATACATCCCGTAACCGAGCTACCACTGCGGTAACCACGGCGTCTGCCTCAACGTCAGTAAGAGTGCGGGAGGAGTCCTGTAAAATCAAGCCTAAAGCGATACTTTTTCGTCCTAAATCTATGCCCGGGCCCCGATAGACATCGAACACCCGCAACTCGCTCAATAAGCCTGACGCGCTAACAGTAACATTTTCCTGCAAAACTGCGAGAGGGACCGCTTCATCGACGATGATCGCCAAATCTCGACGCACGCTGGGGAACCTAGAAATTTCCTTTAATTGCGTTGGCTTAGACATGAAAGATGAACCTATTTCGAGCTCAAATAAAAATACCGCATTCGGAAGATCGAGCGATTTAACTAATTGCGGATGCAATTCACCGAGCCAACCGATCGGTGTCGAGTCGCGAAATATTCTTGCCGTACGCCCCGGGCGCAAACAGTACAGCGAGTCGGCGATGAACTTCATGCTGGGTGCTGCGCCGGTGAGCGACAACAGCGCCGACACATCGCCCTTCACATCGTAGAAGTCGAGTGCCTCGCGCACACTCCCCCACTGCTCGGGCCAGCGCGCGCCCGCGGCGACCCCGGCGAGAGTTTCGATCTCGCGCAAGCCTTCCTTCTGCACGTCGAACTTCTTACCGATTTCGAACAGCCGCACACGCGGCTGTTGCCGGCGCAGGTTCTCGCGGCACGCGCGCATGAGACCGCTCCACAGCGACACGCGCATCTCGCTCAAATCCCCAGAGATCGGATTGGCCAACAGCAACGCTGGTGTGTCCGGAAATAATTGGTGCTGCACCACGGGATCGACGAAGCTGTAAGTGATGGCTTCGCGGTAGCCGCGGTCCACCATCGCCGATAGCAGTCGATCCGTCGATACCTGAAACTCGGTCGCGTAGCCGGCCAACTGCGGCGTGATCGCATGACTCTCCGTGATGCTGTCGAAACCGCGCAGTCGTGCCACCTCCTCGATCAAGTCCGCTTCGATGCGCACGTCAAAGCGATGCGGCGGACTGCGCACACGCCAGCCCGAACTCATCGTTTCGACGCCATCGCTGATCGCCGACATCACCGAACGCACTTCCTCATCCGGCACGGCAACGCCCAGCAAGCGAGCGGAGCGATCGCGCCGCAAGCTGACCCACTCCTCCGTGGCTTGCCGCCCACCTTCGGCGCGCGTGATTTGCGAGGGACCGGCCGCGCCGCCGGCGATCTCCTTGATCAACGCCGTGGCGCGCTCGAGCGCAAGCGCCGGTAGCGTCGGATCGACGCCACGCTCGAAGCGCTGCGCGGCATCGGTGAACAGCCCCAGGCGGCGAGCGCGTCCAGCCACCGCATCCGGCGTGAAGTGCGCGGCCTCGAGCAATACGTCGGTGGTTCCCGCGTCGATGGCCGTGGCGCGACCGCCCATGATTCCCGCAAGTCCGATCGCCCCGCTCTCGTCCGCTATGAGCATGAAGTCCGGATCGAGCACGTACTCCCGGTCATCGAGCAGCGTCAGTCGCTCGTTGGGCGCAGCCGCTCTCACCGTGATCGCACCGGCGAGCCTCGCCCGATCGTAGGCATGCATCGGCTGGCCGATCTCGCACATCACGTAGTTGGTGACGTCGACGATGGGAGCAATGCTGTTGATGCCGATGCGTCGCAGACGCTCGCGCAACCAGGCGGGTGATCGGGCCGCAGGGTCGACTCCACGAATCACGCGCGAGGTGAAGACCGGGCAGCCGACCGGAACTTCGATGCTCACCGGAAATACCGCCGCGTGCTCGGCGGCGAGCGGAGCGACCTTGAGTTTGAGGTAGCGCCGTTCCTGCGCCGCCGCGTAATCGCGCGCGATCCCGAAGACGCTCATGCAATCCCCGCGGTTGGGGGTTGCGTTCACCTCGAGCACTGTGTCGTCGAGATCGAGGGCCGTGCGCAAATCGCGGTTGAGCGGCAGTGAGTCGGGAAGCTCCAGAATGCCGTCGTATTCCTCGCCGAGGCCGAGTTCGCGCGCGGAGCACAGCATGCCGTTCGACTCCAGGCCGCGCAGTTTCGCCCGCTTGATCGTGAGACCGCCCGGCAGCTGCGCCCCGACCATGGCGACGGCCACTTTGAGTCCGGCACGCACGTTGGGCGCGCCGCAAATGATCTGCAGTCGGTTCGTGCCGTCGGTGGTCACCCGGCACACCGACAGCTTGTCGGCATCCGGATGACGCGCGGTTTCCAGCACCTCACCGGTCAGCACACCGGTAAATGGCGGCGCCACCGGCGTCACGGACTCGACTTCGAGTCCCGCGAGCGTCAGTTGCTGCGCCAATTCCGCCGGCGATGCCGCGACGGCAGTGAACTCGCGCATCCACCCATAGGTGATTTTCATGGGGTGATTTTCATGGGGTGATCTTCACGGAAATTGCTTCAGGAACTGCAAATCGTTTTCGAAGAACAGGCGCAGGTCATCGACGCCATAGCGCAGCATGGCGAGGCGCTCGATCCCCATGCCGAACGCGTACCCCTGCCACTGTTCGGCATCGATGCCGGCGGCGGCGAGCACGTTCGGATGAATCATTCCGCAGCCCAAAATCTCGAGCCAGCCGCTGTGTTTGCACACCCGGCATCCGGCGCCGTGGCAGAACACGCACTCGATGTCCACTTCGGCGGAGGGCTCGGTGAACGGGAAATAGGACGGGCGCAGCCGCATGCCCAACGGCTGCTCGAAGAAGTGCTCGACGAAGGTGTGCAGCATGGCCTTCAGATTCGCAAAGCTCACGTTCTCCCCGACGGCGATGCCTTCGACTTGATGAAACATCGGCGTGTGCGTCTGATCCGAATCGCGGCGATAGACGCGGCCCGGCGCGATGAGAGACATCGGCGGCCGGTGCGCGCGCATGGCGCGGATCTGCACCGGCGAGGTGTGGGTACGCAGCAGTCGGCCGTCCGGAAAATAGAAGCTGTCCTGCATGGCGCGCGCCGGATGATTCGGCGGAATGTTGAGCGCCTCGAAATTGTGAAAATCATCTTCGACTTCCGGCCCCGTGGCCACCTCGAAGCCGGCCTGCAGGAAGATGCGTTCGATGCGCAGCCGTGTACGGGTCACCGGGTGCAAGCTCCCGGGGTCCTGCCCGCGCCCGGGCAATGTCACATCGATGGCGCCCCGGGCCACCTCGGCGCGCAGCGCCTCCTCCTCGAGGAGCGTACGGCGAGCCTCCAAGGCCGCGTGAATGGCCGCCTTGGCCTCGTTGATCGCCTGACCTGCCGCCGGACGCTCGGCCACCGGAAGCCTCCCCAAGCCTTTGAGCTGCTCGGTGAGCAGCCCCTTCTTCCCCAGGAGCCGGACGCGTACTTCTTCCAGGGCAGCGCGGTCGCGGGCCGCTTCCACGTCCGCGAGGGCATGCGCAATGAGCGTCGTGAGGATGTCTGCAGTGGCCATTGACCATTCCTCGTGACCCGTGCGGGAGTCGCCATCTCAAGGCTCATCTCCCGCACCGGGCCGCGACTGTCTCCGGCCCTAAGGGCTGGCCTTGACTTTTTCTGCGCTCGACGCGCTAGCCCTGGCTTTTTCGGCAATGGCCGTAAATGCCGGCATGTCGTGCACCGCGAGGTCGGCAAGGACCTTGCGGTCGATCGCCAAACCCGCCTTGTTCAGTCCGTCGATCAACGTGCTGTAGGTCATGCCGCACAAACGCGCAGCGGCGTTGATGCGCGTGATCCACAGCGCGCGAAACTCGCGCTTCTTCTCGCGCCGTCCGCGGTAGGCGTATTGACCGGCTTTGATGACGGCTTGCTTCGCCGTGCGAAAGACTTTGCGCCGGGCGTTGAAATAGCCCTTCGCTTTCTTCAGGATTTTCTTGTGACGTCGACCGGCGACGACACCGCGTTTAACTCTTGCCATATCTGTTACTCCCTAATTCAAGCGTACGGAAGCAGGTGCTTGACGCGATTCACATCGGTCTCGTTCACCTGCATTTCGCGGCGCAGCTGACGCTTACGCTTGCTGGGTTTCTTCGTCAGGATATGACGACGGTGGGACTGACCGCGCTTGAAGCCGTTCGCTGTCTTGCGAAAACGCTTCGACGCAGCCCGCTTGGTTTTCAACTTGGGCATGCTCGACTCCTATTTATTGCCTTGACGCAAGCCCCCCGCGCGAATCCTCTGGATTCGGTGCGGGTCGCCGCTGCAGGCGGGGTGACAGATTTTTAAGGTCTGCCGCTCACTTCTTTTTGGGCCCGAACACCATGACCATCTGCTTGCCCTCCATCAGCGGATTCTGCTCGACCACCGAGTAGGGGGCGAGATCCTCAGATATCCGCGTCAAGAGCCGCCGGCCAATGTCTTGGTGGACGAGCTCACGGCCGCGGTAACGCAATGTCACCTTGGCCTTATCACCCTCGGTGAGGAAGCGGACGATGCTACGCAGTTTGACCTGGTAGTCCGCCTCTTCCGTGCCGGGACGAAACTTCACTTCCTTTACTTGAATCTGCTTCTGTTTCCGCTTCGCCGCGTGCGCTTTCTTGTTCTGTTCGAACAAGAACTTGCCGAAATCCATGACTCGAACGACAGGAGGCTCCGCCATCGGCGAGACCTCTACGAGGTCCAGTGCTTGCGAGCTTGCCATTTGGAGCGCTTCTGCGCGCGTCATGACTCCTGCTTGGCTTCCATCTGCCGCGATCACACGCACCGATGGTGCGGAGATCTCCTCATTGCGCCTTACGCGCTTCGACGTTGCGATACGCGATCCTCCAAAATAAGACGGCCGCGGCTCGCGACTTCGTCGCAAAGCAAGGCAGAGAGCTCCTTCAGCTCCAAGTTGCCTAGATCTTTGCCACCGCGCGTGCGTACGGCCAGGGTATGTCCCTCCATCTCTCGATCGCCGGCGACCAGGAGATAAGGGACACGCTTAAGTGTGTGCTCACGGATTTTAAAGCCTACCTTCTCATACCTCAAGTCCGTTTCTACCCGAAGCCCCTGATTTTTCAGGTTTTCCGCGACTTCTCGGCAGTATTTGTCCTGCCGGTCCGTAATTCCCATGACGACAGCCTGCACCGGCGCCAGCCAGGTGGGGAGCTTTCCGGCGTGATGCTCGAGCAAAATGCCGATAAACCGCTCCAGGGACCCGAACATCGCCCGGTGCAACATCACCGGAGTGTGGCGCTGGCTATCCTCGCCGATATACGTGGCGCCGAGACGCGCCGGCAGGTTCGGATCCACCTGCAGCGTGCCGCACTGCCATTCGCGGCCGATCGCATCGCGCAGCACGAACTCGAGCTTCGGCCCATAAAAGGCGCCCTCGCCGGGATTGAGCGTGGTTTCGATCCCCGCCACCTTGGCCGCCTCCTTCAATGCACCCTCGTAGATATCCCAGATTTCATCCGAACCCACACGCTTGGGCGGGCGGTCGGAGAACTTGATGCGCACGTCGTCGAAGCCGAAGTCACGATAAATGCTCAAGATCAGCCCCGTGACCCTCACCGACTCTTCGGTGATTTGTCCGGTAGTGCAGAAAATATGCGCATCGTCCTGCGTGAAAGCGCGCACCCGCATGAGTCCGTGCAGCGCGCCCGAGGGTTCATAGCGATGCACTTTTCCGAATTCGGCCAGGCGCAGCGGCAGTTCCCGGTAGCTGCGCAATCCCTGCTTGAACACCTGGATGTGGCCGGGACAGTTCATCGGTTTGATGGCGAAGGTACGATCATCGGGCGTCTTGGTCATGAACATGTTTTCGCCGAAGTTGGCGACGTGACCCGACTGCACCCACAGTTCGCGGTCCATGATTTCCGGCGTGTTGACTTCCAAGTAGCCCGCCTCATTTTGGCGCTCGCGCATGTAGGTGATCAGCTGCTGGAACAAGGCCCAGCCCTTGGGGTGCCAAAAAACAGCTCCCGGCGCCTCCTCCTGCAGGTGGAACAGGTCGAGCTCCTTGCCGATGCGCCGGTGGTCGCGCTTCTCCGCCTCCTCCAACCGAGTGAGGTATTCCTTCAGTTGCTTTTCGTTCGCCCAGGCGGTGCCATAGATTCGCTGCAACATCTCGTTGCGCGAATCGCCCCGCCAGTAGGCGCCCGCCACTTTCATCAACTTGAACGCCTTCAGCTTGCCCGTGCTCGGAACGTGCGGGCCGCGGCACAGATCCTCCCAATCGCCCTGTCCGTACAGGCTGATGGGCTCGTTCGAGGGAATCGCGGCAATGATCTCGGCCTTGTAGTGCTCGCCCAGCTTTTTGAAGTATTCGACGGCCGCGTCGCGCGGCAGCACACGCCGGTGTACGTTGAGATCCTTGGCGGCGATCTCCGCCATGCGCTTCTCGATGGCCGCGAGGTCCTCGGTGGAAAAGGGCCTTTTGTAGGCAAAATCGTAGTAAAAACCGTCCTCGATCACCGGGCCGATGGTGACTTCAGCCTCCGGAAAGAGCTCTTGAACCGCGTTCGCCAACAAGTGCGCCGTGGAATGGCGAATGATCTCCAGACCGTCGGGATCCTTGTCAGTCACGATGCTGACGGCGGCATCGTGATCGACCACGGTCGAGGTGTCGACCAACCGGCCGTCGAGCCGGCCGGCGAGCGCCGCCTTGGCGAGGCCCGGACCGATCGAGGCGGCGATGTCAGCGACCGAAACGGCGTGATCGAAGTGCCTTCGGCTGCCATCGGGGAGGGTAATTACGGGCATAGAACCATCTTAGCAAACGCGACGCAGCGGCGACCCCGCAGAGCTCCGGCCAACGCCGGCCCGCTACCCCTTCGGAGGAGTGGTGCGCGCTAGTGGGATCGAACCACTGACCCCCACCATGTCAAGGTGATGCTCTACCGCTGAGCTAAGCGCGCTCGGAGGGCGCGAAAGATACCGGATTCGGGGGCGCCGATAAAGGGCAAGTGCCGATTTGGCGGCAACTTTCACCCGGCCGCGGGTCGCTCCGGCGGGTCCTGGTGCCGCAATTGCAGTGGCGGCTTCAGCGCAAATCGGAATTTCACGTCACCGATCAGCACCTGATCCCCGTCCCGCAGCGGCTGGCGGGAAATCTTGCGGCCGTTGACCAGCACTCCATTGGTGCTGTTGAGGTCCTCGATGATGGCATCGTGCGGCCCGAGCAGAATCAGGGCGTGATTGCGGCTCACCGAAGAGGAATCGATCTGCAAGTCGCTGCCCGGGGCCCGGCCGATGCGGGTCCGCCGTGTCAAGGGATGGCGGAATTCGTGCGATCCGTCCACCCGGACGAATTCGGCAGCCGGCTCGACCGACGACGATCCCACCGCGCGGCCCAACACCGGCGGGGTGCCCAGACGCTCGATGCTCGTTTGCAGGCGGCCGAGCACCGCCGCATTGTTGCTCTCGCTGCGCTCCAACCGGCGAATGAGAAACTCGCGTTCTTCGAGCGCGCCGCGCGTGCGCTCCAGGGCCGTTCGCAGCTCGCGCGAGTCCTCGGTCAATCGATCGAAGGCCGCGGTCTTGCCCGCCAATTCCTCCGTCAGTCGCCTGACGTCGGCCTCGATCGATTGCACGGGGCGACGGGCCTCTTGCAAGTGCGCGATCAACACCGTCATTTCCTGCTCGTGCTCCTGCGCCTCGGTCTGCAGCTGCGCAACGCTTGTGAGGAGCTCCGCCTGTTTCTTCTCCGATTCCTGGATCAGACCCTCGAGCCGCAGCACGTCCGCGGAGCCGGCCATTTGCGCGGATGCCACGGCACGGTCGCGCGCGTCGAGGTCGCCGCGCAAGCGGGTGACTTCCGCCTCGAGTTCGCTGCGCAAGCGGCCGGCGTCCGTCTCGAGCGTCGCAATCTTCGCGGTCAACTCGGCCCGCTCACGCTGGTGTTGCGCAGCTTCCTGAATGGCCGCGTTGTGCGTGGCAACATTCGAGGCGAGCGTGCCCTGCAATTCGGCGATGGTCGCATCGCGAATCGAGAGCTTGGATTCCGCATTGGCGAGCTGGCGGCGCAATTGATCGCGCTCGTCCTGGAGCGAATCGCGCCCCGCTCGGGCCGCTCCCACTTCGGCATCGAGCTCGCGGAACATGTTGGTGTTGAAGCCGAGCCGCCACTCGCGCGACCGCAACTGCTCTAAATAGACGGCAGCCTGCGACTTCACGGCATCCAATTCGGAGCGCACCGAAGTGAGCTCCGCTGTGCTGCGCTCGGTCTTCGTCGTGAGCGCGCTCATCGAGGCGCGCGCGGCCTGCAATTCCTGCGCGAGTGCCGCGCCACGGGATTGCGATGTCTTGAGCTCCGCAGCGAGCTGGGCGCTGCTCTGTGAGCGCGCCTCGAGTTCAGGCACGATCTTCGCGTGCTCGCGCTGCAGATCGCCGAGCTGGGCGTCGCGCTCCCGCAGGGAACTCAAGATCTGCGCGACGCTCGCATCGCGCGCCGCCAGCGATTCGCGCAGCGTGCGCGACTCGCTCCGCGAACGTTCCGTTTCGCGCAGCGCCTCCTCGGCGCGGGTGCGCGCGGCTTCCGCAGCGGCGCTTTTCTCGGCGAGGGCTCGATTCAGATCGTGCGTGCGCTGCTGCTCCGCAGCCAGGGCGGCGTGCGCCGCGGCGAGATCCGCCGACAGGGTATCGGCGCGCGCGACCGCGGCGGCTTCCGCCTCGTGCACCCTCGCGTAGGAGCGGCTGAGCGCTTCGAACTCGGCGTGTTGCCGCGCGATGCGCTCTTCGACCGAGCGCACGCTCTCCGCGAGCGAGGGCAGGTCGACCGGCATCGGCCGGGGAAAGTCCGAATGCGGAACTTGCCCCTTGAGCGCGACGGGCGGATGCGGCGCCGTGTACTCGAGGTGCGGCATCGTGTATTCCAGGCGCACTGCATCGTCCGCCACATCGTTATCGAAGACCACGCCTTCGAGGATCGGCAGCCGATCGGTGCGATCCAGGTCTATTTCGCCGGATTGACTGTTATCGATCGACACACACCCTCTCCCGCCCTAGCCCGCCAACGTCGTCGGCGCACCAAAGGCTGATTTCCGCAGTTTTTGAATCTCATCGCGCAAACGCGCCGCCTGTTCGAACTCGAGGTTTCGCGCCAGCTTCATCATTTCGGCTTCCAGCTTCTTGATGCGCTTCACCGCCTGCTCGGGCGGCAGCAGCGCGTAATTCGCGCCCGATTCGCGCACCTCATTCTCCTGCACCGAACGCGCGCCTTCCATCACATCGCCCACCGCCTTGACGATGGTGCGCGGCGTGATGCCGTGCTGCGCGTTGAACTCGATCTGCTTGTTGCGGCGCCGATCGGTCTCGGCGATGGCCCGCTCGATCGATCCGGTGCGCAGGTCCGCGTACAGAATCGCCTTGCCTTGCACATTGCGCGCGGCGCGGCCGATGGTCTGAATCAACGAGCCCTCGGAGCGCAAAAACCCTTCCTTGTCGGCGTCGAGGATCGCGACCAGCGACACTTCGGGCATGTCCAGGCCCTCGCGCAACAGATTGATGCCGACGATCACATCGAACTTGCCGAGGCGCAGATCGCGGATGATTTCCGAGCGCTCCACCGTCTCGATGTCCGAATGGAGGTAGCGCACCTTCACGCCGTGCTCGTTGAGATATTCGGTCAGATCCTCCGCCATTCGCTTGGTGAGGGTGGTCACCAATACGCGTTCATTGGCCTGCGCTCGCAGCCGGATCTCCGACAGAAGATCGTCCACCTGCGCCCGCACCGGGCGCACTTCCACCATCGGATCGATCAGTCCCGTCGGGCGCACGACCTGCTCGACGATCTGCCCGGAAATGCGCTTCTCATGCGGACCCGGGGTTGCAGAGACATAAATGGTCTGCGGTGCGAGGAGCTCGAATTCCTCGAAGCGCAGCGGGCGGTTATCGAGCGCCGAGGGCAGGCGAAAGCCGTACTCGACCAGGGTTTCCTTGCGCGAACGGTCGCCCTTGTACATCGCGCCGAGCTGCGGAATCGTCTGGTGACTTTCATCGATCACGAGCAGCGCGTTCTTCGGCAGATAGTCGAACAGGCAGGGCGGCGGTTCGCCAGCCTGTCGGCCGGACAGATAGCGCGAGTAATTCTCGATGCCCGCGCAGTAGCCCACCTCGTGCATCATTTCCAAATCGAAGAGGGTGCGCTGCTGCAGGCGCTGTGCCTCGACCAGTTTGCCCGCAGCGTGCAATTCGAGCAGCCGGGTGCGCAATTCGGCTCGAATCTCATCGACGGCCTGGTGCACCCGCTCCTTCGGCGTCACGTAGTGCGTCGAGGGGTACACGGTCAGGCGCGGCACGCGACGCAGGACCTCGCCGGTGAGCGGATCGAACAAGCTCAATGACTCGATTCTGTCGTCGAACAATTCCACCCGCACCGCCTCGCGCTCCGATTCGGCGGGGAAGATGTCGATCACATCGCCGCGCACCCGGTAGGAGCCCTGCTGCAGATCGATTTCGTTGCGCGTGTACTGCATGTCGGCCAGCCGGCGCAGGAGTTTGCGCTGCTCGAGGATGTCGCCGCGCGACATGTGCAGCACCATGCTGAGATAGGCCTGCGGGTCGCCCAAGCCGTAGATCGCCGACACCGTCGCCACGATGATGGAGTCCGGCCGCTCGAGCAGCGCCTTGGTCGCCGACAGGCGCATCTGCTCGATGTGCTCGTTGATCGAGGCATCCTTCTCGATGAAGGTGTCGGACGCCGGGACATAGGCCTCGGGCTGGTAGTAGTCGTAGTAGGACACGAAGTACTCGACGGCGTTCTTGGGGAAGAACACTTTGAACTCGCCGTACAGCTGCGCCGCCAAAGTCTTGTTATGAGCGAGCACCAAAGTCGGCCGCTGCAGTTGCTGGATCACGTTCGCGATGGTGTAGGTCTTGCCCGACCCTGTCACACCCAACAAAGTCTGGTGAGCGAGGCCGCTCGTGAGCCCATCGATCAACTTTTCAATCGCTTGCGGTTGATCGCCCGCGGGGCGGTAATCGGCGTACAAATCGAAACGCATGGTCCTATTCTCTCACGTTGGAAGTTGCCGGGCACTCGCGCGCGCTGGCGCGCACGTGTGGTTTTTCGTACACTCGAACGCCGCCTTTTACCTTTTTACATAGGCTCTTTACATAGGATGAATTATCTTGGCGTCCCTTTCCCAGCGCGTTCAAAAGGTTAAGCCCTCTCCTACACTCGCGGTGACCGCCCGAGCCGCGAAGCTCAAGGCAGAGGGAAAGGACATAATCGGCTTGGGAGCCGGCGAACCCGACTTCGATACGCCTTTACATATCGCCGATGCGGGCGTCGAAGCGATACGCTCAGGGATCACACGCTACACCGCGGTCGACGGCACGGCGGAATTGAAGGACGCCATCATCGCGAAATTCAAACGCGAGAACGGCCTGACTTATGAGCGCAGCCAGATCCTCGTCTCCTCCGGTGCGAAGCAAACCTGTTTCAATCTCTGTCTCGCGATCCTGGATCCGGGCGATGAGTGCATCGTTCCGGCACCGTACTGGGTTTCCTATCCGGACATGGCGATCCTGGCCGATGCGGTACCCGTTACTGTGTATGGGGGCGCCGATCAGGGCTACAAGATCACGCCGGCGCAACTGGCTGCGGCGATCACGCCACGCACCAAATTGCTGATTCTCAATAGCCCGAGCAACCCCACCGGCGCCGCCTACGGCGTCGCGGAGCTCAAGGCACTCGGGGCCGTTCTCGATGCGCATCCGCAAGTGATCATCGCCGCGGACGAAATGTATGAGCACATCTACTGGGCGCCGGAACCGCTGCAAAGTTTCGCGCAGGCGAATCCGCAGCTGTACGCGCGCACCGTGACCATCAACGGCGTCTCCAAGGCTTATGCGATGACGGGCTGGCGCATCGGCTATTGCGGCGGCCCGAAGGACATCGTCGCGGCGATGGGCACAATCCAGGGCCAGTCCACCTCGAATGCCTCGAGCATCTCGCAGCGCGCCGCGACCGTCGCACTCAACGGCAGCCAAGCCTGCGTCGTCGAGATGAACAAAGCGTTCAAGGAGCGGCATGACTTCGTGGTGGCCGGACTCAATACGATTCCCGGCATCTCGTGCCGGTCCGGCGCGGGCACCTTCTATGCGTTTGCCGATGTGCAGGGCGCCATGCGAGCGCTCGGCATCAAGGACGACAACGCCTTCGCCGAGTACCTGCTCGTGCAGGGCGGCGTAGCCGTGGTGCCGGGATCCGGCTTTGGAGCGCCCGGTCATATCCGGATTTCGTTTGCCTGCAGCATGCAGATGCTGCAGGAGGCACTGCGCCGCATCGAACTCGCGCTCGCGGTCGCGAAAGCCAAGCGCGCCTGAGCGAGGCCCGGCAGCAACGCAACGGAGGTCACGCGGCGCGCCGCTCGCGGACGGGTGCATCGAGACGGCGCGCCTGCGCCCCGAGGTTTCGGCGTTGAGCCGCCGGCGCTGTCGCGACGTTTCCGCGGAAACGCCGGAATCTACGTGATATTTACTTCGTAACTCTATGAATTAATATGAAATACAAGAATCTAGGAAACACCGGCCTGAAAGTCTCCCCCATCTGCCTGGGGTGCATGACCTTCGGAGTTCCCGAACGCGGCGATCATCCGTGGTCGCTGCCCGAGAACTTGAGCCGTCCGTTGATTCGCAAGGCGATCGACCATGGAATCAATTTCTTCGACACCGCCAACGCCTATTCGGACGGCACTTCCGAAGAGATCGTGGGACAGGCATTGAAGGACTATACCCGCCGCGATGAAGTAGTGATCGCGACGAAGGTCTTCTTCCCGATGAGCAAGGGTCCGAACGGACGCGGTCTCTCGCGCAAGGCGATTTTCACCGCGATCGACGCGAGCCTGCGGCGGCTCGGCACCGACTACGTGGATCTGTATCAGATTCATCGCTGGGACTATCGCGTACCGATCGAGGAGACGCTCGAAGCCCTGCACGATGTCGTCAAGACCGGCAAGGCCCGATACCTCGGCGCCTCATCCATGTACGCCTGGCAATTCAGCAAGGCGCTACACCTCGCTCGGCAGCGTGGCTGGACATCCTTCGTCAGCATGCAGAATTTCTACAACCTGATTTACCGCGAAGAGGAGCGCGAAATGCTGCCGCTCTGCACCGATGCGCGGATTGCGGTCATGCCGTGGAGTCCGCTCGCCCGCGGGCGCCTCACGCGCCCTTGGAATACCGAAACGGCGCGCACCCGCGCCGATCCCTACGCCAACAACCTGTTCGACTCGACCGAAGAGGCCGATCGCAAGGTCGTCGAGCAAGTCGCCTCGATTGCCGAAGCCCGCGGCGTGTCGAGGGCGCAGGTTGCGCTCGCCTGGCTCCTGCAGAAGCCCGCGGTCACGGCACCCATCGTCGGCGCCTCCAAGCCTCAGCATCTCGACGATGCCGTGGCCGCACTCACGTTGAATCTGACGGAGACCGAAATCGCGCAGCTCGAGGCGCCTTACGTCCCGCACGCGGTGGTTGGACACCGCTGAGCGCACGGCGGCCCATTTCTTGACTTAAGGCCTTGGCTTCCCGACAATCCCGCGCCTCCTTTGCATTCCCCGGTAGCTCAGTGGTAGAGCGACGGACTGTTAATCCGTTGGTCGGCGGTTCGAATCCGTCCCGGGGAGCCAGTAAAATCCGTAACTTATACCGCTTTTTTATTAATTTACTGCGCTATTCTGGCGTAGGCAACTGACCCCCCGTTTTCCATTTCGATTCCCGACTCCGGGCCGCGGTTCGATTTCGCGCCTCAGCGCCGAAAGGTCACGGACGCAGGTATTTGATTCTGTTGCACCGTGCTTTTCCAGCGAGGGAGCGCTGGGGGTATTTTTGGGGGTATCGCCTTGTCGCAAAGAGCGATACCCCAGCGCCGATACCCCCACCAAATGCCACCGTCTACTTTGCCAAACTCTCCTGTTCTGGCTCTGAGCGGTGACCGAGGCGATATTCGCCGGCGAATGCACACTGTTGACTCCAAGCTGCCGGATGCGACCGACCGCTTCCGAGGCAGTGAGAATGTGAACTCCCAAAAAAGACATTGGCGCGGGGGTAGCCCTCATGTGAGGGCCCTACCCGCGAGCGACGCCTCAAGAGGACGCTCCATTGAGCACTCACTTTACAGGGACCAAAGCATCGCACTGTCTTTTGTCGACGTATCGATAGCCGCGTTTTTCCATGCATGCTTTGAACTCGAATGGATCTCGACCGACGCTGGTTGCTTGTCCCCCGCCTCCAATGCCACGCAGCGCATGAGGGTCTGTGTTAACAGTTATATCCGTGGCACTGCTAGGGCCGACATTCTTGCAAGCGTATTGAGCTTGGACCAATTCCTGCGGCAACGGTGCACTAGGGTTGCACCATACTCCAGAGACGCAACCGGTCAATCCCGCCACGATAGTTATCACTAGGGGCTCTTTCATCTTGATTTTCGTTGCGCGGGCTCAATACCCCCGGCGATCATGTAGATTTCACCGCTCTTCGCATTCCCAAATCGGGTGGCGGTTGGATCGATTACCACGCACAACTGTTTTCTATCCCCCGAGTTGCCGCAGTCGTTCCGACCGCCGAACATACCCATGAACGGGATGGGAAGTTCCTGCTTTGCCCCGCATCCATTAGGTTACCGCGCACTGTGAATGACAGCTAAGGAAGGTCTGAAAAACTGGGTATGAAGGCAGAGATGGCAATGGGATTTCGTTCCGGTCCAGCGCTGGCGCACGTTTCCGCGGAAACGTTTTGCTGTGCCGCCTCGAAAACCCGAGTTCGGCAGTTTTCGCCGACACGTACCCTACGCATTGAGCAATCTCCGTCGGACTATGAACAGGTTGGCCAGTGCGGCCGTGACCTCGAGTCGATGCAGGTTCTTCTCCAGACCTCGGTAGCACACCTTCTGGAAGCCGAAGACCCGCTTGATGACGCCAAAAACATGCTCGACCTTGGCACGCACCCGGGACTTCGTGCGGTTGGTCGCTTTGATCGCCTCATCAATGCGCTCGCCCCAGCGATATCGTTGGTTGGTGAAGTCCCTGGCCCGAGGCGCGGCGGCGCGCATCGCAGCCTTTTGCCCCCGATAGGCTTGGTCACCCCACACCCGGGTCTCCTTCCCATGCAGCAGGTGCGGCATGGCCAAGCAATCCGCCACATTGGCTGCCGAGGCGAGAACGGTGTGAACCAGCTTGGTGCGACTATCGACTCCAACATGGGCCTTCATGCCGAAATACCATTGCTTGCCTTTCGAGGTCTGATGCATCTCGGGATCTCGCTTGCCGTCTTTGTTCTTCGTCGAACTCGGCGCTCCGATGATCGTCGCATCGACAATCGTGCCGGTTGTGATCTTGATGCCGCTGCGCCTCAAGTGCTCGTTCACGGTCGCCAGCAGTTTCTTCCCCAGTTTGTGCTTCTCCAGCAGATGGCGAAACTTGCACACCGTCGTCTCATCGGGCGCCGCTTCCACTCCCAAATCGATGCCGACGAAGTTGCGCATCGCGGCCGAGTCGTACAACTCTTCCTCAACCGCCGGATCCGACAGGTTGAACCACAGCTGCAGAAAGTACACCCGCAGCATCCGCTCAAGCGGCAGCGGCGGTCGACCGCCCGCTTCGCTGACCTTCGGATAAAACGGCTCGACTACCGCAGCCAGTTCCGCCCAGGGCACTATCAGGTGCATGTCGGCCAGAAACTGCGCACGTCGCGTCGTCTTCCCGTAGCGCTCGAATCCCGTCAGTGTCTGTTGCTTCATCATCCCGCTCGCGTGGTAATCGTTGAAGTATCAGACTCTACCGGTAAATCAGAGTTTCCCTAAGTGGCACCGATTCTGGAGCTGCCGGTGGCGGGTATTGGCCGATAGCACCAGTTCGCCTTGCATTGGCGCGAATCCATACGGTCAGACCGGAGTCGGGCCGGGAGGCGCCCGTGTCAGGCCCGTTTCCGGTCATTCGGCCCGAAACTCCGTTACAGTCTGCGTTGCTGTTTCGCATATCCTAGACATCCCATAGGATGTCACATATAATTTGAATATGCGTCTTGTGCTCGACACCTCTGTGTTAGTGGCGGGGTTGAGAAGTCAGCGTGGAGCCAGCAATCGGGTGCTATTTGCCATCGCTGAAAGGCGCTGCGTACCACTGGTAACGACCGCTCTCTTTCTCGAGTACGAGTCAGTGTTGCTGCGGGCGGAGCAGCAACTAGCAACCGGCATGAATGCTGCGGATGTCGAAGGATTCCTTGCAGCGTTTGCGAGCGCAGCGGAACCCATCGAGCTAAACTTTCTCTGGCGCCCGCAACTGCGGGATCCCGCAGATGAGATGGTTCTCGAAGCTGCAGTTAACGGAAGAGCTTCGGCGGTAGTTACGCACAATGTGAATGACTTTCGACCCGCAACAATACAGTTCGGTGTTCGGACGCTGACACCAGCCGAGTTGTTGAAGGAGCTAGCCAAATGAGTAAGAGCACGTATCCCCTGAAGCTGCCGAATTCCGTGAAGAACGCGGCTGCCGAACTCGCGAAGATTGACGGGGTGTCACTGAATCAGTTCATCGCCGCCGCCGTCGCGGAGAAGGTTGGGGCATTGCGCACAGCCAGCGAGTTCCTGCAGCAACGTGCCGGATCCGCCAGGCCGAAGGACCTGATTAAGTACCTTCGACGCGCGCCGAAGGTGGATCCAGTCAAGGGAGATGAGCGGGACTAACTATTCTCTGATTTCGACGTCCAGGACACGCCAGGCGCGTCTGGGAACAGCCATTCATTGGCGGGGGTACCTCTGGGGGTATCGGCACGAAGCGACGCCGCGAAAATGTTGAAATTACCGCTGTTTTCCACGTAATTTCGAATCCGTCCGGGGGAGCCAGTAAAATCTGTCAGTTACAGATCTTTCCTGAGAATCTGCTGCGCTATTTTCGGGTATGCAATTGAGCCCTCGTTTGCCACTTCGAATCCAAAGCCCGGGCCGCGGTTCGATTCCGCTCTGCGGCACCGAAATGTCGCGGCCGCAGGTGTTTGATTCTATTGCAACGTGATTTTCCAGCGAGTGAGTGCTGGGGGTATTTTTGGGGGTATCTGTCTCTCGCGAAGAGTGGTACCCCAGCGCCGATACCCCCACCGCGCAGAAGGTGCTATGGCGCGCTGGCCGCGCGCAGTGCGCGCTGAACCGCCCTGGGATGTCCGCGTTGCCTCAAGAAGAATGTTACCGGATACGGTGCTTGCCTCACCTGAAATGTTACCGATGAGCGTCTGTCACCATGTCGCCTTCCAACCTGGGAGGCGCTATGGACAGGAAGATGACTCATACCGTGCGGGCCGAACTCGCCGAGGCGATTCGGGTGCGTTATCGGTCGGCTACGGTCAAGCAGAAGCGTAAGATTTTGGACGAGTTCGTTGCCAGCACCGGCTATCACGAGAAGTCGGCGATCCGTGTATTGAACGGTCAATCGGTCAAGAAAGGTCGCCAGACACGCAACCGTCCATCGCTTTACGACGAGGCCGCCCGCGGCGCGCTGATCGTTCTCTGGGAGGCATCCGATCGAGTCTGTAGTAAGCGGCTGAAGGCATTGTTGCCGATATTGCTGCCCGCTTTGGAGCGCCATGGACATCTGAACCTGGATGCAACGATCCGGGCGAAAGTGCTAGCGATGAGTGCGGCGACGGTAGACCGGCTGCTGCGTGCGCCGCGCTCGGTGACGCGCTCAAAGAAGCGTCGGCGGATCGAGCCCGAGCCGCGCCGGCGCATACGGTTGCGCACCTTTGCGGATTGGAATGAGCCGTCCCCTGGCGGCATGGAAATGGATCTGGTTGCTCATTGCGGGCCAGTGAACCGGGGCAGTTACATCCATAGTCTGGTTTTGACGGACATTGCGAGTGGTTGGACGGAAGCCGCACCGCTTGTCGTGCGCGAAAGCAGGAAACGCTCGAGCGTATCCGCGTCGGCTTACCCTTCGCCCTTCGCGCATTGGATGTCGACAATGGTGTGAACAGGTGCCGCAAATTGCCCACCTTTGTGAGACCTCGCGCGCGAGGAATCAACAGCTTGCGGCGCCGACCGGCGTCCAAACCAGACGCCTGTTCACACCGCCGCCATTCCGCTTCCCGTCCCCTCAGGTCAGTTTCGGTAGACGCATTGGCTCATCCCAATATTTCAAGAGCGTAGTGCCGATGCCCGCGACGAACCCGGTAAGTCGCAAAGTCATTTCTGTCGAGCGTAAATATTTTGCGCGTCTCGAGGGCTTCGGCGGTGACTACGAGCGATGCATCGGCGAGGTCCATTGGGCGGTCGGCGTACAGTTCCATCAATTCAAATGCCCGTGTCAACGCGGCTAGATCAAAGAACCACACCGACATCGCTCCCCTTGCGATGAATTCTCTCAGCCTATCGGAGCCCACGCTCTGTGGCTCGAGCATGTGAAATGCCTCGGTGAGTACCGCCACTGTGGCACACAACGGCTCCCGTATGGACCTGAGGACTCCAGCGCAGCGTGCATGGTGATCGTCCTTCGGATCGAACAGCGCCACGAGCGGCCCTGTGTCGACCAAAATCATCGGCCGTGCTTTCTTTTCAACGCCAGCCGAACGCCCTCCCGCGTATTCGAGGATGAAGCTATCGCGTAGCCTCCGGGCCCCAAATCCAACTCACTGTAAATCTCATAGGGCGTACGTTCAGGGATTTGTCTCACGTGCGTCTGCAGAGCCCGAAGACCCCGCTTGAGTACTTCGGATATCGGCAACCCGGTCGCCGCGCGCACTTCGCTCAGAACCTTTTCCGTTTCTTCGTCGAACCTGACAGTGCGCGTTGCCATAATCATCAACTCCATATGTATTACGTAATGTAATACATACTTTTTGGATTGTCAATAATCAAGAAACGTGGCCGGCCTGCTCAGCGGGGCAAGCTCTATCCGCCTTTGGACCGACCCAAAGAGGGGGGGGTACAACAATGTCCGCGCAGTGACTCTCGACTTCCAGGAAACGCTAGGCGTGTCCGGAAACAGCCAATCATCGGCGGGGGCATGTTTGGGGGTATCTGCGTAAAGCGAAGTCGGGAAACAGCAGAAATTCCCGGCATTTTCATTGCGATTTCGAATCCGTCCCGGGGAGCCAGCAACAATATTAATAAAATCAATATATTATATTGTTTTATTCATCTTTTATCGAACCGTTTATTGGCATGAGGAGCGCGATTTGTCGCTGCGCCTCCTCGCAATGCTTTGAGCCAGGCCCAATTGCACCTCCCCTTGGAATCCATCCACCCCCGAAATCCAAACTTTAGCTGCTCTGCTCGCGCACATTATTCTCCAACGGCAGAAGAATGCCAGGTTGAGTTTCGCGTCGAAATGCGACGAAACATGTGACGGAACGTTGCGATGCGCCCAGAGCCGCGCTTACGAATCTCCCGAAAACAGCACCGTATCCGGTTTCCACTGCGGCCGCGCCGCTTCCACCCATCCGAGCACGTACTCGATGTAAGGCCCGAGCTTGGTCTCGGCTCACGCGGCCAAAGCGCCGGCGTCCCGGGGTCCTTCAAATACCGCCGTACCGTCACACCGGAAGATCCGCACCTACGGTGACAAGAGAGTGACCCTCGCCCAAGCCGCGCTACCAAATGCGCTCCAATATGCGCAGCCAGTTCTCGCCGAGAAACCCCCTGACATCGGCAACACTCCACCCTGACGCGAGCAGCAAAGCGGCCAGGCGTGGGATGACGTTGACCCCCGCGAATTGCGGCGTCCCTTTGAAGTAGCCGCCCGTCCGGTACCGATCCATATTCTTGCGGGCGAAACCCTCTATGTAGAACTTCAAGTCATAGACCGAATCGAGTCCCATACCGACGTGCTCGGGGCCAACGAGTTCTGCGTAGTGATTGACGTGCCGGGCAATGGCTTCTGCAGAGGCATCGCTCCGGGCGCCGCTAAGGAACAGCCCCACACCATTTACTCCAATGACACCACCCGTCGCTGCCACGGCCTTGGCAAGCTCATCGGGGATGTTGCGCTGGTGATCCCATACTGCCCTGGAGTTCGAGTGCGACACGATGACCGGCTGGGTACTAGCCTCGACTGCCTCGAGCGACGTTCGTATACCGGTGTGCGCGAGATCGACGATCATTTTCACCCGGTTCATTTCGGCGATCAGCTCCTTGCCGAACACGCTCAACCCCGCGTCGTTAGGCTCGTGGCACCCATCGCCCGTCAGATTGCGGTAGTTGTAGGCGAGAAGCATGTGGCCGATGCCAAGGCGACGATAGACCTCGACTAGACTCAGATCCCCGGCGATCGGATTGCTGCCCTGGAAATGCAGATTGACGGCGATCTTCCCGGCGGCGTGGGCGGAGCGAATGTCCGCGACTTTCTCGACGAATACGACTTGCTCGGAGCGGGATGCAAAGTATCTGCGCGCGGCCGCAATCCAGCGCACCGTGTCGCCGACCGACAGCTCATCGCTGGCGACGGTAATGGAAGTAAACGTCACGCCGTACTCGGCGCGCTCCGTCAGCGCCGCATCGAATTTCGGGGTCTCATGCGCGCCGGTCGGCCCTTGCGGGAAAGTCATGTCGCAGACGATGGGGCGCCCTAGGGCTTCGGGATACATGGACATTGGCTAGGCTCCTGATGGGTATTGAGTGGCGCCGGGCACAGGGTTTAGGTTTCCCCGTCCCCACGTTGATAGGCAATATGACCTGCGACCATGGTGAGTTCGACCGGAATACTCGCAAGAGTCGTCGCGGACGCGGCCAGTGGATCCTCCCCGAGTGCAACAAGATCGGCGAACTTGCCGATGGCCAGGGTTCCCTTGTCGGCTTCCTCGAACGCCGCGTGTGCCCCGTTCACGGTGTACAGCTGCAGCGCCTCGTAGGGCGTCAAGCGGCGCGCGGCTTCGGGATGGCTCGCGAGCTGCTGCACCCCGATCAACGGCCCCATCGGCTCGGGGTCCGAGTCGGAGCCGCCCGCGACCAGGATGCCGGAATCGATGAGCCGGCGATAAGGATGCCGGCGCTCGAAGCGCTCGGCACCCAGCAGCGCTTCCAATCCACGTCCGGTCCTGCGGCCGGCCTCGTCCAACGCGGGGTGCGCAGCAAAATTCGGCTGCATGGAGGCGATCACGCCGAGCCGCGCGGCGCGTTCGATGTGGCTCAGGGTCGGCAGGCTGAAATGCTCGATCCTGTGACGGTGGTCGGCGCGCGGTTCCTTTTGCAAAGCGCGCTCGATGGCATTCAGCAGCTGCTCGATCGCCGCATCGCCGATGGCATGCATGCTGACCTGCAGTCCGGCGCAATGCGCTTCCCAGACGTAGGCATCGAGTTCCTCTTGGGTGAAATAGAGACAGCCGCACGTACCCGGTTGATCGGTGTACGGTTGTGAGAGACCTGCGGTGTGCTCGAAGTAACTGCCGTCGATCCAGACGCACCCACCGATGCGCGGCAGGCCCCAGCGGCGCGCCAGCTCGACCCGGGTGGATTGAAAATAGATAACCGTTCTGATCGGCAGTCTATGCTGCTCACGCATCAGCACTTCCACATCGCGCTGCGGCAGCCAGCCGCGCCCGTCCTCACTACCACCGTCGAGCGCGTGCACAGTCGTTATGCCCAACTCGAGCGCCATTTGCGATGCCCGGCGCAAGGCGGCCACGCGGGTTTCGTCATCGATGACCTGGCCATAGTATTCGTAGCGGGCGCGCGTGTTCGCAGTGCCGCACAACAGACCGCTTCGGGTGCCGTCTGCTGCCATATCGATGCCTGGTGTATCCGGCGGCAGGTGCAGCAGCTTCCAAGCCTGCGAGTTGAATACGCTCGCATGGGCGCCCAGATCCATCACCATCACAGGATTTTTCGGCGCGAGCCGATCCAGATCGGCCAACGTGAGCGCCGCGTCCAGATCGTGAAGGCAGCAACCATGCACCAGGAGCGGCTGACCCGGCCCTAATTTACCGACGGCATCTGCGGCTATTTCGAGCACCGCGTTGCGCGCAGTGATTCCGTACACCTTCGGCCCCAAGCTCCCTAAGCCGGTCTGCATGAAATGCACATGAGAGTCGATGAAGCCCGGAAGAACCGTCTTTCCGCTCAGATTGAGTACGCGCGTATTCTCATCCGCGAGCGGCGCAATCTGCTCTTCCGATCCAACGGCGCGGATCCGTCCCCCGTCAACGGCGATGGCGCGCGGGCTATCGTGCTCGCGGCTCTCATCCATGGTGAGCACATTGGCATTTCGAATGACGATCTCGACTCCCACGGCTACCTCGCGAAGTGCTCACGAAAATCGCGCGGCATGCGGATAATGGCAAAGATCGTGCAGACGGCGCCGGCGACGGCCGCGAGCTGTGTGATCGCCATGGCATATCGGACCGAATCCACGTGCAGCGAAAACTCCCAGCGATCGCTGAGGTAACCGATGACGAAATTGCAGCCCGCGGTGGCTATCAAATTGTAGCCGAGCAGAAGCACTGCGGATGCCAGGGCGCGCATCCGCAGCGGCATAAGCGCGTGAGTGATGGCAATGGTCGGCGGCATATACACCGCATCGAGGAACACGGACGCGAAATAGAACAGCGGCACTGTATGCGTGGTCGCGAACAGGAACAACAAGGTCGATGGAATTTCCAACGCGACTCCCGCCAAGGCCACCCATAGATTCCAGCGTAAGTTGCGCACCGACAATCGATCCGCAAGCCACCCGCCCGTGACCGCGCCAGTCAGGCCGGCGATCGAGCCGAGGATCCCCGTCCACAGTCCGACTTCTCCTTCCGGCAGACCGTGGACGCGCATCAGAAACAGCGGCGCCCAGGAATCGAGCGCGGTGCCCGCGAATGCGAACAGTGAGGAGCCCAGCATGTAGGCCACGAACGACGGTCGCTTAAGCATGTACGCCGCGGCGGCGCGCGTCGAGTATCGCGTCGCATCGACCGCGCCCGAATCCGATGTGCCGCGCTGCGGCTCGCGCACCGACACGCGAGTCAGGATGGCGAGCAGTATGCCGGGTATGCCTATCGCAATGAACGCCGCCCGCCAGCCGAAATGCTCGCCGATCCATCCGCCCAGGATGAAGCCCACGGCAAGTCCGACGGACAGTCCGACCGAATAGATGGAGAACGCCAACGCACGCATGCGCTGCGGGAAATAGTCGGAGATCAGCGAGTACGCCGGCGGGCTACACGCCGACTCGGCTACTCCAACACCCATCCTGGCGATGAGCAGCTGAAAGAAGCTGTTGGTGAGCCCGCACAGTGCCGTGAGTGCGCTCCATGCCGCCAGCGCCGCCGCGATGATCGAGCGCCGATTGCCGAGATCGGCCCAACGCGCGACCGCGAGTCCAGCGACTGAGTAGATGGCTGAAAACGCCAGGCCGCTGATGAGCCCAAGCTGCGTGTCGGATAGGTGCAAGTCCCGTTTGATGGGCTCCATCATGATGATGAAGATGTAGCGATCAGCGAAATTCGCACCGTAGACGGCCACGAGAACGATCAGCACGAACCATGCATAGCCCGTTCGATGCGGCGTCTCGCCGCCGGGTACGACCCAGGGCTCTTGCCCAATCGAGGGTCCGGTAGTCACCCGGACGCGGCGGACGCCGCCCAGCTCCGCAAGGCGCTAATCAGATCATCACGAAAACAGCCGCAGCCGTGCTGCAAGTGGTCCATGGCGGCGAGCGCCGCCTCATGCGCCTCGTAAGACGATCCGGCTACGCAGTCTTCGACGACGCGGCACACATAGTCGCGTTGGTGGGCGTCGGCGAACGCATAGTGTACGCAGACGTCCGTGAATCCGCCCACCATCAGCAGGGTTCTCGCCTTCAGGCCGCGAAGCAGGATCTCCAGATCCGTACCGAAGAAGGAGGAATAGCGGCGCTTGCGGACCCAAAAGTCATCCGGTCTGCGATCCACTTCCGGGACGATGGCAGTGCTTGGGGAGTTCTCCAGGCAGTGAACCCGCTCAAACCCGTCGAGTTCCCGTCCGAAGTCGATCATGCTTGGATGGTGCACCTCCTGCATGTAGATGATGGGCACCTCGCACGCCCGCGCGGCGGCGATGAGCGCCGGCACTCTCTGCATGTACTCTTCGTAGTGTGGCATCGGAAAGTTGCGCACCGCATCATGACGCGACGACGTGATGTCTCCTTGCACGTCGATGACGAGCAATACCGGCTTGCCGACGATCAAGGATTCTAGACTCGTGTTTCCAGTAGCCATGAATTTGCTCAGTTTGCCTTTTGAGCGTCGGTGGGCAGGGTGCCAAACGCGGCGATCACTTCGTCGCATTGACGTCGAGCGCCGGTTTGCATGTACTCCATGGCCCGCAATGCCGCTTCATGCGCGCGCGGCGATGAGCCCGCCACGCAATCCTCGACCACGCGGCAGAAGTAATCGTACTGATGAGCATCCACGAAGCTGTAGTGCACGCTGACGCTGGTCTCGCCGCCGGCGAGAATCACCGTGCTCACGCCGAGTTCATTCAGCAGAATCGGCAGCTCCGTACCGTAGAATACCGAGTAGCGCCGGCGGCGAATCACGTATTCATTGGATCGTGCGACGCCTTGAGTCGTGATCTCGGCAGAGGCATCGCCCGCGAATACAATGGGGACGCCGTGCTTGCGGGCGGCTTCAATCAGTTGCGGAACACGTGGGTAAATCGTCTTGTGCGTATCGATAGCCACCAGCACCGGCTTGCCTTCGATCAGGCTGCGAACAGGTTTGTTCATGAGCTTCAGCCCACTCCCAGGACCGTCGCATCGTACGCGAACAGTGCCGGCCAACCGCCCGTATGAAGAAATACCACCGTCTCATGTGAGCCGATCCGGCCGCTTTGAATATGATCCATCAAGCCGTGCATCGCCTTGCCCGAATACACCGGATCAAGCAGTACACCTTCCGTGCGGGCGACGAGTGAAATCGCGTTGCGACAGCCTTCCGTCACCACACCATATCCCGCTCCGATATAGCCATCGTCCAGGCACAAATCCGACGTGCACGGTCGCCGCTTGAGGCCGAGCACCTCGGCGGCGGCCGCCGCCGAGGGCGGAATATGCTCGAACAGATATTCGCGGGTCCGGCTCACGCTGATTCCCACGACCTGGTACGGCGCACGCTGATTGAGTGCGCCTAGAAGCAAGCCCGAAAACGTCCCACCCGATCCCAGTGCAACGTATAAGAGCGAGGGCCGCAGCTCCAGCTCCGCGAGCTGCCCCAGTAACTCTTCCGTCGCATTGACATACGCGGCCATCCCCTCGGGACCCGACCCGCCCAACGGCACGACGAACGGTCGCCTGCCGCGCCGCCGAAGGTCTTCGGCCACATCGTCGACCGCCGTGCCGAATTCCCAGCGAGGCGTGGTGTCAATGGTGTGGACGGTGACACCATAGAGCCGATTGAGCAGCAGGTTTCCAACCGGCAGACGCGGTTCACCAGGCTCACCCCCGAGGACCAGTACAACTTCGAGTCCCAGACGATTGCCGATGGCCGCGGCGATACGGGCGAGGTTCGATTGAAATCCGCCACAGACGACCAGCGAGTCCACTCCCTCCGCAACCGCGCGCCCGATGACGAATTCCAGCTTGCGCACCTTGTTGCCGCCGAGCCCCACCCCGGTCAGATCGTCGCGCTTCAGAAGGATTCGTGGTCCGCCGAGCGCTTTGGTCAAGCGCTTCGCGTCCTCGAGCGGAGTGGGTAGCTGTGCCAGCCGCAGACGCGGGAGCGCAGCGATAGGGGTTGGCGCAGGACTCGCGGTTTCCGGCGGCATACTCGGGCTCACGTCCGGGGCTGCATTACGGTCTGCACTTGCATGAGTTCCATCAAGCCCAGGCTGCCGTTCTCCACACCGAAGCCTGACCATTTGTGACCGGCAATCGGCGATGCTGGAACGACCACGAGGTGCTGATTGATCCATACCGTGCCGCAATCGAGTTGCGCGGCGAGTGCAAGTGCGCGCTCCGCACTTGAACTCCACAGCGAACCGGACAGACCATACTGCGTGGCGTTAGCACGCTCGATCGCATCCTCGATGTCGGTATAGGGAAGCAGCGGAAGAACCGGCCCGAACTGCTCCTCTGCGACTAGCCGCGATTTGTCTGTAAGCTCCTCGAACAAAGTAGGAGCGAAAAAGTAACCGCGCGGTCCAATGCGAGCGCCGCCCACGCGAAGGCGCCCTCCGGACGCCTTCGCGTCCGCAACCAGCTCCTCGACACGTCGTAGCTGCGGTTCGGTGCTCACGGGGCCGAGTTCTGAAGCCGGGTCGAGCCCGTCACCGACCCGCACGGTCCGCGCAAGCTCGGTGAGTGCTTGCGCCAAGGGCTGGAACACCCGCTCATGAACATACAGTCGCTTGATGGCCGTGCATACCTGTCCACTGTTCTGAAAGGCGCCCCAGAAGAGTTTAGGCGCGATGGCCGCGGGATCCACATCATCGAGCACAATGGCCGCGTCGTTCCCGCCGAGTTCCAGCGTCGCGCGCTTCATGTCCGGCACGGCGGCGGCGAGGATGTGCTTGCCCGCCTCGGTGGACCCGGTAAAGGAGATCTTGCGCACGGCGGGATGCCTGACCATCGACTTGCCGAGTTCATCGCCGCCGGATATCACGTTGACGACGCCCGCCGGGAAGGCGTCCTGCAGGATCTCGCCCAGGCGCAGCGTCGCGAGTGGTGTGAAGGGTGAGGGCTTGAGAACCACGGTATTACCGGCGCGGACGGCGGCGGCGATCTTGCCGGCCGCAACGATCACCGGGTAGTTCCACGGAGTGATCGCAGCCACTACACCGTAGGGGCGGTGCCCCACTTCGACCCTCACCGCGTCCTGATCGTGCACGACATCGCTCCGAATTTCGAGCCCCGCCGTGTAGCGCAGCCGGGCGGCCGCGCCGTTTGCTTCGCGGATCGCGTTGGCGAGTGTCTTGCCCTGCTCCATAGTGACCAGGCGTCCGAGCTCATCCGCATGCACGGCAACAATCTCAGCGGCGCGTAACAAAGCCGCGCGGCGCGCACTGTCATCGCGCTGCCAGCTGCGGAAGGCGCGACTGGCCGCCGCCATCGTGTCCTCAAGCTCGGTCTCACTGCACTGCGGAGCTTCCGCGAAGATCTCGCCGGTGGCGGGATTCACTACGCCGTAAGTATCGGCTCCCGCGACCTTCCGTCCATCGATGGTCATGCAGATCACTGTTGTTCCTCGTTGCAGCGACTAAAGCATTGTTCGAAGTACGAACCAGTGTTCGAAATACAGATCATGTTAGTCCATCGCGCCAACCGCAGCAAGGCGCCGAGCGCGACTACAGCAGCTCGAAATATTCTCGATGCTCCCAGTCGGTCACATCTTCAGAAAGAAAGCGATGTACCTCAAAGTCTTTGATCGTGAGCAGGTAGTCGACGAACGGGTCGCCGAGCTGCTGGCGAAACAGTGTGCTCCGCCGAAGCGCGGCGATGGCCTCCAGAATGTTTGCGGGAAGCACTCGCGAGTTGGAGTCGTAGGGGCTGTCGGCAGCCGGTGGAGGTTCCACCTTGCGAGCGATGCCATCCATTCCGGCCACGATTTGCGAGGCGAAGTACAGATAAGGATTGGCAGCCGATTCGCCGATGCGATTCTCGACATGTGTTCCCGGATCTCCCGGCCCGCCGATTACCCGAATCATTGCGCCTCGATTGTCCCGCGCCCAGACGATCTTATTGGGCGCAAGGGAGTACGGCCTGTAGCGCTTGTATCCGTTAATGGTCGGGGTTGCGAACAGGCAAGAGGCCTCTGCGTTCTGCAGCAACCCGGCCACGAAGTGGCGCCCGCACGGCGAGAGCGTCTCGCGCTCGTCGGTCGACACGAAGGCATTGCGCCCCGTGAGCGCGTCCAGCAAGGACTGGTGCAGGTGCCAGCCGCTCGAGGCCATGTTCGGTAGCGCAGGCCGGCACATGAACGTCGCATGGTAGCCATTGCGGCGGCAGATCTGTTTAATGGCGCTGCGCACCAGCACGACGTTGTCCGCGGCCCGCAGTCCCTCGACGGGGCCAAAGGTGATCTCGCACTGACTCGGACCCATCTCCGCCTCGAGCGTCCGCACCGGTAGGTCGAGTTCAATGAGCGCAGCGCGCAGCCGGTCGAGAATCGGCTCGAGCTCATCGAATCGATTCTCCGTCAGGTACTGATAGCCGTGCGCCAGCATACCGACCTGCGGCGGGTGCGAGGGTTGTCCGCACTGCTGCGGGTCAAGGCACGGGTCGACCAGCTTGAAGATATAGAATTCGAGCTCGAGGCCGGCAAGATAGCGGTAGCCGGCTTCCTCGAGCTTGGTGAGCAGGGTGCGGCACAGCCTGCGCGTGCAAAAGGGCACGGGTGAACCGGTCTGGTAATAGCAGTCCGCGAGCATCCATGCCGATCCGGGCACCCAGGGCAGCAGCCGAAACGTCGTGGGATCAGGCACCAGCACGACGTCGCTCCCTCCGGTCAACTGGGCAAGATTCATTCCGGCGTCGCTTTGCCATACCGGATACACCGTGCGGTGCGCTGTGTCCTTGAGAAGCAGTGTGCTCGATATTGAGCAGCCGTTCCTTAGCACCGACTCGAGGATATCCACCACGAGCGTCTTGCCCCGCAGGATGCCGTGCTGATCGGCGAAGGAGATACGCACGGTGCGGATATTGGCCGCGCGCGCGCGACCCGGCAGCTCCGCGGCCGCCTGTGCTTGTTCGTCATCCCACAACGCATGGCGCGCAATGAAGTCGCTGCGTCCGATTCCGCCGATGCCGTCAGCGCTCATACCGTCCCCTTCAAGCTACTCGTCGATGCTCGCCCATGCGCAGTGTTGGCGCCGCTCACGGTCGCGCTGCACCCAGATGTCGGCCTGTTCGCTCGCCGGTCCGATGGCATCGACCGCAATGGGCCCGCGCACTGCTGCCGCGGTGCCGGGATCGAGCGCAAACGGTGGGCGGGTCCCGTCCTTGAGCGCGCGAATGGCCGCGTGCAGAAGCTTGCGGTACTTGATGATTCCTACGTCCGACTTACCTAGGTGTTCCGTGGTGCGGTCGAATATCTCGCCCGGCGATTCGACCGCCCACTGATCGTGAACGTTGATGTCCATTCCCATGCCGGTGTACGTTTTGGTCGCCTGCTCGGCGGCGCTGAAACCCCAATCGTTGAAACGGCCGGTATTCGGCCGATAGTCCGGCAATGAGTGGTGCTGTAGACGCTGGCGACGCATGGTGTCCCGATCGACCGGCGCAGCGAAGCTCGTGAAGATCGAGTACCAGTAGCAACTGACATCATCGAGGGGCACGTGCCACTGTGTGATGGTCATCTCATTGCTCATCGGGATCACGATGGCATTGGGAAAAGCGAGATTCGTGATCCGATAGTGCATGCGGTTGTCGGCGAGCGCGCGTGTGGTGATCAGGCGGAAGCCGTAGTCCGTGTCCTCTGTCCTGATGGCGGGACGCGAATATTCGCGCAGGATTTTCGTCAGCGGCAGGCCGGAATCAGCAGCGGTGCTGCGAAATTGGCGTCCGTAAGAGGCATCCGTCGACTCATCCTCCAGGAATCGGTGCAGGTACGAGGCATGCGCCGGGTCTATTCCCACTTCCACAGCCTGTAGCCAGTTGCACTGCCACAGTCCCTTGAATGCGAAGGTCTGCTCGTCCGGCGCCTGGAAGCAATCGAAAGCAGGGAATCCGGGCGGCGTACCCTGCCCGAGGTATGCAAAGATGACGCCGTTGCGCTCTTCACAAGGATAGGATCGATGCCGTAGGTGGCGATAGGCCGTGCTGTTCGAAGGCTCGGCTGGCTGCTCCAGACACTGCCCGGTCGCATCGAACAACCAGCCGTGAAACGCACAGCGCAAGCCACCGTCCTCCAGTCGGCCAAAGCACAGATCGGCGCCGCGGTGAGGACAGCGTCGCTCCATGAGTCCCAGGCGCCCGCCGGCGTCTCGAAACAGCACCAGCTCTTCGCCCAAGAGCCTTACCGGCACGATCGGTCGCTCGGAACTAAGCTCCTCGGACAAGGCAGCCGGCTGCCAGTACTCGCGCAGCAGCGTGCCGGCGGGGGATCCTCGCGTGATGCGCGTCATGAGGTCGTTGTCTGCACGAGTGGTCATGGCCGGTTAGCCACGCACGCTGAAGCTGCTGTTGCGATTCACCGCGCGCAAACGGGAAAATGCTCCCGTATTCAGTACGCACCCGGTGTACGGCAAATGGTGCTGCAGCGGTTCATGGTCGTGATCCAACCCGGCCTCACAGGCTTCCACCAGTTCAGCCATCAACGTCGCGGCCGCGCCGGCGTTCTTGAACTGATGTCCGCTGGTTCCGATCGCCATGTAAAAGCCGGGCAGCGCCGATTTGTCGTAGATCGGAATCCAATCGTCGGCAACGTCGTACATGTCAACCACTCCTTGGGCCTGGTTCGGGATTGCAAGAGCCGGCACTCGTCGCGCCAGGCGATACACCTGGGCCTTCCACTGTGTTTCCGTGATCTCTCGATTACACTGATCCGGGTCATCCACCCACGTTTTCGGGTCGCAGACCGGGTCGGTCGAACCCAGCGTGATACTGTTGCCCGAGCCCGGACGGAAGTAGACGCCGACATCCGAGTCCGATGTCATGACGCCCTGCCGCTCGAAGTCGACATCGCTCGGCGCTGGCAGATGATGTACCTCGCGCCGCAGGGCCCGGGTTTTGATCGACATGTCAGCCTCTACGCCGGCCATACGATTAACGAGCGCGGAGTACGGGCCGGCGACGTTGACGACCACATCGGCGGCGATCCGATTTCCATCGTCGAGCACTACCCCCGCCACTCGACCATGACGGCGCTCGATCGCGACGACTTGCCGCCGCATCACAAAGCTCCCGCCGGCTGCCTCGACTGCGCGACGCAAATTGTGGGTTGCAAGCAGCGGATCCGGGATATAGCCTGCATCGGGCGTGAAAATGCCTCCGGCGATCTCGCTTGAGGAATCGGACCAGAATAACGGATCGTCGACGGGCTTCGGCGGAAAGAACGACTCGGTCGTCATGAACGGAAGGCGTTTCCGGATCGTCTCGTTGTCCCATGACTCGAAGCGGATGCCGAGTTCCTTGTAGCGTTCTATCACTTGCGCACGATCGGACTCGTTGATGCGCAGCATCAAGTGCCCGCACTGGATGAACTTCGCCAAGCCCCGCTCGTCCGGGGCGCCGAGGAATTGCGGCCAGTTCAGCCAGTAGTGACAGCCCTCGTGGGCCAACATGACGCCTTCCGGCGTCGAATAGGAGAAGCGCACGATTGCGCATGAGTTCGCTGTCGACCCCGACCCGACTTCGGCATTCTTGTCCACATTCGTCGTGCGGTAGCCCTTGCGCGAGAGTTGTAGCGCGATGGCGCAGCCGATGACCCCGGCCCCAATGATGACAGCCAGCTTCATGCGATGCCCGTCTCCCCGGCAAACCAGTGCACCGTGCGCTCGATGACGTCGACGATCTTCTCCACTTCCTTGCGTCCGGCAACGAGCGGGGGTCCGACTTCGATGACTTGGTAAACTCGCGCCAACAGACCCTGATCGCGCATATACGCCGTGACCTTCGCCTGCATCTGATCGCTCGGCCTGAAGGGCTCGCGGGTCGCCTTGGACCGGACCAGTTCGACGGCCGCAAGCAGCCCCAGCCCACGCACGTCTCCGACCAGCGGATGCGTCTTGAGCGCCGACAGTCCGTCGAGCAAATAGGTCCCCATCGTCGCGGAGTTCTCCACCAACCGCTCGCGCTCCATGATTTCGATGTTCTTGAGGGCTGCCGCGGCCGCCGCGGCATGCCCGCCGAAGCTGAGCACGTGATTGAGACCGGCCTCACGACCTTGCGCCGCATGGAATTTCGCGGTCACTTTCGGGCCGGCAATAGCCGCGCCCATTGGCGCGTAGCCACTGGTGATGCCTTTCGCCACCGTCATGATATCGGGCACCACACCCCAGTGCTCGCACGCAAACAATTTGCCGGTACGCCCGAAACCGTTGATGACTTCATCGATGATCAAAAGGATGCCGTACTTATCGGCGATCTCACGCAGCTTCGGCAGGTAGTCGGGCGGCGGCGTATGAATGGTGGCCGCGGCAGGCACGGGCTCGGCAATGATGGCAGCGATCGTTTCGGGACCCTCGTGAAGAACCGCCTGCTCCACCGTGCGAACACAGAGCGTCTGGCATTGCGGATAGGTCATGCCGAATTCACACCGGTAGCAGTTGTGCCAGGGAACCTGCACGCAACCGGGAGCCAGCGGCTCGAACATCTTGCTGTTGTAGTCGTGGCTCGCCCCGCTGATGCTCATGGCGAGATAGGTGGAGCCATGGTAGGAGCCATGCCGGCTGATGACCTTTGTGCGTTTCTTTTCGCCGTTCAAAACATGATATTGCTTCGCGATCTTAAGCGCGGTCTCGACCGCTTCGGAACCACCGGACGTGAAGAACACGCGGTTCAAATCGCCCGGAGCGAGCCGCGCAACTTTCTGCGCCAGGGCCACCGTGGGCGTGCCGACAAAATTGTAGGGGGCGACGTAGGCGAGACGGGCAGCCTGCTCCGCGAACGCATCGGCCACTTCCTTGCGTCCGTGGCCGATGTTGGTCACGAAGGCTCCACCCGACAATCCGTCGAGATAGGTACGACCGTGTATGTCCGTCAGATAGCAGCCTTCCCCGCTTTCGAACACCACCATCCCGCCGGGTGCGGTCAGGGACTCACGCGTGGATACGTGAAACCACACATGCTCGAGCGCTGTCATTTCGAGTTGCGAGGGGCTTAAAGTGGACATATCTGTGGCACTCCGACTTTCTGGATAAGCTTAATGGATTCGCGATGACACGGAGTCGTAGTTCGAATTGCGAACTACTGTTCGTAATTCTAACGTCGTGACTGCATGACATACAAGTCGAGATAGCGCCGCCGGTCGATTAAGTTTGGCGACCGCGTGTTCGTAATACGAACTCTTGTTCCAAATCAGAATCCATGCTGAAGTAAGCCTAGCGGGTGAGATCCCCGCCGCTCCTTTCAGCGAGCACTAGAGGGCAATGCAATGAAAATTCATGACATTACGATGGATGTGGAGCCGGGAATGCTCTATTGGCGCGACGGCAAGCCGCCTGAAGTGATCGCGGTGCACAGGATGGCCGATGGGGCCGAATCGGAAGTTTCTCGCTGGTTGATCGGCGCACACACCGGAACACATATTGATGCGCCCAGGCATTTCATTCCCGACGGCCTCACGGTTGACCAATTGCCGCTCGAGACTTTTGTCGGCCCGGCCAGAGTCGTGGATGTCAGCGCCCAAGGAGATCAGCCGATCACCGCCGAAACCGTGCGCAACGCAAAACTGAACGGCGCGACTCGCGTCCTCTTCAAAACTTCAAACTCCGAATTACGGATGAACAAGCGCGAATTCAGCTCCACCTGGGTCGGAATCACCAGCGATGGCGCGCAGGCGCTCGTCGATCAAGGAGTACGGTTGGCGGGCATTGATTACGTTACGATTGAAAGTGCTGATCAGACCGAGAAATGGCCCACGCATCACATTCTGTGCGGTGCCGGCGTGGTCATCCTTGAAGGTGCCAAGCTGCGCAACATGGCCGACGGAACGTACTTTATGTGCTGCCTTCCGATGCGGCTGAAGGGCTCCGAAGCTGCCGCGACCCGCACTATTCTGATTGAGGGGCTGCCGCTGGACCGCTGAACGTGGAAGGTGCCGTAACGACTCCGCACTATCTAGCCACTGAGGCAGGCGCACAGGCGTACGCAGCGGGCGGAAATGCAATCGACGCCGCGCTGGCCGCCGCTGCCACCTTGACGGTGGTGTATCCCCACCAATGTTCGATCGGCGGTGACCTGTTCGCGCTGGTCGACAACGGAGTCGGGAAAGTTTGGTCCGTGAACGGATCTGGCGCTGCTGGGGCGGAGATGACTGCAGGCGTGATGCGCACGCGCTACCGCGAGATGCCGGACAGCGGCCCGGATTCCATTACCGTTCCCGGCGTCATCGCCGGCTGGCGCACGATCCACGGACTCGGCGCCTTACTGCCCTGTGACCGTCTGCTTGCCCCTGCAATCCGTGCCGCTGCCGATGGAGTCCCTGTGTCACCCTCACTGGCAAACGGTATTCTCGTTCGCCGTCCGACGCTCATGCGCAATGCCGGCATCCGCGCCGTGTTTCTGCCGGGCGGCGAACCCTTGGACGTAGGTGCTGTCATTCGCCAGCCGCAGCTCGCGAAGACGCTCGAGGGTCTAGCGCGCGATGGCCTCGCAGACTTTTACACCGGTTCCTTGGGCAACAGGCTGGTGACGGGCCTCAAGCGCCTTGGAAGCCTGCTGAGCCTCGCCGATTTCGCCGAACACCACACTGAGCTTGCCGTTCCGTTGCAGCTGGACCATCGCGCCTGCCAGATTCACACCAGCCCTCCCAACTCGCAGGGTTTCATGCTGCTGGAGGCGGTCGCGGCCTTGGATTCCCTCGCGATCGAGATCGAATCGTTGGGATCCAATGCCCGGCACCTCCTGTGGGCCCTCCTGCTGGCGGCGGAAGACCGCGACCAATATCTCGGCGATCCGCATCGAGTGGCCACCCCTTGGAGCGATCTGTTTGCGCCGGAGAGGTTGCGGCAGCGGCTCAAGGCACGTGCCGCCGGGGAGCAGGCAAGCGCAGCGCCGGTAGCGCCGATCCCTGCTCACGGTGATACCGTCGCGGTCTGCGCCATCGACTCGAGCGGCGTTGCCGTCTCTCTCATCCAAAGCGTTTATCAGACCTTCGGCTCGGGTCTCCTCGATCCCGATACGGGCGTGATTTTTCATAACCGTGCGCGCGGGTTCTCGCTCACACCAGGGGCGCCCAATGAACTGACGCCTCGTTCTCGGCCGGCACACACGCTCTCACCGGTGCTCATCCGCCGCAACGCGCGCACCGTGGTGGCCTTGGGTACCATGGGTGGCCGTGCGCAACCACAAATCCTTGCTCAGCTCATTCCAGGTGCTCTTGATATGAATGCGGCGCTGGCCGATGTACTCGGAGCGCCGCGCTGGGTCGTAGGCGCCCGGGACATGGACTTCGCGCGCCCCACGGTGGCGATCGAAGCGCATGCGCCGGCCGATCTCGACACGATTTTGAAAGTCGACGATCTGGATGTGGCGCGCATCCCTGCGCGGGACGAACGTGTGGGCCATGCGCAAATCGTCCGACTGGGATCGGACGGTTCTCTTCGGGCCGCCGCAGATCCGCGCTCGGACGGGATCGGCTGCGTGTTTTCGAGCGCCGGCAGCGGCGCAGTCACCTAGGCGTGGACTCCGTGCCCAGCCCGCGCGCGCAGACTCGCCCGGGGATCGTGGGTCGATCCCACTATGCGTGGTACGTCCTCGCCATCCTGCTGTGCGTGTACAGCGTCAACTGGATGGACCGGTACGTGCTGGTCATTCTCCTTGAACCCATCAAGCACGAGTTGCGGCTTTCCGACACCTCACTCGGGCTCCTCTCCGGCTTTGCATTCGCGTCCGTCTATTCTCTTGCAGGGATCCCTATTGCTCGTTGGGCGGATCGCGGCTCGCGGCGGTCGGTAATCTCCCTCGGACTCGGCATTTGGAGCCTGATGACCGCACTCTCGGGCTTCGCCGTGACGTTCGCGCAATTGGCGGGCGCGCGTTTTGGCGTGGCATTGGGTGAGTCGGCGTGTAGTCCGCCCGCGTGCTCGCTGATAGCAGATTACTTTCCCGCCCATCGCAGGGCCACCGCCTTCGCAGTTTACGGCGTCGGAATCTCGGTCGGCATGGCACTCGGGCTGATCGTCGGCGGCTGGGCGAATGAACTCTACGGCTGGCGAGTCGCTTTCATGATAGCGGGGATGCCGGGTCTGATCTTGGCGCTCATCGTGCGGTTCACCATTCGGGAGCCGCAGCGAGGCCAAGCGGAGCTGTTTCCTGCGGACACGCGCTTTTATTCCGTCACCGACACGATGCGCATCCTTCTCTCGCGCAAATCCTTCCTTGCGGCCGCGGTCGGTCTCGGGCTCTTCTCACTGTCCGGGAACGCCTTTGAAACATGGACACCGGTTTATCTCATGCGTCTCTTTCACATGAGCACCGGCACGATCGGCGCGTGGATGGGACCCATCGAAGGGGTAGGCGGTATCATCGGCACGATGGCTGGCGGCCTCCTCGCCGATCGCCTCGGTACACGCGACATACGCTGGTATCTGTGGATGCCGGCCGCAGCAGCCGGCACAATGGTTTTGTCGATGTGGGCGTTTCTCCACGCAAGCACGAGTCAGACCTCGATGTTCTCGTTCTATTTCGCGTCGATCCTATGTTCGGCATCCTTCATGGCGCCCGTGGTGGCCATCGCGCAGCGCATCATGCCCGTGAGCATGCGAACACTGACCACGGCGTTGCTCTATCTGTTGTTGAATTTGATCGGTCCGGGCACTGGCCCGCTGGTGGCCGGTCTCCTGAATGATGCGCTGGTCGGAACTTATGGGGTCGAGGCGGTGCGCGTGTCGCTGACGGCGACACTGCTGGGAGCGCTCGGGGGAATTGCACTGATGGTCTACGCGGCTCGGCGACTGCCTCACGACCTTGAGTCCGCGGATCACCCCGAACGTGTTCTGCCAACAGGTCCGCAGCCCTTGGAAGCGCCATGACGGCACGCTACTTTCCACTTGAGGAATACGCAGAGCGCTGGCGGCGCGTGGACGAGGCGATGCGCGCACAGTCTCTGGATGTGGCGGTCGTCTGGAGCCGCTCCGCGGGCACCTACGACCGATGCGCCGACCTGGTCTATCTCGCCAACTACTATGGCAATCAACCGGGACAGGGACGCCGTGGGCCGCAAGGGTTTGCGGCAGTGATTCTACGGCGCGGGGAGGCGCCGGAGCTGTTTGCGGATGTACATGACCTGCGTCCCGAGCTCATCGCAACAGCCCGCGCTCGGTCTTGCGGGAACACGTTTGAGGCCGTGGGGCAAGTGGTGCATACGCTCGGCAGCCGGCGGGTCGGACTGGTCGGAAGCGACGTGATACCCATGAAGTACTGGGCGCAGCTCGAGGCGCAAACCCCCGACACGCAGTGGATCGTCGTCGATGAGCTCGTCCGCGAGGTGCGACTCGTCAAGAGCGAGCGCGAGCTCAACGCCGTCCGGCGCGCAGGCGAAGTCGTCAGCGCCGCCCTCACCCAGATGATGGAGTCGCTCATCGCAGGCCGGTCGGAAGCCGAGGCGGCCGGCGAAGCTGGCCGCCTCGTGCTATGCGGCGGCGGGCATGTACACATGCTCGCGATCAGCCACGGCCCCTACCTGAAGCATCTCGCCTCGGATCCGCTGGTGGGCTTCAGCCGAGACCGTCCCAATCGCGGCGATCTCGCGCGCGCTTGGCTCACGGGTCCGATGTTCCAGGGCTATTGGCTGGGGCCCGGACGAACGGTTGTGTGCGGCGGACGGCCGACATCGGAGCAGCGAGCTCTAATCGAAGCGAACGCTGGCGCGGTCGGCGCCATCGTGGCGGCGATTCGCGCCGGTGTGACCGTGCGCGAACTCGTTGCGATCGGTGACCGACACACGGCAGCCTTCGGCGGAGAGATCAGCGACCTTGCCGCGCAATGGCCTTTGTACGGCCACGGCAACGGATTGTTCTTTGAGGCGCCGACCATCTCGATCCATGTGGGAAACGATGCAGACTTCGAGTTGCGCGAGAACATGGTCGTCAGCATCGAGGTGTTCTTCAGTCGAGCTGGCGTGGGCCACGCGGGATTCGAGAATAACGTCATCGTGACGAGCGATGGCTCGGAGCTGCTCTCCCGCACCCCGATGCTATTCTGACGGGCGAATAACCTGTCCCGCCGACAACGCCTGAATCGGAATCTCCGGCACGATTCGCTGCAACACTGGCAGGATCTCTTCGACGAGCTGTTTCTTGGAGACGGTCGCGACATTCGTCAGTACCGTCACTGCCGCCAGCGGAACCCCCTGCCGGTTGAGCACCGGGACTGCGATGGAGCGGACGCCGCCCTCGACTTCCTGATCTACCACGGCGAATCCCTGCCGGCGGATTATTTTTAGCTCCGCTCGAATCTCCTCCTTGGTTTTCAGACTTTGCGGCGTCAATGCGGCGATTTCGCACGCCTTGAGAAGTTCTTCGACCTGTGGCGGCTCGAGAAACGCCGCAATCACCCGCCCCGAGGACGCGTACAGGGCGTTGAAGCGCCTGCCGATGGTCAGGGTCGGATGCAACATCCGCTCGACGGTCGATCCTGCGATATGAACGATGTCGCTTTGATCGAGTACGGCGAGACCGGTGATCTCGCCCGTCTCACGAGTGATCCACTGCAAGTAGGGCCGCGCGACGTCCGACAACGTCATCGTCGAGAGGAAGGCAAAACCGAGCTCGAGAACCTTCGCCGTGAGGCGGAACTGCCGATCGTCCTTGCGGATGTAGCCTAAATGCTCGAGTGTCAGCAGATAACGCCGCGCGCCGGCGCGCGTCATTCCAGTGCGCTCGGATACCGAAGATAAGGTCATTTGCGGATGATCCCCATCGAACGACTTGAGCACATCGAGCACATGTCTGACCGACCCGACGAAGTCGCGGGGCGGCTTATTTTCTCGCTTTGCTGCCATAGTCCAGTCATGTCTCCGGATGATGCCCGGCCGCAATACTACTCGATCACGGATCGGAGTTTCGCACCTCCGCGGTGCCCGCTGCGCTTCATTCTAAGGCATTTCTTCGCTGCACTTTCCCATATTGTTCGTATAACGAACTCTTGTTTCTAATCCGAAACCGTGCTCAAATCAGCTACGCACCGTATCGAGTGCTGGGATGCCGCACCAAGGAGTCGCCGCCGTGGAGCCGACAAAGCCTGTAAATTCAATAGCATTTGCTGCCATCCTTGCTCCGCGCAAGGTTCTTGAGTGCTGCGGAACGAGCCGCATGTTCACGTCGGCGGCCTGCGTCGGCTGGCTGCTCGCCGCCGCCTTCGCACTCAGCCCTCAATCCACTCACGCACAAGAGGCTCTCGAGCCGATCACGGTCACCGCGCAGAGGCGCGCGGAAGACCTGCAAACGGTGCCGATGTCCCTCACGGTGTTCGATGCAGCTCAGATCGAGCAGCGGGACATGAAGTCCTTCATCGACTATGGAACGACCATACCGAACCTGAGTTTCGGATACTCGGGCATCGGATTCTCTAATGCGCGCACGATCGCCATTCGCGGTATTGCCGGAGACAACACGACCGGCTTTTATTTGGACGACACGCCGCTTCCCGACACCATCGATCCGCGCGTTATCGACATTGACCGCATCGAGGTTCTGCGTGGCCCGCAGGGCACGCTCTACGGGGCGCGATCCGAGGGCGGCACAGTACGGTTGATCACTGAGCAACCTTCCGACGAATTCTTGGTCAAGACCCACGTAGGGGTCTCCGACACTTGGAATACCGTCGAACCGAACCGCGCCGCCGACGGCACCCTCAATGTACCGCTGATTCCGCAAACCTTGAGCCTGCGCATCGTTGCCATGTACGACTACGAGGCCGGCTACTTTCGGCGGACCTTCCCGACGACCCCACTCGGCGCCAACTATCAGACCGTGGACAACGTCGCGGCGAGCGATATAAACGGCGGCTCGGTATCGCTCGCTTGGAAAGTGAATGATGCGCTCACGGTGACGCCGAGATTCCTCTACCAGAACAACTCATACAACGGCTTCCCGTATTCCGACCACACGACATATTCGGTCCCGCCGCCAGCGGTTGCACCCACCAACCTCAATCTGGACCCAAATAACTTCGTGCAGACTCGACTCTACGATATTGCGGAAGGTGGGCATGACCGTTATACGCTGGGATCCCTGACGATGTCCTATCAGGCCGGTTTCGGCGACTTCGTGTCTTCTACTTCTTATTTTGACCGTGATGTGTTTGAAACGGAGGATTTGTCGGACTATAACTACCAAATCCTTGGCGCACCATTTGCGACTCCCATCTCGGCGGGAAGCACGATATACCAGTTCGTACAGGAGATCCGATTCGCCTCCCGGTTTAGCGGCCCTTTGCAGTTTGTGGCGGGCGCCTACTTCGAGTCCACCGACGGCTCGCCGCTGTACGAGCCTCCGGCGTACGCACACGGCTTGAATGAATACTTCGGCGGTACGCCCGCCAATCCTGCGCCGGGCTTGAATCCCCTCAATCCGGATGAGATCGTGGCCACCTACCAGCATGAGAAAACCACCGAACCTGCACTGTACGGCGAACTGACCTACCAGTTGAGTGAGACCCTAAAACTCATCACCGGTGCTCGAGTGTACCGGAATAAGAACACGAGCTATTCCTGGCAAGAAGGCATTGTCGTCGGGGGGCCGCTAATTACGCTCCCCCCCGAGACTTTGACGCAGAGCGGGGTAAATCCAAAGGTTGAACTCCAATATCAGTTGACGCCTCAGCAGATGGTCTATGCCACCGCCTCGAAGGGTTTTAGGCCGGGCGGGATCAACCCTGCGATACCCACTGCCTTCGGCTGCGGCGAATCGCTGCAGCAGCTCGGTGTGACCGCCGCAGAAGCGAGCCGCTTCAATTCTGACTCATTGTGGAACTATGAACTCGGATCAAAGACTGCATGGTTCGATCAGCGCCTCACCGTCGACGGTGCGGTCTACTACATTGATTGGAAGAATCTGCAGCAGAACGTGCTGCTGTCGTGCGGCTTCGGCTACACCGGCAATGTCGGCTCGGCCAAGAGCGAGGGATTCGAACTCGAGACGCATGCAAGGCTGGTATCGTCTCTCGATCTTTCCGCAGGAGTCGGCTATGAACACGCCGTCATAACGGAGTCGAGCGCCACCTCACCGCAGCAGCCCGGCTCACCCGTGTATCAGGTGCCGGATTGGACCGCAAATCTGGCGGCCACGCAAACGCATCCGTTGACCGAGGCATTGGGGCTGGTTAGCAATATGACGTACGGTTACGTGGGGCACAGTTTCAGCGCGAACAACAATCCCTTTGCTCCCCGGGTCCGCTCCTATTATGGAATATTCGATCTTCGCTTCGCACTCAAGTGGGATCATTACCAGGTGGCGCTCGTCGGCAAGAACCTGCAGAACACGCACGCCAATCTCGCCGACAATGCCTCGCTCGGCGCCGAAGTGATTGGCCGGCCGCGCATCGTCACGAATCAACCGCGGACCGTCGGCCTGGATTTTTACTACAAGTACTGATCCCTGTGCGGCACCGCCAGTGGAGAGTCTGCGTTGGCTTCCGGCGCGGCCACCGGCACTCTGGACGACTCCCCCGCTTTCGCAAGCTTTCGGCAACACCTGTCCACGGAATGATTCGCTCGACATCTTCGCGAAACCGGGCAGCCGCGATTTACCCGGCGCTCGGCAGCAAGCCGCGAGGAAGGGAGGAAAGCACTTCCAGTCCCCGGTCGGTCATGACGATCGTGTCGATGTAGCCGGCCTCGAAGCCCTCACTTCGATCGACGAACACGTTCTCGTAGTTCGATACGTACCCCGGCCGCAACCGGCACTTCTCGGGGCCGTCGTTGGCGAGGTAGGTGTGGCCGACCCAGCTCGGTGGGAAGGCGATACCGAGCGCGTAACCGCCGACCCACCACACGTTGTCGGCGGCGATCCGCTCCCGCACGTATCGATCGGCCGCGGCCGCGGCGGTCTCAGGTCCGTCACTCACACGTGCCGCGCGTTGCAGCTCGAGAATGCTACCGGCGGCGATATCCAACATTCGGGCGGCGCGTGAATTCGGTCTGCCCACGGCGAATGTCCGACCCAGATTAGCGTGGTAGCGATCGATCACTGCGCAACAGTCGACAGCGACCACATCACCCGCCTGGATCGGGCGCCGCGTGGGGAAGGCATGTGTGTCCGACCAGGCGGTCGGTCCGGAGTTCACGAGCGGAGCCATCGCCGCGATTTCGCTGCCGCGCCCGGCCAGGAGACCCGTCAGATGGGCCGACACCTCGAGCTCGGTCATTCCCGGCCGCAGATCACGCTGCAACTGCAGCATGGCGCTGTCGGCAACGGCCGCGGCCCGTCGAATTCGCTCGATTTCCACAGCGGACTTGTACAGTCGGATTTGATCCACCACCCAATCGCCGGAAACCAGCGTCGATCCCATCTGGCGCAGCAAATCGGCGACCGAAGACATCACGGGCCCGGCCGGGTTCGAGCTGCACCACTCGATTCCGATGACGCGGTGGGTCCAGCCGAATTCAGCAAACGCACCGGCGACCATTTGTGGTGCATGTTCATAGTCGACAAAAACCACCTCGTCGCACAGCACCCGCGTGCTCACGTAGCCCTCGTGGCGAGTCCAGTCGAAGAAGATCACTTCGGGTCGCGCGCAGTTGACGACGGCTCCGAGCGGCAGCCGGTTGGGATACCAGATCGCCTCGTACGCAGTGAGATAGAACAGATTCGCGGGACTGGTCACATAGAGAAGGTCGATTCCACGCTCTGCCATCGCGGCGCGGACCCGCTCATGTCGGTCCCGATACTCAGCAATTGAGAAGGGCAATCCCTCGGGCACTTGTGGCCGAAGACGGTCGTTCAGCGGGGTCATATCGGAACCTCGGGGCGCGCAAGACTCGCCTGATCGCGGGCTTGCTGCAGATCCGATCGAACACGGGTGGCGGCGTAAAGGGCCAGGGCGATTCCCGCTGCCGCGCCCACCAGGGCGATCGTCAGTGAATAGCGTATGGCCATCGCGCCATATCGGGGAGCCAGTGCGTCATTCAGTGCACCCACAGTCGCAGTACCTGCACCAGGCCCCAGCAGATTCAAGATGAGAAACTGAATCGAGGCGGCCGTCGCCCGCATCCGGACCGGCATCAATCGCTGGGTCAAAGCGATGAAGGGACCCATATACGAGCTCGCGGCAACCATGGCGAGGAAGTAAAAGACAAACACGAGCGTGCTGCCCACGATCAGAAACATGACGATGCACACGACCATGATCGCCACCGACGCAGCTGGAACCCATAAATACCAGCGCGCGTCGCGGGCCCCCAGCCGGTCGGCCAAAATTCCCCCGGCAAGAGTTCCGATGATCCCCGCCGGCGCTTCGAGCGCTCCGGTCCAGCTCCCCACTACGCCGGTGCTCATGTGATAGACACGCATGAGATACGCTGGAGACCACATTTCAAATCCTGTGTCGGAGAAGGAGCACAGGCCGAGCGCGATCGCATAGATCAGAAAGGATTTCTTCGCGAGCATTACCCGCAGCGCATCCCGTGTCGAGTAATACGCAACATCGGCGGCCGCACCGTCTGATTGCCCACGTCGGGGCTCGCGCAGCGTCAGGCGCATCAGGAGCGCGAGCAGCAGTCCCGGTAGGCCTACGATCATGAACGCGGCTCGCCAACCATACAGCTCGTTAGCCCAACCGCCGGCGGCCAAGCCCAGCGCGACACCGAAGACGATGCCGAGTTGGTAGATGGACAGCGCCGTGGCGCGACGCTCGACAGGAAAATAGTCGGAGATAAGCGAATGCGCCGAGGGACTGCAAGCCGATTCACCCAGGCCGACGCCGAGTCGTGCGCAGACCAGCTGCAGCCCTGTCCGAGCGAAGCCCGATGCGAAGGTCATCGCGCTCCACAGGGTCAATCCCAGCGCTATGATTGAGCGGCGCGATCTGCGATCCGCGAGGCGCGCGATCGGAATTCCCGCCACGGAGTAAATGGTAGCAAAGGCAAAACCGGTGATGAGTCCGAGCACGGTATCGGATAGGTGCAAACTCTGCTTGATCGGCTCGATCAGAATGACCAAAACGTATCGGTCCATCCAATTGAAGGTGTATGCCGCGAGCAGCAACGTAAGGACATACCACGAATACAAGGGCGTCGATGGCGCACTTGCGGTGGCAGTGCCGGCCGCGCTGCTCACGCAGTGCGACTCGGCACGCAGCGGCTGTATGTCATTCGGCGGATTCACGGTGCTGCAGTGTATGTCACCTTGCCGTCCATCATAGTCAGCAGAATCCGCACTTTGTGAATGTCGTGGTCGGGTATGTCGAACAGGTTTTTATCCAGCACGGCGAGATCGGCCTGCTTGCCGACCTTGATCGACCCAATCCGATGCTCGCGACGCAGCATGTAGGCTCCGTTGATGGTGTAGCTGCGAATCAGCTCGGCGATGTTCAGCCGCTGGTTCGGGCGCGGCATGACCTCGTCATCCGGCCGGTCAATGGCCTGTCGATTATGGCCGATGTCCATCTGATCCAGTGGTTTGTAGATATCCCCGGCGCTCAGTCCGGTGAGATCCGATCCGCTGGCGAGCAGTACGCCCTGATCGATGGCCGCCTGGAACGCGTAGATGCCGGAAAATCGCTCGTTGCCGACCAAGCGCCGCACCGTCAAGTTGCGACTGTTCATGACCGCCCACGACGGCGTACTTTGCCAGATGACACCCAGCTTGCGGAAACGCGGAATGTCCGCCGGATCGACGAGAATGGAGTGTGCCAGGGTGTGGCGTCGGTCGCGCGGACCGTTGAGACTGATCGCGTTTTCGACGGCGTCCAATCCCTCGCGCGCGGCGGCATCGCCGACGACGTGCATATGCACGTCGATGCCCGCCGCGTCGGCCCGTTGCACCAGATCGTCGAGTGTTGCCGGATCGATCAACGGCGCACCGCGCGACTCGGGACGATCCGAAAAAGGTTGCAGCATGAATGCGGTGTAGTTGGTCTCGGTACCGTCTAGAAAGAATTTGAGCATCTCGATGGTCAGATGCTCGGAGTGGTATTTCATTTTGAGGGCCTTGAACGCCTCGATCGGATCTGGGCCTTCGGGATTATAGATATAAGAGCCGTAAATCCGCACGACCAGCGCTCCCCGCTCTTCCATATCGTGCAGAATCCCGAAGGTGGTGTCGGGGTCGTTCATGCCGGCATCGAACATTGTGGTGATGCCGGCTGCGGCCAGCATCGGAACTCCCTGCTGCACTCCCTTGGCGAGGCGTTCACGGGAATCGAAAGGGTAGCCCTTAGCCCCCAAGCGATCCCAGAGCATCTGCATCGCGGCATGCTCGACAATGAAACCGGTCGGCTCACCCCGCGAATTGCGTTGGAACCAGCTCTTGCCCGGCAGCGGATCCGGTGTATCGCGAGTGATGCCCGCGACCTCGAGTGCTTTGGAATTCACCCACATGTGGTGACCGTCGATGGCCTTGAGTACCGCGGGCCGATCTGGAATGAAGGGATCGATCAGTTCCTTGGTGGGACCTTCGGTGACAAACGCCTCGTAAATCCAGCCGCTGCCCCGAATGATCCGATCATTCGGATGCCCTTCCACGTAACGCTTCAAGGCGGCCACCACGACTTGCGGCGGTTCGCCACGAAAAGTCAGTGCAGCGTCTTCCAGGGTCTCGGAGGCGGTGATGTGTGCGTGAGAATCGATGAATCCCGGCAGCAGCATGCCTCCCGCCAAATCGACCACTCGTGTCCGCTTCCCTATGTATTCGGCCACACCGGCCTCGGTGCCGACGTAGACGATACGGTCGCCTCTCACGGCCACCGCTTCAGCCCAGGGCTGATCGTTTTCCACCGTGTACACGGCACCGTGCCTGAACACGACATCAGACACCTGTGCAGCCATCGTTGCGGCAGGAGCCGCCGCCATCAGTCCGCAGATCCCGCCGCAAAAAACGCCACGCTTGATTGCGCCCATGACGACTAGCGTTTCTTCATGACCATGAACATGCACTCCGGTGATCATAGTTTCGAACAAATGTTCGTAATGCGTGAGGCTACGTCGAGGGACAGGGAAAGACAAGGGAACCGAGAGTGGCATTCGGCCTGGGCGTGCTATTGACGCCCAAGTGCCGTCCCGGGGAGCCCGTAAAATCAATAAGTCATTCTTTCATCAGAATTTAGTACGCTATTCTCGCGTATACAACTGACCACTCGTTTGCCACTTCGAATCCGAAGTCTGGGCCGCGGTTCGATTTAGCTCCGCGGCGCCGAAACATCGCGATCGTAGGTGTTGGATTCTGTTGCACCGTGCTTTTCCAACGATGGAGCGCTGGGGGTATTTTTGGGGGTATCGCGCTGTCGCGAAGAGCGATACCACCAGCGCCGATACCCCTCCGTCTACTTTGCCAAACTCCCGTTTTGCTAAAACGGTGACCGAAGGGATGGTGATCGCCAGCGAACTCACACTGTCGACCCGTTTTGTCATTGAGCGTTGACGGTATCTGAACGATAGACCTGGGCGTGCATTCGTCGTCGAGCCGTTTTCAGATTGCGGTATGGGCCCTCGCTGCGGCGAATGTTCGGGGGCGGCGCTGGGTGCGTTGGCGATGACTCTATCAGCGGCCAGAAATAGCTAAAGTCCAATGGCGTTATTGCCTATCGACTGATGGAGTTCACAATAACGATTCATATTCGTGAACGTCCTCAACTCGTGACACCTGCTGCGTCGCTGAGTTGAAAACGTGTCTATCCGAACGCCGGGAGCACAAGTCCTTCTGGGTTTGCGACCAGCGAAAGTGCTCCTTCATCGCGACCACAGCGACGGAGAAGTTTACCCGATCCGTATAAGCAATGATGCTGGCTAAGAAAGTCGGCGCGACGACTATGTGGCGCCGCGGCTAGCAAACGACGTCGGCAGTGGTTGCCTCAGCAAATCTTATCGAGGTGCTCGGGTTGCTGAAGGAGCGCCAAGCGTCAGCAAGCGCGAACTCACCCAGGACGCTTCGCGCTGAAGAATCGGCACCAACTCCTTGCGACGCCCTTCGGTGAGCCGGTTCTCGATCGCGGCTATTGAAAGGGCCGCGACAGCACGTCCGGTTTGGTCCTTGATCGCGACTCCGATGGCCCAGGAATCGGAGAGCAGCATGCCAGGGTTGAAAGCGTAACCACCGCCATGGCGTGGCCCGAGCCGAAGGAGCGCACGGCGCGGCTGAAGGAAGCCTTGGCGCTCATCCGCCAATTGTGGAGCGAGGAGCGGGTGAGCTTTCACGGCCAGTACTATCAGACCGACAAGGCGACGATCTACGATCGGACGAACCCGCCGGCGGCCATTTACGTGGCGGGCGCCGGCCCGCTGATCTCGAAATACGCCGGTCAGACCGCCAATGGCTTCATATGCACCAGCGGCAAGTCTCCCGAACTGTACCGCGATACGTGCTGCCCAACGTCGCCGCCGGAATCGCGAGTGCCGGCCGCAAACCGCAGGAGGTCGAATTGATGATCGAGATGAAGGTCTCCTTCGACACCGACCGGCGCAGGGCGATGGAAGACACGCGACACTGGGCTGCGCTCGCGCTCACGCCGGAGGAAAAAGTGGCGGTGCAGGACCCGCTCGAGATGGAGCGTCTTGCCGACGCGCTGCCCGTCGAGCGGGCCGCCTCGCGCTGGATCGTGTCGAGCGATGCGGACGAGCACATCGAGAGGATTCGCCCCTACGTGGAACTCGGCTTCAGGCACCTCGTTTTTCATGCGCCCGGTCCCGATCAACCGCGGTTCCTTAAACTGTACGCACAGCAGGTGTTGCCGAAACTTCGGGCCGCGTTCGGGTGACGGTACGGAACTCCAGGGCTGAGCTTGGCGGAGAGAGCGGATTGTGGTGCCGATGGAAAGTCGGTTACCACGTGGGGGAGATCGCGCGAGCCTTTGGGCGTGATCACGGGTCGATCCGTGGTATGTTGGCGCGGCACGGAGGGATTGCGCCGAATGCTCGCTCTCGAGGGAGAGCTTGGCGCTGACGCCGATCGAGCGCGAGGACATCTCTCGCGGGATCGCCTCCGGTGAATCTGGGCGATCCATAGCAGAGCGCCTTGGTCGAGCCGCGTCGATCTTTAGGCGCGAAATTATAAGGCATGGTGGCCGCCGGGTATCGAGCCAAGGCAGCTGACGAAAATATCTGGGGGTCGGCACTGCGTCCCAAGCCGTGTTTACTGGCCCTTAACCGCACCGTTGGCAACCTCGTAGCGAGTAAACTGGCGTTGGAATACGCGCTTTCAGATCGGCCAGCTCAGTCCGTAGCTCTACAAAGAGTGCCATCGTAGGACGAAGCCAAGTTTGGCGTAGTTGGCTAATAGACTGGCAGTATTGTCCATTGATGTCTCTCCGGGGATAACCTAATTTTTCTTCATGAAGCCGGAGCATCCGTGTTTGTACCTCTAGCGTCGGCCAGGCGGAGTGCGGTTCGTCTTCCAAAAGCGGTTGGGCGCCGCAGCCAGCCAATGCGCACATCCCCGAAGTGCTATCAGTTCGTCGCGAGGAACTGGTAAAAAAGGCTGCAAAATGAGGCGAACCTCTATGTGCGCGACCTCATGAACCCACCTCCAAAACGAGAGCCGTCCAAAATAATTTAGGGGCCCGGTGAGGAAGGTTCGGCGGGGTAGGTGTGTTTGGTCGGCTGCGCAGCCCTTAAGGCCGCCGATCACCACGGCAGCAAATCGAGACCCGGGACGTCTCGAAAATCGCCGGCATTGAGGGTGACAAGCGTCGCGCGATGGACCAGCGCCTGGGCAGCGATCATGCGGTCCAGCAGCTTTCGGCGCGAATACCCGACCGCTTCGACGATCTGCCGATACGCATCGGCGGCAGTTTCATCGAATGCGAGCACCGGTAGAGTCACCAGCATCGCATCCAGGCGCGGTCGGCGAATACCGGCTTGAGCGGGGTCTCGATACACACCCCCTTCGAGTTCGACTCGAGTAATGACCGACAGCAAGATCGCTCCTTCCAAAGCTGCGACTTGTGCGGTGACCGCTTCGTCGCCGTCGCGCAGATGGATTGCGACGTTGGTGTCCAGTAGAAACGCCAAGTGTCAAAGCCCCGATCGTTCCGGTAACACCTCGTCGTCGCGCACCTCGATCTCGGAGGGGCGCGGAAGCTCTGTAAGCTGCTTCACCAGTTCGCCGATTGGCCTGCGCGCTGGATAGATGGTGAGGACATCACCAGACCGGACGATGGTCACTTCGACCTCGCGCCCGAACGCGACATTGCGCGGCAAGCGCACGGCTTCGCTATTCCCGCTGCGAAAAGTTCGACTGTCGGCCACCGCCATAACAAGCTCCTTCGTCATCCCGTCATCTCATCCCGTCATCACACGTATATACGAGATGTTTTTCGAAATTGCAAGGCTTTCCGTTCCAGATAGGATTCACGGCGACAGCGGTCGAACCGTCGCGCAGAGTTGGTACTTTTGTCGTGTTTCTAAGGCCATCACGCCGGGGTTCAGTGGAGAGACATCAGTCGGCGATCATGGCTGCTAATTAAGCCTCGCACGCTCTATACATGTTCGATGTCCAAGAACAGCTGGGAATATCCAGAAACGGCCGGTCATTGGCGGGGGCATTTGTGGGGGTATCTGCGTAAGTCGCAGCCACGAAACAGCTGAAATTCCCGGCCTTTTCTTTATGATTTCGGTTCCGTCCCGGGGAGCCAATAAAATCAATAATTTATAGACATTCTCTTATCTTAATTCTCAAACACTCGTTTGCCACACGATTCGTACGCCGTCGAGATCACCACCGCTACATCGGACCACTGGCCTTTGCTCGTCTTCATCTTGACACAGCGATCACCGAGAGTAATCTACGCGGCCCTCTTGCCGCCGCGTGCGGCGAGCCGCACAACGGAGAAGGCCATGGCCCGCGGGTCACTGCATACAGAGTGTAGTCATCGATTGAATTGACGGCTTCGGGTTGCGGGCTCGAAGCCGACGCTTCGAGCCGGGGAGGCGCGTCCACGACGGAGCCCCTGGCGAGTTTTCACCAGGGGCTTTTTGTTGCCTGTAGTGCCGACATGAAAGGACTGAAATTCGACCTTGAGACGATCGCGGATGCGCGTGACGGCTTACCGATGCACTTGACGGTGCGAGGCGATCTCGCCGACCCGGCCGACACGCTGCTGAAGCTACGCGCGCTGCTGTCCTTCGACCATGGCGCCGCGCGCTATGCCGTCCAGCGCGCCGTGCGCTGCGCCGTTCGCCGCCCCTTGGAAGAGCTCTTCGATGAGCTCGCATTACACAGCGGTTTCGCCGCGCAGCGCCTGGACGGCACATCGCTGCTACTCGACGGCCCCGGGGTATTCGTCAGTGCCCGTGGCCGGCGCAAGATCGACTATGGCTCATGCACCTTCGACATCTGGGCCGAAAGTCTCGCCCGCTTGAATTCGGTCCGAGCGACCCTGCTCAGTATCGTCGGCGAGCAACTGGTGCGCCAAGAGATGTTTACCATCGATTGGCACTTCTGCAGCGGTCAGATGGGCCTATCAAGCGCGTCGTTCGACGAAATAGCAGATCCAGCACCGTACGACGAGGCTTACCCGACTCTGAAGGAACCGGTGGCAGCCTTCATTGGGCGCTACCTCGCCTCTCACGAAACCGTGCTCATTCTTCAGGGACCGCCCGGGACCGGCAAAACTCGTTTGGTGCGCGCGATCTTGGCAGCGATGTCAGCCCGCAAATCGGACAGCGCCAAGGTGCTCTATACGGCTGACAAGCGCGCGCTAGAGAGCGACGAAATCTTCGTCGAATTCATCACCGGCAGTCACGATGCATTTGTGATCGAGGATGCAGATCACCTGCTCATGGCTCGCGCCAGCGGCAACGTGGATCTGCACCGCTTCTTGGCCGTTGCGGACGGGGTGGTACGTGCGCAGGGCCGCAAGATCATTTTTACGACCAATCTGCCGAACATCGGGGACATCGACGAGGCGCTGGTGCGTCCGGGTCGCTGCTTTGCAACGGCTCGCACTCGCGCCTTGGAGCGAAGCGAAGCTGAATTGCTGCTCTCCCGAATCAGCGGCGGCGGTGCGTCTCCGGATGAAAGGAGCACCTCGTTCGCCCTGCCCTCCAGCGTTCGGTCCATAACTCTTGCCGCGTTGTACCGCATGCTGAATGCAGAGGGCTAGAACGCCGGCTGGGCGCACCTACGGATGATCCCGGAACCGTCACCGGCGACAGCGCAGCCGCCGCTCATTACAATTCTTTCCCATGCGAGTCCTTGAATACTCCGGTCTCGACACCTCACGGGTGGAGACAGCCTATCGGCGCATCGTCGCGGCACTCGAGCGAGATGATTTCCGGGCGGCGGACGTCAAGAAGCTCATCAGTTTGCATCACGGAAAATTCTATCGAGCCAAGATTGGACCATAGCAACCGGCTGCTCTTTGCGCTGGTCCGGCGTGGCGGCGAAGTCTGTGCCATCATGCTCGAGGTCATCGAGCACCACGCCTACGATCGCTCTCGGTTCTTGCGCGGCTCAGCCATTGTTGACGATGACAAGATTCCCGCCAACCATGCCCCACCAGCCGTCGAGGAGGCAGAATCGGTTCGGTATTTGCATGCGAAGCGGCGCGAAGTTCTCTATCTCGATAAACCGCTGTCTCTCGACGATGCGCAGCAGGCGATATACGAGTCGCCCCCGCCGTTCGTCGTCATCGGCGGCGCCGGCAGCGGCAAGACCGCTCTAACCCTCGAAAAAATGAAGCTCGCCGACGGCGATGTGCTGTATGTCACGCACTCGGCATATCTCGCTCAGAATGCGCGTGATCTGTACTACGCCCGCGGCTTCGAGCGAGATGGCCAGGATGCGGTGTTCCTCTCCTACCGAGAGTTCCTCGAGTCTCTGCGCGTGCCCGCCGGACGCGAGGCCTCGTGGCGCGACTTTGCCGCCTGGTTCGCCCGAGTGCGCCAGGCATTCCGCGATATCGATGGGCATCAAGCCTTCGAAGAGATGCGCGGCGTCATCGCGGCACAGGCCGGCGGTTGCTTGACCCGAGAGGCCTACCGAGCTCTCGGGGTGCGGCAGTCGATATTCGCAGAGAACCAGCGCGACCGCTTATATGACCTGTTCGAGCGCTATCGCGCCTGGCTGTCCGAGGCGCGCTTGTTCGACTCGAATCTCGTGGCCCAGGACTGGTTGCCCCTCGCCGCTCCACACTACGACTTCATCGTGATCGATGAGGTTCAGGACCTGACGCCGGCGCAGTTGCTGCTCGTGCTCCGCACCCTCAAGTCTCCGACGGGATTTATATTGTGTGGCGATTCGAATCAGATCGTGCATCCGAATTTTTTCTCCTGGAGTCGAGTCAAGACACTGTTCTGGCGCGATGAACAGCTCGCAGCACACCAGCAACTTCGGGTGCTGCGCGCCAACTTCCGAAATGGCGAGCAAGTTACGCTTGTCGCGAACACGTTGCTCAAAATCAAGCATCGCCGCTTCGGCTCGGTGGATAGAGAGAGTAATTTTCTCGTCGAGGCTGTGGGCGGTGAGGCGGGCTCCGTTTCATTGCTGGCGGATAAGGACAGCGTAAAGCGTGCTCTCGATGAACAGACGCGTCAGTCGACGAGCGTCGCGGTGCTGGTGCTGCGCGAGGAGGACAAGGCCGAGGCTCGCCGATTCTTCCGAACTCCACTGGTTTTCGCTATCCACGAGGCGAAGGGGCTGGAGTACGAGAACATCGTGCTGTACCGCTTCATTTCGGACCAGCGTACCGCATTCGCGCAGTTGGCAGCCGGTGTCGCCGCAGAGGACTTGGCTGGCGATGATCTCGAATATCACCGTGCGCGTGACAAGACCGATAAGTCGCTCGAGGTGTACAAATTCTACGTCAACGCGCTGTACGTCGCGCTCACGCGAGCGATACGAAGTGTGTATCTGATTGAGTCCGATACCGGACACGAGTTGCTTCGTCTGCTCGGCCTCGCGGCCGCCCGGGACGAGGTGCGTATGAACGTGCGCGCATCGTCCCGGGAAGACTGGCAAAAGGAAGCGCACCGTCTCGAGTTGCAGGGCAAGCAGGAGCAGGCTGACGCCGTGCGCACGACCATCCTCAAAGAGGCTCCCGTACCTTGGCCTGTGTTCGACGAGTCGCGATTGAGAGAGCTGCTCGCCAAAGTCTTCCGAGATCTCGCTCCCGGCGGTAAGCCGCGCCAGCAGCTCTTCGAATATGCGACGGCCTACGATGAACCCGTGCTCGCGGCGTGGCTGCTTGAGGAAGTCGAATTCGAACAAGCGCGCGGCTTCGGACCGCAGCGCGCCACCTTGGGCCGGCGTCATCTCAACGATTTTGCCGGGCGTCACTACAAGGGCATATTGCAGAACTGCGACCGCCACGGAGTCGATCACCGCACTTCGATGAACTACACGCCCCTGATGGCAGCCGCAGCGGCCGGAAACCTGCCGCTCGTGGAGGCACTTCTCGATCGCGGCGCCGACACCGATGCGCACGACCATCTCGGACGCAACGCGCTGCATATCGCCATGCGCGAGGCGTTTCGCGACCGAGATTTCGCGCGCCGACCGTTCGCCGCGCTGTACGAGCGCGTCGCTCCCGCATTCATCGACCTGCAGGTCGAAGAGCGGCTCGTCCGTCTCGACCGACACTTGAGCGAATATTGGGTCTTTCAGACTCTTTGGGTGCTGTTCAAACAGACCTTTAGCGCCTCGGGACTCGATCAACCGGCCGGCGTCAACACCGAGGCCGTACTCGATGCGTGGGCGACGCTACCGGCGAGCGTGCTCAAGCCCCAGCGCAACAAGCGCAGCCACCTGTCCAATGTATTGTCGCGCAACGAAGTCGAACGTGAGTACGCCTACAATCGGCGGCTCTTCAAACGCATTGCGCACGGTTGGTATCAGATCAATCCTCGGCTTGCGATCCGCCGCCGGGATGGGCGTGGCCAATCGTGGCAACCGGTACTCGAAGCGCTGAATCTGCCACTGGTCCACGAGCTTGCCCACCCGGATCAGTGGGGCATCAGCCGAGGGCTCTGGCGATCAGCCGGTGGTTCGGACCTACCGGTACCCGTAGCGGCTGCAGCATGGGATGCGCGCGAACTCGCAGCACGTGAGGCCGAGCGGGCAGCGATCGAAGCCGCCATGGCCCGGCGGCGCGCCGCCGAAGAAGAACGGCAACGTCACGAGAACGAGCGCCGGAGCGCTCCGTCGCAGCCGCCGCGTTGGGGCACTCCGGAGGCGAAGCGCGCTGCACGTGAAGAATTGCAGCGCCGAATTGCTGCTCTGCGCAGAGGTGGGAAGACGGATGAGCCGTGAGATAGCTCTGTGCAATGAACACCGTGCCGGGGGCGGTATCGTGATCGGACACGCCTCGTGAGGTGATTAGGGGCTATAATCACCTCATGTTTTGAGGCGATTATGGCAGCTAAGCACCTCAAGCCCTGGATTTGGCAGCGCCCCGAGTGGCCCGAATTTCACTGGGATTCGGCTCGTCTGGCGCAACCGCTCGCTGCTGCGCGCAGGGCACAGGGGGAACTCAGCGGAATGGCCCGGTTGCTGGATCCCAATTCCGACCTGCACGCTCAGCTGGAGGTACTCACGTCGGAAGGAGTTGCAACCAGCGCTATCGAAGGCGAACACTTCGATCCCAATGCACTGCGCAGTTCCTTGGCTCGCCGGCTGGGGTTGCCGACTGCCGGACTGCCCGCCCCGCCCCGTTCCCTCGAGGGCCTCGTCGATGTACTGCTGAACGCCACTCAGCAGCTGGATAAGCCTCTGACGCAAAGAACGCTCGCTGGCTGGCAGGCCGCGCTCTTTCCTACCGGACGTTCGGGGCTAAGCAAGATCCGCGTCGGCGCATTGCGCGGAGCGTCGCCCATGCGGATCGTCTCCGGTCCGATCGGCCGGCAGCGTGTCCATTACGAGGCGCCACCCCGGCTCGGCCTCGAACGGGATCTCAAGCGCTTTCTGGGTTGGTTCAATAAGCCGCCCGCGCACGTGGATGGACTGCTGCGCGCGGGAGTGGCGCATGCTTGGTTCGAGCTGATTCATCCATTCGAAGACGGTAATGGACGTGTGGGTCGCGCCCTTCTCGATCGGGCTCTGGCGCAGGATGAGAATCGATCATCGCGGCTATATAGCCTCTCCGCGCGCTTGATGGCCGTTCGAAGCGAGTACTACGATGCGCTCGGTGCGCTCTCGCGCGGAGACCTCGACGCGACAGAGTGGCTGAGATGGTTCCTCGAGCAGGTGGTCGCCGCTTGCGGTGAGAGTGCCGGCACGGTTGAGCGAGTGCTGCGCAAGGCTCGCTTCTGGATGCGTCATGCTCAAGCAGCTATTAGCGAGCGGCAGCGCAAGGCGTTGAATGCTTTGCTCGACGCAGGCCCTGACGGTTTTGTGGGCGGAATGACCAACAAGAAGTACGCACACCTGACTCACGTCAGCCCCGCCACGGCGCAGCGCGACCTCGCCGAGCTCGCAGAACTTGGAATACTGCAAACGCAAGGTGCCGGCCGGAGCGTGCGTTACGAACTCGCCGACTAACGGTGCGACGAGATACATTACCCTCAACTGGCACGACCTCGACTTAAACCCATGAGTCTGCTCGACGAAACTGTCTATCTATGATGATACGCGCGGTTCATTTAGCCTTAGTGTCGCGGCGTTTTCTCTGACGTCGACCTTCCGGGAAGAGCCAGCGGCGTCTTGGAACAGCCAGTCATCGGCGGGGGCACATTTGGGGGTATCTGTTTAGTGCACACCCACGTAATGGCTGTAATTCCCGGCCTTTTTGTTACGAATTCGAATCCGTCCCGCGGAGCCAGTAAAATCAATAAGTTACGATTCTTTAATCAGAATTTAGTACGCTATTCTCGCGTATACGACTAAGCACTCGTTTGCCACTTCGAATCCGAAGTCTGGCCGCGGTTCGATTTAGCTCTGCGGCGCCGAAAGATCGCATCCGCAGGTGCTTAATTCTACTGCACTGTGAATTTCCAGCGATGGCATACCCTCCAAGGGATAACCCCTTAGTCATTGACGGACTTCTTTGCGTTCCTTTTCGACTAGTACCTTGGCGCCGTGATTATGACCGGTTCAAGCGGCAGCGGGGATTGCACCGGGTGGTTCGGCGCAGGCGTCTTGGCGTATAAATCCAGCACATCCTCCATTCGCGCGACATACTCCGCGTCCACCTTCGCAATGCACCACATCTTGCGCTGCCAGGGTTTCAAGGCATTCTCATGCAGACGTCGCCGGAGCGTCTCGCGCGACAGGCCCGCGTGCTCAGTCAGCTCAACCATGCGTCCAGCCAGCAATTTCAGCGTCCAGCGCGCACACCCCGCAGGGGCCTTCGAACACGCCGTGGCCACCAGCAGCACTTCCTCGTTCTTTGATAGCTTGCGCGCGTTCCCGGGCCGCGCCTCCTCGCTCAAGGCGCCCTCCAGATTGCCTTCCACAAAACACCGTCGCGTTCGATACACCGTCGATACGCCAACCCCCAAGGCGCCGGCGATCGCTTCCTCGCCTTGACCCACGTCCGAGGCCAGCAAAATCTGCGCCCGCTTCAGGCGCCGCACTGCTTGCTCCCCACCGCTCAGCATCCCCTGCAACTCCTGCCGTTCCGACTCGCTCAATTCCACCCGATACCTTACATTCACTGCTCGGCTCCTTTGCCGAAATACCTGCAGTGAAGCAATTTGCATGCCTGAGGATCGCCCCTCGCAAACGCCGCCCTTTACCGCCGTCCAAGGTCAGTACCTGGCTTTCCTCTACGCCTACACTCAACTCAATCGCAGGCCGCCGGCAGAGCGCGATTTCCAGGAATATTTCCAAGTTACTGCACCCTCGGTGCATCAAATGATCCTCACCCTGCAACGTCTCGGATTCATTCGTCGTACCCCGGGCACGGCTCGCAGCATCGTGCTGCTTCTTCCCCCAGAATCCCTGCCCATCCTGCGTTGATATCGTAACCAGTCAAAATCTTGACTTCCTACCGGTCAAAATCACCGAGCCGAGCTACTAGACCAGACTTGACTAAGTTAGAGGGAGGATGGAATGAAACCCGTTAATATCCACGATGCAAAGACTCGCTTTTCTCAGCTGGTCGACAAGGCGGCTGCCGGCGAGGACGTAGTGGTGTGTCGATACGGAAAGCCAATCGCACGGATTACTCGGCTGGAGGGCCGACAAAAGCAGCGTCTTGTATTTGGCGTGCTTAAGGGCAAAGTCAAAATCGCCCGCGACTTCGATGCTCCGTTGCCTCCCGATGTCTTGGCGAGCTTTGAGGGACGTTAATGCGCCTCCTGCTCGACACGCACGTTTTTCTATGGGCCATCGGCGGAAGCCGCTCTCTCAAATCGGCCTCCCGCCGAGTCATGGAAGAAGCAGACCATGTTTATGTGTCGGCGGCCTCCATTTTGGGAAATTGCAATCAAGACGAGGCTGGGCAAAATCGAGGCCAGCTGCGGGCTGCGGCAACGAACGAACGTGCTCTCACGTCCGGCACCCAGATCTGCACGGGTCGAAGTCCCTGAGCCCGCAGCCCGTTCGCGGTGCAGCCTAACCTTGTCGCGAGAAGATCGAGAATTTTGCAGCATGATACGCTTCATCGGTTACATGTAACCATACCGTGCAGGGCCGGGTATAGCAACAGGAGTTGCAGCCCCGCGTAGGTACTTCACGCTAGGTATCAATGAGCGGTCACTGGGGAGTTAGATCGCGCCCGATATCCGTTGGCCGGGAGCGATCGGACGCTCGCTTTACTGCGTTGCGCGTCACGCGCAATCGCGCTGATCGACTCCCCCTGTACCAGCCGCCGCCGGCGGATCTTGCCGATCGCTTTCCACGCACAGCACGCCGGTTCCCCCCGCACGGCCACATCAGCCGTACAGGGTAAGGGATGGTCAATTTTGGATCCTGATTCCCGCCGGTTCGGTTCAGTATTCTGATCAGTATTGACCTGGAATATCCTGGTAGATAAAATAGAATTATGAAGACCACCGTCAATATTCCCGATAAAGACCTTGAGGACGCTATTCGATTCACCAGGGCAAAGACGAAGCGTGAAGCAATCGTCACTGCCATCCAGGAATTCAACCGGCGTAAGCGCATGGCCGAGCTCACAAAGCACGCGGGAACCTGCAAGGACCTGGTGAGCGTCGAGGAACTTTTGAAGCAACGTCGCAAAGGCTAAGATCCGTGATCCTGGTCGACTCCTCATCGTGGATTCACATGCTTCGACCGAATGGAGACGAGGCTGTCAGAGACCGGGTGATACGCGCACTTGATGCGGGTGAGGCCTGTTGGTGCCCCATCATCCGGTTGGAGTTATGGAATGGCGCGGGTGGTGATCGTGATAAGAAGGTACTTAGAGATTTCGAACGGCTGCTGCCGGAACTCGCCATCGACAACGCAGTTTGGGGCGCCGCCTATGATCTCGCACGACGCGCACGTTCCGCCGGTATCTCGGTCCCGGCTACTGATATCTTGATCGCCGCCTGCGCCCGGCACCACCAGGTTGAACTCGAACATGCCGACTCAGACTTTTCGCACCTCGAAAAGCTTTAGTACCCGCTCACTTACATCGCGCGTCTACGTCCGCTTCAAAGGCAACTACGACAAGCAAGCCGATGGACATGGACTGTCATCCGACAACAAAAGATTGAAAGCTTTAGAACTGCCGGCTGGACCTTCGGATCTTGAAGTTAGCTAGAGGGATCCACTAGTGGTCATTACAAAGGGATAAAATCGCACGCCAGACCGGACTCAATTTGCTAGTGCCGCCCGCCCTAACATGCAAGATGAATTGTCGTCTGCCAACGTCCAGGAGAATGTGGCAGCAGCCACCTTTTTGAAGGGGTGTCTTTGGGGGTATCGATACCCAGCCGAAGACAAAAATTCCTTAAATTGCCGGGGTTTTCTCATGCTTGCGCCTCCGTCCCGGGGAGCCAATTCTCTGAAAAATTCCAATTCAGGCCGACCGCGTTCCCCGACCGGTTGGCGCTAATTCGAACCGCCGAAGACAAGACGGTTCGACGACGCCGCGCAGCGGCGGCGATCGCCCGCCAGGGCGACCCGCAGGGCGAGGCGCGAAGCGCTGAGTAATCCGTCCCGAGGAGCCAATTAAACAATCACTTACGCCGACTTCTTGAGACTCTACGGAGTCGTTTGTTCCCGCATTGTTTCCCAAGCTTGGCATCGCCTCCGCGAGGCCCGCGAGCACTGCGATCTTGTCCGCTGAGTCGTCGTGCGCTCGCTCGCGTGACCGAGGATCTCCTGGGCGCGCTTGAGCGGCACGCCCGCCTCGTCGTCCGTGTTGCTGCCATGCGGCGCTCGTCGTCGAGGAGCTGCCACGGCTTTTCGAAGAAATCAATCAGGAAGTCGTCGTCAATTTGTGGGTTCGAGAAGAGCGCAGCGACCTCTTCCAGACCAAGGCCAGATAGAAAATCCTCCAGTGAAGATTCTCTACTGATTGAGCGATGACACATTCACTATCGAGCCGCCCGCGCCCTGAGCGATGAACTGTTTCGCCTGCTTGCACAGAATGTGCTGAAGCTAATCGCCCCAATACGCCGCTTCCGGCGCGGCATTCGGCAAGGTCGTGATTACGCCGAGCAACTAATAAGGGATCTAATCAGCGATTTTTACACCTGGCAGGGGAACTCAGCGGAATGGCCCGGTTGCTGGACCCAATTCTGACCCGGACGCCCAGCTGGAGGTACCGCTCGCGGGTCTATGGGACGGCCTTTTTGCTACGCGCCGCCAGGGCGCGTGGCTCGCAATTTGCGTTCGCCGCTGCATCACGTACAGGAAGTAAACCGTTTCACCTTCCCGCCGATAGAATATGCGGCACGGGGATTCAACTATTTGACGGTAGCGGCCGCCGCGTAGTTCGCGCGGTTTGGAGCCGCTGTCCGGATGAATAATCAACTGGTCGACGTGCCTGAAGATTCGCCGGACCAATTCACTAGCGGCGGTGGGATTATCGAGCGCAATGTAATCGGCGATGGCGTCTAAGTCGTTTAAAGCCGGCTCGGCCCAGATTACTTGAGCCATCGTGACATGCGTTGCTTCGCTTGCGCATGGGTCACGACCCGACCGTCCTCGACCGCCTTTTCACCCCGGGCGATTCCCTCGAGCAATCCGATGCGTTGCTGTAGCGCATCGTAGGCCTCGACATCGACGAGGTAGGCAGCCGGCAGGCCGTGCTGCGTGATGAGGATGGGAGCCCCGTTCTTTTCGATATCGGCCAGCAATTTCGATGCTTTTCTCTTCAGGGTGGTAACAAGTTCTGTCCGCACGATGTGATACTATAGTATCACTTGGAGGCGTTCAAGCTGCTACAGCGGGACGCGTGAGAATCCCGCCGCCGCAGATCCGACAACGTCCGGTAGCAGCCACCTTAAAGAAGGGGTGTTTTTGGGGGTATCGGTGCCCAGCCGAAATCTGGAATCCCCCAAATTGCCGGTGTTTTCTGCATGATTTCAGTTCCGTCCCGGTGGGGACAATAAAACAATCACTTACGATATATTCTTGAGATTCTACAGCATCGTTTGCTTTCCCTGAATATTTCCCACGTTATCGACTGGCATTCGACGCTCCGCCTCGCGTCATCCGACTATGAAATTCTCACGCAGCGAGGCGAGCGTAGCATCATCCAAGTGCATCCTTGATGCGATGAAGGCGACGGCACAAACTTCGCGATTCTCGCTGTCCGCACTGCAGCGGCATCAGGGTCCCCGGGGATCGGGCAATGAAAAAACGCCGACGGGGTTGTCCAATGCGTCCTCCACGATAGCGCGAGACTGGCTTACTCCCCGACGTCGCGGCCCTCGTATCCGGACAATTACCATCCGGCCTTCGCTTCTTCCGACTTCCCAAGCCCGCACCGCCAAAGACAGACCTTGCGGTCTGCTGTCCCCGAAGGGAGCGATACGGGGTTTCGACGTTCCGTCTGTTTGAGTTCATCGGGTTAGGTGGCTACTGTTGACCGAGGGATCTGACGGATCACGAGAGCAGACTACCAAGCCGCTCCTCCCATCCCCATTACCTTTTGGTTCAAGCGTGTTAGCCATTTCCGCTTGTCGATGAATAACGATCTTTATCGCAGGTTCACTTGTGTTCACCATACCGATTATCTAGCACTCATCCGGCTCTTGGCTGCCAGAAGGGTATGCCTCTTGCGATTGATACCCCGCGCCTTGCGGCGCTTCGTTACATTGTCGGAGCCGCTCTTTATTCAGGCCCCTAGATTCACCCCGTGATAGGGGTGGTTCCCTCCGTGCCGTGGGAACAACTCAATCAGCGACATCGTCTCGCACCGGCAGATTCATCTTGCGCAGGAACGCCTTGAAGCGTGGGTCCGCTGAGAGACCTTTCATCGGTAGATCAAACTTGACGTAGTACAAGGCGGCGTCCTTTTGAGCATAGGCGCGCTCGAGCCAATGCATTGCTTCATCTGTCTGGCCGCGAAATGCATACACGTCGGCGATCCCGGATGCGTTTCCTTGTGCGTCCTTTTGAAGCATTTCAGCGAGCGCAACATCGGAGTCCGTTTTTCTCTCCGAGCGCGTAATAAACCATCGCCAGGCCCTGTCGCTTCCCGTCATCTATCGTCTCCTGCTGCATCTCGCGCAGCGCGGCGTCGCGATCACCGCGCTCGAGGAGTACGGAACCAAGGATAAGGTGTCCATAGGCATAAGTCGGGCGAATGTCCAGCGCCCGCCGCATCGCAGCTTCGGCCTCAGGCAGATGACCGCGACGCGCTTGAATCATAGTAAGCGTCCAGAAACTATTAGGGTCCAACGGGTCTTGAACGAGTGCACCCTTGATCTGCTTCAACGCATCGTCCCAACGACCAAGTGCTGCAAAAAGTAGCGCCTCGCCGCTTAGCCCATCCGCGCTACCGGGGGCTAATGTCGCTACCTGTTGGTACTCTCGTTCGGCGGCGGCCCAGTCCCAATCGTAAACCATACTGATTCTGCCCAGTACTAAGTGGGCCAGTACGCTTTTTGGATCCAGCCTGAGTGCGGTCACTGCCGCGCGGCGGGCCGACTCGAAAGCGGCAGCCGGCATGAGGAAGCCGTCGACCCCTTGCTTGTAATAGGCGAAAGCGAGCTCAGCGGCCGCAGCAGCGGACGTCGGATCACGGTCGGCTGCCTGCTGAAACAATGCGACAGCCTCGTCAAGCCCTTCCTTATCCCAGCGATCGCCAGCGTGGCGTCCGCGCAGCATCAAATCGTACGCCTCAGCGCTTTTCAGGGTAAGGCGTGAGTTCAGGTATCCGGGGACCACCGTGAGTTGCAATTCCCTGACGACGGCCGCGGCAATGGCGTCCTGGAGCCTGAGCACATCCCCGATGGGGCGGTCATAGGTCTCCGACCACTCGTGCGTTCCGGTTCGAGTGTTGATCAGTTGGGCGGTGATTCGTACTTGATCGCCCGAATTACGTACGCTGCCTTCAAGCACGTACGCTACGTTCAGTTTCGCGCCGATCGTGCGCAGGTCTTCGTTCTTGCCTTTGAATTGAAAGGAGGATGTACGCCCGATCACCGTAAGACCAGGAATCTTGGCGAGAAGATCGAGGATCTCTTCCGCCATCCCGTCAGCAAAGTACTCCTGGTCCTTCTTCTCGCTCATGTCGGTGAACGGAAGGACAGCGATCGATTTATCGAGTATCGCGGCAGCCTGCTGCGCAGCGCGATGGTTCAATGACCAAAAATGCATGCCCATGACAGCAGCGCCGCCCACACACACGAGGATCGCCGCGACGATGGCGAGTCGCTTCTTCGTTCCACCGGCACGCTTAGTCGCCGGAATTTGTCGTGCCGAAGTTGTCGGTCCCTGCGCAATCGCCTCCGCCAGTTTTGCCAAAGCCACCGGCATCCCCAACGCCGACACATCGATCCACTGCGAGTTCGACAAGAAATACTCGAGTTCCGGACTCAGTAGTGTGGTATCGATTCGAAACGCGATGATCTGCTTTTTCTTTGCAGCAGCGCGCTCGACTTCCCTTCCCACGTGCGATGACACCATTGCGTTAGCAGAAAGCGCCAACACCAGCGCCTTGGCCTCGTTGATCGCCCGGACGATGGCATCCGCATACACTGTGCCAGGTCGCACATCCCGCGGCGCCATCCAGCACCGAAGCCCATGCTGCTCGAGATTCTCAACAATGGAATTGGCGACAGCAGCATCCTGCGAGGCGTAGCTGATGAATACGTCGCGCGTGCCGGACCGAACGTCAGTCACCTGCCCTTCGCCGTCCCCTTCAGCCATGTCGATCCCCCTCCGACATCTGAGTCATGTTGGCAGATGCGCGCCGTCTTTATCAAAGTTTGTTCGACTTCCGCCACCATTGAGGTTGAACGTCGGCTTTATGGAAGGCAGATTGCAGGCTGGAATGTCGGGTTATGGCCGGGTGGAGCCCGTGGCGTCGGCGGCGACCGCCAACGCGTACTCCCGAGCTTCCCTTGCCGGTGGTGAACGTCCGGTTTCGGCAAGATGCCAGTTGACTTACGGCGGAAAATTCATCCGTGGCCAACAAGCCCTGCGTGCGCCCTCTCGTCGACACACCGTCTGCGTAAATTGCAGATCTCCCCTCCGATCGCGGCGATCATATATGCTTCGCAGTGCCAGTTGGCGGACTGGCCTTTTGAAAAGTCCTTAAGGACAACAACGGAAGGATGCGCCGCGTGTCGTGGTACGGACTTGTCACCTTTTGCGCTGTGTATTGTCTTGCGGTTGCGTCGCCCGGACCGGGAGTCGCCGCCGTGATTGCGCGCGGGCTGGCGCGCGGTCCACAAGGTGCCGCGGCGTTCATCGCTGGCTTCGTCGTCGGCGATTTGATCTGGTTCCTTGGCGCGGCGCTAGGACTCTCCGCGCTCGCGCAGACCGCTCACTCCGCATTCGCCGCAGTCAAGTATGCGGGTGCCGCGTACCTCCTCTTTCTAGCCTATAGATTGTGGTCCGCGCCGGCGCGACGCCTCGACCCGATCGTCGCTCCCGACGTTGTGCAACGACCTATGGCTTCATTTCTCGGTAGCCTTTCACTGACGCTAGGCAACCCAAAGCCTATGATCTTCTATGTTGCGCTGCTACCCACAGTCGTCAATTTGGAGAGTCTGCCGCCAATGGGCTACGTTGAAATCGCCGCTGTGATCGCCGTCATCTTGCCTGCCATCCTAGGGACCTATGTGCTCGCCGCTGCGCGTGCGCGCGTGTGGTTTCAGAGTCCACGGGCAAACCAACTCCTCAATCGCAGCAGCGGCACGCTGATGGCGGCAGCGGCGGTCGCGGTGGCCACTCGATAGCCTGCCGCCAATCGCATCGGGGGTTCGCCGACGAGCAGGCGAATGAACTGCTTCAAGAAGACGTTTCGGCAACTGATTGACGGGCTTTGGCTGGCCGTCGCCAATGCGTACTCACGACCCGTCGCGGTCGGTCGCCACGTCGGCTCTGCGGCACCACAACGACGGACAGCCACCCAGACCGAGCCGAGGCTACTTGATCACAATACGTCGACTCCCTCCGAAGTTCGACGAAGAGGACGCCGCGTGTCCGCTCCAATTCAAGTCAGGAGTCTCGCCCCGAAAGGACTCGGAACGAGGATACTGAGAAGCCCTCAAAAAAATCGGCTACCCCAAAATCGATAAATACCTGCTGAGGGTAACCGTAGTTTGGATCGAATTGAGCATCTATCGATACATGGTTGGCAGTCAATGCGCGGCGCAAGAATTCAAAAAGCTGCGGCACAGACCCAAACTCAGCCTGCAGGTCTCGACATCGCCGTTGCGACAGCGGTCTGCCGTTCGCGACTTTGAAGTGGAGGGTTCGCCGCTTACACGGCGAAACGAACACCTTGTACTCGAATGTGAACTCATAGCTGCGCACATCTGCATTCGCCCAGATTTTCTCAGCAGCATCAAGGTTACTCGAATCAAGTTCTCTCGCATGAAGAGCTCCGGCCGCCGCGCAGGCGAGCAGCGTGATCGTAGCTATGGGCATCCTATGAGCTTGCACAAGGCTCCTAACTTGGTTTATCCACCCGTCTCATGACGGATAACGTAGCAGGTGGCGGATAACCTGGCGACCTAACGGAATGCAATCAGGACGTCCGCTTACTGGCAGCGAATAACAGGGGGCGAGCGGCCGGTCCTGGTTGGAGCAACTCATCTGGCAAGCCCAAGGAATACCGTGAGCGCGCGATTCAATCGCACCGTATCCTCGTCGTTGAGTTTTCCGATGCGCTTGCCCAGCCGCGCTTTCGGCACGGTGGTGATTTTATCGATCATCAGTCGTGAAGCGCTCTTCAAACCGTTGCGATCGGTAGGTTCGATGAGCATACGCATTAATGGCGCGTCCGTTGGATCGGTCGTGAATGCGCACAGCGTGATCGAGCTCGTTTGGTCGAACCGGTCCTCCTGCACGATGACCGCTGGTCGAGGCTTTCCCGTATAGCTCGCCCCGCCCGATACCGTCCATACTTCGCCGCGCTTCACGCGATAGGCTCTTCAGAAACCGCGTCGATGAATTGTTGATCTGCCCTTGCATGCTCGCTGGCGGCCACCGCCTTGGACTGCTTGCGGGCCGCGGCAACGAACGAACGCGCTCTCACGTCCGGCACCCAGATCTGCACGGGCCGAAGTCCCTGAGCCCGCAGCCGTTCGCGGTGCAGCCTAACCTTGTCGCGAGAAGATCGAGAATTTTGCAGCATGATATGCTCCATCGGTTACATGTAACCATACCATAGAGAGCCGGGTGCAGCAACAGAAGTTGCAGCCCTGCGCAGGTGCTTCACGCTAGGTATCAATGAGCGGCGGCGCACGGTGTCTTTTGGGGGTATCGGTATCCAACGGCTCTGCTCATTTTTTATGGCGTCCGAAAACTTCGGGCGCGTGTTCATCCAGAGCTTGAGGGGGTGGAGGCGTCGCGACCCCGAGAACTCCGCGATATCTCCGTGACGAGCCTGGCCGGAGCTCACGACGCGGCGAAGGCAGCACGCGTGGCCCATGGAGCCGAAGTTTCGCCAGTCCCAAAAAGGCATGCGCCCGCTCTCGATGAGAGTGTTCCAACGCTCGGAGAGCTTTTGCACGAGTGGCAGGTAAAGATGATCGTGAAGGAGATAGGCAGGCTCTTAATGACCCGAGATCAAGGCGCAGATGATCTCGCGCTTTGACGGGATTATGAAAAACAATCGGGGAGCAGTCGCTCATACCAGCTGGCGGTCGCGCAAGCACAATCGTCCGTCTGATGCCGGCCGCCTCGGAGAACCCGGTCGCACTCGACAGCTTGGTTAAGCGGGCGGAACATTGGCAACCGAGAAATGTGGCTGTGCGACGGCTAGAAGATTGGGGCTGCGTCATGAATACAGGGAGTGAAACTCGCCCCTTATCTAGGGTGATGCGCTGGCTGGCAGCGTCGACATTTGTCGCGTTGGCGAGCTGCGGAGGCGGCTCCTCGGGGTCCCTCCCTCCCACCGGGTCGACGGGGCTCAGCCCGCCCTCGGGGCTGAGTTATGCCACACCGCAGACTTACCCGCTCAACCAGGCGATCATCCCGCTCAAGCCGACTGTCACGGGGACGGTCACCGCTTATCAGGTCAGCCCATCACTACCTCAAGGGCTCATCCTCGACACCTCGACGGGTGTCATTTCGGGCGCCCCGCCCGTCGTAAGCTCGACGACGACCTATACAGTGAGTGCGAGTAACTCCGCCGGCTCGACCAGTGCCGCGCTCTCGATCACAGTGAAGAGCTCAGGATCTGCCCCGTCGATCGCCTATACGAGCCCGTATTATTCCTTCACGGTCGGAGCTGCTGCGCAAGTGCACGGACCGGCGGTGAGCGGTGGCCCGATCACCTCATGGAGCGTTCAGCCGGCACTCCCAACGGGACTCAGCTTGAGCCAGGCGGACGGCTCGATCCTGGGTACCCCCACCGTCGGTAGCAGTCCCGCCACCTACCAAGTGAGCGCACTTAACACCGGGGGTACTGCCACCGCTAACCTGACGCTCGCGGTGAACGGCACCTCGCTGATCGATCTGGGTCATTCCTCAGGGGTGACCTATGCGCGGCTCGTTGGCTCGACGCTCCTCACCCAAGACAATACGGGGCACTGGGTCCTCTGGAACTACACCACCGGGCAGAACCTGGTCAACGGCACCGCCGCGCTCTTCAATCCAGAAGACAGCTCTTTCGAGCCTTATCCGGTCGACCTGGAAGGCTCGACGATCGTGCTGCAAACCTCGTCCGGCCTTGAAGTACGTGCCAGCGCCGATGGCCATGTGCTAGCGGAGATCCCCGGCACCTTCTCCTGGTGGAAGCTCGCGAGGGACGGCAGCTACGTCTGCGCCGGTAATGCGACGGGGCTCAGCGCGTGGTCCCCTGCGGGCGCGCTGCAATTCACAAGGTCAACTACTCGAATGCTGTCGTCTATGCGGCGCCCACACAAGTCCAGGTTGCCCTCGGTGCGGCGGGTAACAGCGTGATCGAGACAATCGCGGTTCCGAGCGGAACATCGACCCTGAGCGCAACCTTTCAGGGAAGCTTTACCTCCTGGTTCATCGATGGTGGGCGATTTCTCACGGACCTGCCAAGCGGCAACCTCGGTGGCGGGACCGTCTGGGTCTACTCGAGCGCCGGCGTGCAGCAGGATGTCGCGCAGCTCCCCAACCTGTTGCAGCTCGGCGGCGAGGGCAACTGGTACTGGACGGTGGACGACTGCTGCCAGCTCGTGACTCAGTTATACAAAGTGGGTTCCGGAGGCTCACCCTACGCCAGTTACTCCCCCGGAGATGAGGCGCTGGCGATGGCTTCGGGGAGCACGCTCGCGCTCGCATCACCTTACCCGAACTACGCCACGATCACCATTATTGATCTTTCGAGCGCGAGTGCGGCGGCCACGACCTACACGCTGCCGGTGCAACAGTCCGCGACCGCCTATGCGACCAATGGGACCGGCGGATGGGTCGCCGCAACTTCCGGCGGCGTGGTGGTCGACGGTGCATCGAGTCCCATCCGGGTCTTCAATTATGGTGCGCCGACGGCGGTCGCCGGCAGTACGACGACGACGGCGGTGGCGACCGCATCGGGCAATGTCCTTTTGTTCAATGCCGCGAGCCACGCTCTCGAGGGCACGGTGCGGCAAGTGGCAACCTCGCTCCTCCTGTCCACCGACGGCACGATCTTGGCGGCCACTCCCGCGGGCGGCCGACCTGTAGTAACCGACTTCTTCGAGGGTAGCGATGCCAGCGTCAGCATCTATTCGCTCCCCTCGCTGAGCAAGCTCGCGACCTTCCCGTACACGCTAGGCACGGCGCCATACCTCACCAGTATCGCACTCTCCGGTTCCGGCACCGTCCTCGGGGAGTTGTTCTCGACGAATGATCCCTGCGTCGCGCAAACGATTCCGTCGGGCGGCGGTAGTACCCTCTGGTGCAATAGCCAGGCGGAGAGCGGCATCACGCAGCTCGCCCTCTCTCCCGATGGCACCCTGGTCGCGGCATCGACGTCGCCCCCCAACATTCTTGACTCTGCAATTCCTACCGTCAGCATTTACTCGAATGGCATGTTGACCACGTCAATCTCGGGCTACGGCGTGGTGTGGCTCAATAACCAGACCCTGCTCGTGAACACCTACGCCAATGGCAACCAAGGCAGCGGAGGGATTCCGGTCTTTGCGAGCGCCATTCTCTACAGCCGACCGGTCAGCTCATCAGCCCCACCAAACTTCCCGGTAGCAACGTACTGCAACCCATCGCGCCGAGCGGCGGTGGCACACCGAGCACGGTATATTCCCCGGCGTACAACGCGATCTATTCTGTGAGCAGCGGGTCGGAGCTCTGGTCGAGCGCCAGCATCCCAGATCCCTGGTTCGGCGGCGCCGTGAGCGGGGCGGATGTCGTCTTCCCGGCGGGCAACCTCATCGTGTCCGAGCCGCAGCCCTGAGCGGCATTCCTAATGAGCTCGCGTCTGCACCACCACGCCATGATCGATTTGCGAAGGGGGAAGGCCATGTCGACCCCACCTGCCTTCCGCGACCGTCTGTTTCGAAGCAGGGCAATTACAGCGACGGCATCTTCGACGCGACTACTCCGGCAGATTCAACTTACGCAGCAAGGCGTGATAGCGCGGATCGCCGACCAGGGAAGCGAACCTGGGCTCAGACTTAAGATTGAAAAAGTCGCTATCGTGCCTTTCGTAAGCCCGCTCGAGCCATGCAAATGCCTGATCTTTGTCGCCCCGCCACGCATATGTTTCGGCAATCAAGAACGCCGAATCCCGTGAGTGCTTCTCGACCAGCTCGTCGAGAGCCCGCTGGGACTCCTCGCTGTGACCCAGCGTGCGCTCGGCGAGCGCGACGCCGCTCAGCCGCAATGATTCCGAGGAGATCTGGCGAAACGCGACAAGCGCTTCCGCGGCCTTGCCCTCGAGCAGCAGCAGCGTGCCAAGGGCGCTCTGCGCGGCGGCGTATTCCGGCTGTATTTCGAGGGCCCGGCGAATGGCGTCGTGAGCGGCGGTGAACTGCCGTGTTGCGATGTAGTACCGCGCGAGGCGATGCCACGCAAGTATCGACAACGGATCGAGTCCAGTTGCGGTCTTGGTCGCGGCGATGGCCTCCTCCAGCCGGCCGAGGGCCACAAGCAGACCACCATAACGCACCTGAACCGTGCTGTCGGACGGATCGAGCGCCAGCGCTTTCATGAAATCCGCCTCAGCGCCGCTCCAATCCCAGCCGCGGTAGTATCGAACGAAACCGCGCGCCGCGTAGCTGTCAGCGAGATCCGGGGCCCGCGTCACGGCACTCTCGGCGTCCGCCGCGGCCTGCTGAACGCTCACCGCATCGCCGGTTGAATCGGCCAGCAGGGCTTCCGACATGGCGAGGCCGGCGTACGCGGCTGCGTAGCCGGGATCGAGCGCGATTGCCTTTCGATAGGCGACCAGAGCGCGCCGGAAGCCCTCGTTGCTCCGCTGATTATAGAACTGCCGCCCCAGCAGGTACTCGTTGTAGGCCTCCGTATTCGCAGTGCGGTGCGCACGCGCAGCCTGCTGCGTCGGCAGGAGCTGGGCTTTGAGCGCCTCGACGACGGCGGTTGCGATCTCATCCTGAACCTTGAATATATCCTTGACGTTGCGGTCGTAGGTCTGCGACCACATGTGATAGCCGTTATCCATACGAATAAGCTGTGCGGTCACACGCAGGGTTTCACCGGATTTGCGCACACTGCCTTCCAGCACGTGCGCCACACCAAGCTCCTTGGCGATTTCGGCAATGGTCGCCTGCTTACCCTTGAAGTAGAAGGACGATGTGCGGGCGGGAACCCTCAGATCGGGGATTTTCGTCAACATGTCAATGAGTTCTTCCGACATTCCATCAGAAAAATATTCCTGGTCTTTCTTCTCGCTCATGTCTACGAACGGCAGAACAGCCACGGATTTTTCAGGAATAACTGGTGCCGCTGTCACTGCCGCTGGCGTCGCGGTGGCCACAGTCGGCGCAGGCGTAACCGCTTGATGTCCAGGTAGCCATAATCTGTACGCCACGAGTCCTGCAATCGACACTGCCACCAGAGACCCTGCCGCAACGGCTACTTTGTAGCGCGATCGAATGTTGTCTGAAGAATATGATTTGCGCGAAGACGTCCCTCCAACCGTTGACAACGCCGAAACATCTAGGGTCGCGAATTTCTCGATCGCGACTCGAACCGCATCCACCAGTTTCGGGATCGCGCGGTTGGTGTCGCCTCCGCTGGCATCCAACCATTGTGACGTATTCAGGAAGTATTCAAGGTCTGCAGGTAGAGGCGTCAGGTCGATCCGCAACGATATCACCGGGTGCCGCTTTGATGCCGCGCGTTCCACCTCTCTGACGACGTGCGGGGAGGTGGCGGCGTTCCCCGACAGGATCAGCACCGTCGCCTTCGCGGCATCGATTGCGTGAACGATCGAGCCGGCGTAGAACTCGCCAGGCGTCACA
>CAWDGY010000028.1:0-788228 GCA_963801865.1 uncultured Gammaproteobacteria bacterium | reverse complement strand
CATGCCATTGTTTGTAATAAAATCAATAGATTATAACGACTAATTAGAAACAAACGCAAGACAACAATGCCCTTAGGCGGTAATAGCTAGATTGGCGACCAGAGCGGAGCGCCGCGGTGATCGCGAAGGGATGGCGGAAGCTTGCCGTCGATATCGGTCACACCATACTCCGACGAGAGTTCCACCGCGATGTGGGTGCCCCCGGAGCGTTTAATGAGGTTGGGATCATTCGCAAGAGCGGCGATAAGCCGCCCGGCAAACTCGACGGAGGTGCCGGTGGCTCGGGTTGTCGTAATCGCAGACGACAACTCTGGATACTTCTTGAGGTTCCGCTCGGCGCGCTCGGTCAGCGCCAGGTTCAGACACAGCGACAAGGAAGTCACATTGTGTGGCTTGAGTTCAATGGCCATGTCACGTGCCATGCGATCGACTGCCACTTTGCACATTCCGAAGACAACGGCGTAGGCATACGAGACCCCTGCATAACCAGAAGTCGCCACGATCAGCCCGGACTTCTGCGGGACCATGATATGCGCCGCGTGCCAGGCTGCAACGTAGCTCGAACGCACCCCGACGTCGACCATTTGCCAATAATCGAGCGGTTTCTCCCAGAAGGGTCCGGGTTCTGTCAACGTCTCCGGCAGAGAGAAGGCGTTATTGACGAGAATGTCGAGGCGACGCTGATCTCGATGCACTTGTTCAAAGAGCGCTGCGACCTGGTCGTCGTCGCGATGATCGACGTGAACGCCGATGCCAGTGCCGCCGCGGCGCTCAATTTCTGCCACGGTTTCAGCGATGCTCCCGGGAAGCGAATGGGAGCCCGGGTGGGACGTCCGTCCTGTGACGTAAACTGTGGCTCCCTCGGCCGCGAATGCAAGGGCGATTCCTCTTCCGATTCCGCGGCTGGCACCCGTGACAACAGCAATCTTTCCCGAAAGCGAAGCCATAGAGGACCTATACCGCAGCCCAGTGTTTTGGCGTCCATCTACTCATCTATCTCGGTTCTATCTCGCCGTGGAGCTGGGCAGTTAGCATTCTTGCTGTAGACAAGAGCGTTGTTTGAAGTTTCGAGAAACTGTTTCGTCTAAGCGCCGCACCCAGGCCGACGGCTACGAGCGCGTGGCTTAGCTTACCGCGTGTCCAGACGGGCACGCCCACTACGGTCAATCCGGACATGTAGTTTCCCTCATCGACTGCAAATCCTTGGACACGTGTCTGTACAACCTGCGCTTTCCATTGATCGAAGCTAAGCGGTTCATCCCAGCGAAGAGCATGGAATCGCGCCGCCAAATCAGCATCGGAGTGGCCTCCAAATGCCGCGACGCATCGACCCGTGGCGCTGATCAGCGCCGGAAACCGGCTGCCTATTTGTATGCTCAGTTGAACACCTGAGCTCGATTGGGAAGCTGCTACGGCGATGATATGCCGAAGACCCACGATATGCATACCAGCGACAGTGACATCGAAGTTGCGACTGATCTGATCCATCGCCGGCTGTGCCAATTCTGTAAATCGATTGCGCCGTAGCCACTGTCGGGCGAGAGTCAGTACACCTGCCTCTTGGGAGTATTTCTTCGTGTCGGCGTCGAACGACACAAGCTCTTCGGCGACCAACGCTCTGAGGACGTACAGACAGGTGCTTGGCGCTAGGCCGAGCTCGCGGGCGATCGAGTTCACGCCAAGCGGCTCGGCGCGGCTTCCAAGCAAGCGCAACACCGCCACCGCACGAGATATCGCAGGTGCCTGACTAGTCTCAACCGCCTTCGCGAGTTGGCGGTCGATTGGGGGCATGGTGCGGCTACGCCGATGATCGAACATAAAGTTCATTATTCCACCGGTTGAATGAAAATACCATTGCGAGAATGGATGCCTCGACGCTATGATGACTGTCGCAGGGGGCATCAGTGCCTGTTCAGTCGTTGCCCCGGCGATCGCTCACAGCCCTCGACGGGAGGACGTCATGAACGTGGCCACCGATGCCCGCACGGATGCTGCGAGTGTCCTCAGCGAAGCGCCGCTCGAAGCGGCTACCTACAGCACAGAGGCGTATATATCGGAGGCTTATGCTCGGGCCGAGCGCGATAAGCTGTGGCGCAGGGTGTGGCAACAGGCCGGCCGAACCGAAGAGATTCCGGAGGTCGGCAACTACCTAACCTACGATATTTTGGACGACTCGATTCTGATCGTCCGCACGGCGCCCGACAAACTCCGCGCTTACTACAACGTTTGCTCGCATCGCGGCCGCCGGCTTGTCGATACTCCGAAAAATGCAATGCGAGCCTGCGGCACGCGAAACGGCTTTGTTTGCGGTTTTCATGGGTGGCGCTACAACCTAGACGGTCAATGTACGCATATTTCGGAAAGGGGTGACTGGCAGGGAGCCCTCACCGAGGAGCGCACTCATTTGGGCGAGGTCCACGTCGAGGTCTGGGGCGGCTGGATTTGGATCAACATGGATCCGAATGCCGAATCGCTACGCGATTATCTCGAACCCGCCGCTTCAATCCTCGATCCCTTTGAACTCGAGAAGATGCGCTACAAGTGGCGGAAGTGGGTGATTTTCGATTGCAACTGGAAGGTAGCGCTCGAAGCGTTTAATGAGACCTACCATGTCCCAGGTACGCATCCGGAGTTCAGAGCATTCGGCACCTTCACCGGCTACGGCCGACCGCAGGGCAAGCATAGCCAGATGGGCTATGACCAACAGGGAAAGGCTGTCGAGACGCAAGGGAAGATGCGTCTCGGTGTGGGAGGAGATCCTCGCGTCCAAACCGCCATCATGCAGCAGTTCACCATCGAGAAGGTCAACGCGGTAACCACACAAACACTGGTCGATGCGGCAATTAGGTTGGTGGACGAACTGCCGGAGGGAACTCCGGCAGATGCGGTGTACCGCCATTGGATCGCGTCCGCAAAACGCGATGATGCCGCGCGCGGGGTAATCTGGCCTGAAGTGGACCCCGCGCATGTCGCTCGGAGCGCATCGTCCTGGCAAGTATTTCCCAACTTTCAGATTGGTCATGCTTTAACTCATGCGCTTTGTTACAGCGCTCGGCCCTATGGCTATGACCCGAACAAATGCATCTTCGAGGCCTTTGCGTTGGAGCGTTTTCCCGTGAACCAGGAGCCCAAGACAGACTGGATCAAGTGTGAGCCGACACTCGAAGATTTCGGCCCGGTGTTGATACAGGACTTTGCCAATATGGCGGCGGTACAGCAAGGCATGAGGAATGGGGGTTTCAGAGGGCCGCTTCCCAATCCCAAAGCCGAAGGAGCTCTGATCAGCCTGCATCGTAATTTGGCCAGATATATGAGTACTGGCGAACCCCGTCCGTTGAAGTAGACGACCACGGTGCGGCAACCCGTTACCGAGTGGTGGCTCGATCACAATGGGACCGTCCGTATTCCTTCGACCCGGTTGAGTGCCGCCTCGGCCGCGGCAAGTCCTAATCAAGCGCCGTCACCACACGAGACCTGAGAAATGGCGGGACTACATTTTGAGGAATTCGTCGTCGGTCAAAAATTTGTGCACGACATTCGACGTACAGTGCTCGAAATGGACAACCTGCTCTTTTCAGCGCTCACCTACAATCCCGCCGCAGTCCATATCGATCATCACTATGCCGCCACCACCGAGTTCGGCAAACCGCTGGTAAATTCGATCTTCACCTTGGGTCTCGTGATTGGTCTTAGCATTCATGACACAACGTTGGGTACTACCGTCGCCAATCTCGGAATGACCGAAACGACGTTTCCCAAGCCCGTCTTTGCTGGAGACACCATCCGGGTCGAGACGGTCGTGGTCGATCTTCGCCCGTCAGGCTCCCGACCGAATCAGGGAATCGTTGTTTTCGAGCATGTCGGCATTAACCAACGGGATGAGGTCGTGTGCAAGACCAGGCGCGCAGCGCTGATGCTCAAGAAAGTCCCTGATGCAAGAGCTTAGGTTCGACAAGCGAGTCGCTGTAGTTACGGGTGCCGGTCGGGGCCTCGGTCGCTCCTATGCGATGCTACTCGCATCGAGGGGCGCCAAGATTCTCGTCAACGATACTGGCGCCAGTCTCGGGGGAAGCGGTATCGACATGCAGCCCGCCGAAGAAACGGTGAAAGAGATCAGGGCTGCAGGCGGGGAAGCGAGGGCCTGCTTTGAATCGGTTGCCACCGCCGAGGGAGGTACGGCGATCATCCAGGCAGCGCTTGCGCAGTATGGGTGGATCGACATCCTGATCCACAATGCGGGCAATACCCGCCACGCATCGATGAAAGAGATGACACAGGAGGATTTCGATGCGGTCTTGGGTGTTCATCTGCGTGGGGCATTCCATGTTGCTCGGCCGGCGTTTCCGCTGATGTGCAAGGCCGGCTATGGACGCATTGTGCTCACGTCGTCCATAGCCGGTCTCTACGGAGAGCGAAACATCGCAAACTATTGCGTGGCCAAAGCGGGAATGATTGGCCTGTCAAACGCCTTGGCGCTGGAGGGGGCCTCGGAAGGTGTGGCATCGAATATCGTACTGCCCGGGGCCGTGACGCGAATGGCGGGTGGTCGGGACATATCGCGCTATCCGCCCATGGATCCCAGCTTGGTGGCTCCCCTCGTCGCGTGGCTTGCGCACGAATCGTGCTCCATTACCGGTGAGATGCTCATTTCGATGGCAGGGCGCGTCGCGAAGGCATTGGTAGTTGAAACCCCGGGCGTCTATCGATCGTCATGGGAAATCGAAGAAATTGCGCAAAGTATGGATGCCATCCGGAACACGGACAAGACAGTGACCTTCCCAGTGGTTCCTAAAGGGTTCTACGACCACATCGAATACAGTTTTGGGATGGCGAGGAGCGGTTAATGCAGCTAACCGAATTAGACGAGCACATCTATGCCTATTTCCTCTCAGTGGAGGCACCGAATATTTCGGTTGACGGTAGATTTTATCGTCGCGAAGAATTTGTGCAGGTATTCGAGGATCGGTTTTTTTACGGCACACAGCGGTTGGGTCCTGGGATCTCCGGCCGGCATACTGATATTGTCAACGGTCTCATCGATACGCTTATCGAAGCGAAGGCGTTATCGACCAGTCACGATCGATTGTCCGGTACATACCATAAGATGGATGACAGCAAGTATCGGGCAGTGATTAGGAATCTGACCCAATCGAACGATATCTGTCAGCGTGCGCAACAGGCGGGCCCGCATTTTTGGGAGGAAGCCTTTAGGGCAATGAATCCAAGCGTGCCGTAACCTTCTTGCCCGACCGTGCAATCAAACCCGTAGTACCAACATTCGCAGCTGCAAGGCGGGAGGAGTGCCCATGTCAGAACTCAGGTTTGATAATCGCGTAGCAGTGGTGACGGGGGCTGCCAGGGGCCTGGGCCGTACCTACGCATTGCTGCTTGCAGCGCGAGGTGCCAAGGTCGTCGTTAACGATATCGGCGGATCCATGAGCGGGGAGGGCGTCGATGTTCAACCGGCGCTACGAGTGGTGCAAGAGATCCAAGCACGCGGCGGTGAAGCGGTGCCTTCCACTGATTCCGTGGCGACACCCGCGGGTGGAAAAGCGATCATCCAATCGGCGCTAGATCACTATGGTCGGATCGACATCCTCATCCATAACGCCGGAAACGTCCGGTATGCCTCGCTAAAGGAGATCTCGCTAGAGGATTTTGACGCGGTTTTGGACGTCCACTTGCGGGGCGCTTTCCACTTGGTTCGTCATGCATTCCCCGTGATGTGCGCAGCGGGCTACGGGCGGATTGTGCTGACTTCCTCAATTGGCGGCCTCTACGGCAACGCCCGTGTGGTGAATTACGGTGTTGCGAAGATGGGGCTCGTTGGCCTATCGAACATTATCGCGGTTGAAGGTGCCAGAGAGGGTGTGCAAAGTAACGTCATCCTGCCGAGCGCGGTCACACGTATGGCGGAAGGTTTGGATATTTCGAACTACCCCCCGATGGGGCCGGAACTGGTCGCTCCGGTCGTCGGGTTTCTCTGTCATGAGTCGTGCCTACTCACGGGCGAGATGTTGGTGTCCATCGCCGGTCGCGTCGCGCGGGCCTACGTCGCCGAGACGTCAGGCGTTTACCGCCCCGTATGGACCATCGAAGAAGTCGCTGAACAGTTGCCGGCAATACGAGATTCGCAAAGACAGGTTATCTTTCCGACCGTTACGGGCTTCGGAGATCACATTGGATACAGTTTCGACATGGCTCGCCGCGGGGAGCGATGAATCAACCACTGGGCCCGCTACGAATTGTCGGCGCTTCTTCGAGCAACGCTCAATTCGGATCGCGGGACGGCGCGCTCGCTCAAGACCTTCGTTATGTCCTTGGGAGCGCCGTGCGCAGTCCGAGGTGTATTACAAACGGATCGAAATCCTTGTCGCTGTAGAGCAACGTCAGTCCCTTCTCAATGCAGCTGGTGGCGATCAATGTGTCGATGGTTTTTCGTATCGTGATGCCTTTCGACCGCAGGGTTCTAAAGTTCTTAGCCGCCTGGATAGCAATGTCTCCGCCGACAAGATTGACGATCGGCAACGATGTCAGCAGCTTTTTACCTTGGTTGAAGTCCTGAACGCTGCCAAACCCTTGAAGGACTTCGGCCAATACCAAGTCGCCGGTCGCGACAGGCTCACTGCCCAGGAGGGCGTCCAGTCGGTCGCTCTCTGAAGTTTGTATACCGCGAAAATAGTCGATCCACACGCTGGAATCGACCAGGATCACTTGTCCGTTCTCATTGCATCGAGGTCGCCCTGCCAATTAAGCTTGCCTCGAAAACGCCGAATATCCTCTTGCTTGCGAAGGCGAACGACGGTTCGAAGTCCAAGCTCCACCGCCTCGCGTTTCGTCTTCAATCCCGTCAGCCTGAGGGTCTCCTTCATCAGCTTGTCGTCAATGACGATATTGGTTCGCATCGTGTGTATCCAAGTCACTATTCATACACATTCTAGCAGCCAAGGCGCTCGTCCGGCAAACTGACTTGATCTGCATCCAGCGCCGGTAAGATCGAACCACGAAGTCCATCATCGTCCGGTGACAGCTAGCCCTTTGAGGGGGCATGAATGGGGGCATTTGCAGAGACCTGAGGAGCAAAATAGCCGTGAAAAATAGCTACTTAGACCGAGAGTTCGGTGGGCAGCCGTCCCACCAGATTATTATCAATAATATCAAAATATTAGTGTATTTATCTTGAAATCGCATCGCTATTTTTTGTTGACACAGCCTTAAACCCAATAGGCGAGTTTGCAGCCGATTGCCCGGAGTGTGAGATGCGGGAGTATCACGGCGGTTGCCATTGTGGCGCTATCGGAATCATCTATCGCACCGACATCGACCCCGTGCACTGGCGCCTGCGGCACGACGGCTGTTCGTTTTGTCGGCGCCATGGGGTGGTTGGCACATCGGACCCGACGGGTAATCTCTCCGTCGAGATCGAGGACCCCTCCAAGGCTCGGTACTATCGTTTCGCACATCGGACCGCGGATTTCCTGATTTGCGGTGAATGCGGTGTGTTCGTCGCGGCAATCGCCGACGTTGCCCAAGGGAGGCGCGCGGTTATCAATGCACGCGTGCTCAATGGTGTCTCGTTAGATTGGGGCTCCGTTGTCGATGTGCACTTTGATGACGAGAACCCGCTGCAGCGGGCAGATCGACGGTCGCTGCATTGGACTCCCGTGGTGAGGTGAGCGGGTAGCACTCGGGATTGTGTGCTGGCTCGCCTCCCGGCGAAGGTTGTTTCGCATAAGTTCGAGGGCACTCGCGAGTACTTCGTAGGCACGAGCTTGTGCATCATTGGGCACTCATGCGTTTGCGATCGCATGTTATTGCAACACGTTCCCAAAAATGGAAATATGAGTTCCATTTTATGGAACTTTTGCTTAAAATGTGCGTCTAATGATAGTTATTGGAACCGACCTGGTGGAGCGCTATTTTGCCGCCCAGAAGGGCAGTAAAGGTCTCAAAGCTGCGAGGTCCCAGTATGATGCCTGGCGCGCGATTGCGGAGAGGGCCAAATGGAGATCGCCTCAGGACGTGAAGCAGGCGCATCCAAAGGCGAGCATTCTCAAGAGCGGCCGAGTTGTTTTTAACATTAAGGGCAACGATTATCGTTTGGTGACGTTGATTAGGTACCAGGGCGGCGTTTTGATGATCCGATTCTTCGGTTCTCACAATGAATATGATCAGATCGATGCGGAGACGGCGTAATGAGAGCGAGTTTGGTGATTGTTGAGAACGATCGGGATCACGAGCAGGCGAAAGCGCTGGTCGAGAAACTGATGGATTCTACGGATCCATCGGGTCAAGCGCGCCTGGTCGCCCAGGCGAGACTGATTGAGGCGTACGAGCAGAGCCGGTGGCCCCGCCGGGCACCCACACTCCCGCAGCTTTTAACCTATCTGATGGATCAGCACGGCCTCGCACGGGCTGATCTCGCTGAACTCCTGGGAACGCCCAGTCGGGTCAGCGAAATCATGACGGGGAAACGCGAGCTGAGTATGTCCATGGTGCGAAAAATTCGGGATCGTTTTCATGTGTCCGCGGATGTGCTGATCGGCCCAGCCCGGCTGCGAAAGGGCCTTGCGGCTTAGTCGATACGTCAGTCCCTTCTCAATGCAGCTGGTGGCGATCAATGTGTCGATGGTTTTTCGTATCGTGATGCCTTTCGACCGCAGGGTTCTAAAGTTCTTAGCCGCCCGGATAGCAATGTCACCGCCGACGAGATCGACGATCGGCAACGATGTCAGCAGCTTTTTACCTTGGTTGAAGTCCTGAACGCTGCCAAACCCTTGGAGGACTTCGGCCAATACCAAGTCGCCGGTCGCGACAGGCTCACTGCCCAGGAGGGCGTCCGGTCGGTCGCTCTCTGAAGCCATATAAGGCGTCCATATAAACGCGGCATGAACCAATTCTGTGCAAGGTTATGGCTGCACGCGATGTTCATCAGCGAGAGTGCTCATTCGGCAAATTGACGCTCGCTTAGGCGGCAGCAGGTGAGACCTCGCGCGCAATGCGCTTGGCGTTGCTAATTTCCGCGACTCGCAGATCGTAGGCCGTCTGTAGATTTAGCCACGAACGCGCATCGCCACCGAAATACCGAGCCAACCGCATGGCCGTATCGGCGGAAATACCACGCCGCTCACGGATCACATCGTTGATCCTCGGTGTGGGTATGCTGAGTGCCTTCGCCAACGCGTTGGCGCTCATGCCGAGCGGCTTGAGGAAATCCTCCCGGAGCACCTCGCCCGGATGAATCGGCCGCATTCCATTCTTAAGCATCTTCGCTACCCTCAGTGATAATCCACGAGTTCAACGTCCGTTGGTCCCTCAGCGGTCCAGCGAAAGCGAAGGCGGAAATGGTCGTTGATCCGAATACTGAATTGCCCTTTGCGGTCACCTTTCAGCGCTTCCAGGCCGGTTACCAGGCGGAGAGCGCAAAAACTCAAGGGTTTGAGCGGCGTCAAGCTGCGCCAACTTTCGCGTCGCGACTTTGGCAATCGTCGAAAATCTCTTGCACTGGCCAGTCTCGAACAGAGCTCTCGTATCTGTGCAACGGAAGAAGCAAAACAGCTGTAAAATAAGCTACTTAGACCGAGAGTTCGGTGGGCAGCCGTCCCACCAGATTATTATCAATAATATCAAAATATTAGTGTATTTATCTTGAAATCGCATCGCTATTTTTTGTTGACACAGCCTTAAACCCAATAGGCGAGTTTGCAGCCGATTGCCCGGAGTGTGAGATGCGGGAGTATCACGGCGGTTGCCATTGTGGCGCTATCGGAATCATCTATCGCACCGACATCGACCCCGTGCACTGGCGCCTGCGGCACGACGGCTGTTCGTTTTGTCGGCGCCATGGGGTGGTTGGCACATCGGACCCGACGGGTAATCTCTCCGTCGAGATCGAGGACCCCTCCAAGGCTCGGTACTATCGTTTCGCACATCGGACCGCGGATTTCCTGATTTGCGGTGAATGCGGTGTGTTCGTCGCGGCAATCGCCGACGTTGCCCAAGGGAGGCGCGCGGTTATCAATGCACGCGTGCTCAATGGTGTCTCGTTAGATTGGGGCTCCGTTGTCGATGTGCACTTTGATGACGAGAACCCGCTGCAGCGGGCAGATCGACGGTCGCTGCATTGGACTCCCGTGGTGAGGTGAGCGGGTAGCACTCGGGATTGTGTGCTGGCTCGCCTCCCGGCGGTCAAGAACCGAGGACAAAATGTCCTCAAGACGGCTCAGCTGCAACAAGCGATGTGCGGGATTACTTGGGCGGTCGAGCCGCCCGCCGATTCGCGGGCACACCTCTTCGGTGCCTCGTCACGGGCTTCCTTGTGTCGGCTGCCTCAAACAATTGCCGAAACCCGTGTGCCAACTGTTCGACGGCCTTCCCCAAGGCGCCGAGCTGCCCAACCCGGACTATCGCGACGGATCGGTGCAGGTCAAACGATGGGGGACGCAATACTTTCACGGGATCGATGGAATGATTCCTGGCAATAAAGCGAGCGGGTAGCAACCCGACACCATAACCGGACTGAACGAACGCCAGCTGCATATGCATGTTGTGGACTTCAGCCGCAATCATGGGGGTGAAGCCGGCACGCTCCATCCGATCGAGGAGGCTCGCCCGAAGAAAGCACCCGGGCGGATTGAGCACCCAGGGTGCTCTGCCCAAACTTTTCCAATCACCGTCAACGTCGCCTGCGGCGCCTTGAACGATCTCCATGCGGTCGCTAGCGATGATATTCGTCAGAAGAGGTGGAGGCGCGGTTTTACCTTCGGGCAAAAGCACGGCAGCAACGTCGAGTTCACCGGCGAGCAGCCGATGAATTAATTCACCGGTCAGTTCGGTCGACAGCCGCAGTCGGACCTTGGGGTATTTCTCAGTCAGCGCCTGAATAGGTTCGATAAGCGTCCCCTCGGCCAGGGCATGCGCGAGCCCGATGCGCAAAAGGCCGTGCGGTTCGGCGTCGCTCGACGTAAGAGATTTCAGCGCCTCCGCCCGCTGCAGCAGATCTCGCGCTTGTTCGAGCACCCTCGAGCCAAGCGAGTTCAGACGCGGCGGCTTTACCGAGCGGTCGAGCAACTCGGCACCCAATGCAGCCTCCAGCCTTTGCACTTGCCGGGTAATAGCAGAGGGCGTCCGGAATAGACGATCGGCTGCACCGGCGATGGACCCGGCATGGGCGAACTCTACGAGGGCGCGTAAATCTTCGAGCAAGGGGGTCTCCTAAAGCGTTCCCGACGAATAACAGAATCGTGCGCCGATGGCACTATAATCGTGATAATAATGAATTGGTGGAATTTTCTGTCTTGCATCAAAATATCAGGAAGTTCATGTTTTTGCGGAAATCTGTATGCCTCATGCGATCCAAATTCGGCAGACGGGCGGTCCCGAGGTTCCGCTCGACCCCATTGCGCCCGTTCTGCTGTCGCAGAAGGGTTCGCTGTTTCTGACGCGCCCATTCCTTTTCCACTACAGAGAGCGACGCGATGCGCTCGAAGCTTCCGCGAACGAGCGGTTCGAGGTGGTGGCTTCGGGAAAGGCGCGTATTAACGTCAATCAGCGCTTTGCGCTCAAGGATGCCGCAGACGCCCACAAGGCATTGGAAGCGCGTGCAACCTCGGGCTCACCATCTAACCCAGTATCCACAGGAGTTTGCCATGAGCAAGACCGCAATTACCTCGCCCGAACTCGCGCCGCCGGTCGGTCCATTTTCCCAGGCGATCGAAGTCGGCGGTTTCCTGTACTTCAGCGGTCAGGTCGGCCAAGACCCGGCCACCGGCAAGGTGGTCGAGGGGGGTATTGTGGCCGAGACAGAGCGCGTCTTTCGGAATCTCTCGGCGGTTCTCAAGGCGGCCGGCAGGAGTTTCGATCACGTTGCGCGCGCCGGCGTGTTTCTCACGAGCATGAGTGACTTCGTCGCGATGAATGGCATCTACGCAAAGTATTTCAGTCAGCCCTTTCCCGCCCGCACGACGATCGCGGTGGCCGCGCTGCCGCTTGGGGCCTGCGTTGAGATCGACCTCGTCGTCAAGGCTTGGGGCGACACACGGAGGGTGATCTCATGAAGTACACATTTCACATCGTCGATGTTTTCAGTTCGACACCGTTCGGGGGTAATCAACTCGCGGTTCTGCCCGACGCGGCCGGCATTTCGACCGAGGGCATGCAGAACATTGCTCGTGAATTCAATTTCGGCGAAACGACCTTCGTCCTGCCGAAGAACGATCCTGAGAACACGTGTCGGGTTCGCATCTTCACACCTCGGACCGAGCTCGACTTTGCGGGGCATCCCTCGGTCGGCACAGCCTGTGCGCTTGTGATGAAACAGCACGTACGGCTTAGTGATCCAATCCGGCTCATTCTGGAGGAGAATATCGGTCCCGTGACGGTTGACGTCGCTCAGCGAAACGGGAGGTTCCACGGCACGTTGACGTTATCGGGGAAGATCGAGGCACCGACCGGCGCACCTTCTCCGAATGACCTCGCCGCCGTCCTATCCGTCGAGCCCGCCGAGGTGAACCAAGTCTTTTTCGCGGGCGTCGGTGTTCCATTCTGTTTTGCGCAACTGAACTCGAACGAGGTCGTCGATCGAGCGGCGATCAATCGGGCTGCCTGGGCGGCAACGCTCTCGCGAGCGTGGTCTCCCCACGTCTTCTTCTTCGCGGGAAATCTACGGGATGGCGGCAAGCTCTATGCTCGTATGTGGGCACCCGCGCTGGGCGTCGAAGAAGATCCCGCGACAGGCAGCGCTTGTGCCGCCCTCGTCGGGGCAATGGCATCGAAGCCCGATTTTGGCGGGATGGCCTATCGCCTTTCGATCCAGCAAGGCGTCTCGATGGGGCGCCGAAGCGATATCGAGGCGGAAGCGCGGAAGCGCGACGGCGTGGTGACCTCTGTCAGCGTTGGCGGCGCAACAACCTACATCGCAGGCGGCGAGATCGATGTGCCGCCGTTTGCTCTTGTGTCGTAAGCCGCCGAGGACGACGAGACCGCTCCATTCCGGGTGCACCCCGAGGAAACATGAAGTCGACAACTCGGTTGACTGCCGCGTAGCTGCGAGCGATGCTAGGGATGCGTGTCGGCAGCTGCGAGGGACCATTCTAGGCCGTTTGCTGCTTGCGGTCGATGGTAGGCCGAGGATCAAGCGCTCAGGAGGCACCCCAACGCGCGGCCAGATCGCGTACCTACAACAAGAGGAAATTGCATGCGCGAATACCTGATGCCGATTTTCGTGGTTGCTGTTCTGGCGGTATCCGGCTGCAACAAGTCGAAGTCGCCGGAAGATGTGTCGAAAGACGTAGCCAACGCCGAGCAGAAGGCGAACAACGAGGTAACGAAGAGCGAAGAACGCGCCCAGAGCGCGCTGGATAAATCGTACGAGAAGGTCAATGACCAGGAAATTAAATTCAACAACGACGCCGCACACCAAACCTACAATGTGGCCGTCGCAAAAGCCGATGGCAACCGCAAAGTGGCCCTGGCGACTTGCGAATCGCAGAGCGGCGATGCTCAAAAGGCGTGCAAGGACCAGGCGGAAGCCGACTACAAGACGGCGCGCGCAGATGCCAGGGCCGCCGCCGAGGTGGCCGTGCAGCAGAAGTAATACATCGAGTGTACGGCCCGCGATGCGTGCTTTGACCGAGATGACGAATTGTATGGTCACGCGATAAGACGTTATCATTCATATCGAATTCGCCCGGCATCGGCCGGGATCGGTCATTCACGTCGGCGCACTGTCTTCCCGACTGTTACTTCGAGGTAACAGTTGGATGGCAACGTCAAGGGTCGCCGGCTAAGAAGGGTGCGCGTCGCGAACAGGTGCCCGATCGTTGCTTTATCGCGGCATTTTCCAAGGTCGTCGCGCCGCATCGGCAGCAAGACCCGCGCCTTGCCGATTTATAGTGCCCCACGCCCAGGCATCACTGCCATGGCGGGTGCTTCCAACCCAGCCGATTATTGCCGGACTACGAGTCCGCCAACTCAATTTCGATGTAGGCACGTCGACGCATTCGCCCGGTTATCGTAGCCAGGACGTCAGTGAGAAGCATCATCAAGCCATATTTGCGCCGCAACGCTTTTCGCACCCCCACGATCAATGCCGGCTCCGAGACTATTCGGGCGCGGCCTTCGATCCAAGCGCTCCGGACTTTGCCACGGACGTCGCATGCCGCGAGTCGCACTCGCGGCGTCGCGCGAATCCTCTTAATCTTGCCGGCATCTCCTGCACTGAATACGTAGTAATGCCCGGCCAGCTCAGCAATCCACACGGGCGTCGCCACTTCAACGCCATTTCGGCGGTATGTGGCTAGACTCACATACTTTTCGGCGGCGGGATCGAAACGCGGAACATTCATAATTGCCATATAACGTATTCAAAGTCACTCAATTCCCCGCGGCATGTTTTGCCGCCAGTTGCTGAACCACCGCGAGTGCTTGCTCGGCATTGGCGTCGCCCGCGACTCCACCGATCGTTGCAACGATCTTGCCGTCGGCTGCAACGACGAAGGTGGTACGATCCGCCGCGCTATGACCAATCTCGTTGCCGCGGGAATCCTTCATCGTCGCGATCGCCTCTCCCTTGTAGCTATCCGTGATCTTGACGTCGTAGGATTTCGCGATCTCGCCCTTCACATCCGAGGCCACGGGCAACTTACCGGCGCAGTATTGAGGATCAGCCGAGAAGTCGTTCAAGCGCGAGATACTGTCGAGCGAAACGCCGATTACGGAGGCGCCCGCGGCGGCAAATTTGTCGTGATTTTCGGCAAACGTATGCGCCTGTAGATTGCAGCCGCCGGTAAAGGCGGCAGGGTAGAAATACACCACCACCGGACCCCTCTTCAATGCGTCGTGCAGCGAGAAAGTGAATTCCTTGCCGGCCAAAGAGGCCTGTGTTTTGAAGTCTGGAGCGATATCGTCCTGCTTCAACGCGGCGAAACCCGGCGCAACCGCCAGCACATATGACAGGAAACCTAAGACTTTCCGATTCATGGCGAACCTCTCACGTGATTTGACCATCGAATATCTCGAGTGCCGGCACATTCCGGTTGACGAGGGCCTATAAACACTACGTGATTTTTGATGCGTTCAACTGACTGGCCGTGTTTCGAAGAATTGAAATAGCAGTACACAAGTGTTGAACTTGATCTGCACTCATATTGCGGAGCAACTGCTGGTTGACTTGACGGAAACGGGTGAACATTGACTGATAGAGGTTGCGTCCCTTCTCGGTCAAGACAACCTGCGAAAATCGTGCGTTCTTCGGGTTTGCCAAGCGCTTAAGGTATCCCTCGCGCGCCAGCGTGCCGATAGCGCGTGAGGTCTGAGCGATATCCAGCTCAGCGCGCTTTGATAAGTCGCCGACCGTGATTCCCTCTGCCGCTGATAGAATTGCTAGAATGCGCCATCGCCGTCGGCTCACGCCAAATTCGACTTGGCACAATCGTTCAAACACGTGTCCGCAGTCGCGATACAGCAGGTACAGCTGATAGTCCAACATGCCCTCTATGCCAGCCGGCTGCGTCAAACTCGACGTGGGCTCGGTCGCTGCTGCTCTCACCTGGGCTGTCATGGGTTATAGTGCCGCCATCGTTAGCTAATCGCGAACTTCAATCATAGCGCGGATCCGGTTGGAGGAGGACGTCGGTCACGATCCCAGGTTTGATTGCATCAAATGTTGGGGCGTCGTCTATGATTCAAGCGCGGCCGCGATCATTGGAACAAAACATGGATCACGAACGGTGTAATCGATTTGCACTAAGGTTCCCTACGACGCTGCTTTGTTTCTGCGTCGTTCACTCGACGATGGCAACCGAGCCATATCGGCCAATCACCGCAACCATGGCGAGCAAAACGATTACGCTCACCGGGCACGACCTCACGATCGAACAGCTCATCGACATCGCGCGGCATGGCGCGAAAGTCGCGATCAGCGAAGAGGCGATGCAGCGCGGAGCGGACTCCTTTGGCCTGATGTTGGAAGCGCAACACGAGGGAATCGCAGTCTATCGCTTCAATCGCCTCGCCGGCTCGGGCCGGGAAATTGTGACGATGACCGGAGATCCGGACACTGCGGAAAATACGGCCAAGCTGGCCGCTCGCCATGAGGTACGAACCGGCACCATTGGTCAGGGACCGTTCGCGGGTTTTGGCGAGGATATTCCGGATGAGGACATCGGCCGCGCCATGTTGGCGGTAAACGCTAACATCGTGACCTACGAAGCCGCCAGTCCCGCCTATATCAAGGGCATCGTTGACCTGCTGAATTACGGCGTAACACCCGCGGTTCACTGGCGCGGAGCGATAGGGGAGTCCGATTTCGTACCGGTGGCGGCGACCATGACCGGTCGCGGATTCGCCTACTTCAAAGGATTGCGTATGCCCGCGGCGGAGGCCTTGGCAAAAGCTGGCCTGAAGCCCATTCACCTGGAAGGTAATGACGAAGCGTTGGGGACGACCAGCGCTTTGACGGCAGGATTTGCGGCGCTGCTGGTGAATGACGCGCGCGAATTGATCGAATGGCATGATTTGATATGGGCGATGGACCTCGACGGTATGAACGGTAACGTCGGACCCTTGTCGATGCCAGTGCAAACCACCCGGCCGTTCCCCTGGCCGAATTTTGCAGCGCTGCGTGTGCTCGACATGCTACGAGGCAGTTACGTGTTCGATGACGAGTATCGAATTCTGCAGGATGCAGAGAGCCTGCGCGCCACGGTGTGGCGTGACGGCGGGGTGTGGTCGGCCTGGGCGCGTCTTCGCGACAGCACTCTCATCCAGCTCAATTCCACCGATCACAATCCGACCGTTCGCCCTGACATTTCGCCGCAAGATTCCTGGGAGCTAGCGACACCGCAGCTGATGAAATTCTACGTGAAGGGAGGCAAGTATAGTCACGGAAAGCATGGCTACATCTTGTCGAATTCGGATTGGGATCCATTCCCGTTGATCAACGATGTGGAGGCGTTTCCGGTGGCGCTCGTCAATCTGATGGTGGCCGTCGTTCAGCGCATGCATCGATTCGAAGACCCGTTCTTTACGGTCACGGACGCGCCGCAAATCTTGAAGAATCACCCGGGGCCGGAGGGTGCCAGCGGCACCGGCGCGGGAGGCGGCGGGGGCATGATTGCCGATGCTCTGTGGCAGGAGCTTAAGCCGTTGGCCAATCCCATTCCCCCGGACGGCGTCACTGCCGACAAGGGCGTCGGCGATCTGGATGCCGTGCCGATGCTCAAACTCATGCGGATGCGGCAGGCACTCGATGTCTCACGGGACTTGTTGGGTCAGGATCTGCTCAACGCGGCATTCTGGATGGATATCCGCAAGTTGGAGAACCCGGCTCGCACATTCGGTCCTGGGCCAACGACGGTGTGGGCTAATTTTCGCAAGATCATTCCCTTCCGAGACGCGGTAACGCAGCCTTCGTTCGCTACGCGCGACGACCTCGCAGTTAATTTCCTTCAGACCCACAGTCCGGCGAGCTTTTATCCGAGTAACGCCATCGACATGCCCAGCGGCTGTGCATGTCGCTAGACGCTGCCCTACGAGGTCATGCTGGAAAGGCAATGCAAGAAGCAATGGCAAATGATTTGTTGGTCGTTGCGGCAGGAACGTCGGCGCGCTGCGCCAGCGCGAACGAGTGGCCGTGGACGGGATCGTACATCAGCGCGCTAGAGTTCTTTATCCCTCCTCTGGGGGATGCCCGGGGCATCTGGTCGATGACTGACCGTCTCCACCACCCGCCGGGGGAGAGTTTTCGCCCATGACCAGGAACCGGCGGCGTCCGGAGTGGTGGACGTCTACATGGTGTTAGCTATATAGTAATCGCTATATAGCTCGACTGATCTGCCCGTTGGCGGAAGTTGGGAATTATCGGCGCTTCTGTGAGCAATGCTCAATTCGGATCGCGGGACGGCTGACCGAACACATTGGGATCTGAATATTACTTCACACAATCCCTGCAGCAGGAGATCACGTGGACAACCAACCGGTCGAAAAGAAGACTACTTATTGCCGAATTTGCATGGTCAATTGTGGTCTCGAGTTGGACATTGTCGGCGAGCATATCGTCAGAGTCTGGGGTGACTTCAAGCATCCTTTGACGCGTGGGTACACCTGCCCCAAAGGCCGCGCAACGGGTCGGGTGCATCACCTTCCGGGCGCGATTACGCAACCTTTGATGCGCAAGAGCGGCGAACTCGTGCCCGTCAGCTGGGATGAAGCGCTGGATGACATCGCCGCAAGACTTCGAACGGTCATCGATCAGCACGGACCCAATGCGGTCGGAATGTACTTCGGCAGCGGTCTCGGCATCGACTCGTCAGGGTATGCCATGGAAGAGGCGTTCTACAATTCCCTGGGTACGCCGCCCAAGTTTTCACCGCTCACCAACGACGGCACGGCCAAGACCATGATCGCGGGTGCCATGGGGCGTTTCTACGGCCTCAATCCTAAAACCGATTACGACGATGTCGACATGCTGATTTATGTGGGCACCAATCCGATGGTGAGTCACGCCCATAACACGGGTATGTTCAATCCCGCCGTCTGGATCCGCGCCGCCGCCAAACGCGGCGAAGTCTGGACCATCGACCCGGTACGCACCGAGACGGCGAAATTCTCCACCCGCCATATCGCGGCATATCCCGGGAAGGATTACGCGATTCTCGCCTGGTTGACCCGCGAGATCATCGACGGTGGACCGTTCGACCCCCAGCAGCCGATCGACGGCCTGCCGACACTGCGGGCGGCACTCGAAGGGTATACCTTAGCGAAAACCGCGGACATCGCCGGAGTCACCGAGCAGGAGCTCGAGGATCTCCTCGCCGCGATCCGGCGCAAAGGCCGCGCGGTCGTGGAAACCGGCACGGGCATCACCATGTCGGCGGGTTGCAGTCTGACGCAATGGTTCGCGTGGTTGATCATGATTCTGACCGGTGCGATGAATCGCAAGGGCGGTGCCTGGTTCCATCCCGGCAGCCTCTTTCCATTTGAGAAAATCGAGATTCCGTTGCTGGACAGCGCCTTTACGGCGAGCTCCAACGTGCGGCCGGACGTCAAAGGCATCTATGGCGACTGGCCCTGTGCGGTGCTGCCGCTCGAGATCGAGGCCGGCAATATACGGGCGCTGTTCAACTTCGGCGGCCACATGCTGCGCTCGTTTCCGGATACCAATGCGCTCAAGGCCGCACTGCCGAAGTTGGACCTCCATGTCAACACCGAAATCGTACACAATGAACTGTCGCCGCTTTGCACGCACATTCTGCCCACCAAGGGACCAATGGAACGGTCGGAGTTCACCCGTTGGGACACGCTTGCCTGGAACGTATCGCTGCAATACTCGCCTCCGCTGGTCAAACCACAGGGGGAACGGCGTTCGGCATGGTGGGTGCTGTCTCAATTCATGAGGCGAGCGGGATTGAAGGTTCCCGACTACGTCCCCCACGATGATCAGGTCGAGGGTGCCGACGATTTCATGTTGTCGACGCTGATGCCCTACGCGCGCTGCACGTTCGAGGAACTCAAAGAGAGGCGCTATGTTGAATTCCCGCTGGAGTTTCCGGCGGCCTGGGTGGACAAGCATTTCGAGAGAGTCGGTGGATGGCGGCTGGCGCCGCCCGAGCTTCTCGCTCAGTGGCATGAAATGCGCGCCTCCGACGAGGCGTCGTTGGGCAGGCCGAAGTCGCTGTGCTATACGCCTCGGCGCCAACGTCGCAAATTCAACGCGCAGCTGAGCTTCCTCGGCGAGCCCGCCGACATTCTACTGCATCCGGACACCGCGACCTCCCGCGGGATCGTCAATGGGCAAAGGGTTCGCGTTTACAACAAAAGCGGCGAGATCTTTCTCACGGCGAAGGTAGACCCCGGTATGCGTAAAGGCGTCGGCTCCATCCCCCACGGACACTTCGATGCCAATGTGAATTACTTGACCAGCACCGAGGACATGGACCCTCTCGGTGGCATGGCATTCTACAGCGGTGTTCCGATCGAGATAGAACCAGCGCAGACGTAACCGATGCACGCGTCGACCACCGGATTCTCCGGTGTCTCTGCCATCGCTTCAAACAATATTAGAGAGATTATTTTGTCAAAAAAAAATTTGAGCACGAGGATGAACGTCGTACCGCGCCGACGGCGTCGGCGTACAACCGAAGAGATCATCGAACGTCTTGTCCAAGCCGCCTGCGAGGAATTCGAAACCAACGGCTACAGCGGTGCAAAGACCGCGGCCATTGCGCTCAAGGCTGGTGTCACAGAACCTCAGATTTTCAATCATTTCGGGTCGAAGGCCCAGCTGTTCCATGAGGTGGTATTCAAACCGTTGGATCAGCATTTTGTCCAATTTTGCGCCACTCATATCGCTGATGATGCCGAAAGCTCGAGAGTTTATACGCAGCAATACATCCTGGAACTGAAGCAGTTCATTGAGCGACACTCCAAAATACTGAGGTCCCTGGTGGTCACACAGGCGTATACCTGCGATGGTGTTCAGGGCGTGGGTCAAATCGAAGGCCTTAATGATTATTTCGATCGGACCGCCGCAATCGGAAGGAGTCTGATTGCCGGGAAACCGACGGTCGACCCCAGACTCATGACGCGCGTGTCATTTGCCGCCGTATTGGCCACTGTGATTTTCAAGGACTGGCTTTTTCCTAAGGATTTGGCAAGCGAGGAGGAAATCAGCGACGCGATCAGTGGCTTTGTCATGGATGGCATCAACCGGAACGCGAAACCAGAGCGGCTTACTGATGAAGGATCACGACGCCGTCGGCGAACCGGTCGCTAAAGCATCGGTCGACACAGGCCGTGGGATGCGGTAAGCCTGGCTGCCGATATGTGCTGCACCTTGATGACGAAGTACTCGATGGCGCAGCGCTCCCTGAGCATCAAGCGGCCGAGCGCTCCGAGCAGGCGCGTGGGCGAGATTGTCCAACTCGCTGCTGCGGTAATTCGAACTTTGCGTGCAGAGCCGGGCCCGTGCCTCGCTCCTCGACCAGCTGCTCCACGTCCAGCTCGTGCAGGCGCTTCAGGAATCCCATCAGGAGCTCGAGCTCCGAGTCGTCGAACTTGCAAAGCACACCGTTCCAGACCTGCGCGACTCGCGGGAGTGTGAAGCGTACGAGGACTTCTCCACGGGGGGTCAGCGACAACAGGACCAAGCGACGGTCACCATCGGTGCGCAAGCGAGCGATTAGCTCGAGTCGTACGAGACGGTCGATGAGTCGGCTGAGCAGGCTCCTGTTGTACCCGAATCGGTGGGCCAGCTCGGTTGCGGTCACGGTGCCCAATTCGCACAGGCTTAACCGGACGACCCATTGAATATGCGAGATCCCGGCCGTTTCGAGAACCTTGTTCAGGGCAAGGTCAATGCTCGGCGAGGCACTGCGCAGCGCCTGACCCAGGGAGCTTTCGAAATTCGGATCCTTGGCCGTGGAAACATGGCGCATCGTCGACTGTGTGACGGATTGCATCGAGAGATTCTCCTCTGAGCAAAAAGCGACTGCGGCCATCGCTGGCGCGACCCTCAAGCTCGTGGTTGCGCGGCATCGCCGCTTCTGCAGACCTCATGGCCTTTGCAATATGACGTTAGGTGTTCCTTGAACCTGGAGCAACGGCCCGTGGGGAGATGCTGTATTTCACGAACGCGAATCGAGCGGGGTTCTACTCTTGGTTCCGCTCGTGATTCAGCGGAATCGAATCAAGGGACGGTCAGTTTGGCTGGCGGAGCCGTGGAGAACTCTTGCATAAAAAAATCGACGAAGGTACGAATCTTCAAGGGCAGATAGGTTCGGCTGACATAGACGACGTACAGCTTCGGGTTATAATTGACATGTAGATCTGCGATTCACCTCGTACGCCGACATGCGCCTGCTGTCCATCATGGCGGTTCCACCGTCGCTAGTGAGCAGGGGGCCGGTGAACGGAGTACCCTTGGGGGCGTCGCAGACCTAGGAAAGTTCTTGTTGTTACGGCCGTTGTCTGCCTGCGACGCAGACGTTCTACGGGGGAGGCATGAAATGACTCTTTGCCCCATCGCGATAGCAGTCGGTTGCAAGAAATGCCCCGCATTCAAAATCTGCCCGCTGAAGAGCATCATTGGCGACTACAAGAAACAAGACGAACCGCCGACGCCGGACAGGAGCCGACAAGGCAAACGGCGATAAATAGAGGACGCAGAAGCGAGAGGTCGATTGGCGATTCCGGACGCGGCAGGTCCAGGATGGCGATCGACACCTCGTCCAGTCAATTTCTTGCGATTCACCCACACTCATCGAAGCGGCGTTCTCACGGCAATTGGCCTCACCGACTCAATGTGCCGACTTCACTTGGCAGTACGCCTCACGGATTGTCGAACATGACGAATGCCAAACGCCGCCAAGCTAGCGACGACCGGGATACTGACCGCCATCGCCAATTCGTAATTCACATTCCAACCAAGAGCCTTGACGCCCTTCGCCAAGTACCCGATTAGCCCAACGACGTAGTAAGTGATTGCGGCGATCGACAACCCTTCGACTGTCTGTTGCAGTTTGAATTGCGCCTGGGCGCGGCGATTCATTGACTCGAGTAATGCCTGGTTCTGCCGTTCGCGTGTCAGATCCACCCGTGTCGCAAGCAATTGATTCGCGCGAGCCACGCGTTGCGACAGAGATTCCTGGCGGCCCGCGACCGCACGGCAGGTATTCATCGCGGGCGCGAGACGCCGTTCTGTGAACTCACCGAATGCTTGCAGGCCCGCAATGCGCACCTCTCGAAGCTCGGCGATACGTCGCTGCACCAGTTCGTAATAGGCGGCCGCAGCACCGAACCGGTAGTGATTCTCCGCCTCACCACTTTCGATGTGCGCCTCCAATCGGGTCAAGCGATCCAACAATCTGGCTTCGTCCTCATCGCCCGCGCTTTGGAGCATGGTCGTAATCTGCGACAACTCGCGTTCGAATCCCGTGATCAGCGGCGCCAACGCCTGTGCAACCGGCAGTGCCAACAGCGCCATCATTCGATAGGTATCGATTTCCAGAATTCTCTGTACTATGCGGCCGGCCTGACGTGGGGTCATGTGCCGATCCATCAGCAAGAAGCGACTGAAACCATCTGCGCGCACGCGAAAGTCCGCCAGCGCGGTCCCCGCATTATCGCCAACGCGTGAGCCGACCAGCACATTCCCGTTGAACCACCGTGCGGCGACGGCTTCGAAGTCCTCAGAACCAGCAGATTGGTCGAGAATCGCACCGTGTGAGGCCACCATGATTTGACCATTGATTCCCGACAACCAATCCTCGGGAACCGCGGTCAGCGCGGCGACCGCAAAAGGATCCGCGAATGGTCCCGGCGCGGTGAACGTGTAGCGCGCGAATTCCGCGTGGCGCTCCCAACGGACCGAGAACTCTCCCAAATCTGCGCTCAAGTGGTTCGAAATTCTATCGGGCATCGGTCGACCGAATCGTCGCAGTAATTGGCTGAGATGCGTCCATTCCTCGGGACGCGCGCCGGATTCGGAGAGCAGCGCGAGGTAGCTGATGCGAAGCGGTGCCCGCAGTGAATCAGAGGGACGCGCGTGAACTTCGTCATTGAGTTCGCTGCGCAACGGATGGTTTGGAGGAAGCATAGGTGCAGACGGTAGCGTGAACCCCCTCGGGTGTCACCTGCCGGCGGTGGCAGCCGGTGCGGGCTACTCGGCTCCGAGCGGCAGATATAGCATGAGGCGTGGTTTTGGCCGCTTGCGCGCACGATTCTTCGTTCTCGAACACCTTGGCAGTGCCTGAATTTTGATAGTTCTCGTCTTCGCGAGGCGTCGGCAGCGGAACCTCGGCGGCGACTCACACATCTAACGCGAGTAATCGTGGCTCGAGATCGGAAAAGGAGACGGAGAATGGCTCAAGACCAGGACAAGTCGGGTGGCCCCGATCTAGTGCAAGGCATTGCGTCTCAGGAGCTTGCCGACGGCGGCAAACTGATCGGGCACGTAGGCGACGAACAGGTTCTGCTGGTGCGCCGCGGGGCGGAGGTGTTCGCAGTCGGGGCACGGTGCACGCATTACCACGGTCCGCTCGTCGAGGGGCTTGTGGTCGAGGACACCGTGCGCTGCCCCTGGCATCACGCCTGCTTTAGCCTGCGGACGGGCGAGGCCCTGCGTGCCCCGGCCTTGAGTCCGATCGAGTGCTGGTCCGTAGAGCAGCGCGACGGCAAGATCTTTGTGGGAAAGAAGCGCGAGCGGACGGCAACGAGGCGCCACGGCAGGGCCTCTGAGGAAACCCCAGACAAGATTGTGATCATCGGCGGCGGAGGAGCTGGTTTTGCCGCCGCCGAGAACCTGCGGCGGCAGTGCCATCAGGGAAGCATCGTCATGTTGAGCAATGACGATACAGCGCCGATCGACCGTCCGAATTTGTCCAAGGACTTCCTGGCCGGCTCTGCGCCGGAGGAGTGGGTCCCCCTGCGTCCGAAGAGTTTCTATTCAGACAACGGCATTGAGTTATGTCTCGAGTCGAACGTCACTGACATCGATGTACGGACGCGTGAGGTGACGCTCACCAACGGGAGCAAAGTCCCTTACGACCGGCTCCTACTCGCAACCGGCGCTGCGCCGGTGCGCTTGTCGATTCCCGGTGCCGCCCAGCCGCATGTACACACGCTGCGCACGCTCTCGGACTGTCGGGCAATCATCGAGCGCGCCAAAACGGGGCGCCGGGTGGTTGTACTGGGCGCAAGCTTTATCGGGCTGGAGGTGGCGGCGGCCTTGCGCACTCGCGGACTGGAAGTCCATGTGGTGGCGCCGGACAAGAGGCCGATGGAGCGCATTCTCGGCCCGCAGATGGGCGATTTCGTGCGCTCTCTGCACGAGGAGCACGGTGTCGTTTTCCACCTCGAGGACACGGCGAACGCCATCGACGGTAGTCAGGTGAGTCTGAGTAGTGGCCGTACGCTCGAGGCGGATCTCGTGGTCGCCGGCATTGGGGTGCGGCCGCGACTCGAGCTTGCCGAGAGAGCCGGGCTGACCGTCGATCGAGGGGTCCTCGTGAATGCCTATCTAGAAACGAGCGCGCCGGCGATCTGGGCGGCCGGTGACATCGCTCGATGGCCTGATGCGCATAGCGGCGAGAGCATTCGCGTCGAGCATTGGGTGGTGGCCGAGCGCCAGGGGCAAACTGCGGCGCTCAACATGCTCGGGCAACGCGAGAAATTTACCGCCGTGCCCTTTTTCTGGAGCCAGCACTATGACATCTCGATCAACTACGTCGGTCATGCCGAGAAATGGGACCAACTCGTCGTCGAAGGCGACATCGCGGCCAGGGACTGCTTGCTGAGCTTCAAGCGGGACGGGCGCGTGCTCGCCGTCGCCTCGATATTCCGCGACGTCGAGAGTCTGAAAGCCGAGGTAGCCATGGAGCGGAATGCCGCGCCAGTGCGCCCCACACAAGCCCGATGATCCCGCACCGCCATGACAGCTCTCGCAGCCGACGCCCTTCGGCGTCTGTCCGGTCGGGGACTATTGCAACACGTTTGTGGAACTCGAATTAGATTCGACAACTCGTCCATGATCGTTTCGCGCTGCGTCGGGCGATCAGCGCTCATTCAAGCGCGAATCCCAACTCGATTGAAACTTGCCAGTGGGCAATTTGGCCGTTTTCGATATGACCTCGGGTATCGGTCACCCGAAACCAGCGGAGGTTGTGCACGGTCTTGGCTGCCTTTTCCAGCGCGACCCGGACGGCCTCATCGCTACTTGTCTTGGAGCTGCCGGTTATTTGGATCGTTTTATAGACGTCGTTTTGCATGTTCCTTTTCCTTCGCAAAATTACTGTTCAAGGACCGATAATTCATGATTGTGAAGTACGCCTTTGGAATTCCGCCGACGGGCCACGGTTCCCACCACGCGCCTTCAAAGAGGACCTACTGCGCTCTGCCAGGGTCGTACCAGACCGCTTCAATATTATTGCCATCCGGGTCAAGCACGAACGCGGCGTAGTATCCCGGTGAATAGTCACGATAGCCAGGGCCGCCGTTGTCCTTGCCGCCCGCCGCCACAGCGGTCTTGTGAAAGGCTTCGACCTCCTGGCGGCTGTTCGCTTCAAAGGCCAAATGAGTGGGTACCACCGATGGCTTTTTGCTGATCCAGAAGTCGGTGTTTTTGCCATCATTGAAGCCCGCGGCCTCGCCGTACTCCATGTTGTTGCGATAGCCCAATGTGGCGAGCACCTTGGAATAGAATGCCTTTGCCTTCGAATAGTCGCTGATGGAAAGCGAGGTGTGCGCGATCATGTGCTGCTCCGACAATCAAAATCGATGATGAAACCAGTACAGTCTACTCAAATCCTCCACCCTCCCGTAAGAATTAGTATCGGATCATCTTCTAGACTCGTGTGGGTACCATCCCACGTCGCCATTCGATGGCACATTGCAACGCGCGATGCCCATTGCGCAAATGACCATCACGCCGCTACGATGGGGAGAATTATCGCAGCATCGGACGGACTCATGACGCGAGCCTATCCAAGGGAGCGTTTCTCTTCGCAAGTGACGCTCGATTTGGCGTCAGTATCCGAATACGCAGCGGCGGCTGGTGACGACAACCCGGTGCATCATGACGCTGCCTTTGCAGCCTCGACGCGCTACGGTCGAATGATTGCAAGCGGCACTCATACAACCGCTTTGCTCCTCGGCTTGACGGCATCTCATTACTCACGTGACGTGAACATGGTCGGCCTTGAATTTTGGGTGCGCTTTCGTCGCCCTATTTACGCAGATGAAACCATTGAGCTAGAGTGGCTCGTGGTGAAGGTCACCCCCAACGAGAAGTTAAAGGGCGACATCGTTGAGCTTCGGGGCCGCATCAAGGGCGCCGATGGTCAGACCGCACTCGGCGCCAAAGGCCGCGTTCTGGTGACAGCCCAACTCTAGTTCGTCGCAGATCGGAAGAAGGCGTTCAGACTCCATCCTCGGCGTCAGAACGAGTGGAAAACCCCGCACACATTGGGAATCAATCATGGCCCGTGAATCCATCAGTCTGGCTGGCCCCTTGCACGCTTACGTTCGCAGCGTCGGAATGCGCGAGGACGCCGATCTCGCAGCCCTACGGGAAGAGACTGCCAGTCATCCTTGGGCAATTATGCAAATCTCTCCTGAACAAGGGCAACTCATGGCTCTGTTGGTGCGCCTCCTTGGCGCGCGCAAGACCTTGGAGGTCGGCGTCTTCACGGGCTACAGCGCGATGGTTGTCGCAAAAGCGCTGGGTCCGGCAGGCAAAGTCGTCGCCCTCGATGTCAGTGAAGAGTTTACCGCCATTGCGCGTCGACATTGGGCCAAGGCCGGTGTCGCAGACCGTATCGACCTGCGTCTTCAACCCGCAACCGATAGCCTCAAGGCCCTCGTTGCGGCGGGTGAAAGCAATACGTTTGATTTCGCTTTCATCGACGCTGACAAAGGCAATTACGACGTGTATTACGAATATGCCCTCAAATTGGTGCGGCGCGGCGGCCTGATCGGCATCGACAACGTGCTCTGGCAAGGCCAGGTCATCGATGCGTCAGATCAGACGGTCGACACGGTCGCCATCCGCGCCATCAACCGGAAAATCCACGACGACAGCCGAGTCGAGGCCTCAATGATTCCCATTGGCGACGGCTTGACGTTGGCGCTGAAGCTTTAGTCGAAACTTCCATTTGGATCGTGCGTCCACTCGACGCCGGGACCTAAAGAAGGCGAACGCAGCCCGCGCTCTGGGGTGAGGTTTTTTCAGTCCTTACCCTTGTACCACGCTGCATACGGAGTCTTGAGTGCAAGTTGACGATTGTAATCTGGAGCCCCGTCACTCCACCAAACGTCACCACGCTCTCCGAGTGCGCGTTTGGCGGCGTCAGCCTTGAGGCGTGCTGAGATTCTCTCTTGCGGATCGTCCGCATCACGAACTGTGCGCCTTGCGATCATGAGTTCATGTACGAGTTGCTCATGGTCCTTTGGGTCTAGGAATGGATTACTGAGGCGCCAGAGACGGCCCCGCACCACAAAATAACGTCGGTCCGGAGTCGGAGTGTAATCAGCCCGGAGCGAAATTGATCTGGTCCGCGCCTTCGTCCGCCGCAATACTTTCATCATCGACTGTCTCCATGCAGGAATCCCGGATAGGCTAACCCCATTAGCCACGCCGAGGACCTGGAGTTCGAGTGACCAATTCTGGCACGCCGAGGACCTGGAGTTCGAGTGACCAATTCTGGTAGGCGCGGCAGGAAATGCCTGTAAGCGCAGATCGCTTTTACGTGTCGGTGCGGTGCGCATCGGGACACTTCCTTGCCCCTCGGTGGCATCGCTCGAAGCGCAACTTCAGGCTTAAGCCGGTGGCAAATCGACCGTAGTCGATTTCGTCCGCGTCGCCTGTGAATAGAACGTCGCGAGGTCAATGTTCGAGCCACAAACAACGATGCCTATTCGCTGTCCGCCCTGCAACTCGTCCCGCAATGGGCCGAGGGCCGCCGCGAGCGCCGCCGCGCCCGCAGCTTCGACACCCAATTTCAGATCGCGGAACAAAATCCCCATCGCGGTGCGCATGTCGTCGTCGGTGACCAATGTCATGCGGTCGACGAATTGTCGGCAGACTCCGAAGGTGTAGGGCGTCGCCATCGGCGGTGCAAGGGAGTCCGCGATGGTCGACACCGACGGCAGCGACACGGGGTGTCCGGCCGCAAAGCTTCGGGTCATCGAGTCCGCCCCGGTCGGCTCCACGCCGTAGACTCGGGTGCCCGGCGTCCGCTGTTTGATCGCAGCGGCGACACCGGCGATGAGACCGCCGCCGCCGACGGCAACTACGACTGCGTCCAGCGACTCCGCTTGCTCCAGCAGCTCAGCGCCTACGGTTGCTGTGCCCAACACCGTGCGCGGTCCCTCGAAGGGGTGGACGAACGTTCTGCCTTCCAGAGTCTCGATTTCCTTTGCACGAGCGAAAGCGCTCGCACCGTCGGCAAACTCGATTTCCGCGCCATAACCGCGCACGAGTTGGACGCGCGCGGGATTTGCGGATTTCATCATGACGATCTTCGCATGTGTGCCGATCACCCGCGCCGCATACGCGACGGCAATCGCATGATTACCCGCGCTAACCGCGGTCACTCCACGAGCTCTCTCTGCCGCAGACATCCCGAGCATTGCGCAGAGGGCACCACGCGGCTTGAAGGTACCCGTAATTTGAAAGAGCTCCAGCTTGAAAACCAGCGTTGAGTCAAAGGCCTTATCGCTATTCAACTCGCCCGGCTTTAATTCAATACAGGGTGTCCGTCTGATGAGCCCGTTCAGCGTCCCGCGGGCCGTCTGGATGTCTGCCAATGACGGAAATTCCGGCACGTATGAGCCCTCCGGTGAGAGTTGAGCCCCACTCGCGCTGACGAGATGGATACACTGATTATAATCGTAGTATATTGATGGCGATATGCGACGAGTGATTCCGTCCCAGAAGTTCAATGATGAGCTCGGTCGGGAAACTGCCGCGAAGCGGGCATATCACGCCCTTCGCGAGCGCATTCTCAGATGCGGATTGCCGCCCGCCGCCGCCGTCAATGAACGTATCCTGATGGATGACCTGGCGATCGGTCGCACACCGATTCGCGAAGCGCTTCTGAGATTATCGGCTGAAGGTCTGGTTGTCTTTTCCGGTCAAGGCATTCACGTTGCCCCCGTAACTTTGCACAGCATCTCGGCTCTCTACACGGCTCGGCTGCATGCGGAGCGCCTCGCCTGGCAGTTATGGATGCGCGTGGCCGACAGCGGACAAATTGAGCGCCTTGCCTCGGCCTTCGAGACGGCGGGGCAGCTGGCAAAGCACGGGGACGAGGAAGGATTGGTCGATCTGGATTTCCGGTTTCATAGCCAGATCTACGAAGAATGCGGCAACCCATTTCTGACCGGCCATCTCTACAATCTCACCGGCCTCAGCTTCCGGGTTTGGTTCCTCGCCAATCCGCACCAGCTCGAGCATCATATTCTTACGGTACGCAGTCACGATCCGATCATCGCGGCTGTACAGGCGCACGATACTTCGAGGCTGGATCGTGAGATTTCCGATCACATCACGAACGCATTTCACGCCGTGGTCGAGCGGATGAAAGGCCGCGATGTCGCGGTCGCAGGGCAGCTCGACATGAAGCTGCTCGAGTGAGTGCGGCTCAAGCCGTCACAGCGCTCGGCCCGGCGGCCGGCGCCCCCGTCATTTCGGGAGCGCGTATTTCGTGCGCACGCGCGGGGATGTCCGGGATGTGACCGCGTCGCCGGGAGCGCTGCCGGCCGCGATCAATCTCGCATCGTATGCCGTGGCTGTAGATCGCACAGTCACGCACCTGGATCGTGTGGCGCGCGCTCTTCAAGTAACCCTTGAGCGCACGGCGATACTCCTCTGAGGTGCGGCGGCGAATCTGCTCGGCGGGGGGCAGCGCATAATCGCCCGTCAACAGCGTCGCCAGCCACTTCGCCTGCACCTCGGCGATAGGCATGATCGCACACAGCGGCTGCACCAGGCCAAGAAAGAAGAGATTGTTCATCTCGGGGTGGATGACCCGTTCGAAGAGCTGCACCTCGTTGTCGACCACATCGAGCAGGCTCGGATCGAAGAACGGAAATTTAATGTCGTAGCCGGTACAGTAAATGATCACATCGGCCGGCGATTCGCGGCCATCGGCACATCTGACACGATCGCCTTTGATCTCCGCTAGGTTGGCGATCGGCATGATGTCGCCCGAGCCGAGGCGGATCGCAATCTCGCTCGAAATCGTCGGATGCACCGACCCGTACGGATAATCGGGAGCCGGCAGTCCGTAGCGCTCGGGCCGCCCGACCAGCGCGCGGATCCTGCGCAGACGGCGCCAGCGCTGATACCAATTGGGCGTCCATCGGTACAGCAGAGTAGGGTCCTCGCTGGGATGCGGATCGCCGGCATCGAGCGTCTCGCCGCCGAAGTATTTTGGAATGAAGTAATAGCCTCGCCGCACCGACAGATAGACCTTGCGGGCAAGCCCCGCGCGGCTGAGTTCGCACGCGATGTCGAGCGCACTGTTGCCCATGCCGACCACCACCACATTCTTGTCGATGCAATCGACCGGGCAGGTGGGGTCGATGTACGAATGCGAATGCAGCTCCTTGCCGTCGAAGCGCCCCGGGAAGCGGGGATTCGGCCAGCGCGCCGCCCAGTGGTGACCATTGGCGACGCAGAGCGCATCGTAATGGCGGATCTCGCCGCGATCGAGCGTGACTCTCCATAGACCATCCGCCAGCCGCTCGCAATGAGCGACTTCCGTTTCAAACTCGATGCGCTCGCGAAAGCCGAAATGATCGACGTAAGCCTCGAAATACCGTGCGATCAGCGTGTGATGCGGGAAGTCGGGATAGCCGGCCGGCATCGGGAAATCCGAGAAAACCATCTTGTCGCGCGAGGTGTTGATGTGCAGCGATCGGTATGCTGAAGACATCCCGTTTTTGTTGTTGAATACCCAATTGCCGCCGACGCGGTCGCTCTTCTCAAAACAGTCGAAGGGGATGCCGCGCTCTGCGAAGGTTTTGCAGGCGACCATGCCGCTCGAGCCGGCGCCGATGATGCATACCTTGGGTAGACGCGCCATGTTTTCCTCTGCGGCCCGCGTTTGCTCTCGCCGCGGCGGCACTTTACAGTCGGCTCAATATATTGGCAATATACTGAAGAATTACCGCAGCGCAGACGGCTCGCGGACCGACAGAGTAAGATTCTGCGACGAAAAATCCCCGCGATTGAGGAGACCAGGCCGCGATGCTCTTGGATCGGTATCTCTCGGCGTTACGCTTTTGCGCTGCCTGGGCCGGACTCTCGCTCGCCGCTGCTGCCTCCGCGGGAGAGCTGAGTCTACTGACGTGGGAGGGCTACGCCGATCCGAGCTTCACCAAGCCGTTCGAGCAGCAGACGGGCTGCCGCGTCACCGCCACGTATGTCGGCACCAACGATGAGTTCGTCGCCAAGGTCATGGGCGGCGGTGCCGATTATGATCTCGTCTCCCCCTCGAATGACACCACCATGCGTCTGATCGACGCGGGCGCCATCGAGCCGATCGATCCGGCCAAGGTGCCGGCCATGAATGATTTCTTTCCGATCTTCCAGTCGCCGCCCTGGCTCAGCAAGAACGGCAGAATCTATGGAGTGCCCTACGGTTGGGGAATCGTTCGGACCATTGTGCGGGCCGACGCCGTCAGCCAGGAGCCCGACAGCTTGAGTTTTCTCTGGGACCCGAAGTTCAAGGGCCGGATTTCGGTGTGGGATGACGTGCAGGAGATCTACATGACGGCACATCTCTTGGGATTCCCCAACACCTACACCCTGAGCGACGCGCAGTTGGCGCAAATCAAGGCGAAGCTGATTGCACTCAAGCCCAATATACGCAAATTCTGGGGCACCACCGGCGAGATGGGCACGCTCGTGGCGACGGGCGAGGTCGTCGCCGGCAATTCCTGGGAGCCGACGATCGTCTCGCTCCGCAAGGCCGGGATCAAGATCATCGAAGTCGAGCCGAAGGAAGGCCGCAACGGATGGTCGGACAGCTGGATGATCCTGAAGGGCGCGAGCGATAATCCCTGCGTCTACCGTTGGCTCGCCTGGACCGCCTCGCCGAAGGCGCAGGCGCTCGGTTATAGCGTCGTCGGCTACGGCTTCTCGAACGCCAAGATGGTCGGTGAACTGGCCGGAACCAGCAAGGCGCTGTATCAGGAGCTGAAGCTCGACGACCCGAATATCCTCAAAGGCGTTGACTGGTGGCAATCCTCGCCGCGACGCGGCCGGTATCTGGAAATCTGGAACCAGGTCAAGGCGAATTAGACGTGTCGATCGGGCTGCATCACAGTCGGATCGCGTAGCGGAAGCACGTCGATTATCGAACTTCGAAACATTTGCAAATCGTTCGGCCGCTTCCGGGCCGTCGATGATGTGAGTTTGGCCATTGCGGAGGGTCAATTCGTGACCCTGCTCGGATCGAGCGGCAGCGGTAAGACCACGACCTTGCGGCTGATCGCCGGGCTCGAGACGCCCACCTCGGGCAGCATCCATTTCGCCGGCCAAGACATCACCGACGTGCCCCCGACGCACCGCGACATGCGTATGGTGTTCCAGGACTTTGCCTTGTTTCCGAACCTCTCTGTTGAGGATAACGTCGCCTTTGGTTTGCGTCTTCGGATCGCCCGCGGACGCTTTTCGAAAAATGGAATCGCTGAGCGTGTGCGGCGCTATGTCGATCTGGTCCATCTCGGCGAGCATCTTCATAAAATGCCGCATCAGCTATCCGGTGGCCAGAAGCAGCGCGTGGCCCTCGCGCGCGCGCTCGCGACGGAGCCCAAAGTGGTCCTGTTCGACGAGCCGCTCGGTTCGCTGGACGCCAATCTGCGCAAGGCAATGCAAGTCGAACTGAAGCGCATGCATCGCGAACTCGGGCGCACATTCATCTATGTGACGCACGACCAGGATGAGGCGCTGACGATGAGCGATCGCATTGCCGTGATGCAAGACGCCAAGCTGCTTCAAGTGGGCACCCCCGAGGAGATCTATCTGCGCCCCAATTCCGCGGCCGTAGCACGCTTCATCGGTGCAGCCAATATCATCGGCGGCGAGGTCGAGTCCGTTGGCGCGGTTGGCGCGCTCATCCGGCTCCGCGACGGCAGCATCGTGCGTACCGCGGCGGGCGATTGTGCCGTTAGCGTCGGCAAGCCGGTGCAGCTCATGATGCGCGCGGAACACTTCGTATTCGATCGATCGCGTCCGGCGGCGGAGCTCAGCTGGCTGCGGGGACGTGTGGCCGAGCGCCTCTTTCTCGGCCGCTCGGTGGAATATCAAGTGACGCTGGGCCGATCGCAAGAGCTCCTGACCCTGCTCGACCAGGGGCGGGAGGTGCCGACCGTCGAGCGCGGCGGTATGCTCGAATTCGGCATCGCACCCGCGCATGTGCGGTTGCTCATGGAATAGGGGGGCATGGGATGGTTGCGACATCACTGAGTGTCTCGCCGCGGCGCGAATTGCCGAGCTGGAAAAAAAGCCGGCGCAGGCAGATGCTGTTCTGGTTGGGGCCACCGCTCGCCTGGTTCATCGTGTTCATGGTCGTCCCGTACGCGATGCTGTTCTATTACAGTCTCGGCAGCGTCGACTACATGAGCTTCAGGCCGGGTCTTTCGGCGGCGAATTTCATCCGCATCGTCTCGACCGAGCCGTATGTCGGCGTGCTGCTGAAATCGATCAAGCTGGGTCTGATCACGGCGATCGGTTCGGCGGTCCTGGCCTATCCGGTTGCTTTCTGCCTGGCCTTTCACACCCGTTCGCAGCGTCGTAAATTTCAGCTGTATCTGTTGGTGATCGTGCCGTGGTGGGCGGCTTATCTCGTCAAGGCCTATGCGTGGAAAACCATTCTGGGGAGGGATGGGATCATCAACCAGGGACTTGCCGCGCTCGGGCTCATCGAGCGTCCCCTGAGCTTCTTGATCTACAACCAAACCAGCGTCGCCTTGGTCCTGATCTATATCTTTACGCCGTTTGCCGTGCTCTCGATTTACGCCTCCTTGGAACGGATCCCTGCCTCGATCATTGAGGCCGCGGCCGATCTAGGCGCATCGGGTTGGGAGATCTTTCGGCGTCTCATCTTGCCCTTGAGTCTCCCGGGGGTGATAGCCGGGGGCATCATCACCTTTTCGCTTGCCTTCGGGGATTTCGTGGCGCCCGCGCTGGTGGGCGGGGCGAATGCCGTGATGATTTCGAACATCGTCATCAACCTGCTGGGCGTCGCCTTCGACTGGCCGATGGCCGCCGCGATCGGGATCGTGGTCATCGCCCTGGGGCTGACACTCATCAGCGTTTCCAGCCATTTCGAGGAGCAGGGAGCGGTGCGCTTATGAGGAAAGCAGCTCGGCCGCGCGAGGCCGCCGTGCGTGAAGTCGGCAATCGCGCGCTGCTATGGGGAGCCGCTTGGTCGGTGATGGCGTTCCTGTATCTGCCGATTCTGGTCATGGCTCTGTTCTCATTCAACGACAGCGAGTTCACCGGCCTGCCGTTCAAAGGATTCACACTGCATTGGTACCGGGCGGTGCTCGACGACAGGCAGGTGCTGCGCTCGATCGGCAACAGCATCTACGTGGCGGTCGGCGCGGTGGGATTGAGCGTGGCCTTCGGCCTGCCCGCCGCGGTGGCGCTCGACCGCTATGATTTTCCGGGCAAGATCGTATTTCGCAGGATCGTGCTTCTGCCCATCGTGCTGCCGGGTGTGATCACCGGCGTCTCGCTGCTGCTCTTCTACGTCTTGGCGGGACTCAAGCTTTCCCTGTATACCGTCATTCTCGGGCAAGGCACGGCGCTGATGTGTGTGACCATCACGGAGGTTTTCGCCCGCTTGCAGCAGGTCGGCCGCAGCCGCGAGGAGGCCGCTCTCGATCTCGGTGCCGACCCGTGGGAGGTCTTCTGGCAGGTGACCTTGCCGAGTATCCGCTCGGCCTTGGCCGGTGCGGTGCTGATCGCGTTCTCCATCTCCTTCGACGAGATTGCCGTGACCTACCTGCTCACAGGCCGGCAAAACACGCTGCCCATGACGCTTTGGTCGATGCTGCGCCGGAGCGTGACACCGGAAGTCAATGCCATCTCAACCCTCATCGTCGCCACCTCGATCTTGTTGATCACAGTGGGAATGAGCATCTCGCGGGGCGACCAACTACGCAAGGCGGAATACTGATGGACCTGAAACAGATCAAAGAAATCATCGAGGCGAACGACTTGCGCACGATCATCTTGATCGGCACCGATAGCTGCAACGTGCAGCGGGGCAAGCGCATCCCAATCCCGTATTTCTTCAAGATTGCCGAATCGGGCGTCAACTTCGCGTCCTACATCTTGTACACGACCATGATGGACGAGGTGCTGCCCGGCTTATTCGATACCGGCATTCCCGATGTACGTGGTGCCCCGGACCTGTCGACGTTCCGCATAGCACCTTGGGAACCGAACACCGCAGTGGTCATCATGGACTGGACGCGGCCGGATGGTTCACCGCATCCGCTCTGTCTGCGTAGCGAACTGAAGCGCCAAGTTGCGCGCGTGCGTGCCCTGGGACTCGAGGAACTGATGAGCATCGAATTCGAGTTCTATTTGCTCCCGTATTCGGTGCACGATATCCGGGCCGGCAAATGGTCGAACCACGCACCCGCCCAAAAAGATGTGCACTGTTACTCGCTTTATGAGGGGAATTTCTATGAGCCGCTGGTCTCGCAAATTCGCGAATGCTTCCCCAACGAGGTCGAGGGATGCAGCCCCGAATGGGGTCAAGGACAGATTGAGATCAATCTGCATCGCAGCGATGCGCTGGCCATGTGCGATACCGCGGTGCTGTTCAAAACCGCGGTCAAGCAGCTCTCCGTCAAGCACGGCTTTACCGCCACCTTCATGGCGAAGTGGCACGAAGATCATTCCGGCTCCTCCGGCCACATTCATCAAAGCTTGGTCGACCGGAAGACACGCAAATCCGCGTTCTACGATGACAGCCGGCCCAATCGCATGAGCGAACTCGCGGAGTGGTACGTCGCCGGTCAGCTCGATCTCTTCAGACCCTTGACCCTGTTCTTCGCGCCGGTCGTCAATTCCTACAAGCGCTTTCAGCCCGATAGCTTTGCCGGCTTCGTGGCGACGTGGGGCATCGATAATCGCACGACGAGCCTTCGCATCATCAACAGTTCGGCGTCCAAGATGCGCGTCGAGAATCGGATCGGCGGCGCCGACATCAATCCATATGTTGCATTCGCGGCGTCGCTCGGCGCCGGGCTGCGCGGGAGAGACCATAAGCTGTCGCTGCCCGCACCGAGCGAGGGCAACAGCTATCATCGGAGCGATGTCGTGTCGGTGCCGCGCACGCTCGACGAAGCGATCGAGGCCACGCGTGCGAGTGCGCCGGTCCGTGAAGCACTCGCGCCGCAGATTGTCGACAATCTGCTCCGTATCGCAACGTTCGAGGCGGCGACCGTCCATGGTAAGGTGACCGACGTCGAGCGGCGGCGTTATCTGGAGATGGCGTGAGAGCGGACCCGTGAGCCGCGAAAGTCGATGAACTTCTTGACTCGAGTCGCGCTCGGCCTGAGCCCCGTGTTGGCGAACGCCGGAGTGCTTTACGACCTGACCGTCCGGCCTGTCGATCAATCGAATCTTGCGCATCTCTCGCCGGGTGCGCCTGCCGCGACGCCGGCAGTAAGCGAATATTTCGTGGAGGACGGCAAGGTTCGGATCGGCGGAGCTCACGCCAAGAGAGTCTTCGTCTTCAAGAATCGAACGATCTACATCATCGACCACACGTCGCGAACGGTCCATGTTTTGAAGCGCGCGACCTTGAGCGAAGTCATCGCCCACTATGCCGATGAGGTAAAGCAGTTGGAAGAGGCGGCCGCGAGCGCACCCGCGGAGGAGCGCGCAGAGGCGCAGCGCAAAGCGGCCGCCATGCGGGAAGTCAGCGATCGGATGCGTCAGCCTGTACCTCGTGACTACCGTGTAACGGTTCGGATCGAGTCGGTCGACGGACACGACTGCCGAATCTGGGAGGAGCGGGAGATGGGTGCGAAACGAATGGAATTGTGTGTGGCGCCTGCCGCCGCGTTGCCGGGCGGTGCCGAAATCTATGGTGGGCTGAAAGCCCTGAGTCAGTTCCGGCAAGGCTCCGACGTCGCGCTCGGTGTGGACTTGGGTCTTTCGGAATGGTGGGCGGATTTCGCCAGCCTCGGTGGCATCCCGCTGCTGGTTCGAGAATTCAAATACGACAGCGTGGTGTCCGAAGTCACGTTGACGGGCGTGCGAGCCGGCGTGCCGGGCGCATCGCTTCTGGACATTCCCGACGGATATCAGGTGCAGGACGGGCCTGATTATGCCTCATGGTACATGCGGTGAATCAAGCGCCGCCCGACACCGGCGTGAACGCTCATTCGAAAGGCACCACGGGTGCGAGACTGGCACTCGCTGCCCATCCGGTGCGACCATCCCGGGTCCGAACAAGCACAAAGCCTTCGTGCTCCGCTGTCATCTTGACGGTCTCTGCCTCCGCCAGTACGAACAGCGGATCTCCCATGGGCGCCGGCGATACACGAACGGCCGTCTTGTCCGCTATGACGACCGCTTCATGCAATCTAGGCCAGACCAGCACGCCGTTCACGACGGTCAATCCCAGCATCGCCATTCCGACGACTGTCGCGGCGCGTCGTATTCCCCGGTATCGGTTCAGTCGATGTCGGCGATGGATCTGCCCGGCAAGCAGGCTGAGTCCAACGAGCAGCACACCGAGGACGCCGATCCACGCAATCGCGGTGGGGCCGGCGAGCGTGACCGCGCGGGCGAGCGCATGCCGCGACTCGGACGGCAGTCGCAATCGCTCGCGCACCAAGCGCAGGTTCGCCTCGATGTCGGGGTCCTGGGGCGCCAGCAAGCGCGCGCGCTCATAGTTGAGGACGGCCATGCCCGGCTTGCCTGTGCGGGCGTATGCGTTGGCCGCGTTGTACAGGGCGGCGGCGGAATAGCCGCTCTGCGCTGAGCTCGCTTGCGCTTGGCATCCGATGAGAATCAGGCCGATGAAGAAGGCGCTCAGTGGCGTGCGGCGGGTCATCAGGCTTGCTCCTTCATCAGCCCGCGGCGTACGACCTGCGCCCAGCGGGCGAAATCGATGCTTGTGGGTTCATGACCGGCGTAGTTGGCTTCATCCGCGAGAGCAAACAGTTGACGGATGTCCTCGCCGTCACTCTCGCCACCGAGCCGGGCTGCGACGTCGGTCGTGGTGATTTGCCCCGCTGCCATTTGCCAGCGAGCGGCGAGCGCGCGTTGCAGCGCGGCGCGTGCCGAATTGAAGAATTGCGTGGTATCGCCGGCGCGGGCCGCCTCGTCGAGTTGAACGAGGACACGACTGGCCGCCTTCGATAGTGCGCGGTCGCGCGCTGAGGCTCGATGATGGAGGTCCGCCGCACGACGGCGCAGCCGCAGCCATCCGCCGGCAAATGCCAGAGTGAGCAGCGAGGGGATGGCGAGAAACCGTGGCTGCAAATAAAGAGGTAACAGGGAATTGGCGAGGGCATCTGAGCCGGGGTGATCGGGCCGCAATCCGCTCGGCCATTGATTCGCGGGTGTCGCGGCACTGCCCGCGGCAATCTGCGAAGCGCTGAGCGTAGTGTCCGCCAGGGCCGGGGAAATCGTCACGTTGAGCGGAGCACTGCGAGCCGTTTCATAGCGGCGCGTCGTGGGGTCAAAATAGCTGAACGTCAGCCCGGGAAGTGTTTGCGGTCCGGGTCTTGATGCGATCAGCGGCTGCTCGAAGGTCTTCTCCCCCTTGTACCCGAGCGCATCACTGGACTTGAATGTGGATTTCGGCGGGTAGGTCTTCCACCCTTCGACGTGCTCCAACAGGGTGCTATCGACCCGATCGAAATTGCCGGAACCGGTCACATGCAGGCGCAACGTGAGCGGCTCGCCCGCGGCCGCGGCGCTGGAGGACAAGTCGCTCGCGATCTTGAAGGAACCGACCGCGCCGCTGAAGTCCGGCGGGCGGCCCTCCGCGGGCAGCGTCGAAACCGTCAATTCGATCGGCGGGCTCGCCACCTTGATGTCCTTTTTGACCGTCGCGCCGAAGAAGTGCTGCATGAACGGATCACCGAGTTGATCCTCGAGCATCGCTTCGCGCTGCGGGCCCGTTCTGATTTTCACGGTGAGCGGCGACTCGACCGTGAGGGAAAAAGTGCCTGGCTTCACCGCCGCAAGCACGCTGTGCCACGTCAGTAAGGTAAAGGGTTTGCCGTCGATGCTCTGTTCGTTGCGCTCGGGTTGGCGCGAGAGATTGTTGAGCGTGAAGTCGTTGCTGCCCACCAGGGTGGGTAGGCCGTTGAGTGAGCTGACGAACCCGGCTCGCATGCCGACCTCGATCGCGACGGGAACGCTCTCGCCGACATACACGTCGCGTTTGGGCACGTCAAACGGATGAAGGCGGAGCCGTCGGCCGACATGCGAATACCGTTGGCGGCCGTTCCGCCCGCCATGACGGGCGGTTTGGCGGAGGGGCCGATGCCGCTGTTCGGGCTTACGCGCAGCACCAGGGGCTGAGATGCGGGCGTGATGCCCGGAATGGTGAAAGTGCCGGCCACTTGCGGGGTGACGCGGACCACCATCGTTGTCGTTGCGAGCGCGGCCCCGTGGATGATCTCATTGCGGCGCGATTCGATCCACGACCCGAAACTCCAATCCCGGCACGACCGGGAGACTGATCGGTTCCATGCCGGAACCCAAGCTCGTGATCGTAAGCTGTGCCGACTCTCCGACCGTGATTTGCGCCGGCGCGATCGTGGCGCTCACGAGGGGTGCGGCGGCAAAGGCAGGCGCCATCGCGAGGTACGCGATGATGATCGCGATCAGTTCGACCCGGTGGCTGCGATTCCTACGCATAGCTACCAATTCTTGTACGGCTTTTCCGGCGGCTCGTCATCGTCGCGGCGGGCGAGGGGTACTCCGAGAGAACGCCGTTCGTCTCCCTTCGCCGAATCGAGGAGTTCGCGCGCTTCCTCCCGGCTCATTTGCCCGGGCTGACGCTGGCTATCCGCAGCCCGTGCATCGTCTTCCGAGCGTGATTGCGGGGTCGGCGGCTGCTCCTTGCGTGGAGCCTCGCCGGGCGCGGGAGGCGGCGGCTGGCCGGCGTTACGGCGCGGCTGATCCCCGTTTGCGCCGCCGTTCGGTGGCGGCGGCGATTGCTGCGGACCCTGTCCTTTGTTCTGCTGCGGATCGCGGCCCTGATTCTGTGGATTCTGACGCTGATTCTGTTTTTGTTGGAGTGCGTCGATCTTGCGCTTCACCAGGTCGCGGTTGTACTTGCTATCGGCATCATCGGCGCGCAGCTGCAGCGCAGTCTCATAGGCCTTCACCGCCTGGGTCCACTTTTGCAAGGTTCCCTGCGGGTCAGTCTGTTCGGTCTTCTGTCCCGTGCGATAGAGCGCATTGCCGAGGTTGTAGTAAGCGTCCTGCTGGTTGGCCAGGCGCCTCGAATCGCTCGATGGCGCGCGGCTGATCGACTGCTCGAACGCCTGGGCAGCCTGCGGAAACTGGCCTGCCCGGTATGCGGCGGTACCGCTGTTGAATTGCAATACGGGGTTCTACGCTGCGCACTGCGGGCTCTTGGGGATCGGCAACGCCATGAGCAGCACGAGGCTCGAGGCGACGAGGGCCCCGCGCGGTGCCGCCCCTCGAGCGCCAATCCGCCGGCGCGTACCAGTCAGCAGGCTGCCGAGCAGCAGTCCCAATGATGCCGCCAACGGCCACTGATAGCGCTCGATATAGATTTTCTGCTGTCGAAAGGCGAGATCATGCTTCGCCGTGGAGCCGAACACCGCCTTGAATATCGTCTCCACGCCTTCGCCCTGCGCTCCGAGCGGCACGTAGATTCCACCGGTGGCGGCCGCGATGGCTTTCAATGCCGCTTCGTCCAGCCGTGATTTGACGAATGCTCCGCTATCGTCCTTGACGAATCCGCCGCCCTGGGCCGGCGGGATCGGAATCAGATCGCCGGCCGTCGTTCCCACCCCCACCGTGTAGATTTTGAGCCCCTCGTGTTGCGCGGCGCTCTGCGCCGCGGCCAACGCGTTGCCCTCGAGATCCTCGCCGTCCGTCACGAGGATCAGTATTTTGTCGCTTCCCGGGCGGCGGCGCAGCGCCGCCTGCGCTTGCCCAATGGCGCGCGAGATATTGGTGCCGCCGCGCGGAATCGTGTTGGTGTCGATTGCGCTCAGGGTCTCATGAAATGCGCCATGGTCGAGCGTGATCGGGCATGCCAGATAGGCGCGGCCCGCAAATGCCACGATGCCCACCGCATCGCCGTCCAAATGGCCGGCAAAGTCGTCGATTGCGAGTTTCGCGCGCGTCAACCGGTCGGGCTTCACATCCGGTGTGGACATGCTGCGCGAGGTGTCGATCGCGAACACGATGTCGATGCCGCGGCGGCTGATCTGTTCCCAGTAATACCCGACCTTCGGGCCGGCGAGCGCCCCGAACAGGCAGGCCAGCGCCGCCAAGTAGAGCCCGCGCTGCGCGCGGCGCCGCGCGATCGATATCGACCGCGTCAATTGACGCCGCAGGTGCGCCGAGACGAACCTCGCGAGCGCCTCGTGTTGGCGTGCATCGTAACGGTGCCACATCCAAATGAGCACGAGGCACGCGAGGAGTCCGGCGGGAAGCCACCAGGAATTGTCGAATCTCACGGCAATCTCCGCAATCGGGTTTGCCGCAGGAGCGAGCTCAAACCCAGAATCCCCAGCGCCGGAATCAATGCCCAGGGATAGAGCTCTTCGACGTGTTCGAACCTTTGCACGGTCTGCGCCGTTTTTTCGAAGCGATTGATTTCCTCGTAGATCTTCTGCAGTGAATCCGTGTCGGTCGCGCGAAAAAACTTACCCCCCGTTTCGTCGGCGATTGACTGCAGAGTTTTTTCATCCACATCCACTTCCGCCATGATCAAGTGCGTGCGTCCGGCTTCGTCCTTGACTGGAATCGGCGCCTTGCCGCGCACGCCCACACCGATGGTATATACCTTGACTCCCAGGGCCTTGGCCGCTTCTGCCGCGGCCAGGGGCGCGATTTTTCCGGTGTTATTCACGCCGTCGGTGAGCAGAATCACCACCTTTGATTTCGCCGGCGTCATGCGCAAGCGGTTGACGCTGGCCGCGATCGCCGAACCGATGGCGGTGCCGTCGTCGCCGGATCCGATGCTGACGCGCTCGAGATTTTGCTGCAGCCAGTCGTGATCGAGCGTCATCGGACTGACCAAGAAGGGCACCCCGGCGAACGCAATGAGTCCGATGCGATCGTTGGGCCGCTCCTCGATGAACTTTGAAACCACCGATTTGACCACTTCGATGCGGTTGACCCGCCGGTGGTCAATGCTGAAATCGAGCGCCTGCATCGAACCGGAGACGTCGAGTCCCAGGACGATATCGATCCCGTTGACGGTCACTTCGGTGCGGCTGTGCATGCGTTGCGGACGGGCGAGCCCGGCGATCATCAGGATGGCCGCGACGATGGGTAGGAGCCATACCCAGCGACCGATCCGGCTGCGGCCGCTGCGGGCAACTGCTCGCACCAGACCGACGTCGGAGTATTCGATGGCGGCGACGGGACCCCGCCGCCCGCGCCACAGCATCACGACCGGCAGCAAGGTCAGGAGCCAAAACCACTCAGGTTGAAGGAAGCGAGTCATGCTCTTTTTGGTCGTCGTGGGACGGCCCGGTGGTGCGGATCTGCGCGGATTCTTCGGCCCCGCCGGTTGCGCGCACGAAATCGCACGCGCTATGGTGCAGCGATTCCATGTTCTGCAAGGTGAGCGACATGCCGGCAAACTTGGCGAGATCGCATTGATGGAGAAATTCCGACAGCAACGCGCGATGGCGCACGAGTGCTGCGTGCGGAAATTCGAGCAGATCGCGCAGAAATTCTTCCGTAGTGCGGTGGGTGGCGGTCAGGTCGAATCGTTGCTCGATGTAGCTGCGAACGATGTCGGATACTGCGATCGAGAACTCGCGGGCGCTCTGCGGCAGCATCAGCGCTCGGATGCCCTCGAGGCGTTGTAGAGCCACCTCGAACGGCAATGGGGTCCGCGGGGTGCGGCGCCGGCGTTGCAGGCGCCAAATGCCATACGCGCCGAGCGCGAGCAGGGTGGCACCGGCCGCGAGCGCAGGCAACAGCCACACAGGGGTAACCCATTGCGGTCCGCGGATATCGCGGATGTCCTCCGACGAGGAGCTGGGTCCCACGGCGCCGATGGCCGACGCGGGTGGGGCGGTGGCGCCCGTGGCGGCGGTGGCAGCAACCGCGGATGCCCCCGGGGCAGCGCAGAGGAGGGTCCCCACCAGGGCGGCGACTGCGCCGGGCGCCAGGGGTGAGCGCCTTGCGGAGGCACGGTGGCTCATGCGCGCCTGCGCTCTCGAACTTTGAAGAATCGCTGCAGGGCGGGCAGATAGGGCGAATCCGTTTGCAGCTGCAGAGTGTCGACACCCTCCGACCGAAGGTCGCCCGCCAACCGGCGGTCTCTGTCCAGGGTCATTTCTTTGAATTGCTTGCGCACGGCGGCACTCGCGGTATCGATCTCGAGGACTTCCCCGGTTTCCGCATCTTCCAGCGCGAGGATGCCCACATTGGGCAGTTCCTTCTCATGCGGGTCCACGATCTGGACGGCGATGAGATCGTGGCGTCGATTCGTTTGACGCATGGCGCGGCGCAGTGCCGCCCGAGCGGCGGCCTGATCTCCCGGTGTTTCGAAATCGGATATCAGAAACACGATCGCGCGCCGGTGCAGCACATGATTGACGACATCGAGCGCCTTGACGCTGTCGGTCCCGGTGCCCTCGGGCGCGTGGTAGAGGACATCGCGTACGGCGCGCAGGACATGACGGCGGCCCTTTTTCGGCGGCAGATAGCGTTCGACCCGGTCGGTGTAGAGGAGCAGACCCACCTTGTCGCTGTTGCGAATGGCGGAAAACGCCAGAACGCTGGCGAGCTCCGCGGCGAGATCGCGCTTGCTCAAGGCGGCCGATCCAAAGTTTCCGGAGGCGCTGATGTCCACCAGCAAAAATATCGTGAGCTCGCGCTCCTCCGTGAACTTCTTCACGAAAGGCCGGCCGGCCCGCGCCGTGACATTCCAATCGATGGCTCTTACTTCGTCGCCTGGAACATATTCGCGCACTTCATCAAAATTCATTCCGCGGCCCTTGAACACCGAGTGGTAGGCGCCGGCGAGGCTGTCGTTGACCATACGGCGGGTGCGGATCTCCAAACGCCGCATGCGGCTCAGGATCGCCTTGTTCGACTGACGGTCGTCCGCGGGCGTATTCAAGGCACGGGCAGCGTGGCTAAGATCTTCTCGATCACATTTTCGGAGGAAATATTCTCTGCCTCCGCTTCGTAAGTCACCGAGACCCGATGACGAAGCACATCGAGGGCGATCGATTTGACGTCCTGCGGAATGACGAAGTGCCGCCCGTTCAAGAACGCCATCGCGCGCGCGGCCAACGTCAAGGCGATCGTCGCGCGGGGAGAGGCGCCGTTCTGGATGTAGCCGTTCAAATCCAACGATGCCGCGAGGGGCGGGCGGGTGGCGAGCACCAGGTCCACGATGTAGTCGCGAATCTTCTCGTCCACGTACAGCGTATTCACCACGTGCCTTGCATCCACGATCTGCGCGGCGCTCACGACGGGGCGCGCCAGGAGCATGGGTTCGGTGGTCGCCATCGCGTCCAAAATGGCACGCTCTTCCGTGCGGCTTGGATAGCTGACGATGACTTTCATCATGAATCGATCGATTTGCGCTTCCGGAAGTGGGTATGTTCCCTCCTGTTCCAAGGGGTTCTGGGTTGCCAGAACGAGAAACGGATTGGGCAGCGGATAGGTTTCATCGCCGATCGTCACTTGGCGTTCCTGCATCGCTTCGAGGAGCGCGCTTTGCACCTTCGCGGGCGCTCGATTGATCTCGTCGGCGAGGATGAGATTGCTGAAAATCGGCCCATGTTTGGTCCTGAACTCCCCATCCTGCGGGTTATAGATCATCGTGCCGACGATGTCGGCCGGGAGCATGTCCGGGGTGAATTGCAGCCGCTTGAAACGCACGGCAACGCAACTCGCCAACGTCTTCAGTGCGAGCGTTTTGGCCAGTCCGGGCACCCCTTCCAGCAGCACATGGCCATTGGTGAGCAGGGCGACCAGCAGCGTATCGAGAAGATGCGTCTGACCGACGATGACGCGGCCCATCTCTTGCCGCAGCGGCCGGATCCACGCTGAATTGTCCACGACCGTTTCGCGCGCAGCTCGCATTCGCGGGTCCAGTTCGACCGGCCGAGGGCGCCCCTCGGGTGCTGCGGCCGCGCTTTCCGAGGGTTGATACCCCGAGTGGTGTGTCTGCTCGCTGAGGGGCGGCGCAGTTTTTCGATTCATTCCCCTGGATCCTTTTGGCCACGCAGGGCGGATGCGGGGCCGTGAGTGACGGTAACGGCGTCCATCTTAGCAACGGTTACCGGAGAGGACGCAGTTGATGGTGCCCGCAAGGTCAGTGGGGGGCTGGAACTCGGGTAGGGACCCCCGGACGCGACGGCTGCCGACCATCCCTGAACCAGGGGACGACCGGCGGTAGGACTAGATGCTAGCGTTTTGTGGGATCCCTCCGACGGGCATAAGACAGCTCGCGCGCGCGCTCGATCCAGCGCGCCGTGCGGGGTGTCTTGGCCAGCCCGTATTGCAGTTCGCCGCTCAACGAGTGTCCCGATCTGATTGCCGCGACCACCGATCGTAGATCACAGAGGAGCGCCTCGATCACGTCGTTCGGCAGCGGATCGATCGTCAGATGCATCGCCGGCGGCTGCTCGTTGCCGAAAAAGACCCATCCCTTGCGTTGCATCCCGCCGACGACGTGCGTGATGTCGAGATCACGCCCCGTCACGACCAGCAGCGGCAGATCGTTTCGCCAAGGCTCGAGGCCCTCGATCGCGGCCATGCCCTCGACCAGTGCCTCCTTCGTCGCCAGGATGGCGCGGGCTTGCGCGACGAACCCATCCTCGCCGAGTGCGTTCAAGATGGCCCAGGCTGCCGCGGTCGGCGCGAAGGGACGACTGCCCATGAGCGATTGGGACAGGTAGGCACCATCCGGCCAGTCATCCGGAATGTAGTAGTGGAAGCGCTGATAGGCTTCCGATCGCCACAGAATCGTCGAACAGGGCTTCGGCACGTAGCCGTATTTGTGCAGGTCCGCCGAGAGCGAGCACACACCCGGTACGCTCAGATCGAACTCGGGGAGCTCGACCCCGGCCTTCTTGGCAAAGGGCAGCACATAGCCGCCGACGCAGGCATCGACATGCATCCAGAGCCCGCGCCGCTGGGCGATGGCCGCGATTTCCGGAATCGGATCGACGAGGCCATAGGGCCAGTTGGGCGCGCTCGCGACGATGCCGATCGTCCGTTCGCTGATCGCGGCTTCGAGATCGGCCGGACGAATTCGCCGGTCCGGTCCAACCGGCACCCGTTTGATGTTCAATCCGAAGTTGTGCGCCGCGCGTGAAAAGGAAATGTGTGCCGTATACGGTGCGACGAATTCCGGCTCGCGAATTTGAGGCAGCGCGCTTTTCGCCCATTCCCGCATGGCGAGCATCGCACAATAAATGCTTTCCGTTCCGCCGCCGGTGATATTGCAGCGGCCGGCGGCGCCGCCGTTGAATATCTCGGTGCACATGGCCATGACGTCGTCTTCGATTTGTGCGGCCGCCGGCTCCAGTCCGGTGAAGATCGCATTGAATCGCTTGAAGGCGTTGAAGGCTTCATCGCCGAGCCGCCGCGACTGCGGCATGAAATGGTCGCTGTCGGCGAGACAATGCATGCTGAAGGCACCGTGCAAATCCGATGTAACAGAGGCCCTCAACTCCGCAAGTCGCGCTGAGATGTTCGTCGGTGCAAACCCGCTTTTCGGGAAGCAGCGCTCCTGCTGAGGCTGATCGAGAAGGCTCACGGCTACCGGCTCCTACGATGGTTCAACTTTGCCCCTAGTCGATGGCGAGGACCGCGGTGATTCCGAAGGTCGCCGGGCGCACCGTGTAGCCCTGCTGAACCGAATTGACCGATGGGTATTGAATCACGTTCTTCCAATTGAGCAGGTTCTTGACGTACAGGCTCACCGACAGCTTGTCGCGCGTGAAGCCGGCACTCATGTTGACGATGCCATAGCCCGGCTGAAAGACGTGCGGCAGGCCGCTGCTGTCGAAATAGCCGCGCGAACGTCCTGTGTAGGGAAAATCGACCCGCGCGAACACATGGGTGCGGTCGTTGATCGGCGCATCGTAGTCGGCGCTCGGCGTGACCGTGTACAAAGGTACGTTGAGAATCCACTCGCCCGGAGAAACGATGCCCGCGCCCTCGGCGCTCACCGATGTGATGTAGGCGTGTGTCGAGCCGGCGTTCAGCGCCAACGTCAAGCTCGAGGTCAGCAACGCGCGCAGCTCGAGTTCGCTGCCGTAAACCTTGGCATCGCCGACGTTCGTCGTGAAATAGAACCCGCAGGTGGGCAGGTTGATCGTCTGTTGAATGTTGGTCCAGTTGATCGCATACGCGGCCGCATTGATGGACAGCCGATTATCGAGATATCGACCCTTGCTGCCGATCTCGTAGCTCCACAGCGAGTCGGACTGATATTCGTTTGGTGCGCCGGTGAGGCCAAAAGTAAGATAGTCCGCATCGCAGGTTCCCGGGGTCGCAGGCGGCGGTCCGTTTGGCTGGAACGCAGGGACGGGACCCGTCGGTCCGCCGAGGCGAAATCCCTTCGCGATGGTGGTATACAGATTGGTCGATGGGTTGAGCGCGTATTCCAATGAGAATTTCGGCGTGGTTGCGCTGAATTTTTCGTCGACATTGTACGAGGCCGGCAGTCCGTAAGAGTAGAAGCCGCCGCTGTCGACCAGTTCCGACGATCTCGCCGACACATACCGCAGGCCGATCGCTGCCTTCAGCGACGGCGTGATCTCGAATCCCAATTCACCGAACGGCGCTATTTGCTGCTGCTTGGGATAGATATGACCGTAATAGATCAAATCGTTGGCGAAGGACTCGGCCGGAAAGGCCGGGGTGGCGGCATAGTAGCTCGGGCCCACCACCGAGGCGCTCGAGTAAATCCCGTAGCCGAAAATGTCCTGGAACTTCGCTTGTAGACCCGGAATGTACTCATCGTCCAAAAACCGCCGGCGCTGATTCGAATAATACAAGCCTGCCGTCCAGGTCGTCGCAATGCCCGCGATCGAGCTGGACTTCGAGCTCAAACGCAGCTCCTGCGAGAATTGCTCGGTCCTCGCGTCGTAGCCCGCCGGCGACGGCAGGAATCCAAGCTCCGTCTGTGTCCGGTAAAGCTGCTGCGGGGTGGGCGGAGGCGTCGGAGGGTCGGTGGCGCTCGACAGCCCACCCACCACATAGAGATTTGCAAATATATTGGAGTTGTACAGCGTTCCGTCGGTCGTGCGGCGAAAATCGCGCTTGAAGTAGCTCGTCACCGACGTGAGCTCCGCCCAGCCGAAGCTCTTCGTCACCGTCAGACTCGGCAAAACCAGATCATCCGTATAGGGCTCTGCCACGCGCTTATCCTGGTCATAGAGTCCGATGTCCGGATAGAAGATGTTGGTGTCGGAAGCAGCGGTGCGCTGCCAAAGGAACGCCGGTGAGATCGTCCAATCGTCCGGGGCCGCGTATTTGCCGACGACGCGAAATACCTGCGTTCGCACGTCGTTGACGCCGCGTTCGCCGAGCATACCCGTGCTGTCATTCGTGCCGAGCTGCAGTATGGTACCGCCCGGGCCCGCGCCGGTCGGGGTCGGTATATAGTGGTCGATGTAGCCGCTCTCGTTCGCCAAATCGACGCCGAACCGCAGCGCGAATACCCCCTCGATGACGGGAACGTTGAGAATGGCATATTCGTCGTTGTTGAAGCCGCCGTGATGGGTGGCCGACAGGTCGGTGCTGACCGAGGCGCTGAAGGAATTCAGGTCGGGCTGCTTGGTGATGAAACGGATCGTGCCTCCCATCGAACTCGCGCCGTACAGCGTGCCCTGAGGACCGCGCAGCACCTCGATTCGGTCCAGATCGAACAGCTTCGGCTGCACGGCGCCGTCGTACTGGCTGTTACTGACGGTCACCGAGACCTCATCGATATAGATGCCGACCGTTGCAGAGCCCGAGGTCGAGCTGACGCCGCGGATCTCGATGTTATCGAGCCCGGGGCCCGGGCCGGCCTGGAAGGAAATGCCGGGCACGGTGCGGGTGATGTCGTCGTAGTCCTCGACGTGATGTTGCGCCAACTCCGCACCGCTGATGGCCGACACGCTGAACGGGATGTCCTTGATGTCTTCGGCGCGTTTTTGTGCGGTGACGATGATTTCCTGCAGCTGCCCGGATGCGGCTTCCGCCTCGCCGCCGGTCGCTGCCGCGCTGGTTGCCGCTTCGCCCAATAGTGCCGCCGCAACTGCGAAGAATGCCAAGCGCTTGGCCGCGAGCGAAGGACGAGAGTCTCTCATCACTTGATCCCCTGCATTTTTTGTAATCGGACGCCCCGATGAAGATACACGATCGAACTCGAATTGAAATGCCGATTAGCGCGGCGATCGAGAGAAACCCCTCCGTGCACTTGAACCCGCTCGATTGTGTCATACGTTTCAAAGGGTTGCCGCTTACGCTCCAGCTGCTGGCGCGCTCGGTGGCAGGCGTGCCATAGTCATGCCGATGCGCCGGATAAAATGAGCACCACCCCCTCCGCACCACCGGCCCTCCAGTGGGCCGAAATCAGCCTCGCGATCGGGAGCGTGACGCCTGTCCTCGGGATGCCGATCATCGTCGGCGCTCTACAAGATGGATGGGGCTATACGGCGGAGTATGCCGGATACGTCACGTCCATCGATCTCGCCGGACTGCTCGCCGGGTCGGTCGCCACCTCCTTGTTGGCGCGCCGACTCGATTGGCGCCGCTATGTGGGCGGCGCGCTGGTGCTGAGCGCGGCATTCAATTCTCTGTGCGCCCCTTTTCATGGCGTCGTCGCGCTGTGCTGCTTCCGGCTTGCGGCGGGCTTTGCGTCCGGCGCCACCTACGCCTCGTCGCTCACGCTCTTGTCGCGAAACGCTGAACCTGCACGCGCCTTTTCCATCCTGATTCTTCTGCAGGTCCTTGCGAATGCGATCGTGCTCGCTCTCTTTCCGTTCTTGAACGCACGCTGGGGGCCGGCCGCAATTTTTTTGGCTGTAGCCGCTGTGCTCCTGGCCAGCATGGCCGCCGTCCCGCTGCTGCCGCGCCGGGACTCGGCGAGGCCTCAATTGCCGGCGCGCGCCTTACAGCAGCGGCGCAGCTTCGGTGTGCCCTTGCTGCCCGCCTTGTGCCTCATGGCGGTCGCGCTCTTCTATGTGACCATCGGCAGCTACTGGGCTTATGCCGAGCGCATGGGCATCGGATTCGGCATCTCCACGCAGCAGGTTCACTGGCTGCTCTCTGCAGGGGTGCTGCTCAGCGCCGCCGCTTGCTTGAGCGCGAGGGTGGTAGCGCATCGAATCGGCCAGTCCCGCGCGCTGCTGTTCGCGCTCCTCATGCTGGCAACGACCCTGCTGATTCACGGCATGGTGCCCACGCCGATCATGTTCGTGATTACTCTCGCGGTCCTGCAGCTTTGCTGGAATTTCATCGATATTTTTCAGTTGGGAACGCTCGCGGTATTGGAACCTTCGGGTCGCGCGGCCGCGCTGGTGCCGGCAGCGCAGGGCGCTGCGCTCGCGGCGGGGCCCGCGGCGGCCGGATTCGTCCTCGGGCGAGGGAAAGGCTACTCTGCCGTATTGCTCCTGGCGGGTTGCACGAGCGCGTTGGCCGCGCTCATCTATGCCTTCGTCCATCGTCGCTACCGCAGCGAATCGCTCGTTGCGCGTCGTGTACTCGCAAGCTGAGGGCTCGAGATGTCATTGCCAGAATTCGTGACGACGGCGGGCGGACGGAACTCCGCCGAATCAGCGCATCGACGGTACCTCGATGAGGTGCTGTCGATTGCCGATGGGCACCTTTGGATCGAGGGTTGCGATACCGTCGGCATTGCCTCCGATTACGGCACTCCGCTGTACGTCGTGTCGGAGACCCAGTTGCGCGCGAACTGCCGTCGGCTGGGGGCTCTTTTCGGCCGCCACTGGAGCGTCGGCCCGGTAGAACTGCTGCCCTCGCTGAAGGCGAATTTGACGATGGCTCTTCGGCAGATTCTAAATGATGAGGGCGCGGGCTGCGATGTGTTTGGACATGGCGAGCTTCAGGCCGCATTGTGGTCCGGGGTGCCCGGCGGCAAAATCTCGGTGAATGGGTCGGCGAAGAACGCGCGGCTCATCGAGCTTGGCGTATCGGTGGGAGCGCGGATCACGCTCGACAGCGAGCAGGAACTCGATCTCGTGATCGCTGCGGCCGAACGGCAGCAGAGGCGCGCCGACGTCCGGCTGCGCGTGCGGCCCGACTACCTCGATCTCACGGGGCCGTCCGATCTCGTGCCGACCATGACCATTCGGGAAGCCGCCAACATCTACAAGCCCGGCATTGAAGTCGGAGCGGCAGAGCGCGTTGGCCGTCGTGTCCTGGAGCATCCGAATACACGACTCACGGGGCTCATGACGCACCTCGGCCGGCACAGTGCGGACCCCGCGATCTGGTCGACGATGGCGCGGACCTTCGGATCGGTGGTCGTGCAATTGGCCAGGGCCTGGTCGCCGTGGCGACCATTGGAACTGGACATCGGAGGCGGCTTTCCCGCTCCTCGGGATCCGTCCAATCCCACCCGACTGGCCGCGCCGCCGCTCGAAAAATTCGCAGAGACTACGACCGCCGCGCTCCTCGAGGCGCTGCGCGCCGGGGGCATCGATCCTGCCGGAATCGTGCTTCAGATCGAGCCGGGCCGAAGTCTATTTGCTGACTGCGGCATTCATTTGAGCCGGGTGTGCCATGTGAAGACACAGGAGCGGCCGGTTCCGCGCACCTGGATTGAACTCGATACCACCGAGATGTTCCTTCCCGACCTGTTCATGGAACACGCCTATTTCCGGCCGCTTTTCGCCTCGCGTGCCGACGCAAGATGCTCGCAGAAGGTCGAGATCGTCGGACAGTCGTGCAATTTCGATCTCCTCGCACAGGACGTGGATGCGCCTCCCGTTGCGTGCGGTGATGTGGTTGCCTTTCTCGACACCGGTGCGTATCAAGACGCAGCGGCTTCGAACTTCAACGCCCTCAGGCGTCCCGCGACGGTGCTGGTCACCGCAGATCGGTCCGCGCTCATCAAGCGGCACGAGACGCTGGAGGAGATTTTTGCGCGCGACCTGCCCCTGCACAGGAGTCGAGCCACGTGAGCAGCCTCGATCACATCGGATTGAGCGTGGGGGATCTGGAGCACTCCATTCAGTTCTACTGCACGGTGTTGGATTGCGTCGTTCGAGAACGCGCCGTGATCCAGGGCGCTGAAGTGGAGACCCTCACCGGCGTTGCCGGCGCGCTGATACACACCGCGGATTTGAATCTCCCGCGTGGCGGCATGCTCGAGCTGCTCCAGTATCTCGGGCCTGACCGCGCGGTGCTCGCCCAACGTCGATCCGACGCGGGACACAGCCATATCGCGTTCCGCGTCGACGACGTCGATGCGGCGCGCGAGCGGGCCTTGAGCGCGGGGGCTCTGGATTGCTCGCTGCCGGTGACGTTGAACGAGCCGGGGTCTTCGTGGGATGGAGCGAAAGTGTGTTATGCGCTGGATCCCGACGGTCGAAGCATCGAATTTGTCGAGCGACCAGCGCCATCTGCCGGAGTCGAGCGTCGCTAAATATCGGTGGCGAGCGTCAGCACGAACCGCCGGCTCTGCTCCGGAAGAACCAAGTCGAGGCTGGACACGTGAAGGCCGCGGGCATCCGTCAGGTTGAAGCCGTCGAGTCGGATGGTCCACGGCCGCGCGAGCCATTTCCAGTGAAGACGAACGCCCGCGCCGAGGGTCGCGAGCGGCGGCAGATGACTTTCGTTGTCCGTCGTCGCGACGCGCGACGACAAGCGATTCCACTGCAGCGAAACCGCCCATGGGCCCCAGGCCGGCGGGGCGTAATCGAGATTCGCCGTCAAGGTCAATGGTACCGGCCCCAAGGGGATGGTTCCGGTCGCCCCCGGTTCGGCGATGACGCGCTGCCCGAGGGCGCAGGAGCACGCCGCCGGCGAGCAGCGTAAGGCCGCCGTCGGCAAACGATAGTGAGGTTTCGAGCCCGCGGTATTGGACTTGGCCGAGCTGGGTATAGATATTCTGCGCATCGATGTTGAAGTACGGTTTGTGAATGTCGAATGCGCCGAGAATGGCCTGCAGTCTCTCGGTTGGCGCCCACCGCATGCCGCCATCAGTCTGCCAGGTTCGTGTCGCTGGCGGCGGCTCGTTGCGATTCGAGGCGGCCACGGGCGCCAACGCCGAATCCTCGAGACCCTGCACGAAACTGCCGTAGAGGATGAAGTTGCGGAAGCTATCCTCTGTGAGCCGCAGGTTCAGCAGCCAGGGATTCGTCCTGTCCGTATCGACGCTCGCCTGCGGCACCGTGACTTGTCTGCGGTAATGATCGCTCAGCAAGCCCACTGCGAAGGAGCCGATGCCCTGCCGGCGTTCCTCGAAGGTGAATCCAAGATCGAGCTCGCGGGTGGTATCGCGGCTCTGCGGCGAGAACATCCATGCGGGCTGAGCGAAAGTAGCGTGGCTGTTCAACGCGATGGTTCCGAAATCGAGAATGGCATCGCCCCCGAAGTCCCGATCGACGGTGCGGCCACGAACGGCCAGCTGCAAGCGTTCTCGATGAGCTCCGTTGGTGAATTCCCGGGTCAGCCGCACTTCACCGGAGGTCGAGTCCGCTGAGAACGGTGGTACCACGTCCACCGCGGAATCCGCAGTGTTCGTGGTAAGGAGTGTCAGATACGGTTGATAGCCGTACGGATCGTGTTCCCGGGAATGGAAAAGACCCGCGGCGACGGCCCATTGGTCGGCGAAGGAGCTCTTCGCGATGGCGCCAAAGGTCGTCTGATGCCATCCCCAGGTCGTCCAGTTCTGGGCGGCAAGGTCTTGTGTGCGAAACAGCGGAAGCGCGACGGTTCCGTTCGTGTAGACACCGGGGATGACCTGGCGCGCTCCGCCGACGACATACGACCAAAAAGGGACGATCTCGGTACCCGCCGCAGGAATCCAGCGGAACGTGGTGCCGTAGACGGCTGTGTGCGACCGGCGAAGGATGTCGATGTCGAAGTTCTCGCGGTAGCCGGCGCACACATCCGCGCTCAGCGTGTGCTCCAGAAGCGGGATCTGGGTCTCGACGTCCGCGGTCGCCGCGTCGAACGGTCCGCGGGTGAGGACGGCGCTGGAAAGGGCCTTGTCTCCGGGTGTACGCAGGCTGAGGTCCGCGATGCCGGTGGGTGCCGGAAAACTGTAGGATTGCGCAGCGAACCCGACATGCATCGCGATCTCGCGCACCATGCAGTCGCCCGTGGTCCAGGTCTGCTGGTCGAAGTACAAACCCTCGATCCTCAAATTGCCGGCCTGCTGAGGGTTGAAGCCGCGCGCATCGATCGGCGAGTATAGCCCGACATTTTGGAAGCCGACCGACGTGCCGAATGCATCTTGGGCGGCGATCACGGCGTTCTCGTCTGCGCGCTGGGCAGAAGCGGTCGACGCGACGGTGATGCACGCGATCGCAGCCGAGATCGCGCGATACGTCCGCCGTGGCTTATCCAAACTGATGGTTCTTATGTTGCAAGCTCGTCGCCGTCGGAAACCATTGGCCGGATGCACGCGACCCGGCGATTATAGTGCCGGCGATTGGGCATGGTGCGCTCTTTTCTGTAATGTCCACCCATGAGTCTCGACATCACGGCACGCACCGCGCGGCTGGTGACCCTCGCGGCGGCCGCCATACTCATGGTGACGATGGGTGCAAGGCAGTCGCTCGGTCTCTTTATCGCACCGCTCAATCGCTCGACCGGCCTCGGCATCGCCAAGATCAGCCTTGCGCTCGCCATCGCACAACTGATGTGGGGCCTCATTCAGCCGCTCGCTGGCGCGGTGTCGGATCGTTACGGCCCTGCGAAAATTCTGATCGCCGGCATTGTCGTGCTGGCCTTCGGCATGGCCTTGACGCCGCTCATGACAACCGGCTTCGGCCTCATCGTCTCGCTCGGCATCCTCTCGGCAATCGGTTCCGGAGCGGGCAGCTTCTCGGTACTGATCGGCGCGGCGTCGCAGCATCTCACGGCGCCCCAGCGTGGCAAAGCGGCCGGCATCATCAACGCCGGGGGGTCTCTCGGACAATTCGTGTTCGCGCCGATTGCGCAAACGCTGATCCAGACGCTCGGCTGGATGGGTGCCATGTGGTCACTCGCGGCGATCACGGTGGGCGCGCTGCCGCTCGTGCGCGTGGTGAGTCCGGCACCCCCGGCACGCCAACCCGCCGGCCGCGGTGGATCGGCGCCGTGGCAGGCCGTGCAGGACGCGATGAGCAATCGAAGCTATCTATTGCTCCATGCGGGATTCTTTACGTGCGGATTCCACATTGCGTTCCTCGTGACGCATCTGCCGGGCGAAGTGAACCTCTGCGGTCTTCCGCCGCGAGTGGCGAGCTGGTCGCTCGGCCTCATCGGTCTCGCGAACATCGCCGGCAGTTTGATCGCCGGTGCGTGCACGCAGCGCTTTCGCAGCAAATATCTCCTGGCCGCCATGTACAGTTCGCGCGTGGTGCTGATCGGCTGGTATTTGATCGCGCCAAAAACCGAGTGGACGTTCTATGCTTTTGCCGTCGGTCTCGGGCTCACCTGGCTCGCCACCGTGCCGCCGACCGCCACCATCGTCGGCAAACTCTTCGGCATTCGCTACCTGTCGACGCTGTTCGGCCTGACGCTGCTCTCGCACCAAGTGGGCGGCTTTCTCGGTGCGTATCTCGGCGGGGTGGCGCTCGTTCGATTCGGCGACTATCAGTGGATGTGGTATGCGGATATGGCCTTGGCCGCCGCCGCGGCGCTCATCAATCTGCCCATTCGGGAGCCTCCGATAACGCTTGCGTCCTCCGCGGCGTGATCTGTACCGCTCTTTCTTGTCGGCCTCTGTATCTGTTATGCAGTGTGGAAAGCGGCAGAATGATGGCAGCCGCAAAAGCGAGGGTGTGGGCGCTTGGAGGGTACGTAGGATGCGAATAGCGAAACCGATTCTCATGGTCACGACGCCGCTCGGCCTCATCGAGGGCATTTACGAATGCTACAAGCTGGCAGGAGGGCTCGTGTTCATCATGGTGGCAATGGTCAGCGTCATGGGAGTCGCCTTCGCGACGGTCGTCGCCACCATTCGCCGCGAGGGGCGGGCTGCGGCAAAGGAGGACCGATGTCAATTGTGATCCTCGGGCTTCTGCTCGCCATCGTCGCGAGTCTCGGCCATGCGTTGACCTCGATGTCTTCGGGCCCCGATCGCTCGCAGCGCATGGCGCAAGCGTTGACGGTGCGCATCACGCTGTCGGTGGCATTGTTTTCATTGCTGTTGATCGGCCATCATTTCGGTTGGATCCAGCCGCACTGAGAGTGCATGAACGCCGCGCCGGCCGCTTGATTCGCCGCTGATCGTTGCGATCGGCGCTCAGGTCGATTGGAATACATTGGCGCTGAATAAAATAATATAAATCAATTGTTTAGCCAATATATATAACTGGCACACCGCCTTCATTTGGCCGCTTGCTGGCATAAAATTCAAGACGCCGCTGGACCATGTGTTATATCAACGCGCTGTAACAGCACACAGCGGTGACTCGATGCCGTATCGCATTGGAGGGACGTGATGGATATCCACGAATATCAAGCCAAGGAACTGCTGTCCGGCTTCGGCGTCGCAGTGCCACCGGGCGGGGTGGCCTATAGTCCCGAACAGGCGGTGTACGTAGCCACCGAGCTCGGGGGCTGGCATTGGGCAATCAAGGCGCAAATTCACGCGGGCGGCCGTGGCAAAGCCGGCGGCGTCAAGCTCTGCCGAACCTATAGCGAGGTTGCGGCGGCCGCGAAGGCATTGCTCGGCGCCACGCTCGTGACCAATCAGACCGGCGCCGCCGGCAAGGTGGTGCACCGCTTGTATGTCGAGAAGGCCGAGCCGTTCGTGCGCGCGTTGTATCTCGGTTTCGTTCTCGACCGAAAGATCGAACGCATCCGCGTGATCGCTTCGGCCGAAGGCGGCGTGGAGATCGAGGAGATCGCCCAGAGCCGCCCGGACAGCATCCTGCAGGAGCAGGTCGATCCGGCGGTGGGACTTCAGGCTTTCCAGGCCCGCGAACTGGCGTTTGGGCTTGGGCTGAACATCAAACAGGTCAGCCAGGCGGTGACCGCAATCATGGGCTGCTATCGCGCATTCCGGGATCTTGACGCGACGATGGTCGAGATCAATCCGCTGGTGGTGACCAAGGACGACCGCGTACTGGCATTGGATGCCAAGATGTCATTCGACGATAACGCCATGTTCCGCCGCCCCAAAGTCACGGAAATGCGTGACTCCGCCGAAGAGGATCCGCGCGAGACTCAGGCGGCCGAGTTCGGGCTCAACTACGTCGGTTTGAGCGGCGACATCGGCTGCATCATCAACGGTGCCGGTTTGGCGATGGCGACGATGGACATGATCAAGCACGCGGGTGGCGAGCCGGCGAACTTCCTGGACGTGGGCGGTGGCGCCTCGCCGGAGCGTGTGGCGGCGGCGTTCAATCTCGTGCTCACCGATCGGAATGTGAAGGCCATCCTGGTGAATATCTTTGCGGGCATCAATCGCTGCGACTGGGTTGCGCAAGGCGTGGTGCAGGCGGCGAAGGGATTGAAGGTCCCTCTGGTCGTGCGGCTTGCGGGCACCAATGTCGAGGAGGGTCGGCGCATCATCGCCGAGTGTGGGCTGCCCATCATCTGCGCCGATACGTTGGCCGAGGCGGCGCGCAAGGCAGTTGCGGCGTCACTCGGGGGTGAAGTCAAATGAGCATCCTGATCGATGAAACCACACCGGTGATCTTGCAGGGCTTCACCGGCGACAAGGCCAGTTTTCACGCGAAGGAGATGATGGCCTATGGCACGCGCGTGGTGGGCGGCGTCACCCCGGGCAAGGGCGGGCAGACACACCTCGGACGCCCGGTATTCAACACGGTGAAGGATGCGGTGCGTGCCACCGGCGCCGAGGCCAGTCTCGCGTTCGTGCCGCCGCCCTACGCGGCCGATGCGCTGATGGAAGCGGCCGACGCGGGACTGCGGTTGGTTTGCATCATCACCGACGGCATTCCCGCGCAGGACATGATGCGGGTCAAACGCTACCTGCGCCGTTATGCCAAGGATAGGCGAACGACCATCGTGGGGCCCAACTGCGCCGGCATCATCAGCGCCGGCAAGGCGATGCTCGGCATCATGCCGAGCAACATCTACATCCGCGGCAATGTCGGTGTCGTCTCGCGTTCGGGCACGCTGGGCTACGAAGCAGGGGCGCAGATGAAGGCGCTCGGCATCGGAGTGACCACCAGCGTCGGCATCGGCGGCGATCCAATCAACGGCAGCTCCTTCCTGGATCATCTGATGCTTTTCGAGCAGGACCCGGAAACGAAGGCGGTCATCATGATCGGCGAAATCGGGGGTCCTCAGGAATCGGAGGCGGCGAAGTGGGTCAAGGAGAACATGACCAAGCCCGTGGTGGGCTACGTCGCCGGCTTGACCGCGCCGAAAGGCCGGCGCATGGGCCATGCCGGTGCGATCATCTCCGCCGAGGGGGACAGCGCGGCGGAAAAAGCGCAAATCATGAAGTCGTACGGCCTGTTCGTTGCACCGAGCGCCGCAGAGCTCGGCTCAACGGTCGCGTTGGCGTTAGCCAAGGCGGACTGAAGCGTGCGGCAACCCGAGCCGCCCGAAACCGTCTCGCGCGCGGTCCTGCTGTTCGACCTGCTGGTCGGTGTGGTGCAGCGCTACGAGCCGCAGGTCGCGGAGGTCTTGCGCGAACAGCGGACGACCGCCGGTATGCCGGCGAGCCTGCTTGCGCGCACGCTGCAGGCCCAGGGAATCTGGTTCCAGTTGCTCGCGATCGCAGAACAAAACCGCGACATGCGCAATCGGCGCGAAGTGGAGCGAGAGCGCGGCTACGAACAGTTGCGCGGTACTTTCGCCAACGTGTTCGCAACTGTTGCGGCCGAGGGCATCACCGCAGCTGAGATCCGGCGGGCGTTTTCCGCGCTTCGCGTGCGCCCGGTGATAACCGCGCATCCGACCGAGGCGAAGCGCGTGACCGTGCTGGAGCGGCATCGGCGCATTTACCTGCGTCTGCTCGAACTGGAGTCGCCGCGCTGGACCGATCGCGAACGCCAGGAGCTGATCCAAGCCGCCGGAGATGAGATTGAGCTGCTGTGGCTCACCGGCGAGCTCAAACTCGCCAAGCCGACCGTCGCGCAGGAGGTGGCATGGGGTCTGTATTTCTTCAATGAGAATCTCTTCGATGTGGTGCCGCAGCTATTCGCCAAGGTCGATGCCGCATTCGCAAAGCAGTTCCCCGACGAGCCGTTTGAAGCGCCGCTTTTCTTCCAGTTCGGATCCTGGATCGGCGGCGATCGCGACGGGAATCCCTACGTCACCAGCGAGGTTACGCGGCGCACGCTGTGGGACACTCGACTGGCGAGCCTGCACCGCTACCGCTCCCGGCTGCTGGAACTGGTGCGTAATCTCAGCATCGAGGATCACGCATTGGCGCTGCCGGATTCGTTTCGCGAGGCGGTGGCGCAGGCGATCCGAGCGGTTCCAGACGGTGAGGCGCGTGCGGCGCGCAACAGCGGCGAAATCTTTCGACAGTTCGTCTCCTGCATGCTGTCACGTCTCGAGATCACCATCGCGCATGCCGAACGTGAGGAGCCCGCACCCGAGAGCTGCGGCTACGGCAGCGCCGATCGCTTAATGGACGACATCGACTTGATGCGCAATGCGCTCGCCGCCGCCGGCGCCGGGCGTTTATCCGATGCCTTACTGCTGCCGTTGCGCCGAGAAGTGGGTGCGTTTCGCTTCAGCACGGTGCGGCTGGACGTTCGCGAGAACAGCATGCGCATCAACGCGACGCTCGCCGAGCTGTTTCGTTCGAGTCATGACGGCGCCGATCCGCCCGATACCGATTCAGCCGCGTGGAAGCGCTGGCTCCTATCCGAACTCGGCACCCCGCGCGAGAGGCCGAGCCGACACGACCATCTGTCGGCGGAAGCCGCGGAAACACTCTCAACCTTTCGCTCCGTCGCATCGTTGCGCGCGCAGGTCGACCGCGAAGCGTTCGGCGCGCTGATCTTGAGCATGACGCGCAGCGCCGCGGACATCTTGGGCGTCTACCTTCTCGCGAAGGAAGCGGGCCTATTTGCCGATGCAGCCGGAGTCGAACGCTGCACCCTGCCGATCGTACCGCTGCTCGAAACCATTCCCGACCTGCGCCGGGCGGCCTCGATCATGAAGGACTTGTTGGCGGTACCGCTGGTGCAGCGCAGCCTGTACGTGCAGGGCAAGATTCAAGAGGTGATGATCGGCTACTCCGATTCGAACAAGGACGGCGGGTATCTCACCGCCCACTGGGAGCTGTCGAAGGCGCAAAGCATCCTGACTCGCGTGGGCTCCGAGCACGGCGTCGCAATCGCTTTCTTCCACGGCCGCGGCGGCTCCGTGAGCCGCGGCGGCGCGCCGGCCGGACACGCCATCGCCGCTTGCCCGGCCGGTTCGATCCGCGGCCAATTCCGCGTCACCGAGCAGGGGGAAGTCGTCTCCTTCAAGTACGCCAACCGTGGTACGGCGGCCTATCAGATCGAGCTGCTGAGTGCATCGGTCATCGAGCATGTGCTGCGTTCCGAACGGGAGGCCGCGCTGGTTCCGGTGCATGAATTTCATGAGGCGATGGAAGCGCTCTCCGGAACCGCATGGTCTGCCTACCGCCAGCTGATGGAACTTCCAACCATGCTCGCCTATCTGCAGAACTCGAGTCCGCTCGAGGAATTGTCGCTGCTGAATATGGGCTCGCGGCCGGCGCGGCGCACGCAGGCCAAGACGCTCGCCGATCTGCGGGCGATACCGTGGGTATTCGCCTGGACGCAAAACCGGCACATGCTGCCCGGATGGTACGGTGTCGGCAGCGGCATCAAGGCGTTTCTCGACGTTCGCAAGGAGCGCGGCTTGGAACTTCTCAAACGAATGTTCCGCGAAGCGCGCCTGTTCCGGCTGATTCTGGACGACGTGGAGCGCACGTTGCTGCAGGTCGATTTGTCGATTGCGGGCGAGTACGCCGGACTCGTCGGGGATAGCGCCGTGCGCGAGCCGATATTCTCGCGCGTGATCGGGGAATACCGGCTGACGTGCGAGATGATCCTGCGCGTCACGGGCGGCGCCGGCATTGCCGAGCGCTTCCCGCAGTTCCGCAGGCGTCTCGCGCGCCGGCTGAAGACCATCAATGAAGTGAGCCGCGAGCAGGTGCAGCTGCTGCGCGCACACCGCGCCGAGAGCAACGAGGAAGTGCGCACCGCGCTGCTCATGTCGATCAATTGTGCCGCCGCCGGTCTCGGTGCGACGGGTTGACGAGGTCCCATTGCGTTTCCAAGGAGAATTCCATGAGTTTCACCAGCATCGAGCCCGCCACCTCCCGGCTGCACCGCTCGGAACTTGCAGTCCCCGGGTCGAACCCCGGCCTGTTCGAGAAGGCCGCCAAGTCCGCGGCCGACGTCGTTTTTCTCGACGTCGAGGATGCGGTCGCGCCCGACGACAAGGAGCAGGCTCGCAAGAACATCATCCAGGGACTCAACGAAATTGACTGGGGCACCAAGACCGTGATGGTGCGCATCAATGGGCTCGACACGCACTACATGTACCGCGACGTGGTCGATATCGTCGAAGCGTGCCGCCGCCTCGACATGATTCTGATCCCCAAAACAGGCGTGGCCGCCGACGTCTATGCGGTCGACATGATGGTGACCCAGATAGAGACCGCCAAGAAACGTACGAAGAAGATCGGCTTCGAGGTGTTGATCGAGACCGCCCTCGGCATGGCCAATGTCGAGGCCATCGCCCAGTCGAGCAAACGGCTGGAAGCCATGTCCTTCGGCGTGGCCGACTATGCCGCTTCGACCCGTGCGCGCACCACGGTGATCGGCGGGGTCAACCGCGACTCCGGTGTCCTCACCGACAAGGACGGCGAGGGCCAACGGGAGTATTTCTGGACGGATCCCTGGCACGCGGCCCAGACCCGCATGTTGGTCGCCTGTCGCGCCTACGGATTGCGTCCCATCGACGGGCCGTTCGGCGACTTCAATGACCCCGACGGCTTCCGGGCTGCAGCAAACCGCGCAGCCGTGCTCGGCTATGAGGGCAAATGGGCGATCCACCCGTCTCAGATCCCCTTGTGCAACGAGGTCTATACACCGTCCGCCGCGGAAGTGACCAAGGCCACGCGCATCATGGAGGCCATGGCGCAAGCGGCGAGGGAGGGGCGCGGCGCCGTATCGCTCGATGGCCGCTTGATCGACTACGCCAGCATCCGCATGGCGGAGGCGCTGTTGCAAAAAGCGCAGGCGATTGCCCGCTAGAGCTTCATGAGATCGTCATGTTGTTGTCGGCTGAGGCAGACAGTTGACGACAAAGTTGCGGATGCGAAGATCGCATCACCTGTTGACGCGGCATGGGAGGTACCATGCAAAATGTTTCCAATTGTGCGGAAGAGCCCCACGAGCCGGGGCAAATCAAGGACCCTGATCGAGAGCCCGGGCTTCGCTTTCCCGTGACCTGCCCTCTGTGCGCGCGCGAGTTGCTCTGCGAACTCCCGATGGCGGGGGTGGCGAGAGCGCTCGCGCTGGGGTCGCCCATCCGGCTGTATGCGAGCTGCCACGATGTCTGGTGGGACGCGACCGCCGTGGAGACTACCCAGGTGCGCCAATATTTCAGTGCCGCCAGGCTCACGATCCATCACCCGGGGAGCCGAGCCGTAGGGCCCCAACGCTAGGCCGGTTGGCCGCAAACACCCCGCTGCCGTAAGGTGTGCGGCATGAAACTCTACCTGACGGTGGCGCGGGAACTGGAGCGGATGATTCGGAGCGGATCGCTTCGCGCCGGTGACAAATTGCCTTCGGTGCGCCTGCTCAAGGATTCCCACGGCGTCAGTCTGTCGACGGTCTTGCACGCGTATTCGACGCTCGAGTTGGCCGGTCTGATCGAAGCACGACCACGCTCCGGCTACTACGTTGCGGCACGCCCTAAGCCGCCGGTTCCGGGGTCATCGAAGCCGAAGCGGGCCTCGACTCGCGTGGCCGTGAGCGATCTGGTGTTCGACACCCTGGAAGCTTCTCGTGATCGCGAAGTGGTTCCCCTGGGCTCGGCGTTTCCCGGTCCTGCTCAATTCCCGTGGGCGAAGTTGGCACGGTATCTCGGCAGCAGCGCGCGGCGCATGGATCCGTGGAGCACGGTCGAGAGCTTGCCGCCGGGCAGTGTGGAATTGCGTCGACAGATCGTGCGCCGTTACCTGCGATTGGGAATGAGCATCGATGTCGGTGAGGTGATCATCACCTCAGGAGCCCTGGAGGCGCTCAACCTCGCGTTGCAGACGGTCGTTCGTCCCGGGGATACCATCGCAATCGAATCACCGACGTTCTACGGATGCTTGCAGGCGGCGGAACGCCTCGGGTTGAGCGTCGTGGAGATTCCGACGGATCCGCAGCAAGGGCTCGACGTTGCAGCCCTCATCAATGCGATATCGACGCATTCCATCCGCGCGTGCTGGTTCATGACCACACTGCAGCATCCGACCGGCGCGACCGTCCCCCTGGATCGGAAACGCGAGTTGGTGCATATGCTGGCGAGCCGCGGCATCCCGCTGATCGAGGACGACGCGTACGCCGAATTGCAGTTCGGACCGGCGCCCGCCGTGCCGGCGAAGGCATTCGACGAGCACGGGCTGGTCTTGCATTGCGGATCGTTCAGTAAGTGTCTTGCACCCGGGTACCGTCTCGGTTGGATCGCCGCAGGGCGCTATACGAAAGAAGTGGCGAGACGCAAGATCGAATCGTCGCTCGCGACCAGTCTCCCCATTCAGCAAGGAATCTCGCAAATGCTGAACCATGGCGGCTACGAGTCGCATCTGGCGCGATTTCGCCGCTTCTTGGCGAATCAACAAGCGATCGCGCTGGAATCGTTGCGCCGTCACTTCCCTTCGGGCTATCGAGTGGCTGCTCCCACCGGGGGCTATTTTCTATGGATCGAATGTGATCCCGCGGTGGATAGCCTCGAGATACATCGACTCGCGCTCAGCTCCGGCATCACCATCGGCCCGGGGCCGATGTTCTCGGCACGGCGGCAGTTTGGGAATTTCATGCGTCTGAACTACGGTCATTCGTGGACTCCCCAGATGGACCGAGCGGTCAAACGTCTCGGAACGCTGCTGCGGCGGTACTAGCCGCACTTGGCAGTCCCAGGGCGCGGCCGACTACATCGGCGGCGACCCCCTCGATTTCGAGCACTTTCCGGCGGCTGGAGCCTCCCGAAACGATGTGTACGCACCGTTTGGCAATACCCAAATGCTGCGCGATGAATTCGATCAAGGCGCGATTAGCGGCATTCTGCACCGCGGGCGCCGCCACGCGGATCTTGACCATTCCATCATGCATGCCCGCAAGCTCCGTCTTGGAGGCGCGCGGCTGTGTGTAGACCTCGAGGCGAACGATGAGCTCACTTCCCTCGCAAGCTGAGGATATAGGCCGCGACGTCCGCGATCTGCGAATCCATCAACGCCGGATTGGGCATGCTGAGCGGCAGCGCCTTCTCGTCCCAGTGGGCGGTCGCAATGAAATGCCGCAGCGAGGCGCGCGTAACCTCTGCACGATTGGCGACCTCGGCGAACGGAGGCGCCGGAGGATTGAGCAGCGGCGAGAATTCCTGAGCCGGTGCGACCACGTGGCACGCAGCACAGATCTTGAGCGCGATCTCGCGCCCGTGCTCGGTGTGCCGATCGGAGGTCTCGGCCGCGGACGCAACGGCACCGCCGAGGCCAACTCCGAGCAGCAACCCAATGAGACGGGGGCGACGGGACATTGCTCAATCTTATAATCGAGACTCCCGCGGCCGCCATCGAAAGGGATATTGGAGCCGATGTGACAATAAATAAACATTTATAAAACAAATTGTTATATTAATAATATGATGTTGATTCGATGACATGATGCGCTCTCCTTTTGCCTCGAGCCCCGCCGAGAGCGCCTACATCTCCGGAACAATCCCAGTAGGCTTTCGGTTCGCAACCGTTATCCTCCCCTCATGAGCTCATCCGTTATGACCCAGCTCCCGCCGACGGTCACTCAGAATGCAGACGTTCGTTTCCTCGGGAAGCTACTGGGCGACGTGATTCGAACGCATGGCGGCGAATCGCTCTTTCAGCGTATCGAGGCCATTCGCGCCGCTTCGGTCGACCGATACCGCGGCATTGCGAACCCGCGCATCTTGACGGCGGGGCTGGAGACGCTGTCACTCGATGAGACGGTCGCATTCGTTCGCAGCTTCATGCTGTTCTCGATGCTGGCCAACCTCGCGGAGGACCGGCAAGGAGGATCGACCGAGGCGGAGGGCACGTTGGCATACGCCCTGGGCTTCCTCGGCTCCCAGGGAGTGAAAGCCGAACAAGCGGCTGCATTACTCAATCAAGCGCTGATCGCACCGGTTCTCACCGCACACCCCACCGAGGTGATGCGCAAGAGCATGCTCGATCATCGCAATCGCATCGCGGTCCTGATGAGACTGCGCGACGCCGGACGCACGGAGACGCCGGAAGGCGAGCTGATCGAGCAGGGGATAGCACGGCAAATTGCCCTGTCGTGGGAGACGCGGGCCTTGCGGCGCGAGCGACTGTACGTGACCGACGAGGTCGATACGGCGCTCGCCTACCTGCGGGATATCTTCCTGTCCGTCGTGCCGATGCTCTATGCCCGCTGGGAGCGCTTGCTCGGGGAGCGGCCCATCAGTTTCTTGCGCCCAGGCAGCTGGATTGGCGGCGATCGCGATGGAAATCCGCACGTGACTGCGGATTCGCTGCGTCTCGCGTTGAGTCGGGCGGCTCAGGCCCTGCTCGCGGACTATCTCGAGCAGGTGAACGCGCTCGGAGCGGAGCTGTCGATTTCCAACGAGCTCGCCGATGTCTCGGAGGAGGTGGCCGCGCTGGCGCGCCGCAGCGGGGACATCAATCCGGCGCGCGCCGATGAGCCGTATCGGCGCGCAATTTCCGGTATCTATGCGCGGCTCGCGGCCACCTATCACAAACTTACCGGGCGCGCTGCGCCCAGGCCCGCCTCGGTCGCCGCCGATGCCTACCCGAGTGCGCACAGTTTCCGCGAGGATTTGGGTGTTCTGGCGCACTCGCTCGAGCGCAATAGCAGGGTGGGGCTCAATGACGGCGGGACCCTGGCGCGGTTGATTCGCGCGGTCGAGACGTTCGGCTTTCACTTGGCGACGCTCGATTTGAGACAGAACGCGGATGTGCATGCGCGCGTGGTGGAGGAGCTGCTCAGGGTGGCCGGCGTCGCGCCGAATTATCAAACGCTGGATGAAGCCGCGCGGGTCGCGCTGCTGCGGCGGGAACTCGCGAGCGAGCGGCTCCTCGCGAGTCCCTATGCGAGCTACTCGCAGGAGACCTTGTCGGAATTGGCCATCATGCACGCCGCGGCCGAAGCGCATGAGACCTACGGCGCCGCCTGCATCGCAACGTACATCGTCTCCAAGTGCGAAAGCGTCTCGGACCTGCTCGAGGTTCACGTTCTGCTCAAGGAGGCGGGGCTCTATCGTGGGCAAGGCGCCCCGCGGGCGTCGATCATGGCGGTGCCGTTGTTCGAGACCATTCACGATTTGGAAAGAGCTTCGGAATTGATGTACACCTGGCTTCGACTTCCGGAGGTGGCCGCCATCACAGCCGGCCAGGGTTATCAGGAGGTCATGGTCGGCTACTCGGATTCGAACAAGGATGGCGGCTATCTCACGTCGGTCTGGAGCCTCTATCAGGCGACCGCCTCCCTCGCCGAAGTCTTCGAGCGATTGGGGACCCGGATGCAGGTGTTCCACGGTCGGGGCGGAGCGGTCGGTCGAGGCGGCGGCTCGTCGTTCGCGGCCATTCGCGCTCAGCCTGCCGGCACGATGCGCGGCCGCATCCGAATCACCGAACAGGGGGAAATCATTGCCGCGAAGTATGGAACTCGCGAGAGTGCGGCGGCCAACCTCGAATCCCTCACCGCTGCCACGCTGCTCGCCTCCCTCGAAAGCGCCTCCCTGTCGGATGAAAGTCGCCGGCGATATGCGGGTGCAATGGACACGCTCTCGCAGGAAGCGTTTCGTGCCTACCGATCGCTGGTGTATGAGACTGCCGGATTCACCCAGTTCTTCCGTCAGATGACGCCATTGGCGGAGATCTCCGAGCTGAAGATCGGTTCACGCCCGGCATCGCGCACCAACTCGCAGCGCATCGAGGATTTGCGTGCGATTCCGTGGGTTTTCAGTTGGGCGCAGGCCCGCGTCATGTTGCCAGGCTGGTATGGGGTGGGTCAGGCGCTGAAGTCGTTTGCCGACACGTCTTTGCTGCGGGAAATGCTCGAAGCGTGGCCGTTCTTCCGATCGACGGTGGACAATCTGGAGATGGTGCTCTCCAAGTCCGACATGGGCATCGCAGCACGCTACGCTACCTTGGTCGAGGACCGGTCGCTCGCAGACGCTTTATTCGGTCGCGTCCGCGATACCTGGCTCGCGACTCAGGAAGGGCTCCTCATCATCACCGGACAATCCCGCCTGCTCGAGAAGCATCCGGCCCTCGATGCGTCCATCCGCTTGCGTCTCCCGTATATCGAGCCGCTCAATCTGCTGCAAGTCGAGCTCCTCAAACGGCATCGGGGCGGCGAGAAAGATCCGCGGGTTCGAGAGGGGATACAGCTTTCCATCAACGCGATCGCGACAGCCCTGCGCAACAGCGGCTGAATGGCATGCGGCTCGACCGGCGTCCCGCCGTCATTCCTTGAGAAGCAGGTAGCCGCGCCGATGGATCGTTTGGATGAGCGGCCGCCCGTCCCAGTGCGTACCGAGCTTCCTGGCGGATGCTGCTCAGGTGCACATCGATGCTGCGGTCCCGAGGCGCGTGCGGCCGCCCGAGCGCGCGCTCCGACAGCTCGCCCTTGCTGACCGGACGGCCCGCCTCGCGCAGCAACACTTCCAGGAGGCTGAACTCCGTGCTCGTGAGCGGCAAGGGTTTGCCCCGACGCTCGGCGCGTCGTTGCCCGGGCCACATCGCCAGGCTTCCGGAAACCACGGCGCTGAGCGGCGTGTCAACCGACGCGGCGGTCCGCGCACGCCGTAGAATCGCGCGTATTCTGGCCAGGAGTTCGCGTGCAGTGCAGGGTTTCGGGTAGCGCCGCTCACCACCTCGACCGTGGCGAACCTCTGCATGCCGTCCGTGAAGAAAGCCAGCTCGCCCTGGCCCAGACCGGCCAACGCGACGGGGGGACCGCCGTCGCTCGCCGACCGACGCACGCCGGGATCGGTGGGCTGGGCGGAGACAATCTCGCTGACGAGGAGGCAGGGCGAAGCAAGCACTGCGAACAGCGCCACGGAAGTCGGGCGGGTCGGGGATCTCACGAGGCACCTCCGAAGGAAAACGTTGTGGGTAGGCCGTCATCGGTAAAGTGTTCAGCAGCCGATATAGGCTCGAAGCGCTGACCTGTCGAAGTGACGCCCTGCGGCGACGTCAGCGGCAGAAATGTAAAGAAAGGTAAAGCTCGCGACTCGTGTGTGCGTTCGACCGATGCGATGGGGCCGCGGCGGATCGCTAGAATCCTTGCTTAAAGGCAGGCCCCGAACTACGATGAGTTGGTTGCGAGCGCCAATAATTATTGGCAATACAAATCAATAGCTTATAATATTTAGCTAGAATCTATATAACCCCTGTCGCCGGAGCGGGATGCGGATGAATTTTTTTGCGCGGCTCTACTATCCGCTTCGCAAGGCGTGGAAGGCGATCGGACTGTACCTCGTCATCGCGGGGCCGGGCATCGTCGTCATGGTGGCGGACAACGACGCGGGCGGTATCACCACCTATGCGGCGACCGGCGCCAAGTACGGCTACCACCTCATCTGGTTTCTGCTCATTTTGATCCCCGTCGCGTACTACGTTCAGGAGATGACGGTGCGCCTGGGAGCCGTGACCAAGCGGGGGCACGCGGAGGCGATCTTCGACGGTTTCGGTGCATTCTGGGGCTGGTTCTCGCTGCTCGATCTGATGATCGTCGATTGGCTGACGCTGGTGACGGAGTTCATCGGCATGACGGCGGCACTCGCCATCTTCGGTGTGCCGCCGTGGATTACCGTGGCGGCGGTCATCGTGCTGATGGCCGTGATCGTGCTCAACGGCAGGTATTGGACGTTTGAGAAACTCGCGCTGCTTTTCTGCGCCCTGAATCTGGTCTACATCCCCGGCGCCTTCATCGTGCGGCCGTCGGTTCCCGACGTGCTGCGCGAGGGTCTCATACCGAATTTCGCCGGGGGATTCGACGGCCAGTTGTTCTTCTTCCTGATGGCGAACATCGGCACCACCATCGCCCCGTGGATGCTATTTTTCCAGCAAAGCGCGGTGGTCGATAAGGGGATGCTCGAGAAGGACATTCCGTGGGGCCGCTTCGACACGCTGCTCGGCTCGGTGGTGACCGTGGTGGTCGCCGTATTCATCGTCATCGTGACCGGGACTGTGCTCCCGGGCGTCGATATCGACAGTGCGGCCCAGGCGGCGCAGGAACTGATGAAGACCGACCGCTACGTCGGAACCTTTCTTGCGATCGGCCTGTTCGATGCCGGCTTGCTCGGCGCCATCTGCATCTCGCTCGCCAGTTCCTGGGCCTTCGGCGAGATCTTCGGCTGGGCGCACTCGCTCAACACGAAGATCCGCCAGGCACCGTGGTTTTATGCGACCTATTTTCTCATGCTCATCACCTCCGGGCTGGTCGTATTGATACCGAAGGCCCCGCTGGTACTGATCACCTTGTTCGTCCAGGTGATCGCCGTGACGCTGCTGCCGGCGGCCCTCGTGTTCCTGATCCTGCTCCTCAATGACCGAACGACGATGGGTGAGCGCTGCAATACGTTGAACCAGAACCTCATCGGCGGTTTCATCGTCCTGTCGATCATCGTCCTCTCGACCCTGTACGGCGTATCCGTGTTATTCCCGAGCTTGTTCAAGTAGCGAGGCCGATATGAGCCGTGTGCGCAATCTGTTTGCCAAGTTCGTCGCGATCAATTCCCGGTATCGGGAGCCGCGCATTGCGATGAGCGGAGCGGTGCGGTTCTCGCTGCTGGTGCTGCGGGTGTATTTGCTGGCGTTGGTGGCGCTGATGGTCTACAAGTTCGTTCTGATCGTGACGCAAGGGTAGGGCGAATGGCGACGGTAATTGAGCAGGAGTTCTTCCTCAGCGAGATCCTCGGCCGCCGAGTCTTCGCGAAAAAGCGGCGGATCGGGCGTTTGAGCGATCTCGCGATCGTCGAGACGGGGAAACTACCCGAGGTCACCCACGTGGTCGTCTCGCGTTCCTTCGGCTATCCGTCTCTGACGGTTCCCTGGGATCGTGTGCGGCTCATCTCCCATGAGGAGATCGCGCTCGACGTCGGCGAGGACATCATGGCGCAATTCGAGCGCGCGCCGCAGGAGAATCTGATCCTCCTTCAAGATCACATTCTCGACAAGAAGATTCTCGACCTGGACGACCACGAGGTAGAGATCGTCTACGACGTCAAGCTCGCCTTTCAGAACGACAAGCTGTATGCCGCCGAAGTCGACTTCAGCCACTATCGGGCGCTGCGCCGGCTCGGTTTTCGCAAACTCGCGAAACTGCTCACGAATCGCAATAAGGAGGCCCGCGTCTCCTGGCTGTACGTGCAACCGCTGCCGGAGCAGCTGGGCAGTTTCGCCGGCAACATCAAGCTCAAGGTTCCCAAGGCGGGACTCAGCGAGATCCATCCGGTCGATCTTGCCGACATCCTTGAGGAACTCGAGGGAGGGCAGCGCGTGGCGTTGTTCAACGCTCTCGATGCCGAACAGGCATCCGACACGCTGGAAGAGGTCGAGCCGAGGGTGCAGAGAGAGTTGATCCGCGCCATCGAGAAAGAGCGCGCAGCGCTGCTGATCAATGAAATGACGCCCGCGCAAGCGGCCGACATCCTCGCGATCCTGCCCCGCGATCAGGCCGGTGCGATCCTGAAGCTGCTCGACGGCGAGAAATCCTCCAAGGTCGAGCACATCATCGGCAAACACGATGAGCAAATCCTTCTCTATGGGTCGCCGGCGATTATCAAGCTGCCGCCGACGACGCCCGCAGCGGAGGTGCTCGACCGTTATCGCGAGCTGGCGACCGGCAAGGACGTCGTAACGTACGTATACGTGACCGATGCGGCCGGTACGCTGAAGGGGGTGGTGGACATTCGTGAAATGGTGGCCGCGGAGCCGGGTCAGACACTCGGCGACATCATGACTGAGCACGTCATTTCGTTGCCCAAGGACGCAACGCTGCGTGAAGCCGCGATGCTGTTCGAGCGCTACAACTTCCGGGCGCTCCCCATCACGGATGAGAATGACCAGTTGCTAAGTGCGGTCTCTTCGCGCGACGTTCGAAGCCTCAGGCCGCGGCTCGCTTAGATCAGCCCCCGGCTCGCAAGACACTCCTGCACCGCACGCTCGGCCTGATCGATGGCGACGTTGACGAACGCGCCCGCGCCGGAGTCCGCATTGGCGATGGTAATCCGGCCAAACGCCCGCCGGCCGAGAATATGCGGGCGCTCGGCATCGGGCACGTCGGGATCGCCCAGCGTGTCGTAGGTATACGCATACCCATGCGGCCAGCGGTTGACGGTGAGGGCGAGGATGTCGTTGCTGGAATCGAACCCCCCGGGCCCCAGTACTCGATCCAATTGCAGCCGCACCTGCGACTCGATCTGCTCGAACGAAGTGGCCAACATGTCGGCGCGGCCCAGGCGGTTTTGCTCGCGCCGCGGCAGCCCGGGGACGTGAGGATTGCGCACCATCTGCACGATGGCCGGCTGCTCCGGGTTTCGGACGCTCTCGTAGCCCCCGATCGACAGCGGCGTGTCGAGTTGGACTTCCTGATGGTACCCGTTGGGGACATGAATCGAGTGAACACCGAGCTGACGAAACGGTTGCCAGTTCCGCACCAGGACATTGGTGATCTGCATCGGTACTTTCGAGGGATAATGTAGCGCCAGCTTCTGTTCCGCGGGCAGAGCCGGCACGATGAACGGAATCACCTGATTGAAGCAGGCCAGGACGACATTCGCCGCGGTCACCTGTTTGGTCGCGCCGTCCTGCACGTAGAGGATTCGCACGGCACGCTCCGTGCCGCGGTCCGGCGTGCCCAGGTGCTCGACGCGAATCACCATGCTCTCCAAGCGGATGCGCAGCGGATTTTCGGGCAGATCGAGACGGGGGTAGGCGACGCGGCTCGCGATGATCGATTCCTGGTTGGGCGCGCCGGCAATGGCCGCGGGTACGAGGCGGCTCACCAACAACCTTGCGATGCTCGCGTTTCCATCGGGAAAATGAAACTCATCGGCCGCAAACACGGGCTCAGTCTTGATTTCCATGCCGCCGAATCCGGCCGCGCCGCCGCGCCACGCGACGTAGGCCGGGCACGTGTCCATCTGCATGTTGTTGCGAAACGACCAACCGGCGCCTGCGAAGAACGGCAAGCTGTCGGGAAGCAGGCCCGCCTTGTCGAGGAGATAGCTTTCGTAGCTCATCTTCTTGAGCGCGCGCGCCTTTTGTTCCGGATCGAGGTCCGGAAGATAGTCTTTGGTCGCTTCGTGTACTCGTATCAGGTCGGCTCGAACCGCTTCGGACACGGGTGCCTCCGCGAAGAACTCGCTCCACGGCCTCGACCCCAACCCCGGGATCACTTTGTCGGCCTGAAAGTGCTCGCGGTCGAAAAATACACCGCGGCTGAGACCCTGCACGCGCTTGGGCTGCGCATAGCGCCTGAAAGAGGTCGGATCCACGCCGAGCTCGGCCAACAAACTCTTTGCGGTGTGACTGTAGGGGAAGGGTGTCTCAATGCTCATGGACCCGCCGAACGAGAGGTAGGTATGGCCCTCGTGGCGAAATTCGTTGCGTTTTGCGTGTCCCCCAAAGTCATCGTGGTTGTCCAGAATGAGAATCCTGGCCTGGGGTCCCACCGCCTTGCGATAGAAGTAAGCGGCCGATAGGCCGGAGATCCCTGCGCCGACGACGACGAGATCATAGTGCTGGTCCGTATCGGCCGCAGCGAGATCCCCGCCATAGGAGCCGTCGCGAAGGGCGTGCGCCACCTCGAAAGAGCCGGGATATTGTCCGCGTAGCCCGGAGCGCAAGGGCGGATACGTCGCTGCCGATGCGCTCGATGCGCTCGATGTGCCTTGCGCGTGCGCGGCGGCTGTGCGCAAGGTCGGGTTCGACCGACTGTCGGGCGAAGCGGCGGCGCGCCGGGTGCCGGATAAAGCGGCGGTCATCAAGACGCCGCTCACGAAATCGCGGCGGCTGATGTCCCTTGCGCGCGGGGTCTTTCGGTCCTTGGTCATCGAGGGACTGACAGTGAGGTTCAAGCGGTCGCGAGATTCGCGCCGCGCGTGAACGCCCAATCCATCGAGCGACTGATCAAGCCGCCGCCGAGACTTGCTCCGGTAACGCCTTCGAGTGTGTAGGGCACACCGCTCACGATGGCATGGGCGGCAAGCTGGCCGCTGCGGATCGCGGGCCCAATCCCTTCACATAGATCGCGGGTGGCGAGACCGGCGGAATCTCCGGTCAAGAACGCATTGCCGGTCCGAACCGCGAGCGGACCGCGTACGTAATAGCTATAGCCGGTCGGATCGCCCGGGATGCGGATCTCGAATTGCCGCTCCACCCTCGAAGCGAAACGCCGCCAGTGGTCCCATAGATTATCGCCGCGCTGCTTCAAGCGCGCCGCCATGCCGCCAATGCCGATATTCAGCCACCCGGATGCCTTGGGTACGTACCAGCTGTAGCCGGGCAGGTGGTGCTCGAAGAACCAGAGGTGGCAATCCGGGTCACGCCACTCGCAGGGAAACTCCAGTTCGAGAGTCGCGGTCTGCAGCGCGCGAGTGCGCGGCAGCGTATCGCCAAACAGCGTTCGACGCACGGGGCACGCGGTGCCGGCGGCACCGATGAGGTAGTGGCAGCGGAAAGCCCCGTCGATCGAATAACTCTCCCCATCCGCCCGAATTTCCCGCACCGCGTGCTGCACGAATTCAGCGCCGGAGCGCTCGAGCAACCAGGCGTCGAACTCGAAGCGTCTGATCGAATGCTGCAGGCTGGGCACCCGCAAGTTAAGACCCAGCCAATGCCAGTGGAGCCGCCGAAAACTGAGGAAGCTGTGCGGGTAGTCGCTGATCGCGAGTTGCAAGTCCTCAACCACTTGCGGCGTGATCCATCCGGCGCACAACTTGTGCCGCGGGAAACTCTCTTTGTCGAGCACGAGCACATCGGCGCCGGCGGCTTTGAGACGTTGTGCCGCGGCCGAGCCCGCCGGACCGCCGCCGACCACTATGACATCGACGCTTCGCACGGAGGTCGCCGCCTACCGCGGGTACATGAATTCGCGGGTGAGCGGGATCGCGTTATTTTCCTGCTTGGTGAACAACACCTGGAACAGTTGCAGGGTGCCCGTCTCGAATCCGGCGATCGAGCCCGCAAGATAGAACCGCCACATGCGCACGAACGTCTCGTCATGGAACATCGCACGCACCGCCTCGGCGTTCGCCTCATAGCGCTCGAGCCAATGGCGCAGCGTGCGTGCGTAATGCAACCGCAAGTTCTCGACATCGAGCACCGACAAGCCCGAGGGCTCGAAGAGCTGCATCATTTCGCTGAGAGAGGGCGGGTAGGCGCCCGGAAAGATTCGCCGTTCGATCCAAGGATGGAGGGGTTCGGGCCGGTTTCGGCCGATCGAATGAACCAACCCGCGCCCGTCCGCCGTCAATGAGCGTCGCATGACACGCCCAAGCTCCTGATAGTTCTCACGGCCGACGTGTTCCAGCATGCCAATGGAAGCGAACACGTCGAAGGACCCCTGAATGTTACGGTAATCGTCCTCGATGAACTCGACCCGTCCTTCGAGCCCCCGCTCGCGCGCTTGCCGGCGCGCGAATTCGATTTGCTCATGGGAGATGTTGAAAGCGCGCACTTTGGCGCCGTAGCGCGCGGCCATGTGCAAGGCCAGGCTGCCCCAGCCGCATCCGGCCTCGACCACCGAATCTGCGGCGCTCAAGCGCAGCTTGCGGCAAACGTGATCCATCTTGGCAACCTGCGCTTGATCGAGGGTGGCGCTCTCGGTCGGGTAGTAGGCGCAGGTGTACGCCATCGTCTCTCCGAGCCACAGCGCGTAGAACTCGTTGCCGAGGTCATAGTGGCGATGGATATTGTCGCGCGATCCGGCGAGGGTATTGCGGCGCGGCCGGTGCAACCACCCGGCGACTCGGCTCGCAATCGAATCGCGCGCATCGGGATGGGTAAAGATTCGGAACAAGGTCACCATGAACCTGACCAAATCGCCCTCGACCTCGATTTGGCCGCTGCCGTAAGCGTCGCCGAATCGCACCTGCGGGTCGCTCAGCAACCCGATCAGCGTGCGGCGGTCCGCGATCCGCACTTGTTCGAGCGGCTGAGCGTTATTGGCAGCGACGCGCTCCCCGGTCCAGAGGAATTCGAACTCGATTGGCGGGTTCCCGAGACTGCGCATGAGTCGGCGCAACAAGCGCGCCTCGATCGACTCGCTGGTGCGGGGCTGTGCGGCCGCACTCGCGGCGCGCGCGCCTTGGCGGTGCCCTTCATTGGAATCAAATTTGTGCGCCAGCGGTTTGGCACCGGATTCGGCATTAATGTTCACATTGACTCCGTTCGTCCCCGAATCTCAGGTTATCGGTATGGGGCGTGAAAGCAATGGTGGACCATACCTAACGTTAACCGGAATTTCGCACTGCGACAATGGCAGCGGGGCGGTCGATACACACGGTGCACGGAGACGATCGGATGGCGCAGCCAGCGGCCTTGTAATTCATACAACGGCCCCCGCGGCCGCCGCGGCCGGCCCGGGCAGCGCGGCGCTTCGGCCGGCGCGGCGGCGGAGAGAGAGGGCGGGAGCAGGTTGGAGTGGATCCCTGCGCAACGGTATCCTCAAGCGCGTGACGAGCCGAATACCGTTTCACGTACACCCCATGCTGGCGACGCTCGTCGCAGAGGCATTCGACGCGCCCGGCTGGGTCTTTGAGGAAAAGTACGACGGCGACCGGATCCTCGCATATAAGGGGGGGGGTCGCGTCCGCCTGCTATCCCGCAACGGCAAGGACCGCACGGGGCGTTTCCCCCGGATCGCGGCGGCCATCGAATCGCTTCAAGCGGGGACTCTTCTTCTCGATGGCGAGGTCGTCGTCTTCGATTCGAAGGCGATCTCACGCTTCCAACTCCTTCAGCAGGGCGGCGGTGAACCGATCTATGCCGCTTTCGATTGCCTGTTCCGTGACGGCAGGGATCTGCGTCCTGAGCCGCTCTCCGTCCGACGCACCGTAATGGAGAAATCGATCGGCTCGACCCGCACGCTCATCCCCTCTCGCCGACTCGCTCCGCGCGGTCTCGAGGCATTCAATGAGGCCAAGCGCCGGGGATACGAAGGGTTGGTCGCGAAGGATCTTGCTTCCCCCTATGTGGAGGGGCGCTCCAGCAAATGGTTGAAGGTGAAAGTGCATCAGGAAGATGAGTTCGTCATATGCGGGTATACGAAGCCGGCAGGCTCGCGGCAGCACTTTGGCGCTCTGCTGCTCGGGGCTCATGACGGCGGCAGTTTGCACTATGTCGGCAAGGTCGGAACCGGCTTCAATAGGGCCTCCCTCGCGGCGCTATACCGGCGATTTCGGCCGCTGGTGCGGGTGAAATCCGCTCTGATCGATCCGCCGCGCGAAACGGGCGTGGTCTTTCTCTCCCCGAAACTCGTCGCGCAGATCTCGTTTCAGGAGTGGACTGCGGATCGAAAGCTGCGGCAGCCTGTGTTTCTCGGCCTGCGTGACGACAAAGCCGCGAAGGAAGTGCTTCTCCCGTAAGGCGCTGCGTACCGTTGCGGCCTGACGTTTCGCTATCATCCGAATGCACGGCTGCCTACCGCGGAGCGTCGGACCAATGTCGACCATCGAGATTCTCGTCTTCCTGCCCATCGTCATTGTCGCTGTATCCCTGCTGGCGGAACGGCTAAGGACTCCTCCGGCCATCCTCCTGGTTCTTGCCGGCGTTGCCCTCGCGCTCATTCCGGGGCTTCCCACCCTGAAACTCGCCCCGGACTTCGTGTTGCTGTTCGTGCTGCCGCCGGTGATCTACTCGTCGGCGGTGGCGATGAGCTGGCGCGAATTCCGATTCAATCTGCGCCCCATATCCCTGCTGGCAGTGGGGTGCGTTTCATTCACGACGGCGGCTGCGGCGGCGGCGGCCCACTGGCTCCTCGGTCTCTCGTGGCCTGAGGGCTTCGTGCTGGGCGCCATCGTTTCCCCACCGGACGCCGTCGCGCCGCTTGCCGTCGCGCGCAGGATGCGAATACCCAGGCGCATCCTCGTAATCCTCGAAGGCGAGGGTCTGGCGAACGACGCCACGGCATTGGTCCTGTACCGCTTCGCGGTGGTCGCCGTGAGCGTGGGCGCCTTTTCGTTTGGACACGCGTTGGAAGCGTTCGCGGCCATCACCGCCGGTGAAATTCTCTGGGGACTCATCGTCGGCTGGGTGATGCTGCGCTTGCGCCGCTGGGTCGACGATCCACGCCTCGAGATCATGCTGTCGGTCCTGACGCCGTTCGTGGCTTACTGGCCGCCGGAGCACCTCGGCGGCTCCGGGGTGCTCGCGACCGTCACGACCGGGCTTTACATCAGCTGGAACGGCCTGCGCTTGATCAGCGCCGACACGCGGCTTCAAGGGATTTTCTTCTGGGATTTCTTCATTTACCTCACCGAGGGAATGGTGTTTCTGATCACGGGCCTGCAGGCCCGGGCTCTGACAGTTGGCCTGAAGTCCTACTCGAAGGCCGACTTGGCGGTCTCCGCCTTGACCATTTGCCTCGTGGTCATCATTGCCCGCTTTGTCTGGATGTATCCCGCGACGTACTTACCTCGATGGCTCTCGCGCGCCATCGCACGGCGGGATCCGGCACCCCCGTGGCAGTGGCCGTTTGCGCTCGCCTTTACCGGAATCCGTGGCATGGTCTCACTCGCCGCCGCGCTCGCGATTCCGCTCGAAACAGACGCGGGTCGGCCATTTCCCCACCGCGACTTGATTCTCGTTCTCACCTTTGCGGTGATTCTGGTGACCTTGGTGGGCCAGGGCCTTCTCCTGCCCACGGTGATCCGCGCACTGGGATTGGCCGACGCCGGGCGCATCGAGCAGGATAAGGAGCGACTCGAGGAATTTGCGGCACGCCGCCAGGCGATTTTCGCGGCGATGAAGCGCCTCGATGAGCTCAAAGAGGTGCGCTCGCTCTCCGCCGAGGTCCTCGAACCGCTGCAGGCGCGGCACGAGGGTCGGCTCCGATTGCTGGAGAAAAAGAGCAGCGATGATGAGGCCACGACTCGGTTGACGGCGGTCTATGAGGATGTGGAGCAAGTGCTGCTCGACGCGGAACGTGAGCTCGTCAATGAACTTTATCGCCAGGGCAAGCTGCGCGATGAGCCCCGGCGGCGGATCGAACGGGAGCTGGATCTACGCGAAGCGTACCTGGCCAACTTTCGGGCGTTGTCGCCGATTGGGGACGGAAATCACACGTAGAGCAGCGAAAAACAGCTTGCCTTCGCATTTGTGAATCAACGCATCGCCGTGCGTGTGGACGGACTGGTATTCAGTGCTTGAACATCCATCTCACACGTTCGGGTGTCACGTTATGAAAAATTGGAAATGGGAAATCGAGGACGATTACGCGGGGCCGGCGCCGGGCGCATGGGCATGGATTTACCTGGGGATCGCCATCTGGGTTGCGGTCATCTGGATTTGCTGGGGCAAGCACTGAGCCGGAAGCAGCGCGCAAACCGGCGCAGCGCCGCACACGGCGGACGCTGAGCCGATTTCGATCTCCCCCGTGGACCGCTGATTCGCTCCTCGGCTCCTAGCCCGCGGGACTGCCCTCAACCTGAATCTCGAGCTTTACCCACATCTTGAAGCCGTAGGCGTCGCCGTACGTAATCCCAAAATCGCTGCGGTTGAATGTCGCCGACGCATCGGCGCCGCAAACCTCTTTCTTGGTCATCGGATTCGGTTTGCACATGAAGGAATTGATTTTCAGGGTCAACGGCTTGGTGACCCCGTGCAGCGTGAGCGTGCCGGCGGCCTCCGTCGGCGTAGCGCCGTTGAACTGGGTGAACTGTCCCGAAAAGGTCGCCGTGGGAAACTTCGCGGCGTCGAATATCTCGGGCGACTTGGCATGCTCGTCGAGCTTGGCCAGCCCGAAATCCACCGAATTCATATTCACCGTGACCTCGATCGACCCGGACTTGGCATCCTTGTCGTAGACGACCTTGCCCGAGGTGTCGGTGAACTTGCCGCGCCAAACGGACAGCCCGCCCATGTGATCCGCCGCGAAACTCGGATAGGTGTGCTTCGGATCGAGAACGTAGGTCACGGGCGCGGCGAAGGCACTCGCATTCAGCAACGCGGCGATCGACGCCAGAACAATACGGTTCATGAGGGCTCCTTGATGACTATGGGTATAATCGGTCGCAAATCATAGCCGATTGCGCGCGCGCGACCGTGTATTTCTGGGAGGTGCGAGGAAAAGTGGATTTATTTGCCGCCATCGACAGCCGAGCCTCGGCCGCGCGTTTGATGCAGCCGGGACCGACACGCGCCGATCTCGATCGTATCTTGGAGGCAGCGGGGCGTGCACCCGACCACGGGCGGCTGAAGCCCTGGCGCCTGCTGGTATTGGATGAGGCGTCCAGGGATAAGTTCGCGCTCGCGGCAGCGGCTGCCAAACGCGTCCGCTTACCCTCTCTGAGCGACGAGCAGTTGTCTGCCGAGCGGGAGAAGCTCTTGCGCACGCCGACGATCGTGATCGTCGGCTGCGCGGTGCGCGAGCATGCCAAGGTGCCCGAGATCGAGCAAATCAGTGCGGCGGCGGCTGCCGCGCAGAATCTATTCCTGGCGGCGCATGCATTGGGCTATGGCGTGATGTGGAAGACGGGTCCCGCGGCGTACGATCCCGGCGTCAAGGACGCGGTCGGTCTGCAGCCGCAGGATCACATCGTGGCCATCATGCATCTAGGCACGCGGGTTGGCGAAGGGAATGGCGCGCAGTGATACCGATTTCACCAGCGCCCACACCGCCATGCCGGGCTCGAGAGCCAGCTCGCGCGTAGCGGCCTTCGTGACGCGGGCCAAGACGTCGGTACCGCCGATGTCGATGGTGATCAGATCGGTATGAGCGTCGTCGCCGTTGACCTCGGTGATGACTCCCCGCAGGTTATTGCGAACGCTCAAGTGCTGCGGCATTTGCGTCGACACGATGATATCCCGCGCAAGCAGCTGCACCCGCACCGTCGCTCCGGCGGCCATGCCGCAAGCCTGCACTTTGAGCTCGCCGCTTCCCACGCGCACGCGGCTCATCCCGCTCGCCGCGTCCTCGCCGAGCACTTCGCCGTCGATGATCGCGCCGACGGCGTCCGGACCGATGAGCGCACGCAGTCGCCGGTCGAGGCTCATCTCGCCGATGCCGCCCTGCGCGACGACGGTGCCCGATGCCATCAGTACGATGTGCGTCGCGAGGCGCAATACCTCATCGAAGTCGTGGCTGACGTAGACCATGGGTATCGCCAACTGATCGCGCAGCGATTCGAGGTACGGCAGGAGTTCCTCGCGCCGTTCGCGGTCGAGCGAGGCGAGCGGCTCGTCGAGCAATAACAGCCTCGGCTGGGTCAGCAGGGCGCGGCCAATGGCCACTCGCTGCCGCTCGCCGCCCGACAACCGGTGCGTGCGCCGTTGCATCAGGGGCGCCAGACCGAGCATGCTCGTCACCGCCTCCATGCTCACGTAAGGCGTGCCGATCGCGCGAATCTGCCCATAGCGCAGATTCGCGGCGACGCTCAGGTGCGGAAATAGTCTCGAATCCTGGAAGACATAGCCGATGCGGCGCCGCTCGGCCGGCACGCGGACGTTGCGTCGTGTGTCGAGCAACACCGTGTCATCGAGCGTCACTTCTCCGCGATCCGCTTCGACGAGGCCGGCGATGACGTTGATGGTCGTGCTCTTGCCGCAGCCGGAAGGACCGAAGAGCGCGACCACCCCGGGGCTCGCCAGCTCGAATCGGACGTTCAAATGGAACGAACCCCACTGCTTCTCGGCTGCGACGCGCAGCATCAGCGGCCCAACATGCGGCGTACGCGGCGCGCGAACCATTCCGACAGCAGCAATCCGCCGAGACCCAGCACCACCGAGAGCACGGCAAGACGTGCCGCGGCGTAGTCTCCGCCCGGCTCTTGGAGCGCCGAATACAGCGCCAGCGGCAAGGTGCGCGTCTCGCCGGGGATGTTCGACACGAAGGTGATGACGGCGCCGAACTCACCCAACGCCGCCGAAAATGCGGTAATCGCGCCCGCGAGCACCCCCGGCAGCATCAGGGGCAGGGTGACCGAGGCGAACCGATCGAGGGCGCCGGCGCCGAGCGTGCGGGCGGCCTCCTCGAGACCACGGTCGATGTTTTCCAGAGAAATGCGCACCGCGCGCACCATGAGCGGGAAGGACATCACCGCCGTGGCGAGCGCCGCTCCGTTGCGGGTGAAAATGAGTTCGATGCCGAACGTCCGCTCGAGCCATGCGCCGAGGGGACCGCGCGCGCCGAACAGCAACAGCAGCACATAACCGACCGCCACCGGTGGCAGCACCAGCGGCAGGTGCACCACCGCATCGAGCAAGGTGCGTCCGATGAATTGACGTCGAGTGAGGATCCAGGCAAAGGCGATCGCCGGCGGCACGCTGAGCGCCACGCTGCGAGCCGCGACGCTCAGGCTCAAGCGCAAGGCCTCGCTTTCACTCGGGCTCAACCACATCATGTTCATGCGCCACGCAGTATACTGTGCGGGCGGGATACTCTAAGGACCCAGATAAATGCCCTATTATCGCGCCGTGGCGCAAGCGGCGGCGTCGACGCCTGAGCGAATCGGTGTATTGGTCGTCAATCTAGGCACGCCCGATTCCCCGTCCTATTTTGCGGTGATGCGCTACCTGCGAGCTTTTCTCGGCGATCGACGGGTCATCGATACTTCGCGTCTGATCTGGCTGCCGATTCTCTACGGCTTCGTATTGCCGTTTCGCCCGATCCGTACGGTGCGCAAGTACCGCAGGATTTGGATGCAGGACGGCTCGCCCCTGGCGGTGTACTCGGAGCGCCTGGCGACCGGAATCGATGCTCGATTGCGCGCTGCGCTGGGAGACTGCGTGCGTGTCGCCCTGGGCATGACTTACGGCAATCCCAGCATCGCCGGCGCGATAGCGTCGCTGGCCGAGCAGAATGCGAGGCGTCTGCTGGTGCTGCCTCTATACCCGCAGTACTGCTCATCGACGACGGGCTCCGTGTTCGACCGCGCGAGCCTCGCCCTGCGGCGTTGGCGCTGGCTCCCGGAAACGCGCTTTGTCAACGACTACCATGACGATGCGGGCTACATCGATGCGTTGGCTGAGCGGATCGAGAAGCATTGGGCGGAAATCGGCGAGCGATCGCATCTGCTGTGCTCCTATCACGGCATACCGGCGGTCTACGTGAAGGAGGGCGATCCTTATCAAAGGCAGGCGCAGGCGACCACGCGCTTGCTCGTGTCGCGTCTGGGATTGGCAGCGGACCAGTGGTCGCACTGCTACCAATCGCGCTTCGGCTCGGTGGTCTGGCTGCAGCCCTACACGGAAGACACGCTCAAGGCTCTGGCCGAGCGTGGTTTGCGCAAGTTGACCGTCGTCTCGCCATCCTTCGCCGTCGATTGCCTGGAAACTTTGGAGGAGGTGGCGATCGAATACCGGGATAAGTTCCGCGAGCTGGGAGGTGAGCGGTTGACCCTGGTGCCCGCGCTGAACGATGACGAGCGTCACGTGGAGCTGTTGGCATCGATCGCGCTCAATCAGCTCAAGGGCTGGATCTAGCGCCGCGCGCGGCTCACGATGCCGATCATGATCGTATTGCTGGCGTTGTCGATCTGGCTGTACTTGGTCCTGGCCCACGGTCGATTCTGGAGCGCGGAGCCCGAATTGGCGCCCGCCGTGCCCGCGGCGTTTCCCGACGTGGATGTGGTGGTGCCGGCGCGCGATGAGGCGCGAACCATCGGCCCGGTGGTCGCCTCGCTCCTGGCGCAGGACTATGCCGGCAAGTTTCGCGTCTTCCTCGTCGATGACGATTCGGCCGATGAGACGGCGCTGCGCGCCGGCAGCTCCCCGAAGCTGCACGTGATCCGCGGCGCGCCCAAACCCGCGGGATGGTCCGGCAAGCTCTGGGCACTCCAGCAGGGCGTTGCGGCCAGCACCGCACCGGTGCTTCTCTTCACCGATGCCGACATCGTGCACGATCCGCGTCACCTATCGACCCTCGTGGCGCGCTTGTCAGCACCTCACGTGGACCTGGTCAGCGAGATGGTACGCTTGAATTGCACCAGCCTCGCGGAACGCGCGCTGGTGCCGGCCTTCGTCTATTTCTTTCAGATGCTATATCCGTTCGCCCGCGTGAACGATCCGCGATCGCGGGTGGCCGCCGCGGCCGGCGGAACGATCATGATCCGCAGCGAGGTCCTCGGGCGCATCGGCGGCATCGCCGCGATCAAGGACACGCTCATCGACGACGTCGCTCTGGCGAGGGCGGTCAAAGCGGGCGGCCCCATCTACCTCGGCCATTCCGGTCTCGCCGCCTCCATCCGCGCCTATCCCCAATTCGCAGATATCTGGCGCATGATCTCGCGCACGGCGTTCACTGAACTGCGCTATTCGGCGCTGCTGCTGCTGTTCACGTTGCTCGGTTTGACGCTGCTGTGGCTGGCGCCGGTCGCGGCCGTGATGTTCGGTCACGGCTTGGAGGCGGGCTGCGGACTTGCCGCCTTCGCGCTCGCCGCCATCAGCTACATCCCGAGCCTCACTCGCTACGGACGCAGCAGGCTCTGGTCGCTCGCGCTACCGCTGATCGCGCTCTTTTACATGGCCGCGACCCTCGGATCGGCTCTGAACTATTGGCGCGGCGCCGGCGCGAGCTGGAAGGATCGCGCCTACGGGGCGCGCTGAAGGGGGCTCACCCGCTCCAGGCCCGGTTGAGTATCGAATCGATGTCCATGGCGGCGCCCGCGGCGCCGAAAACCGCACCCCAACCGGATTCGCCGTCCAAGCGGGTCGCGCAGAACGCTTCCGCCACGGCGCGCATCGTCGATCCTCCGGTCGTTGCGGCGCCGAGCAATATGCTCGCTTGCATCAGGGTGGCGAAGGATTGCGTAAAGCGGCGCGCATGCGCTTCAGTCAAGACTTTTGCGTCGAGCGCGGCGGCAAAGCGTTCGAACGCAAGGTCGAAGTTCGGGTGGTATCCGCGCGCCGTCGAAAGCTCGTGCCGCACGGCTTCGCAGGTGCTCGGAGACTTGGCGAAGGCGCGCAGCACGTCCAGGCACATGATGTTGCCCGAACCCTCCCAGATCGAGTTTACCGGCATTTCGCGCGCGATGCGGGCGAGCGGCAGCTCTTCGGTGTAGCCGTTGCCGCCGAGCACCTCCATCGCTTCAGCGGCCAACTCGCAGCCGCGTTTGCAGACCCAGAACTTGGCGGCCGGGGTGAGCGCACGGCGCAGAGCCAGGTCGGTCGGCGCCTCGCCGTCGAAGGCGCGCGCCAATCGCAGCGCCAGCGCGGTCGCAGCTTCGGACTCGAGTGCGAGGTCGGCGAGTACGCTGCGCATCAGGGGCTGCTCGATCAAGCGCTCGCCGAAAGCCTTTCGGTGGCGCGCGTGATGCAGCGCCTGTACCACCGCGTGGCGCATCATTCCAGCGGTGCCCACGGCGCAGTCGAGCCGCGTATAGGTACCCATCTCCAGGATGGTGGGAATGCCGCGGCCCTCCTCGCCGAGCAGCTGCGCCCACGCATCCTCGAACTCAACTTCCGATGAGGCGTTCGAGCGATTGCCGAGCTTGTCCTTCAGGCGCTGGATGAGAATCCGGTTTCGCGAACCATCGGGCAAGCGCCGCGGCAGGAAGAAGCACGACGGGCCGCTCTGCGTTTGTGCGAGCACCAGGTGCGCATCGCATTGGGGTGCCGAGAAGAACCACTTGTGGCCGGTGATGCGATATGAACCATCGGCGCTGCGCTGGGCGCGCGTCGTATTGGCACGCACGTCCGAGCCGCCTTGCTTCTCCGTCATTCCCATGCCGATCAGTCCGCCGCGCTTGTGCTCGATGGGAATGTCGCGTGGATCGTAGGCGCGCGTCATCAGATGAGGCACCCAGTCCCGAGCCAGCGCGGCATCGCGGCGCAGCGCGGCAATGGCGCCGTAGGTCATCGTGGTCGGACAGAGCGTGCCGCACTCCACCTGGGCCTGCATGAGGTAGCCTGCCGCACGCGCGGTGTGCGCGCCGGCAATGGGGCGGCCGTTCTCGAGCGCCCACGGTGCGCTGTGATAGCCGCGCTGCACGATTCCGTGCATCAGCGCGTGCCAGGCGGGATGAAACTCGATGCGATCGATGCGTTCGCCGCGAACGTCGAAGTTCTGGAAAACCGGTGGGTAGCGATTGGCGAGTTGTCCGTCGGCAAAGCTCCCGGCTGTACCGAGGATCGCGCCGGCGCGCGCGAGTTCCTCGGCTTGTGCGGCCGCACCTTCGCGCCGCACGGCCTCCTGCAACGGCGCATCGCTGCTGAACAAGTTGTAGTCCTCGAGCCGCGGCGTCTGATTCGATTCCATGGTCTCATCTTAGGATAAACTGGCTCGCGTGCGGCTTCAGGACAAAATTACGCTGGTGACGGGCGGCAATTCCGGCATCGGGCGTGCCATCGCGCTGCGCGCCGCCGCAGAGGGATCCCGGGTTGCGATCACGGGGCGCGACCCGCTCAAGGGCAGGCGCGTATTGGACGAACTGCGCACGGCGGGCGCGGACGCCGCCTTCTTCGCCGCAGACCTCGGTGAGGAGTCCCAGGCGGCGCAAATGGTTCAAGCCGTCGCCGCACACTTCGGCGGCATCGATGTCGTCGTGAACAATGCCGGCGCCGGCGCGCGACGCTCCCCGATCGAGCCCCGAGATGGGCCGGGCGAGCGCCTGCACAAACTGATGCGCGCCAATTTCGACGCCGCCTACCACGTCTCCGCGCGCGCGCTGCCGCTGCTGCGTTCGCGCGGCGGCGGCTCGATCGTCAACATATCGTCCACCGCGGCGCTGCATGGCACGTGGGGAACCTACGGCATTGCCAAAGCCGCCATTGAGGCATTGACCCGGGCGCTGGCGGTGCAAGGAGCGCCGCACCGCATCCGCGCCAATGGTGTCTCGCCTGGCTGGATCGCCACCGACGTGACCGGCGGATACGCCGAGGTGGATCGCAATGCGTCGCTCTTCGGACGTATGGGCACTGCCGATGAAATCGCCCGGGCGGTCGTGTTTTTGGCCTCTTCCGAGGCCAGCTTCGTGACCGGACAAACCTTGATCGTGGACGGCGGATTGACCATCGTCGACTACCCCTCGCAGCCCTGGCTCGAGGGGGTGGGAGCGTGGAAGCTGTTTCCCGACATGCAACCGGACCGCTGAGCGGCGCGCTATTGCGCCGGAAGTGGCAGCAATGCTAGATTCCTCGGATATGACAGCATCGGCTCGCAAGTCCCCCCGCAACCCCCGCACCTCGCTGCGGCTGGGTTCGCTTGCTCTGCTGCTGCGCCGCTAGGCGCCCAATACTCCGCGCTATCGGTCGGCGCGCATTCGACCGAAAAGAATCCCTCAAAAACAAACCTTAAATGGTTCAGTGTCGGTGAGAGAATATTATGTTGCGTGATCCGTCGACCAAATATCGTGCCTTTCCCCCGATCGGGCTCGCCGATCGCACCTGGCCCAACGCGGTCCTCACTGCGCCTCCCACGTGGTGCAGCGTCGATTTGCGGGACGGCAACCAAGCGCTGATCGAGCCCATGGATCCGGCGCGCAAGCGCCGCATGTTCGACATGCTGGTGAAGATCGGCTTCAAGGAGATTGAGGTCGGATTTCCCGCCGCCTCGCAGACCGATTTCGACTTCGTTCGCGAGATCATCGAGGAGCGGCTCATCCCGGATGACGTCACCATTCAGGTGCTGACGCAAGCGCGTCCCGAGCTCATCGCGCGCACGTACGAGTCGCTCAAGGGCGCGCGGCGCGCGATCGTTCATGTTTACAATTCCACTTCGGTTGCGCAGCGGCGCATGGTTTTTCGACTCGATCGCGCCGGCATCATCGATATCGCTGTGCGCGGCGCCACGGAGGTGCGCGAGAATGCCGAACGCAATCGGGGCACGGAGTGGGTATTCCAGTACAGTCCGGAGAGCTTCACCGGCACCGAGCTCGAGTTCGCGGTCGAAATCTGCGATGCGGTCAATCGGGTTTGGGAGCCGAGCCGGGAGCGCAAATCCATCCTCAATCTGCCCGCCACCGTCGAGATGGCGACGCCGAACGTCTACGCCGATCAGATCGAATGGTTCTCGCGGCATATCGACAAGCGCGATTGCGTGGTTCTCAGTGTGCACCCGCACAACGACCGAGGTACCGCCGTGGCGGCCGCGGAGCTCGCCGTCATGGCCGGCGCCGAGCGGATCGAGGGTACCTTGTTCGGCAATGGCGAGCGCACCGGCAACGTCGATATCGTGACGCTGGCGCTCAATCTGTACACCCAGGGCGTGAACCCTGCGCTGAATTTCTCCAACATCAACGAAGCCGCGCGCTGCGCCGAAGCGTGCAACCAACTGCCCATCCATCCGCGCCATCCCTATGTCGGGGATCTGGTCTTCACCGCCTTTTCCGGCTCGCACCAGGACGCGATCAAGAAGGGTCTCGCTGCGCGCACCGAAGGGGATGATCTGTGGGATGTGCCGTATCTACCGGTCGATCCGTCCGATCTTGGGCGCTCCTACGATTCGATCATCCGGGTCAACAGTCAGTCCGGAAAGGGTGGGGTGGCGTATCTGCTCGAGCGCGATTATCAGCTGGTGATGCCGCGACGGTTGCAGATCGAATTCAGTCAGGTGGTCCAAACTGCGGCCGATATCACCGGTAAGGAACTCCCTTCGCAGGAGCTCTGGGATCTGTTCACTCGGGAATACCTCGTGCCCCGGGCACCTTTTGTCTACCGCTCGCACCAACTCGCGGCATCGACCGACGGTGCCGACAGCGAGCGGCTGTCGCTGCAGGTGGAGCGTGATGGACGCCCCGAAACCTGGCTGGGGCAGGGGTCGGGACCCATCGATGCGATGGTGGCGGCCGTCGGCTTACCCTTCGATGTTCTTTCCTATGAGGAGCACTCCCGCGGCAAAGGCAGTGCGGCGAACGCGGTGTCCTATATCGAGATCACCACCCGGTCGCGACGCACGTTATTTGGCGCCGGTATGCATCCGAACATCATAACGGCCTCGCTATTGGCCATTCTGTCGGCGGTCAACCGGGCGATTGCACAAGGGGCACTGCCGGCCCGCGGCGAAAGTGTCCGCACCGGCACCTGAGGCATTCGCACCGGCAGCTGAGGGCTTCCGCACCGGCATTGGAGGCATTCGCACCCGGCACCCGAGGCGTCCGGACCGACATCGGGACGTTCGGACTGGGCATAAGCGATTGATATTGAAAGGATTGTTATTCGATCCTTGAAATATCCCAACGCCGCCCCGAGTCCGGTACTGTGGCTCGGGCGAAACTCGTCGCGCTAGTTGAATGCGGTGCAAAATCGGATATAGTGCGCAGCTTCAAAACCCGAGCTGGCGATCCCATTGATTTCAAGGGCTTTTCTCGAAAAATGAGTGAACGCGACGACGAACATTTCGATATCGACGAGGAGTTTCTTGGCGAAGCCGAAGAATCCCATGAATTCGATCCCGTGCTGGAGCGCGCCGAGAGGCGCCCGAAGGCCGTTGCCGCCGCTAAGCGCGGCAAGGCGGCCTGGAGTCGGGTTGAGGACGTACTAGCCGAGCGGCAGTTGGAAAAAGAGCTGCGCGACATCTTCGAAGACGACTAGGACCCCTTGGCCTCAAGTCTCGAAAACAGCCAATCTTGGGTCGTTCTCAAGTTTGGCGGCACCAGTGTGTCGTCGGCGGATAACTGGCACAACATCGTCGCCGTCTTGCGCGACCGGCTAGCCGAAGGCCTTCACCCGGTTGTCGTTCATTCCGCCCTCTCCGGCGTCACCGATCGCCTCGAGTCGCTGCTCACGGCGGCGCTCGGCGGCAAACACTCCACCGCGCTCGAGCATCTCGAGACCATCCACCGAACCCTCGCGCAGCGCCTCGGGATCGTCCCGAGCGAACGCTTCGAGGAATTTCTCGCGGATTTGCGCGGCATGGCCGCCAATGCAACCGAGTGCCGCGCGATCAGCGATCGACTGCGGGCTCGCGTCATGGCGACGGGGGAGTTGCTCGCCACCTCACTCGGTGAATCCTTCTTGAACGCGCAGGGGATCAGGACCGTGTGGAAGGATGCGCGGCAGGTGTTGCGCGCCGAGCCTCGCCACGCGGCGACCGAGGAGGCGGGTCTGTTGTCGGCGACTTGCGATTTCGCGCCGGATGCATGCCTGCAGGCCGAGTGGCATGGGCTCGGGCAGGTCATCATCACACAGGGGTTCATTGCCGCCAATGAGGCGGGAGATACGGTGCTGCTGGGACGCGGTGGCTCCGATACGTCCGGTTCGTATTTTGCCGCCAAGCTTGCGGCCGTGCGTCTTGAGATTTGGACCGACGTGCCCGGCATGTTCAGTGCCAATCCACGCGCCGTACCCACGGCGCGCCTGCTGCGCGCGCTGCATTACGATGAGGCGCAGGAGATTGCGAGCAACGGTGCGAAAGTCCTGCACCCGCGCTGCGTGCTGCCGGTGCGGCAATACAGGATTCCGCTGCATGTCTTCGCCACGCAGGCGCCCGGTCTCGAGGGCACCGTCATTTCCGCCAACGTCGCCGACAGCGCCGCGCAGGTCAAAGCGATCGCCATCAAGAAAGGCATTACCCTGGTCTCGATGGACAGTCCGGGGATGTGGCATCAGGTCGGCTTCCTGGCCGATGCGTTCCAGATCTTCAAGCAACAGGGCCTCTCGGTGGATCTCATCTCCACCTCGGAAACCAACGTCACCGTCTCCCTCGATCCGACCGCCAACACCCTGGGCCCGGCGGCCCTGACGCGGTTGACCGCGGCGCTCAGCGAGTTGTGCCGGGTCGAAGTGTTGGGACCCTGCGCCTCATTGAGCCTGCTCGGCCACAACATCCGCGGCATCCTGCACGAGCTGGGGCCGGCGTTCGAATTGTTTCAAGACCAGAAAATATATCTCGTGAGCCAGGCCGCGAACGATCTGAACTTCACGTTCGTGATCGACGAAGCGCAGGGCGACCGACTGGTGCAGCAACTGCACGAGCGCCTGATTCAGAGCATAGGCTCCGACAAGGTCCTCGGTCCGACGTGGCTGCAATTGTTCGCGCCGAAGGAAGCGGCGGTTGCTCCCACCCGCAATTGGTGGGAAGAGACGCACAAGCGCCGGCGCTTGCTCGACATCGCCGCGCGCGAGTCGGCAGCGTTCGTGTACGACCTGGCGAGCTTGGATGCCGCGATCGATGCCGTACGGCGGGTCGGCTCGGTGGCGCGTTGGGCGTACTCGATGAAGGCGAACTGGCATGCCGAGATCTTGCGGCGCATTCATGCCTCGGGGCTGATGATCGAATGTGTGTCGCAAGGCGAGCTACAACATGCGTTTGCCTCGATACCGCAGCTTGCTGGAGAGCGGGTGCTCTTTACGCCGAATTTTGCGCCGCGCGCTGAATATGAGTACGGATTCGCGCGCGGTGTGCGGGTCACCGTGGACAACTTGCATCCGCTCAAGATGTGGCCGGAGGTCTTTCGCGGGCGGGAGATATTCCTGCGGATCGATCCGGGATTCGGACGCGGGCACCATCATCACGTGCGCACCGCGGGAGTGCATTCCAAATTCGGCGTTCCGCTCGGCGACGCGGACGAGCTCCTCGCCTTGACGCAGGCCGCCGGCGTTCGCGTGACGGGCCTGCATGCGCACACCGGCAGCGGAATTTTCGACATCGCCAACTGGACCGAGACCGGAACGCTGCTGGCGGATTTGGCGCGGCGCTTCCCCGATGTGAAGGTCGTCGACCTCGGCGGCGGGATCGGCGTGCCCGAACAGACCGGCCATGGCGAGATCGATTTGCAGGCGCTCGATGTGGGCGTGGCGCGATTGAAGCGGCAGTTCCCCACCATTGATTTTTGGATGGAGCCGGGCCGCTTCCTGGTCGCCAAGGCCGGCGTATTGGTGGCGGTAGTGACGCAATTGAAGGACAAAGGCGACGTGCGGTATGTCGGAATCGCGACCGGCATGAACTCCTTGATCAGACCGGCGCTCTACGGTGCGCATCACGACATTCGCAACCTCACGCGCCTCGAGGAACCCGCGAGCGACAAAGTGACCGTCGTCGGACCGATTTGCGAGTCGGCCGATCAGCTCGGGATCGATCGGTGGTTGCCCCCCACCGCGGAGGGCGATGTGCTGCTGATCGCGACTTGTGGCGCCTATGGCCGCGTCATGGCGTCGAACTATAACTTGCGGCCGCCCGCATCTGAGTTTGTAATCGAGAACACATGAAGCGAGTCGGTATCATCGGTTGGCGGGGCATGGTCGGGTCCGTGCTGCTGGAGCGCATGCGCGCGGAAGGCGACTTCGAGCTGATCGAGCCGGTCTTCTTCAGCACCTCCCAGGCGGGCAGCGCCGCCCCGGATATCGGCCGCCGGGCAGGCGCGGTACTCGATGCCAACGACCTCGCCGCCCTGGCGGACTTGCCGATGCTGATCAGCACCCAGGGCGGGGACTACACCCAAGCCGTCCACGCCCGCCTGCGAGCCTCAGGATGGAAAGGCTACTGGGTCGATGCGGCATCCACCCTCAGAATGGAGAAGTCCGCGGTCATCGTGCTCGACCCGGTGAATCTGCCGGTCATGCAGGCGGCCCGCGAGCAGGGCATCAAGGACTTCATCGGGGGCAACTGCACGGTGTCGCTCATGCTCATGGCGGTGTGCGGGCTGCTGCGCGCCGGGGTGGTCGAGTGGATCACCGCCATGACGTATCAGTCCGCTTCCGGCGCGGGGGCGCAGAACATGCGCGAGCTCCTCGAGCAAATGGGCGCCCTGCATCGTTCGGCGGCGGGGCTGCTCGCCAGTCCATCCTCGGCTATTCTGGAAATCGACCGTGCGGTCAGCAGCGCCTTTGGCGCAAGCGACTTTCCAATCGCGCACTTCGGCGTGCCGCTGGCCGCGAGCCTCATCCCGTGGATCGACAAGGACCTGGGCAATGGTCAGAGCCGCGAGGAGTGGAAGGCGGGCGCCGAGTCCAACAAGATCATGGGCACCGAGGCTGCGCCCGTACCCGTCGAGGGGATCTGCGTGCGGGTGAGCGCGATGCGCTGCCACTCGCAAGCGCTCACCATCAAGCTCAAACGCGATATTCCCTTGCGTGAGGTCGAGCAGCTGATCGCCTCCGGAAACTCCTGGGTGCGGGTCGTGCCGAATGAACGCGAACCCTCGATCAAGGAGCTTGCGCCTGCCGCCGTCAGCGGCTCGATGGCCGTACCGATCGGCCGGCTGCGCAAACTCACGATGGGCGGGGAGTATCTGTCCGCATTCACGGTGGGCGATCAATTGCTGTGGGGCGCCGCCGAACCCTTGCGCCGCACTATGCGATTCCTGCTTGCGCATGCGTGAGCAGGGTGATCGGAACCGATTTGGCGTGCCAGATTTCCGCGCAGTACTCGCGGATCGTCCGGTCGGATGAAAACTTGCCGCTGCGGGCGGTGTTGAGAATCGACATTCGAGTCCAGCGCTCGCGGTCGCGATAGACCTCGGACGCCTCGGCCTGGCAATCGAGGTACGACTGGAAATCGGCGAAGACCATGTACGGGTCGTAGTACATGAGGTTGTCGACGAGAGGCTTGAACAGCTCCGTGTCGCCGCGCGAGAAGAAGCCGCTGCGGATGAGGTCGATCACCTCGCGCAGCCTCGGATTGGCGGCATAGTGATCCGCCGGCCGGTATCCGTGCGCCTTCAGCGTCACCACCTCCTGGGCGTTCATCCCGAACAGGAAGAAATTCTCCGCACCGACCTCATCGCGCAGCTCGATATTGGCTCCATCCAGCGTGCCGATCGTGAGCGCACCGTTCATCGCGAACTTCATGTTGCCGGTGCCGGAGGCCTCCTTGCCCGCGGTGGAGATCTGTTCGGAGAGGTCGGCGGCCGGGTACACGCGCTGTCCGTTGGTGACGTTGAAGTTCGGCAGGAACACCACCTTGAGGCGATCCCGCACGTCCGGGTCACGATTGACGACATCGCCTACGGCCGTGATCAGTTTGATCATGAGCTTGGCGAGATGGTATCCGGGTGCCGCCTTGCCGCCGAAGATGAAGGTGCGGGGTTCGACCGCGAGCGACGGATTGGACTTGATGCCGTGATACAGCGAGACGATGTGCAGCACCTTCAGATGCTGGCGCTTGTATTCGTGGATGCGCTTGACCAGCACATCGAACATCGAATGCGGATCGGCGCTCACTCCGGTTCGGCTCGCGGCGAGTGCTGCGAACTCGCGTTTGTTGTGCTGCTTGATTTCGCGCCAGCGGGCCCGAAATTGCGCATCCTCGGCGAACGGTTCCAGTAATCTCAACTGCGACAGGTCCTTGATCCAGCCCTCGCCGATCCGTTCCGTGATCAGATCCGACAACTGGGGATTGCTGAGCACCATCCAGCGCCGCGGCGTGACGCCGTTGGTCTTGTTGCTGAACTTGCGCGGCCAAAGCTCGTAGAAATCCTTCAGCACGTCGCGCTCCAGCAACTCCGTATGCAACTCGGCTACGCCGTTGATGGAATGGCTGCCGACGCACGCGAGGTGCGCCATGCGCACGTGGCGTTCGCCGCTTTCGTCGATCACCGACATGCGCCGGATGCGCTCTTCGTCGCCGAGAAAGCGGAGGCGCACCTCCTCGAGGAAATGCGTGTTGATCTCGTAGATGATCTGCAGATGGCGCGGCAGGACGCGGCCGAAGACCTCGAGCGACCAGCGCTCCAGGGCCTCCGGCAGCAGCGTGTGATTGGTATATGCAAACGTCTTGCAAGTCACGCCCCACGCGTCGATCCAAGGCATGGCGTGCTCATCGATCAGCAGGCGCATGAGCTCCGGAATCGCAATCGCCGGATGGGTGTCGTTCAGCTGCACCGCGAACTTTTCGTGGAACTTGGCGACCGGCAGTTTCTGCGTGCGCAGGATGCGGAACATGTCCTGCAACGAGCAGGAGACGAAGAAATATTGCTGTTCGAGGCGCAGCTCCTTGCCGCGCAGCTGCTCATCGTTCGGATAGAGGACCTTGCTGAGGTTCTCCGAAATGACCTTTTGGTTGACGGCGCCGTAGTAATCGCCGCTGTTGAAGCTGGCGAAGTCGAAGGACTCCGGCGCCTCGGCGCGCCACAGGCGCAGCGTATTCGCGGTGTTGCTGTGATAGCCGAGAATGAGCGTGTCGTACGGCACTCCATTGACGATTTTGTGCGGCACCCAGCGCACCCGCGGCCGCTCGTGCTCGTCGACGTATGGCTCCGTGCTGCCGCCGAACTTGACGCTCACGGCCCATTCGGGCCGGATGAGCTCCCACGGGTTGCCGAAGCGCAGCCACCGGTCGGTTTTCTCGATCTGCCAGCCGTCGATGATCTCCTGGTGAAATATGCCGAACTCGTAGCGAATACCATAGCCGAGCGCAGGCACTTCGAGCGTGGCGAGGGAGTCGATGAAGCAGGCCGCCAGGCGTCCTAGGCCACCGCTGCCGAGGCCCGGCTCCTCCTCCTGTTGCAGCAACTCCTCGAAGTTCATGCCGAGCTCGGTCATGCATTGCCTGACCGGTTCGAGTATGCCGAGATTGATGAGGTTGTTTCCGAGGTGCGGACCCAGGAGGAATTCCGCGGAGAGATACGCGACGGTGCGCGAGCCGTCCCTGGTGTACGCCGCCGCCGTGCTGATCCAGCGCTGCAGCATGCGATCGCGCACGGCGTAGGCGAGCGCCATGTAGTAGTCGTTCTGGGTGGCGAGCGCCGGGAACTTGCCCTGCATGTAGAACAGGCCGTCCAAGAACGCGTTCTTGATGGCCTCTTTCGTCAGGCCGGTGCGCTCGTGCTCGAGCTTCCTCATGGGGCCCAAAACACCTCGACCGGCGTGCGCTGCTGGCGAAGCACCGCGCGCACCGGCATCTCTTCCACCGGGCCGTCCCCACACGCCTTGAGGTAGGTGCGCTCCTTCGCCTCGCCGGCGATCAGAATCACCACGCGCCGCGCGTCGAGCAGCGCGCTCAAATTCAGGCTCAGCCGAGGCTGCGGCGGGGTCGGCGCCCACATTCCGACGCAGCCGGCGGCGGCGCCGGGATTGAGGGCGCTGCGCAAGTTCGGTGATCCGGGAAACAGCGATGCCGTGTGGCCGTCGTCCCCCATGCCGAGCACGGTCACATCGAAGGGCCGCGGCACCCGCGCGAAGGTCTCCCACGCGGACACGGCGCCGAGATCCGGCGACGGCGCGGCGTTCTTCAGCCCCGAGAAGCGCGCGGCCGCCGCACGGTCCTGCAGCAGCACCTCCCGCACCAACCGCTCATTGCTGTCCGCATCGCTCGGATCGACCCACCGCTCATCGGCGAGCGCCACACAAACGCGGCTCCAGTCGAGCGTCTGCACGCGTAGGCGCTCGAATAATTTCACCGGCGATCGGCCGCCCGACACCACCAGGCTCGCCAGGCCGCGCCTGGCGATCGCGGCGGTCAGTTGCGCGGCGATGTCGCCGGCGAGCGAGTCCGCGAGCGCGTCCATGTCCGCATGGCGCTTGACGGGGCTTTCAGAGTTCATCATGCCACGCAAATCCGTCGCGTCCGATCAAGGAGCTCGAGGCGGCCGGGCCCCAGCTGCCCGCAATGTAGCTCTTCGGCGGTTCGTCATACTGCTCCCAGCCCGCGCGTATCGGGTCGATCCAGCGCCATGCGGCGTCGAGCTCATCGCGGCGCATGAACAAAGTCAAGTTGCCCTTCACGGTGTCCATCAGCAGACGTTCATAGGCATCGAGGCTTCGAGTCTTGAAGGTCTCCCCCAAGTCGAGGGCGAGGCTCACCGGCTTGAGCCTCATTCCCTCGCCCGGATTCTTGGCGAGGATGCTCATCGTGATGCTCTCATCGGGCTGCAGTCGAATCACCAGTTCGTTGGCCGAGTGCGAGGTCGGCGGCCGATCGAAGATCGAATGCGGCACATCATCGAAGGTCACGACGAGCTCGGTGAGCCGGTCCTGCAATCGCTTGCCGGTGCGCAGATAGAAGGGTACGCCGGCCCACCGCCAGGTGTCGATCTCGACCTTCAGAGCCGCGAAGGTCTCGGTGGTGCTGTCGGGGTCGATGTCGGCCTCTTCCAGGTACCCCGGCACCGGTACCCCGCGAACGGCACCCGCCTTGTATTGCCCGCGCACCGTTTTGGTGAGCACGTCCCGCTCGCACAGCGGCCTCAATGCCCGCAGTACTTTGAGCTTCTCGTCGCGTACCGCATCCGGATCGCTGCTGCCCGGCGGCTCCATGGCCATGATGCACAGGAGCTGCAGTAGATGGTTCTGCACCATGTCGCGCAGTGCCCCGGTTTTATCGTAAAAGTTCCCGCGCCGCTCGACGCCGAGCTCTTCGGCTACCGTGATTTGCACATGCTTGATCAGGCCGCGCCGCCACAGCGGCTCGAACAGCACGTTGCCGAAGCGCAGCGCCATGAGATTCTGCACCGCCTCTTTGCCGAGATAGTGATCGATGCGGTAGATCTGCCGCTCGGTGAACACATCGCCGACCTGCGTATTGATCAAATCGGCCGACGCGGTGTCGTGCCCCAGCGGCTTCTCGAGCACCACACGAGAGAGTGGCGTGACCACGGCCGCTTGCGCCAGGTTCTGACAGATGACCGAAAAGAGATTCGACGCCGTGGAGAAAAAGAAAACGCGCACGAATTGCGCGCGATCCTGCAATTTGCCCGTGAGCTGCGCGTAATCCTTCCCCGCTGCGGCGTCGATCCGCAGGAAATCGAGCAGGCGGCTGAAGGATTCCCACTGCGCAGCATCGAACTCCTTGCCCAGAAACTCCCGGCATGCCGCTTCCGCTTGCGACACGTACTCGGCGCGCGAGAGGGCGGTGCGGGCGATGCCGTAAATGCGCGACTCGGGCGAAACCTGACTTCCCACATGACGTCGATACAGCGCGGGAAGGAGCTTGCGCGTGACGAGGTCGCCCGTGCCCCCGAAGAGCAACATATCAAAGGTCGGTAATACTGCCACCTGAAGAGTTCCTTGTTGGCCGGAGCGCAGGTTAGCACCTGCGCGCGCGTCCAAGTAAGTCTTCCCGTGTGGCACAATGACCATGCCGATCAATTTTGGGGCACGTACACCCCGCGCGTGCAACGTCGTCGAGCGCGGCCAGGTCGCTGAGTGATGCCGGCGCGGAGACCATTCGATGAACATCCGTGAAATCGTGGGACTTGCGCCGGTGATACCGGTGCTGACCATTACCGATCTCGAACAGGCGGTACCGCTGGCGCGCGCACTCACCGCAGGCGGCCTGCGGGTGCTTGAAATCACGCTGCGCACTCCCGTCGCACTCGCGGCCATTGAATCGCTGCGCAAGGCCGTGCCCGAGGCGATCATCGGAGCCGGTACGCTGACGCGCGCCGTCGATTTCGCCGCCGCAGGCCGCGTGGGTGCCCAGTTCGGCGTAACGCCGGGCCTTACGCCGGAACTGGCGGCGGCGGCCCGAGGCGCGCGATTTCCGCTGCTGCCGGGAGTCATGACGCCGACCGAGGTGATCGCGGCGCGAAGCGCCGGATTCAACGTGCTGAAGCTCTTTCCCGCCGAGCAGGCAGGAGGTATCGGCATGCTGCAAGCACTGGGGGGGCCATTTCCGGACGTGCTGTTCTGCCCGACGGGAGGAATCACGCGCGCGCTCGCGCCCGACTACCTGGCGCTGCCCAATGTCCTCTGCGTGGGCGGCTCGTGGCCGGCGCCGCGAGCCCTGGTGGCGGCCGGCGATTGGCGCGGTATCGAGGCGCTGGCGCGCGATGCCGCCGCGCTGATGAGAGCATGACGTTGCACATGAAAACCTTCATCGATTGGGCCGGTTGGATCGCCGCGGCGGCCATCCTCGGCGCGTATGCCTTGATCTCCTCGGGCAAGCTGCAGCCCCGCTCGGCGCTCTATCAGTGGCTGAACCTCGCCGGGGCGATTGGATTCATCATCAACTGCACCTGGAACGGCGCATGGCCTTCAGTGGCCCTCAATGTGGTGTGGTTGGGAATCGCCATTTACGCATTGCGGCGCAATCGTCATGCGACGATGACGACGGGCGTACCCACCGACACCAAACCGTAGAGCTCCTGCATCGCGGGATTCTCGAGGGCGATGCAACCGCGCGTCCAATCCTTGCCCGCAGGGCCGGCGTGCGTCGGACTTGCTCCGTGAATGTAGATCTCGCCGCCGAGGCGCGTGTGCTGCGGGGGCATGCGGCACCTGCGCAACGCCTCGTGGATCTGCGCATGCTCCGCCGCGCTGATCAGCCCGGCGGCGAGGCCGCGGTCCGCAGCTTCCCGATTCGGGTAGCTGATGCAGAGCGAGAGGAAATATTTGCTGCGGGGATTCTTCGCACACACGTAGAACTCACCGAGCGGTGTTGCCTCATCGCCCTCGACACGCTTGTCGGCAACCGAATTCCTGCCGAGCGCCACGGGATAGGTACGCTCCAGACGTCCGCCGGCATAGAGCAGAAGCGCCCGCGCCTCCTTCTGCACGAGGATGGAAAATTCCTCACTTGCCCGCATGCCGCGCTGCGAGTTCGGCGACGATCTGCGGCAATGACAGCTGCCTGGCTTGCAGGAGCAGCAACAGGTGGTACAACAGGTCCGCCGCTTCGCCCACCACGTCGGCATTGGACTGTCCGACGCTCGCGAGCGCCAACTCCAGGCCTTCTTCGCCGACCTTCTGCGCCATGCGCCGCAGGCCCTGATCGAACAGCGTCACCGTATAACTGCCCGGCGGGCGCTCCGTGATGCGCTGTCGGATGATTTGTTCGAGCGAGTGCAGGAAAGCGAGCTTGGCCGCCGCAGGTTGCGGCGGGCTGCCGCCCCAGCACGTGCGCGTGCCGAGGTGACAGGCCGGGCCGAGCGGCCGGGCGAGAATCAGCAACGTGTCGCCGTCGCAATCGGCGGCTATCTCGCGGCATTCGAGAAAGTTTCCCGAAGTCTCGCCCTTGGTCCAGAGCCGCCCTTTGCTTCGACTCCAGAAGGTGACGCGTCCGCTCGCCTGGGTCGCCGCCAGCGCCGCGCGATTCATATAGGCCAACATGAGGACGGCGCCGGTGTCGATGTCCTGCACGACGGCGGGGAGCAGACCAGCCCCCTTGTCCCAATCGAGTTTCTCCAGTCCGTTCATGCTCTCACCTCGATCCCCGCGGCGCGCAACTCCCGCTTCAGGTCCGCAATTCTGATCTCGCCGGAATGGAACACGCTGGCGGCAAGCGCCGCATCGACGTCGGCCTCTCGAAATACCTGCGCAAAATGCCGCGACGCACCCGCGCCGCCGGAGGCCACGAGCGGCACGCGGCAGAGGCTGCGTACCGCACTCAGCTGGGCGATGTCGTAGCCTTGGCGCACCCCGTCGCTTCCCATGCAATTGAGCACGATTTCTCCCGCACCGCGCTGCTGCGCCTCGAGCACCCAGTCGAGCGTTCTGCGCCGGGTGTCGCGGCTGCGCTTCGAGTCGCCGGTAAACTGCTGCACCCGATATTCGCCCTCGACGGTCTGGCTGTCGATACCCACCACCACGCATTGAGCGCCGAAGCGCTCGCTCAACGCATCGATCAGCTGTGGATCGGTCAGCGCCGGTGAATTGACGGAGATCTTCTCCGCGCCCGCCGCCAGCACCTGCTCGGCGTCCCCGACCGTGCGAATGCCGCCGGCCACGCAGAATGGGATGTCCAATATGCGGGCGACGCGATGGATCCAGGAGCGGTCCACGGAGCGCTCCTCGGGACTCGCCGCGATGTCGTAGAACACCAATTCGTCCGCGCCTGCGTCGCGATAGCGCAGGGCGAGTTCGAGGATGTCGCCGACGACCCGGTGGTCGCGAAACCGCACGCCCTTGACGACCTGACCGTCGCGGACATCGAGACAGGGAATTATGCGTTTGGCAAGAATGTCCGCAGCTCCTCGATGGGTATCAGCTCCTCGAGCAGGGCTTTGCCGCTGATCGCCGCGCTCGCGCCGCATGCCGCCAATGCCCGCAAATCGGCTGCGTTGCGGATGCCGCCGGATGCTTGCCACTCGATCTGCGGAAAACGCCGTACGGCCTCGGTGTACAGCTCGATATTCGGTCCCGTCAGTGCGCCGTCGCGGCTCACGTCGGTGCAGAGCACGTGTTGCAGCTCGAAATTCGCGAAGTTCGCGACGGCGTCCCACAGCGAGAGCAGCGACTGCTGACGCCACGCGTGCGTGGCGACGCACGGGGTTTGCGTCTCGTCCAGACGCACATCGAAGGCGAGCGTGATGCGATCGGGCCCGAAGTCTTTGAGCCAGGTTCGCACCTGATCCGCTTTGATGAGCGCGGCGCTGCCGACCACGACCCGGGAGGCGCCGAAGTCCAGCATCTGTGCAACGGCGGCGGCGTTGCGTAAACCGCCGCCCACCTGCAGTTTGACGTCGGCTTGGGCGGCGAGATCCACGATGATCGCGCGATTGCCGGTGCTTCCGTCGCGCGCGCCGTCGAGATCGACCACGTGCAGCCAATCGGCGCCGTAATCCCGGTACTTGGCAAGCAGCGCACGCGGTTCGATGTCGTACCGAGTGACCGCCGCAAAGTCGCCCTGCAGCAGTCTGACGCAGTGTCCGGCCTTCAAATCGATGGCGGGTATGAGGCGCACGTCGGCCGCTCCTCAGGATATGGACAGAAAATTCTGCAACAGGCGCGCTCCGACTGCCGCGGAGCGCTCCGGGTGGAATTGGGCGCCATAGAAATTTCGCCACTGCACACAAGCGCTGAACGGCTCACCATAGCGGCTCACCGCGACGGTCGCGCCGCTCATCGGCAGCGCGTAACTGTGCACGAAATAGGCGTAGTCGCCATCGCCCAACCCTGCGAGCAAGGGACAATCGCGCTGAATGTCGATGGTATTCCAGCCCATGTGGGGGACCGGCCGGCCGGGCGCGGCGCTCAACTTGACGGCGGTGCCGGGAATGAGGCCGAGACACTGCGCTTGGCCCTCTTCGGATGCCTCGTAGAGCAGCTGCATGCCGAGACAAATACCGAGCACCGGCTGCGTCAGGGTGCGGATCACCTCATCGAGGCGCGCGCGGCGCAGCCGCGCCATGGTGTCCGCGGCTGCGCCGACCCCGGGGAGAATCACGTGGGTTGCCGAGCGGATCCGCCCCGCGTCCGCCGACACCTCGGAGGGGGCGTGCAGGCGCTGCAAGGCGAATTGCAGCGAGGCGATGTTGGCGCCGCCGCTGGCAACGATGACGATGTCGCGTCCGCTCACAGAACTCCCTTGGTGCTCGGCAATTCGCTCCCCTCGATGCGGATGGCTTGACGAAGGCTGCGGCCCACGCCCTTGAAGCACGACTCGATCATGTGATGCGCATTCTCGCCGCGCACGCGGATGTGCAGCGCGGCTCCGAGGGCCTCCGCCATGGAACGAAAAAAATGCGGTACGAGCTCGGTGGGAAACTCCCCGACCCGTTCCCGATCGAATCGGCCTTCCCACACGAAGAACGGCCGACCCGAAATGTCGAGCGCCACCTGTGCCTCCGCCTCGTCCATCGCGAGCAAGAAGCCGTAGCGGGCGATGCCCACCTTGTCGCCGAGCGCGGTCCGCAGCGCCGATCCGAGCGCCAAGGCGCAGTCTTCGACGGTGTGATGCTCATCGATGTGCAGGTCGCCGTCGCAGCTCAGCCGCAGGGCAAATCCGCCGTGTTTGGCAATCTGCTCGAGCATGTGATCGAAGAATCCGATCCCTGTTCTGACGCTGGTCGGCCCTTCGCACGACAGATCGATTTCGATCGCGACCTCGGTCTCCTTGGTTTTGCGCCGCGCCTGTGCGCGGCGCGCCGCACCGGTGATGCGCCGGGCGATCGCCGGCCAGGACTCCTCGGGATCGCCATTCAAGCGAACGCGCAGACCCTGGATGCCCAGGTTCGCGGCAAATTCGAGATCCGTGTCGCGATCGCCGATCATGTAGCTGCGCGAGCGGTCGAGCGGATGGGCATCGAGGTACTGCGTCACCATGCCGAGTTTGGGTTTGCGGCAGCCGCAGTCCTCGCGCTTGAAATGCGGGCAGATGAACACTTCGTCGAACTCGATCCCCTGCGAGGAGAACAGATTCAATATGAACCGGTGGGCGAGGTCGAATTTCTCGCGCGGCAGACTGCCCGTTCCCAGGCCGTCCTGATTGGTGACCATGACGAAGGCGAAGCCCGCCCGCTTCAACTCCAACAGCGCCGGTATGACGCCCGGCATCAGGCGGATCTTCTGCAAGCTGTCCACCTGCTCGTCGGGCGGTTCCTCGGTCAGTGTGCCGTCCCGATCCAGAAACACGATGCGCTTGCCGGTCACGCTGCCTCCTTCAGACTTTCCAGCAGCGCATCGTTCTGCGCACGCGTGCCGACCGACACCCGCAACGAGCTCGGCAGGGCGGCGTGGCTGCGCAAGTCGCGCACGATGGTGCCCCCGGCGATGCTCAAGCGCATGAATTGATCGGCGTCGCGGCAGTCGATCAGCAGGAAGTTCGCATCGCTCGGCCACACGCGCTCGACCAGGCCCGAAGCGAGCAGGCGCTCGCGCAGGTACTCGCGTTCAACGAGCAGCGCCTCGACCTTGGCGCGCGAGGCGCAAAGCTCCTGCGGCTCGAGTGCGCTCATTGCCGCCTCGATCGCGGGCTGCGCGAGCGAGTAGGGCGGGATGACGCGTCTCGCCAGCTGAATCATCTCCGCATGCGCCAGCAGCGAGCCGATGCGCGCGCCCGCCAACGCGTGGGCCTTCGAGAGCGTGCGCAGGATGGCCAGCGTCGAAAAACGCGGCAGCCAGGCGGCGAGACTCGGTCGGCGCGACCACTCGATGTACGCCTCGTCGATCACGATGATGGCTTTGCCGTCGAGGGCGGCGCAGATTCTTTCCAGCGCGCCTGGCGCGAGCAGGTTCGCCGTCGGATTGTTCGGCGAACAGAGGTACACGATCTTGACGTCGGGCCGCCAGGCAGCGAGCAGCCGCTCCGGATCGAGGCTCCACGCAGCGCCGCGTTCGAGCGGGACTTCGATCACGCCGGCACCCTGAAGGTGGGCGGCAACCTCGTACATTCCGAAGGTCGGCACGCACTGCAGGATCGCATCGATGCCGGCGCGCAGGTACATGCGCGACAGCACGTCGATCGCCTCATCGCTGCCGCGGGTCGCAAGCAGGCAACTCGCCGGCACCTGGTAGAGCGAAGCGAGGCGGGCGACGAGTGCGGCGGGCTGAGGTTCGGGATAGCGGTTGAGTCCCGCCGCGCTGGTATCGCCGGGCGGCCGCCACGGCGCCTCGTTGGCGTGCAATCGCGTCAGCGACGGCCGCCACGCGGCGTGCGAATAGGGTTTGAGATCGAGTATCTCGCGGCGCGCCAACGACAGCACGGGATTCATCGCGGCGCCGCCTCGAGCGCATCGAGGCGGATGGCGACCGATGCTGCATGCGCGTCGAGCCCCTCGAGAGTCGCCAGGATCCGTGCGGTCTCGCTCAACCCGCGCAAGCCCGCCGGCGTGAGTTCCTGGACCGAGATGCGCTTTTGGAAATCCTCGAGCGACAACCCGCTGTGGGCTTTCGCGTGCCCGTACGTGGGCAGCGTATGATTCGGACCGGCGCAGTAATCGCCGATGGACTCGGGAGACCAGTTGCCGAGAAACACCGCTCCCGCCGCTTGCACGTCGGGGAGCCGGCCGCGTGGCTCGCGGATCTGGAGCAGCAAGTGCTCGGGTGCGTAATCGTTCGCAACGCTGAAAGCGGTGTCGAGGGTGTCGACCACCAGCAGCTGAATGTTGGCCACCGAGTCAGCGAGGATGGCCTGGCGTGACAGCGAGACCGCCTGCCGCCGCACTTCGCGCGCGACGGCATCGGCGAGCGCCATCGACGGGGTGACCAGCAGGGCTTGCGCGTCGGGGCCATGCTCGGCCTGCGCCAGCAAGTCGGCGGCGACGAAGTCCGCGCGCGCGGTATCGTCGGCGATGACCATGACCTCGGTGACTCCGGCCGGCAAGTCGACGGCGGCGCCCGCAGGATCGTTCGCCACCATCATTTTCGCCGTCGTCACCCAGGTGCTGCCGGGACCGAACAGCTTGTCGCACTTCGGTATGGACTCCGTCCCGTACGCCATGGCGGCGATAGCCTGTGCACCGCCGAGCTTGAAGACGCGCTCGATTCCCGCCTTGCGGGCGGCGACCAGGACCGCCGGGTCGGCGGTCCCGTGGCGCGTCGGGGCGGTGCACATCGCGCGCACCGGGCAGCCGGCGATGGCGGCCGGAACCGCCAGCATGATGGCGGTGGAGGGCAGCGGGGCAGAACCCGCCGGAACGTACAGACCGACCGCGCGCACCGGCACGCTGATGCGCTCGCACATCACTCCGGGCGCCGTCTCGATGCGCAGCGTGCCGGGTCTTTGCGCCGCGTGAAACGCGCGCACGGTACCGATCGCGGTGTCGAGCGCGGCGTGCTGGGCACGATTCAGCGCGCGCTCGGCGGCGTCGAACTCCTGCGCCGACACGGTCAATGCGTCGAGTCGAACCCCATCGAAGCGTTGCGTGTAGTCGATCAGCGCCGCATCGCCGCATCGCCGCACGGTGTCGATGATATCGCGCACGGCGGCCGCGACGCGCCCGGCGTCGCGCTGTGCGGGGCGCTGCAGGGCCGCCCGGCGATCGGCGACGGTCAGCGATTTCCACTCGATGATGCGCATGGTCGCGAGAGCGCTCAGGCCAGCATCTTTTCGACCGGCAATACCAGCACGGAACTCGCCCCAACGCTCTTCAGCTGCTCGAGGGTTTCCCAGAACACGTTTTCGCGGCACACGGCGTGCACGGCCACGCGATCGTCGCGGCCGTCGAGCGGGATGACCGTCGGAGCCTCGCTCCCCGGCAGGAGCTTGGCGATGGCGGGAAGAGCGGAACGGGGCGCATGCAGCATGATGTACTTGCTGCCCTTCACCTGCTCGACGCCGTCGATGCGCATCAACAATCGACGGGTCCAATCCTGCTTTTCAGCGGGAATCGGCACCGGCGTACGGATGAGCACGGCCTGGCTCTCGAGCACGACTTCCGCCTGACGCAGATGATTCGCCGCCAGAGTCGAGCCGGTGGAAACCAGGTCGCAGATGAGGTCGGCGCGGCCGAGGCGGGGCGCGATCTCGACCGACCCCGACAGGACGACGACCTCGGCGCGTATGCGGCGCTGGTCGAGAAAGCGCCCCAGGATGTGGGGATAGGTGGTCGCGATGCGCTTACCGGCAAGCGACGCCGCGCCGCGGTAATCGAACCCGTCGGGAACCGCGATGCACAGCCGGCAGCGCCCGAAATCCAGGAGCTGCACCGTCTCGAACAAGGGCGACACCCCGCGCGCACCGAAGGCGAGCCGCTTCTCCTCGACCACGTTCAGCCCCACCAAGCCGAGATCGCACACATCCTCCTGCACCAGATCCGGAATGTCGTCGTCTCGCACGAACAGCACGTCGAGCGGCATGTTCTCGCCGTAGCACATGAGCTGATCCTTGCCGCGGCTGTACTTGAGCCCGCAGCGCGACAGCAAGTCGAGCGAGTTGTCGGTGAGACGGCCGCTCTTCTGCACGGCGATTTTCAACCGCATCGCGGCAGGGGTGTTCATGCGTTCAGCTTCAGCCGCTCGGTCACGGCGCGATAGCCGCCGTTGCCCGCGGTGAGGTAGCGCGCAACGCGCCCGATGGTGGTCACGCTCACGCCGGTCTGCTTGTGGATCTCGCGGTACGGCAGCCGCCGCTCCAGCAACTCCACCACCGCCCAGCGGTCGGCCATGGCCTGCAGTTCGGCCGGCGTGCACAGATCACGGAAGAAGCTGCGGCACTCCTCCACGCTGCGCAGAGCCAGGATGGCGCCGCAGAGCGCGCGTTCGTGCTGCTGTTCCTGGCGCAGCGTGACCGGCCGGTTCGTTTTCATCACAGTGCTCGTGGTGTATTAATGCATTAATACATTAATGCATTAGGAAAACGGGCGCAAGCTGAAATTGCTTGACGCCGCTCCGGCGGCTGCATAAAATTTACGCGCTCATCTAGACCGGCTGAGGGAAAGGCCCTTAGAAGCCGGGGCAACCACCGAGGGCTCGAAGGAGCGTCGGAACGGTGCCAACTCCTGCGGAACGGGCGATTGCCCCGAACCGGTAGATGGGCGGCGAGTTGAACGGCGCGCGTGGCGCTGCATCAATAGCCTAAGAGCGGCGCCGCTCCTCAGGGGTTATGTAAACCTCGAGGAGTTCCTGCAAGGTGTCGAAAAAGCCCGTCAAAACCTTTGGTCTCGTCACCGGCCGGTCTGATGAGGAGTCTGCCGCCGATACACCGGTGCGCGACGCCGTGGTGTCGCTGCCGAACCCTTGGCGGTTGCACCACGGCGATGATCTCGCGAACGCACACATCGCTTATCGCCTCGTCGGGCCCGAGGAGGCACCCGTCGTTGCGGTGCTCGGCGGCATTTCGGCGCACCGCAACGTCTGCGGTGCGGACGGCTGGTGGCCGGACATGGCGGGCGAGGGGCACGGCGTCGATACGCGCAAATTCCGTGTGCTCGGCATCGATTATCTGGGCGGCCGCGGCGAGAGCTCGGCGCCCCAACCGAAGGGCAGATTCCCACCGTTGAGCTCCTTCGATCAGGCCGAAGCGCTGCGTCACGTCGTTCTGCATCTGGGTTTGAAGTCGCTGCATGCGATCGTCGGCGCCTCCTACGGCGGCATGGTTGCCCTGTGCTTCGCGCAGCGGCATGAAGCGCTCGTGGGGCGCATCGTCGTGCTGAGTGCCTCGGAAAAGTCCCAGGTGCTGTCGACCGCGTGGCGCAGCGTTCAGCGTCAGATCGTCCGCGAAGCGATCGCGCGCGGAGACGGACCCTCCGGGCTGAAGCTCGCGCGCGCCTTGGCGATGGCGACCTACCGCAGTTCGGTGGAATTCGAGCTGCGGTTCGGCGGTGCGCCGGTTCGCGATGCGGATCGATTCCGCTTTCCAATCGAAGAATACCTGTTCGCCCGCGGCGACGACTACGTGCAGAAGTACCGCGCCGAGACCTTCCTCGCCCTGAGCGAGTCGATCGATCTGCATCACATGGATGCGACCCAGGTGCGAACGCCGGCGACGCTCATCGCGGTGCGCGAGGACCAACTCGTGCCTTTCGTGGACATGCAGGCACTTGCCGCCCGCCTGAACGGGCCGCGCCAACTCATCGAGATCAATTCCATATTCGGCCATGACGCGTTCTTGAAGGAAGCCGCGGCACTCACGCCGATCATCAAACAAGCCGTTGCGGAGCAGTCATGAGCAGAAAATCCAAACCTCGGAAATCCCTGGCCACCCGCTCGGTGCGCGCCGGGATCGAATCGGACACGCAGCACGGCTCGGTGGTGCCGCCGATCTACTTGTCGACGAATTTCGCCTTCGAAGGCTACCGCCAACCGCGCCGGTACGACTACACGCGCTCCGGAAATCCGACGCGGGATCAACTCGCCGCCGCGCTCGCGGACCTCGAGAGCGGCGCGGGAGCGGTCGTGACCTGCACGGGGTTGTCGGCGATCACGTTGATTTTGGCGACGCTCGCGCACGGCGCGCGGATTCTCGCGCCCTACGATTGTTACGGCGGGACCTACCGCATGCTGGCGGCCCTGCACGCGCAGGGGAAATTGACGGTGGACTTCGTGGATCAAAGCGATGCGCAGGCGCTGCGCACGGCGCTCGCGGCGAAGCCGGAACTGCTGTGGATCGAGACGCCGAGCAATCCGCTGCTGCGCATCGTCGACATCAGCGCCCTCGCCAGGGCGGGTCACGAGGTGGGCGCGCTGGTCGTCGTGGACAACACGTTTCTGTCGCCGCTCTGGCAGCAGCCTATCGCACTCGGTGCCGACCTCGTGATGCATTCGACGACGAAATACTTGAACGGCCACAGCGATGTGGTGGGAGGCGCGGTGATCGCCGCCACGTCCGAGCTGCACGAACGCATCGCGTGGTGGGCGAATTGCATCGGCGTCACCGGCGCGCCGTTCGACAGCTTCCTGACCCTGCGGGGCGTGCGCACGTTGCACGCGCGCATGCGTGTTCATGCCGAGAATACCGCGGCGGTCGTCGATGTGCTGAACCGGCACGAAGCGGTGCGGCAGGTATTTTATCCGGGCCTGCCCGATCATCCGGGCCATGAGATCGCGCGCCGGCAGCAATCCGGTTTCGGCGCCATGTTGAGCTTCGAGCTGGCTGGCGGCGAGGCGGCGGTGGGCTCGTTTCTCACCGGACTCGAGTGCTTCACGCTCGCCGAATCGCTCGGGGGCGTGGAGAGTTTGATCGCCCACCCGGCCAGCATGACGCATGCGGGAATGGAGGAGTCGGCGCGGCTGCGCGCCGGAATCGGTCCGGGGTTGCTGCGGGTATCGGTCGGCATCGAGGATGCCGCGGACCTGGTTGCGGATCTCGAGGCGGCGCTCGAGCGCGCCGCTGCCCACGTCGCTGCGCCCATCGTCGAGCACGCCGCCGCGCCCATCATGGAGCCCGCCGCGCCCATCATGCAGCACGCCGCGCCCATCATGCAGCACGCCGCTAAAGTGCCGCTACAACCGCATCGCCGGCGGCACGCGTCGTAGCCGCCTTCGCACCGGATGCGGCGATGTCAGCCGGCAGCACTCCCGCGTCGATCGCGCGCGATACCGCCGCTTCCAGCGCGCGCGCTTCCGTTTCGAGCCGCAGTGAGTAGCGCAGCAGCATCGCCGCGCTCAATATCGCCGCATAGGGATTGGCGATGCCGCGGCCCGCGATGTCCGGCGCAGAGCCGTGGATGGGTTCGAACAATCCTCCGCGCCCCGCTTCGCCCAAGGATGCGGAGGGCAGCAGGCCCATGGATCCCGCCAGCATCGATGCCTCGTCGGTGAGGATGTCGCCGAACATGTTCTCCGTGACGATCACGTCGAAATCGCGCGGGCGGCGCAGCAGATGCATCGCCGCCGCATCCACCAACATGTGCTGGAAGCTCACAGCGGGGAATTCGGCGGGGACCACCCGCTCCACCACCGAGCGCCACAGCCGCGAGGTTTCGAGCACGTTGGCTTTGTCGACCGAGGTGAGCTTGCGGCGACGAGCGTGCGCGAGCTGCGCCGACAGCCTGACCACGCGTTCGATTTCCACCACGCTGTAACGGCAAACATCGCTCGCTTCGGTGGCCGTGCGGTGCTTGTCGCCGAAATAGATGCCTCCGGTGAGCTCGCGCACGACCATGATGTCGACGCCCCGAAGGAGCTCCGCCTTGATGGGGGAGGCATCGAGCACCGCCGCGTGCGGCACGACCGGGCGCAGATTGGCGAACAACCCGAGCGCTTTGCGCAACTGCAGTAATCCCTGTTCGGGCCGCACGGCGGCGTTCGGATCGGACCACTTCGGCCCGCCGACGGCGCCGAGGAGGACGGCGTGCGCGCGTCGACACAGGGCGAGCGTCGCGTCCGGCAGAGCCTCTCCGGTGGCGTCGATGGCGGCGCCCCCGAGGAGCGCGGATTCGAATCGAAGGGAATGGCCGAAGCGCTGTGCAATCGCATCGAGCGCCCGCACCGCTTCGGCGGTGACCTCGCCGCCGATGCCGTCGCCCGGGAGGACGGCGATCAAGGCTTCCAACTACGCTCCCCGCGCGGCTTCGTAGCGCTCGATCTCGGGCAGTTTGCTGCGCAGATAGCCGAGCTCATCGAGCCCATTGACCAGACAATGGCGCGCGAATGCCTCGATCGGAAAATCCACGGCGACCCCGCTGGGCAGGGTGAGCCGCGCGGCCTCCAGATCGATATCCACCTCCGCGCCCGGATGCTCGAGCAGCCACGCCGCCGTCGCATCGTCCACCGTGACCGGGACGAGCCCGTTCTTCAAGGAATTGGTGCGGAAGATATCGGCGATCTCGGTGCTGATCACGGCGCGAATTCCATAGTCGATCAGCGCCCACGGCGCGTGCTCCCGCGAGGATCCACAGCCGAAGTTGCGGCCCGCCACCAGCACCCGGCAGTCGCGTGCGGCGTCCTGATTCAGGATGAATCGGGGATTCGGCGTGCCGTCCGCCAAATAGCGCCAGTCGGCGAACAAATGCTTGCCGAGCCCTTGAGTCGTGGTGGTCGTGAGAAATCGTGCCGGAATGATCTGGTCGGTGTCGACATTGGTGGCCGGTATGACGACGGTCCGCGAGCGCACCCGCTTGAAGGGTTGCATCAGATCATCTCCCGCGGATCGGTGATCCTGCCCCGTACCGCGCTCGCCGCCGCGGTGAGCGGGCTGACCAGCAAGGTGCGCGCACCGACCCCTTGCCGCCCCTCGAAGTTGCGGTTGCTCGTGCTGATCGCATACTGCCCGGCGGGCACGATGTCGCCGTTCATCCCGAGGCACATCGAGCATCCCGACTCGCGCCAGTCGGCGCCGGCCGCCTTGAAGATCTCGCCGAGACCCGCCGCCTCGGCATCGTGCTTGACTTGTTGCGAGCCGGGCACGATGAGCAGATGCACGCCGGAGGCCACTTTGCGGCCCTTGAGGATTTGCGCCGCGGCCTGCAAATCCTCCAGCCGCCCGTTGGTGCAGCTGCCGATGAAAACGACATTCACCGGTTTTCCCAACATGGCCTCTCCGCCGTGAAACCCCATGTAGCCGAGCGCCGTGTCGTAGACCCGATCGTCGGACGCCGGAGGGATCGTCCCGCCGATCGGCACAACCATGCCCGGGTTGGTACCGTAGGTGATCATCGGTTCGACACGCGCCGCATCGATCTGGACCGATGCATCGAACCTGGCATCAGCATCCCCCGCGAGGGCCCGCCAACGCGCGACCGCGGCGTCCCAGCCGCCGAGCTTGGGCGCGCGCGGTTTGCTCTTGAGGTAGGCGAAGGTGGTCTCGTCCGGCGCGATCATCCCGGCGCGTGCGCCGGCCTCGATGGACATGTTGCACACCGTCATGCGTTCTTCCATCGAGAGCGCGCGGATGGTCGAGCCGCGGTATTCGAACACGTATCCGGTGCCGCCCGACACACCCACCTTGCCGATGATGGCGAGGATCAAATCCTTCGCGGTGACCCCGGGACGCAGCTCACCCTCGACGTCGACCGCGAAGGTCTTCGGCTTGCGCTGTAGCATGCACTGCGTCGCCAGGACGTGGCCGACTTCGGTCGTGCCGATGCCGAAGGCGAGGGCGCCGAAGGCGCCGTGCGTGCTCGTGTGGCTGTCCCCGCAAACGATGGTCATGCCGGGCTGCGTCGCCCCGAGCTCCGGGCTGATGACGTGCACGATGCCGCGTCGCGCGTCTCGCATGCCGAACAGCTCGACGCCGAAGTCGGCCGCATTCTGTTCGAGCTGACGCACCTGCTTCGCGGCGGCGTCCATCTTGATCGGCACCCGGCCGAACACCTGATCGCTCGAGGTCGGGGTCGAGTGGTCCATGGTGGCGAGCGTGCGCTCCGGGCGGCGCACCGGCAGCCCGAGGGACTTCAGCACGCTGAACGCCTGCGGCGAGGTGACCTCGTGAATCAGATGCAAATCGATGTACAGCACGGCCGGCGTATTCGCCGTCTCTGCAACGACTTCGTGCGCCGACCAAACCTTATCGAACAACGTGCGGGCGGGCATGACTCGAGATCAGGCCTTGCCGGACTCGAGCCACGGCATGCGTTCGCGCAGTTGTGCGCCGACCTTCTCGATCGAGTGGCCGAGGTCGGCCTTCAGCAGCTTGGAGTACTTGCGTCGTCCGCTCTTGGTCTCGGAGATCCATTGGCGGGCGAATTTTCCCTGTTGAATTTCGGCAAGAATCTTCTTCATTTCCTTCTTGGTTGCCTTGTTGACGATGCGGGGGCCGCGCGTCAGATCGCCGTACTTCGCCGTCTCGCTGATGAAGCGGTGCATCTTGGTGATGCCGCCCTCGTGCAGCAGATCGACGATCAATTTGAGCTCGTGCAAGCACTCGTAATAGGCGACCGCGGGCTGGTAGCCGGCTTCGACGAGGGTTTCGTAACCTTTGACGACGAGCTCGGTGGCGCCGCCGCAGAGCACGGCCTGTTCGCCGAAAAGATCGGTTTCCGTTTCCTCGGCGAACGTCGTCTCCAGTACGCCGCCGCGCGTACCGCCGATTCCCGCTGCGTACGCGAGAGCGTTCACCTTCGCACGCTTGGACGGATTCTGCGCGACTGCAATCAGGCACGGTACGCCGCGGCCTTGCTGATATTGGCGGCGCACCAAATCGCCGGGGCCCTTCGGAGCAATCAGGACCACGTCCAGATCCTTGCGCGGCTTGATCTGCTTGAAGTGCACGTTGAAGCCGTGAGCGAACAGCAGGGTCGCCCCCTTCCCGATGACGGATTTGAGTTCCTGATACAGCGCCTTTTGGGTCATGTCGGGAACGAGCATGGCCACGAGCTGCGCGCCCTTGACGGCCTGCGTCGGCTCCATCACCTTCAAGCCGTCCTTCTTGGCCTTGTTCCAGCTCTCGCCCTTGCGCACGCCGACCACGACGTCGAAGCCGCTGTCGCGCAAATTCAGCGCGTGCGCACGACCCTGGCTGCCGTAACCGAGAATGGCGATGCGCGCGCCGCGCAGCGCTTTCTTGTCGACGTCTTTTTGCGAATACAAACGCATGTAGTGCTCCGTGAAAGTAGCCGAGAATAGCAACATAGAATCTCCTATCATGCAAGGCCCGCGCGGGCGTGCCCCGCGCTTTCTAAGGACCTCTTCATGACCGCCGATGGCATTGCTCCGGTCTCACTGTGGCTGCTGTACGAAGATGAGCTCGAAGCCTGGCGCGCGGCGCAAAGCACGCCGCTCGCAAGCTGGCTGGGCGAGCAAAATTTCAAGGCCGAAAAGCATCGGGTGGTGGTGGTGCCCGATGGCGCCGGCGCCATCGATCTGGCGGTGGGCGGTTTGGGCAAGCGTCAGGGTGCCGTGTCCCTCTGGCACGCGGCCGGGCTCGCCGAGCGTCTGCCGCCGCGCCGCTTCCGCCTGGCGCAAGCCTGGAGCGCGGCCGACGCCACGCAAATCGCTTTGGGATTTGCCTACGCGGCGTACCGCTTCGAGCGGTACCGCGCGGTGAAGACCGAGCGCTTCGCAACCCTGGAGGCGCCGCCGAATGCGGATCATCGCTTCGTCAGCATCGCGAGCGAGGCGCTCACGATGGCGCGCGATTGGATCAACACACCCGCATCGGATCTGGGACCCGCACAACTCGCAGCCGCCGCCCGCGACGTCGCGGTTCGGCATCGGGCGACGCACCGCGAATGGGTGGGGGAGGAGCTGCGCAACGGCAACTTTCCCGCGATTCACGCGGTCGGGCGCGCGAGCGCGGAGGAGCCGCGGCTCATCGATATCCGCTGGTCGCCGCCGCAGGCGGATGCCATGCCGCGCGTGACTCTCGTCGGCAAAGGCGTTTGCTTCGACAGCGGCGGACTCGACATCAAGCCGAGCGCCGGTATGGCGCTCATGAAGAAGGACATGGGCGGCGCGGCGGTCGCGCTCGCGCTCGCGCACATGCTGATGAGCGTCCGCATCCGCGCACGGTTGCGCGTATTGATCCCGGCGGTGGAGAACTCCATCAGCGGCAACGCCTATCGCCCGGGCGATGTGCTCGCGACCCGCAAGGGCCTCAGTGTGGAAGTCGGCAACACCGATGCGGAAGGGCGTTTGGTGCTGTGCGATGCGCTTGCGGCCGCCGATGCCGAGCGTCCGGATCTCATCATCGATTTCGCGACCCTGACCGGCGCCGCGCGCGTCGCGTTGGGACCGGAGCTGCCCGCGCTGTTCGGCACCGATGATGCGCAGGTGGCGGAGCTCGCCCGCCTAGGCGCCGCCGCGCACGATCCGCTGTGGCCCATGCCGCTTTGGATGGGCTACGACGATGAGCTCGGCAGCAAGATCGCGGACCTCAACAACGTCGCCGCCTCGGGCCTGGCGGGGGCCATTTTCGGCGCCCTGTTTCTCAAGCGTTTCGTCACCGAGACGGCGCGCTGGATGCACATCGATTTATACGCGTGGAATTCCAAGGAGCGCCCCGGCCGCGCCGTCGGCGCCGAGGCGCATGCGTTGCGGGGCGTGTATTGTTACCTGGTCGAACGCTACGGCACGGTGTAATCCATGAAGAAAAAACCATCTCCGATCGAGACTCGCAATTTCTCGAGACTCGTCGTCGACGGGATCAAACAGACACCCGCCCGCGCCATGCTGCGCGCGGTGGGATTCGGCGACGACGACTTTGCCAAGCCGCAGGTCGGCATTGCCGCGACCTGGAGCAATTTGACCCCCTGCAACATGCACATCGACGAGCTTGCGCGCCTGGCCGCGCAGGGCGCCGAAGCGCAGGGCGCCAAAGCCGTCACCTTCAACACCATCACCGTTTCGGACGGCATTTCCATGGGCACCCCGGGAATGCGCTACTCCCTGGTGTCCCGGGAGGTGATTGCGGACTCGATCGAAACCGTGGTCGGGGCTCAAGGCTTCGATGGCGTGGTCGCTTTCGGCGGCTGCGACAAGAACATGCCCGGTTGTTTGATGGCGCTCGCACGCCTGGACCGTCCTGCGGTTTTCGTGTACGGAGGCACCATCCGCCCGGGGGCGGAGAAGCGCGATATCGTCTCTGTGTTCGAGGCCTTGGGCGGCTATGCGAAAGGCGCCGTCTCGGAAGTGGAACTCAAATTCGTCGAACGAACGGCCATTCCAGGACCCGGCTCCTGCGCCGGGATGTACACGGCGAACACCATGGCTTCGGCCATCGAGGCGCTCGGGATGAGTCTGCCGAACAGCTCGGCGCAAGAGGCCGTCTCGAGCCAAAAACGCGAGGATTCCCGGCGCGCCGGGGCGGCGGTGGTCGAACTGATCCGGCGCGGCATCCGGCCACGCCACATTATGACCCGCAAGGCGTTCGAAAACGCCATCACGGTCAGTATTGCCCTCGGTGGGTCGACCAATGCGGTGCTGCACTTGCTGGCAATGGCCTCCTCCGCGAGCGTCAAATTGGCGCTCGACGATTTCACCCGCATCGGCAAGCACGTGCCGGTGCTGGCGGACCTGCGTCCTAGCGGCAGGTTCTCGATGTCGGAGCTCGTCGCGATCGGCGGCATTCAGCCGCTCATGAAGACGCTGTTGGATGCGGGCTTGCTGCATGGTGACTGTCTGACCGTCACGGGGGCCACCCTGGCGGAGAACCTACGAGATGTTGGATCCTACCCACAGGGTCAAGAGATTGTGCGGCCGCTGCTGGATCCTATTAAGAAGAACAGTCACTTGGTCATCCTTTACGGCAATCTTGCCCCAGAGGGTGCTGTTGCAAAAATTACAGGGAAGGAAGGAGAACGCTTCACCGGCAAGGCGCGCGTGTTCGATTCCGAGGAGGCTTCACTGCAGGGAATCTTGGGCGGCAAGGTAAAGCCCGGCGATGTGGTGGTCATCCGCTATGAAGGGCCCAAGGGCGGACCGGGGATGCGCGAGATGTTGAGCCCCACCGGGGCCATCGTCGGTAAGGGTTTGGGTCAGGATGTCGCGCTGATCACCGATGGGCGCTTTTCGGGCGGCAGCCACGGCTTCGTGGTCGGGCATTTATCCCCCGAAGCGGCGCTCGGAGGGCCGCTGGCGCTGGTTGAGACCGGGGATGAAATCACGATTGATGCAGAGCGTCGCGAGATCAGCCTGCATGTAAGCGCGGCGGAGTTGAAGCGGCGGCGCAAACGGTGGATGCCGCCCAAACCCTATGCGCGCCGAGGTGCGCTGGCGAAGTACGCCAGGCAAGTGAGCAGCGCGTCTTTCGGTGCCGTGACGGATCTCGAGTAGACCCTTATTGGACTAAGTCCGCTTGCAGTTCGGCCCGGATATGTGTCAGGCTCTTTACTCGCTGAAGGGGACCCGAAGGGACGTTGCTGGAGAAAAATCCAGCGCGTTGGTTCCAGACGCGTGTATCAGACGCGTCGGATAGACGCGCATGACGCAAGCGTTTCGCAAAAAAACGCTGTCAGGCGTTGTTCGCCAGGCGCCGTTGGACGTTGGAGTATAGGGGCCTAGGTCGCAAACAGACTTATGTATAAATACGAAGAGCCGTCACTTTTTTCAGGCACGCGGGGCGCAGCCCTCATCGCCGTCATCCTCCTGCACGTGGTCATCGTCTGGGCATTTTATACGGGCCTAGCCGGTAAGCTCATTCAGACGGTCATTCCACCCGTCGAGATCGCGCAGATCGACAAGCCGAAGGACATCGATAAGCCGCCGCCGCCGCCGCCGAAACTCGAAGAAATCAAACCGTACGTACCGCCGCCGGAATTCGTCGACATCCAAGCCGCGCCGGCAGCGACGAACGCCATCACTCAGATCACGCAGACCCAGGCACCGCCGGCTCCGGTGGCACAGGCGCCGCCGCCTCCTCCCGGGACGCCGCCGCGCATGGATCCCAAGCATCCGCTCAAAATCGGTGAGGAGTGGTATCCAGATGCCTCGAAGCGCGCGAACGAGGAGGGACGCTGCATCGTGCAGATGACCGTGGCGGCCGATGGGCGCGTCGCGGCCGAGACGCTGCAGCAAACCAGCGGCTTTCCCCGCTTGGATGAGGCGTGTTTGAAGGCGGTCCACGGGCAGCGCATGTTGCCGGCGACCGAAAACGGCAAGCCGATCGAGAAGACGGTGTCCATACCCATCGTCTGGAAGCTCACGAAGTAACCACTCATTCCTGATTTGAAGATCATTATTATTCTAATTCGTATTTCTTAAAGCTTTTCTAAGTAGAGGAATCGGTCCATGCAAGAGACAGCTGTTGAAAACCCATATGGCCTTGGTGCCCTGATCGCAAATGGCGACATCGTTGCCAGGTCGATCCTCGTTATCTTGTTGATCATGTCGCTGCTGACATGGTTCATCATGATCACCAAGTTTTTCGATCAACGCCGCACGCGCAAGCAAGCGATCGAAGCGGAGAAGGAATTTTGGACCTCGTCCAGCCTGACCGACGCGATCAGCAAGTTGAAGGGCACGTCGAACCCGTTCCGGGCGCTCGCCGAGACCGGCAAGCAGGCGTATGAATATCACGAGACCAACAAGACCCGCCTGTCCGGGGCGATCGGTACCAGCGAGTGGATCACCGAGTCGCTGCAGCGCACCGCCGACACGGTGATCAGCCGCATGCAAGCGGGCTTGCCGGTTCTCGCTTCCGTAGGCGCCACGGCGCCCTTCGTCGGTCTGCTCGGCACGGTCATCGGTATCTACCACGCGCTGATCGCGATCGGCGTAGCGGGACAGGCGTCCATCGACAAGGTGGCGGGGCCCGTCGGCGAGGCGCTCATCATGACGGCCATCGGCCTGGCGGTCGCGGTGCCCGCGGTGCTGGGCTACAACATTTTGTTGCGCCGGAACAAGGGTGTGCAGGAACGCGTCAGCCACTTCACGCATGAGCTGCATGCCTACCTGATCTCGGGTGCGAAGATGGGCCTCGGCATGGACAAGGGACCAGCCGCACCGGTCGTCAAGTCGGCCCCGGTCGCCGCCCGCTAGGAGCGCAGATCCATGGCGATCAACGTCGGGAGCGGTGACGAAGGCGAAGCGATGTCGGACATCAACGTCACGCCCCTCGTGGACGTGATGTTGGTGCTCCTGATCATCTTCATCATTACGATCCGGGTCATCATTCAGCAGGTGCCGGTGGTGCTGCCGAAGGCCACCAACCTGCCGACGCAGACCAAGCCGGAGAACATCACCATCGCCATCGACAAGGACGGGGGTATCTACTGGAATACCCAGTTGTTGAAGGGCCAGGAGGACTTGAAGGCGCGACTGCGAGGAATCGCGCGTGAGGAACCGCAGCCCGAGGTGCATATTCGCGGCGACTCGAATGTTCGGTATCAGTTCGTCGGTCAGGTGCTCGTGGCTACGCAGCAGATCGGCATCCGCAAGGTGGCTTTCATCACCACGCCCGATCATTTCGGTCCCGGGACGTAGGAGAGATTTCAGATGGCGATGGCAGTTGGCAGCAACGAAGGTCAGTCGTATTCGGACATCAACATGACGCCGCTCATCGACGTCATGCTGGTGCTTCTCATCATTTTCATCATCACGATTCCCAGCCAGACGCATGCGGTCAAGATCGACAATCCGCTGCCGCCGCCGCCGAATTTCGTGCCGCCGCCGCCGCCCGAGGTCATCGATCTGGCGATCGACTTCGACGGCACTCTGCTGTGGAACAAGTCGCCGGTCGACCGCGCGACGCTTCAGGGCTATATCAGTCAAGAGGCCAGCAAGAGTCCGCAGCCTGAAGTGCACATCACCGTCGATAAGTTCGCCAAATACGAAATCGTGGCGCAGACCCTCGCCGATTTGCAGCACCGTGGTTTGAAGAAGATCGGATTCGTCAACAACGATTATTTCTAGCTAACTAAGATCCCGACGGGTGTTGCGGCGCGTGAGCCCGTTTTACTGCGGGTTCACGCGCCGTTTGTTTGATTGGACCGCCGGAAAAATAACTTTTGAGACTCAAGTTCGTGAAGGTGTGAACATGATGATTCAATCGCTCAGGAAAAATGTCGTTCTCGGATTGATGCTCGCGATGACGTGTCTGGCATTGAGCCCGGCCGTATCAAGCGCGGCCGACAAGCCGAAGGGGCAGGAAATCAGCCGCGTCATCGCCAAGGAGATGACGGCCGCGCAGAAAGCCCTGCAGGCGGGCCAATGGCAGGAAGCGCTCAAGAATTTGGACGCCGCGGAACAGAAGTCCCCGCTCACTGCGTTCGACAAGAAGACGATCTACAACTTCAAGGGGTTCGCGGACGTCAAACTCGGCAACCTGAAGGCTGCGCAAGCCGAATTCGAGAAGGTACTGGCAACCGGCGCGGCAACGCCCGAGGAGGTAAGCAGCATCACCCGTACGCTGTTCGGCATCGCCGCAAGCACCAACCAGTTTCAGAAAGCCATCGATTACGGCAAGCAGATGGTCGACGCCGGCTCCGCGACCCCCGATAACATGGCGATCATCGCGCAGAGCTACTATCAGCTGAAGGACTGCAAGAACGCGGCGACCTGGTCGGACAAGGCGATCGCCGCCACCCGCAAGGCGGGCGAGACGCCGAAGGAGAATCTCTATCTGTTCAAGCTGCAATGCGCCTCGGATGCCGGCGATACCGGTACGATGGCCGCGGTGCTGCAGGATCTCATCCACCTCAATAACAAGACGACCTATTGGAACACGCTGCTGCGCATCGAGCGTCAGGATGAGCGCGACGACCATAACACGTTGATGATCTACCGCATCATGTACAACACGAACTCCATGAACGCGGACACCGACTACATCGAGATGGCGCAGCTGCTCGCCGACGCGGCGCTGCCGGGCGAGGCCGATGCCGTCCTCGAAAAGGCGCTGTCCACGGGCGTCATCAAGGATGAGCACAAGGAGCGCACCACGCGGCTGGTGAACTCGCTGAAAACCCGCGCCGAGGCCGATCGAAAGGGTCTCGCGCAGCAGGAGGCGGAAGCCAACAAGAGCGCGGCCGGCGAGCTCGACGTCAAGCTCGGCGAGGTCTACTACGGCTTCGGCGATTATCAGAAGTCCGCCGACGCCATCAATAAGGGGCTGCAAAAGGGCAATATCAAGCACCAGGATGAGGCCTATGTGTATCTCGGCCTCGCGAACGCCCAGCTCAAGAATTTCCCGGAGGCTAAGAAGGCCTTCGCGAATTTGAAGAACGTACCGAACATCAGCCCGCGCGTGCTGCGGCTGTGGAGCCTTTACTCCGATAAGCTCGGCTCTTGAGCCGGGCCAAGGCCATAGGAGAGTTGCAAAATGACGATCAAAGCTGGCGACAAGATGCCCGAGGGCAAATTCACCCGGATGACCAAGGACGGCCCGCAAAAGATCTCGACCGATGAGCTTTTCAAGGGAAAGACGGTCGTGCTGTTCTCCGTTCCCGGTGCGTTCACGCCGACCTGCGACGCCAAGCACCTGCCGGGCTTCGTGGAACTTGCCGATCGCATCAAGGCCAAGGGCGTCGACACCATCGCCTGCACGGCGGTCAACGATGTGTTCGTGATGAACGCCTGGGGCAAATCCGGCGGCGTGGGCGACAAGATCCTGATGTTGGCCGACGGCAACGGAGAGTACGTCAAGGCGCTCGGACTCGAATTAAACGCGACCGGCTTCGGCATGGGAACGCGCGGACAACGATTCGCCATCATCGTCAAGGACGGTGTTGCGACGCAGGTCCACGTCGAGGCTCCGGGCGAATTCAAGGTATCCGCCGCAGACTTTGTCTTGAAGCAGCTCTAGGCTCCCAGCCGAAAGCGCCTGAGGCGAAATCAGCCTCAGGTCAAGACCCTGGTGGACTACTCAGACAGGCTCCTGGCGCTGCGGACCTCGCCGCCGGTCTTCACGGTTGGGCAGGCTGAACGAATCGCGCGCGACACCTATGGGCTTGCCGCTTCGATTCGTCCGCTGCCGGGCGAGCGCGACTGCAATTTTCATCTGCGCACCGCCGATCAGCACGAATACGTGCTGAAGATCGTCGATCTCGAAGCGAGTGCAGAGGCGACGGACTGCCTGATCCGCGTGTTGCGGCATCTGAGCGAACAGGACCCGACGCTCGCCGTGCCGCGCCTCTTTGCAACCCAGCTCGGCGAGGACGTCGGTACCGTGCAGGGGGGCGACGGATCCTACACGACCTGTCTGGTGGGATATCTGCCGGGGCAGCTGCTCTCGCAGCTTGGCTCCGCCGTGCCTCTGCTGTCCCCGCTCGGAGCGATGCTCGCGCGAATCGATCGCGCTTTGCAGGGCTTTTTCCACCCCGCGCTGGCGCAGCGCCTGGCATGGGACGTGCGGCGGCTTCCCGAGCTCGTCGAGTTTGCGCCCTATATCGAGTCCGCTTCCCTGCGCAACGTCGTTACCGGCGTCTCGGCAGATCTGGCCGAACGCCTGCCGGCACTGCGTGCGCTTCGCAGCCAGGCCATCCATGGCGATTGTCATGGGCACAACGTCATCATCGATGCCGAGGCCAACGCGATCGTCGGAATCTTGGATTTTGGGGACATGATTCATGCGCCGCTCGTCTTGGAGCCCGCGGTGGCGATGTCGGAAATGCTCACCGATGATCTTGCACCCCTCGAGGCGGTTGCCCAGGTGCTGCAGGGATACACGCGGCGCCAACCGCTCGATGCGGCCGATGTCGAGGTTCTGTACGATCTCATCGCGGCACGCCACGCGATTACGCTCTTGCTGCACGCATGGAGGGTCCGCCACGACGGCCAGGGGGCGCAGGCTCTCGAGCGGTCCGCGGCGCACGCGGCGCGCTCGCTCGATGCCTTGAGGCAGTCGGGCCGCGAACGATTGACACGCACGTGGCACGCCGCCGCGGGCACGGCAAGCGAACCCGCTGCACAGCCCATCGATCTGGCACGGCGCCACCGGCTGATGGGCGTGGGTGCGGAGCTGTTCTATGAGCGGCCCTTGCACATCGTGCGCGGCTCCGGTGTGTGGCTGTACGATCTCGAGGGACGTTCCTACCTCGACGTCTACAACAACGTGCCGCACGTCGGGCATAGCCACCCCACGGTGGTCGCAGCCATTCAGAGGCAGACGGCGATCCTGGCGACCCACACGCGCTATTTGCACGCACGCATCCTCGAGTACGCCGAGCGTCTCACCGCGACGCTGCCCGCGCGTCTTGACACCTGCATCTTCGTCAACTCCGGCAGTGAAGCGAACGATGTGGCGTGGCGCATCGCCCAATCGGCCACCGGCCACAAGGGTGGCCTGGTCATGGAGCATGCCTATCACGGAATTACCGATGCCGTTGCCGCGCTCACGCCCGGGACGGGTCAACCGATTGATCCGCGGGTCGCTACCCTCGCAGTTCCGCCGCCCGGCCTGCGCGCGCTCGACGCTCTGGATGCCGCGGATCTCGCGGCGGCGACGCGCGCTGCCGACGATGCCATCGAGATCCTCGCGTCCCGCGGTCATGCTCCGGCGGCCTTCTTCGTGGATTCCGCATTGACCAGTTCCGGCATTCACGATCCGCCGCCGGCGTGGGGCGCCACGGTCGCAGCGCGGGTACGCGCCGCCGGCGCCCTCGTGGTCGCCGACGAGGTGCAGTACGGGCTCGGCCGCTGCGGTTCTCACCTCTGGGGCTTTGCACGGCGCGGCTTCGAGCCGGATATCGTTACGCTGGGAAAGCCGGTGGGCAACGGCTATCCGATGGGCGTGGTCATCGCCAACCGCTCGCTGGTCGAAGCCTTCCAGGCGAAGTTTGGCTTCTTCTCGACATTCGGCGGCAATGCGGTGGCAGCCGCAGCCGGGCTCGCGGTGCTCGAGGTGATCGAGCGCGAACAGCTCATGTCGAATGCGTCGCGCACCGGGGAGTATTTGCGCCGGCGATTGGCGACGCTGGCCTTGCGGCATGAATGCCTCGGCGGCGTACGCGGTGCGGGCCTGCTGCTCGGACTCGAGGTGATCGGCACGCGTACGCACCCGGCGCGTCAGCGCGCCAAACACATCATCAATGTACTGGCATCGCAGGCGCGGGTGCTGATCGGCTACGAAGGTCCGCAGGCCAACGTGCTCAAGCTGCGGCCGCCGATGCCGTTTCGCCCCGAGCACGCCGACCTCTTGGTCGAGGCGCTCGCTGCCGCGGCGACGGACATCGACCGCGCAGCGCCCTAGGCTCCTCTAGGTCCCGACCAGCCGCTCGAGCTCGGGGACGATCTGGAACAGATCGCCCACGAGTCCCACGTCGGCCACCTCGAAGATCGGTGCCTCGCTATCCTTGTTGATGGCCACGATGGTGCGGGCGTCCTTGATTCCGGTCAAATGCTGAATGGCGCCTGAAATGCCAACCGCGATGTACATCTCCGGGGAAATGATTTTCCCCGTCTGCCCTACCTGCATTTCATTGGGTGCGTAGCCTGCATCGACGGCCGCGCGCGAGGCGCCGACGGCGGCGCCGATCTTGTCCGCGAAGCGAAACAGCAGCTTGAAATTCTCTGCGCTGCCGAGGGCACGCCCACCGGAGACGACCTTCGAGGCGGTCTGCAAGTCCGGTCGATCGGTCGAGCCGGATCGGGCGCCGATGTAACGGGTGTGCGAGGGCAGGGCGACGTTCAGCGTCTTCGACTCGATCGACGCGCCGCCGCCGCCGGATGCTGCTTCGAAGGAGGCGACGCGCACCGTTGCGAGGAGCTTGCGCGCGGGATCGGCTTCGACGGTGACGATGGCGTTGCCGGCATAGATGGGGCGCCGAAAACGATGGGCACTCTCGACGGCCATCAGATCGCTCACCTGCGGCACTCCGAGCAGTGCGGCCACGCGCGGTGTGAGATCCTTGCCGAAGCTGGTGGAGGGGCCGAACACATGCGTGTAGTCCGCCGCAAGTGCGGCGATCTGCGGGGCGAAAGTCGCTGCGAGTGGATGCGCATTCTCGGCCCGATCGACCCGAAGCACCGATTTGACGCCGGATACGGCCGCGGCTTGAGCGGCCACCGCCGAGGTGTCCGCGCCCAACAGAGCAATCGTGATCTCGGCGTCGGGTATCGCCTTGGCGCACGTGACACATTTGGCGGTCGCCGGATTCAGCGTCTTGCCGTCGTGTTCACCGATGATGAGTACCTTGTGCATTAGATCAAACCCTTCTTTTTGAGGACCTCAACGAGTTCGGCCACATCCTTGACAATGACACCCTTTTGGCGCTGGGCGGGCGGTTCGGTCTTGACGACTTTGATCAGTTGGCCCGCGCTCACACCGAGCGCATCGAGCGAGGTGACGTCCAAAGGCTTTTTCTTTGCCTTCATGATGTCCGGCAATTTGACGTACCGCGGCTCGTTCAACCGCAAATCGACGGTGATCACCGCCGGCAGATCCACCTCGATGCTCTCGAGACCCGCATCCACCTCTCGAGTCACCGTGACTTTGGTCCCGGAAATCTCCACTTTGGAGGCGTATGTGGCTTGCGGCCGCTCCCACATGGCCGCCAGCATCTGGCCGGTTTGGTTGGCGTCGTCGTCGATCGCCTGCTTGCCGAGGAAGATCAAGTCCGGATTTTCCTTCTTTGCAATGGCGAGGAAGGTTTGCGCCGCCGTCAGCGGCTCGACCGGCTGATCCGTCTGCACCAGAATTGCCCGATCCGCGCCCATGGCGAGGGCGGTGCGCAGCTGCTGCTGGGTATCGGCCACGCCGATGCTGACCGCCACCACCTCGATATTCGAGCCACGTTCCTTGATGCGCAGCGCTTCTTCGAGCGCGATCTCATCGAATGGATTGACGCTCATCTTGACGCCATCGAGCATCACCCCGCTGCCGTCCGGCTTGACGCGCACGCGCACGTTGTAGTCGACGACCCGCTTGATGCAAACCATGATCTTCTGCATTGAGTAAATCCTTTCTAGGCGCTAACGCGCCGCCAGTGACGGGGTCGAGGCGACCCCGTCCGTTGAGTTGGATTGTTGCTGATCCGAAAACGCTCGATTGATAGCCGCGGCGCACTGGCGCAGCCTGGGCAGGAATCGCTCCACCCCCGTCCTGAGAGGCACCGCCGATGAGGCAAAGCGCACGGTGAGCGCCGCCAGCACCCGATCGTTCAGCAATACCGGCACGCTCAGGCTGATTTCTTCGACCATGCGCCGGCTGCGGGTCGCCGTTGCATAACCCTGCGCCTTGATGTCGGTCAGCATGCGCTGCAAGTCGGCACGCTGTAAACGCGCGAGTTTATCCTCTTCCTTCGTCGACCGCGCCAGCACGTCGATCAGCGTTTCGCGTTGGGACGCGGCGCAAAAGGCCAGGTACACCCGTCCGCCCGCCGAGGTCAACAGCGGTGTGCGAAAGCCGGCGGAGTAGCGCTCGATGGCCACCGGACTCGAGTGGTCGGTCGTTTCACGCACCATCATCGTCGTGCCGGAGAGCGTCGAGATCGAGACCGGCCAGACGATCTCCCGGCACAATTCGTCGATCAGCGGCTTAGCGATTTGCGCGACCCATGCTTCGTCGTCGAAGCCGCCGCTCAGCGCCCGCACCATGATGGTGAGCCGGTAACGGTCATCGCTCGGGTCGCGAAACACGAAGCCGGCGTTGCACAGCGTCTCCAAAATTCTGTAGACGGTGGTGCGCGGTAGGCGGATCTCCTGTGCGACTTCGGAGACCGTCGCGCCGCCGCGGAGATTGAGCACGGTCAGCGCATCAAGACCGCGCATCAGCGCGCGGATGGGGCGTGTTGATTCCATAAACCTAAGGGGGCCGGAGGATCCGCATAGTTTAAGGATCGCCGCTTCGCTTGTCCACCTTGCGGTCAATCGATAGACTCGCCGCGATGACCCGCTATTTTCTCACGCGTTTGGGTGGCGCAGTCCCCACGCTGTTCATCATCGTGACGCTCACGTTTTTTCTGATCCGGGTCGCGCCGGGCGGCCCTTTCGACCAGGAGCAGTCGCTGCCGCCTGAAATTCTGGCCAATCTGCAGAGCGCCTATGGCCTGGATCAGCCCGTGTGGAAACAATACGTGAGTTACGTACGCGCGTTGGCCCACGGCGATTTCGGTCCGTCCTTCAAGTACAAGGATTTCACGGTGACCGAGCTGATTGGTCAGGGATTCCCCGTGACTCTGGAGCTCGGCAGCATCGCCATGAGTCTTGCCCTCGTGCTGGGGATTCCGATCGGCACCTTCGCCGCACTTCACCGGAACTCCGCGGCCGACTACGCTACGATGTCCCTCGCGGTCGTCGGTATTGCGATACCTTCGTTCGTGGTGCTGCCGTTTCTCGGTCTGTTCTTCGGTATCTACCTGCACTGGCTGCCGGTCGCCGGCTGGGAACCGGAGTCGCTGCGCTACCTGGTGCTGCCCGTCATCGCGCTCGCGCTGCCGCCGCTCGGCGTCATCGCACGGCTCACACGCGGCAGCATGCTCGAAGTGCTGCGCAGTGAGTTCATCAGGACCGCGATGGCAAAGGGACTGCCGCTGCATACGGTGATTTTGCGTCACGCCTTACGCCCTGCGCTCGTGCCGGTGGCCGGCTATTTGGCGCCGGCGGTTGCCTCCATCATGACCGGCTCGTTGGTGGTCGAGTCGATCGCCGGGTTGCCGGGCGTGGGCCGCTACCTCGTCCAAGGCGCTCTCAATCGCGATTACACACTGGTTCTCGGGATGGTCATCATCTATTCGACCGTGCTGATCGGCATGGGCCTGCTGGTCGATCTGCTGTTCGCCTGGCTCGATCCGCGGGTCAGGTTTGACCGATGAACGTCGGCCTCTGGCAGGATGCCGGCCGACGCTTGCGCGCGAATTTCGGCGCTCTCCTCGCCATGTGCATCCTCGCCATTCTGGTCGTCCTGGCCATCCTCGGACCCTGGTTCAATCCCAACGACATCGAAGCGCTCGACTGGTCGCACGTCGCCAGCGGACCCGGTCTGGCGAGCGCGCATTGGTTCGGCACCGATCGGCTGGGGCGCGATCTCTTCGTTCGCACGCTCGACGGCGCGCGCGTGTCGCTCGCCGTCGGCCTCATCGCGAGCGCCGTGAGCCTGGGTGTGGGCCTGAGCTACGGCGCGGTCGCAGGCTACGTCGGCGGCCGCACCGATCACCTGATGATGCGCATCATCGAGATCCTGAGCGGCCTGCCGCTCATTTTTTTCGTCATATTTCTGACCGTGATCTTCGGCCGCAGCGAGTCCCTGCTGTTTCTGTCCATCGGCGCCGTCGGCTGGTTGACGATGGCGAGAATCGTGCGCGGACAGACCTTGAGCATACGCCGCCGGGAGTTCATCGAAGCGGCGGTGGCCGGAGGGGCGGGCACGTGGCGGATCATCTTCAAGCACGTCGTCCCCAACGTCATCGGCCCGGTGATCGTTTACGCCACCCTCGACCGTACCGCAGATCATTTTGTTCGAGAGTTTCCTGAGCTTTTTGGGCCTCGGCATTCAAGAGCCGCACGCGAGCCTCGGGACGCTGATCGCGGAGGGCGCCGGGGAGATGGAAGCGGCGCCGTGGATACTGCTCGTGCCCGGGAGTTTTCTCGCCTTGCTGCTGCTTGTGCTTGAACATCTTCGGCGACGGCCTGCGCGATGCCCTCGACGTGAAGGAGCGCTAAGTGCTGCCGACCCTCAGCATCGAGAACCTGCAGGTGGATTACCCCCTCGGCGGCGCTACGATCGCTGCGGTGCGCGAGGTATCCCTCGCGGTGGCGCCGCGCGAATGCATCGGCATCGTCGGGGAGTCCGGTTCGGGCAAGACTCAGGTATTCATGGCGGCCATGGGATTGCTCGCGGGAAGTGCGCGCGCCCGAGGCAGCGTGCGCTTCGACGGTGAGGAGATCCTGGGGCTGGGCGCGAAGGCGTTGAATCGCGTGCGGGGCGCGAAGCTCACGATGATCTTCCAGGATCCGATGACCTCGCTCACGCCGCATCTGAAGATCGGCGTGCAGCTGGCGGAGGTGCTGGTCGAGCACCGCGGTTCGACGTGGCACGAAGCGCAGCGCGCGGCACTGCATGCGTTGGAACGCGTGCGCATCGCGGAAGCGGCGCGACGATTGCGGCAATATCCGCACGAACTGTCGGGCGGCATGCGCCAGCGGGTGATGATCGCCATGAGCCTGATGTGCGAGCCCTCGCTGCTGATCGCCGATGAACCCACGACCGCGCTCGATGTCACCGTGCAGGCGCAAATCATGGAATTGCTCCGTGCTCTGCGTCTCGAGACCGGCATGGCGATCGCGCTGATCAGCCATGATCTCGGCGTCGTCGCCGGACTCGCCGACCGGCTCGTCGTCATGTATGCGGGGCGGGTGGTTGAAAGCGCGCCGGCCGGCGACCTCTTGCGCCGCGCAAGGCATCCCTACACGGATCTGCTTCTGAAGTGCGTGCCCAATCTGGCGGAGGCGCGCCTCGATCGGATGCCGTGCCTGCCGGGGCAGCCGCCGCAGCCCGGCGGCGATCGAGCGTGGCTGCGCATTCGCGCCGCGCTGCCCGCGGGTATCCGAACTGTGCCGCACGGAGCGGCCGGCGCTGCGCCCAGTCGGGGGGCCGGCGCAGGTGGCCTGCCACCATCCCTTGTTTCCATGAGCGGCCGCATGAGCCCTGCTCGAGGTCCGCGGCCTGAGCGTTCACTTCGGTGCATTCGCTGCGCTCGAGGAGGTGAGCTTCGACTTGCAAGCGGGCGAAACCGTGGGGCTCGTCGGCGAGTCGGGGTCGGGAAAATCGACCCTGGCGCGTGCGATATTGCGGCTGGTTCCCGCGCTGCGGGGCACGGTGATGTGGCGCGGCACGGATTTGCTGGCATGCGATGCGGCTGCCCTGCGCCGGCAGCGCCGCGATCTGCAAATCGTGTTTCAGGACCCGTTGGCGAGCCTCGACCCGCGCATGACGGTCGGGGAGATTCTGGCCGAGCCGCTGAAGATCTTCGAGAGCACGCTGTCGCCCCGCGCGCGCGCCGGGCGCGGATCGGCGACATGCTCGAGCGTGTCGGGCTCGCCGCCGCCATGAGCGATCGCTATCCGCACGAGTTCAGCGGCGGCCAGTGCCAGCGCATCGGTATTGCGCGGGCGATGATGCTGCGCCCGAAACTGCTGATCTGCGACGAGCCGGTCAGTTCGCTCGATGTATCGATCCAGGGGCAGATCGTCAATCTGCTGCTCGATCTGCAAAGGGATTTCGGTACCGCCATGCTCTTCATCAGCCACAATCTGGCGGTGGTGCGGCATTTGAGCAATCGGGTGCTCGTCATGTATCTCGGGAGACTGGTCGAAATCGCGGCGCGCGACGTGCTGTTCGCCGCACCCTGGCATCCTTATACGCGAGCACTCCTCGCGGCGGTTCCTGATCCGACGCGGCCGCTGGCGGGCGTGGCGCTGATCGCCGGCGAAGCGATCACCTCCGGTGCAAGCCCCGCAACGGGCTGCGTATTTCGCCCGCGCTGCGCCTATGCCCAGGCGCACTGTGCGCTCGCGGCGCCGCAGCTCGAAAATGCGGGACCGGATCACGAGGTTGCCTGCCACCGCTGGCGCGAGCTCGTGTATTCTTGAGCGTATGACACAACGCAGACCGATGCGCGCCAGCGACGGATTGGCGAACGTTCGCTACGAGATTCGCGGCAAGCTGGCGCGGCGCGCGCTCGACATCGAACGGCTCGGCTACGACATCCTGTCGCTCAATATCGGCAACCCCTACGCATTCGGATTTCGCACCCCGGAAACGATGCGCCTCGCCATGATCGAGAACCTGCGCCACAGCGAAGGGTACGTGCATCAGAAGGGGATTTTTCCGGCCCGCGAGGCCGTGGTGATGCAGCAGCAGGAGCGCGGCGTGCGCGGCGTCACGGCCGAAGAGGTGTTCATCGGCAACGGCGTGAGCGAGCTGATCGATCTCACGTTGCGGGCGCTGCTCAATGCCGGCGATGAGGTGCTCGTGCCGAGCCCGGATTATCCGTTGTGGACCGCGGCCGTCAATTTGAATTCGGCGCGCGCGGTTCATTATCCATGCCGGCCCGAACGCGGCTTCGTGCCGGATGCGCAGGAGATCGAGGCGCTCATCACCCGCCGCACGCGCGCCATCGTCATCGTCAATCCGAATAACCCCACGGGCGCGGTCTATCCGCGCGAGACGCTGACCGCCATTGCGCGCATCGCCGAGCAACACCGGCTGCTGGTGTTGTCCGATGAGATCTACGATCAGATCCTGTATGACGAGGCGGAGTTCGTCCCCATGGCGACGTTGGTGCATGGCACGCTGTGCTGCACCATGAGCGGCTTGTCGAAGGTATATCGCGCCTGCGGCTATCGCGTCGGTTGGGCGGTATTTTCCGGCGACGTCGAGAATGCGACCGAGTATCTGAGCGGCCTCGAGCTGCTGAGCTCGCTGCGTTTGTGCAGCAACGTGCCCGGACAGTGGGCGGTGCAGACCGCGCTCGGCGGCTACCAGAGTATTCGCGAACTGACGCGACCGGGTGGGCGCTTGTACGAGTCGCGGCAGACGATTATCGAGAGCGTTGCCCGCAGCAGGTACTTGAAACTGTCACGTCCGATGGGTGCCCTCTATGCCTTCGTCGAGGTCCGCAGCGACCTGCTCCCGGAGTTCGACGATCAGGCGTTCGCTCTCGAGCTTCTCGAGAATAAACACGTACTGGTCGCTCCGGGAGTGAGTTTCAACGTGCCGTACCGCAATTGCTTTCGCATCACCAATCTGCCGGAGCCGGCGCTGCTGACGACCGTTTTCCAAAGGATCGAAGAGCTGCTCGAGATTCAGGCAGCGGCTGCGCCTGCGCTGCAAATCGTCGGTTCGACCGGCAGCGTTTGAACCTGACGGGCGCGAGCGCATGGCACCCGCCTTGATCGAGGCCGCCAACGCGGGCCGAACCGTCCTGGTACCGAACACCGAGCTCGCGGCGGCGCTGTTCGATGCCATCGAGCGGGCGTATCGGGATGCGGGTCGCGACCTGTGGCCGACGCCGAGGGTGCGCGATTTCGGCGGCTGGCTCAAAGAGCACCACGTTCAACGGCAGTTGACCGACTCATCGACGCCGCGCTGCTTGTCGGACGTCGAGGAGCGCGAACTGTGGCGCTCGGTGGTGCTGGAGAGCGATTCGAACCGGCAGTTTCTCGAACCGTCGGGCGCTGCACGCGCGGCGCGGCGCGCGCACCGCGCGATGTTCGAATACGGCATTCCGGTGAGCGCCATCGCCGCTTACCGCACCGAGGAATCGCTCGCCTTGCTCGAGTGGAATCGACGCTTCACCGAACGGTGCCGGCTCCTTCATTGCATCAGCTCCGCACGAGTTGCCGCCGTCGCCGCCCGTCGAGGCCATCGCATGGATCGAAAGCCCCCAGTGGCGCCCGGTTGCGCGGCGCTGGCTCGAGGAGAACGCCGGTGCCCCGCTGCCGCCGATGAGCGGCGCGCCGCGCGGTTCATTGCGGTTGCACCGGGCGCAATCGGCGGCCGAGGAACTCGCTGCGATGGCTCGTTGGGGGCAGATCCATCTGCGCGACAATCCGCGCTTTCGCGCCTGGATTTGTGTGCCTGATCTGCCGCTGCGGCGCGAAGAGCTGGTCGACGCATTCGACGCCGCACTGGCACCGCAGCGCTTCTCGCTGTCCGACCCGCAAGCCGCTGCACCCTATGCCGTAGCCGGAGGTACGCCGCTCGCCGATTATGCGCCGGTGCGTTCCGCGCTCGCTCTGCTCTCAGCCGGCTCGGGTGAGGTTGCTTTCGAGCAATTCAGCGCCTTGCTGCGCTTGCCCGAGCTTCAGGCCGAAGCTGCGGAGGCGGGCGCAGCGGCGCGAGACGCGGGCGCAGCAGCGCAGCTGGATGTGGCGCTGCGCAGCCGGTCGCCGAGCGAGGCGGACCTCGGGCAGTGGCTCACGCTTGCGGATGCGGTCGCGCGCGCCCAATCGATCGGACCGGTCGGCGCGTTGCTGCGTCTGCAGAACGCCGCGCGGACGCTCGATGAGCTGCGTGGCAATCAACCGATCAGCCGCTGGGTGTCGCTGTGGGTGCCGGCTTTCGAAGCAGGCCCATGGGCGCTGCGCCACCGATGGTCGAGCAGCGAATATCAATCGGCCGAGCGATTTCGCGAGCTGCTGGCGGCGCTTGCGAGCGCCGATCGGTTGTTCGGCAGTCACTCGCGCCGGTCGGCCGAGAGAATCCTGCGGCGCGCAGCCCGCGATACGGCTTTCCAAACACAGACCGGCGTCCCCGCGATCTGGGTGAGCGGGCAATTGCTCGACCCGTGGCTTGCCTATGATGGGCTGTGGATCGCGGGATGCAGCGAGGAGCGTTGGCCGCCGCCGCTCGACCCGATTCCTCTGCTGCCCATCCAGCTCCAGAGGCAGTATGGAGTCGCCGCCGCAGCGGAGCGGTCGCAATTGCATCTCGCCGAGGACTTGCAACGGCGCTGGCAGGTTCGCGCCGCCGAGTGCGTCTTCAGCTGCGCCGATTCGGGCGATGGCCGCCGCGCCGTGCCGAGCCCGCTTCTGCCGGAGACCGCGAGTTGTTTGCCGCCGGAGTGCTCGGCCACACCGCAGCCCCACTGGCTCGCCCTCTCAAGTTCGGCACCAGTGCTCGAGGAATTCGTCGATGAGACGGCACCACCCTTCGGCAGCGGCGAGCGGACCCGCGGCGTGTCGACTCTCAGGGCCCAGTCGCGCTGCCCGTTTCGCGGCTTTGCCCAAACCCGGCTGACGTCGGACGCCCTGGAGCGGCCGGTGCCCGGATTCAATGAGCGCGAGCGCGGCGAAATGCTGCACGACGCACTCGAGCATATTTGGTCCGAGGTACGCGACTCGACGCGGTTGCTGGCGCTCGGATCGGATCCGGTCGGAGAGGGCCGCTTGGTCGATGAGAGCGCGCTGCGGGCCATCGCCAAGCTATGCCGGCGGCGCGACCCCGGAGCACGATGGCGGGATCGCGAGAGGCTGCGCATGCAGACGCTGTTGACCAAATGGCTGCAGCTCGAGCGCTGGCGCGAACCCTTCGAGGTCGAGCGCCTGGAGGAAGGCGCGCAAATTGCCCGGCACGCGGGCCTCGAGTTCTCAGTCCGAATCGATCGCACCGACCGGTTGGCTGACGGCGCGCGCGTCTTGATCGATTACAAGAGCGGCATGGCGATACCCGATTGGCGCGGCGAGCGGCCGGATAACCCGCAACTACCCATCTATGCGCTGTTGCGACGTGACGCATTGGCGGCCGTCGCCTATGGAAGGATCAATGCCGCCGGCTGCAGCTTTGTGGCCGAATCGGAGCGTGCCGGAGTATTCGGGGCGGGCAGCGCGATCACCAAGATGGAAGGGGAGCCGACGATCGCGGCACTGATCGAGGTCTGGTCGCGGCGCATCGAGAAGCTCGCCGCGGACTTCAACAGCGGGCGCGCCGCAGTGGATCCGACGCCCGAGGCGTGCCGATCGTGCCATTTGCACGGTTTGTGCCGCATCCCCTCCGCGCTCGACGACAGCGGGTACGGCGATGACTGAAGGGCCCCTGGCGATGGAGGACGGTGCGGCGCGCGCGCTGGCGATCGCCGCGGACGGATCGGTTCTGGTGCAGGCTCCGGCCGGCAGCGGCAAGACCACGCTACTCACTCAACGATTTCTGCGGCTGCTGGCCTCGGTCGATGCGCCGGAGTGCATTCTGGCGCTCACCTTCACACGCCGTGCTGCGCAGGAAATGCGCGAGCGCGTACTCGAGGCGTTTCACGCCGCTGCGCTCCCGGTCTGCCCGGCCGACTGCAACCGGCAAACCTGGGATCTGGCGGCAGCCGCACGGCGCCGAATGGACACGCTGCGCATCGACATCGAGCGCCATCCCTCGCGCCTTCGCATCGAGACCATCGATGCGTTCAACGTCTGGCTGGCGGGTCAGCTTCCCATCACGGCGGGCGCGGGCGCGCGGCTGAATCTGCTCGAGGACGCCCGGCCGCTCTACGAGGAGGCGGCGCGGCGCACATTGGCGTATGAGGAAGCGGATTCCTTCGGGGCTGCGGTCGAGCGAGTACTCGCGCTCGACGATCAGCGCTGGCGCCGCCTGGTCGAGTTGATCGGCGAAATGCTGCCGAGCCGCGATCGCTGGCTGCCGCTGCTCGCCGGCCGGCTGCGAGCCTCGAGCGCCATCGATGAAGCGCAGTTGCGCCGCGTGCGCCAGCACTTCGATGAAGATCTCGAACTGCTGATCGCACGCACCTTGCGCGCTGCCGCCGAGGCTCTCGGCGCCGAACGCATCGCGGTGCTCGCGCCGTTGCTGCGCGCGGCGGCCGGGCGGCTCGAGGGAACGCGGCCGGAAATGGTCGATTGGCAGCTCGACCAGAGTCCGTTGGCGCCCGAGCCCCGGCACATCGAGCGCTGGCGCGGCCTGGCGGCCACCTGCTTGACCAACGGTTCGACACTGCGCAAACGACTGACCAGGACCGAGGGCTTTCCCCCTCAGTGCGCGGACAAGTCGACCATGATGGATTTGCTGGGCGAATTCGAGCGCGATCCTGGACTGGTGCGGGCTCTTGCCGAAATTCGCACGCTGCCGGCGCCCAAGTACAGCGACGAGGACTGGGAGCGGGTGCGCGACGTCGCGCAAGTTCTGGTGCTCGCGGCAGCTGAACTGGACGAGGTGTTTCGCGAGCAGGGTACGGTGGACTTTCCCGCCGTTTCGATTGCCGCACTGCGTGCGCTCGGCACGGTGGACGCCCCAACCGATCTCGGCTTGCGGCTCGATTATCGGCTGCAGCATATCCTGGTCGACGAATTTCAGGACACCTCGAGTGCACAGCTCGAACTGCTGCGAATGCTCACCGCCGGGTGGGTACGCGGCGACGGACGCAGCGTGTTCTGCGTGGGCGATCCGATGCAGTCGATTTATGGATTTCGACAAGCCGAGGTGCGGGCATTTCTCGACCTGGCCGAGGAGGGAATCGGCGAGGTGCAATTCGACGTGCAGCGCTTGAGCAGCAATTTCCGTTCTGCGCAGACGCTCGTCGATTGGATCAATACTTGCTTCGCGAGCATCCTGCCGCGCGCGGATGATCGGGCTCGAGGCGCGATCGCTTATCGCCCGAGCGAGAGCCGCGTGCGGCCCGGGCCGGCCGCTGATCCCGGCATCGGCATTCGCGGCTTCGCCACCCGCGCAGCCGAAGCGACGGCGGTTGCGGACCTGATCGCAGCACAGCGCCGCCGGCATCCCGACTGGCATATCGTCGTTTTGGTGCGGGCGCGATCGCATGCGCGCGAGATCGCGAGCACCCTGCGAAAGCGTGGCATTGCGTTTCGCGCCGTCGACATCGAGCCGCTGCAGGATCGCCCGGCGGTGCGCGATGTGGTCATGTTGATTTGCGCGCTGCTGCACCTCGGCGATCGGACGGCGTGGTTGGCCGTGTTGCGCGCACCGTGGGTTGGTCTTCGCTTGGCGGACTTATTGGTCGCTGCGCGGGCGAAACCGATCATTTGGGAGGCGATCTGCGACGACGCGCTGCTCGAGCGGATGAGCGCCGACGGCAGGGCACGCTGTCAGCGGCTGCGCCCCGTGCTGAGCACCGCGTTCCGCGCGCAGGGGCAGGGGACGTTGACTCGCTGGGTGGAGCGCACCTGGTTCGCCATCGGGGGCCCTGCTTGCGCGACCGATGCACAGGAGCTGAATCATGTCCGCGCGGTCTTCGGAAGATTGCGCGAACTCGAGCGGCGCGGGCTGCCGGATCCGGCCGATTTGGTCAAGAGCTTTGCCGATCTTTATGCCGGCCACAGCGGCTCGAGTACGGTCGAGATCATGACCATCCACAAGGCGAAGGGTCTCGAGTTCGACATGGTCGTGCTGCCGGCGCTCGATCGGCATACCCGGTCCAGTCGCGATGAATTATTGCTGACCCATCAGTTCGCCCGTTCCGGACGCGACGGCATGGTGATGGCCGCGCGTCCCGCGGTCGGAGCGGATAAGAGCCGGTTGTTCGACTTTCTGCGTCTCCAAGCGCGCGATGCCTCCGGCCTCGAGGCCGAGCGCCTCCTTTACGTCGCCTGCACGCGCGCAAAATGGCAGCTGCACTTGAGCGCGACGACCAGCGCGCCCGATGAGCCCGATGAGGTCGACGAGGCGGACGGCGGCCTCGATGACGAGGCGCCTCGCGACGTGGAGGAGGCGGCCGACCGCGCGCAGCCGCACTGGAAACCGCACCCAGGCAGCCTCCTCGCGGAGCTCTGGCCCATGTTCGCAGCGGAATTCGACGCGGCCCGCGCCAGCCCCTCATTGCCGCATGGCACGACACTCGAGGCGCCGGCGCACGGGGCTCCGATCTGCCGCCTGCCGGTCGATTGGGCGCCGAGCGTGAATGCCTTGGGGTCGCCGGATGAAAAAATCGCGAGCCCCGAGCCGATGCGCGACGAGACGCCGCTGTTCGACTGGGTTGGCGAGACGGCCCGGCGCGTCGGCAGCTTGGTGCACGCCGAACTTCAGGTCATTCAACTCGAGCAAAGCGATGAATCGGCAATTCGCGCCAGGGACGCGCACTACCAGCGCTGGCTGGCGCTGCACGGTGTGCCCGAGGAGCGTCTGCGCGAGGCCAGCGCGCGAGTCATTGCTGCCCTGCTCGCGGTGCACCGCGACCCCCGCGGGCGCTGGATATTGCAGCCGGGTTCCCGCGATGATCTGCGGGAACATGCCGTCTCGGGCTATTGGCGGGGCGAGGTGGTGCGGGCGGTGTTCGATCGGAGTTTCATCGATGAACAGGGCGTTCGCTGGGTGATCGATTACAAAACGAGTCAACACGTCGGTGGCGGTTTGCAGGAGTTTCTCGACCGCGAAGTCGAACGTTACCGACCGCAGCTGCAGCGCTATGCGATGCTGGCGCAAAGATTGGGGCCGGAGCCCGTGCGCGTCGGCCTGTATTTTCCGCTGATGCGCGCGTGGCGGGAATGGGCCCCGTGAGCCCGCAACCGGATCACGATGAACGCTCGAGCTCGCATCGCGAGGAGGACTCGAATTCGCAACGCGCCGCGCTGATCGGCCTACTCATCTGTCTGCTGTTGGTCCTGGGAGGTCTTTTCCTGGTTCACGAATTACGCAAAATGTCGAACATCCAGGACTGCGTGATGCAGGGCCGCACCAACTGTGCGCCGATCGGCGGGGAAGCGAAATGACGCAAATGTCCGGTGGAACGGTCGTGGAGGCGAGCGTGCGCATCCTCCATCTCTTCCGATCGGGTTACCGAGTCTCGCCGATCAGCGCGCCAAAACGCCTCTGTCTGCCAGCGTAGTCCTCGAGTGCGGATCGGAACCGCTGTTCATCGAAGTCGGGCCACAGACAATCCGTGAAATAAAGCTCGGCAAAGGCGCATTCCCAGAGCATGAAGTCGCTCAGCCTTTGCTCGCTGCCGGTGCGGATCAGCAGGTCGACATCGCTCGCGGGATGAAGCGAATGATCGACTTCGTTCAGCAGGCGGCGAAACGTGGCGGAATCGAGATCGGCACCGCGGGCGGCTCGCCGTGCGGCTTCGAGAATGCTGTGTTGGGAGGAATAATCCACTGCAATGCGCAGCTGCATGCCGCTTCCGCCGGCGCTCAACCGCTCGCTCTGCTCGATGGACTTGATCAGGCTGTCGCTGAGCCGGTCGCGGCGGCCGATGACGTTGATCCGGATCGATTGCTCCACGCAGCGGCGCGTCTCGGTGAACAGGTATTGGCCGAAGAGGCGCATGAGCGCGGCGATCTCGGTCGCCGGCCGGGCCCAATTGGCCGAGGAGAAGGCGTATATCGTCAGCGTGTCGATGCCTGCCCGTGCCGCGACCTCGACCGCCGTGCGCACGGCCTTCGCGCCCTCGACGTGGCCCGCGGTGCGCGGCAGCCCGCGCTTCGTTGCCCAGCGCCCGTTTCCATCCATGATGATTGCGACATGCATAGAGCGTTACTTTACTTTGCAGTACAAAGATGATGGCAGAGTGCGTGCACGACATGCCGCGCCTAAGCGCGCCTCGTTGCCTTGATTACCGCCTCGATGTGCTCGAGGTAGCGTAACAGGGCCTTTCGCCCGACAGCCGTGATGCGGTAGATCGATTTCGGCCTTCGTGCCTCGAATGATTTGGTGCAGGCGACGTAGCCCGCCTCTTCGAGCTTGCGGGCATGTGCGCCGAGGTTGCCGTCGCTCGCATTGAATAGCGACTTGAGCTCGTTGAAGGTGAGCTGCTCATTCATCGCCAGGGCACTCATGATGCCGAGGCGCACTCTTTCGTAGATCAGCCGATCGAAGCCTGAGCTGTCGCTCATGCCGGGCGTATTCGGCACCAGCACGGGCTTGTGCAATGCTTTGATGGGGGTCTCGGCATCCGCCTCATGGCGCCTGGAAATCGTCGATCTATTCGGCATGGCCCAGCCGTCCGATGAGAATGCCGAACACGATGTGCAGCGCACCGAAGCCCAAGCCGAGAAGCGCCGTATGCTCCGCGGGCGGCAACGCGAAGCCCAGAGATCCCAAGATGACGAACAGGGTGCCCATGATCCCAATGAGCCGCATCGTGCTCGGTATGGTTACCGTGCTCGCTGAGAGCACGGCACAGCCGTATAACAGCAGCCAGGTCCCCGGTAGCAGTCGTTCCATTCCCGCGCGCCACAGGACGAAGGTGAGCACCGCGCCGGCGAGCAGTGCCGGACACAGGCACAGCAGGAATTTCCTCACCGGGCCGAGATAGCGCGCGTGTCCGCTCTGTGCGGCCTCGCGCGCCATCAGCGCACCGCCGACGAGAAACGCGGTGGCGCCGGCCAGTGCCCAGATCGTCAGCCAGTGGGCGGCCCATCGCGGCGTCGAGGCGATGATCGCGGCGAGAATTCCGATGCTGCCCATCAAGACTCCCGCCGTGCCCGGCACCACCATGGAGCCTGACAATTCGATGGACGAGCGAATGTAGGCGAGCGTGCCGAGCGCGCGGGTCTCGATGGGTACGGGTGTATTCGGTGGCATTATGACAACGCGTTTAGCCCTGGGGGTGCCTGGCACGGCGCGACTCTAAGCGAGCGAGCACTATATCGTCAAGTACTCTGCGCGACAGAGAGAGGGCCGATAATATGTCAGGAGACCGGAGATCAATGCGTGGGAAGGAAGGACGGCGCGGGCAAGAGACCGTGCATGCGGCCGGCGCGTCAGCTTTGCCAAAGGATGATCAGCACGTAGACCAGTGCGATGATCGTCAAGCCCAGATGCCCGAGGGCCGGATTCGATTGTAACAGCCCCTGCTCGGGCTGTTGCGCACGAACGGGCATGAGATGGGCGATGGCACTGAGCAGCAGCATTACTTGAAGACCTCCAGTGTGTGTACGTTAACCGCATCGTGTGGCAAAGCAGTGATCAGTGTCACATTTGCTAAAGGGTGAATTCGAGATCCACCGGAAGACGTCCCTGCGCATCCCGTGGGCGCAGCTGCGCCAGATTGTCCAATTGAGCGCGCAGCGCCGCCGGCGCATCGTCGCGTTCCTTGATGGTGCCCGACAGCATGCCTCTGCGCGCCTTCGCGTCGAAATGAATCGTCGCATCCACGCCGAGCGGTCCACCGGTGTCCGTGAGCCCGGCGGTGGCCTCGGAGTCGGGCGTGATCGTGGGATCGGCGAAACGCAGCAAATAGCCGCCGAGGTCCGCGCCGCCCGCCACCTGCGTCGAGGCAAGGTTCGACACGCTGATCGAGCCGACCGCGGCCTGCAGACTCGGAGCTTCGCTGGACAGCGTGGCCTTCAATTCCTCGACTTGAATCTTGGCGGTGCCGCGCCATCCCGGCGCCACCCCCAGATCGCGCAGGTCCTCGATGGGGCCGCCCCCTTCGAGGTGGGATGCCCGCAGAGTGCCGCGGTCGGCCTCCGCGGTGCCATCGATCACGAACCCGCCTTTCACCCAGTGCAATTCGGCGGCAACTCTCAAGCGCAGCAAGGCGCCGGGATGCAAGCGCCACTCGAGCGCGCCAGCATCGTGGGCGGCCACCATGATTCTGCCCGCCGAGCCGTGCCACACGCTCCCGGAGAAATCTTCCGCATGCACACTGACCGGCAGGAAGTGCGTGACGATGGATGCGGGCAGCGCGCTGATGGCGACGGCGAGCACCGCGAACCCGAAGATGGCGAGGTGGTACGGCCAAAGACGGCGCGGCGGTGGCGGCGCCGGCGATGGCTTAGCGCCGCGGCGCGGTGAAGGTGATGTTGGCATTCACCACACCCGGGCGGGCGGCACGATCGACCGTGATCGATTCGATCGCAAGACCGTAGCGCTGATCGAGCGTGGCAAGCCAGGTGACCAAGGTGTCGAAAGGCGCTGCCTCCAATTGCACGCGTACACCGCTGCCGCTCGGCTGCGTGCCGCGCAATGCGCTCCCCAGACCCGCCTCGCGTCCGACGCGATCGACGATGACGACCGGCGCTTCTCCGGTGTCGTTGAGGAGCGCGGCGCCGGCCCCTTGAATCTCCGGAGCGTTCACACGCATCCAGGCCAGGTCCTCGCGCTTGGCCGCCACGCGCTTCACGGCGCCCGACACAGCCGACTGCAGGGGTAGCAAGAGGCCACCCACCAGCAGCAGCACACCGAGCACGATCGCGCCGATGCCGACCATGCGTTGTTCCCGTTCCTGCAGGCCCGCATACCAGGTCTGGATTTTTCCGATGAGAGCGTTCATCGGCGTGCCTTCGCGCCTTCCGGGCGAACCTGCATATGCGCCTCGACGCCGCTGCCGACCGGCGTGGAGGATTGTATTTCCGCGGTCAGACCCTGTTTGGACACCAGTTGCGACAGCTGCGACAGCGCGGCAACGCTCGGCGCGGTGACCTTCATGTCGAGCGCTTGCTCGCGGTAGCTCAGCGTATCGATGTTGGTTTTCGGCGTGGCGGTCACCGCGCCGCTCAGCGCCTGCAGGGTGCGCAGGAAATATTCCGGCCCGGGTCCCGAGCGGCGAATATGCTCGAGACGCGACTCCATTTGGCGTCGCGGATCCTGCATCGGTTCGGCCGGCATCACCTGCGAAAAGAGCTGCGCGATCTGCGTGTCGAGGGCCGCTGTTTCGTGATTGGCCTGATGAATCTGCAGCGCCCCGGCGGCGACGTGGGCGGCGAGAAACACACCCGCGAGCAGCGCCGCCGTGCGCCATTGGCGCCAGCGCGCACCATAGTCCGTGGAGCGCGCGAATTCGCCCTGCAGCAGATTGACGGCATCGGTTGAGCCAAGCGCGCGCGCCAGCCACGGCAGCGGCCCTTCGGACAGCAGTTGCACTTTGAGCGATGCGAACCGGTCGGCAAGCGCCTCGAATTCATCCTGCACGCGCGCCCAGTCTGCGCGCGTCACGTACAGAATGGCACTCTCGAGAACCCTTGGTGCCGAGGTTTGGTCGAGCGGATCCGAGATCACCCCGGCGACCACCAGCGCTTCGGATACCGGTGTGAGCTCGACGGCAAAGGGCAGGGACCCGGGGCGGCGCACGGCGAGGCGGGATTTTTCCAGCCACAAGACCGTTTGGCCGGGATTGTCCGGGATCATGGAGATGTCCGGGTAGATGGCGTTCGGCTCGATGCCGGAGCTGCTCAGGTCGCCAATCCAGCCCTGCAGTACGCTGCGCGACACCACGGCGACCGGAGTCCGGCCGCCGGCCGTGCGTCGGCCGAGAGCGAAGAACAGCTGGTCGATATCCTCCGTGAGCTGCTCTTCGAGCGCGAAGGGTACCGCCCGCGCCAACTTGACGCCGCTGCCGGGAGGCAACTCGGGCTCGGCCAACAGAATTTGTGCCGCGGATGCGAGCACGACGACTTTGGCGTTGCGCGCGACGGCGGCCGCCAAACTCAACGGCCCACGCTGCTTCATGGTGGTCGGCGTGCCGGTCTCATCGATGCCAAACCACTCGGTATCTTCTTGGCCGGGGGCGGGAAGGCGAAGCAGTAGTGTGTGCGGCATGTGGGCTACAGGGTTCCGAACGTGCGCAGCAGTGGCGTCACCTTGCCGCCGTTGCCGCGCACTAAAAGACTGTACAAGGTGAACTGCGTAGTGCCAAGCGTAACGCGGGTCGTCAGGCGGAAATACGAACTCTTGTCATCGTAGAGCGGGCCCACCTTGGCCGCTTGTGCGCCCAAGATATTCGTGAATGCCGTCTTGTCGGGAAAGCACCCGGTTTTGCGGCCGTTCACGAGCACTTCCGGGCTGCCGGAGTACTCGCCGTTCAAATTATCGGCGAGACTTTCGAGCACCGGCGCCGGTGCCGTGCAGATGTTGATCTTGGCCAGCGCGGTCGGCAGCGCCGTCACGTACGGTGCGATCTTGCGGTAGCGGTCGGCGCCGAAGCCTGGAAGATTCATCAATTCGCTCGCGCTGTGCATGGGCCAGTTGCCGGTTCGATACGGCGGAGTTTGGCTCGTATAGACCGCATCTTCCGCGCCGTCCGGAGTTCCCGGCTGATCGTCCGCATCGATCCAGTCGCGCGCGATGCCGGCCCACTTGGGCTCCAAACCGACCGAGACCAGGAGCCGCTGGAATTGCTCCAAAGGCTGTGGATCCTGTTTGCCGTCCGCACCGACATGGCCCAGATTATTCAAATTGAAGCGCCCCTGCATATCCTCGATCGCCCCCTGCACCGTGCCGATCGGTTCGCCTTCCGGATCGTTCTCCGGCGTGATCGGCAGCGGCTGCGTCGGCTGTGCCCACGGCTGGGCAAGGGTATCTTGCAGCGCTCCATTTTGCTTACTCTGAGAGAGCACGTCCGCGGCCAGCGCTTCGGCACCCATGCCGAACTGCAGCGCTTGCTCCGCGGCGATGACGCCGATCGCACGGCGGCGCTCGAGCCAGCCATCGAAACTCAGCTTGGTGGCGAGAATGGCGGCAAGGGCCACCAGGATGAGCGCAATGATGAGCGCCACGCCGCGCTGCCTTTTCACGCGCTTCGCGCACCTGCCAACGGGGTCGCGGCGACCTCGCCCGATAATTTGGGTAAAAATCACCCGGCGACCTCGATCAGACGGCGAATGCGGCCCCAATCCTTGAACTCGATGGTGATTTCGACCGCGACCGGCCGCGACCACAGACTTTCCGGGGCAACCAAAGTCGCGGGCGGCCATTGACTCTGCCAGGTCTGGTTGCCGTCCAGGTAACGCAGTTGCACCGTCTTCACCCTGTCGAACAGCTCCTGCACCACGGGAGTGGTGCCCTGCACCGTGTCGAGCGCCGTCGTGTAGCTGCGCTTGAGGACATCGTCGACCAGGGCATACGAGACCCGCTGCAGGGTGCCACGCTGCTGTCCCGCCGTGTTCGACCATCCGCCACGAGTGAATTCGGCCAGTGCGATCGTGGTGCTCGATTTTGAGTCGCTGAAACTCGAACTGAAGCCCGGGTCCGAATTGAAGTGCATGCTCGAGGAGCTTGAATCGGAGGATGGCGGGCTGGCACGGCCAAAAGCCGATCCGGCGGCCCCGGCGCTGGTGCCGTTGCCGGGAAACCCGTGCAACGCCGGTATGCGGCTCTGGCCCAATGGATCGCGCACCGGGCGCGGCACCATTTGCGCGAAGTCCATGACGATCACGCGCATGCCGAACTCGATGTTGCGCGAGCGGCTGAGAGACTCCTCGGTGCGTTCCGCCGAGATCCGCGCCGCTCGATACGTACCATAACCGAGGGCCGACATGATCCCGAGGATCAGCAGCGCCACGAGCATTTCGATCAGCGTGAATCCGCCCGCGGGCCGAGCGGAAGGGCGCGGCGGCATGCTCATTGCGGGGGTGTCGGGCCGATGGTCCCGGTCGTTCCGGGGTTGCCGGTCGTGCCGGGAACACCGGGGGTCGCACCGGTCGGGTTCGTCGGAGTCACGTTCGGGGTGACCCCGGCGCCGTTGGCGTTGGGGTTCGCCGTCAACACCGTGGTGCCCACGGTCCAATCCGTGTTCGATGCACCCGGCGTGCCGAGTGCGGAGCCGAGAAAGCTGGTCGACTCGGCGAGCGGATTGCTCTTGGTTTTGGCACTTCCCAACCAGACGCGCACGACGACGCGCTTCATGCCCCCGATGCTGGTATCGAAGTAGCGGGTGTCGTAATGCCAGGTACGGTTCGCATAGTCGAGCTCGCCGGCGTCGGTGTTCTGTCCGAGCTTGTTGACCGTCAGGCGCACCTCCGCGAGGCGATTGAGCGCGATCCATTGTGCGAGCGTTTTGTCCCGCAGATAACCGCTGGTGCGTGCCGCGCCGCTGACGGCGGTCATCAGGCCGGCCAAACCGATCGCCACGATCATCAGAGCGACCAGGACCTCGACCAGCGTGAACCCGCGGCAGGATCGAGGGCTCATGAGCGCTTTTCCGGGTGATCGGAGTTCTCGCGCGAAATCTTGCCGAAGGCATCGCCATCGACCGACGCCTTCGCCTGAGTCGCATCGCGCAACAGCGTCAAGCGAAAAGGCGTTCCCTCGCCGCTCGCCGCGATCGCCACTTGCGGTCCGGGCGGCGCCTGATCGCTGCCGAGATTCCGCTCCACGGGTTTGAGCACGACCGTCTGCGAATCGAGCTGCAGCTGGAAGCTCAAGCCTTTGGGCAGATCGCGGTGGCGGAACTCATGCTCCTCGTTGAGCGTCAGCCAGCGATCGCGGGTTGGATCGTAAACCACGAACTCATAGGCGGTCGGTTCGATGCGCAGTCCGAAATCGCGCCCTTCGAGCAGCGCGCGTTCGTGCAGCAGCTCCACCAGCCCCTCGATGCGCCGGCTCTCTTCGTCGAGCTGGGAATCTCGCCCCGTCACACCGATCGACAACACCGCCAAAGAAATGACGACGGCCATGATCACCACGACCACCAAGATCTCGACCAGGGTGAATCCTCGGCTGCGCATGGCACGGCGCCCGCAAGCGGGCAATCTACCTTTGTTCGAGGGTCGAGGTGCTGATGTCCGCGTCGTAGCCTTCACCGCCGGGTTTGCCGTCGCGTCCATAACTGATGATGTCGTAGTCGCGTCCATTGGCGCCCGGACTGACGTATTGATAGGGATTGTTCCAGGGATCCTTGGGTAAGGCGGACAGATAACCGCCGGAGCGATAATTGGTGATCGACGGATCGGTCGGCTGGGTGACCAACGCCTGCAAGCCTTGTTCGGTCGTCGGGTATTTGAAATTATCGAGACGGTACAGATCCAGCGCGGTTTGAATGGCGCGGATATCGCTCTGCGCGCGCGTAACGCGGGCCTTATCGACGTTCTCCAGGATTTTCGGCACCACGAGCGCGCCAAGCACTGCCAGAATGACCACCACCACCATGATTTCAATTAGGGTAAAACCGCTTTGGGGCTTGCGCATAGGGATCCTCGTAACTCCATGGATGATACCAAAATAGGAGACGCCGATGCCTCGTGACGGTGCAAATCGCCTTGCACGGATCGCTGCGGCTCTGCAATGGGATCGCGGCCGCTGGCTTTGGTTGCTCTTGATTCTATTGGCGCTCGATCTGGTGTTGGGTCTTGGCGACAACATCAGTGGGGTGCTGCGCTACGATCGCAGCGCGATTGCCGCAGGCGGCTGGTGGCGGCTGCTCACGGCGCACACGGTGCATTTGGACGCCCATCACCTGATCTTGAATGAGCTCGGCTTGGTGCTGATGTGGTCGTTGTTCGCACAAGACTATGATCCGGTCGAATGGTGCGTGATCGTCCTTTCCGGTGCCTTGGCGATCAGTTCGGGTCTGTGGTGGCTCAGCCCGCGAGTCGCCTGGTACGTGGGTGCATCGGGCGTCCTGCACTCCATCATGGCGGCGGGTTGCGCCAAACACCTGGCCGAACGTGCCTGGGATCGCTGGATTCTGCTCGCCTGCTTGTGCGTCAAGTTGGCCTACGAGCAGCTGCGCGGGCAGGAGACGGCGATGGTCGTGGTGGACGCGCATCTGTACGGCGCCATCGCGGGGTTTGCGGTGGGGGCTGCACTCTCCTGGCGTATGGCTATAATTCGCCACCGATCCAGCGCCTAAGGCGGTCAGCATGTCTCTCGCGTTCGTATTTCCGGGACAGGGGTCCCAATCCGTCGGCATGATGAGTGCGCTTGCGAGCTACTCGCCGGTGATCGAGGCAACCTTTGCGGAAGCCTCGGAGGTCCTTGATTACGATCTGTGGAAACGCTGCCAGGAAGGTCCGGCCGAGGCATTGAATGCGACGACCTGCACCCAGCCGGCGATGTTGACGGCCGACGTCGCGACCTACCGTTTATGGCGCGAGTGCGGCGGTGCCATCCCCCGGTTCATGGCAGGACATAGTCTCGGTGAGTTCAGCGCGCTGGTGGCGGCCGGCAACCTCGAGTTCAAGGCCGCGGTCGGGCTGGTCAAGTTCCGCGCCGAGGCCATGCAGGCCGCAGTGCCGCCGGGTCAGGGCGCCATGGCCGCCGTGCTGGGCCTCGAGGACATCGACGTCGAAGCGGTGTGTCGCGAGGTGACGCAGAGTGAGGAGGCGGCCGGTGAGCTCGTGGAGGCCGTGAACTTCAATGCCCCGGGACAAGTGGTGATCGCCGGGTCCGCGGCGGCGGTTACTCGCGCCATCGACGCCGCCACCGCCAGAGGCGCGCGACGCGCGTTGCCATTGGCCGTGAGCGTTCCGGCGCACAGTTCCCTCATGCTCCCCGCGGCCGAGCAGCTGCGCGAGCGGCTGAAGCAGACCGCCCTGGCGCCGGCCTCGGGCGTGCAAGTCTATGGGGTGGACGTGAAGATCCACACCCAGCCGGACGAGATTCGAGCCGCTCTGGTCAAACAACTTCACACCCCTGTGTACTGGGCCGCGACGGTGCGTACGCTGATCGCCGGCGGCGCCACGCACATCGTCGAATGCGGTCCCGGCAAGGTCCTCACTGCGTTGAACCGGCGCGTTGACAAGAATCGCGACCTGAAGTTTCTCGCCCTCGAGGATCGGCCGGCGTTCGAAGAGGCGCTCGCCCTGCTGCGTGCACCCCAATGATGAACGGCGAAATTGCGCTGGTCACGGGCGCCTCGCGAGGCATCGGGGCGGCGATCGCCTCTCGATTGGCGAGCGACGGTGCCCGAGTGATCGGCACCGCCACCACGGCGGAGGGAGCGCAGCGCATCAGCGAGGCCTTGGCGGCAAAGGGTGGCCGCGGCGCCGTGCTGGACGTCGCCAGTCAAGACTCGATCGATGCGCTGATCAAAGACATCGAGTCGTGCGAAGGCCCCATCGAGATCCTGTGTAACAACGCCGGCATTACCCGCGATATGTTGTTGTTGCGCATGAAGCAGGAGGACTGGGATGCCGTCATACAAACGAACCTCTCCTCCGTCTTCCGGCTTTCCAAGGCGGTGTTGCGCGGTATGATGAAAAACCGCAAAGGCCGCATCATCAGCATCGCGTCGATCGTCGGCTTGACCGGAAATGCGGGTCAAGCCAACTACGCCGCAGCCAAGGCGGGCATGGTCGGCTTTACCAAGTCCCTGGCTCGCGAAGTGGGTTCCCGCGGCATTACGGTCAATGTCATCGCGCCGGGCTTCATCGACACCGACATGACGCGGTCCCTGAACGATGCGCAGCGCGCCGGTTTGAGCGCCCAGATTCCCCTGGGCAGATTGGGGCAGCCGGCGGACATCGCGGCGGCGGTGGCCTTCCTGGCGTCCGCCGAGGCCGCCTATATTACGGGCGAAACCCTGCACGTGAACGGCGGAATGTACATGGCGTAGGCTCACGAGCCCTTAAATGCATCGGTTTGTCAAGGCAGCTGGAGCGAGCGGAGAGCCAATTGTGTGTTCCAGGTAGCCGTCGCCGTCGCGTTCACATAAAATACGCGCCCTGCCGATACCAGAGGCTGGCCGCGGGCGCTTTTTTTGGGCGGCGCGTGTTTATTGTTTTCCCGAATGGGCTTTCCCGAAAGGACACCATAACGATGAGTACCGTTGAGCAGCAGGTTAAGAAGATCGTGGCCGAACAATTGGGAGTTAAAGAAGAAGAAGTCACCAATGACGCCTCGTTCGTCGACGACCTTGGTGCGGACTCGCTGGACACGGTTGAACTGGTGATGGCACTCGAGGAGGAATTCGAGACTGAAATTCCGGATGAAGATGCCGAGAAAATCACCACGGTTCAGCAGGCGATCGATTACATCAATTCGCACAAAGGCAAGGCCTGAGATTTCGTTGGGGATTGGGCGCCGAGCCTCTGCTGCAAGCGCATCGCCTCAAGTGCCGTTCGAGCAGCCTAGCGAGGAGTGCCGTTGAACAAGCGACGCGTCGTCGTGACCGGTCTTGGTATCGTCTCCCCCGTTGGCAACGACATTGCGAGCGCGTGGGCGTCGATCGTTGCCGGGCGCAGCGGCATCGGCCCGGTGGAACGCTTCGACACCAGTACCTTTCCAACACATTTCGGCGGTGAGATCCGCCAGCTCGATCTCGAGCCCTATATCAGCACCAAGGACGCGAGGCGCATGGATGCCTTCATGCAATACGGCGTGGTGGCCGGAATGCAGGCCATGCGCGATTCCGGCCTGGTGGTGACCGAAGCGAACTCGGACCGCATCGGCGTACTCATGGGTTCTGGCATGGGCGGCCTCGAGTCGATCGAGGAGACCTATCAGAAGTTTTTGGAGACGCATTCGCCGAAGAAGGTGTCGCCGTTCTTCATTCCCGCCAGCATCATCAACTTGGTGAGCGGCCACCTGTCGATCGCATTCAACATCACCGGTCCGAATCTCGCGGTGGCCACCGCCTGCACCACCTCCACGCATGCGCTCGGTATGGCCATGCGCCTGATTCAACACGGGGACGTGGATGCGATGCTGGCAGGGGGCTCGGAAATGGCAACCTGCGTCACGGGCATGAGCGGATTCGCGCAGGCCAAGGCGTTATCGACACGCAACGATGATCCGCAGGCCGCGAGCCGCCCCTGGGACCAGGATCGGGATGGATTCGTCATGGGCGACGGGGCCGGGGCCATGATGCTCGAGGAGTACGAACACGCGAAAGCGCGAGGCGCGAAAATCTACGCGGAGATCCTCGGTTTCGGCATGAGCGGCGATGCTTTCCACGTGACGGCACCGCCCGAAAACGGCGAGGGTGCGCGCAAGTCCATGGCGAACGCCCTTACCGACGCCAAGCTCAATCCCGACCAGGTTCAGTACGTCAACGCGCACGCCACCTCGACCGAATTGGGCGATCGAGCCGAGACCACCGCGATCCACCGCGCCTTCGGTGCGGCGGCGGAAAAGCTGGCGGTGAGCTCGACCAAGTCGATGACCGGGCACCTGCTCGGCGCCGCCGGCGCGGTCGAAGCCATTTTCTCGGTGCTTGCGCTGCGCGACCAAATCGCGCCCCCGACCATCAATCTGGATCATCCCGGCGAGGGCTGCGATCTCGACTATGTGCCGAAGCACGCCCGGCAGATGGCGATCGAGTACGCTTTGTCCAATTCGTTCGGGTTCGGTGGCACCAACGGTTCGCTCATTTTCCGCCGAGTTTGAGCCTCTCGGCCTAGTCGCTCAGTATCCGGAAAGCTATCCGGGACTGCTCGAAAGCAGCGCTCCCCTCGGCCCCTCCACCAGCGGCGGCCGCTTCGATATTCTCCCCATCAGCAGCGGCGAGTGTCTGCGCCTGGACGGCGATCGGTGCCTGTCGGGCCCGCATGCGCAGGATGCAGCCGGCTTTCTGCAAGCGCTCGAGAACTGGTGGCTGGCACTGCGTGCCGCAGGCGATCCGGTCGCACTGCCTTTCACCGGGGGGTGGCTCCTGTATCTGGGTTACGAACTGGCGGACGAGATCGAGCCGCGCCTGCGGCTGCCGCCGGGCGCGGACCCCGTGACCGCACTGGCGATCCGTGCTCCGGCGGCCTGGATTCGCGATCGCCGCAGCGCTCAGGCGTGGCTGGTCGCAGAGCCCGGATTTGAGGCGCTGCTCGATCGCTTCGAGGAAGACGTACGGCGCGCCGGCGTGTCGCCCCGCGTCGCGACGGAAAGGATCGAGATTCACGAGGAAAGCGACCTGCAGTTCCTGCGCTCCGTGGGCCGGGCGCTCGAGTACATCGCCGCGGGCGATGTGTACCAGGCGAACTTATCGCGCCAATGGCAGGGCCGCTCCCCCTCGCGCATCGATCCGGTGTCGATCTACCGACATCTGCGCACCACCAATCCGAGTCCGTTCGCAGCACTCATGCGCGACGGGGATTTCGCCGTGATGAGTTCATCTCCCGAGCGGCTGATGTCCATTCACGGCGGTATCGTTTCGACGCGGCCGATTGCGGGCACACGGCCGCGCGGCGCCACGCCCGCCGCCGATGCGCGTCTCGTCCGGTCGCTGCTCGACAATGAGAAGGAGCGGGCGGAGCACGTGATGCTGATCGATCTCGAGCGCAATGATCTGGGCCGGATCTGCGTGGGCGGTTCGGTGCGCGTCGATGAGTACATGGCGGTGGAAACCTACGCGCACGTGCACCACATCGTCTCGAACGTGAGCGGGCTGCTGCGCGAGGGGATCACGCCGCTGCAGGCGATCCGCGCGATGTTCCCCGGGGGCACCATCACCGGCTGCCCGAAAGTCCGCTGCATGGAGATCATTGCCGAGCTCGAGGGCACCGGGCGCGGCGCCTACACGGGCTCGATCGGCTATCTGAACCGCGACGGCAGTTGCGATCTCAATATCCTGATCCGCACCATCACGGCGCGCGGCGATGAGGTGAAGTTCCGGGCGGGCGCCGGCATCGTCGCGGACTCGAATCCGGCGCAGGAGCTGGCCGAGACCCGTGCCAAGGCCGAAGGCCTGTTGCGCGCCCTGGGAGCGGCGGCGTGAGGGTATGGATCAACGGCCGCAGGGGTCGCGCCATCGACCAGCGCGATCGCGGCTTTCAATACGGCGACGGCGTCTTTGAAACCATGCGCGTCCGAGGCCGGCGGTTGCGCTTGCTCGATTACCATCTGGATCGGCTTTACGAGGGTTGCTCCCGGCTCAAGATCCGCGCCCCGCTCAAGCGCGCGCTGCGCCGCGAACTCGAGCGCCGCGCAGCCCTGCGCAGCGATGCGGTGCTCAAACTGATCGTGACGCGGGGCATCGGGCCGCGCGGCTACCGCCCGAGCGGCGCCGAACGCTGCACGCGGGTGATTTCGCTGCATCCTCCCGCGCGCCGCGCCGCGCCGGAGGCGGCGACGGTGCGCGTATGCCGCACGCGGCTCGGGTTGAATCCGGATCTCGCGGGCCTGAAGACGTTGAATCGGCTCGAGTCGGTGCTGGCGCGCGGCGAGTGGCGCGACGCCCGCGTTTGGGAAGGCTTGATGCGCGATGACGACGGCAACCTCATCTGCGGCACGATGTCGAATCTCTTCATCAAGCGCGGACCGTTCCTTTTGACGCCGATGCTCGATCGATGCGGCGTCGCAGGCGTCATGCGCCGCTGGGTCCTGGAGCAGGCGGGGAGCTTGAGCCTGCGCGTGCTGGAAGGCCGCCTGCGCTGGGAGGAGCTCGGTGACGCCGAGGAAGTGTTCATGACGAATGCCATTGCCGGAATCGTACCGGTCGCAGTGATTCGGCACGGCGTTGAGCGGATCGAGCTCGAGCACACGCAGACCGCGCGGCAACTTCGCGCGCGCCTGGAACAGCTGTGAAGAGGCGCCGCATCGCCGTGGCGATCGTGCTCCTCGCGCTCTGCGCCGGAGTGGCGGGAGCGCTCTTTTGGCGCGGGCTGCACAGTCTCGATGAGCCCGTGAAACTCACGGCGCCGCTGCGCTTCAAGGTTCCCGCCGGGGCGCGATTTGCCCATGTGGCCGCTGACCTTGCATCTCAGGGTGTGATCGCACAACCGCGCGCGTGGATCCTGTACGCGCGCTTCAAGGGTGTCGCGTCCGCCATCAAGGCGGGCGAGTACGAGATCGAACCGGGTACCACGCCGCGTGCCCTGCTCGACAAATTCGTGAGCGGCCAAGTGCTGCTGCATTCCTTCACCATCGTGGACGGTTGGAGGGTGCAGGATTTGCTGCTCGCGTTGCGCCGCAGCTCGGACGTCGTGACCACTCTGCCCGAGGCGCCTCAACATTTGATGGAAAAGCTCGGAGCACCGGGAATCGATGCGGAGGGTCAGTTCTTGCCGGAGACCTACCGCTTTCCGAGCGGCACCACGGATGTGGATCTGCTGCGCCAGGCCCATACCGCCTTGGTGCGCGAACTGGAGACGGCGTGGGCGGGTCGGGATCCCGCGATACCGCTGCACGACGCCGATGAGCTGTTGATCATGGCCTCCATCGTCGAGAAGGAGAGCGGGCTGCCGCAGGAGCTGCCGAGGATTGCCGGGCTGTATTTGCGCCGGCTGAGCATCGGGATGCGATTGCAGGCAGACCCCACCATCATCTACGGGCTGGGGGAGCGCTACGACGGGGATCTGCGCACCGTCGATTTGCGCACCGACGGTCCCTACAACACCTATACCCGCGCGGGCTTGCCGCCGACCGCAATCGCGCTGCCGGGCGCAGCCGCCATCGAGGCAACCGCGCATCCGGAAAAAACCGACGCGATATACTTCGTGGCATCGGGTAAGGGAGATGGCAGCCATGTATTTTCTTCCACGCTGGAACAGCACAACGCCGCCGTCGCGCAATATTTGGCGCGCCAGCGCCAGCGGGCTGCGGAGTCGTCCCGATGAGCGCTGAGCGGGGCAGATTCTTGACCGTCGAAGGGATCGAAGGGGTGGGCAAGACCACGCAGATTGGGCGCATTTCCAAGATGCTGGCCGGGCGCGGCATCAACCACGTGGTGACGCGCGAGCCCGGCGGCACGCCGCTCGCGGAAGAGATCCGCAATTTGGTGCTGAAGTCGCGCGAGGAAGCATTGTCCGATGCCGCAGAGCTGCTGCTCATGTTCGCTGCCCGCTCCGTGCACCTGCGAAACCTGATCGAGCCGAGCTTGAGTCTCGGCCGATGGGTTTTGTGCGATCGATTCACGGATGCGACCTACGCCTATCAGGGCGCGGGCCGCGGCCTGGAAGAGTCGAGCATCCGCCAATTGGAAACGTTGGTGCAGGGGTCGCGCCGGCCGGATTTGACGCTGTTGCTCGATGTGCCGGTGCCGGTGGGATTGCAGCGCGCCCGCGAACGCAATTCGGCCGCCGGCATCGGAGCTGCGCAGGACCGCTTCGAGGCGCAGCGCCAGGAATTCTTCGAGCGCGTGCGTGCCGCGTACCTCGCGCGCGCCGCGGCGGAACCCGGGCGGATCGCGGTCATCGATGCGCGCTCCCCGGCCGACGAGGTGACCGGTCAAATCGCCGCCGTCTTGGCGTCCAGAGCATGGATTTCCTGACCGCCGATACCCTGCCTTGGTTGCGCGGGCCGCAGCAGCGTGTGCGCGAGGCGCTGCAGTCGCGCCGCCTGCCGCATGCGCTGCTGTTGCTGAGCGCGCCCGGACTCGGCGCGGAACATCTTGCGAGTTGGATCGCCGCCTCGACGCTCTGCGATTCGAAGTCATCGGCGCCGTGCGGAGTGTGCGCCTCGTGTGTCCTGCTGCGCGCGGACAGTCATCCCGATGCTTACGTGGTGCGCCTGGAGGAGGATGCACAGCAAATCAAAGTCGATCAGATCCGCACACTCATCGAGTCGCTTTCGCTCTCGAGCTTCCGGGGCGGCTACAAAGTCGCCGTCATCGAAGGCGCGGAGTCGCTCAACACCAACGGCGCCAACGCCTTCCTGAAGACCTTGGAAGAGCCGGCAGGCGAGACCTTGTTGGTCATGGTCGCGAGGCCCAGCCACCGCCTGCCGGCGACCGTCGCGAGCCGTTGTCTGCGTATGCAACTGCGACCACCGCCGAAGCCGGCGGCGCAGCTATGGCTTGCGGCACACGCGCCCGGCGTCGAGAATTGGGATGCGCCGCTGGCGCTCGCCGGCGGCGCACCCTTGTTGGCGTTGGAGCTTCAGGCTGCGGGCATCACGGCGCTCGAGGCCGAGATGCAGGACGCCATTCGACTGTTGAGCGCCGATGCGCTCGACGTGACGCTGTTGGCCGAGCGCTGGGTGAAGTCCGATCCCGTCCTGCGGCTGACCTGGCTTGAGAACTGGATCACACGGCGCGTACGTGCCTACTTGCGCACGGACACTTCACTTCAAAGTGCGGAACCGGTCCGCTTGCCTGCCGCTTTACTTAAGCCCAAGATAAGGGCTCTTTTCGAGCTGCTGGACGCCGCCCGCGAGTTCAGGCGTCTCGCGCCGACCGGGCTGAATCAACAACTGGCGCTGGAAGCTTTGCTGCTCGGCGGTCGGGCCGCTCTGGCGAAGTAAGTTTTTTTTCGGGGAATGGTAGGAATTGCGAAGTCCAAGTAATAAACCCGGGTTGTTGACCCTCACGATCAAGGACAAGAGCGCGCTGTATCTCGCGTACATGCCTTTCGTGAAGAACGGCGGTCTATTCATTCCAACCAACAGCAACTATCGCCTGGGCGATGAAGTGTTCATGCTCCTCAACTTGATGGGAGAGGAAGAGAAGCTGCCCGTTGCCGGCCGGGTCATTTGGATGACGCCGAAGGGTGCTCAAGGCAAGCGCACGGCCGGCATCGGCGTGCAATTCAGCGATCAGGACCGCGGCAACACGCAGAAGAAAATCGAGAATTACCTGGCGGGCGCTCTCGGCGGGGACAAGCCGACCCACACCATGTAGTAAGGGCTGACTGTCCTAAAGCGTCAGACGCGTACCGCGGAGCACTTAACCCGGCGCTGAATCCTTGTCGATCGGTTCCACGTAGATGGGTTTGGCCGGAACGGGCGCGGCCGGAACCGCCGGCGTCGGCGAGCTTGGCCGGGGACGCGGCGCTTTGAAGCAATACACGGCGAAAGCCACGCAGAGGATCGCAAAAATTACCGCGAGACCCTTGTGCTGTGCGAGCAGGGATGGGGGCTTGTATTCATACAGCGCTTCGGGCGGAGGTACGCCGCCTTCCCCGCGGAAGGATCGCGGCAGCATCACGTACGGCTGGAGCGCGCCGCCTCGGTGGCCGCCAAACCGCCCTTCAGCACATAGGCTTCGAAGCCCCGTTCGCTCAAGATATAGGCTGCCGCAGAACTACGCCGCCCGGTATCGCAACACACCACGTACGGGGTGTTCTTGTCGAGGGCGTTGAGTTTCAGGCGAATGAAATACAGCGGGATGTTGACGGCGTCGTCGATGCGGAAATTCTGAAACTCGCTCGGCAAACGCACATCGAGCCATTTGCCGCCGCCGGCCACGATTTCCTTGGCCTTCTCGTGGCTCACCCACTGCAGCAACGGTTCGTTCAGCAAGGTTTGGAAATCGTTCTTACCGAGCCGCATCAGCGTACCGTCGGTGGACATGGTGACGGTGGCGTTGCGCTTGGCTTCCGCAATCAGCGCTTCTTCGCCGAAACTGTCGCCGGGTCCCAGCTCGGCGAGCTTGATGCCCTCCTTGTTGAGTGGTGTCTCGCGCGTCACGACGCATTTGCCGGCGACCACGACATAGAAGAAGTCGCCCTCGGTTCCCTGTTTGATCACGACATCGCGGGCACGATAGTTGATGCGCTGCATGCGCATGAAAATCGCCTGAATGTTGGCCGGCGGGATGCGATGGAAAGCTTTGGTCTGCAGCAGCGTGGTCATCCAGTCGCCGGTCACATCGAGGCCGTCGCCGCGCAATTCGGCCACCTCGTACTGGCCAGTTTGATCCCACGTCAACAGCACGTCGAGCAAGTCGCTGTCGATCATGATGTACGCCAGGTCGTTGGCGGCACGTGCCGTGAACTTGCGCGGCAATCCCGGAGCGAGCGCGGCGCGTGCCTCGGGACTGCCGGCGCGCACGATTCCCATGATGCGGTCATCGGCGCGCAGCTCGACCTCGCCCGCCACAAGATAGAATGTGCGCTTGTCGGTGTCGCCTTCCTTGAACAGCACGCGGCCTGCGTTCAGTTCACGGACCTGGGTCTTGCGGGCGAGCGCATGCAGGTTTTCCGCCTTCAATCCGTCGAGGGGGGAAAAGGTTCTCAGAATCGCGAGATCGACCGGTCGTTCATCCATCGCGCAACTCGCCGTCGCCCTCGGTTACAAGCCCATGATTTTGGCTGCGAATCCTACCATAGGCAGGGCCGGGTCCGACCACGTAGTGGGTCACATCGGCGACCGTTGCGCGGCAATTGGACCGCTCCATCCGGGATCCGGCCGAAAGCGCTCGCCGTACCGCTGCTCGAGTTCGGTGAGCCGCGCGGTCACCTGACCGATACCGCGCTCCGCAGCGTAGTGCAGCGGACCGCCGCGAAAGGGAGCGAAGCCGGTGCCGAAGATCGCGCCTGCGTCGAGCAGGTCGGAATCCTCGACGATGCCTTCCCGTAGCACCGCCACCGCTTCATTGAGCATCGGCAGGATCAATCGGTCCTCCAGGTCGGGTGGTGGATCGGTATCCCGGCCGTCCCGCGCAGGCGGGCGCAGCGGTTTGCCGTCGCGCCAGACGTAGAATCCCTCGCCGCTCTTGCGCCCCAACTTCTTTTGCTCCACCCGCTCGATCAGCACCCCCGGCACGCGCCGATGCAAGGCCTCGGCCAGCACCTGTCCGACGTTCAGTGCAACGTCCAATCCGACGACGTCGGCGAGCTCAATCGGACCCATGGGCATGCCGAATCGCGTACCGGCGCGATCGATCGTGGCGGCGGGGATGCCCTCCTCGAGAGCGAACAGCGCTTCGTTGATGTAGGGCGTCAGAATTCGATTGACGACGAAGCCCGGTGCGCTCTTGCAGGGCAGCGGTAGCTTGTCGAGTTTGCGCGTGAAGCGCAGCGCCGATTGCACCACCTGCGCCTGCGTGCCCGCGCCTTGCACGATCTCCACGAGCTGCATCTGCGCCACGGGGTTGAAGAAATGAATGCCCACCAGCCGGGTGGGGTCCTGAAGCTTTGCGGCCAGCGTTTCAATCCTGATGCTGGAGGTATTCGTCGCCAACAGCGCGCTCGGTTTGAGCCGCGGTTCGAGCTGCGCATAGAGCGCACACTTTGCGTCGACGTTTTCGAATATGGCCTCGATCACGACGTCCGCCTGCGCCACCCCGTCGCCGGCCACGTCCATGCGCAGACGCGCCGTCGCCTCGGCAGCCGCCTGCGGCTCGCTCAGCCGCTTCTCGAAATGAGCCTTGGCCCGCGCGAGCGCCGGTGCGAGCAACTCTTCGCTGCGATCCTGCAGCGTGACGGTCATGCCGCGCTGTGCCGCCAGCGTAGCGATGTCGCCGCCCATGACCCCGGCGCCGATGACGTGCACGTGCTTGAATTCGCCCTGCTGCTTGCCTCCCAAGCCCTTGAGGCGATCCTGGAGCAAGAACACCCGCACCAGACTGCGCGAGGTGGGGGAACACATGAGTTCGCTGATCGAACGTGCCTCGGCTTCGTAGCTCTCGGGGCCGACCGCGCCGTAGCGCTGCCACAGATCGACGACGGCATAGGGGGCGGGGTAGTGCTCGCGGGACAGTTTTTGCCGCAGGGAAGCGGTCGCCTGGCGGGCGATGAACGGGCGCAAGGTCTTGAGATTGAGAAGCTTTTCGACGAATGGCGCGCTCTTTGGCGGCGGCGCATCGAGCAGCAGCCGCTTGGCGCGCTGCATGAGTTCTGCGGGGGGCACCAATTGATCGATCAGGCCGACCTCGAGGGCGCGCCGCCCCTTGAAGGGCTTCCCTTTGAGCATCAAGTCCAGCGCCGGCCGTACCCCGATGAGCCGCACCGTACGCACCGTACCGCCGAAGCCGGGATGAATGCCGAGCATGACTTCGGGGAATCCCAGGGCGAGTTTGGCATCGTCGGCGCCGATGCGATAGCGGCAGGCGAGGGCGAGTTCCAAGCCGCCGCCGAGGGCAAATCCGTGGATGGCGGCAACGCTCGGGCAGGGGAGACTCTCCAGCTGATCGAGCACGGTCTGTCCGGCGCGCACGAGGCGATAGCCGTCCTCCGGCGTGCGCACCTTCACGAATTCCTTGATGTCGGCGCCCGCAATGAAGCCGCTCGGTTTGGCGGAGCGCACCACCACTCCGGCGGGCCGCAGGTCGGCGACCTTGACCAACGCGGCTGCGAGATCGCGCAGAACGGGTGCGGACAGCACGTTGGCCGAGCTGCCCGGCATGTCGCATGCCAGCCAGGCGATGCGGTCGGTGTCGACCTCCGATGTCCAGCTGCCGTTTTCGGACATCAGGCCGCCTGTCGGGCGCGTTCGTGGATGGTGAAATCGCAAATCAGCGGCAGATGATCGGACAATTGAATGTCCGGGATCTCAAATCGGTTCACCTCGATCTGGGCGCTGTGCAGAATGAAATCGAGCTCCTTGCGCGGGCTGCTGCTCGGGTAGGAGGGCAGGCCGCGGGCATTGGCGTTGGCCAATCCGGCCGCTTGCATGAAGAGGTAGATCTCGTGATCGCCCCAGTACGTATTGAAGTCGCCGGCCACGATGACCGGCTTGCTCGTCTTTCGAATGAGGTCGTAGAGGTAGCGCAGCTGGTACTGGCGGTGGCGAAACTTCAGCGACAAATGGACCAGGAAGATTGCGATGTCGTCGAGCTCTAACTCGATGATGAGCCGCTTGATGCCGGTATCGAAGTAGTGAAAACGCTCGCCCCGGACCCGCGGCGCCGCGAGGAAGGCGTTCGCCTGTTTGCGGACGATGGGCACCATCTGGTTCACCGATGAGACGCCGTACTTGCATTCGAAGGTCGAGTAATGTCCCAGCGAGCGGGCGATGAAGTCGGCCTGGTTGACCATTCCCGTGCGGATCGAGCCGGTGTCCACTTCGATCAGACCCACCACGTCCGGATCCTGCCCTTTGATGAAGTCGGTGATCTGCGAGAGCACCTGCCGGCTGGAGCGCAGGTACCCCGCCCCGGGTACGGGAAGGTGAAAAGCGGGTCCGGTGCCGGTGGCATACCGAATGTTATAGAGCAGCAATCGCACCCCCGGCATTGTATCGGCGTGCCGTGTTTCGCGCATGACCATCGTCAAGCTACACTAGGGGTAATGTCGACCCGCGTAAACCCGATTCGCTTGTTCGTCACCCATTGCTGGGAGGAGAACGACGACTACACGCGTGTGTTCGAATATCTCGAGGCGCCCGGCACTTTTTATTACATCAACACCAGCCAACCGCAAGCCAAGCGGCCCATCGACAAAGAGAGCCAGCGCGAGGACCTGCGCCGGCAAATCGCGCCCTGCGAGGTCGTCATCGCGCTGCCGGCCGCTTATAGGAGCGCGCCCGAACTCGTGCTGTTTCAAATGACATTTGCGAAGGCCGCCGACCGTCCGATCATCGCAATGGAGAATTTCGGGTCCACCGAAGCGTTGCCCAAGGCCATCAAGGATCTCGCGGATGAGGTGAGTGCCTGGAACGAGCGCAGTCTGATCGATGCCCTGCGGCGCCAGGCGCGCCATCAAGAGACGACGCGCTGGGATACGATCGACTTCAAGCTCGATTGACGCAGGCTTCTAATTGCTGGCGACGAGGGCGGGAGTTTCGAATTCACCGGTGAGGCAATCGACGCTGCGCAGTTGCACGACGGCAGCGCTCGTGCGCGCGGCGCCGGCATCGGCACGGCACAGCGCACCGAACACCTCGACGATGAGGGCGGCGCATTCGTCCGCCTCCTGGTTGGACATCTTGCGCACCGAAGCCGCCACGGCATCCTCACCGCGCAAGGGCTGCACGAGCGCCAGACTTCGCATGACCTGGGAGAACGAAGCGCGCACCTCCACCGGGAGATGCTCCTCCACGACACCCGTCAGGTGGCGTCGGTAGGCGGCGATCAGTCGCTGCTTGATGGGCGCGGAGCGCACTAGTTCCAGCATCGCAAAGTGCAAGTTTTCCCACGCGCTGCTCATGACTGCCCGCCTATTCAGAAGCCTGCGATCTTAAAGTCATTTCGAGGTTAATTGGTCCCTCGGAATCTTGTTAAATCAATACTCTGCAGGTGGAATATACAAGACAATCGACAAAACGCAACGCGGACTTTGTCAAGGTTTCAGCGGCCTCCCGCAGCTCTCTCCCACACGGTCAGAAACGCGTTTTTCTAGAATTTAGTTTGTTTAATTCGATAACAGGTTGAAAGTAAACAAGTTACAAGCCTACGCTAGCCCTTGGAGACTCTCCTCGCCTGAACTCGAGTGCCGTGCCCCGATGAGCATGTACACGCCCGGCACCACGAACAGGGTAAAGAGGGTGCCGATCCCGAGACCGGTTGCGATGACCAGTCCGATGGCATAACGCGAGGCGCCGCCGGCGCCGCGTGCAAAGATCAACGGGACGACGCCGAGCACCATGGCCGCGGTGGTCATCAAGATCGGCCGCAGGCGCACCCCCGCCGCGGTGATGACGGCCGCGCGCTTGGATTTGCCGGTGCGCTGCTCTTCATTGGCGACTTCCACGATCAAGATGCCGTGTTTGCTGATCAAGCCGATCAAGGTCACCAGGCCCACTTGGGTGTAGATATTCAACGAGGCGCCGCCGATGCCGATGGCGATGAAGATGAGCGCTCCGGCAATGGACAGCGGGACCGAGATGAGGATGACGAGCGGATCGCGAAAGCTCTCGTAGAGCGCGGCGAGGGTGAGGAATGCGATGATGATGGCAAAGCCGAACGTCGCCATGACGCCGCTCGATTCCTGCACGTACTGACGGGCCGGACCGGCATAGTCGATCGTATAGCCCGACGGTAGCGTGCGGGCAGCAAGGTTGCGCAGGTAGCTCAATGCCTCCGCCTGCGACACGCCGGGCGCCTGCACTCCGGACAGGGTGGCCGAGTTCAGCTGCTGAAAATGATTCAACGTTTCGGGCACGGTCTCGGTGCGGATGCGGGCGATGGTCGACAGCGGCACGGGAACCCCGCCGATATTGGCGATCGGATAGTCGAGCAATTGATCGGGATTCAAGCGCGACACGCGCTCCACTTGCGGAATGACCTTGTAGGAGCGTGTCTGCATGCTGAAGTAATTGACGTAGCCGCCCCCGAGCAGACTCCCCAACGAGGAGCCAACCTGGCTCATCGTCAAGCCGAGCTGCGCCGCCTTGTCGCGGTCGATTTCGATGATCGATTGCGGCAAGTCGTATTTCAGGTCGGTATCGAAGAACATGAACATGCCGCTCTTGAGCGCCTCATCGAGAAATGCCCGTGAGACCTCGTTCAATCGCAGCGCCGGCTCGGTGGTCTTGATGGCGAATTGCACAGGTAAACCGAAGGCACCGGGCAGGGACGGTGGCTGAAAAGCCACGATCTTCGCGCCGGCCACCGCGGCATGAGGCTCCGCTGCACGCTGTGCTGGATTTCGTTCGATCCCGGCCGCGCGGAGATCGGTCCGAGGATATTGCCGGCGATCGACACGCCCGGCGCTTCGATCTGGAAGATATCCTGCAACCCTTTTTGAGCTTTCAAGATTCCGAAGGTCTCGCGGCCGAGTACAGAATCCTCTGCTGCAAGGTCGCATCGGGCGCGTAGGTCGACTGCGTCACCAGGAAGCTTTGATCCTCCTGAGGGGCAAGCTCGCTCTTGGCGCTGCGATAGAGCAGCGCAATGCTGATGAGCACGAGCACGACGAACACCGCGGTCACGGGGGTGTAATTCAGGCTCTGATCGAGGAGATTTTGATAGCCGTTGCGCACGCGGTCGAGACGAGCGTCGATGAATTTGACGATGCGCGTCTCCCAGTCGCCGCGGTCCTCGCGATGCGGAATCAGCAGCTTCGAGCACAGCATGGGGGAGAGCGTCAGCGCGATGACCGCCGAGACCGTCACCGCACCCGCGACCGTGAAGACGAATTCGGTGAACAGCGCACCGGTGAGGCCGCCTTGAAAGCCGATCGGGATGTAGACCGCCAAGAGCACCACCGTCATGGCGATGATCGGAGTTCCCAGCTCGCGTGCCGCCTGCGTGGCCGCGGCGAGCGGCCGCATGCCACCCTCCAGGTGACGGTTGACGTTTTCCACCACGATGATGGCATCGTCCACCACGAGGCCGATCGCCAGCACCAGCGCGAGCAGGGTGAGTAAATTGATTGAAAAGCCCAGTGCCAGCATGACCGCCAAGGTGCCGACCAGGGAGAGCGGAATCGCGATCACCGGGATCAACACCGAGCGCGGCGAGCCCAAGAAGGCGAAAATGACCAGCATGACGATGATGAACGCTTCGACCAGGGTGACCGCCACTTCGTGGATCGACTGGTTCACGAAATCGGTCGAATCGTAGGCGATGCGGGCATTCAGGCCTTGCGGCAACTGCGCCTGGATTTCGGGAAACACGTCTCTGCACCCCTTGATCACCGTCAGCAGGTTCGCGGTGGGCGCAATTTGGATGCCGATGAACACCCCGGTTTGGCCATTGAAGGAGACCCGCGCCTCGTAACTGTCGGCGCCGAGGGTGACCTCGGCCACATCGCTCAACCGAATGTTGGTGCCGTTGACCGGCTTGACGACGAGATTGCGAAAATCCTCCAGCGCATGCAGGTTGGTGGTCGAGGTCAGGGTCACCTGGATCATTTGACCCTTGGTATTGCCGACCGCGGAAATGTAGTCGTTCGTCGCCAATGCGCCCGCCACATCGCTCGCCGTCAATCCATAGGCGGCTAATTTCTTCGGGTCGAGCCACGCCCGCAGGGAGAAGGTCTGGGCGCCGAGAACCTCGGCGGTCTGAACGCCCGGCACGGACTGCAGGATCGGCTGCACAACGCGCGTCAGGTAGTCCGTGATCTGGTTGGCGGCGAGCGTGGTGCTGTTGAAGGCGAAATACATCGCGTCGATGGTCTGTCCGACTCTGACCGTGATGGTGGGCTGCAATGCCCCGCTCGGCAGCTGATTCAGCACCGAGTTGACCTTGATATTGATTTCAGCGGCGGCTTTAGACGTATCGTAGTTCTGGCGTAGAAACACCGTGATGGTGCTGGTGCTGTTCTGGCTGATCGAGGTCATGTAGTCGATGCCGTTCGCCTGGGCGACAGCCGTCTCGATCGGCGTCGTGATGAACCCAGCGATGGAGTCCGGATCCGCGCCCGGAAAACTCGTCGTGATGGTAACCAGGCCATTCTCCGTCTTCGGGTACGCGAGCACCTGCAGGGAGCTGAATGAGCGCAGTCCCACGATCAGAATCATCAGACTCACGACCGAGGCGAGCACGGGGCGGCGTATGAAGAGGTCGGTAAATTTCATGCGGCGGGCGCCTTACTCGTTCGGCGGCGCGGGGTTCGGGCTGTCGGTCGGCAACACCTTGTTGTTGATGATCACCGCCGCTCCGTTGCGCAGTTTCATTTGGCCGGCGGAAACCACCACATCGCCCTCTTTGATCCCGCTCAGGATCGCCACCTGATCGCCGCGCGTGGAGCCGAGCGTGACGAAGCGCTGCAGAACGGTGTTGCGGTTGCCGTCGTGCTGCACGAGATACACCGTGTCGCCGTACGGGTTGTAGGTGATGGCGGTTTGTGGCAGCGTGACCTGGCGCGTCGCCTCGCCCGAGTCGACGGCGATGTTCGCAAACATGCCCGGCACCAACCGCCGGTCGGCATTGTGGAAGGAGGCGCGCACCTGGATATTGCGGCTCGCGGTGTCCACCTTGGAGTTGATGGATTCGATCGCACCGGCGAAATCGACACCCGGATAGGTATCGACGGTCGCGGTCGCGGCTTGGCCGATTCGGATGTGTTCGAGCGCCTGTTGCGGCAGGTAGAAGTCGACGAGGATCGGATCGAGCGCCTGCAGCGTGACGATGGTCGTGCCCGCGTTCAAGTACTGGCCGAGGTCGACCTGGCGAATGCCCAGCCGACCGGCAAACGGTGCCCTGACGATCTTCTCCTCGATCAACGCTTGTTGCGCGGCCACCTGAGCGCGGGCCGATTTGAGGGTCGACACGTCACTATCGAGAGTCGATTGACTGATGGCCTGCGCCGCGAACTGTTCCTGGTCGCGCTTGTAATTTTGCTCGGCGAGTTCCGCGGCCGCCTGCAGCTGCTGCAATTTGGCGAAATCATCGTTGGGCTTCAGCCGCAGCAACAGTTTCCCGGCGGGCACCTCGTTGCCGGAGTCGAACTCGATTACGTCGACCACCCCGGACGCCTGCGCCGAGAGGTCGGCGCCGCGCACGGCGCGCAGCGTCCCCACGGCTTGGATCTGCGACTGCCACGTGCTGGCGACCGCCGTTGCCGTCGATACGGTTTGCGGCGCACTCGCTGCGCCGGCCATGTATTTCCTGGTCATCGAACCGATGAACGCCTGCCAGCCGAAAATCCCGCCGAGCACGACCGCGACGATGAGGAGCATGATGGCGAGCGGCTTGATCATGGACTTGAACTTGACGGTCTTGCCATCCTCGGCGAGTACGGGTTGCATGGTGCTGGCAGCGATCCTTAAGGTGAGATGGTCGAATTGGCGGTCAAATCGGTGCGATTCCACCAACCGCCGCCCAGTGCTTGGAACAGGGCCGCGGTGTCGGCATAGCGCTGCGCGCGCGCCTTGACGAGCGCGATGGCGGCGTTCTGGTAGCTCTGTTCCGCGGTGAGCACCTGCAGATAACTCGCGCCGCCGGCCTTGTACTGCGCCTGCACCAGATCGAGGCTGCCGGCGGCCGAGCGTTCGGCGGCCGTTTGGGCGGCGAGGGTGTCGGCATCGCCTTGCAACGCATACAGGGTATCGGAAACATTTTGAAACGCGGTGATGACCGTCGCGCGGTAATTGGCCGCCGCTTCCTGCGCCGCCGCCACCGCCGCCCGGCGCTGATGCACCAACTGGCCGCCCTTGAACAGCGGCTGCGTCACCGAGGCCGCGAGGCTCCAGACCACCGAGGCGGGTGAAAAAATATCCGCGAACTTGACCGCATCGCCGCCGTAGCTGCCGGTGAGCGTGAGCTGAGGCAGGAGATTGGCCGTTGCGACACCGACCTGCGCCGTCGCTTCGTGCAGCAGCGCGGAGTACTCGCGCACATCGGGGCGCTGCTCGACGAACTTCGACGGCACGCTCACCGGGAGCTCCTGCGGCAAGGTGAGCGAATCGAGTTGAATCGCCGCCCCGTCATAGTTGGAGGGCAGCGAGCCGACGTACGTAGCCAGCAGATTGCGCTCTTGGTCGAGCTGACTGCGCAGGGTCGGCAGGCTCGCGAGCGTCGCCTGCAGGGTGGCCTGCTGCTGCAGCACGTCGGCACGCGAGGCGCCGCCGGCCGTGACACGCCGCTGCGTGATGTCGAGCTGCTGCTGCTGCAGATGCGCAATGTCCTCGGTCGCTGCGACCTGGGCTCGCAGGGAGGCCTCGGCGATTGCCGCGGTGACCACGTTGGCCGTGAGGCTCAAATAGCTCGCCTCGAGGGCGAATCGCTCATACTCGGCCTGGGCATCGAGCGCTTCGATCTGGCGGCGGATGCCGCCGAACGCATCGAGCGTATACGACACGTTCACGCTGGCGCTGTTCAACGTGTAGTAATACGTCGCGCTGCTCGGCAGACCAAACGCCGCCGCGGAGCTCTTTGCGCGCTGCGCTTCATAGGTTCCCGAGGCGCTCGGGTACAGAGCGCCGCGTTGCGCGGCGGCGGTTTCGTTGGCCTGCCGCAAAGCCGCCTGCGCGGCCTCGAGCGTGGGGCTGTGCGCGAGCGCACGCTCGATCAGTTCATTCAACCGTGCGGATCGAAACAAGGTCCACCACTGCCCGGGAATATCCAAGCCCTCGACGAAGCGCTGCGCCTCTCCGCCGGGCAGCGGCGCGGATGCCGTGAGGTCGGGCAGGCGCCCCGCGGGCACGAACGCGCCGCCGGCGGGCGCCTCTGGGGGCTTGAAGTTCGGCCCGACCGCGCAGCCGGCCACCGCGCCGATGAGCACCCCGGCGAGGACGGAATTGACTCGACCCCTCATGCGGCAGGCTCTTGTCGCGCCGAGGGCGGGGTGCGCGGCACGGCACCGTTCATGAAAATCTCGATCACCTGCTTCAAGTGAGCCGTGAAGTCGATTTTCGACATTTCCTCGGCGGAGCCGAACAGTAGGCACTCGTGCAGCTCTGCACAAATCATTTGCGTGAACAAGACCGCCGCTCGGTCGGGATCCGACAGCACGAGCTGGCCGCGCCGAATCTGACTGCGGAAATAATTGGCAATGGCGTTGTCCACCCGTGCCTTGGTGCTGCCGCGCATTTTCGCCGCGAGTTCCGGAAAGTGCTGAGCTTCGGTGGCGACGATGCGAAACAGCGCGGCGGCGTCCGGGTCACAGGCGCGCCCGGTAATGGTCTCGCCGATGGTGATCAACGCCTGCCGCAGGTCCATGCGCTCGAGTTCGGCGGTCGCCAATACGCTCTCCATGTCGCGTTCCACCAACCGGGTGATGACCGCGGCAAGCAGATCGGCCTTGTTCTTGAACCGCTCATAGATCGTGCGCGTAGATACCGCGGCCTCGCACGCCACCTTGTCGATGCTGGCGCGGCCATAGCCGTCGCGCAGGAACACCCGAGTGGCAGCGCCGATGAGGGCATCGGTGCGCGCCGCCTCGGTACCGCGGCGCGGCCGACCCACCCGGCGGGTGGGACCATCCGGATGGGGTTCATCCAGGCGGGTCGGGTTTTCGTGTTTGGCGACACTCACGTCTGAAAAATGACATGTGTCGTTTTCCGGCGCAAGAACTATTTGCACGCGTGACATTCCATAGATAAAATATTCGTAATTTAATAATTAGCTATATAATGACCAATCATTCCCCGTCCTCGTTCGATATGCTCGAGGCGAATCTGCTTCGCTTGAGCGCTCGGATGCCCGATGCGCCGGTCGCCGGCATCATGTTAAGCCGGCTTTTGTTGCATTTAGGGCGCGGCGTGGCCGCCATGCTGGATCAGCAGATTCGTCCCTTCGGTCTGACCGAGGCGGAATTTCGCGTGCTGACGGTGCTCTTCTCTCAGCCCGAAGGGGCGGCGCATCCGAGCGATTTGTGTGCGCGCACTTCGCAAAGCCCGGCCAACATGTCGCGCATCAGCGATGCACTCGTGAAACGAGACCTGATCACTCGCCTCTCGAGCGAGCAGGATCGCCGACGCATGGTCCTTCGCATCACCGAGCAGGGCGAAGAATTGGTGCGCCGACTGCTGCCGCTGCTGTTTGCGCCGCTGCGCGAACTGTTCAAGGATCTCTCGGATGCGGAGCAGCAGCAGTTGATCGCCCAGCTCAAGCGCCTCGGTATGAAACTGGAGGACCCCGTCTCCGCGCAGCCGGGGGAGCGCCCTCTGTGAGACGTCGGGGCCGCGCGGCGCTTGCATCGAGGGCGCTCGCATGGATGCTGGCACTCGGCGGGTGCGCCGGGCTGCCGCCGAAGCCGAAGCCGGTGATGCTGCCGCAGGCGGCGCCGTTGTCGGACGCCCCGGACGGCGGCGCGGCATGGCCGTCGGCGCAATGGTGGCAGCAATATCGGGATCCGACGCTCGATCGGCTGATCGATATGGCGACCGCTTCCTCGCCGACACTCGCCGGGGCGCAGGCGCGCTTCGAGTCCGCGCGCCGGTCGGTGCAGGTGGCGAGCGCCGCTGCGGGTGCGCATCTGCAGGCGAGCGGGGATTTCTCGCGTCAGAGGCTGAGCGACAACGGGCTATTCCCACCGCAATTGCTGGGATTCACTTGGTACAACCTCGCGGACCTCGGGCTGCAGGCGAGCTATACCTTCGACTGGTGGGGCAAACAGCGCGATGCGGTCGAGGCCGCGATCGATGAAGCGCACGCGTCACAGGCCGAGCGCAGCGCCGCGGCGCTGATGCTGGCGAGTTCCGTCGCCGACACGTACTTCGGGTGGCAGGCCGATCAGAGCCGTATCGCGGTGGCGCGGGAGCGCGAAAGCACGGTCGAGCGTGAGAACGCCATCGCCGTCGCGCGGATCGGTGCGGAACTCGCGTCCAAGGACGAAGCGCATCGCGCCGACTCGGCGTTGGCCGCGGTGCGCGAACAGATCGCGATCCTCGAAGGGTCGGCCACGCTGCGCGTCGTGGCGCTGGCGGCGCTCGTCGGCCGCTCCAAGGCGGAGCTGCCGCCGTTGGAAGCGAGGGCGCTGCCGACGGTTGACGGCTCTTTGCCGGCCGATGTGCGGATCGATCTGATCTCGCGCCGCGCGGACATCACCGCGAGCCGCTGGCGCGTGGAAGCGGCGGAAAGGAATCGCGAATCCGCTCGCGCCGAGTTCTTTCCCGACGTGAGCATCAATGCCCTGATCGGCGTGCAGAGTGTCAATGTCACGACCTTGCTCGAGTACGGCAGCCGGGTGCCGAACCTGAGTGCGGCGGTCCATTTGCCGCTCTTCGATGCGGGCCGCCTGAAGGCGCGCTACGGCGCAACGCAGGCGGCCGTCGATTCAGCTGTCGCGTCTTATCAGGATACAGTCGTCGGCGCAGCGCGCGACGTGGCGACCCAGGCATCCACCCTCGCGCAGATCGCATCCCAACGATCGCAGCGCGCGATCGAGCTCGACGCGGCGCTCGATTTGAAGCGCAGCGCCGCGGCTTTGGTTCGCCAGGGCGTTACAGACCAGCGAACCGAATTGGCTGCCACGGAATCCTGGCTGGAACAACGCGACGCTCTGCTGCAGCTCGACGCGGCTGCTGTTGCGGCGGACATCGGACTCAAGCGCGCGCTGGGCGGCGGTTACGAAAAGGCAACGCCATGAACGCAAACGTCGAGACCGAAGCCCCGGGACCCGCCAACGGCAAGCGGCGCAGAGTTCTGCTGCTGATCACCGCGGGGTTCGTGGTGATCGGCGTGCTGTGGGGGATTTACTGGGTGCTCGTGCTCTCGAAGCGCGAGAGCACCGACGACGCCTATGTCAACGGCAACAAGGTGGTGATCTCGGCACAGGTTCCCGGCACCGTGATCGCAGTGCTCGCCGACGACACGCAGCTGGTCGAAGCAGGGCAGGCCCTGGTGCGTCTCGATCCCACCGACGCACAAGTCGCACTCGCACGCAGCGCCGGCGCCTTGGCGCAGGCCGTGCGCCAGGTGCGCCAGGAGAAGGAGACCGCCGATCAGTATGATTCGCTGATTACGGCACGCAGGATAGAGCTCGCGCGAGCGCTGGTCGATCTCGCGAAGCGCGAACCGCTGCTGAGCGAGAGCGCGATCGCGCCCGAAGAGGTGAGGCACGCGCGTGAATCGGTGGAGTTGGCAAAAGCCGCGCTCGCCCAAGCCACCCGGCAAGCCGGGGCGTCGCATGCGTTGGTCGATGGCACTCGAGTTCAAGACAACCCCGCCGTGATCCAGGCCAAGGCGGTGTATCGCGACGCGTGGATTGCCGCGCAGCGTAATTCCGTGGTCGCGCCGGTGAGGGGGTACGTTGCCGAGCGCAGCGTGCAGCTCGGTCAGAGCATTCAGCCGGGACAGGCGCTGATGATCGTGATTCCGCTGAGCTCGCTGTGGGTCGATGCGAATTTCAAAGAAGCGCAGCTGCGTAATTTGCGCCTCGGTCAGCCGGCCGAGGTGCGCAGCGATCTGTACGGCAGCTCATTCATTTACCACGGGCGGGTGAGCGGCATGTCGGCAGGTACCGGAGCGGCCTTCGCCCTGTTGCCGGCGCAAAACGCATCCGGCAACTGGATCAAAGTGGTGCAGCGCGTGCCGGTGAGAATTCAAATCGACGACAAGGATCTTGCCGCCTCGCCGCTGCGCGTCGGGCTCTCCGCCACGGCGACGGTGGATACGACCCGGCGTGAGGGACCGGTGCTGCCGCTGCAGCCGGCCGACAAACCGGTCGGCAATACGCTGGTGTATGCGCAGGACCTCGAGAAGGCTAACGCGGAAGCCGAGGCCATCGTGAGCCGAAACCTCGGCACCGCCGAGTAGGGCGCACCGCCCCTCGGCGCGCGCGCATCCGCCGCTCGGCGCCGATTGGGTGCGTGGTACGCTTGGGCGATGCAATCTCCGTATATCGTTGCGGTCGGGGGTACGCTGCGAACCGGCTCGACCACGGAAAAAGCGATGCGGCACGCGCTCGGCGCGGCCGCACGTGCCGGTGCACGCACCAAACTGATCTGCGGCACGGCGCTGCAGCTTCCCCTCTATCAACCCGACAATGCGGAGCGCTGCGATGCGGCTCGCGAGCTGATCGCCGAGCTCGCCAGGGCGGACGGAATCATCATCGGGTCTCCCGGCTACCACGGCAGCATCTCCGGCCTGATCAAGAACGCTCTCGACTATGCGGAGGATCTGCGCACCGATGTGCGGCCCTACTTCAGCGGCCGGGCGGTCGGCTGCATCGCCACGGCCGGGGGTTGGCCGGGGGCGGTGAATACGCTTGGGGCGCTCCGTGAAATCGTGCATGCGCTGCGCGGCTGGCCGACGCCGCTCGGAGCCGCGATCAATTCTGCCGAGCGGGTCTTCGACGAGACAGGCGCTTGCTTGATGCCGCGCGTCGCGGAAGTACTCGAGGGAATCGCGGGCGAGGTGATCGGATTCGTGCAGCGATGATGGCGCGCACCGCGGTGCCCGCTCGTGCGCTGGACGGGAGCACGCGGACACACGATTCAATCGCCAGCGCCTTGCTCATAGCCGATGGCGCGCTTGAGGTCGGGGATGATGGTCCTGCTCGCGAGACAGAAATGGCACACCGCCCAGAATCCCGTGGGTGCCAAGATCAGCAGCGCCAAGCGCAGCGACGCGGCATCCGTTGGCTGGCCGTGCGCGAAGAAATCGCTCATGAGGCCAACCGCCTGCGGTGCCACGATCAGGTTGAAGACGTTCCCGACGAGCAGGGAAAATGCAATGAACATCGAGCGGAAATGCGAAGGCGCCAGGTTTTGCAGCAGGCCCATGCAGGGGCCGATGAAAAAATAGATGGCCGGCACGTATAGCCAGAGCATCAGCTTCGCGAGCCACAACTGGTGTGTCCAATACGCGAAGAATGAGGGCACCGTCGTGAGCCCGACACCCACGGCCAGCAGCCACAGGACGCGCCGCGGAGCGACCATGTGGGGCAGCGACAGAAGCCATGCGGTACCGGCAGTGGCCGCCATTCCGCCGACGAGGTGAATGGGTCCCGTGATGGCGCCGGCCTGACCCACATCGAGGCCATAGGTTCGTATCAGAAAAGTGGGTGTCCACCAAATGAGGCCCCAACCCCAGAGAGAGCACACTGCGCAGCCCATGAGCACGTGAAACGCTGCCCGTTGGCGCCACAGGAAGCGGGCGGCGCCGAGCGGCGAGGCCTTGACCTCGCCCCGGAGAGCATCCAATCGGCCGCGGGCAGGTTCGCGGATCGTCAAATACACCAGCGTGCCCATGGCCACGCCGGGGAACCCCAGCACGAGAAAGGCCGCGCGCCAGCCGTAGGTGTGAGCGACCGCGCCCGCCATGTCCGCCCCGAGCCAAGCGCCAATCGGTGCACCGAGCGCGAGCACGGTAAAGGCCATCGGACGCCGATTCGCCGGAAAACAATCCGAGACGATGGACGACGAGGGAGGCAGACCGCCGGCTTCCCCAACACCCACGCCGATGCGGGCGAGCAAAAGTTGCAAATACGTCTGGGAGAGGCCGCAAATGACGGTGAAGGTCGACCACAGAACCAGCGCCGTCGCGACGATGTTTCTACGATTGAAGCGATCGGCCAGCCACGAAATGGGCAGTCCGAACGTGACGTAGAACAAGGCGAGAGGCACTCCCGTGAGGAACGCGACGCCCGCGTCGTTCAAGCGAAGCTCGAGGCGGATCGGCTCGAGCACGGTCGACACCACGTAACGATCCGCGATGTTGAGCGCATAGATCAGGCACATCGTGATGAGGACATACCAGCGCTCGACCGAGGAGGGAGCCTGGGACTGCGGAAGGGCAATGGCGGTGGAATTCAAGGCGTGGTTCTCAATGGCGAATGGGTGAACCATACAGGGTCTGCGCGCCCGGCGCACCGCCCCGGCCGCAGCGCTGCGCCCGGCCCCCCTTCAGGCTTTTTCCCTCTCCCGACTCGACCACGTCCGACATCAGCTCGCTGGGCGCTCCTACAGAGGGGGGTGCCCGCGGAGTGGGATATTTGATGGCACACATCGGTGGGACTCGCGTGTCGGCCGCATGCCGACGAATATCCGAGGAGCTCGTTATGGGTATCAATAAGGATCAAGTCGAGGGTCGAACCAAAGAAGCGGCCGGTAAAATTCAGGAAGTAGCCGGCAAGACGGTGGGCAATCCGACGCAGGAATTGAAGGGCAAAATCAAAAAGAACGTCGGGGCAGCGCAAGCCAAGGTCGGCGACCTGAGAGAAGATGCGAAGGACAGCGCCCGGGATGATGCAAGGGATCATCGCCGATAGGAGTTTCGGCGGCACCGGATAGGTAGCGCCGCCGACGGTCGGGCTCGCGGGTGTCGCGGCAGGCCAGTCGGCGGCGCGGCGCGTACCGCCTTCGCGCGTGGCGTCTTCAATGCGCGTGCCGTCTTGAATGGCATCCTACTCATCTTGACGCCTTATCGCCCCCGCAGACGAAGCCCGCAAGGTGGCGCGGCCGAATGGACGTGCGCCTTGCATTTGGCAACAATTGGGGCCGCCTCTTGCCGTTGACCTTCGCCACTCACCGAGGAGTTCGTCATGATTGGGTATGTAACTTTGGGCACCAATGACTTGCCGCGCGCCGCCGCCTTTTACGATGCGCTCCTTGGGGAGATGAGCGCCAAACGAATGATGGAGACCGGGCAGTTCATCGCGTGGGGAACGCAGCCGCACTTGCCCGGACTGGGTGTGACTAAACCATTCGATGGGAAACCCGCGAGCGTCGGCAACGGCGTGATGGTCGCGCTCGGTGTGGACAGACGCGACCTCGACGGCAATAAGCTGAACGTCTTCGCTGTGGGTTAAGGGCGCCGGGGGCCACATGAGATATCGCTGGCTTGCCTGTTGCGCGTTCACGGCTGCACCGTTGCTCGCCGGTCAATCGGAACCGGGTGCTCCCGCACCGGGTTCACTGCTCGGCTACAGCGCGCAAGGCGCGGCGCTCGAAAGCGAATGGGAACGGAAATTTCAGGCCGGCATTTCCGCCGACAACATCCGCGAGAACATGCAGCGCCTGAGCGCTCGGCCGCATCATGTCGGATCGCCCTATGACAAGGACAACGCGGAATGGATTCTCGCCAGGTTCAAACAGTGGGGATTCGACGCCAAGATCGAAACGTTCCAGGTTCTCTTTCCGACTCCAAAGACCCGCATCCTGGAAATGCTCAAGCCGACGAGCTTTCGCGCGCAGCTCCAGGAGCCTCCCGTCCCCGGGGATCCGACCTCGGGCCAGACCTCCGAGCAGTTGCCCACCTACAACGCGTATTCCGCCGACGGCGACGTCACCGCACCCTTGGTCTATGTCAACTACGGTAATCGCGAGGACTACGAGGAGCTGGATCGGTTTGGAATTTCGGTGAAGGGCGCTATCGTCATCGCCCGCTATGGGCATGGCTGGCGCGGCGTCAAGCCGAAAGTCGCCGCTGAACACGGGGCCATCGGCTGCATCATCTACTCGGATCCGAATGGCGACGGCTATTACGCCGGCGATCAATTTCCCGCAGGCGGCTGGCGGCCCAAGGAAGGAGTCCAGCGCGGCAGCGTCATGGACACCGATTATCCGGGCGACCCGTTGACCCCGGGCGTCGGTGCAACTGCAAAGGCCAAGCGATTGAGCCTCAAGGAGGCGAAAACCATTACCCGCATTCCCGTGCTGCCCATCTCGTATGCCGATGCGCTGCCGCTGCTGTCGGCGCTGACAGGACCGGTCGCCCCGGAGAGCTGGCGCGGCGCACTCGCGATTACGTACCACATCGGTCCGGGACCTGCCGTCGTGCATCTCAACGTGGCGTCCAACTGGGATCTCAAGCCGATCTACGATGTGATCGCGATGCTGCACGGCTCGAACAACGCTGAGTGGGTGCTGCGCGGCAACCACCATGATGCGTGGGTGAACGGGGCCGAGGATCCGATTTCCGGGCAAGCGGCGATGTTGGAAGAGGCGCGCATGCTGGGCGAGCTGCACGCGCACGGTTGGACTCCGCAGCGCACGATTATCTACTGTGCGTGGGACGGGGAAGAACCGGGGCTGCTCGGTTCGGTCGAATGGGTCGAAACGCACCTCGAGGAATTGCAGAAGCACGCGATCGCGTACGTGAATTCGGACACCAACAAGCGTGGGTTCATGCTGCCGGGCGGCACGCAGGATTTGCAGAACCTCATCAGCGCGGTGGCCCGCGACATTCAGGATCCGGAAACCCACCTGTCCGTTTTTCAACGCTCGCATCTGTACAGCATCGCAAGGGCCAAGGATGCCGAAGAGCGCACGGAGCTGCGCAAACGGAGCGATCTCGAGGTGACTGCGCTGGGTGACGGATCGGACTTCACCGCATTCCAAGATTATGCTGGCATTTCCACCTTGAGCCTCGAGTTCGAGAATGAGGAGGATGGAATCCAGTACCATTCGATCTACGACGACTACTACTGGTACACGCATTTCGTCGATCGGGATTTCGCCTATGGGCGGGCCGTTGTCGCAGACCGCGGGCACCGCGATCATGCGATTGGCGGATGCCGCGATGATTCCCGTCGACTACTCCCCACAGGCAAACGCCATTGCCAGATACGAAACCGAGCTCGAAAAGCTGCTCAAAGACAAGCAGGAGGAGTTCACCGAGCGCGCGCTCGAACTGAAGGAAGGCGTGTTCGCCGCGATCAGGGATCCACGCAGGCCGCTGGCGCCGCCCCCGGCCGAAGCCATTCCGCCCTTCATCAATTTCGCACCGATGAGGAACGCGATTGCATCGTTGAAGAAGAGCGCCGAGCGCTATTCGCAGGTGGTCGAGTCATATCGGGCCAAGGGTTCGCCGGCGCTCCCGGCGCAGTCGCTGTCCCTCATCAATGCGGACTTGCTGCGCGTATCGCGCCTATTCCTCAACCAGAAGGGACTTCCGGGTCGACCCTGGTTCAAAAACCAGATCTACGCGCCGGGCGCGTACACGGGCTATGGCGCAAAGCCGATCGCAGCCGTGCGCGAATACATGGATGAGAAGAAATGGAACGAGGCAGAGGCCCAGGTACCGCAGGTGGCCCAGGTAATCGAAAATGCGGCCGCGGGCATCAATAAGGCTGCCGGGGATTTCGAGCAAGGATTGGCGCAGGTGCACTGAGCGCTGCATGGGCGCTAAGGGGGCGATTTAACACCGCCTCAGGCACCCGGAGGGGCGGCGACAGCCTAATTTGCCCCGCCGAGATATATCTAACTGTGAACTCCGCTTCAGTTTTGTTGGCGGTTGGCCGATATGCTCGGCTTAATGAACGCTCAATTCGCGCAGGCGGAGCCGGTACGGCGGCTGATCCATTCAGGTGCGGCCCGTGGCTAAGGTTCCCGACGCCCATCGCATCCTCGTGGTCGATGACAATGCGGCCATCCACGGAGACTTTCGCAAGGTCTTGGGAACCGATGCCGAGGATGCGGCGCAGGCTGCCTTGGCGGTGCTGGAAGCGGACTTGTTCGGCGAAATGCGCGCCGGCGCGTCGCGCCCGAAGTTCGAGATCACCTCCGCCTACCAAGGCCAGGAAGGGGTGGAGATGGCACGCAACGCCTTGGCCGAGGGCCGGCCATTCGCGATGGCGTTCATCGACATGCGCATGCCTCCCGGCTGGGACGGCCTTCAGACCATCGAACATCTCTGGGCTGCGGATCCCGACGTGCAGGTGGTGATCTGCTCCGCGCATACCGACTACGATTGGTCCGAGGTCGTGGACCGATTGCAGCACTCGGACAAGCTGCTGGTGTTGCGCAAACCCGCTGAACCCATCGAAGTGCTGCAGTGTGCGACCGCACTCACCCGAAAATGGCAGAACGAGCGGCTGGTGCGCGATCAGATGGAACGCCTCGAGCAGGTGATCACGCTGCGAACGCGAGGATTGGAAGCCGCGAACCGCCAGCTGCGGCATCTGGCCACTCACGATGCGCTCACGGGTCTTCCAAACCGTGTGCTGCTCGACGACCGGCTCACCCAGGCGGTGGCGCATGCCGATCGCGACGGCCGATCCTTTGCTCTCTTGGTATGCGACCTCGATCGATTCAAGCTGGTGAACGACTCCTTGGGGCATCATGCGGGCGATGAGCTGCTGCAGGAAGTGGCCCGCCGCCTGACCGGATTGGTGCGAACCGTCGACACCGTGGCGCGCTTCGGCGGCGATGAGTTCGTCTTGCTGATCACTTCCATCCAAGATCCCGAGGATGCAAAGCGCCTCGCGGCGAGAGCGATCGAAGTCTTGCAAGCGCCTGTGCGAATCGCCGGCATCGACGTACACACCTCGCCGAGCATCGGCATCGCGTTCTATCCCACGGACGGGACCTCGATCGAGGCGCTGACTGCCCATGCGGACGCCGCGATGTATTGCGCCAAACAGCGCGGCCGCGGCAACGTGCAGTGTTTCGAAGGAGGAATGAACGCCGGCTCGGAGGAGCGGGTGCAGCTCGAAAGCGACCTGCACAGTGCCATCGCCCTCAATCAGTTCCAGCTGTACTACCAGCCGAAAGTGAACACCAATACCGGCGTCGTGCGCAGCGCCGAAGCCCTCATCCGTTGGGTCCATCCGAAGCGCGGCTTGATTTCACCGGACGGCTTCATTCCGTTGGCCGAGGAATGCGGATTGATCGGAGCCATCGGCGAGTGGGTGGTGCGGGAAGCGTGCCGCCAGGCACGCGCCTGGCAGGATGCCGGCCTTACGCCGCTGCGCATCTCCGTCAATTTGTCGCCCTCGCAGTTCCGCGGCAGCGGCCTGACCGACACCATACGCCGCGCATTGGACGATGCCGGTATTCAACCGCAATATCTGGAAGTGGAGCTCACCGAAAGTGCCGTGATGAGCGATCCCGAGGAGTCGATTGCCATTCTCGAGCAATTGAGCGCCATGGGCGTGCTGGTGTCGGTGGACGACTTCGGCACCGGGTATTCGAGTATGAGCTATCTGCGCCGTTTCCCGATCGATAAGCTGAAGATCGATCGCGTGTTCATCAACGAAATCGCGAGCCGCCCGGAGGACGCGTCGATCGTACGCGCAATCGTCTCGCTGGCACACAGTCTGCGCCTCAAAGTGGTTGCAGAGGGCGTCGAGACCCCGGCGCAGCTCGACTTCCTGAAGGCCGTGGGATGCGACGAGTATCAGGGCTACCACTTCAGCCGGCCCTTGCCCGCGAGCGAGTTCGAACGCGTCGTCCGCGAGACGGTTGCGCAGACGGGCGCCCTGAGTCAGGAGGATGCGATGCGCACCCACAGCAAGCTCGCGGCGTACCGCAGGGTGTAGGGCGCGAGGACACGGTACAATGACGCCCGGCGCGACCGGACGCGTGCGGGGAGGGTGTCCTGACGGAATTAGCCGGTATGACGGCGTTGGTGACCGGCGCAACGTCGGGCATCGGCCGAGCCATCGCTGAAGAGTTCGCCGCCTCGGGAGCGCAGCTGCTGCTCACCGGTCGCAATCGAAGCGCAGGCTCCGAGTTGGCCGCGCGACTGGGTGCCCGCTTTCTCGCCGGCGACATCACCGATCCGGAGTTTCCCGATCGTCTCATTTCCGAGGCGCTCTCTGTGTTCGGCCGGCTCGATATTCTGATCAACAATGCCGGCATCACCCATCGCGGCAGCGTTCTGGAGACCTCCGATGCCGATTGGGCGCAGGTGATGGACGTGAACGTCACGGCGGTCATGCGCTGCTCGCGCGCCGCGCTACGGCACATGGTCCAAGTCGGCAGGGGCAGTATCGTCAATATCGCATCGGATTTCGCCGTGGTCGCCGGCAAGGGTGAGGCGGCTTATTGCGCATCGAAGGGGGCCGTATTGCAGCTTACGAGGGCGATGGCGTTGGACCACGGTCATCAGGGGATCCGGGTCAATGCGGTGTGCCCCGGCGACATCGAGACGCCGATGTTATTGGAAGGTATTCACTCCCGCGGCGAGGACACGGTGGCGGGTCTCGCACGCAAGGGTGCAGCGTTCCCCCTCGGGCGCGTCGGCAGCCCGCCGGAAGTTGCGCGGGTGGTGGCGTTTCTCGCCTCCGGGGCGGCGAGCTATGTCACCGGTGCCGCTTGGTTGATCGACGGCGGCAACACGGCCGGCTGAGGGGCTCTTGCGCCTCGTGGAGAGCTGCTAAAGCTTATCGCCTCGGGTCACCGCCGGATCCTCGCCTTTGGCGCGCTCCCGGGCGGCCTTCTCCGCCTTCGCCAGGTCAGCCTCGTCTTCCGGCCGCACGTGCGCGCCTTCCTGAATTTTCTGCTTGCCGCGGGTCGAATCGACGAATTTCTGCTCGGCCGAATTGAATCGCGCCGCTGCCTCGGGGTCTCCCTCGCCGTGATTCGAGGTTGATTCTTTCGCCATGGAAGCTGCTCCTACGAGTTGGTGGACATTGCTCGAGTTGGTGGACATTGCCGAGCCCATTGCTCAATGAGTCGACGCTGCAGCCTCGACCAGTCGGCACGGGATCGCGAGTGGCTGCCGCTGGCGAGTCGCTGTAGGGGAAGTCCCACAGGGCGCATCCAGGCGAGCGGCGGAATGCGGGCGGCGCGGTAAAGCGCCAGCATTGCGTTCGGGCGGCATCACGCGATTTTGCGCGCCCTGCGGAATTCGATCACAGTTTGAGAATTCTCGAGCGTTTACGCGTGCCGAGTCGGCATTTTACGACGGCTGTAGTCTTGAATCGGCCGCAGCGCTGCCGGAACATGCGGTGCAAATTCGAACGGCGAACACACGCTGTCGGCAGGCAACATGAAGGGCTTTTTTGCGCAAGGTGTGCGCGACTCGTAAAGGAAATGCAGCATGCGTCAATGGTCAATGGTTTTGGCGGCAGCGATCTCGCTCTGCGGTGCACTCAGCGCTCGTGCAGGCGACCTGGGCATCAACGTAATTGTCTCCGGGCAGGTCGCCCCCGGCATTTACGGCCAAGTGCAGATCGGCAATGCCGCTCCGCCGCCGCTCGTCTACGCACAGCCGATGTTGATCGAACCGCAGGCAGCGCCGCCGCCGCCCGTGTATCTGCACGTGCCGCCGGAACATGCAAAGAATTGGCGCAAACATTGTCACGAGTACCACGCCTGCAATCGCCCGGTCTACTTCATCCGATCGGCGGAATACGAGCCCGACTACGCGCGTCGTCACTACGCCCATGAGCACGACGAGCACCACGACCACGACGAGCACGGCCGCGACCGCGACGATGATCACGATCGCGGCCACGATCACGATCGATGAGATCGGCCGCGAGCCGCGGCGTCATCGCCGTCTGTGCGCTGGCGCTTGCGCTCGCGGGCGTTGCGTGCGCCGCCGATGATCAACCCGAGGGCAATACCGGCTCGAGCCGCGCCCATGAGTTCGCCGCGGCGGTCAAGCGCGACGCCAAATTGGTTGGGGCTTCGGTCAAGGAAGGCGCGCATCGCGTCGCGGTAGCTGGCAAGGCCGTGGGACACGAGATCGCCGCCGCCGCGAAGCGCAGTGCCGCGGAGACCCGCGCTGCGATGAAAGGCGAGAAAGGGCAGACGACTGCGGCAAGCCCCGCCGATCCGGCAGGCGCGCGATGACCTCAGCGCTCATTTGAGCGGCTGATTGCGCGCCCGCAATTGGGGGACGAACTCCCGATTTCTGGGGCTATGCTATGTCGTTCGTACATCGCCCCAGATCTCAAGGAGAGGCCGTGAGCGTCACCGATCTCGCCGATTGCAGTGCCACCGAATTGCTTGCCCTATACCGCTCCGGCGAGGCCTCGCCGCTGGAGGCCACCCGCGCAGTACTCGAGCGCATCGACCGGCTCAACCCGATTCTGCGAGCCTATAGTTTCATCGCAACCGAGAATGCACTCGCGGCCGCCAAACACAGCGAAGAGCGCTGGCGGCGGGGCGAGCCTTGCGGTCCGCTCGACGGCGTACCGACCTCGATCAAGGACCTGATCCTCACCCGTGGTATGCCGACCTTGCGCGGCAGCCGCACCGTCGATCCGCAGCAGCCATGGGAGATTGACGCCCCCGCCGCGGCCCGGCTGCGCGAAGCCGGCGCAGTTTTGATCGGCAAAACCACGACACCCGAGTTCGGCTGCAAAGGCGAGACCAATTCGCCGCTGACCGGGATTACGCGAAATCCCTGGGACCCGAGCAAGACCTCAGGGGGCTCTTCGGGGGGCACGGCGAGCGCGGTGGCGGCAGGCATGGGCCCCCTCTCGGTCGGTACCGACGGCGCCGGAAGCGTGCGTATCCCCGCCGCGTTCTGCGGCAATGTCGGCCTGAAGCCCAGCTTCGGGCGCGTGCCGGCGTATCCCTTGTCGCCCTTCGGTACCGTCGCTCATCTCGGACCGCACACCATGAGTGTGCAGGACGCCGCGTTGATGCTCACCGTCCTGGCGCAGCCCGACGCTCGCGACTGGACCTCGCTGCCGCCCGATGCCCGCGACTACCGCATCGGGCTCGATGATGGCATCCGCGGCTTGCGCATCGCCTGGTCGCCGACCCTCGGTTATGCGCGCAATGTGGACCCCGAGGTGGCGGCGGCATGCGCCCGGGCGGTACGGCGGCTGACCGAACTCGGTGCGCACGTAGAGGCGGTCGATCCTGGGATGGAGGACCCGTTGGAAATTACGTGCGGCCTCTGGTTCGTGGGTGCATGGACGCTGTGGAATACGTTGACTGCCCAACAGCAAGCCGTGACGGATCCGGATTTCGCCGCCGAGGCGCATCTCGGCGCCGCCTTCAGCGCCCTCGACGTCCAGCGGCTCGTCTTGCGGCGCGGAGCGCTGGGTTCGCACCTGCGACAGTTCATGCAGCGCTTCGACCTGCTCATCACGCCCACCGTGGCGGTGCCGGCCTTCGAGGCACGCGCGGCCGGCGAGCGCGCGATGACGTCCGACGCCATGCTGAGTTGGACACCCTTCAGCTACCCGTTCAATTTGACCCAACAACCGGCGTGCACGGTGCCATGCGGATTGACCGCAGGCGGTCTGCCGATCGGCTTGCAGTTCGTGGGCGCGATGTTCGCCGATGCCCTGGTCCTGCGCGCGGCGCGCGCCTATGAGAGTCTCCGGCCGACCTTGCGCCCGGATTTGAATCAAACGCTAAAGGTAAATAATAGTAAGATCATATAACCATATGAGTAAACACATAATATCTGGAACGGAAACATGAAGGCGACTGCGACCGTACAGCTCGACAACGAGCGGGTCATCGTGACCGAGTGGCGGTTCGCTCCAGGCGCGGAAACCGGCTACCACGTGCACACTCACGATTATATCGTCGTTCCGTTGACCAGCGGCGTGTTGCGGCTGGAGGAGCCCGCCGGAACGAGGGAAGTGCATCTCGATGCCGGATCGTCGTATGCCCGCCCTGCCGGGGTCGCTCACAACGTCATCAACGCGAACCCGCATGAGTTTCGATTCGTCGAGATCGAATTGATTTGAGAATCCAAACGCCGAAACCTGGGTCGTCTAATCGGCGAGGCTCGCGCAGTTGCTGGTAGCGGTGGTGCCCGAGAATCGATCGCGAACCCAGGCGAGTTGATCCGGCGTCGACTTGTCCATCGTCGGATCATGATCGAGACCGGGGTAGGAGCGGAAGGTGAGTGCACTGCCGTTGCGGCAAGCCCGTTTTGCGACGGCGCGCAAGGGTGCGAACGGCACCGTTTCATCCGCCTCGCCGCCGATCACGAGCAAGGGCCCGCCGACCGCCGATCGGCCCAACTCGTTGTCCGCGAAGAAGCGTCTTGCCGCCGGGGTCTGATCCCATCCGGGCTTCAGCACAGGCCCGACCGGGGCGTTGATAAAGGCGGCATACGCGTAATTCCAGCAGCCCTTGGTGGTCACATCGGTGTAGCGCTTGAGCGCTTCGCCCGTCAGCATGTCGGACGGCTGGAATGAGGGCGTGCGTGCCTTCATCGCATACGCCATGTAGCCGAGATAGTAGGAGGCGGTGCTGCCCGGCTCGCCCATCGCGGTCAGGATGGATTTGAGATCGGCGGCGCCGGCGACCGAAATGGCGCCAAGATAATCGGCATCGCGCAGCGTCGCCTCCATTTCCGCAACGCCCCACGCCGCAAGTCCGCCCTGAGAATGGCCGATGACGACCCAGCGCCGCCCGAGGGCGGGGACGGCGGTGTGCGCGGCGGGAACGGAGTAGATCACGTCGTGGGCCTGCGCGGTCTTGTTGACATACTCGTGCGGCCCCTGCGTGCCGAGGCCGTGATAGTCCGTGGCAACGACGGCAAATCCCGCCCTGACCATCGGCATCAGTCCCTCCTCGCCGTATTCCATGTCCTTCTGCAGCGAGGGCGCGCATTGTCTGGCGACCCCGCTCGTGCCGTGGGCCCAGGCGATCACCGGCCAACCACCGGGGGGTGCCTTACCGGCCGGGATCAGAACGACGCCGGAAGCGGCCACATCCGTACCATCGGCGTTGAGCGAGTGATAGAGAATGCGTACCGCCGTGGCGCCGGCCGGAACTGCGTACCCGGCGCCAGCCTCCTGCCGCAGAAGCTCGCCGGGCTTGCTCGTACCGAGCGCGGGCGTGTCGTAGAAGGCCGTGCGCGGCAGCGCATCAGCCCGTTCCATGCGGATGGCTTCATCGATCGATGTCGGCATCTGCGGCTCGTCCGCCATGCCGGCCGGCGGCGACAACACCGTGAGGCCGAACGCGAGCACGGCGCAAAGGCGGGAACCGACTTGGCCCGGACGCTGGGGTCGACGCATGCGGGAACGCTCCTGAGCGGTAGATACGAGAGAAGGGGAGTCTAGCGCGTCGCAGCGTAGTAGATTGTCGTCTTTCGCGACGAGCAAACGCTCTTCTGGAGAATATGATGCGATTTGCGCCGATCTTTCAGCACCGCAGAAAACTCATCCTCATAGCGCCGCTGCTCTTCACGGTAATCAGCAACGCGGGGGAGGCGCCCGACATGTCGGGCACGGAACTGTATCGCGAATTTTGTGCCAGTTGTCACGGCTTGCAGGGACACGGCGATGGGCCCGTTGCGCCAAGTTTGCGGCACAAGGTGCCGGATCTCACAGAGCTCGCCAAACGCCGCGGCGGCGTTTTTCCCGCCGAGGAAATCCACCGCATCATCGATGGACGATCCATGCCGCGCGCTCACGGCTCAGCGGAGATGCCGGTTTGGGGATGGGAATTCTATGGCTACGAAGGGGAAGATGCCACGCGGCGCCGTCACGCCGCCGAATTGATCGATCAGATCGTCGATTATCTGCGCTCCATACAATCCCATCATTGATCGCACGTTCGTGATTGACTTCGCAGCGCCGCGCGCGTGAGCTCTGTGAGAATGCATCATGGCAGCACTCGCTTTCGTCCGGCAAATGCGTTCGAGACTCATCGAACGTCGCGCGACGTCGTCTTACCCGGCATCGCTCGGCTGGCGGGACTTCGAACGGCTCGTCGGTGAGGCGTTCCGGCATCGGGGATTTACCGTGACCGGATTCGGCGCCAGCATTTCGGACGGCGGCGTCCTGGGATTGGCCAAGGATGGTGAGCGCTTCCTCGTCCAGTGCAAACATTGGCGCAAGCCGCAGGTGGACGTCACTGCGATTCGCGAATTGAGCGGCACCATCCGGGCGGTCGGCGCGAGTGGCGGCTACGTGATCACCGCCGGTCGCTTTACCTCCGAGGCGCGCGCACTCGCGAATACCTGCCGAATAACGCTCATCGACGAAGTCGGCTGGGCCGCATTGATCGCCGGATTGGGAGCGAGATAGCGAGATTCAGAGAGCCCCCGATCCGGGTAGAATGCACGGCAATGAAAACCATAACAATAAAGTGGCTCGGCAAGCCGCAGAAGCACGACTATCCCGCAGCCCAGTCGTACTTGAGTTTGGTGCTGAAACCACGGACGGCAAAGCGGTTGATACAGAAATTGGCGGACGCCGAGATCGTGGAATTTGCCGCGAAGGACATCTTCAGGGCCTCGCAAGTGCCCTTGCTCGGCGCGAGCGACAGCCACGTGGCGAGGTACCGCAAACTCATCGCTCAAAAGCAGCCGATCTCGCCGCTGCTGCTGTGCCGCGATCCGGAGCATGGCAAGCTGATCATTGCCGATGGCTACCACCGCCTATGCGCCGTCTACACATTCGATGAAGACGCGATGATTCCGTGCCGGATCGTCTGAATTGGCTGGGTGAGCGGCGACGGCCTCAATCGTGAGGCAGCGGGGCGGCGAGGTAGCAGCCGAACTCCTTGGGGAAATCCACCGACACCCTCGCGTGCACTCGCCCTTGACGGTCGAGAAACTGCGCGTGGTCGCGCAAGGGAACGAATGCTCCATGCCATACGTTCGGATGGATGTACAGTCCGCGGCTGCCGTCGCACCAGAATGTCCGGAAGCGGTCCGGCGTGATGTCATCGCCGGGCAGGGCGAGCGGCACGACAAAACTCTCGCCATGCAGGGGAAAAACAAGCTGCCCCCCGTCCGGGTGATAGTTCGCGCGCCAGATCAGCGCACGGTCACGCTTGGTCGTGGCGCCGCCGTCCGCAGCCTCTTCGGGCCAATTGCTCCAGCCGAACAGATAGCTGTCTCCAACCGCATTGTTGCGCGCATATAGCGTCTCACCCTTCCACCAGAATTCGAATACGCCCTCCGTGATGCCGCCTTGGTTTCCCGAATTCGCGTCGATCTGCCGCCACCCGCGCGCCGGCCAGCGCACGATCTCGATCGGAAAATTGTGCGGATCATCGACCAGGGTGCCGTAGCCCATTAAGCTGCTCTCCGAGGCCGCGACCAACGGCGTCTCATGCATGCGGCGAACGCCGGTCGTCGGCCGGTACGCAATGTCATCCGAGTCGAATTCCATCATCGTCCATCTCCGCTGCTTCACGTGACCACGTAAATCATAGCGCGGATCGGCACGGGCGTATCGGCGTGTGATAGATTCGGCGCGCACAGGCCGGCGCGCAATTGATCTCGAGGGCCCGGTGAGCGCGAACCCCATCTGGATCGCGTATGATCGGTGGCGCATCAGCGGGGGGCTCATGAAGAAGCTCAGACACGAGGCGGAATTGTTCAAGGCGGCGCTGGCGGCCGGCGTGCAGTATGCCGAGGGACGCGGTGCGGTTGAATTCGAAGCGACCGACTCGGCGAGCGACAAAGCCCTGTATGTCTATCGCTTGCTCGTGCACGACAAGCTCATAGCACCGATGCCCGAAGACCAAGTGGGAGAGAAGACCATCCGGCATCGTCTCGCCGCCTGGTATGCGCATCAATTGCCGAAAGGGCATGCACTGTTGGATTAGAACAAAAGCGCGTGCGCTTATCGCTCCTCATTCGAATCCGCGGCCGCAAGCAACGCGCCGCAGTCCGCATCCTTGGTATGGCCGGGATCGATCACCTGGAGCACGCGCTGTGAGCCGACGTTGAATGCCGGGTGGCTCAACGTGCCGCGCAGCAGCACGGGCGCTCGCAAGCGAAACAGCCGCAACTCTTTGGGATGGCCGCGGAACAACAAATCGAGGGCCTCGGAATCGAGGTGTACTTGGCCTTCGCCGACGATGAGGACAGGATCGGTGTCCAAAATGATGCGCTGCGCGGTGAGCGTACCATCGTGCGCCTTGAACGCGGCCACGCCGCATCGGATGTTGGCCTCCCGCGTGCTCTTGGTGAGCATCAGTCCCAGCCCGCGAAGATCGACGCCGGTCATTTCCGCCAGCGAGTCACGAATGGCGCCTTGCGGCAGCACCGCGGTGAAGGTGCCGTTCGCGCTCGCGGCGAGTTGATGCAACGAGCTACCGTGGCCGGTGACGCTCAGCCGTGCCCGAAGCGAGCCTTGAAAGGGCGCCTGCGCGCTCCCTTGGGATCCGATTCGCCCCAGTTGCAGATCACTGATCTTGAGGTCCAAAGCGTCCGCGGGAATCGTCGGCCGCGCATCGAGCACCGCATGGGCAATGAGTTTGCCGCCGAGCACCTCGGCCAACAGCGGGTCGACTTTGAGCACACCATGATCCATCCTCGCTTTTGCGGAGAGTCCGTCGAGCGAGACGCGGTCGACTTGAACTCGATGCGCGCGGAAATTCACGGTCGCATCATCCGCGCGAACGGTATTCGGATTGAGCGCCGCGTCGGACAGCAAGAGCGGTGGATCCACCTGGGAAGCGTCGACACGGCCGGCCGCGCGTGCGCCAAGGTCCGACAAGCGCAGCAGCTGCGAGCTCAAATCAAAGTCGATGTTCGGCCGATCGCGCGAGGAATCGACCGTCACGTTACCTTGTATATCGCTCTGTCCGGAATGGGCGACCAGGTCGCTGAACTTCGTGCGGTTCCCCCGGCGGGCGAGTTTGCCGGACAGCCGATATGCGCCCGTATCGATCAGCGTGACGCCGGTCAAAAAGAAAAGGTCCTTGAGATCTTCCCCGGCCGCATCGAAGGACGCGTCGATCAGATCGAAATCGAAAGGCCGCGGTAGAAAGCCATGACCGCTGAGGTGCGAGCCGCTCGAATGCTCGGCGAACACGAAGTGGTAGGGGCTTTCGTGACTCGCGGAGACCAGCGAGTCACCGGTCACCTCGAAAGAAGCCTCTCGACCGTTCAATACGCCCGTGCCGCTGATGTGAACCGCTGGCGTGGAGTTTTTGTCGCTGACCTGGCGCGCCGACACATTGCCCTTGAACTTGAGGTGACGCAGGTCGTCGTCGAGCACCACGCGCGCGTTCGGTATCGACAAGTCGCGCAGTATCGGCGACAGCGTATTATCGCTGGTGTCCGGATCGGTCAACTGCCAGTTGGCATGGCCTCTCGAGTCTCGCACCAGACGGAAATCGGCCCCTTGCAACTCCAGCTGCAGGATACCGATCGCTTGGCCGATCCGCACGGGCGTGGCCACCACCGAGATCCTTTCAGCCTCCACCGTGATTCCGGAAGGCATCCACGGTGGGTTGAGTATGGCGACGCGTTCGGCCACCACGCTCGGATGCGATGAGAAGAGGTGCGCCTCGAGCCTGCCGTGGACCTCGATCGGACGGCCGACGTGCGCAGCCAGAATACGAATGAAGGCTCCTCGAAAGTGGCCGGCGTCCACGGCCGCAACGAGTCCGACGAGCGCGCCGAGCAAACCTATCAAGACCGCGGCCGCGACGATCAGCCCGTTGCGAATGATTGACGCAGCTTGCATGCGCCATTAACGCACGAATCGGCGCCCCTCCGACAGAGCGCGGCGTCGAGCGGTCGCGTCAGAAAACCACCGAATATCGTGATCCGAAGTCACGCTTCCGCGTTGCCGATCGAAGTGCTATGGTCGAACGACAGCGGAAACGTACGTAACGAATCATTTCAAGTGAGGTCGCCTCATTGGACCAAAATCAACCGATCGGGGAACCCCCGCTGATTCGAGAATCGACAGACGGTATCGTGACCCTGCGCATGAACCGGCCGCTGCAGTTGAATGCCCTGTCGGAAGCCGTGTTGGGGGCATTCTTGTCCGAGCTCGAAGCGCTTTCGGCCGATACGCAGGTGCGATGCGTGGTCATCTCCGGCGCGGGCAAAGCGTTTTGTGCCGGTCACGATTTGCTCGAGATGCGCGGCAATCGCCGCCTCTCGTATTACCAAGAACTGTTTGCACGCTGCGCGCGCCTGATGCAGGGCATCCAACTCCTCCCGGTTCCCGTCATCGCTCGGGTGCATGGCATTGCCACCGCCGCCGGTTGCCAATTGGTCGCCAGTTGCGACTTGGCGATCGCCGCCGACTCCGCGCGATTTGCCGTCTCCGGCATCAACGTCGGCCTGTTCTGCTCGACCCCGTCGGTCGCATTGTCGCGCAATATCTCCCCGAAGCGCGCGTTCGATATGCTGGTGAGCGGCCGGTTCATCGATGCGGCCACGGCATTGGACTTCGGACTGGTGAGCGAAGTCGTTCCGATCGGCGATCTGGACGCAGCCATTGCGCGCAAGACCACGGAAATCGCCGGCAAGAGTCCCGCGGCCATTCGCTATGGTAAGTCCATGTTCTATCGGCAGCAGCAGATGCCGCTGAGCGACGCGTATGCGTTTGCGGCCGAAGTCATGGCCCGCAACATGATGCACCCGGATGCGTGCGAAGGACTCGACGCCTTCCTGCAAAAACGCGCGCCGGTGTGGTCGAGCGCCGATGCAGATGCCGACTAGGCGCCTTTTTCTGCGCACGGTGGCCGGGGGTATCGTGCTCGCCAACGCGGGCTTGATGATGCGTCGTGCACAAGGGCAATTGCGGCAGGGAACCCTGGACTCTGCAGCCCGTGCAGCGTTGCCTGGAAAACAATCTCTGATCAGACGCTCGGTCCGACCGCCGAATTACGAATCTCCGGTGGAATTCTTCGACGCTGCGATCACGCCGAACGATCGATTTTTCGTGCGCTGGCATCTGTCCGACATTCCGCGCATCGATCCGGGTTCGTGGCGGCTCCACGTGAGCGGAGACGGCGTCGAGCGGGCGTTCGACGTGGGCTTGGAGGAGTTGAAGCGGGATTTCGAACCCGCTGAACTCGTTGCGGTGTGCCAATGTGCGGGCAACCGGCGCGGCTTCTCCGCACCGCGCGTAGCGGGCGTGCAGTGGGGGTCCGGCGCGATGGGGAACGCGCGCTGGAAGGGCGTACGCTTGAAGGACATCCTCGGGCGGGCAAATTTGCAGAAGAACGCAGTGGAGATCGCCTTCAACGGCAGCGACCGTGCGCCGCTCGAGGCGACTCCCACCTTCATGAAGAGTATCCCCACCTGGAAGGCGACGGAGGAGAACACCTTGGTCGCCTACGAAATGAACGGCGCGCCGCTTCCGCATTGGAACGGCTTTCCCGCGCGCATCGTGGTACCCGGATGGACGGCGACCTACTGGGTGAAGCAGGTGAGCGAGATTCGCGCGCTGTCGCAACCGCTCACCAGCTATTGGATGAGCACGGCATACCGAATTCCGAAGGGCAAATTTCCAGTCATCGACCGATTCACCTCGCAGGAAACGGAAACAAGCACTCCGATCACCGAGATATTGGTGAACTCACTCATGACCAACATCCTCGATGGACAGCGCTTTGCGTCCAATCAACCCATCCTCATCAAGGGCATCGCATGGGATGCGGGCTATGGCATCCGCGGCGTTGAAGTATCCGTTGACGAGGGGCGCAGTTGGCAAACGGCGGATCTCGGCGCGAGCCAGGGCAGGTATTCGTTCCGCCCATGGCAGATCACGCACCTGCCGCGAGCGTCCGGCCCTCTTTCCGTCATGGCACGTGCGAATGGCGTCCAGGGTACATCGCAACCCGCCGATCTGATCTTCAATGGCGCGGGGTACCATAACAACGTCGCGCAAAAGGTTGTGCTCGAGATCCTCTGAAGATGGTACTACCGATATGAGAAGGCGATCCGGTGCGCTGCTGCTGTTGACCCTTCTCGCGCTATCGACGCAAGGCGGGGAAGAATCGATCAAACTTGGCGGCGGCACGCAGGCGAGGCTCGTACAACTGCGCTGCTCGACGTGCCACAGCTTGGATTACATCGTGATGAATTCTCCCTTCCTGACCCGCACCGCATGGGAAGCGGAGGTACGTAAGATGATGAAGGCGATGGGTGCCCCCATCCCGGAGAGCGACGTGGCCCCGATCGTCGACTATCTCACGCAGTATTACGGCGCGAGATAGTCTCGAAAAGATATAAGATATAATTTATAAATAATTGATTATAGTATTAAACAATTCAGAAACGAGCGCGCCAAAAATTGAGCTTCGAACGGCAACTCACCGCGGCGTGAAGCTGAACTTTTGACCCGCGACGGTTGCGGTATACATGAGGCCGCCTTTGGCGATGGTGAATACCGCCACCCCCTTTTGATAGCCGCCGCTCGCCGTTACGGCATCTTTCATTCCGCCGCTCGCCCCCGAGGTGGCTCCCGTTGTACCCGCGCTCGCGGAGGCCCCGGCGGTCACAGCAATTGCGCTCACCCCGGCGGAAAACTCGAATGAGCCCGTCTCGAATTCATCAAGCGCCCGCTTATCCTCGAAGAAGATGATCTGGCTATAGGCTTTGCCGCCCAACTGGAAGCCCGCGCTCAGTTGCGTCATCGTCGTGTCGCCCACGTACTTATCGTGCACGAACACACGCCCCGTGCCGCGCGCGCCTCCGATGATGAAACCGCCTTCGCCTACCGTCGGAAACACCGCATAGGCATAGCACCTCGGGAAAAACGTGGCGCTAACACCTGCGTTCTTGAAGAGCGAGACCGTGTCGGTGTAATCGTCCGCGTATGCGCCTCCAGCCAGGAGGAGGAGGGCGACGGCGAAAAGGCGGATGATGATTCTCACGGATGATTCCTTGAACTCAGTGGGGGCTGCCGGACTCGCCGACGGCGGTGCGCAGCGGTGAAACCGACGGTACCTAAGCATCCGCCCATGCCCCATTGGACCTAGGACCTACCGCGTCAGTACCGCTCATCCGCTGCCTCGCACAATACACTCCCGCGCGGCTACCTGGTCGAGATCGAGGTGACGGCGGTGCGGCCTCGAGCCGGGTTGACCCGCGCCCCGCGCTCGAGCAGGAGTTCCCGCAACACGGAACGGTGGCAGCGGGATTCATCGGCGCAATAGCAGCCGATCGAAAAATTCGCCTGATGAGACAGCTCGGCCAGCAGATCGAGCGTCGATCGCGCCGCCGTGGCAGACATTTCGCGCCGGTATTTCCGCACGAACCGATTCCAGTCGGCCTCCGAGCGCCCCGTCAACGCGAGTTTGACCGTCTCGGCGCTCGGCGCCAGCATCGGCAGCCACAGGTCATAATAGTTCTTGCGCGCGTAGTCGCTTTTTGGGATGCCTCGAGGCGGACGCCGTACGGTGCCGAGACGCAGGCCTTCTCCGCGGATGCGGCCGCTTCCAAGGCGAACGATGCGAGCGGTCACGGACTCAGGCTCCCGTCTTGCCGGCGCGCGGCGGCGGCGGACCCTGAAAGTCGCGCGCCGCAGCCAGGATCCACTCCCGAAACTGCGCCACTTTGGGCAGCGCCAGGTACGATCGCGGGCACACGAAGTAAAAAGACATCCCGTACGGCAATGCCTCCTTGCTTGCAAGTCGCAGAGTGCCCCGCTGCAGCGAGCGTGTGATGACCGTCCAGCGGGCCAACGCAAACCCGAGCCCCTCTTCAGCGGCGACCATGAGTCCCGCCGAGTCGTCGATCATCGGCGGGCGAATTTGCCAGGCGACCTCTTCATCGGTCTGCTGCCAGACACGCCACGGCGCATCATCGCCCTCCAGCAGCGGATATTTGCTCAGATCCGCACCGCGCTCGATCATGCCATATTGCTTGATCAACTCCGGCGTGCCGACCGGAACGATCCAATCATCAAGCAGCTTCTCGCTGTGTAAATTCGGGTAATCGCCGCGCCCGAACCGGATCGCGACGTGAATTGCGGCACGCGAGAAATCCACCAGCTCGCGCGATGTATGAAAACGCAGCTCGACGTCGGGGCACTGGCGGCGAAACGATCGGATCCGCGGCAGCAGCCAAATCTGCAGGAAAGACGTGAGCAAGCTCACCTGCAGCGGCCCGGCGCGACCGTGTTGTTTGATCAAATGGACCGCCGACTCGAGCCGGTCAAGTCCTGCTCGTACGGCGGGCAAGAGCTCGAGCCCCTCTTCGGTGATCTCAACCCGCCGGCCGTTGCGTCGGAACAGCGGCACCTGAATGTACGACTCGAGCGCTTTGATCTGCTGACTGACGGCGGCCGGCGTGACGTTCAAGGCATCGGCGGCGGCGGAGAAATTCAGCCGCGTGGCCACCGCTTCGAATACACGCAGAGCCCCCAGTGGCAGTCGGTCGTAGGCGGATGGCACGTCAGACTCTCCTCTTCACCAATGGGTCAGCGGTGTATGGGGTAGGCGTTTGGAAATACATCCCGGGTCCGCAGGGCTGCGAAGAATGTGCGATGGTGCGCAGCATAATGCAATATTTCCCGCACGGCGCCGGTCTTGACTATAACCGCGAGAACTTTGAGCAGGCCGATGCGATCAGCGATGAATTTATCCCCATTGTCATGCCTCGCCGCCGGTGCGTTGCTGTGCCTCGCAGCCCAGGCTCGTGCGGCCCCCGCGGTGCTCGAGTTGTTCACTTCCGAGGGTTGCAGTTCGTGCCCTCCCGCCGAGGCGTACATCGGGGAGTTGACCCAACGCGGTGATGTTCTCGCGCTCACCTTTCATGTCGATTATTGGGACGATCTGGGCTGGCGAGACCGTTTTGCTCTGCCCTCGGCGGTACAGCGGCAGCGCGCGTATGCCAAAAACCTCGGCCTTTCCTCGGTCTACACGCCGCAGGCCATCGTTGACGGGCATGAGGATTTCGTCGGCAGCGACCGCGCCTCGATCGGCAAGGCGTTGGCTCACCCTCGCAGCGGCGCCGCGATCGAGCTGTCGTTGCGGGAAGGTGAACTGCGCATCGGATTGGCCGCACAGCAGGGAGTCTCGGATAGTGAGGTGCTGCTGGTCGCCTATCAGCGCACGGCCGTCTCGCCGATTGCCCGCGGCGAGAATGCGGGACGAACACTCCGGGAATACAATGTGGTGCGGGAATTTCGCTCTCTCGGCCGCTGGCAGGGGCTCAAGCAGGAGTATCGCTGGCGGCTGAGCTTGCTCCCCCCGGAAGCCACCGACGCGGCCGTTGTCGTGCAGGGTGTAGGACAGGCACCCATCATCGGTGCGGCGAGCATCGCCTTACACTGATGGCCGACCGATAGCACAAGCTTTCCTTTCCCGCTAACATTCAACGATAGTTCAGGCAGGCACCTGAGCCCCCAGCCTCGGACAAGGTCTGCAATGCGTTGGACTGATCTGCCCCTCATGCGTGGCGGCCGTCATATCGGCTGGCGTTATTTGCCCTGGTTGATACTGGGATATATCGGTCTATACGCGATCGGCTATCTGTCGAAACCGGTGCCGGCATCGGCCGCGATCTGGCCCGCGGATGCGCTCACCTTTGCGGCCTACGTGCTGCTGCCGATGCGCCTATGGCCGCTGGTCGCCGGCGGCATGGTCGCGATGGAGTTTGCGGCGGTACTGCTGCTGAACGGCCTCCTGAACCAACCGCCGGAGAGCTTGACGGGGACGCTCGGTTTTGCAATCGCCAACGTGTTGACCACCGTCGGCCCGGCGGCCCTGTCCCGTCTGTTCGGTCTGCTCCGCCGGCAGGGTTCGCTCCATTTGGTGATATCGCCGCTCTGGATCGTCGCCCTGTTCGTCGGGGTATTACCGGGCGCGCTTCTCGGCGCTGCGACGCGCGCGCACGAGGCCGGTACGGCGCTGGTGGTCGCGGATGTGGGCTTGTGGGGCGTGGCATCAACGCTGACCATCGTCACCTTCGGACCGACCGTGTTCGGCATTCTGCTGGGATTCTCCGAGCCGGCGCGCGCATCGTCGCGGGTGTGGGAGGGATGGGCGGTTTCCTTCCTCGTGTTCACGCTGTTCGTCTGGTTTGCGCTCGTGCCGTGGCCGCAAGCGGACCGGTTGGTGGCCCCCATGCTGTTCGCGATACCGCTCGTTTGGTTGGCGCTGCGTTTCTCAGCGCGCGCGACCAGCATCGCGGTGGCAACCGTGGCCGTCGGCGTCGTGCTGCTGGCGGCGCAGGGAGCCGGGGCCTCCGCCGCGGACTTGGTGGGCATCCAGCACTGGCGTGACGTGGTGATTTCGGTGGATATTTTTCTACTGATCGGCTGCGGCGGGGCGCTGCTCGTCAATTTGATGACTTTACGGCAGCGAGCGTTGCATGAGGAACTGGCGCGCGAACACGCGCAGCTTCGCCAGTACGCGCAGGCCCTCGACTTCGCCGAGGAGACCGCCCGGCGTGCCACGGCCGCGGATCTGCACGATGGGCTCGGCCAGGTGCTGGCCGGCCAAAGCATGACCTTGGCGGCGATGCGCTCCCATGCGAGCCACCCGCTCCTTGCCGCCCTGGTCGAAGAGGCCGCGGTCGCCTCGCGTGAAGCGCAGGATGGCCTGCGCATGATGATTCAGGATTTGAGTCCTCCGGAGCTCGAGCACGCGACGCTTGCCGAGACGCTGCAGTGGCTCGCGGAGCTGTTCAAGAACCGCTTCGGCTTCACCGTCAGCTGGCGAATCGCCGGGACCGCGGAGCTGCGCCGCGAGCAGCTGCGTCTCGTCTACCGCTGTATCCGCGAGCTCCTCATGAACGCCCGCAAGCACTCCCAGCGGCAATGCGCCGAGGTGGAAGTCGAGATCTCGCCCACCTCGGTCGACATCACCGTCATCGACGAAGGTGTCGGCTTCGATGCGCGCCCCGCCGCGGGGCTATCGGCGCATCGATTTGGGCTCGCCCAGCTGCGCGAGCGCGTGCGTACCGCCGGAGGCGTACTCGACATCGACACGGTGATGGGTGAGGGGTGCCGGGTGACGGTTCGCCTGCCCGCGGAGACCGCCACACGCTTGAACGCATAAGGTAAGTCACGCATCGCGATTCGGAATCGCCCTATGGCATTGCAACCGTCGGCGAGTCCAATCTTAAGGCGGAGATCTACGCATGACCAACTTTCAGAAGCGCCGCGCGGAAATGGTCGATCGCTACATCGCGCATCGCGGTGTGCGCTCGGCCCCCGTTCTCGAGGCGATGCGCTTCGTGGCGCGCGAGGATTTCCTGCCGCCGGAACTGCGCGAATTCGCCTATGACGATGCGCCGCTGCCCATTGCTGAGGGACAAACGATCTCGCAACCGTACATCGTCGCGATGATGACCGAAGCATTGGAGCTCGAAGGGGGGGAGGTGGTACTCGAGATCGGTACCGGCTCCGGCTACGCGGCGGCGATCCTGTCGCGTATTGCAAAGGACGTCTACACCGTCGAACGCATCGGTCAGCTCGCGGAGAAATCGGCTGCCACACTCGCCTCCCTGGGCTGTCACAATGTGCACGTGTTGCACGCCGACGGAACCCGCGGCTGGCCCGAGCATGCTCCCTACGATGCGATCGTCGTCGCGGCGGGCGGTCCGCAAGTCCCGGAGTCTCTCAAAGCGCAGTTGAAAATAGGCGGCCGGCTCGTCATACCCGTCGGGGCGGATCGACGCCTGCAGGAATTACTGCGCGTAACCCGCGTGAGCGAGCGGGAATACACGACCGAGGAACTCGCGGATGTCCGCTTCGTTCCATTGGTGGGGGCCGAGGGCTGGACCGCCCAGCGGGGCCGCGCCGCCAAAGAGGCCGACGGCACGGTGGCTGAGACGCTTGCCCGATCAAGCGAAAAGTTCACGGCGATCGACACCGCGGATCTTGGCGCGACGCTGCGACGGATCGGCGATGCGCGTGTGGTCCTGCTCGGCGAGGCGACGCACGGCACGTCCGAGTTCTACCGCATGCGCGCGCGGATCTCGCGCGATCTGATCGAGCGCAAGGGATTTTCCTTCGTGGCCATCGAGGGTGATTGGCCTGACGCCGCGCGCATCGATCACTACGTCCGCCATGCCGAATATGCCCCTTCGGAGTGGACGGCATTCGCCCGCTTTCCCGTGTGGATGTGGCGCAATCACGAAGTGCGCGAGTTCGTCGACTGGCTGCGGGAGCACAACGGGCGCGTCGCTCCGAATTCACGGGTGGCCTTTCACGGACTCGATCTTTACAGCCTGTACAACTCGATTCAATCGGTCTTGAAATACCTCGACGGCATCGATCCGCAAACCGCCGAAGTGGCACGGAGGCGCTACGGCTGCCTGACGCCCTGGCAATCCGACCCGACCGTCTACGGCCACGCGACGCTCACCGGCAAGTACGAGAGCTGCGAGCACGAAGTCACCGCCATGTTGACGGATCTGATGCAGAAGCGGCGGGCCTATGCGGAGCACGACGGCGAGCGATTCCTGGACGCATTGCAGAACGCACGGCTGGTCGCCAATGCGGAACGCTACTATCGGATCATGTATTACGGCTCGCGCGCATCCTGGAACTTGCGCGACAGTCACATGTTCGAGACGTTGAAGAACCTGCTGAGCTATCACGGACCGCAAAGCAAGTGCATTGTCTGGGCGCACAACTCTCATGTCGGCGATTCGGCTGCCACCGAGATGGCGGCGCGAGAGGAATACAACATCGGCCATCTTTGCCGGCAGGACTTCGGCGACGACTGCTATTCGATCGGCTTTGGGACCAATACGGGCACGGTGGCCGCGGCTTCCAACTGGGACGAAGCGATGGAGATCAAAACCGTGCGGCCGGCGCTGAAGGGAAGCTATGAGCGCCTGTGCCACGAAACGGGCGAGCCCCGCTTCGTGCTGCCGCTGCGACACTTGGCGCCGCGGAAGCTGGCGGCGGAATTATCGCAACCGAGGCTCGAACGGGCGATCGGCGTGATTTACCGGCCGGAGACCGAACTGCAGAGCCACTACTTCGAGGCGGTGCTGACGCGGCAATTCGACGAATACATTTGGTTCGACGTGACCCGCGCCGTGTCTTCGCTGCGAAGCGAAGAACTTCATGGACTGCCGGATACCTATCCGTTCGGATTGTGAGGGGCGGCATCGCGCCGCCCCTCGATGCGCGCCTAGAACGGCAACCCGTGCGACTGTCCACCCATGCACATGATCACGGGGACCGACAGGATGAAGTTGATGCGCGATGCCATGCCCGCAGTCTTGCGCGCCGCTGCCTTTTCCTCATCCGTCGCCGGTACGATGCCGAGGATTTTCTTCTGGTTGGGCCAAATGAGAACCCATACGTTGAACAGCATGATCGTTCCGAGCCATGCGCCGACGCCGATCGTCCGATATCCAGGCTGCAGCGTGAATACACTTACGATGGCGCCCGCGTTGTTCTGGCCGTAGCCGGTCATCATATAGAGGGCCCCCGTCACCCAGGTGGCAACCGCGGCCCAGCGGAACCACAGCAGCGCCCTCGGCGCGATGTACTTCGTTATGCCCGCGCCGCCCGGGCCGCCCTTGTCGGCGCCAGCAGCCGCAAGTCCGGGTGTCTGCACCACATTGAAATAATACAAAAGACCGATCCACATGACGCCCGACAGGATGTGCAGCCACCGATCGACGCGCACCGGGTGGAATCCGGCACCTGTTCCCCACGCGCTGAGCCCTATCCCGATGATCACCGCGAGCACAAAAGCGGTCGTGATCGCCCCCTTGACGGAGTTGAGCGGATGCATAGTTGTTAGCCCCCTAGTTTGATTTTGATGTGGGACGGACTCACCTGTTCCTTCGCCCCGGGAGCGGAGTGTATCGCGGGCCGGGGCGGATCCCCAAGCGCTGTTCGGCAAGAAAGCGCCGACCCGGCCTTACGGCATCACCGCGGCTGTGAGCCCGCGGCGCGCGCCGGCGGCAGCGGTTGGACCTCGTTGAATTTGCTGTAATCGATCGACAGGGTACCGTCCTCGGTGTACTCCAGGATGTCCAGGAAGGCTTCGTTCCAGCGAATGGCCGTGCTCGGGTATTCCTCGCGCGCCATCAGCACCTGTCCCGTCGTCTCATCCGTGCCGCTGACGCTGAGAATGAATGAGGCGGCCGCCTCGCGCAGCGACTCCGGGGTCTCGGCCTGCAGAGGGCTCAGCTCGTCGATGATGTGCATGATGGTCCAGCCGAGCGCAAACACCGGATGCCGAGAGCGCACCAGGGGCAAATCCGTGATGCGGCGGATGCGGTAGCCCTCCTTGGTGACCTCCTCACGCAGCATGCGAAGCTGTGCGGACGCCTCCTGAACGACGTTTTGCCGCGCGTTGGCGGTGCGGAACATCAGCGTGCGCTTGCCGTCGAGCGGCCGTACGACCGCGTACGTCGCGAACAGAAACCGCGCCCTGGGACGGGAGAATCGCGCAAACATGAGGCCCGTGATGAGCGCGAGCATCATCAGTCCGACGAAAATTTCGATCATTGCCACGGCATGGCCGTAGAGGGTCTGCGGGTGCATATCCCCGTAGCCCACGGTTGCGAGTGTCTCGACGCTGAAGAAGAAGGCACCGAGAAAACCCGGCGGATTCAGATTGGCGATGCATCCGGGGACGGCGTCGTACAGGCAGCCGAACAGGACATCGAACACCAGGAAGAACGCTGCAATGGTACCGAAGGTCTTCGGCCAGCTCACGGTCATGAAATAATGGTAGAGGTCCTGGAACACCGCCCGTGCGATGCCTTGCGTCAGGACCTCGCGCTGACCGATTTTAATGCGCCTCAGTCCAACCGGCTTCGAGAGGTCGGCATTTGCGCGGGGGCGGGCCCGCTTCTTTTTGCGAGATTCGCTCGGGGGCATGGCTCCGCCGTAGGGGCAGTTTGATCGCTGCGCGCAGTTTAACCCGCGACGGCAACGTCGTGACACGAGTCCGCTCGGGGCCGGAGGGCCCGCTCGCTTTGTAGGAATGCTCTGTCAGATGAACCTACGCCTGCACGGTGGACCGCGGTTCGGCAGCGCGGCAAAATGCCCGGATGCGTTTGCAGGGTAATCACCTCGGGGGCGACGCTCCATGGCGCGTCTAATCGTCGTCTCCAACCGAGTTGCGGTACCCGGGCGGAACGCCGGGGCGGGTGGGCTCGCGGTGGGGGTGCTGGCGGCGCTGCGCGGACCGGAACTCGGGGTCTGGTTCGGCTGGAGCGGCCGCGTGGCCGAATCGCCGAGTTCCGAGCCCGAAGTACATGAAAAAGACGGCATTCGCTTCGTCACCGTGGATTTGCCGAGCAGTCACTTCGACGCCTATTACAACGGATTCTGCAACGGTTCGTTGTGGCCCCTGCATCACTACTTTCCCGGGGCGTTTCGTTACGATGCGGCTGAATTCGAAGCCTACATGACGATCAACAAATATTTTGCCGATGCGCTGGTGAAGCAGATCCGGGAGGGCGATGTGATCTGGGTGCACGACTATCAGCTCATTCCGCTCGGCAGCCTGTTGCGGCAAGCCGGTGTCCGGGCTCCCATCGGCTTCTTCCTGCACATCCCCTATCCGAATATCGCGATGTTGCGTCTGCTGCCCACTTATGCCGAGCTGGTGCGCGACATGTGCCAGTATGACCTGATCGGCTTTCAAACCACCGAGGATTTGGAGGGGTTCAGCTCCGCGGTGAAGGCGGTTTTTCGCGAAGAGGCGCAGGTGGGTGAGCAGCACATTCAACTCAGTGGCCGCGAAATCGGCATCGGGGTTTTCCCGATCGGCGTCGACGTGGAATCGATCGCGCGCCAGGCCGAGGAGGCGGTCCGCGACGACGAGCAGGTGAAGCGTCTCGTGCAAGGGTTGCTTGGGCGCAAGCTGCTCATCGGTGTCGATCGGCTGGACTACAGCAAGGGTCTGGTGGAGCGCTTCACCTCCTATCGGGCGCTGCTCGAATCGACTCCCGAACTGCAGGGCAAGATCACCTTCATCCAGATTGCGCCGTTGAGCCGGATCAACGTCGCCGCGTATGCGGAAATTCGCGATGCGCTGGAACGCGCGGCAGGCCATACCAACGGGCAGTTCTCCGATACCGACTGGACGCCGGTTCGCTATCTCAACAAGGACTTTTCTCATTCCACGTTGAGCGGCTTTCTGCGCATCGCCAACGTCGGCGTGGTCACGCCGGTGCGCGACGGCATGAATCTGGTGGCGAAGGAGTACGTCGCCGCACAGAATCCCGAAGATCCCGGCGCGCTGGTGTTGTCGAGTCTCGCCGGTGCGGCGCGCGAGCTCGGCGCCGCCCTGTTGGTGAATCCCTACGACAAGCATGCAGTCGCCTTGGCTCTGCAGCAGGCGCTCGCCATGCCGCTGGCGGAGCGGCGAGCGCGGCACGAGGAGATGCTGAAGGTGCTGCGCGTCAACTCGATCAATCATTGGCAGGAAAGCTTCCTCGCACGTCTCGCCGCCTGAATTGGAGGCCGCCGAGCGCGCCGGGCACGCGCAGCGCTAGGGAGTGGCGGGTCTGATCGCTTATAGTGTTGTGTTGATCTCTGGCGGGACATCGAGGGGCACGCACCGTGAGCTGGCGAAGTTGGATGGCGTTTGCAGCGCTCGGTGTCATCTGGGGACTGCCCTATTTCTTCGTCAAGCTGGCCGTACAGGAACTCTCCCCTCTGGTGATTGCCTGGGGCCGCGTAGCGCTCGGAACCTTCATCTTGCTTCCGGTTGCGTGGAGACGCGGCGCGCTTCGCCCCTTGGCGAACCACAAGCTCGCACTTTGCGCGTTCGCCCTGGTCGAGTTCGTGATTCCCTTTTCGGCCATTGCGCTCGGTGAACGGTGGGTGAGCTCTTCGGTCGCCGGCATTCTGATTGCAACCGTCCCGCTGTCGGTCGCGGTTCTGTCGCGTTTTTTCGGCGTGCACGAGCACCTGGGCGCTTGGCGGGTGACCGGCCTCGCCATCGGCTTCATCGGCGTCGTGGCGTTGCTCGGGCTCGGCACGATCTCGGGCGCGCCGGGGTGGGCGGGCGTCGTGTGCATGCTGATCGCCTCGGTCGGCTATGCCCTGGGCCCGTTGATCATCCAGCGCCATCTGCGCGGACTCGACGCATTCGGCCCGCTCGCGGCGAGTCTGCTGATCGCGAGCGCCATCCTGCTCATCCCGGCCATCCTCGCCTTACCGCATCAACCGCCGACCGTGGTTGCCGTGACATCGGTCGGCGTGCTGGGCATCCTTTGTACGGCTTTGGCGATGCTCCTCATGTTCTACCTCGTCACTCATGCAGGCCCGTCGCGCGCTTCGTTGATCACGTACATCAACCCTGCGGTCGCGTCGCTGTTGGGCGTGGGATTGCTGCATGAACGATTGGGCCCCGGAGGGCTGACGGCCTTTGCGCTCATTCTGCTTGGTTCGTGGTTGGCTAGCCGCGGCGGCGCGCCGCAGCTGGCACGCCCTGGCGCAGTGGGATGAATTCCAATCGCATGAAGATCGCGACCTTTAACGTCAATGGCATCACCTCCCGGCTAAACGCGTTGCTGGCGTGGCTCGCAAAAGCATCGCCCGACGCTCAACCAGGCAGCGGCGCCGCGACTCAGCGATGCGAACGTCGACACCTGGGTTCGCGGTCAGCCGCGCGCCAGCGACCATGCGCCCGTGTGGGTCGAACTGTCCGACGGCAAGTCGGACGCCGGCAAGCCCTCTGCGAAGCGCTCGCGATTGACATAAGGTAGATTCGACATCTTTGTCGCTGCGTAGAGACGCCGGTCACGGTTTCGTTCTACGTGCTTAGCCAATATCCTCGGCACACCCGTACCGTTCTTGGAAGAGCATTTATGGCTACGCCGATAAATTCGCCATTAACCCGGGAGATTTGGCACCTGAGCATCGACGACTTGCTCGCGCCCGCGCCGGAGACGCCTCGGCTGGGCGGTGAAGGACCCTTCGTCATCAACTTGAGCGCATCGACGGCGCCGATCGGTGTGCCCATCACCGGTATTGCCGGCGGTCAGGGGCACGTCTATCAGCTGCAGCGTCCGGAGGATGGGCGCATGCGCTACCGCTTGCGCCTCGGCCCGTTTGCCAAGGAGGAGGAAGCGGACGCAGTGCTCCTCAAGGTTCGGGAAGTGTATCCGAGCGCCCTGACGGCGACCGCGGGACCTGATGACTTGCGCGCCATCGCGGCTCTCCAAGCGAAAGCTGCGCCACCGACTCTCAACGGACGATCGCCCACGCAAGCGCTGCCCGTAACGAAGGCGCCCCCTGCGCCAGCGACGCCGCCGCCCGCGCCGCCATATAGGTCGCCGCGAATCCCGGTCTTGTTGACGGAAGTCGTATCGCGCGGCGCCCCCGCTGCGAATCCGTCGAATTCGGCCGCATTGCCCACGCGGGTATCGGTTGTGCCGACACCGATCGCGCGAACCAACAATCCTCCACCCCTGCGCGAGGTACAACCGAGCGCGCACCCGGCACCCAGGCTCGATAGCACTCAAACCGTACGAGCCCTGACGCCGCTCGAGCTCGAAGACGAGGAGGCGATGCGCTGGTTCGTCATTCAACTGGCGTCGGCCGAGGACGCGATCGACCCGGACACCGTGCCGAACCTCGATATCTTCAGCGTCTATCGCCTCTATGCGGTAGCCGGACTCGATCAAGGCCGCATCATGCACGCATTGCGCCTCGGCTTCTTCAGCGAAGAAATCGCTGCGGCCGCGGTGGCGAGCTATCTGAGCGCTTACTACGACAAGCCGACCATCAAACGCGTCAGCGCCGCCGAACGCGATCGGTTTGCTGATCAGCGGGTCGAGGCACGCAAGGACGTCGGTGCAACCGGACGACATGCCGTGATCGAGATCACCAGTGAGCGAGTCGTGCGGAAAACCATCTCGGTGGTGAAGACTGAACCGCCGTCGGGCTCCCTCCTCGGACTGCGGCCGGTGTTTCAAAAGTAACGGACGCGAGCGCAGCGCGAGATAACGAGAGAAATATTTTCTAAGTAATTGAATTCAATAAGCTAACCTGATCGCTGCCGGGCGTCGTCCGGTGCGCGCTCCGGGCAACCCGATGGCCGAGCCGAGCGAAGGAAGGCGCGCATGTGAAAGTGCGCCTGCGCTTCGACATAGCGATATTCGGCTCCCACGGGGCACGCCCGTCGCGCGCGGCAGCCGCGCTCGCGGCACTCGTACCCTGCTGCACTCGAGACGTGATCGATGCAGACCTCAACGTCGAACGAACCGGAGCGAAATGCCTGCACGGGGCAGGAGGACAGGCAAGGCTGGGTCGCACAGGCGCGGCAAAGGCTGGCAGCCGGCGGCAGGACCGGCAGCCTGATGCGATCGGGCAGGACCAGTGCGCCGCGGTAGGCGTGCCAGAGCCCCCACTGGGGGTGGATGAGCAGACCGATCGGACTTCGGTGCACGGGTTCGCTGCGGGCCGCGAGCCGCTGAAACGGCAGCGCCGGAGAGGAGCCGCTCGGATAGACAGCCACCGCAGTGGCCTCCGCTGCCATCGAATCGATAACGCGTCGAGACCAGCGATCGAGGGGGTCCGGCAAGCCATCGCACGCCTCGGCGGAACTCGAGTATCCCTCCCACTGCAAGCTGCCGGTGAAGCCCAAGAGGATGATCGTTCCGACGCGCATCGCGGGCAGTAGGAACTTGAATTCCCCAGGCTCTGGATGGAAGGCGCCACGAACGGCGAGGCCGAGCGAAATGGCACGCCGGCAAATCGCGTCGAAGTCGACGCCGGGACCGGCGTTAGAAGTAGCGCTCACAAGGATGCATCATAGCGATATGCACCCCATTTTCATCAATGGCGGCTGGCTCGCTGCGCAGGGCCCGCTTCGCGAGATCAAGAACCCGGCGACTCTGGAGTTGCTCGGAACCGTGCCCGAATGCGGGGCCGCCGAGGTCGAAGGTGCGGTCGCGGCGGCGCGCGCTGCACGGATCGATTGGTGCAGGGTGCCGGCAGCGGAGCGGCAGGCATTGCTCATCGAGATCGGCGCTCGGATCCGGGCGGGCAAGCCTGACCTGGCACCTCTGCTGACGCAGGAGAGCGGGAAGCCGCTGTGCGAGTCGAGGGACTGCATCGATGCCGCGGCGCGCATCTTTGAGGCTTCGGCGGAATCCACGGTTTTTTTCAGCCGCGAGATTCGGCCCCTTGCGGGTATCGTCGCGGTGATCGTGCCGTGCAATTTCCCGTTGCTGCTCACGGCGTGCGCGGTTGCTCCCACGCTTGCGGCGGGACATACCGTCGTCTGCAAGCCGCCTCAGGAAAACCCGTTGACGAGCCTGAAGATGGCCGAACTCTACGGGTCGCTGCCGGCGGGCGTCGTCAACATCATCACCGGCGGCGCCGATTCCGTGCGGGCGCTCAGCGGGCGCCCGGATGTCGCGCTGGTGAGGTTCACGGGCTCCGCCGCGATCGGCCGCCCGATTGCGGCAGCGGCGCCGGCCGAGTGCATCGAGCTCGCACTCGGTGCAGTCGACGCGTTCATCGTGTGCGAGGATGCAAATTTGGAGTTCACCGTGCCGGGCATTGCCTGGAGCCGCCTCATGAATGCGGGACAAGGGTGCCTACAGGGCAGGCATATTTACGTCGAACGCTCCATCGCAGCGGAGTTTGCAGATCGCATGCACCAGTGCCTGGGCTTTCTCGATGTCGATGACCCGATGAAGTGCCCGACGGACCTCGGACCTCTGATTTCCCTCGAGGCTGCGCACCGCGTCGAAGACCAGGTAGGCCGCACGTTGCGCGAAGGGGCGACACTCATTCTGGGCGGCCGCCGCTTTCGGCCGTCGGGTCTGCCGGGCCATTTCTTTCAGCCAACCATTCTGACGAACGTCCGACCCGGCGGCGTTGCAACGCGCGACGAGATCCTCGGGCCGGTCATCACCATCACACCGGTTGGCGGCGTGCCCGAAGCCATACGCTGGGCGAGCGAGTCCCGGACGGATTTTCGCGCCTCGATCTATACGAGTGATCCGCAGGCGGCGCTGAAGGCTCTCGAGCCGGTCCGGCTTGGCAATTTCCGCATCAACGATCCGCTGAGCGACGGGGATGCGGGGCCTTTCACCGGCCTGCAGCGCGGCCCGGCAGCTGGTGTGGCCGGCTTGAAGTGTGTGCAGGTCAGCGCGAAGATGGAGCGGAAGCCGTGGTGGTTCCCGTATCGCGATCGGGCTGAGCTCGAGTCGATCATCGCAACGCCATGACCGTCTCGGCGGACTTTTTGAACTATCTCTTTGGGCGGGCAGCTGTCCCGCCTGTTCGGGCGATTGTCCTCATTCCGTCGTTCGCACGGGCGGTTCAATCAATCCCAGGGATTCGAGTTTCGCCGGGAACTCATCTCCAGAGGCAAGCGGGCGCTGGACGGCATTCTCCAGTTCGCCGAGAACGCGCTGCGCGCGGGCGAGAGCATCGAGCCGCGATCGCGCGGCGCCCGAAGCTTGGATGTCCGCATCGTCGAGATCGAGCCGGTCGCTCGCGCCCGCCCGGACCGATTGCCCGATCGCCTGGCGTTGATCCTGCTGCAACTTCACGCCGCGTTCGGCTTCGGCCAATTCCTCCAGCGCCGCGGTATATCGCGCGAGAGCGCGACCACTTTGTGCGATCACTTGCGCCTGCGTTTCGAGGAATACGGCGGCGGCCTCCTGTCGGCGGGCCTCGGCTTCTGCAATGGGTCCTTGGTTCCGATTGAAGATCGGCAGCACGGTCGACAGCCCGACCGTGAAGAAGCTGTGCTTTTCCTCGTACGTGTATCCGGGTCCGATGTTTATGTCGGGACGCTGTTTTGCGATCTCCAGCTGCAGGGTGGATTCGGCCGCGGCGTACTGTGCAAGGGCTCTTCGAACATCCAGGCGATTCAGTACGGCATCCCGCTCGACCGCTTCGAGCGAGAGGGAGTTCTGGGTCGGGAGGGCGTTTAGACTCCGCGAAAATCGCACCTCGACGAGAGCGGCTTGAGGGACTCCAATGGCGGCGGCCAGCGCCGCCTTCGCCTCGGCAACCTCTCCTTGAGCCGTGCTCGCTGCGACCCGTGTCTTGGAGAGCTCGATGCGGGCAACGTCCAACCCCAGGCGTGGAAGTTCGCCGGAGGAGACCATTTGCTCGAGAATTTTTACCTGATCCTCGCGCACAGTGGCTTCCGAGCGCAGTACCGCGAGGACTTCCGGGGCAATGAGGCATTCGAGCATTGCGGCGCGGACCTCGCCGTGAACGTGCCAGGCCGCATCGGCAAGATCGAATCGCGCCGCTTGGTCGAGGCTGCGAGCCGCCTGGATGCGATAGCCGCGTTTACCAGCGGTCTCCAGCGGAATCGACAAATCCAGCGTCAATAGGTAGGGACTGGGAATGCCCGGTACGATGCTGAGGGTTGGGTTCGGGCGTGCGGCAGCCGTCACGAGTGCCGCCTGAGATTCCGCGACACGAGCCCGTGCGGCGTCGAGTTCGGGATTGAAATACAGCGCGGCGAGCGACAACATCTGCAGGTCCCATGGCGGCGGCCAGGGAGAGATCGGATGACCTAGATGCTTTTCCGCAAAGGTCCGAAGGCCCGGGTCCGCAAGACTTCGTGCTTCGAAACCCGTGGCGCTGTCGGCGGCGCTCAAGGGATGGGGGTGGTACCGCTGCTCGGTACAGGCCGCGATTAGCGCACATCCAAATAGCGCAACGATTGCGGACGTAGTCGTATTCATTGGCATCGCTCGTCGCAGACCCCGCTTTCACTTCAGCACGCCGCATCGTGCGAAGCAATAGATGTGCGGCGAACGGCGGTTGAAAAGGCACCGACCACGCTGAGCGGCCGCTCATGAAGCGCGGCGGGCTACGAGAGTTGGCGGATCAGCGCTGTGTCAGGGCCCTTTCCGCGGCCAACCAATCCTCCAGGTCGTGCCCGGGCTCGAATTGGCGTTGCTCAGCACGTCGATAGGCCGCCTCGGCAATGTCGGCATGGCCGTGTTCGGCAACGTCCGAGACGGTATCGCCGCCCGAATAGACATCCGTCAGTGTTGTCGAGTCCTGCAAATCTCCGGTTTCATCGTGCAAGTAGCTGGACACATGCTCGAGCAGGTCGCACACGGTGTCCACCAGATCTTCATCGACTCGTCGATCGATTTCCTGGTCCACGGCATCGCGCAGTTTCGCAAGCTCGCACGCGATATAGGACCCTTGGTCCCCGGTGGCGACCGTGGCGTGATGATCCGCGCATAAGGCTGCCTTGAATTTCTCGATGAGAGCTTGTGCTTTGAGCATGAGGACTTCCTGAGGCTCCTCGTCAATGCCGATCAACAGGATTTCAGCCAATGCTTGTTGTGCTCTGATCATATGCCGCTCCAGAATCGGTACACGGACCGCTACACGTTGGAAGACGGCACGATCATAAGCGCAATTTCGAGGCGGAGGCCATCGGGAAAACTACCTAATTTGGCCCCTTCCACGAAAACGGCAGCAGCTTGCAACGCATCAATGGCTTGCCATAGCCGTCATCCTTCAGGATTGATCCTGATCAGGCTGAGGCGGAGTCTTCGCGGCCAAATCGATCACAGCTAAATCGATCACAAATGGAGAGCAAAAAAACATGTTGCGCGGCGGCGGACTTGACACTATTTGTCAGTCTGTATGTAACGCGTCACAAGCGCCGTGTCGCAGTGAATCGTGCGTCTCTAGGCGCAGACACCGATGCAAAGCGGCGCTTTACAGAAGCGAGAAGACCACGCATACCGCGAGATGTATCACGCTGCGGTGAGGAGTCACCAAGCCAACATACCCCACACGCGCGATGGCGCCTTGAGTCATTTAGGATGCAATCAATGAAATCGGTCAACGAGCTCTTGCAGTTATTCATGCGACAGGCCGAACTGGAGAACGCGATGAAGCGGCCGGGCGGCGCGCGCGTAATCGACGAGCAGGAACTGCACGACGTGAGGCGCAGAATTGCCGTCTTCCCGGAAACATCGCGTATCGTCGGCCAGGCCGCGCACGAGGCGCTTTGCTCCGTCCAGGAGCTTCGCGCAGGCGACGGGGGTTCGAGTGCCGGCGGCGGCGGGCCAGAGGCGTACCCGAGATCTCATCATGGCGTGTGAGATCGAGGCTTCAGCAACGATGGTCGAACCAGAGGTTCTCATTCCCGTGAAGTGCCCGGTATGCTCGCGGGAGTCGCCGACCGGATTTCGCATCTCGGTGGCTGCGGACGCCCTGGAAAGCGGGCAGATACGTCTCTATGCGAATTGCCACGTCGTCAGCTGGGATGCAAGCCTGACGGAGCTTGCGAGAATACGCGCGTACTTCGATGCAAACTGGAGCGCGAACCTCCAAGAGGCGTGCCGCGACTTTTGCGATCTGGACGGACTCTTGGGCAAGGAGTCATTCTCGGTCACGTGAAGCGACGTCGCTGCCGCGGCGGCGCACTGAAGTGAGCACGACGAGCATCCAGGGCGGCGCGGAGGCGCTTGCCCCGGCTTTCGCGATGTCGAAGCGGAGCGTAGCATTCGGGTAGGGAAAGAACGGGGCGACGTTTCGTGGCGCTGACGACCTGGCCGGCTCTCGATTGGCAGCAATGGGCCGGCACGGCCGACACTTTGCATATGTTCACTCAAATCGTCGGGAAGACGCGCCTCGCGCTTACGCCGCTGCAAAACCATTGGTGGAACGTCCCGCTCTACGTCACGGCTCGCGGGCTCTCGACTTCCGCCATGCCTTTACCCCAAGGCGGCCTTCTCGAGATCGAGTTTGATTTCATTTCCCATGAGCTGACATTCCGATGCAGCTCCGGCGAGAGCCGGGTGCTGCCTCTGCGCGCACAATGCGTCGCCGAATTCTATGCGTCCTACCTGCATATCTTAGAATCCCTGTCGGTGCCGATCCGCATCAATCCACTTCCGGTCGAGGTGAAGGATCCGATACGCTTCGATCAGGACAGAATCCACGCAAGCTATGACCGAGATGCGGCTTGGCGGTTTTGGCAGGCACTGAGCCGTGCCGATACGATCTTCAAGCGCTCTTGCGGCAATTTCTGTGGAAAGATCAGCCCGGTGCATTTCTTCTGGGGATCCTTCGATCTTGCGGTCACGCGCTTCAACGGACGCAGGGCCGCCGTTCGCCCCGGAATCGATCGCATTCAGGCCGAGGCATACTCTCACGAGTGCATCAGCGCCGGCTTTTGGCCCGGCAACGGTGGCTATGGCCGAGCAGCCTTTTACAGCTATGCCGCGCCGGTTCCCGACAGCCTGCCGGCAGCGAAGATTGCGGGGGCGGGCGCCTTCAATCAGGATCTCGGCGAGTTTTTGCTCAACTACGATGATGTTCGCGGCTCGATCGACCCCGGCGCTGTCGTGCTCGAATTCCTCAACGCCACGTATGCAGCCGCGGCAGACGCCGCCAAGTGGAACCGAGCCAATCTGGACCGTTGAGCTTCGCCGTCACCCGACGGCACAGCGCGGCCTCGTGCTCAATAGGGGGGCGGCTTTCGGGTGCGCTGAGATTTGGCAGCCTCGGTCCACCAAGCCAGATCGTCGGCGAAGCTCGGAAACGCGGCCGCCAGCGCTTGCCCCGCTTTGCCGAGGGGCTCGCCACTCGGGCTCAGGGCGGTGGAAATTGGGCCGACGGCAAGCGTGCTCGAAATGACCACCATACCCATCTCGGAGAGGGTTCCGTGCCACAGGAGCCCCGAGCGGACCCCGCTCAAGCGCCCGGCGGAGTAGCTCGCGATCGCGGCGGGACGCCAGAACCACTCCTCGAGGAAGTGATCGGTGAGGTTCTTCAGACCGGGCTGCATCCCCCAGTTGTACTCTCCAACGACGAAGACGAACGCGTCGGCAGCTCGAATTTTCGCAGCGAGCGCCTCCATGGCCGCGGGGGCGGAGCCGGGCGGATATTCCTTGTACATCCGATCGAGGATGGGCAGGCCGACGCTTTTCGCGTCGATGAGTTCCACGTTTTCACCGCGTGCGCGAAACCCTGCCACGATGAAATCGGCCAGTCGGATGCCCATTCGACCGGAGCGGTATGACCCGTACAGCACTAGAATATGATCAGCCATCCGGACGCACCCGTAAGCCAGCGATCCAATTCTACCGGAGGTGATGCGCACCTCAGGGCGCAAATTCAAGGGCTCGCCCGGGCGACCCGGTTAGCGGATGATCTACATGTTCCCGAGCGCTTGAAAAGACGACTTTTACACGCATACATTACGCTTAACAGGCGGAAGCCTTTGGAGTAGCGAACATGGCGACCGGTTGGGCAGGAGATGGCGCGGTGCAAGATCAGATCGACGCGACGGTGAAGGACGCCATCAGCCGGGTTAAAAGCCAGTTGCCCCAAGGGCCATCCTTGGCGCACTGCGCGGAGTGTGGCGGCGAGATTCCCGAGGCACGCAGAAAAGCCATTCCGGGCGTAAGACTGTGCCTGTCGTGCCAGAGCGAACACGATCGCGACATGGCGAAGTTCAGCGGCTATAACCGGCGTGGGAGCAAGGACAGCCAGCTGAGATAGCCGCTCGCGAGGCGCTCAGCCGCGGCTGTCGCGATTCCCCCCCAACGGCACCGCGCTGCGCCGCAGGCGTCGTCTTACGCTCGTTCGACGATAAGGCCGGCGGCGCTCGATTTGCCGCCATGAGATAGTGAGCGGCTGACGAAACAAGAGGTTTTCCATGAGCAATCGAGTATCACGTGCCGGATCGCAGGTCCCCTCCGTCGAATTGGTGGAATTGAAAGACGGCAAAGTCGAGCGCATTTCCAGCAAGGATTTATTCAAAGGGCGGGTCATCTTGTTCGCTTTGCCGGGCGCCTTTACCCCGACCTGCAGCACTGCGCATGTCCCGGGTTACGTGGCGCGCTTGAAGGATTTTCGCGAGGCGGCGATCGACGATGTCGTTTGCCTGTCGGTGAATGACCCTTACGTGATGGATGCCTGGCAGCAATCCGAAAGAGCGCAGGGTATACGCTTCGTGGCAGATCCATTCGCGGAGTTTACGCAGGCGATGGGGATGGCGGTCGATCATCGTGGAGCATCATTGGGCACGCGCTCATGGCGCTATTCAATGCTCGTCGATGACGGCAGGATCGAAGCGATGTTCATCGAGCCCGACGTCGCCGGGGACCCGTTTGAGGTCTCCGACGCGGACACCATGTGGAATTATTTGCGGCCGAATCAGAAAGGCCGGGGTTCGGCCTTCATGCTGGCCCGTCATGGCTGCCCTCACTGCGCGCGGGCGCAGGAGCTGCTGAATCGCCGCGGCATCACATTCGAAGCCATTTATTTGGGTGAAGATCTCACGATGCGCGGTGTCAAGGCGGCTTCGGGCGCCGCAACGGTACCCCAAGTGTTCATCGAAGGCGAGCTCATCGGCGGCGCCGATCAGCTCGAGGCGCATCTTTCTCGTCGCGAAAGTTGACGAACACCGCGGATAGCAACGAAATCTCTACGAAGCATCCCGGACGATGCGATCCAGCGGCGACGGTTTGCGCAGCGAAGTGAAGCAGAGACGCCAGCTGCAAATCAACTTGGCTCACGCCGTGCTCGTTCCCGCATGATTTCTGTGCAATTTCTGCAGAAATGCACGTTGAACTGTATGCCGCGGCTGAGTACATTGAGCAATTCAATCGTCGCGAGACCCAATGGGCATCGAAGTTACGAAGTGCACCCGCAGCCTGCGCCTGAAGGTGAAGAGCGAGGCGTACGGCTGGCTCAACGCCGCCGCGACGGAGGTCAATCAAGTCTGGAACTTCGCGAACGCCACGAGTGACAAAGCAGCTCGCCCGTTCTGCGGGCCGGCAAAGTGGTTGAGTGCTTACGATCTGGACAAGTTGACCGCCGGGGCTACCGAGTGTTTTGAGCGGATTGGCTCGGAGACGATTCAGCGGGTGAATGCGGAATTTGCGACCCGCCGCCGGCAATTCAAGAAGACGAAGCTGCGCTGGAGGGTGAGCCGTGGCTCGCGGCGCTCTCTGGGGTGGATTCCTTTCAAGGCGGCGCAGCTCAAGCGCAAGGGCAAGGCATTGCGCTTGTCGGGCAAGGTGTTTCGCGTGTTCGAGCGCGGTCGGCTCGAGGGGATCGGTATGCCGATGTCGAGTATCGAGATTCTGTGTTCCCAACTCGGCGCGAACCCGTGAAGCGCCGCTATGTAACTGCCGATGTCTTTACGGACCGGATGTTCGGCGGGAATCCCGTTGCGGTCGTGTTGGATACCGCTGACCTATCGACGGCCGAGATGCAGTCGATCGCATTGGAGTTCAATTATTCTGAAACGACTTTCGTGCTGCCTCCGCGAAACGCGGCGCATACGGCGCATGTGCGCATCTTTACGCCCCGCAGCGAAATTCCCTTCGCGGGGCATCCAAATATCGGTACTGCCTTCATGCTGGCACGCGAGATCGCCTATCGAGCGGCGGCAGCGGCCCGCCGCTTTGATTTTGAGGAGGCGGCCGGCGTGGTGCCGGTACGGCTGATCGCCGAGCGTGGCGAGATCGTGGGAGCGGAGCTACAGGCACCCGAGCGATTGTCACTTCGATCGCGCGTTGCAGCCGAGCAAGCCGCAGCCTGCCTGTCGTTATCCCGGCCGGATGTGGAACTCCGACGTCATGCTCCGCAGGTCATCTCGGTCGGGCTTCCGTTTCTGGTGGTTGAAATTTCCGATCGCGAGGCGCTGCGGCGTGCTCAGCCCAATCTGGCGGCGTATCGCGAAATACTGCCGCTCGATGGTGCGGACTCGATATTCGCCTACACCCGGGATCAAGGCGACGATTTGCGCGCACGTATGTTTTCACCGCTCGATGGCATCGTCGAAGACCCCGCAACGGGAAGTGCAGCCGCCGCCACCGCGGCCCTCCTGACCACGCTGGCTCGCGACGGACAATCCGAACGGTCCTGGCGGATTCATCAAGGCGTCGACATGGGCCGGCCGAGCGTCCTGATGGCAAGAACGACTCAGCGAAACGGTACGGTCGAGACGGTCCACATCGGCGGCCGGTGCGTGGCGGTCATGAACGGTGTTTTCGAGACCTGATGCCCTGACGCAGCCGCCTCTGCGAGGCGGCTGCCGCAGGCAGGCGAGCTTCCCCGCGCGGCTCCATCGTTTAACGGCAATAATCGTCCCTGTCCCTGCATTCGTGCCAGGTATGATCGCGGTAGTAGCGATGGTGATCTTGGTCATAGTAGCCTTCACGCGGCTCGACGACGCAGCCCATCACGAAGCCGATCAAGCCTAATAGAACGCTGCTTTGCGCAATGCGCTTTATGCTTTTCATGGTCCCTCCGCAAGTGTGGTGGCAATAGCCTAGCGGCAGTGGGTCGGCGGGAAAGTCCTCCCGCATCCGCATGTCCCTGTATTCCATGTCTTACACGTGTGCCGCTGAAGGGAGCACGTGCAAAATTTACAACGCCAAATGAGCGCAGGCAGGCGCGTTCTCGAGTCGACTAAGCCGCCTTGAGGGTCCAAAATCGTTGTCTCGACGGCGACCTCGGCGTATCAGGAACAAATTGTTGCGACGGTGTTTGGTGGCGTTATGAGGGATATCTGGTGGCAACGAGGCGTCATTTACCAAATCTATCCGCGCTCGTTCCTGGATGCCGATGGCGATGGGATCGGAGATCTCGGCGGCATCATGCAGCGCGTGGATTATTGCTCCTCGCTCGGTGTCGATGCGCTGTGGCTCTCACCCATCTATCCGTCGCCGATGGCGGATTTCGGCTACGATATTTCCGATTACACGGATATCCATCCGGTGTTTGGCACGCTGGCTGAATTCGATCGGTTGCTCGCCGAGATCAAGCGTCGCGACATGAAGTTGATTCTGGATTACGTACCGAACCACACCTCCGAGGAGCATCCATGGTTCAAGGCGTCGCGCTCCGGGCGCGACAATGCGCAGCGGGATTGGTATCTATGGCACGATCCTGCGCCGGACGGAGGTCCACCGAATAACTGGCTGAGTCACTTCGGCGGCAGCGCCTGGCACTGGGACGAGCGGACCGGACAGTATTACTACCATTCGTTTCTGAAGGAACAGCCGGATCTCAATTGGCGTCACCCCGGGGTGCGCGCGGCGATGCATGACGTACTTCGATTCTGGCTCAAACGCGGTGTCGATGGCTTCCGGGTCGATGTGTTGTGGCTTCTCATCAAGGATGATCGATGGCTCGACAACCCCGCGAATCCCGATTACCAACCGGGAATGCCGCCTCAGTACCGCCAGGTACCGCTCTACACAGCCGATAGGCCGGAAGTGCACAGCATCGTGGCCGGCCTGCGCAAAGTGATCGATGAATTCGAAGCCAAAGTGCTGATCGGTGAGATCTACCTTCCCATCGACAGGCTCGTGGCCTATTACGGTGCGCAGCTCGATGGTGTGCAGCTGCCATTTAATTTCCAGTTGCTGCAATCCCCTTGGAATGCGCGCGGCATCGCCGATTTGATCAGTCGCTACGAGGAGGCTCTGCCGGTGGGAGGCTGGCCGAATTGGGTGCTCGGCAATCACGACAATCCACGCATTGCCTCGCGCGTCGGTGGGGAGCAGGCGCGAGTTGCCGCCATGTTGCTCTTGACGCTGCGCGGAACGCCGACCATGTACTACGGCGATGAACTCGGCATGCGCAACGTGCCCATCGCGGCCGATCGGGTGCAGGATCCCCTGGAAAAGAACGTGCCGGGGATTGGCCTGGGTCGGGATCCATGCCGCACGCCCATGCAGTGGGACGCGTCTCGACACGCCGGGTTCACCGCTGGTAAACCATGGCTGCCGATTGCAGCCGACCATGCGGCGCTCAACGTGGAGGAGGAACGTAATGACCCGTCATCCTTGCTCTCGCTGTACCGGCGCCTGTTGCAAGCGCGCAGGTCCCATGTCTCGCTCTCGATCGGAAAGTATGAACCGCTCGCCGCGGCCGGAGACCTGCTGGCATACGTACGCCACACCGAGAACGAGAGACTTCTGATTGCTCTCAATCTCGGTACACGGTCGTGCCCGATCGCGCTCGGCGCGCTTCGCGGTGGGGGCCGCACGCTGCTCTCGACGTATTTGGATCGGGACGGTGAAGTGATCGCCGCGCCGATCGCCTTGAGGGCGAACGAGGGGGTGATCATTGATCTCGGCCCGAGGCCGCCATGATCAATGATCTTTGGTACAAGAACGCGGTCATCTATTGCCTTTCCGTGGCCACCTACATGGACGCCAATGGCGACGGAGTAGGGGACTTCGCCGGGCTCATGCGGCGGCTCGACTATCTTCATGGACTCGGCGTGACTGCCATCTGGCTGATGCCCTTCCAAACCTCTCCGGGTCGCGACGACGGCTATGACATTTCGAACTACTACGAGGTCGGTTCAAGCTACGGAACGCTCGGCGACTTCGTCGAGTTCACGCATGGGGCCAAGCAACGCGGAATCCGGGTGATCGTCGACTTGGTGGTAAATCACACCTCGGACGAGCATCCCTGGTTTCAGGCGGCGCGGCGCGATCCTGAATCCCCCTATCGCGACTGGTATGTCTGGGCGAAGAAGAAGCCGCGCGACTCGAACAAGGGGATGGTGTTCCCGGGCGTGCAGAAATCCACGTGGAGTTACGACTCCGTCGCCCGTGCCTGGTATTTCCACCGCTTCTATGACTTTCAGCCCGACCTGAACACGTCCAATCCGCAGGTCCTGGCGGAAATTCTCAAAATTATGGGCTTTTGGATTCAACTCGGCGTCTCCGGGTTTCGAATGGATGCCGTGCCGTTCGTGATCGCGACGAAGGGCCCCCAGGTGCGCAAGCCCGTCGAGCAGTACGAGATGTTGAGGTCGATCCGCGAATTCCTGCAATGGCGGCAGGGTGACGCGGTGATTTTGGCCGAGGCCAATGTTCTTCCGGACACCGACATGGAGTACTTCGGACGCGCCGGGGACCGGATGCACATGATGTTCAACTTTCAGGTGAACCAAAATCTCTTCTATGCGCTCGCCGCGAGCGATTGGCGCCCGCTGCGAAGGGCGCTCGAGGCAACCCGGCCTAGCCCTCCGAGCGCACAGTGGGGCATGTTCTTGCGAAACCATGACGAACTGGACCTTGGGCGCCTGACCAAGGAGCAGCGCCGGGCGGTGTTCGACGCTTTCGGTCCCGAGCCGGCCATGCAGTTGTATGGCCGGGGTATCAGACGCCGCCTTGCGCCCATGCTGCAGGGCGACCGGCGGCGAATCGAACTCGCCTACAGCTTGATGTTCACCCTTCCCGGCACGCCGGTTCTTCGCTATGGAGACGAACTGGGGATGGGAGATGACCTGACGCTGCCGGAGCGGCAGTGCGCTCGCACGCCGATGCAATGGTCAAACGAGCCCAATGCGGGCTTCACCAAGAACGAGAAGCCGATCCTGCCCGTGATCGACGCGGGGCCTTTCGGCTACACGTACGTGAATGCCGCGCGGCAGCGCCGCGACCCGAACTCGATGCTCAACTGGACGGAACGCATCGTGCGCATGCGCAAGGAAGTGCCGGAAATCGGTTGGGGTGATTTCGATATCTTACGGAGCCGCGACACGGCGGTCCTCGCGCTGCGCTACGATTGGCGAAACAATTCGGTGCTGTTCGTCCATAATCTCGCCTCGACCCCACGAGAAGTTTCAATCGCCGTCGGAGTCTCTGGAGAGAACGGCCGGCTCTTGGTCAATTTGCTGAGCGAGGATCACAGCGTGGCGCAGCCCGACGGCACGCATCGCCTGATGCTCGAGGCTTACGGGTATCGATGGTATCGAGTCGGGGGGTTGGACTATCTGCTCAAGCGCAGCGCGGTCGAGAGCTAGATCGATCGGGCCGGCGGGATTACCATAAGGACTCTTCACCCCTCTCTGGAGCACATCATGAGCATCTCCGTCTCCTTGCAAACTATTCGCACGCTCCTTGCCGCCGCCGTGCTCGTGGCCGCCGGCGGCTTCGCCGTCGCGGCTGAACTGAAAGTCACCCTGAGCGGCGCCGAGGAGACTCCGCCGGTGACGACATCGGCGAGCGGTACCGGAAGCATCTCAATTGCGGCCGATAAAACCGTCCGTGGCACCGTCAAGACAACGGGTATGGAGGGGACCGTCGCGCACATCCACGTCGGGGCGCCGGGACAAAGCGGACCTCCCATCATCACCCTGGAAAAGGGCGCGGATGGCGCTTGGTCCGTGCCCGCAGGCTCCAAACTCACGGACGAGCAGTACGCGAGCTTCAAGGCCGGTCAGCTCTATGTGAACGTCCACAGCGCCGAACACAAAGCCGGCGAGATCCGCGGTCAGTTGAAACCCTGACCCAGGGCTTCGAGGAGGGGGTGCGACCCAGGGCTTCGAGGAGCGGCTGCGCGCCGGCGTTTCGATCACGTCAACTGCAGGATCCATACGATCAGGGCCTGGAGATCGTCATCCGGAACGTCGTTCGACGGCATCTCACTATCGCCCCATGCGCCGCTGCTGCCGTTGGTGACGCTTGCTTCGAGGTCGCCGACGGCCTGCGGATCGCTCGCGTACTTCTTGGCGATCCGGCGATATGAGGGACCGGACAGGGATGTTCCGTAGACAGTGTGGCATGCCGGGCAGCCGTATTTTCCGAGGAGTTGCTCTGCCCTCGAATCGCTGATCACCTCATCGGCAGCCGCCACGCTAAGCAGGCTCAATGTCATGAGGGAGGCCGGCAAAAGCTTGTTCATGGTTAACCTCGGCCGCTCCTTGGCGACGCGTTGACGCATCGCCATCAAGACACCGCCGACAAAGATCGGCAATTGGCACAAAGTCCAGTGCCGCGAGGCGGTGGAAGCGTCGTCAGCCGACTTTGACGAGCACGCGGCCGAGTACCGAGCCCGATAGGTAATCGGCAAATGCCGCCGGCAGCGCGGAGAGCTCGAGCGTGCGCTTAGCGATCAAATCAAGGTGCCCTGGTTTGAGATCCGTTGCGATACGCTGCCAGATCTCGAGACGCTGCGCACGCGTATTGGCCACGGAGTTGATACCGAGAAGGCTCACCCCTCGTAAGATGAACGGCATCACCGTCGTCGCGAGATTGGGGCTCGCTGCAAGACCGATGCAGGCGATATTTCCCCAATAATTCACTGTGCGCGTGAGCCACGCCAGAACCTCCCCACCCAGGTTATCGATTGCGCCTCCCCATTCGGCCGGCTCGAGCGGCCGGGTGCCGAGCTTGATTTCCCCGCGCGGCAAAATTCGCGTGGCACCCAGCTCCCGCAGATAGCTCTGCGCGCTATTCTTGCCGCTGAGCGCAACGATCTCGTAACCGCGCTTCGATAGCATGTCGACGGCGAGCGATCCGACGCCGCCGCTTGCCCCGGTCACGACGATCGGACCCATGTCCGGTGTCTGCCCGTTCTGTTCCATGCGATGAATCGCGAGTGCTGCGGTGAATCCCGCGGTGCCGATTCGCATCGTGTCGGCGAGCGTCAGTCCCGGGGGTACGGGGATCACCCAATCGCCGTTCACGCGAGCATATTCGGCGTAGCCTCCATCGTGGGTCTCCGACAGCCCGCATCCGGTCACCAACACCTCATCGCCGGGCTTGAACTGCTCGTCGAGGGAGGTCAGGACGGTGCCGGCAAGATCGATACCGCCAACCAGGGGATAGCGCTTGAGAATGCGCCCCGCACCGGTGGCGGCAAGCGCATCTTTGTAGTTGATCGACGAATATCGGACTCGGACCACGACTTCGCCCGGTGTGAGCTCCTCCAGCGATATCCTGTCGAAACGAGCGACGATTTTTTTGTCGATTTCGTGGATGCGAAACGCGGTAAACGGCTGCATGGGGGTCCCTGTATCGGTCCTGCGATGATAAGGGTATGGGCGCCAACTGCAACCCGAACGGCTCGCAGCCGATCGTCCGAGCTGCGAGAACCGGCGTATTCTAGATCGGCGATCCGGTAGTGGCACGATCCGTTTCGATCTATCCAATAGGAGCAACCTGACAATGGCCGACAGCGTATACAAAGTCATCGAACTGGTGGGCACGAGCAAGGAGTCCTGGGAAAAGGCCGCCGTCACAGCGGTCAACAAAGCGGGTAAGACACTGCGCGACTTGCGGGTCGCCGAAGTGGGACGCTTGGATCTGCAGCTCAAGGACGGGAAGGTTGAAGCGTTTCGCGCGAGAGTGACCGTATCCTTCAAGTACGAGGGCGGCACTTGAGCCGGCGGTAGTCGGCAAGTTCCACGCAGGGCCGACCGAGCGGCGGCTCGGTCGGCCCTTGCATGCCTCCGAAGGGACCCGAATTTAATGCTAGGCTAAGAGCCGTGCATAACCACGACCGCACCGGCTGCTATTTGACGCACCGCCAGCGCATCACATCGGCACTCCTCTTGCTCCATGCGATCGCGGCGGTCGGTGTGGCGGGTGCGACCGAATACACGCTTGCGAGCCCGAATGCCGCCGTGGTCGGCGAGGACCAAACCGTCGTCACGGTGTACGAAGATACCCTCTATGATCTCGCCGCGAAGTACAGCCTGGGATCCGAGGAGTTGATTCGCGTCAATCCAGGGGTCGACCCTTGGATACCGGGGGCCGGCAAAACACTGGTGGTGCCCGGCCGTCACATCCTGCCCCCGGGACCGCGCGAGGGGATCGTCGTCAATCTTCCGGAGCATCGTCTCTACTATTACCCGAAGCCCAAGCGCGATGGCTCGCGCGTGGTCATTACGTATCCCGTCAGCATCGGAAAGATGGATTGGCGAACCCCGCTTGGGCTCACCCACGTCACTCAAAAGCAAAAAGATCCCATTTGGTACCCTCCGGAATCCGTTCGCAAGGAGCACGCGGCTGCCGGCGATCCGCTGCCTGCGCGAGTGCCCGCGGGTCCCGATAATCCGTTGGGGGGCTACGCCATGCGTCTCGCGGCGGGCAACGGAACGTACCTGATCCACGGCACCAACAATCCGATCGCCGTCGGTCTTGCGGTGACTCACGGTTGCATTCGCATGTATCCGGAAGATGTGGCCGCTCTCTTCCCATTGATCGCGGTCGGCACGCCGGTTCGCCTCATCAACGAGCCGGTGAAGGTTGCCTGGGTCGACGGAGAACTTCTGCTCGAAGCGCATCCGCCGGTCGATGCGGAAGGTCAGAGTTTCGAGCCCGATATCGACCAGTTCTCCCAGCTGTTACAGGCGCAAGTGGGCGATAGCACGGTGGCTATCCATTGGGACTACGCGCGCGAAGTGCTGCAAAAAGCTGACGGAGTGATCGCCACCGTGGGTCTCGAAGCGGATCTCTCCGCCGTCAGCGGCGCCTCGGCGTCCTCTACGGCGACGGACAAGCAGCAACAAGACCGGCTGTAGGCTCGACTCGATCACGGGACGGCTCGGCCACGCAGCGCAGCGACCTTGAATTCGTGCTCACGTCGGACTAAGCCGCGAAATGGTGTGGGGACCTACAGGACATCTTGAATTGATGTCCCGCCGGTGGGATGTTGCATGGTATGCCGAACATCGACTATTGCACGCGTTGCGATTGCGTCGTGAATGAATGCTACGACCCCGGGTGCTACGACTTCAGCGGGGTTTGTCTCTGCAAGGCGTGTCGGGAGTGGGCGCGTCGCAAGGATGAAGATCCGACTCAGCGGAGCGCGCCGGTTCCGGTTGCAACATCTGCAACCGGCCGGGTCACTCTCGCTCGCTGACCGCGGCGACGGCAGCGCTCACGCCCACCTTGGCCGCTGGGGGAACTGATGCTCCGCCGCATCAGTTCGGCTCGAGTACCACCACGGGGATCTGTCGCTCGGTTTTTGTCTGGTATTCGGCGTAAGGTCCGTAGATCCCAACCATCTTCTTCCACAGCGCCGGCCGCTCCTCGGGATCGGCGGTGTGCGCATGAGCCTTGAACTTGTCCGCCTTCACCTGTACCTGCACCTCGGGGTTCGCGTGCAGATTCAGATACCAGGATGGATGCGTCGGCGCTCCACCCTTGGAGGCGACCACGACGTAATTGGGCCCCGACTTGCCAAAGATCAACGGCATCGTCAGAGGGCGTGCGGATCGACGGCCGACGGTCGTCAGCAACAGAGTCGGTACCATCCCCTTGCCGCCTCCGAGGCTCGCGTCCCAGAGGTATCCATCGGCGCCGTCGGTGGCAATGTAGCGTGCGAGGTGATCCTTAATCCAGTTGGGAAGGCCGGCCGGTAGGGTGTCCGTCATAGCTGTCCTCCGCTCCGATGAGTTGCTATTGAGTTCGCCACCATACGCCGCGAGGCCTCACCCCGGCAATCATTTCGCGGAATTGATTTCCCTGGTTCGACTCCCTGCGGCCGATTTCCCCCGGACCTCATTCTTGACTAGGATGCGCGCATGATTCACATACGCGAGATTGATCACCTGGTGTTGCGCGTCGTTGATTTGAACCCAATGCTGCACTTCTATTGCGATGTTCTCGGCTGCACCATCGAGCGCAGGCAGGAATCGATTGGGCTCATCCAATTGCGGGCGGGCCGATCACTCCTCGACCTCGTCCCGATCGACGGCGAGTTGGGAAGGGCGGGCGGCGCCGCGCCCGCGCTGGAAGGGCGCAATCTCGATCACTTTTGTTTCCGAGTCGAACCGTTCGACGAAGCCGGGATCCGGCGCGTACTGGATGCGCACGGAATCGCGGCCGGGGCGGCGGAATCGCGCTACGGCGCCGAAGGAGAGGGGCCTTCCATCTATGTGAAGGATCCGGAGAACAATGTCGTCGAACTCAAAGGGCCGCCCTTTTGAAGGAGCACAGATGAGCGTCTACGATTTTTCGGCACGGACGATCGACGGAGACGACTTGGCATTGTCGACCTATCGCGGTCACCCCCTGCTGATCGTCAACGTCGCGAGCAAATGCGGCTTTACTCCGCAGTACGCAGGACTGGAGGCACTCTACAAGAAATATCACCCGCGCGGCTTGCAAGTGCTTGGGTTTCCCTGCGATCAATTCGGCCATCAAGAACCCGGCGATGAGGCGGAGATCAAGAAGTTCTGTTCGTTGAATTACAGCGTCAGTTTTCCGATGTTTGCCAAGATCAATGTCAATGGCAAGGATGCGCACCCGTTGTACAAATACTTGAAGGAAACTCGCTCGGGGATACTCGGGCTCGAGGCCATCAAGTGGAATTTCACGAAATTCCTGGTGGGCACGGACGGGATGCCCGTCAAGCGTTATGCGCCGGTGTATAAGCCGGAGGACCTTGGGAGCGATGTCGAGGCGCTGCTGCCCAGTTAGAGCCATCCGCGGCGAAGCGGGGAGAGCCGCTGTGTTTATGTACAGATTCGAAGCTGCTCCCGGGTATCGCGCCGCACCCTCAAACTATAAGATCGGTCGATGGACGCAAGCATCTGGATCAATGAACTGCAGACGATCGTCGCCCGAGATTCCACCTACGTCGGACCGCATGGCGATCCGCTGGCACACGTCTATGGAGTGGCGTCCCAGCTCAGGGACATCGCATCGACCGATCGCCAACGAGACGCGATCGCCATTGCGGTCGCCGAATTCAGACGTTGGTTCAAAGGAAAGCCCAGCGCGACTGCCGAAGTGCAGGAACGGGAACGTCGCGACGTCATGGCGGCGATCGCCGGCTTGAGACGGGAATACGGCGCATAGGATCCCGAGCGCCGGTGAATCCAAAGGCCGACGGGGGGGACTGCGCGTGAGGATGAAAGCGGCTCGTCGGCGTCCCGCACGATCTCGGTTGCCAAAGCCTCGCAATAAGAGCCGCTTCCTGCGCCTTCGCATCGCGAGGCTGTGGCCGAGCGCCCGTTTGCGGCGGCGCGCAATGCGTGCATTCAGCCGTGCACCGACATTCCTGCAGGTCCTCGTCGGCCTCTGCGCGACGGGATGCCTGTGGTTCGCACTCAACGGGGTGTATCAGGTCATTCGTAAGCCGTCGGAGCTGTTCTTCCCCGTGAGCGGCACGCTCAACAAGACGCCCGCCGCCACTTGGCGCGAGTACGGGCCGCTCTTCAAACGGTATTCCACAGAGAACATCAGCCCGGAGCTTCTCGCAGCGCTCGCACAGGTGGAGGGCTCGGGCAATCCTTTGGTGAGAACGTATTGGCGCTGGAGCTGGAGACCGGCACCCTTCGACGTGTACCGTCCGGCATCGAGTGCGGTGGGGATGTATCAGATCACGGATGGTACGTTTCAGGAGGCGCGGCGGTATTGCATACGCCGCCATACCGTGATCGAGGATGGGCCGTGGAACGACTGGAAATCCTGCTGGTTCAATCGCCTGTACACGCGCGTCATACCCGCCCATGCGGTCGAACTTACCTCTGCGTATCTTGATCGAAGCGTGGCGAGAGCTCTGGAGCATCACCACGCGCGACCGGCCACGCTGGAGCAAAGACACGCATTGGCGGCATTGATTCATCTTTGCGGCGCGGGTGCGGGCGACCTATATGTGCGACGCGGATTGCATCTCGCGGAGGGACAGCGATGCGGAGATCACGACGCGCAGGACTACATCGCGCGCGTCATCGGCGCGGAGCGTGTCTTTGCGGCTCTTCGCGTCGAGTCGTCGTGACGAGGGCTGGATCGATGCATGATGCACCTGCTGTCGGCGTGCGACCCACTCGTCTCAGGGCTGCACTCGCATGCCATCGTCGGCAAACCGTACGGGGCCATCATAGTGGCGGCGGATCGATGCCAGCACGGCCTCGCGCATTTCATCGGTGGCTGGCGATAAGTGGCTCAACAACACACCGTGCGCGCCGGCTTCCTTGGCCAGTCTGCCGATGGCGTCGGGCGGGGTATGCAGCGTGTAGAGCACGGCTGGAGAGCCGGGTGGATCGAGAACCACGCTATTGAACACGAGTAGGTCGGTCCCCCGGGCGATCGCGCGCAAGTCTGCGAGCCCTTGTGCATCGATGTCCCCCGAGAAGGTGATGCTCTTGTTTCCATAGTCGATGCGATAGATGACCGCCGGCGCTTCGCCGTGGTGTCCCGCGATCGCCGATATGGCGAGGCGGCCGCGTTGATGGATTACGTGCGGCGATGCGCCCGCATGGACCTGGGCGGGAACATCGTGTGTTCGGATGGTGAGCGGCGCGGAAAAGTCCTTCAGGTAGGCGAATGCTCCCTGAGGGCCGAACAGCAGGCCGATCAAGCGGCTCGTGGAAGGAAACGGTGCCGACCCCGACGGCCCCCACACGTTGAAGAGAATCGGACCCTCGCTCGCTACCGCTCTCGCTTTGAACAGCCCCGGCAACTCGCCCGCATGATCGATATGCAAATGCGTGAGCAACACGATGTCGGTTTCCCCCAGGGACAGCTTGGCTTCGCCGAGCCGTGCAAACGAGCCCGGGCCGGCATCGACCAAAATCCGCGGGACTCGGTCGACGAGCAAGAGGTAGCTCGAGGCGGCGCGCCCGGTGGCTCCCGGACCGCCGGAGCCGAGGACGACGATTTCCAGCGATGCGGCGTCGCTTTGTGCGTAGGCGGGCCGCACGGCGCTCACCATCGTCAACAAGGCAACCCCGAGAAGCAGGACCCCGGGTTTCGCGAAGCTCACCGTTTTCCCCCTTGTCGGTTCATGGAGCGGACGATAGTTTAGCGCGTGGGCCGGATCGAGTCTGTGAGATGCGCTAAGCGAGGAGTCTCCCGTGCGAACAGCTTCGATTGGCCTCCTTGTACTGACGGCACTCGCTTCGTTCAATCGCGCGAACGCGTCAGCCTGCCCGGCCCAAACCACCGAGACGCTCCGCATGGGCAGCTCCTCCCTGTGCCTGCTGATCGATGAGCCGACCGCCCCTCGGCGGCAATTACTGCACGCCTGGGTGGAGCGCTCGGCGCACATCGTCGCGGGCTACTACGGGCGATTTCCGGCGCCGCTCGTCGTGCTTCGTCTGCGCAGCACGGCGGGCGGTCGGGTCGGCGGCGGGCGAACGACCAATGAGTCGGGTCTCCTCATGCAAGTGTCGGTCGGTCGCGAAACCACGGCGGCCGCTTTGTCGGACGATTGGGTGCTCGTCCACGAAATGGTGCATCTCGCGCTGCCTGAAGTGGGACGAGAGCACGATTGGTTGGCAGAGGGCCTGGCCGTTTACGTCGAGGGCGTCGCCCGTGCCCAGTTCGGCAATCGCGACGTCGCGGATGTCTGGGCCGAGGACCGGCATTCGATGCCGAAGGGGTTGCCGCGCGCGGGCGAAGGCGGCATGGACCAAACGTCCAGCTGGGGACGGACCTATTGGGGAGGAGCCCTCTATTGCCTGCAGGCCGACGTTGCCATTCGCGAGCAAACGGGCAATCGGATCGGTCTGCAGACGGCGCTGCGCACCATTCTGAAGGAGACCGGGGGATACGGCTTCGACAGCGACATTCAGACCGTACTGCGCATCGGGGATGCGGCCACCGGTACCCGAGTACTCGAGGATCTCTACGGCCGGATCAAGAGCACGCCATGGACACCGGATCTCGATGTGCTGTGGAGTCGACTGGGTGTTCCGCCGGATCCGAAAACCCAGCCCTTCGACGATCACGCGCCGCTCGCCCCGATTCGCATCGCCATCACCGCGCCGAATCCCGGGTAAGTGCGCCGCGGCTACGGCGGCCGGAGGTGGAACGCCTCCTCGATGAGGCGCAGCGTCTCGGCCTGGTCCCATTCCCTCGCCCCATAGATTCGATTCACGACCCTGCCGTCGGCATCGATGAGCACCGTCAATGGCAGCCGAGAAGCACCGAGCATATGTTCCATCTGCAACCCGGCGTCGATGAAGTGGCTGATCGTCGCATTGGTGTTTTGCAGCAGGCGCTCGGCTTGATCGCGATCATCATCCGTCGAGATGCCGATGATGGCGAAAGACCGTGCGTCGGTGCGCCACGCGAGCCGTTCGAAAGACGCCATCTCTGCCTGGCAAGGGCCGCACCAACTCGCCCACACGTTGATGATCAATGGCCGGCCGCGAAACACGCTCAACGACCGGGACGGTCCATTCAATCCCCGCAGCGTCGCCTCGGGGAGCGTTCCGCCGATCGGCACTTCGCCCGGCGTATCCGCGAACGTCTGCAAAGAGGCGGTCACGCAGAAAGATAAGACGCCGAGTCGCAGCGATTGCTTGAATGACGTGTGCATGGCTCGCCATTCTATCTCGATGCCCGAAGGGGAGCGCCACGGCCTGCGTGCGCTCCCCGAAAGTCCGCGCTAGGATGGCGCGATGGCCACGATCAACCGAGTTCAAGCGCTGCTCCTCGTGCTACTCCTGCCCGGGTTCGCGCCGGCGTTCGCGCCTGCGGATTCGGCGGCGACAGCATCGACGGATTCAAAGTCGGCAGGCGAGCGAGTGCGCCTTCCTGCTTCCGTGACACCCCGCACTTACCGCATCGAGGTGACACCCGACATCCAAGCGCTCACGTTCAGCGGTACGGTGCAAATCGATATCACCGTTCATCAACCCACCAAGAACATCGTTCTTAACAGCGCCGACCTCGTCATCGACCGCGCCGGGGTCTTGGGTCACGGGGACGTGCGGACCGTCCTCTACGACACGCAGACGCAGACCGCGACATTGGTGTTGGATCACGAGCTCGACGGCGGTCCGTACACGCTCAGCCTCGCATATCGGGGCAAGATCTATCAGCAGGCATCGGGCCTGTTTGTGCTGGATTACGACACGCCGCGCGGCAAAGCCCGCGCCCTATTCACCCAATTCGAAAACTCGGATGCGCGCCGCTTCGTGCCCTCGTGGGATGAGCCGGGCCGTAAGGCCGTGTTCGAGCTCACGGCCACGGTCCCCTCCAATCAGCTGGCCTTCTCCAACATGCCGATCGGCTCGACGGAGGTGCTGGGGGGCGGCTTGAAGCGGGTGCATTTTGCAGCCACACCGAAGATGTCTTCCTATCTCCTCTTCTTCGGAATGGGCGACTTCGAGCGAGTGCATCGAGACGTCGGCGGCGTCGACGTCGGCGTCCTGGTGAAACGCGGCGACACCGCCAACGGCGCATTCGCACTCGATGCAGCCTCGCATATCCTGCCCTATTACAACCGGTATTTCGATACCCCCTATCCGCTGCCGAAGCTCGATCTCATTGGGGCGCCGGGCACCAGCCAGTTCTTCGCAGCCATGGAGAACTGGGGCGCGATCTTCTACTTTGAGCGCGACCTGCTGATCGATCCACGCATTTCCACCGAGAGAGACAAGCAAAACGTCTACATTGTGGTGGCGCACGAGATGGCGCATCAGTGGTTCGGCGACCTGGTCACCATGGCTTGGTGGGACGATCTATGGCTGAACGAAGGCTTCGCGTCTTGGATGGAGAACAAGGTAACCGACCATTTCCATCCGGAGTGGAAGATCTGGTTACAGACGCTGGGTGCAAAACAGGGAGCCATGCAGGAGGATGCTCGGGATGGGACGCATCCCATCATCACGCCGATCCTCGACGTGACTCAGGCGAGCAGCGCATTCGACATGATTACGTACGAAAAGGGCGCGGCGGTCATTCGTATGTTGGAGTCCTACGTGGGCGAGGACGCGTTTCGCGAGGGCGTGCGCCGGTACATCCACGACTTTGCGTATGGCAATACCGTCACCGATGATTTGTGGCGTGAAATGGACATGGGATCACGCCGGCCGATCATGCGAATCGCCCATGATTTCACCCTCCAGGCGGGCGTGCCGATGCTGAGCGAGGCAGCGGACGAGTGTGTGCAGAGCAAGCGCCGGCTGCGCGTATCGCAGGGGCATTTCGCGATCGACGCCGATTCGACCAGCGCTCGGATCTGGCACGTACCCGCACTGATCGCGCCGCTGCACGGGCGCTCGGTCGCGACCGTTGTGTCAGGCCCCGCCGGCCAGCCCGTCGAAGTATCCGGCTGCGGGTCGGTACTCTTGAACGCGGGACAGACGGGCTATTTCCGGGCTCATTATTCCGATGCCGGCTTGGCGACCCTGGTGGCCTCCTACCGCGAGCTCTCGCCGGAGGATCAGCTCGGTGTATTGAACGACCGCAACGCACTCGCCTACGCCGGGCAGGAGCGCGTGGCGGCGTTGCTCGAACTCACCAAGAGGTTTCCCGCCGATGCCGAGCCCGTGGTCGCATCGGCGCTCGTGCAGCTGCTGAGCGGGCTCGACAGGATCTACGACGGCCTGCCAGCACAAACTCGCTTTCGGTCGTATGCGATCAGCGTGCTGCAGCCGATCTTCGATCGGGTCGGATGGGACCGCAGTCCCGGCGAAGGGGACAATGTCGCGCTGCTGCGATCGCACTTGCTTGCCGCGCTCGGCAACTTGGGAGATCCCCCGGTGCTCGCCGAAGCGCGCAAGCGGTTCGATCGATACGCAAAGGACGCCGCCACCCTCGACGCCGGCTCGCGCCGCACGGTTCTCGGCATCATCGCCGTGCATGCGGACGCCATGACGTGGAATGAGTTGCATCGCATGGCACAAACGGCGACAACGGAGTTGGAGCGCCGGGAACTCTACGCTTTGCTCGCGGTGTCCGAAAGCGCAGTCCTCGTCCAGCGGGCGCTGGATCTGGCGCTCTCCGGCGAGCCGCCCGCAACGATAGCGCCCGAGATGATCAGCGCCGCATCGAAACGTCATCCCAAGCTCGCCTTGGATTTTGCCATTGCGCAGTGGGATCACATCGCCCCTCGCATCGAGCCGAGCAGTCGGACGGGATACGTGCCGAGTCTGTTGAACGATGCGGCGGACTTGAATCTGATCGGGGAGTTGGAGCGTTTCGCCGCAGGCCACATTCCGCCCGACGGGCGACAGGAATTGCGCAAGGCGGAGGCGAGCGTGCGCTATCTCGCCATGATTCGAAATGATCGACTGCCCGAGATCGACCGGTGGATTCAAACCGACGGCGGTTGAGCTTCGACCGCCGCGGTTGGTTTCATCTCAACGGCGAGCCCAGTGTCCTTGCCGTAATTGCCAGCCGCCGCCGACTTGCACCCAATGGGCCGGAACCCAGCGGTACCCGGCACGGGGCGCTTCCCAATGACCTGCGATCCACACGTGTCGACCTCCGACCCAATCCCAGTAGCCGCCGAGCCAGACGTAGCCTGGCTGAGGCGGCACGCCGATCACCTCCACTTGAGGGGGCGGGGGCGCCACCGCGACGGTGTAAACCGCGGGTGCGGGGACGGCGACGCTGCCGCGGACGACGCAGCCTGCGAGCGGCGTCGCAGCAGCCAGTACGACCAGTGCTACGGGTGTCAGCAATCGAGTGCATTTCATGAGTATCAGCTTCCTTGAAACGTCCGTCATGGCCAATTAACGGACCAAGCCGTCCGTCGTTGACCGCAGCGTGAGCGAGTAGCGGCTTGCCTACCGCGACTTGGCTCACAACTCACAGACCGGCGACGGCGGGGATGATCTCGCGGCCGAACAGTTCCAGCGGCCGGATTTCATGCACGTTCGGCAGATTGAATATCGCATGCTGCACACCGATGCCGGCGAGTGTGCGGCACTGCGCGATCACATCGGCGGCTTTCATTCTGCCGGGAGATAGGTCGACCGTACCAAGGGTGGTCTTTTCGATCGACTGATAATCGCGCCCGAGAGTCTCGCAATGCGCCGCCAAAACGGCGAGTTTGGCTTTGACCGTCGCGGGGTCCCCATACAGATTGCAGGCATCCGCGTATTGCGCGACCAGCCGCAGAGTCTTCTTCTCGCCACCGCCGCCGATGAGAATCGGCGGGTGGGGGCGCGAGAGCGGCTGTGGGCTGCAGAGAGTTCGCTCGAGATGATTGTGCTTGCCGTGATAAGGGCCGTCATTGGATGACCACATTTGCTTCGCAATCTGCAGCGCCTCCTCGAGCAGTTCGAAGCGCACACCAATGGGCGGGAAAGGGATGCCCAACCCCCTCGCTTCCTGTTCGTTCCAAGCGGCGCCGACCGCGAAATAGGCGCGCCCGCCCGAGAGCACATCCAGCGTGGTTACGGTCTTCGCGAGGATCCCCGGATAGCGATAGATCACCCCGGTCACCAGCGTGCCGAGTTTCACTTTCTTGGTAAGCGCCGCCAAGTAGTCGAGTGCGCAATAACCCTCGAGCATTTCCTGCTCCGGCGGACCGATCATGCTGATTTGGAACAGGTGATCCATCACCCAGAGACTGTAGAAGCCGGCATGCTCGGCGGCCCGGGCGATCTCCGCGAGCCGGTCCGCTGTGTGAGCCGGACCACCCGGCCATGTGAAACTGGGCACCTGCAGTCCGATTTTCATGGGGAATTCTCCGCGGAAGTTCACGCGAGCGCAGCCGCACGCGCCAAGTGCGTTTTAACTTATCACAGGATCCCGGGAAGAGGTATGCGAGGGATGCGGGAATGCGCTTGAGCTATTGCCCGCGGCGCACGGCGGCGAGAGTTCCGGGATCCTGACTCAGCGCGGCGGTTGCATCCGCTGCGACCGCCGAAGAGGCCGGCGCGGACACCGCGGAGGAAATGCCGACGCCGTCGCCTGATGTGTTGGTGTTGGTGGAGGCGACGCCGACCGCGATACCGCTGATTGCAATGACGAATCCGCTCAGGATGTACGCCAGCAGATCAGTTTCCCGTTTGTCGGTCATGCGTCGCATTGTTCCTCGACAAAACATCGTAGGCGGCGAACATGATCACAAATTCTGAACTTAAGTCGCGCGGCCCATTCGCCGTCGCATGGTCACAGAACCGCACATCGCGCGGCGGCGGATGGATATGTTCAATCGGCGTACACTCGCTTGCGGCCGCGCCGCGCGAGCGTGGTGCGATCATTGGTCATAATCACGTCGGAGTCAGCTGATGAGCGAAGCGAAGCGGAGTCTTCTTGCATGGCTCGAACGCCACATGCATGAATTGTCCGACTGGCATCAGATCATTTGGCATTACGCGGAGCCTGCCTTCCGCGAATACAAGTCGAGCGCGTGGTACGTCGATTGTTTGCGTCGCGCGGGTTTTACAGTCGAGGCAGGCTCCGGCGGAATGCCGACCGCCTTCGTCGCATCGTTCACGAATGGGTCCGGGCCAACGCTCGCGGCGTATGCCGAGTACGACGCGGTGCCGGGCAATTGCCAGGCCGCAGCGACGACTCAGCAGCCGCGGCCGGGACTGTCGAAATATGCGGCCGGACACACGGATCCGCATTCGGCACTCGGCATCAGCGCGCTCGGCGCCGTCCTCGGAGTCAAGTCCGCCATGGAAGAGCACCGCATCGGCGGCACGCTCAAGCTATTCGGCGAGCCGGCCGAGAAACTGCGCGCCTCCAAACCGATCCACGCGGCCAAAGGCTACTACGACGCGCTGGATGCGGCCGTGAGCTTTCACCCCCACTACCTATTGCCGCTCTGCAATACGGTCGCGTGGGATACCCATTGCGGCGTCGGCTATAACTACATCTATACGTTCACCTGCGATCAGCCGGAGAACTGGATCGCGGCGGATCGGGTGAGTCCGATCCCGCAAAACCACCTGAGCGCGCGGGCTCCCGGCGCGAACGACGCCCTCATGACGTTCCATCATCTGAATGAGGGGCTGCGCCGATCGATGCTGCCCGCGACGGGATTATGGAGCTTCAATGAGGCGATATTAACCGCCGGCCAGGCGACTGCGGACAATCTCGTCCCGCACGTTGCGCAGATCAACTACATGGTCCGCACCGACTCGATCGCGCAGGCGGAGATCATCAGTTCCGTCATGGACAACAATGCCGAAGCGGCGGCCAAGGCCGCCTTCTGCAGTTGGCGCAAGACCTGGGTGTCGAAATCGCGCGGGGGTCTGGCTAACCACGCTTTGGCGGAGGCGACCTACAGGAACCTCGAACTGGTCGGGGCGCCGCGCTGGAGCGGCGAGGCGATCCGCATTGCGCGGGAAATTCAACGCAATCTCGGCCTCGAGCCCCACGATCGCCCATTCGCTGCCGAGATCGAAGAACTCATCGATCCGCGGGACTGCGAGCGGCAGTTGCGCATGATGATGCCTTCCTGGCAGCAGTTTCTGACCTCGGATGATTACACGGAATATTGCTGGCATTGTCCGACGGTGCGCCTGCTCGTCGCACGCCCCATGCTGGCGGGCCCAGCGGGCTTCGTCTATCCGGCCTGGGTGGCGAATGCGCTTGGCGGCATTCGTTCGACGATCGATCCGATGATTTCGGTCGCCGCGAAGACCATCGGTGCGACGCTGGTCGATCTATTCACGGCGCCGACGCTCCTGACGGCGGCCAGGCGCGAGTTCGTGGAACGGACGGGCGGCGGCATCGGCGGAGCACGCTGGATCGCGCCGCTGCTGCCGGCGGACTTCAAGGTGCCGCATCGCTTTCGCTGGCCGGAGTACGTGACGACCGCGCGGGGCGAGGAATGGACCATCCCGTGGCAGGAGGATGAATGAGGACCGCGTGCGGCAAGTACGTAGTTACTTGAATCGCAGGTCGGGCATATTCGTTGTCGGTTAACTCACATCAACTGGCGTGGTGATCGACATGAACAAACTCGAAGGGCGGTACGCATTGATCACGGGTGCGGGACGGGGCATTGGACGGGCCGTCGCGAAATCTCTGGGCGGCGAGGGTGCTGACATTGCAATCAATTATCAGTCGAGCGAGGCCGATGCGCGGTCGCTGGCGGAAGAGCTCGCCCAGATGGGCCGAAAGACCCTGCTGTTCAAAGGCAACGTCGGCGAGCGCTCAACGTGGAACTCGATGATTGAGAAGATCAAGGGGACCTGGGGGCGCCTCGACGTCTTGGTCAACAATGCCGGCATCACGCGCGACAAGACGTTGCGCAAGATGACGGATGATGATTGGCTCGCGGTGCTGAATACCAACCTGAACGCCTGCTATTTTGGCGTCTCGTCGGTGATGTCCATGATGATCGAGCAAAAGTACGGTCGGATCATCAACATCAGCTCGTTCGTCGGACAGGCAGGCAATTTCGGGCAGGCCAACTACGCGGCGAGCAAGGGTGGCATCATTGCCTTCACCAAGACCGCAGCGATGGAACTCGCGCGCTACAACGTCACGTGCAATGCGTTGGCCCCGGGCTTCACGGAGACCGGGATGCTGGCCAAGGTTCCCGAAGCGGTTCAGGCGCAGATCCTGGCGCGTATTCCCATGGGGCGCTTCGCAACGCCGGAAGAGATCGCCAAAGCGGTGCTGTTCCTTGCAGCCGATGCGGACTATGTCACCGGACAGCAAATCAACGTCAACGGCGGTGTGTACATGTAGAGGCGCGCGGGAGGCCTCCGGCAGTTTGCGGCAAAATGCAGTCCTCCCGCATCGCAAAATACATAAATCTAACTCCGTTATTGATTTAGTAGAAAGCCTTGTTTAAACAGTAGGTTATTGTTAATATTTAGCTTTATTTAGGAACTAAGAATAATTACTGCGTTGCATACAAAAAGAGTATGCTAGCGCGAGATCGATGGTTAGGTAATTTCAGCGGAGGACGCATCATGAGCGAACCGACATTTGATCCGAAGGCAATCCTCGAGACCTATCGCAAGGCGTTCGCGCCGGCTCTTAAGGCGCAGGAAGAAGGCGTGAATACCTTGGACCGGGTCAGCCGGTATCAGTTCGCCGTTGCAGGCGACTATCTGGAGTGGAGCCTGGGGCAGGCGAAAGCAGCGCTCAATGCGCAGACGCCCGCGGACTTCGTCTCCAAACAAGTCGAGCTCACGGCCGCATTGAGTGAAAAACTTCGTGCCCGCTCTCAGGAGTTCGTTACGCTCGCGACGGAAGCGCAGAAGAGCTTCACGAACGCGGTGAGCGGCAGCGTGGCAACGGCCGCTGCGGAGACGAAGAAAAATACGCGCTGATGCCTCTGAGCGCGCCGTCCGGCGTTCTCGAAGCATCTTCGTTGGGTGGGGGCCACAGGTCACGGCCGCGCTGGCCGGAGCGTCAGCGCGCGCCTCGGAGGTAAGGGTTTATGAACGATGTAGTCATCACGGCGGCGTTGCGCTCGGCGGTCGGTAAGTTCAACGGCTCGATCGGCAAGGTGCCGGCCGCTGACCTGGGTGCCCAGATCATCAAAGCACTCCTGGCCCGCTCGGGCGTGCGGCCGGAGCAGATTTCCGAGGTCATCATGGGGCAGGTGCTGACCGCGGGCGTCGGTCAGAATCCGGCCCGCCAGGCATTGATTCGAGCCGGGCTGCCGGACTCGGTTCCCGGCATGACCATCGGCAAGGTCTGCGGCAGTGGCCTGAAGGCGACGCATCTCGCCGCACAGGCGATCAAGTGCGGCGACGCCGAGATCGTCATCGCCGGCGGTCAGGAGAACATGAGTATCTCGCCGCACGTGCTGCAGGGTTCCCGCGATGGCTTTCGGATGGGCGATGCCAAGCTCATCGACAGCATGATCATCGACGGCCTCTGGGACGTGTACAACAATTATCACATGGGGACGACGGCCGAGAACGTCGCCAGACAATTCGACATCTCGCGGCGTGAGCAAGATGAATTCGCGGCCGCTTCACAGCAAAAAGCGGAGGCGGCGCAAAAAGCCGGCCGCTTCAAAGACGAGATCGTCCCGATCGAGATCGTCTCGCGCAAGGGGACCACCTTTTTCGACAGCGACGAATACATTCGCCCCGGCACCACGGCCGGGTCCTTGAGCGAGCTCAAACCCGCCTTCAGCAAAGACGGCACGGTGACCGCGGGCAATGCATCGGGCATCAACGACGGGGCCGCGGCGGTGATGATGATGTCCTCGCGCACGGCGAGTGAACTCGGTCTGAAGCCCCTGGCGCGGATCCGCGCCTACTCATCGGCCGGTGTCGACCCGAAGATCATGGGAATGGGTCCGGTGCCAGCCAGCCAATTGTGCTTGAAGAAGGCAGGCTGGACGCATCAGGAACTCGATCTGATGGAAGTCAACGAGGCGTTCGCCGCGCAAGCAATCGGCGTCAACCGTCAAATGGGTTGGGACACCGCAAAGATCAACGTCAACGGAGGCGCCATCGCCATCGGCCATCCGATCGGCGCTTCGGGATGCCGTATCTTGGTGACACTGCTGCACGAAATGATTCGCCGGGACGCAAAGAAGGGACTCGCGAGTCTGTGCATCGGCGGGGGCATGGGCGTTGCGCTCGCCATTGAACGCTGAGAATTTACCGAGCGCTTGAGCCGGCGCCCGGCAGTCGGCCGCTCACAGCCGAGGCGCGAACGCGACGAAGTGTCGGCCGCGACGCGCGAGCGACCCTTTGAAAGCAAATTGGGCCGGCTTGACGATGAGCAGGTCGCAGCGCAGTTCGTCCATGACGCTCTCGGCGGTGCTGCCGATGAATACCCGCTTCAGCGCGGAGCGCGACACCGCACCGATGACCACGATTGCACTGCGCGTTTTGCGCGCGACCGAGGGGATGACCGCGGCCGGGGCGCCGGCTACCAAATGGCGGCGCGATGGCGGTATGTTCGCCTTTGCCAGCGACTTGTCGAAGACCGCCTTCGCTTCCTGTGCATATTCGGCCAGTAATTGCTTGCGGCGCTTGGTGTCGAACGTCATCGCCGGCGGCAGAGGGCGCGGTCGGTAGGCATGCACCACGTTGAGCGTCCCCCGCAGCACGCCGCTCACTTCCGCGGCATACTCGAGAATCCGCTTGTCGAGTGCGCTCGTCTTCGCATGCGCATGCGTCGGATCGATCGCGGCGAGTATGGACGGCCTTTGATAGAGCGCCGAAGTCTTGACCAGCAGCACCGGCAGCGGGCTCAGGCGCAACAGCTCCCAGTCGGTGTAGCCGAGCAGGACAGGCAGTCGATGGCGCGCGCGGCGCGGCGCAACGATCAAATCGGCGCCCATGGCTGAGGCGTGCCGCAAGATCGCCTCGTAGGGCGGGTAATCCCAGGCCGCAGCGGTCGATACTTCCACGCCCTCGGCGCGGAGCGGCGCCGCCAGGCGTTCGAGGCCCTCGAGCGCCATCTGCCGCAGATCGGCTTTCAAGCGTCTGAAGGTGAATCCGGGCCTGCGCCAGGCGTCATCGACGATGATGGGGTCGGCAACGTCGTGAAAGAGTTCGAGTCTCGCGCCAAGCGCGCCGGCCAGCTGCGCGGCCTTGCCGAGGTGGGTTGATCGTGCCGAAAAATTTCTCACGGGCACGAGAATTCGCCTGATCGGACGCATGTGTCGAGCTACTGCCTCCCGCTGCGAAGCGCCATCATTACGCGGCACCCGCACCCGCGCCATCCGTATTTCTACGCGCTCGTTGCGCTCGATACCTAGCGCGGGTGGCGAACGGTAACGCAGTGCAATGACGGCTAATCGTGCAGTCGTTCAACAGGCGTTGTAGGATGCCGTCGCCGGGAGGCTCAAGAGCGAGGATTTCATGAGCGAAACTTCAACCGCGCCGCGGCGCGGCCGTGACATCCGCATGGCACGCGCACGCACGCAGGCCGCCAAGTATCCGTACATTCGGCGCAAATTGCCGGCGGTCGAGCTGCTCAGCACCGAAGCGGTCGAGATCATCGAAGCCAATGCCGAAACGATTCTCGAAGAAATCGGCATCGAGTTCCGGCGCGATCCGGAGTCGCTGCGCCTGTGGCGTGCGGCCGGCGCCGACGTCACGGGTGATCGGGTCCATATCCCGCGCGGCCTCGCGCGCCAGCTCCTTCGGACCGCGCCGCGCGAGTTCATGCTGTATGCGCGCAATCCTGCACGCGACGTGCGATTCGGCGGTGATGCGACCGTGTTCTCACCCGTCGGCGGCCCGCCGTTCGTCTACGATATCGACCGCGGCCGCCGCTACGGCACACTCGAGGATCTGCAGAATTTCATCAAGCTCGCGCACATGGCGCCCGCCATTCATTTCTCCGGCGGCTGCATGTGCGAGCCGATGGAAATTCCACCGAACAAGCGGCACTTGGACGTGCAGTACTCGTTCTTCCGATACAGCGACCAGGGTTGCGAGGCGACGCCGGAGACCCCCGGTCATGCCCGCGACGCGGTCGGTCTTGCCCGGGCTTTGTTCGGCGCCGACTATCTCGAGACACATCCGGTCGTGCTCGGCAACATCAATTCCAATTCGCCGCTCACCTTCGATGGGCGCATGCTCGGTGCATTGCGCGAATTCGCGGGCGCCAATCAGGGCACCATCATCGTGCCCGCGGTGCTGGCGGGCGCCATGGGCCCGGTGACCGCCGCCGGCTGCATGTCGGAGATCCTGGCGGAGACCCTGGCCGGGATGGCCTTGACTCAGCTGGTGCGGCCCGGCGCGCCGGTCATATTGGGATCCTTCGTCGGAGCGATTTCGATGCGCACCGGAGCGCCGACTTTCGGCACGCCGGAGGCGACGCAGATGATTTTCGCCACCGCGCAGCTCGCTCGCCGCCTCGGCGTACCGTGCCGCAGCGGCGGATCGCTCTGTTCTTCGAAAATCGCCGATGCGCAAGCCGCCTACGAGAGCGCCCACACGCTGTTGCCGACACTCCTCGCCGGCGTCAACCTCGTCACCCACGCCGCCGGCTGGCTCGAGGGCGGGCTCGTGGCCGGCTATGAGAAATTCGTCATGGACGCGGATCAGCTCGCCATGATGCAGGCGTTGTCGCAGGGAATGGATCTCTCGGTGCGCGGTCAAGCGCTCGACGCGCTGCGCGAAGTCGGGCCCGGCAGCCACTTTCTCGGCTGCGCACACACGCAGGCAAATTTCGAGACCGCCTTTTATCAATCGACGATCGCGGACTACTCATCGTACGAGCAGTGGTCGACCGAGGGCAGCCTGTCCGCGGAGCAGCGTGCCAATGCGGTCTGGAAGAAGATGCTGGCCGAGTATCAGGATCCGGGCATCGATCCGGCCAAGGATGAAGCCATGCGCGAGTTCATCGCCGCACGCAAGGCGGTGCTGACGGACGCGATCGAGGAAGAATAGCGATGCTGGAGAAGAAGCTCACCACCGCGGCGCTCGAAGAGGTGTACGACCGGATTGCCGAGGGCATCGATCTCGCCGGCGATGCGAAGGCGAAATTGTTTCTCGCCAAGCTGTGCCTCGCCCTGGCCAACTTGGTCGGGGATTCGCAAGCGGTTACGCAGGCGGTCCACGCGGCCTTGCGCGACCTGTAGCGCGCACCGTGGCGGGCTGCGCGGCGCCGGCGAATGCAGCACCGATGTGCAACGCGCGGCAGACCTGAGCGGCATCGGTGGAGAGCCAGCGAGCGCACACATGCAGATCCGGGCGCAGCACGTACACGGTGCCGCTTCGGGCGCCGTAACGGCGCATCACGCGGCCGCCCGTATCGAGAATGAGCAGGTCGGCACAAGGCACCGGGGATATGGCGGGCCGGGCGGTGACGAGCGTTCGGAAGACCGGAAAGGGCTGGCGCACCGCCTCGGTCAGGATCTGCCGCAGATCCTCGGTGAGCTTCGCGTCTTCCGCGAAGAGCACGACGTGGAATCCGGCACGCGCACCGATACGATCGAAGAGATAGTCATCGGCGCCGAGCTTTACGTTGCGAGCGGGCTGGCCGATGGCGATCCCGTCGGTGAACGCAGCGTCGGCCTCCGCAAAACTGTTGAGTGGGGAGAGATGATAGTCGTGCGGGCGAGAGGTGCGCCAATGCAGCAGATCCTTGGGGAAATCCTCCGTCAGCGATAAGGACAGCACGGCATCGCGCATGAGGCGCGCACCGGCCGTGGGCGGAGTCATGAAACGCGTGCTCTTGCCCCCTTCTTCGCAAATTTCCCGGGCGGCCTGAACGCGCTCGCTCGAATAGGTGTCGAGCAGGGCAGGGTGCGACCAGCCCTTGATCACGAAGGCGAGTTTCCATGCCATGTTATTGCAGTCCTGCAATCCGGTGTTGCAGCCGCGGACACCGAAGATGGGCAGCAGGTGGGCGGCATCGCCGGTGAACAACACGCGCCCGTGAACGAAGTCCGGCAAGGTGAGCGTGTTCGCCGAATAAACGGTGGCCCAGTCCAACTGCCACGCGATCTTCCGGCCGATCATTTCGAGCACTGCCTCGATCCGACGGCGCAAGGTCGCCGGCTCCAATGCCTGCTCGGTGGTTTCACCGTCCGGCAGACGAAAATCGATGCGCCACATCTCATCGGGCTGGCGGTGCACCAAGACGTTATTGCCGGGATTCCACGCAGGATCGAAGTAGCACAGACGTTCGGTGGGCAGGTCGATCTTGGCTTTGATGTCCGCAATGACGAAGTTGCCGGCGTAGGAGCGACCCTCCATGCGCAGCCCGAGTAGCTTGCGCAGCGCCGAGCGCCCGCCGTCGGCGGCGATCACCCAATCGCAGGTGAGGTCATACGCGCCTTCCGGCGTGTCGATGCGCAATGTCGCGGCATCCGCGGCCGGCGAGATCCCGACGACCTTCTGACCCCAGCGCAGATCGATCAGCGAATTGCGTTCGCAGGCATCGACCAGGAACTCCTCCATGTACTGCTGCTGGAGGTTCAAACCGGGCAGGAATCGATCACCTTCGTCGTGCGGCATGACCATTCGATAGACCTCACGGCCGCGATAAAAGGAGCGCCCAAACGACCATGGGAGCCCTTTGCGACAGAACGGTTCCGCGACGCCGACCTGCTGCAGGATCTCGAGCGAACGGCGCGTGAGCACGATGGCGCGGCTGCCGTGGCAGATCTGCAGATCTTGTTCCAACACGATCGATGCCACGCCGAATCGGGCCAGATCGATGGCGCTCACGAGTCCGATTGGGCCCGCGCCCACGATCACGACCGGCGCATCTGCGCGGCCCGATTCCATGTCCTGCGTGCGGCGATACGGATGAATCGCGTAGTGATAGAAGACCGAATCGCGCGGTTCCGATGAGGGGATGTGCATGGATCTTCAGTTCCCCGGCCAATGTATCATTGATGCAGCGTCCGGTAACATGCCCGGTGGCGGCGCGTCCGACGCGGAGGCGTACTCGCCTGGATCCGCTCATGGTAGGAGAATGCATGAGGCTTCTATCCTCATCGGTGTGCTGGCCGGTACCCCTCATCGCCCTCCTGGTCGGCGTGCCGGGAAGCGGAATCGCCGCCGAATCGCGGGAAAGCACGGCAACCTACGCGAACCTGCCAGGCGAGGTGGTGCTGGAGAATGAGCGGGTCCTCGTGCAGAAGTTCATCCTGCCGCCGGGACAATCGACCGGCGTTCACCGGCATCCTGCCGATCAGTTGCTGGTGTTCATCAAAGGCGGAGTGCTGAGGTCTGCAGCGGGGCGATCGACCTTGTGGAGAGAGGGACGGGTGCAGTGGGAAAGCGCCGCGACGAGCATCGACGAGGGCAGCGTCAACACCGGCACGACGCCGATCGAGGTGATTTGCGTGAGTCTAAAGGCTGTGCCTTCCGCATCGGTGGCGGCAGATCCGGCGCACGATGCGCCGGATCTACATCTCAACTACCCGAACATCCCCGGCGAGGATCTGCTCGAAAACGATTCCCTGATCGTCCAGCGTTTCCTCGTGAATCCCGGCCAGTGGGAGGGCGTGCACGCTCACCGTCCGAACATGCTCTACATTCACATCAAGGGCGGTCAATGGGCGGCGCGATCGAAAAACGAGCCCGAACATGCCTATCCCGCACCATCGCCCGATGGAAAGGTCGGCTGGATGCCCACGATTGCGCTCAGCGAAGGGCACGAGTCGGGAAACATCGGAAAAAATCCCATCGATCTGATTTGGGTCACCCTCAAAAAATAGATTTTCCGATCAGATCGGAAAGTGCTTGGCGAGAAAGGCCTCGCCGCGCTCGAGAATGAAATAGCGGAAGGCTTCCGCGGCGGGCGAGAGCGTTTTTGCCTGGTTGTGCACGACGTGCCAGCGACGCATCACGGGCAGTCCTTCGGCCTCTGGCGAGGCGATGAGCCGATGACTGAGCTCGAGTTGCACGGTATGTCGTGACAGAATCGATATCCCCATCCCTGCCATCACCGCCTGCTTGATCGCCTCATTGCTCGACATCTGCATGACCACCCGCGGCGCCATGTGATGGGTGTGCATGTACTCATCGAGCGCTGCGCGCGTACCTGAGCGCGGCTCGCGCACGATGAACCCTTCGTCGCCCAACGCGGATGCGGGCACGGAATCCATGCGGGTGAACCGATGGTCGAGGGAAGTGACGAGCACGTGAGGATGCATCGCGAAAGGTTCAGCGCGCGTCGGATAACCCTGCGGCGGCCTGCCCATGATGGCGAGCTCGATGTCCCCCTCCTGCATGAGCGTGACGATCTGCTCGCGATTGTTGGCGACCTGCAGCCGAATCTCGATGCCCAAGTGCTCTTGCCGGAATTGCGCGAGCAGGCGCGGGAGGAAGTACTCGGCGGTACTGACCATTCCCACATCGAGCGGGCCGGTTTGCAGGCCGCGAAAGCGCGCTACCAAATCCTCGGCATCGCGCATGACCGAGAGCACGCGGCGCGCATGCGCCAGCATGTATTCCCCGACCATCGTCAGCGAGACCCGGCGGCTGGTTCGGTCGAACACCGGTAGGCCGACCTCAGCCTCGAATTCCTTGATCTGCATGGACACCGCAGGGGCTGTGAGATTGAGCTCCTCGGCGGCGCGAATGAAGCTCAGGTGTCGGGCGACGCAGGCAAAGACCCGCAGTTGACGGAGCGTGGCGTTCTTCATTCAAAAATACTTAACTTACAGGTAACAATAACTGACTGTACTTAAATGATCAAGCTTCCTACAGTCCCCTCACTCACTCAGGGACTCTCCAACATGGCGATTGCAATCGACAGCCCAGCCGACACCCTCATCACGGATGCCAAGAGGCGCTATCGCGCCGGGGTGCTCAAGTATCGGCAAATGGGGTACTGGGACGCGGACTACTGTCCGAAGGAGACGGATACGCTGTGTCTGTTTCGAATCACCCCGCAGGAGGGCGTCGATCCGATCGAAGCGGCTGCGGCGGTTGCCGGCGAATCGAGTACCGCCACCTGGACGGTCGTGTGGACGGACCGGCTGACCGCCTGCGACAGTTATCGAGCGAAGGCGTACAAGGTCGAGCCGGTCCCCAACAATCCGGGCCAGTACTTCGCCTGGGTTGCCTACGACATCATCCTCTTCGAAGAAGGCTCGATCGCCAATATGACGGCGAGCCTGATCGGCAACGTTTTCAGCTTCAAGCCGCTCAAGGCGGCCCGGCTCGAGGACATCCGAATTCCGGTCGCGTACGTGAAGACCTTCAAGGGCCCGCCGACCGGACTCATCGTCGAACGCGAGCGTCTCGACAAGTTTGGCCGTCCGCTCCTCGGCGCCACCACCAAACCGAAGTTGGGATTGTCGGGTCGCAATTACGGCCGCGTGGTCTACGAGGGTCTGAAAGGGGGTCTGGATTTCCTGAAGGACGACGAGAACATCAATTCGCAGCCCTTCATGCACTGGCGCGATCGATTCTTGAACGTCATGGATGCGGTCAACAAGGCAAGCGCAGCGACCGGCGAAGTCAAGGGCTCGTACCTGAACGTGACGGCGGCGACGGTGGAGGACATGTACGAGCGGGCGCAATTCGCCAAGGACTTGGGCTCGATCATCATCATGGTCGACCTGGTGGTGGGATGGTCGACGATTCAAAGCATCGCCAATTGGTGCCGCAAGAACGACATGATCCTGCACATGCACCGCGCCGGCCACGGTACCTACACGCGGCAGAAAAACCATGGCATCAGTTTTCGCGTCATCGCCAAGTGGCTGCGCCTCGCCGGGGTCGATCATCTGCATGCGGGCACCGCCGTCGGCAAACTCGAGGGCGACCCGATGACGGTGCAGGGTTACTACAACGTGTGCCGCGACAGCTTCACCAAGCAGGATCTGCCGCGCGGCCTGTTCTTCGATCAAGATTGGGCCGATCTTCGCAAGGTCATGCCGGTCGCGTCCGGCGGAATTCACGCGGGTCAGATGCATCTGTTGCTGGATCTGTTCGGCGACGATGTGGTGATGCAGTTCGGCGGTGGCACCATCGGTCACCCGGGCGGCATTCAGGCGGGTGCCGTCGCCAACCGAGTCGCCCTGGAGGTGATGGTCAAGGCGCGCAACGAAGGACGCGATATCAAAAACGAAGGGCCGGACATTTTGCGCAAGGCGGCGAGATTGTGCAGCCCACTGCAACAGGCGCTCGATACGTGGGGTGAGATCAGTTTCAACTACGCACCCACGGATACGTCCGATTTTACAGTGACGCCCACCGCATCGACCTAGAGGAGTATCCGACATGATGACGAATCCGGTGGGCCGCATTACCCAGGGGCAATTCAGCTATCTTCCCGACCTCACGGATGCGGAGATCTCGCTGCAGGTCGAATATGGCCTGAAAAGGGGCTATGCATGGAGCGTCGAATACACGGACGACCCGCACCCTCGAAATACCTACTGGGAGATGTTCGGCATCCCGATGTTCGACCTGAAGGACGCGGCCGGGGTGCTCCTGGAACTGCGGCAGTGCCGAAAGACCTTCCCGAATCACTACATCCGCCTCATGGCCTTTGACTCGACGCGCGGTGTGGAGAGCATCGTGATGAGTTTCATCGTCAATCGGCCGAAGAGCGAGCCCGGATTCGGACTGATTCGACAGGAAGCGCAGGGGCGCATGATGCGCTATACGCTGCACAGGCACGCTCCAGACGAGGAGAGTGCACGCGGCATTGAAGACGCTGCAGCCAGGGTCTTTTGAGGTGGCCGCCGGGATGTACTCGATTCCGGGCGGCTCCGCGCCGGGTGCTCAGGCCGCCTCCGAGCAGAGCTCTGCGAGGGGGTCTTCGCAGGCCCGCACGGTCAACGGGGTGCTGGCGCAATCCCAGGTCGGCGCGGTCATCGAGGGGCTGGAACGCGACCTCGTCGGGCTTGCCCCGATCAAGTCTCGCATCCGCGACATCGCGGCGCTCCTCGTCATCGACAAGCTTCGCATGAACCTCGGTTTGCAAGCCACCGCACCGAGCCTGCACATGAGTTTCACCGGCAATGCAGGCACGGGCAAGACGACGGTCGCCCTGCGCATGGCGGAGATTCTTCACCGGCTCGGCTACGTGCGCAAAGGTCACCTGGTCGCGGTAACGCGCGACGATCTCGTCGGCCAGTACATCGGGCACACCGCACCGAAGACCAAGGAAGTGCTGAAAAGGGCGATGGGGGGCGTGCTGTTCATCGATGAGGCGTACTACTTGTACCGCCCCGAGAACGAGCGCGACTACGGGCAGGAAGCGATCGAGATCCTGCTGCAGGTGATGGAGAACCAAAGAGAGGATCTCGTGGTGATTTTGGCCGGCTACAAGGACCGCATGGACACCTTCTACCGCTCCAACCCGGGGATGAGTTCGCGCATCGCGCACCACCTCGATTTTCCGGACTACCCGGCCGGCGACTTGCTGCGCATCGCCGACAAGATGCTCGAGGAGCAAAATTATCACTTCGATCGCGGCGCCCGCGAGGCATTCGAGGAGTACATCGTGCATCGGATATCGCAGCCGCATTTTGCCAATGCGCGCAGCGTTCGCAATGCACTGGATCGCGCGAGACTGCGCCAGGCAAGCCGCCTGTTCGCCGACGCCAATCGAGAGTTCACTTCGGACGACTTGTCCACCATTGCCGAGTCCGACATCCGTGCCAGCCGCGTTTTTCAAATTGCGGCAGCGGCCCCCTGAGACTTTGGAGGAATTCCGACATGCATCTTGGACGCACGACGCTTTCGAAATTTCTGATTCAGCAGCTCCATGGCATCGAGGGCGCCAACGACCTCGGGGCGCTGCTGGTCGATGTGGCCGCCGCCGTCAAAGCCATCTCGGCGATGACCGCCAAAGGGGCGCTCGGCGATTTTCTGGGCGAGATGGGGACGAAGAACGGACAAGGCGAGACTCAACAAAAGCTCGACGTGGTGGCCAATCTCGTCATGCTGCGCAGCTGCGAGTGGGGCGGCCTCGTCGCGGGAATGGCCTCCGAGGAACTCGATGAGCCGTATTGTGTGCCGGGCGAATATACCCGCGGGCGCTATTTGCTGGTGTTTGACCCGCTCGATGGATCATCGAACACCGACGTGAACGTCTCGGTGGGAACCATTTTTTCCGTGTTGCGCCATGAGAACGCGGCTCCCCCGACCACGAGCGATTACCTGCAGCCGGGCCTGCGACAGGTGGCTGCCGGCTATGCGATTTACGGCCCAGCGACCATGCTGGTCATCACCGTCGGCAAGGGCACCCATGGCTTCACGCTCGATCGGGAAATCGGCAACTTCATTCTCACGCATCCGAACCTGCAGATACCGGCCGACACCAGCGAGTTCGCCATCAACACGAGCAACGCCCGATTTTGGGAGCCGCCGGTCCATCGCTACGTGACCGAATGCCAGGCGGGCAAGACGGGCGATCGCGGTCGCGATTTCAACATGCGCTGGATCGCCTCGCTGGTCGCCGAGGTGCACCGCATTCTGATGCGCGGCGGGGTGTTCATGTACCCCAAGGATATGAAGGATCGCAGCAAGCCGGGACGGCTGCGCCTGCTCTACGAGGCGAATCCGATGAGTCTGCTGGTCGAACACGCCGGCGGACGTGCCTCGACGGGAGAGCGGCGCATGCTCGAGGTGACACCGGAGGCGCTGCATCAGCGCGTTCCGCTGATCCTCGGTTCCCGCCACGAAGTCGAGCGCATCGAGCGCTATCACGCCGAGCATGCCAACGGCACGGACCGTCCCTATAGCTCCCCGCTGTTCAGCGAGCGCTCGATGTTTCGGCCGGACGCGCGATTCTAAGAGGGTACGTCATGTCCAGGAAGCATCCCATCATTGCCGTGACCGGCTCCTCGGGAGCGGGAACGACCACCGTCATGAAAAGCTTCGCACACATCTTTCGGCGCGAAGGCATCAAAGCACAGGTGATCGAAGGCGATTCCTATCACCGCTACAACCGGGTCGACATGCGCGAACTCGTCACTGCAGCCGACCGCGGCGCGAGGCCGCCGATCAGTCATTTTGGGCCCGAGGCGAATCTGCTCGGCGAGCTCGCGAGCACTCTGGACGATTACGGCGCGACCGGTGCCGGCAAGGTGCGCCGCTACATTCACGATGCGGCCGAATCCAAGGAACTTGGCGGCGAGGCGGGAACCTTCTCCGACTGGTTGCCCATGGTGAGCGACAGCGATTTGCTTTTTTACGAGGGTTTGCACGGCGGGTATCAGGACGGCGACGTCGACGTCGCGCGGCACGTGGATCTGCTCGTCGGCGTGGTTCCCATCATCAATCTGGAGTGGATTCAAAAGCTGCATCGCGACCAGCATATGCGCGGCTACAGTCAGGATGCGGTGGTCGATACGATTCTGCGGCGCATGCCCGACTATGTGAACTACATCTGTCCGCAGTTCAGCCGCACGCATGTCAATTTTCAGCGTGTACCGACCGTGGATACCAGCAATCCGTTCATCGCCCGGGATATCCCGACCTCCGATGAGTCGATGGTGATCATCCGCTTTGCAAACCCCAAGGGCATCGATTTCCCGTACCTGATTTCGATGCTTCACAACTCCTGGATGAGCCGACCCAACAACATCGTGGTGCCCGGAGGCCAGATGGGCCTGGCGATGCAAATCATCTTCACCCCGATGATTCTTCGGCTGATGGATCTCAAGCGACGGGCGCACTGATGAGCATCAAGCGATGAACGCCCGAATCGAGCCGCTCCGCGGAGAGGAACTGAGGGCAGTGCTGTTCGACCTGGACGGCACGCTGATGGATACCGCCGATGACATCACGGTCATCCTCAACCGCGCGCTGGCCGATCAGCATCTCGGATCGCTGCCGCCGAATCAGGTGCGCGAATTGATCGGGCGGGGTATTCCAACGCTTATCGCGCGCGCCGTCGACAGGCTCGGGCGCATCCCCGATGCGGCGCGCCAGGCGGTGCTGCTGGAGCGCTTTTACTTCCACCACGATCGGCTATACCGGCTCGATGAAGGCCGTGCGCGTCTGTATCCCAACGTCGCCGAGGCGCTCGGCCGATTGCACGACCTCGGCCTCAAGCTCGCGGTGGTCACCAACAAGAAGCGTGACTTGGCGGTCGACTTGCTCGCGCGTTCGGGCTTGAGCGCGTGGATTCACGTGGTCGTCGGCGGAGATTCATGCGCGCGCGCAAAGCCCGATCCGCAGCCTCTGCACTTCGCCTGCGATGTCGCGCATGTCGACCCCACTCGGGCTTTGATGGTGGGCGACTCGTTGACGGACGTGCTCGCGGCGCGCGCTGCGGGCATGCCGGTGGTATGCGTGCCCTACGGCTACAACGAGGGCCGGGACGCGCACACGCTGCCGTGTGATGTGTTCATCGATACGTTGGCCGATTTGCCGGGATTGGTGCTGAGGGCGCGAGCGGCGGCGCTGCCCTGAAGGGGTGAACCCCCTTGTTCAAGGCGCTTCTCTGGGACGTGGATGGCACCTTGGCGGAGACCGAACGCGATGGTCATCTCGCTGCCTTTAACCGGGCATTCGATGCACTCGGCATCCCCTGGCGCTGGAGCGAACAGCACTACGGTGCGCTGTTGCACGTGTCCGGCGGGCGCGAGCGCCTCCTGCATGACATGCAACTTCGCATCCTCGCCCCCGCAGAGGATGTGGGGAGTTTGGTCGACCGTCTGCATCGCCTGAAGAACGAGTTCTACGCGCACATCGTTGCGACCGGGAAAGTGGCGCTGCGGGAGGGCGTACGCGAACTTCTTGCGGACTGTGAGGCGGCTGGAATCCGGATGGGGATCGCAACGACGACCAGCCGCTCGAATGTCGAAGCGCTGCTCGACGCTCAGGTGGGCGCAGACTGGGAATCGAAATTTACCGCCGTCGTGTGCGCGCGGGAGGCACCGAAGAAAAAGCCCGACCCCCAGGTCTATCAGCTCGCTCTTCGGATCCTCGAGCTTGCGGCGCACGAAGTCGTTGCGATCGAGGATGCTCCGGCGGGGATCGCGGCGGCGCGCGCCGCCGGTGTGCCCGTACTGATAACGCGCAGTCATTTCTTTGCGGCGGTCGACACCCGCGGGTCGCTCGCCGCAGGGCCGTCCCTGGGTCGAAGTGATGGGTGGCATCCTCGCACCGCCTCGGGCGTCCCGCGCATTGACCTTCGCCAGATCGCCCGCTGGTACGCACAATGGCGAAGAGCCGCCGGCATCGACTGATCGAGCTAACCGCCGTCCCGTCGATACCGCTCGAGGGCCTCGCGCAGCCATTGATTGGTTGGCACCGGTTCTCGTCCGGCGCATCGGATCAGGTAGGGACGGCCGGTGATGCTGCTTTTAGTCGCGGCATCCTCGATGAACTCGAGTGCCGAAACGAAACGCCTGAGAGCGACCAGGCCGTTGTATTTGTCGCGTAAGTGCGCACTCGCTCTTTGCGAATCGAACCACGTGCCATTTCGATTGAAGTCGCACCCGGAGCGGGCGATGGTGTTCAAGAGGTATTCCACTTCGACTTGCGCCGGGGTCGGCGCGGCGGCCGCAGTCGTCGATGCTGTGTCGAGCCCGAGCCCGAGCAAGGCAAGCCCAAGCAGGCCGCAGACGTGGTTCCACCGAGTCATGGTGCATTAGAGGCGCCGCGCGCCACCCGGTTCCGTTGGATTGCTCGAAGGATCATGCCATGCGCCGCGGCACGCGCTACAATTCGTTCCGCTGACCTCGATCAACTAATTCAATAAGAGGTGTTTGGAATGAAATTACGTTACGTAGCCACGATTGCGGTGGCGGCATTGTCGATGGGTGCCATCGCTCCCGTGTTTGCCGACGATTCGAAGTCCTATACCGAAGGACCGGTTTCGGAGGTCACTTCCATCCGTACCAAGCCAGGGATGTTCGATGCGTACATGAAATGGATGGACACCACCGGGAAACAGCTCCGAGAGGACGAGAAGAAGGCCGGCCTCATCGTCGACTACGCAGTCTATGCAACCAGACCGCGGTCGCCGGGCGATCCCGACATCTACGTGGTCATTACCTTCAAGAACATGGCAGCCCTCGATGGGCTCGAGGATCGCGTCGAGCCACTCATGAGGAAGGTCTGGTCCACGCGGGATGCCGCCAATAAGGCAAACGTCGATCGTGAAAGCCTGCGTCAAATTCTGGGAAGTCAAATCATCCGGCAGCTGAATCTCAAATAGCCGCTGACTGGAACGGGCGTGTCCGACGTTCGAGGCGCTCTGCAGCCCGAACGTCGGGCCCCTTCTCTGGAGGTCCTACCATTGCGCGCAGCGGGATGTGCACGCTTCTTGAGCGGTTGGCTCATTTGCATGCTTGCGCCGATTTGCGGAGCGGCGCCGGTCGATTGCGGCGGCACGGTCCATGTGACCCGCCAGCAACTCATCGGCGCGTGGCGGCTGATGAGCATCGAATACGCGGAATCGAGCGGCCAAATCGCGGACCCGTTCTATCAGGCGAACTCGACCGGTCTTATCGTCTACGATGCCTCCGGCTGGATGAGCGTGCATATCTCCGCACCCCATCGCCGGACTTTCGAAGTTCCGGCGTCGCGGTCGGCATCCGGCACCGCTCAGGACGCGCCGCTCAAGGCTGCGGCATTCGATACGTACTACGCCTACTTCGGTACTTGGAGCCTCGATGAGGCGTCCTCGGTGGTCACCCATCATGTCGAGTCGTCGTTGATTCCGGCGGAAACCGGACTTCACTATGCTCAGAAGGCGGCGATCGAGGGCAATCGCCTGATCTTCACCGTGTGCACCAATACTGGAGGCAAGCAAACGGTGCGCAGGAAAATCTGGGAGCGGGTGCCGCAAGTCATCCCTTAACTCGCCCCTGAACATCCGCTCTTATCTCGTGTTATTTATAATTAAAGTTCATAACCATTTGTATTAAAGTACTTAATAGACTGCAATCGATGACAAAAAAACGCCCCACGACGCACCCTTGCGGTAGGCTTGGCAGATGACGACCAGCTCTTGCAACCGAGATCGCGCGTCGCGCGGCCCCTCAGCGGCATGAGTGTTTGGACCGCCGTCAAGGAGCCGTTACAAGGCAAGACCTCGTTGGCCAAGGTCTTTTGGGTGTACGGCGTGTTGGGTTCTGTTGCGGTGAGCGCAATCGGCCTGCTGTTCGATCCCGGCAACGAGTTTGCGCGGCGCGCTTACGTTGTCTTCGGGCTGCTGTTCAGCGTCTACGTCACCATCGCAACCTATCAATGCGGCGTGAATTGTCGATCGAAGGCGATGGCGCGCTTTGTGCGTATCAGCGCAATCATTACGCTCATTTTGCTTCCGGTGTTGGCGTATCTCGATTTCACGGGAGCAATTGGCGCGTTGATCAGCCTCGGCGGGGAGCAATGATCGTTGCGCGGCTGTATCATGGGTGTTTTCTCGAAGGATAGTACCGATGGCGAAGCGTAAGCGGCAGAAGGTTTTGGCATGGTCGAAGCAGGACGTAAAGAATTTGCGGGGTTACGCTAACGCGAAGCTCTCCGGTCGAGAGGCGGCCAAGAAACTGCGCCGCACCCCGGGCGCCGTCGCTCAGAAGGCCATGAAGCTCGGGGTCAGGTTCCGTTCGATCAAGCGAAAACCGCGAAGATGATGAATGATCCGTCTACGGCTTGCGGCTGCGCATTTTCTCAACGCGGCCGATCAGGCGTGGATCGCCGAGCCGTCCGGCGTACTGTGAAAATTCCGCGGTGGGGCCCTGCCACTCGAGCGCCTCGACTCGGGGAAAGACCGGCACGTCGGTGCGAAGGGTTGCCAGGGTCTTGAATAACAACGCGAGATCGCGGCGTTCGGCGAGAACCCGGGGCGGAAAGTCCTCGACCCTGCCGAAGCGTGCGATCAAGCTGGCGGCGCCCTTGGGGCCGATGCCGGGGATGCCCGGATACCCGTCCGCGCTGTCTCCCACGAGCGCGAGATAGTCCGGGATCAACGGCGGTGCTACCCCGAATTTCGCCTTCACGCCATCCGCGTCGCGGATGGTCTTGCTCTTTCGATCCACCTGCACCACACGATCTTCGCGCACGCATTGTGCGAGGTCCTTATCCGGGGTCCAAATGCAGACCTTCTGAACACGAGCATCGGCGGAACTCTTGGCGGCCGCCGCGGCGAGTGCATCGTCCGCCTCGAACTCCACCATGGGCCATACGAGAACCCCCATCGCGGCAAGGGCCTCTTCGAGCGGCTCGAATTGCGCGAGGAGGGCGGGTTCGACTCCTTCGCCCGTCTTGTATCCGCTCCAGAGTTCGTTGCGGAAGGATTCGATCACATGATCGGTGGCCACGCCGAGATGCGTCGCGCCTTCGTCGATCATCTGAAGGATGGTGTTGAGCACGCCCGCCACGGCGCCGAACGGCCGATCCTTGTCCTTGGTAAACCGGCGCAAGCCGTAGAAGTGACGGAAGAGCTCGTACGTACCGTCGACGAGATGAACGATCACGGCGAACGCACGGCCTTCATACCGCAGTGCTCCGCTTCCCGGCTGCGGCCGCCGATGAGCTTCGCGCGAGGTGGAAGGCGAGCGCCCATGGCTGTCAAACGCGCCGTCCACTTTAAAGGTTGGTCGGATTGGGCCAAAATCCACGCACTCCACGATAGCCGCTGCGTCGAATGACGTCATCGGCGGGTGGAGTCTAACGGAGCCGCATCACGGCCGCACCCGAATTGATGGCGTATGATCGCGGGGCTCGGGACGAATGGATGAGTGACGAGAAGGAAGAAAGTGACGAGTGAAGTCGAAGAACGGATCCACAAAGCGTTGGAACCTCATCCGCTCGAGAAAATCGAGTTCGGCTATCGGCGCCTCCACGAGACAGGAAGCAGTACCCTGCGGCTGTTGCCCGTCAATGAGGCTCGCGAGGGGATGCAGGTCGTTGCCGTCGCGGAGGTCGATTCGAAATACACGGCCGGCTCGGGCCTTCCCGCGTTCCATGCGATCGGGGTGCAGCGCCTCAATTCGTGGGCGGTGCACGGTGCGTACCACGTAATCAGCGGAAGATTGCGCCAGACGGCGCAATATTCGATCTACGCGAACGAATCCGCTCCGCATCTCGCCGCACAGTGCATCCTCAATGCATTCGGCGGCCAGCTGCCGCTCGGCCGATCAACCGCGATTGCAACCTCTTCTGCCGCGGCACTCGAGCAGCAGCGCGCGCATCACGCGATGCCGCGTGAGTGGCAGCGACCGTTGGATGAGGCGAGCCTGCAAGCGACCACCACCATGCTCCAGGGGCGGGGCATCGCCGCTTCGAACAACGCGAGTGGAATTTGGGCCGAATTCCCGTTGAGCGGCGACTGCCCGTCGCGATCGATTGATCCACAGGCCGAGACGGCATTGATCCAAGTCAACGGCGGCGTGCCCCATCCGATCGCAGGCGCCGGGTACCTTGCGACCATTTCTCTCCCGCTGGCAAATGCACCGCCGGACGCTCCCGAGCTCTGTCGCCGACTGAATGCAACGGAGCTTGCACAATTGGAATTCGTTCCCCGGCTCGGGGCCTGGGGACTGCAAGGGCCCGCCGATCTGCCGGGATATAGCTGTTTCATACCGTGTGCGGAACCATGGAGCGATTTTCCTATGACGCTCATGTGGTGGTGCGTGGTACGCAGCGCCTGGATCAGAGAGCGATTTTGGAGGGCGGGAACGGGGCTCAATCTCGATTCGATGAGAGATCCAATTCGTTGAGGTGCGTGACCAAAAACCAGCAGCTTCGCTTGAGCGCCCAGAATTGGGTTTCCAGTCTCGTGTTGACGCTGGGCGCGATTCAAGCGTTCTCTGCGGATGGGCCCGCAGTTCGGCGACCTCTGACGGCCGACGATCTCTACCGGGTTCAGGAACTGAGCGATCCGCAGGTGTCGCCGGACGGGCGTTGGGTCGCCTACGTCGTGACGACGAGCGATCGCACTGCCGATGAGGCGCGCGGTGCCATTTGGATGGTCAGTTGGGACGGCACTGAACGGCTGGCTCTGACGGCCGCGGCGGACGGCACGGGTAACCCAAGGTGGAGTCCGGATGGACGCTATCTTGCATTCAAGTCCAAGGCCGCCGGTTCGGACAAGGACCAGATCATGCTGCTCGACCGGCGAGGCGGTGATGCGAGACCGCTGTCGAGCTTGAGCGGCGATGTCGGCGAGTACGCATGGTCTCCGGACGGCAAGGCGCTCGTGCTCTCCATGCAGCAGAACGATGCCGGGTCCAAGCCCATCGTCATCGATGCACTGCATTTCAAGGAGGATGGAGACGGCTATCTGGCGCGAGGGAGCGAGCGGCACCTGTACATGATCGATGTCGAGAGCGAACGCATCGATCCGCTGACGTCCGATCCCGCGTTCAACGATGACATGCCGGTTTGGTCGCCCGATGGCCGGCGGATTGCGTTCACGAGAACGCATGAAAAGGGTGCGGATCAGGACGGCCGGGAGGATGTTGATGTCATCGATGCCCGCGTGGGATCGATGCCGCGGAATTTGGCGCGCCCCTTTGCGCCGAACACGCAGAAACTCGCTTGGAGTCCGGACGGAATGCAGATCGCCTATCTGCAGGGACTCGAGCCGAGGTATTACGCGTACATGCAAGACCGTCTTTTCACGGTGCCGGCTGCCGGCGGTGCACCCCGTGCCCTGACGGACAAGCTCGATCGCGCAGTGATGTCGTTCGCCTTCACCGCCGACTCGGCGGCAATCACGATGGCCGTGGAAGACGACTGCACCATTTACCCCGCCCGAGTCGACCTCAGGAGCGGTGAGATCACGCGCGAAGCCACCGCGGGTCGGTTCGTCGTCTCCGGAGTGTCCTCGGCAGCCGGCCATACGGCACTCCTCGAATCCGACGACCGCTCATTGGCCGAGGTCTATGCACTCGAGAGCGGACGGCTGCGTAAACTCACCAGGCACAACGAGGCGTTTCTTGCGGAGTTGCAGCTCGGTGCCGTCGAAGACATCCGGTTCAAGAGCAGGGACGGGACGGAGATCCACGGACTCATCGTCAAACCCCCCGCGTTCACCGCTGGACGAAAATATCCCATGTTGCTCTGGATTCACGGCGGCCCCAACGGGCAGGACGAACACTCTCTGACTCTCGATGGGTATCAATTCGAGCCGCAAATGTTTGCGACGCAGGGATTCGTGGTGTTGCGCGTCAACTATCGCGGTGGCAGCGGCCGTGGCGGCGCGTTTGCAAAAGCGATCGCCGCCGATTGGGGCCACAAGGAAGTTGAGGATCTGTTGGCGGGTACCGATTACCTCGTCGCGCAGGGTATCGCGGATACATCACGGCTCGCGATCGGCGGCTGGAGCTACGGCGGTATATTGACCGACTATACCATTGCCTCGGATCGCCGCTTCAAGGCGGCGGTGAGCGGAGCGGGCAGCGCCGACCAGCTCGCGATGTACGGCAGCGATGAATACGCTCTTCAATACAACCATGAATTGGGGCCGCCGTGGAAAAACACCGCGCTGTGGCTCAAGGTTTCATACCCGTTCTTTCACGCGGATCGCATCCACACGCCGACGCTGTTCGTGGGCGGAGATAAGGATTTCAACGTGCCGATCAACGGCGGCGAGCAGATGTATCAGGCGTTGCGCACGCTGGGCGTGCCGGCGCAGCTCGTCGTCTATCCGGGGCAGCATCACGTCCTCACGCGACCGAGTTTCGTCAAGGATTTGGCGGAGCGGGTGCCGCAGTGGATCGAGCACTACCTCGTGCCCAGTCGATAGCGGGAACTCCGGTCGGGCGCCAACGCACCGGCATCGGTCTGATCGATGCCGCCCACCTATCGCTCGTGTCGAGGACCCGCTGTATAGTCGCCCGCGGCCGAGCCTGCGGCGAATTCACGCAGCAAGTGCGTCGGCCAGGAGAAGTCTGTGGCAGCTGCGCGGCGATTTCTGCGCACCGCACCGAGTAGGGTGGACAAGCGTCGGCGCGTCGATATTCGCGTGACCGACATGACGGCCCGCGACGCAGTTTGGTGGGATGCGCGCTTGGGTCCGACCCACGCGCAAATGACGGATCGAGCGGATCGCTTTTGGTCGTGGTCGGTGCTGCTGCCGTTATGCCATCTCGTCCAGCGGGCGAAACGGCGGTATTGCCGACCGCTGGTCATTTGGGCGCGAAGCGACAACGGCCGGTTTATGCGCGTGGGCCTGTCGATCATGGTCGAAGCCTACCCCCATCTCGATGCCGATCATCCCGGCGAATCGCATTTCCTGTGGTTCATGAGCGCGGCCGATCCCGGGGTACTCACCACGGAGTTCGGCATGTCCCAGCCGCCGGCGTTGGGGCGCTTGCTGTTGGACAACGCCATCGTGCTGAGTCAAAACGCCGGTCTCGGCGGCAGGATAGGGCTGCATGCGGCCACGGCCGGCGGCGCCGGTCTCCTCACGGTGTATGACCGATGTGGGCTGCTTCGTCTGCCCGCCGCAAAGCCGCTCCCGCCGGCCATCCGTCGGGCCAATGACGGACGGTTTTTTTATACGGATGAGGGACTTGCCGAATCGCTTGCGGCCGCCCTTGACCCGAGTCGCTAGGTGGGATTTGCAAAGCGGCGTATAGTAACAATATCGATGCTGACTTTGGGTTTATTTATGAGTGAATTCATACTCTTAGATGCGAAGGCGCCGGCCACCCTGGGCGCGGTTGTGGAGGCTGTGACACGCCTCAGCACCTTGAGCGAGGCGCAGATTTTGGAACTCGTGTCGGCTGGAAAAGTCGCCGAGTGGTTTCCGTTCAGGCCGGCCCGCAAACGAACCGTCCCGGCCGATACGGTGACCGATGAGGAGCTGGTCGAGGCGTCCGCATCGCCGCTGAGCCGCAAGCAACGGGATGCGCTGATTCAATCCAGTCTACCGGCCAGACCGCGCAAGAGACCTCGATCGGTCGCCAAGAGATAGGCGTCGGCCCGCACGCGGGCCTACAGCTTGGGAATGTGAACGCGGCTGATCATCAAAGAGCCGGAGAAGCCGAATATCAGCGTCAAGGGATGGAGCACGTGCCCGAAGAGGGAAACCTTCCCCAGCCACATGTGCTCTCCTAAGGCGCCGCGCGAGACGGCGACAGCGAGCACGCACAGAATGAGGAACGAGGTTGGGATCGGCGTTCCTTCGAAGTATTTCACCTTGCCGGTGCCTGCGGATAGTTCCTCGACCGTCACGTTGTAGCGCGCGAGTCGCGAGACTCCGCAGGCGACGAAGAAGGCGAGCACGATCCGATCGTACAAACCCTGCATGCCGAAACCATATCCGATCATTGCCGGGGCGACGCCGAAGGAAATCACATCAGCGAGGGAGTCGAGTTCGCGGCCCATTGCGGATGATTTTTGGCGCCATCTCGCGATTCGACCATCGAGAATGTCGAAGATCAGTGCGGCGAGGACGAGCACGCATGCATAGTAGAGGTGCGCAACCGTTGCGGTTTGGACGTACGTGAGGGTCGCGAATACCGCTGCCGTTCCGCATACGGCATTGCCCAGGGTGAACCAGTCCGCGAGGTGAAACTCGCGAATCAACGCGACTTTCTGATGCGCAGGGTCACTCAACGCTCGACCTCGCCGTGGCATTGCGGTTGCTGCGACAGATGGTTCGCGGCAGCGTTGCACCAGGCGCATAGGGATTCGGTCCCGGACTCGCCACCTGGTAGCAGTTCGAATCGATCCACACGATCCAATCGCCGTCTGCGGTTTTGAATTGGTCACCGGCATGGTGCGGGCCTCGTGGCCACCAATTGTCTTCCCCTGGCTGAGTCGAGACCGACTTGTTGACGGCAGGTTGATGCTGACGAATCTCGAATGCGTTGAGTGCGCGCCGCGCCTCGAGGGTCCAATCCACGCCGGAGCCGCTGCCGACAGACGACGCTGCAGGCGCAGCCGCCTCGGATGGTGCCGGTGAGGCAAGCACCGGGGGCGGCATCGATAGAGGGGTGCGGCCGGTCATCCGCCGCGGGAGGGGGTCGTCCGAACCCGCCTTGGGGTAAGTCACCGGCGGCAAGTACAGCAGTTGAACGGAATCGGCGGTCGAGGCGGGAAGGCCCACAGATCCTGACCTCATCAGAAGCGCCGCGAGCACGGCCACGTGCAACGTCACTACGACGAGAAGAGCCGCGTAACGCGACGGTGGCCACCGATTCGACTCGTCCATAATCCAGTTATGCTCGCGCGACAGACTGGTCTCATCATGGACCGGCGGTGCCCGGGATGGTTCCCAAGAGCACATCGTGTGATTGCACCTCAGGCATCGATCGTCGCCATGGGCATCGGGGCATATCGATCGCCACTCACCGGCCTCTCGCGCAGGATCCCGTACAGCTGTTCGAGTTGCGCATCTTGCAACCGCACCATGACCGATAGAGCGTTCTCCTTCAGGCGCTTGATGTTGCGCGTACCCGGAATCGGCACGATGTACGGCGCACAGTCGAGTAGCCAGGCGAGGGCGACCTGCGCGGGCGTGTAACCCGCCTCGCGCGCGATCTGCGCGACGGTCTCGACGAGTCGCAGGTTGCGGGCGAAGTTCTCACTCGAAAAACGCGGATTGTTCAGACGATAGTCGGATGCGTCGAAATCCTCCGGGCTCCTGAAAGCACCGGTGAGAAAGCCGCGGCCGAGCGGGCTGTACGCGACGAGTCCGAGGCCGAGTTCCTCACAGGCGGGCAGAATGGCCGCTTCCAGGTCCCGCGTCCACAGCGAGTATTCACTCTGCAGCGCCGCGATGGGGTGCGTGAGAGCGGCGCGGCGAATGGTGTTCGCCGAAGCCTCCGAGAGTCCGAGGTGTTGCACTTTGCCTTCCTGCACCAGCCGCGCCATGGCGCCCACGGTCTCCTCGATGGATACGTTCGGGTCCACCCGATGCTGATAGTACAGATCGATATGATCGACTCCGAGTCGCTTGAGACTGGCATCGCACGCTTGACGCACGTACTCGGGGCGCCCATTGATGCCGAGGAATGCACCGTCGGGGCTGCGCACACTGCCGAATTTTGTGGCGAGCACGACCTCGTCGCGGCGCGCCTTCAGCACCTTGCCAAGCAGGCACTCATTGGCACCGACACCGTACATGTCGGCGGTATCCAGAAAATTGATGCCGATATCGAGCGCGGCGTTGAGGACGCGCAAATTGGTAGTCTCGTCGGATGGTCCATAGAAATCCGACATGCCCATGCAGCCGAGACCGATGGCAGAGACCTCGGGGCCTTGCCGGCCGAGCTTACGTCGGGGAATGATGCTCACGGTGGCGTCCTCCAGATGGATGGGTAAACGGGGGGATGCACGCAATGCTAGGGGCGGATGGCGTTGCCGTGCTAGATCATTACTGTCCAGTTCTTGCCTGATCCTGCACGAAGCTTCATCGCGGGGTATCGCGCCACGCGGCGGCCGACTACCATGTGCAAACCCCCGGATTATCGGGCCATAGCCATGTTGGACAGAAGCTTACAGACGACCCATCAGATCCACGCCATCACCCAGCGCCAGCAGGAGCTCGCGGCGCGGGTTGCCCGATTGGCACCGGTGGACGGAACGCACCCATCGGCATTGATACCGGCACTCGCGCTCACCCGCGGCAGCGTACCGACGGTGTGCGTGCCCACCGTCTATCAACCGAGCCTCGGCATCGTCGTACAGGGCCGCAAGCGGGCGGTACTCAATGGCGAGGTGTTTCACTACGATGCGCTCAATTACCTGGTGGTGTCGGTGACCTTGCCGGCGATGGGGCAAGTGCTCGAAGCCAGTGCCGAGCGGCCTTATCTGAGCCTGCGCCTTCACCTCGACTTGGACGAAATCGCGCGCTTGCTGCTGCAACTGGGGGATCGCGGTCCGCCACCCGCCGACTCCAATCGCGGCTTGTTCGTGGCGCGCATGGATGAGGCGCTGCTCGATGCCGTCCTTCGACTGGTGAAGCTGCTCGATGCGCCCGACGATGTCTCGGTGCTGGCGCCGGTGGTGCAGCGTGAAATCTACTACCGCATGCTGCGAGGGGAGCTCGGCCATCGTCTGATCGACCTTGCGCAAGGGGACGCCGCCAATCATCGCATCGTGCGCGTCATAGAATGGCTCAAGCAGCGATACGCGGCGCCGCTGCGCATCGAGGAACTGGCCGAACTGGTGCACATGAGCCCCTCGGCGCTTCATCACCGCTTCAAGGCGGTCACCGCGATGTCACCGCTGCAGTACCAGAAGCATTTGCGGCTGCACGAGGCGCGGCGGCTGATGTTCGCCGATGGGGTGGAGTGTGCCACGGCAGGGCATCGCGTCGGCTATGAGAGTGCTTCGCAGTTCAGCCGCGAATATCGGCGCCTGTTCGGCGCACCGCCGCGCACGGAGATTGCGCGCTTGAGGGAAACCGGGGTTCCGGCGTAGCGTTCGGCACGGCCCTGGGGACCTGCGAGGTAATTGTCCGATGATCACGACGCGCTCCATTCCCTATCAGGGCGACGGTCTTCGCATGGTGGGTTATTTCGCCCTGGATGATGCGCGCCGCGGTGCGCGACCCGCCGTTCTCGTCGCGCCCGAGGCGCCGGGACTCGATGACTTCAATCGCCAGCGCTGTGCTCGCCTGGCCGCGCTCGGCTACGCGGCGTTTGCGCTCGATTTTCACGGCGAGGGCGAAGTCGTTACGGATCGCGCAGAGCTTTCGGCGCGACTGAAATCATTCGCGGCTGATCCGATGCGGACCCGCAGCCGCGCGCAGAGCGCGCTGGCGACGCTGCTCGCGCAACCTGGTATCGATGCTGCCCGCGTGGCTGCGATCGGCTATTGCTTCGGCGGCACCATCGTCCTCGAACTCGCCCGCAGCGGCGCGGACATCAAGGCGGTGATCGGCTTTCACGCCGGACTCGGTACTGCGCGGCCGCAGGATGCGAAGAACATCCGCGCCAAAGTCCTCATCTGCAACGGTGCCGAAGATCCCATCGTGCCGCTCGAGCAGCGCAGCGCATTCGAACGCGAAATGGAGGCGGGAGGGGTGGACTGGCAACTGCATCTCTACGGCGGCACCGGTCACGCCTTTACCCGACCCAGCGCCGCCGCGCTGGGGCTGCCCGGATTTGCGTACAACAAGAGTTCCGATGAGCGGTCATGGCAGGCGATGCTCAACCTGTTCACGGAAACGCTGGGCCCAGTGTAAGAACCCATCCTCAGCGGGTGTATGCCTCGATCAAGGCGCGTGCCGCTTTCGCCGCACCTTGCGCCGGGCCGTGTTGGCCGGAAAAGCTCAGGCGCGTCAAGTAACTGCCTTCCCACAAGAGCATCAGCGCGTCCCCGAGCGCATCGGCATCGCGTGCACCCATCTCTCGCGCGAGGTGGCGAAAGCGGCGTCGCATCTCCGCCTTGTATTTCTCGACGATGGGCCGGGCCGGATGGTCGGGCTCGGTGATTTCGACGGCTGCATTGGCGAGTGCGCAGCCCCGGGAGCCGTCTTTACAAGTGGTCTTCACCAGCATATCGAACAGCGCTTCGACCTGAGCGCGTGGATCTCCCGGGTGCGCGGCAACCGCGTCGTCCCACCAGCGCCACCCCTCACGCTCCTCGCCGCGTAGATACTCAGCGACGAGCTCGTCTTTGGACGCAAAGCTGCGGTAGAAGCTCATCTTGTTGGTACCCGCTTCGCTGGCAATGGTATCGACGCCCACCGCGCGAATGCCGCGGCAATAAAAGAGCTCACGGGCCTTGTGCATGATGCGATCGCGCACCCGGGACTTCGGTCCTTCGGAATTAATGCCTTTCTCGACAGCCACTTGTGTTCGCCCAGAACGATTCATAACAATCTCCACTTGACATGTGAGTGACCGGTCACTAACTTACACACATTGAAGGTGACTGACCGGTAACACACGGTATATAGCATCGGCGTGTTGCGGCGGTAAGTCAAGTTTTACCAGGAATTGCCAACTCAATCATCGATTTGGAGTCATCTGTGCCCCTCAAGCAAATGCTGTTTCGCCGGGTCCTTTTATCCGCGTTGGGCGTCGCTGCAGTCGTTGCCTTCGTGTTCTTCTCGAGCGCCGGACACGGTCGCTCGCGCGCCAAACCTCAAGCCGCCGCGCCGCCCGAAGTGACGGTGGCCGAGGTGATCCACCGGCCGCTTCGCGAATGGCAGGAATTCAGCGGTCGTCTGCAGGCAGTGAACACGGTGGAGATCCGCCCGCGGGTGAGCGGTTACATCGACCGCGTGGCATTCGAGGATGGAGCTCGGGTGACCAAGGGCCAGCTTCTGTTTCAGATCGACTCGCGGCCCTTTCAGGCGGAAGTGGACCGCCTGCTCGCGGAACGTAGCCGAAGCGTCTCGGATCTCGAGCTCGCCAAGGCGAACCGTGCACGCGCCGAACGTCTCATCGGGGCACATGCCATCTCGCGCGAGGAATACGAGCGTTTGGTCGCATCCGAAGCATCCGCCCGGGGCGCGGTGGCCTCGACCGATGCCTCCCTGCGCGAGGCGCGCCTGAATCGGGAATTCACCGAGGTGCGCGCACCGATCGCCGGCCATGTATCGCGCGCGATCATTACCGCCGGAAATCTCGTGACGAGTGCCAGTCTCTTGACCACACTCGTCTCGGACGACCCGGTGTACGTCTATTTCGATGCCGATGAGCAAACGTATTTGCGCTACGCAAAGACGGCGCACGAAGCGTCGAATTCAAGTGGCGGGGCATCCTCCGTATACATCGGGCTCGTGGATGAAGAGGGCTATCCGCATTCGGCCCAGCTCGATTTCATCGACAATCAAGTCGATGCAACGACGGGAACGATTCGCGCACGAGCAGCGCTCGCGAATCCGGACGGCCGCTATACGCCGGGGCTTTTTGCCCGCGTGCGTCTCATTGGCGGAGAGGATCGCGACAGCGTTCTGATCGAGGATCGGGCCGTCGGCACGGACCTCTCCAAGAACTTCGTGCTGACCCTCGCCGCCGACAATCGTATCGAGTATCGCCTGGTCGAACTCGGACCGGAGATCAACGGGCTGCGTGTCGTCACGCATGGGCTCGCTCCGAAGGATCTCATCGTCGTCAACGGTTTGCAGCACGTACGTCCCGGACAAACGGTCGCCGCCACTCGCGTCGCCATGAGTGACGGCACCGACGGACTCACCCAGGTGGCCGCGGAGCCGCACGCGGGCGCGATAGCGCCCGAGATCAGTCTGGCCGCCATGCCCATACACCCGACGCGCTGAACCGACCTCACGCTCGCAGGAGCAGTCATGAAACTCTCTCAATTTTTCATCGGCCGCCCGATCTTCGCCGGCGTGCTCTCGGCACTCATCTTTCTCGCCGGCCTCATCGCCTTACCCGGGCTGCCGATCAGCGAGTATCCCGAAGTGGTGCCCCCGACCGTGGTGGTGAAGGCGACTTACCCCGGTGCAAATCCCAAGGTCATTGCGGAGACCGTGGCGAGCCCGCTCGAGCAGTCGATCAACGGAGTCGAGGGGATGCTGTACCAATCCTCGCAGGCGACCGCCGACGGGGTGATGACCCTCACGATCACGTTCGCGCTGAGTACCGACATCGACAAGGCGCAGGTGCAGGTGCAGAACCGCGTCGCGCAGATCCTGCCGAAGCTCCCCGACGTCGTGCAACGGCTCGGTGTGATCACGAACAAAGCATCACCGGACCTGACCATGGTGGTGCACCTCGTGTCGCCCGACAATCGCTACGACACGTTGTACCTCTCGAACTATGCGCTGCTTCGGGTCAAGGACGAACTCGCGCGTCTCGATGGGGTGGGGGACGTGCAGGTCTTCGGTGCCGGTCAGTTCTCGATGCGCGTGTGGCTGGATCCCGAAAAGGTCGCGAGCCGCGACCTCACGGCAGACGATGTGGTGAGAGCCATCCGCGAGCAGAACCTGCAAGTGGCCGCAGGACAACTGGGGGCACCGCCCTTGCCGAATCCAACCGAGTTTCAAGTTGCGATCAACACCAAAGGCCGCCTGACCAGCGAGGATGATTTCCGCAACATCATTCTCAAGACCGGGACCGCGGGGCAAGTGACGCGTCTCAAAGATGTCGCTCGCGTCGAACTCGGCGCAGACACCTATGCGCTGCGTGCGCTGCTCGACAACAAGGCCGCCGCCGCCATTCCGATCTTTCAGCGCCCGGGCAGCAATGCCATCGCCGTCTCGGAGCACGTGCGCGCCAAGATGCAGGAGCTCAAACACGATTTCCCGCAGGGCGTCGACTACCGGATCGTCTATGACCCCACGGTCTTCGTGCGCGGCTCCATCCACGCCGTCGTGCACACGCTCATCGAGGCAATCCTGCTGGTAGTCCTGGTCGTAATCGTCTTCCTCCAAACCTGGCGCGCGTCGGTCATCCCTCTGATCGCCGTCCCGGTGTCTCTGGTCGGAACGTTCGCCGTGATGCACGTGTTCGGCTTCAGCTTGAATGCACTGTCGCTCTTCGGTCTCGTGCTCGCGATCGGCATCGTCGTGGACGACGCCATCGTGGTCGTCGAAAACGTCGAGCGCAACATTGCCACCGGCCTCACACCGATCGAGGCGACGCGCCGGGCCATGCGCGAGGTGACCGGTCCCATCATTGCAACGGCACTCGTGCTGTGTGCCGTGTTCGTGCCGACCGCATTCATCAGCGGTCTCACCGGCCAGTTCTACAAACAGTTCGCGCTTACCATTGCGATCAGCACGGTGATCTCGGCGTTCAACTCCCTGACTCTGTCGCCGGCACTTTCCGCCCTGCTGCTCAAGGAACATGGTGCGGAGCCGGATCGGTTGACTCGTGCGCTCAACCGATTGCTCGGCGGCTTTTTCGCACCCTTTAATCGCTTCTTCGCCCGTTTCTCGGCCCGCTACGTGAGCGGCGTCGGCCGCGTCGTGCGTGCCGCCGGCGTCGCGCTGTTTGTGTATGGCGGTTTGATTGCACTCACCGCCCTGGGGTTCGCTCGCACCCCCTTGGGTTTTGTTCCCGGGCAGGACAAGCAGTACCTCGTGAGCTTCGCACAGTTGCCCGATGCCGCAACCCTCGATCGTACCGAGGCAGTGATTCGCCGCATGGGTGAGGTGGCCCTGAAACAGCCGGGCGTCGAGAGCGCGGTGGCATTTCCCGGCCTGAGCATCAATGGATTCACGAACAGTCCGAACTCCGGAATCGTGTTCGTCACCCTGAAGCCCTTCGACGAGCGCAAATCGAAGGCGCTGTCCGCGGGCGCGATCGCAGCGTCCCTCAATCAGCAATTCGGCAAGATCCAGGACGCCTTCATCGCCGTGTTCCCGCCGCCGCCTGTGATGGGCCTGGGGACGATCGGGGGCTTTCGCATGCAAATCGAGGATCGCGGGGGCCTCGGCTTCGAGGAACTGTATCGGCAAACGCAGAACTTGATGGCCAAGGGAAATCAGACCCCTGAATTGCAAGGTCTGTTTTCGAGTTACCAGGTGAACGTGCCGCAGGTCGATGCCGAGGTCGATCGCGAAAAAGCCAAGTCGCAGGGCGTGTCTGTGCAGGAACTCTTCGATACCATGCAGGTGTATCTGGGTTCGCTGTACGTGAACGATTTCAACGCCTTCGGCCGCACCTACCCGGTCACCGCCCAGGCCGAACCGAGCTTCCGTCTGCAGGCCGAAGATGTCGTCAGACTCAAGACCCGCAATGCCGCGGGCGAGATGATTCCGCTCGGCTCCTTCGTGAGCGTCAAGCATTCCTCAGGTCCCGACCGCGTGATGCATTACAACTCCTATCCGACGGCCGAAATCAACGGCGCTCCGGGTGCCGGCTTCAGCTCAGGCCAGGCGCAATCGGCCATGGAGCGGCTGGCGCGCCAAGAGTTGCCCAACGGTATGAGCTTCGAGTGGACGGAATTGACCTACCAGCAGATCATCGCCGGCAATACCGCCGTGCTCGTCTTCCCGCTCGTCGTGCTGCTGGTATTTTTGGTACTCGCTGCGCAGTACGAGAGCCTGAGTCTGCCGCTTGCGGTGATTCTCATCATGCCCATGGTGCTGCTGTCGGCCATTACCGGCGTCGAGCTCACGCACGGGGACAGCAATATTTTCACTCAGATCGGTTTGATCGTTCTCGTGGGGCTCGCCGGCAAGAACGCCATCCTGATCGTCGAGTTTGCGAGAGACCGGGAACTCGAGGGCGTGCCCGCGTTGCAGGCTGCATTGGATGCGGCCCGTCTCAGGCTGCGGCCGATCCTGATGACCTCGCTCGCATTCATCATGGGTGTGGTACCGCTCGTCACCTCGAGCGGTGCCGGCGCCGAGATGCGCCACGCCATGGGAATTGCCGTCTTCTCGGGAATGCTGGGCGTCACCTTTTTCGGTCTGCTGCTGACCCCGCTGTTCTACGTCCTGGTTCGTAGGCTCTCGCGCCGTCCGCTCAGGCTGCCGGCCGCCGCTCCGGTGCTTCTCGCTCATGCATCACCCGGCAGTGAGGTTCCGTCATGAAAATACGCATCGCCATCGCGGCGGCCGCATTTCTCCTCAGTGCCTGCGCCGTGGGACCCGATTACCGAGCCCCTGCGACCGCACCCGCTGTCTTGGTGAACGCCCGGACGTCCGAGTTCGTCGCGCGCTCTCCCGAGGCGGTCTGGTGGCAGGAATTCGACGACCACGAGCTCGACGATTTGGTACGCAGGGCTCTGGCCGGCAATCTCGATCTGCGCTCTGCATACGACCGGGTGAGGGCGGCCCGCGCCGTCTTCGTCGAGAGGAACTACGATTACGCTCCGCACGTCGAGCTGCAGGGCGCGTACTCGCACGTCGACGAGCAGCAGCCCGGATTTGGCCCTGATCGTTTTAACGTGCAAAGCGACAGCCTCGGCTTCGATGCCGCCTGGGAAATCGACCTTTTCGGCCACGTTCGCCGCTCGGTCGAGGCGGCGAGGGCCGATCTCGGAGTCGAGCGCGAGAATTTTCGCGACGCGCAAGTCACCGTAGCCGCCGAAATTGCGCGCAACTACTTCGAGCTGCGCGGTGCCCAGAAACGCCTCGCCGTGGCGCGTGAAAATTTGCAGAGTCAGGAGCGGACGCTCGAACTCACCCGGCTGCTCGATGAAGTGGGCCGCGGTTCGGAACTCGACGTTGAGCGAAGTCGCGCGCGCCTCAAAGCTACCGAGGCCACGATTCCGCAGCTCGAGGCGGCGGAGAAGCAGGCCAGCTACCGACTCGCAGTTCTGGTCGGTCAGCGGCCCGGCGCGTTGGATCAGGAGCTTCGGCCCGCCGCCGTTGCGACTTATGCAAAGCCGCTGCCGATCGGCGATCCGACCGAATTGCTGCGTCGCCGGCCCGACGTTCGTGCCGCGGAGCGGCAGCTCGCTGCGGCGACTGCCCGGGTGGGGATGGCGACCGCGGACCTTTTTCCCCGGGTGAACGTGACGGGGTTCATCGGTTTTCTGTCGGGGGATGTGGGCCGATTGTTCGGAACCACGCCCGGAAGCGATGCCAGGGCATGGTCCGTTACGCCCACAGTGACCTGGGCCGCATTCGATCTCGGATCGGTGCACGCGCGGTTGCGCGCGAGTGAAGCGCAGTCGGACGCGGCGGCGGCCAATTACGAAAGAGTCGTTCTCGTTGCGCTCGAGGATACCGAGAATAGCCTGCTCGCCTATAGCGCGCGGCAAGCACAGCTGAAAGATCTGGCCGAGCAGGCGGCTGCTTCGCGACGCGCCGCGGAACTCGCGGCCACGCAGTATCGCGAGGGCGTCGCCGACTTTCTCGTTCTGCTCGACGCCCAGCGCACGCAGCTCGATGCGGAGGATTCCGTGGCACAGGCCGAAACCGCCGTCAACGTGGCGGTGGTCGCAATCTATAAAGCCTTGGGCGGTGTCGGACAGCCGCAGGAGGATGCGGCGCCCCGACTGGCTCAAGAGGGAGGCGGCAACCATGCACACCCTTGATGTAATTTCCGCGCTCAGCGCGCTTGGCGGGCTCCCCTCGTTGAGCCACGCGGTGAGGAGATGTGCGCGCGCCGTCGTGAAGTGGCTACGGGGACGGCGACGCAGCCGGCAGCTGCGGCTGCCGCTTGCAATACTGCTAGTCCTGGTCGTGAGCCTGCTTTCGCTGCAAGGATGCGCGCAGACCGTCATCAGTCTGAAAGCACCCGCGCAAGCGGTCACGGGGCCGCCGTACACCATCCGCACGCTCGGCCCCGATCAGCGTTTCATGGAGCTGTCCATTCCGGCCGTTGCGCAGCGAATTCGTGAACGGCGCGCCTCGGAGCCGCTCAGCATCCTTGCGCTCTCCGGGGGCGGCGCCGACGGGGCGTTCGGCGCCGGCGCGCTGGTCGGGCTTACACGCTCCGGAACACGGCCGCGATTCTCGGTCGTCACCGGCGTGAGCGCCGGCGCATTGCTCGCTCCCTATGCGTTTCTTGGTCCGGAGTGGGATGCCGATCTCATCGACGCCTACACCACGGGACGGGCCGAACATCTTCTGCAGACGCGCGGGTTTGGATTGCTCTTCGGCTCGAGCCTGTACCGCGGCGCGCCGCTCAAGCAGCTGGTCGATCAGTACCTGAGCGATGCCATGATACGCGCCATCGCGCGCGAGGCGGCTGGCGGTCGGCTCCTGCTCGTAGCAACGACGAATGTCGACACGGCAGAGCCGGTGGTGTGGGATCTAGGAGCGATTGCCCTGAACGGAGGTGACAAGGCGAAGACCCTGTTTCGAGATATCTTGGTCGCCTCCGCCAGTGTGCCGGGGATGTTCCCACCCGTCATCATTCGTCTTCAAGAGAATGGGGACCCGTACGATGAGGCCCACGTCGATGGAACTACGACCGTACCATTCTTCGTACCCTCCGCTCTGGCACAGGTGTCCGCCGACAGCACCCAGGGCACCGACGGTGCGGCGGTGTATGTCATCGTCGATCGACGGTTGAGCGAGGAACCTCTCTCGGTGCGCCTGCACACGAGAGCGATTCTATCGCGCAGTGTCTCTGCAGGCTTGACCCATATGGTGAGGACATCCCTCGAGCTGACGGCCGCCACCGCACGACTGCAGGGAATGGTATTTCAATATTCGGCGATTCCCGCCGATTATCCGAATCTCGATGCCTTTGATTTTAGGACCGTACGGATGCGCTCGCTATTCCAGTACGGCTATCAGTGTGCACAGGGCGGTCGGCTGTGGATCGCCTCGCAACGCAGCGCGAGCGAGCGAGCCACCCACGCGAGCGCCTTCGACACCGGGAAGATCCCCTGTCCAAGCGATGACGAGTTCATCGGACGTTTCGCGCTGCGCTGAGCGTGGCCGATAATCAGGTCTAAGGCTGTCTCTGCGGCCGCGACGTTTTCGTGCGTGCCGGCCTCGGCTTCGGCGACGGCTGTTCCACGTGCGCCGCAAAGCGGTGCATTCGACTGATGAGCTCCGGAGGAATCGCCGTCGCACGGGCCGTGGTTGCGGATATGAATACGAGCACCTGTTTCACACGCATTCGCAGCTCGCCGCCGAGGGAGGCTTCGATGCGCAGCTCGCACGAGGTCCGCCCGATCTTCACGGTCCACAGATTGAACGTGAGCCGATCCCCGTACCGCGTCGGCTTCTCGAAGTCGACCGTGAAGTGCACCGACGGGGTGAGAATCTGCTTGTGATGAAACAAACCGGGGGCGCTCGCCTCCAGCCCGTCCTCGAACCAGTCCTCGACGAAGTCGCTGACCATTTCGAAATAACGTGGGTAGAACACCCAACCCGCCGCATCGCAGTGCCCGAACCGGACGAGAATCTCGCGCTGAAATGCCGACATGGCCAATGACTCCCCGATCGCCATTGCCGCCGGATGCTCCGGGGACCGACCGTTATTGAGCCATAGCGTAGCAGTAATTCCGAAACGGCGGATCGCCGTCGTGGCATCATCGGCGCATGAGCACGGTTCTGAATTCGACGTGCGATCGCGGGCTTGCATATGCGACTCCGTGCGGCGAGAGCCTTCCCGATGGGAGATTCGTGCTCGCGACAACCATTCTGGCGTCGAGCCTCGCCTACGTGGATGGCTCGGTGGTCAACGTCGGCCTCGTCGCCATCGGGCGCAGTCTGGCGGCGGATGCGGCCGCAATGCAGTGGGTAATCAATGCCTATCTGCTTCCACTGAGTGCGCTGCTGTTGCTGGGCGGCGCCGCCGGCGATCGCTTCGGACGCCGCCGCATCCTGGTGCTCGGTATTTCGATCTTCGCGGTGGGGTCGATCCTTTGCGCGCTGGCGCCCGAGTTCGGCGTCCTGGTCGGGGGGCGGCTGCTGCAGGGTGTCGGTGCCGCGATGCTTTCGCCCAACAGCCTGGCGCTTCTTGGACAGAGCTTTTCGGGGCCGGCCAAAGGGCGGGCGGTTGGCATCTGGGCGGCGACAGGGGCCATCGCGGGAGCCGTCGGCCCCGTCCTTGGCGGTTGGCTCATCGATCTCGGCAGCTGGCGATCGATTTTCCTCATTAATTTGCCGCTAGCCGCAACCGCGATCTGCCTCGCGTGGCGCTTTCTACCGGGTGACCCGCCGGCCGGCGAGCGCGCGGCGAGTGGAGGCCTCGACGTCAGCGGGGGAGTTCTGGCGACGCTTGGCCTCGGCGCGCTCACGTTCGGACTCACGATCGGATCGGGGACCACGGGGTGGACCGGGCGCGCGTTGGCGATCACGTTGTCCGGTGTTGTGTTCCTGGTGATATTCGTCGTGTTCGAAAAAAGCGCCGATGAGCGCGCGATGATCCCGCTGTCGCTGTTCGGCAGCCGGGACTTCGTCGCGCTCACGCTGCTGACGCTATTTCTCTATGCGGCACTTGGAGAGTTGTTCGTTCTATTGCCGTTCGTCCTGATCCGCGGTGCGGGTTACTCGGCGGTCGAGGCGGGTGCAGCGCTGCTTCCGTTACCCATCACTCTCGGACTCGTCTCACCGCTCGCGGGGAGCCTTGCCGGACGGATCGGAGCGCACCGGTTGCTCGCCGTGGGACCCCTGGTGGTGACCGCCGGTTTCATTCTGGCTCTGAGAATCGGTGCCGGGGCTCCTTACTGGACTCGGGTATTGCCGGCCGTCCTCCTCATCGCTCTCGGTCTCTCGGTGGCCGTGGCACCGCTCACCACCGCGGTCTTGAACGCCGTCGATGCGCGACACACGGGTGTCGCATCGGGCATCAACAGCGCCGTGGCGGAGACGGGTGGGCTGATTGCGACGGCGCTGCTCGGTGTGGTGCTTGCCGGTCAGGGCGCAGTTCTCATGTCGGAGTTCCACATCGCGATGGGAGCGGGCGCGCTCGTGTGCTTAGCCGCATCGGTCGCAACTCTCGTGATGTCGCGGTAATGTCGTGCCCGCACCGCCCACCTTGCCCGGGCTGTCCGCGGTTCGGTGAGCCGGGCATCCCTCCCGCCGCACATGCCGCGCTCGATGCGCTGGCGCGCACCCACGGTTTACCCGCACCTACCGTGATCGGCGGGCAAACCTCGGCATTTCGACTGCGCGCCCGACTCGCGATCCGGGGGAGGCTGGGCTCGCCCAAACTCGGACTCTTCGAACTCGGGACCCACCGCGTCGTTCACATCCCGAATTGCATCGTTCAGCACCCTTTGATCAACCGCGTCGCCGCCGTGGTGCGCCGTTCGCTCATCGATGCTCGTATAACGTGCTACTCCGACAAGGCGAACCTCGGTCTCGCCCGCTATCTGCAGGTGGTGGTGGAGCGCAGCTCGCAAACCGCGCAGGTGGTGATCGTCGGCAATTGCGCGACGATTGCACCCTTTGCCGCGTGCTTGGATTTGATCCGGGAGCGACTCGGCGGAGAGCTGCACAGTCTGTGGTTCAACGCCAATCAGGAGCGCTCCAATACCATCCTCGGACCGAACTTCCAACACTGGTGTGGTCCCGTGAGCGTGGTCGAGCATTTCGGGGGAGCCGCCGTGCACTATCCACCCGGCGCGTTCGGGCAGAACAATCTCGAGATTGCGCAAGGGATGATCGAGCACGTGAGCGCTCGAATTACGCAGGGCGCGACAGTCGCCGAATTCTACGCGGGTGTCGGGGCTATCGGCCTGTCGCTCTTGGCGCGGGTAAGCGAGATCCGCATGAACGAGATCAACCCACATTCGCTGCACGGCCTCGAACTCGGGCTCGCGCAGCTCACCCCGGCAAATCTGGCGAGGATTGCGGTGATTCCGGGCACGGCGGGTGCGGCACTCCAGGCCGCGTTCGGCGCCCAGATCGTGATTGCCGATCCCCCGCGCAAAGGCCTGGATCCCGAACTCACCGACCATCTGAGCGAGCAGCCGCCCGAGCGCTTCGTGTACGTGAGCTGCGCGATGGAGTCTTTCCTCAAGGATACCGCGCGCTTGATTTGCCATGACCGGCTGCGCCTCGCGGCGCTCACCGCGTTCAATCTCCTGCCCTTTACCGAGCACGTCGAAATGATCGCGCAGTTCGACCGCGCTTGATCTATCCGGTGATTCCCTTGGATTCGGGCGCAGCATGTTTGGCGCCAGGCTCCACCGTGCGGAATCCTTTGACATTTCTCATCCACCTGTTGTGGATCGAAGAAGCATGCCAGGGCCGGACTCGAGCGCATTTGGAAGTGCTGTAGCACCTTTCAGTTTTCCTTAAAGGAGCACTATATGATTTCAAAGTCGATGTGACTCATGTTGATCACGCCGGCATCGTGTAGCGAGCACGCAAAGGGGAGGGGCGCCAGTCCGGCGAGCGCAAAAATGGCATAGATGAACAGCAAGGAAGTCGTTACGGCGAGTAGAGGCGGCCAGATTATGGCGATATGGGAAAATCTCATGCGGTTGCACCTTTCGTGTACCGAATCCGGTTCCATTACCAAGCCGAGCGATTAACTCACGGTGGGTACCAGGAAATACCGTCGTGGTTTAAATCAACGCCGCGCCTTGAGATCGTCGATAGGCGTACTCTATGGGCAACGAGCCTTCGGATCTCGCCGTTTCCGGACCTCAAGTTATGCTTGTCTTACATACCGTGCCGCCGCGGCGCCGATACCGCACACGGATCACCGCGCTTCGGTTGGAGCTCCGTCACCCCAGGCGGTCCGGTGCGGGAACAATGGTAGAATTCAAGCATGTGTTACTCCGCGCAAGTCGTGCAAGTGGCCCGCAAACTACATCGCGAGTTGGGCATCCGTCTCGACTACGATGAAGCCCTCAAACTGTTTACACGCAGGCTCGATGATCCGAATCTCGTCATCTCCCGCGGTTTCGAGGCGAATTTCGACGATCCCGCCAATGACCAGGAGCGGCGTATCAAGTCGGCCATCGATGAACATCGCTCGAGAATGGCGACCAAGCTCGAGAAGGATCTATTTTCCCAAAAGATGCGTCTCGTCAATGCCGAGCGCGCCCTCAAAGACAAGGAGACAAAGAAAGCGCGCGAAGACATTCGGATCGCCACCAAGAAGATCGAGGCAGTGACGGCGAAGTTGACCGACCTGCGCCACAGCGAGTTCAAGCCCGACGACAATCGGATCTTCCCCCTGGTCTACACCGGGGTGATCGTCCGGCACGGTGAGCACAATATTCTCACGCCGATGCGCTATTTTTGCCGTCCCGCCGGAAGTCCTGCGTTCTATGACAAGAAATTTCCCGGGCTGTATAACGCCCGGCGCGACAATCTGGAGAAGTTTTGGGCCGAGCAGTTCGGGCATCACCATGCCATCATGGTGGTTGAGAGCTTTTATGAGAACGTCCGGCTGCACGCGTTGGAGCATCGAGCGCTCACGCCGGGCGAGGAGGAACGAAACGTGGTTCTGCAATTCACACCGAATCCGCCGCAGACCATGCTCATCGCTTGTCTTTGGTCACACTGGACGGATCCGAAAGAACCGGATCTTCGCGGCTTCGCGGCCATCACCGATGAACCGCCTGCCGATGTGGCTGCCGCCGGCCACGACCGCTGCATCATCAATCTCAAGCTGGAACACGTCGCGGCGTGGTTGACCCCTGAAAGTCGAAGTGTGGGCGAACTGCAGGCCATTCTTTCGGATCGCGCGGTGCCGGAGCTTCAGCACGCGGCACTCGAAGCCGCCTGATGCACGATTGCGGCGACACGGCTGATCGTCCAGCGCTAATCTCGATCCTGCATTCTATTGCCGGTCGGCGGTGACCAGCGCATCTCATTGCTATCGACGAATCCGAGCGATTGGTAGAGGGGCCGCCCCGCATCCGAGGCATGCAGAATCACGCGATCGTAGCCTTGTGCGGCCGCCCAACTCATCAGCATAGTCATCAGCGCTCGTGCAATTCCCCGGCCGCGCCAAGGAGGCTCCGTGTACACGTTTACAACCAGCGGTGCGGGCGCGGTCACGAGGCGAGTCCTGTCTTGGGCGACCCGCGGCAGCTGCGCTTTGATGTGTGCACCGACACCACCTATGGCGTGATTCCCGTCGTCGATCGCCAACCAGCCTACGTATGTGCCATCCTGCAGAAAGGTGAGCAGGGCGGGGGACGAGCTCTCGAATAGTTCGGCCGCCAGGGCATCCGAAGGTAGATCGCCGATGTCGCGAAACATCGAGACCCGATGCCTTGCGATAATATCGGCATCATGAGGTGTCGCCGTGCGAATTCGGTAGCTCGGTGTCATTGAGATGTCGGCATTTTGACTCGACTCCCCCGCTCATGTGGAGGCAATTAGCAATTATCGTTTGTGTCGACATCGTTATAATATTCGATTGCTCATGTCAGGAAGTCGATCACCCGGGCAGCGGAGAGGCGAGCCATGAACTTTATTGACGCGGTAAAGACCTGCTTCCGTAAGTATGCGGATTTCAACGGGTGCGCATCGCGGCCTGAATTCTGGTGGTGGGTGCTGTTTTCGGTGCTCGCGAGCACAGCTCTTCAAACGGTCAGCTACGACCTCGTTCGGCTTTTCTCGATCGCAACCTTTCTCCCGAGCATCGCGGTGACTGCGCGCCGTTTGCACGATACGGACCGAAGCGGATGGCTTCAGCTCCTGTGGTTCATCCCGCTGGTTGGATGGATCTTCCTCGTCATCTGGTGCGCGGAGGCCGGCAAACCGAGTCGATACTGCGCCTCGCCGCAGGGGTTGGCGCCCCCTTAGAACTGTCTGCGGACGGCGCGTCTTCTGATAACTCATTCCAGCCTGGAGCGCGGCGCCGAGGATGATCGAACTTTTGAGGCCGCCCTCGAAACGCAATCAGCGTTCGATGAAAGCGAGCTAACTCATATCGGAATCGAATCGGCGATTGATGTCAGCGTAATTGATTGATTTTTAAGTGCTTGACGACTGATCGACGTGGCTGTTTAATACGCGGCTCGAATTACGGCCAGGTAGCTCAGTTGGTAGAGCAGCGGACTGAAAATCCGCGTGTCGGGGGTTCAATTCCCTCCCTGGCCACCATTTAGATCAAGTAGCACCAAGCACTACTACCATCTGACCTAGCCCCCATTTGCCCGCTCTCCTGACAGTAAGGTCGGTGGGTTCGCCTACGCGGATTTCAGGTGAACTAAATAGTGCACGAGCTCATGAACGCGAGTCGAAGGATTGGTCGAATCAGTTCTCGCGTTTTCGCGTTGGAGTCTTCTGGCATTTAGAATCGCAGCGGAAGTCTTTGGCGCCAATAGGTCATAGATATTTTTCAGACCCTTTTGGTAGAAAGGAAGGTAGGCATCCAATTTGGAAATAACGCTTTCGCAGGACGATTTCCCGCCGGCGCGATTGAACGGGGCTGCGGTGTAGTTGAAATGCAGGAGAATCCAGAACTCAAAGCACGGCCAAGACGTGATTGCCATCAGCTTCTTTGCCTGTCCCTCCGCGCAATGTGCCACCTTAGCCACAGCAGCATCGTAGTTCTGGTGTCCATTGCGGTCAAATACACAAAACGCGCGATCATAGTCACCAAGGCGATTTTGTGCGAACGATACGATGCTCAAGGGGTCCGTGCCATCGGCTGGCATGATTTCAATATTCGCGCTACTGAGTCTGTAGTGGAGTCGCAAACCGCGGAAGTAGAAGGGTTCGGTTTTCTTTCCTTCGCAGACGATGAGCACCCGATCGTAGGGTTCCCGGACCGGCCCGCGGCGCGCGTACGACCCGGCGGCTCGACGACGCACTTTCATCAGATTGTGTTTTCATCGAGAACTGGTAGCGCTCCATACCGACCTCGCAGATACCAGTTGTCCAGGACTTCGTCGTTTCGGGGGCTGAAATCCGTCAATGGATAGAGTCGCGACGACCCGTCGCTTCCCTTCTCCACGAACCAGATCTGGTCTCTGCGAAAAACATCCTGATTTAGAAACGACGTGTTGTGAGTACTGAAAATGAGCTGAGCGTTCTTCGGATTCGTGCTACGGCTATGAAATTTGCTGATGAGGAATCGTGTCAGCAGCGGGTGAAGGCTGGTATCGATTTCGTCGACGAGGAGTACCTCGCCGTTTTCCCATACCTGAAGCCAGGCACCGGCGCTGCGGAACAAGACTTGAGTCCCGGCGGATTCGTCGCTTAGATCCAAACCGATCTGCTCGTCTCCTTCGCCCGCGTGCGCAAGGGTGATCTTCAGGAGATTGGGGATCGGCTTGCCTGGGATCTGCTCGATGATTGGCGCACCGCCAATCACTATTGTGCCTGGCTGGACTACCATGGGCTCTCGTTTGAAGTCGATGCCGGTAATGCCTAAGTCGGCCTCTCTCAAGAACGGCAGCACCTTCGCCTTTCCCTCGGTCGATTCCAGGAGCTTGAGCGTCAATGTTGGATTCAGCGATGTAAATCCGGTGATGACGACGAGCCGCTTCTGAAACCACTCGAAGACCGGAAGTAGCTGCTTGCTGTTGAGCTGAATAGCAGTCGACAGGAATAGGGCGTTGGGCCGTGTGGATTCACTCCACAGCGACCGCCGACCCTTCAAGAACTCACTGAATTTCCAATCGTACCTGCGCGTCTTGGTATTGAACGTGCGCTCGAAAATGGCGCGGCCGCGAGGATGGACATATTCGACGAGCCACTCTTCTCGGATTCGTTCGGCGTCAAAGGCAAACCCGTACTCATAGCGAGTCCCGGATTCGACGAATGCAACTTGAAACTCGCTGGGCTCGCCACGGCTCGACGCGGCAAACTTGAATGGGTCGTAGGGTAGCGCCGTCGCGGGAGGTGCCGTGGCTGAATTAAGGACCAATGTCTGCATCAGTTGCAGCGCGCGCAGCAGGTTCGTTTTTCCCGCAGCATTCGCTCCGTAGATCACTGAACTGAGCAAGAAGCGATCAAAGCGGGTTATGTCGGTTGCGACCGTATTGCCGTCGGTGTGCTCGGTAAACCGTCCGGCCACCATCGAAAGAACTTGGTGATCGCGGAAGGACCGGTAGTTCTTCACTTGGAATTCGATGAGCATGATGGCTCCAGTGTCAATTTATAACGATATTTATACGGTAAATACGCATATATTACAATTTAACTGGTAGTCTTATGGGCTACCTGTCACAGTCGGCGCCCGTGGCGGTTTAGGTCTTTCCGGCAGCCGGCGTGCTCCCTATGGGTCGCTAGACTCGGACCGGTGAAAAGCCCCGTAATGGATGCGTCGTGGTCGAGAGATCGGTACGATGTCTAAAGCGATATGACCTCGAACAGCCAGAGCAAAATTGCTGCGATACGCGCTCGGCTCAAGGAACTCGAGGCGGAGCGTGCGACGCGCTGGGCAAACAACTCGAGCGCTTGGGATCGCAATCGAATCCCGGCGCAGGTTGCGATTCCGCCAGCACGCTAGTCAATGCGTCGTCCACAGCCGCGGAGAAGATCGCGCTGTTCCGTCGGCTATTTTTCGGGTCGGCTGGATGTCTTTCCATTGCGTTGGGAGAACCGCAACAAGGGAAAATCAGGCTATGCGCCCGCCTGCGCGAATGAATGGGTCCGCGGCGTGTGCGCCAAACCAGAAATCAAATGCAGGACTGTCCGAATCAGGCTTTCATTCCTCTATCCGATCATGTCATCAGCAGTCATTTGCGCGGCGCGGATCAGGGCCGCCCGGGCGGCACAGAGTTCGTGGCTGGCGTATATCCGATCCTGGTCGATGAAACCTGCTGGCTCTTGGCGGCGGATTTCGACGGGAACGAGTGGTCGACCGACGCGTTAGCCTATATGGAGACATGTCGCCTGAGGTCTCTGCCCGCGGCCCTTGAGCGTTCTCGATCCGGCGAGGGTGGCCACATCTGGATATTCTTTTCGCAGGCCATTCCAGCGAGAGACGCACGTCAGTTGGGCACGGCCCTGTTGACCGAGACGCTGGAGCACCGACCGGAGTTGGGATTCGGTTCCTATGACCGCTTGTTCCCCAGTCAGGACACGCTGCCGCAGGGTGGAGGCGGGCATATGCGACTGCAGGCTACAACCCGATCGAATCAAATCCGATTGCCTCTCCTACTTGAGGGAGGAGTTCATATACGGGTTGTTTAAGTGAATATCTCGGTTACCACCCGGCATCGCAGTCTGGGAGGGGTCGTTGACGTGTCTTTAAATCGGGTGTATCTCCGAACGTAAGACGCGACGATAAGTGAGCGTGGTCGGGCGAGAGAGGTCTCAAAGAATTTCCGCGCATACCGTTTGATCTCTAACGGTTCGCGCCTGTCACCAGCTCAGCCTATAGAAGAAGCGTCTAAGGATTCGAGTAACCATAATCCGTGGCCACCCGCCCCAAGCAGCAAGGCCACCACAGGACTTGAGGGGGAAACATGAATCTGCATCGAGTGACGGCCTGTTTGGCGGTGATGTTACTGACTGCGGCTGGCGGATCGGCCTTGGCCGATGACCGGGACGGTGCCCGGGGGCTTTCCCTGGGTGATAGCGTCGTGTTTGGCTTTATCACGCAAGCCGGCCACGCCTATGTTAATCCCACTAATTTCATTGGTTATCCGGAGTACTACTCCTTCCTGCTGAGCCTGGGCATCGCGAACGCCGGATGCCCAGGGGAGACGAGCGGCAGCCTGTTGTCCGCCACGGCCACTGACAACGGCTGTCGCGCATTTCGCTCCGCATTCCCGCTGCACGTGCCATACAGCTCGACACAGATCGCCTTTGCGATCGATTACCTCAAACACCATCGGGATGTGCGGGTGGTGACGATCGGCATCGGTGCCAATGATCTCTTCCTGCTGGAGGACTCCTGCGCCACCAGCTCCAACCCGACCGAGTGCATCACGGCGGGACTGCCGTCTGTGCTTGCCTCGGTTGGAGCGAACATGGCGCAGATCCTTCTAGACTTACGTGGCACCGGATACGGGGGCGAGATCGCCATCGTCAACTACTACTCGCTTGATTATTCGGATGCGGCGAACACTGAAATCACGCAGCTGCTGAACCAGACCCTCGCCGCGCCTGCGAAGTCCTTTGGTGCGGTGGTCGCCGACGTGTTCTCCGCGTTCCAGAAGGTCGTCTCCAACCCGGCGATCGCAGGGAAGACCTGTAACGCCGGACTATTGAACGTTAATCCGCAGGATCCGACGCAGGCCACCTGTGACGTGCACCCTAGCCAGTCTGGCCAACGACTGATCGCCGAGACCGTGGCTCGCGCGGTCAAGGATCGCTCCTGGTAACTCACTTTAGGCCCACGGGCGGTGAGAGCGCCTAGCTGCTGATCGCCTGCAACATCGCGACCGGCCTCGCAAGCATCAATAGGATCCCTTGAGGCTGACCTCGCTGCGTTCGCTACCGTACAGAGTCGAAGGAGCTGCGCGGCGCATGATCCACTGGTCTCGCCCGCGGTTCAGGCGGCTCGACATGCGAACAATAGGAGAGCCCTAAATGAACGTATTTTTCGACCGACTCCGGCGCCATCGCGCGCCGGCAGTCTTCGCGCTGCTGGCCTGCATGTTGTGTGGCGCGGCGCTGGCGGCGCTACCGCTCAACCTTCCCCCCATCAGTGATCCCGCAAGCACCGAGCATCACCCCGGCAAGGTGATTTGGGCCGATCTGGTCACTCCGAACCTTGCCGCCGCGGAGACCTTCTACAGCGGGTTGTTCGGCTGGACCTTCCAAGACATTCACACGGTCGATTCCGACTACGCGATCGCGCTTGTCGACGGACGGCCCATCGCAGGCGTGCTGCAGAAAGCCGTACCGGCGGGCGACCGGCGCCAACCGACATGGCTCACCTTCATCTCGGTGCTGGACGTGGACGCCGCCAGGCGCATTGCGCTGAGCCAGGGCGCCAAGAGCGTGTACGAGCCCAGAACTTACCCGAAGCGAGGTCGTCAGGCGGTGTTGTCGGATCCGCAGGGAGCGGTGTTTGCGATGCTCGCCTCGACGAGCGGTGATCCACCGGATTATCTCGCGGCGCCCGGCGAATGGATTTGGAGTTCAGTGTTCGCGCGGGATTCCAATCAGGATGCCGGTTTCTACAAAGCAGTCTTCGGCTACGACGTGTTCGATCTGCCGAGCGATGACGGTGCGCAGCACGTGATCCTGTCGAGCGATGACTACGCGCGCGCCGGCATCAATACGCTGCCGCCCGGCCATCGTTATCCCCATTGGCTCAACTTCATCCGAGTCGTAGACGCTGGGGAGTCCTCAGCCAAAGCCGTGGCACTCGGCGGTCGGGTGCTGGTCGAGCCGTTCGTGGATCGCCATGGCGGCAAAATCGCGGTAATTGCCGATCCGATAGGTGCGCCGGTCGGATTGATGGAGTGGTCGGACACGGACAGCAAGGTAGAACCGAAATGAGCATTCAATTCGCGCCTTGGAAGGTCAGCGTCATCGGGCTCGCGGCGCTCGGCATCGTCGCGGGCTGTCTGGTCGGCCCGGGAGGCTATGACGGCACGGTGGGAGTCGGCTACGTCGGCGGCTACTATGCACCGGGAGGTTACGATTACGGCGGCTGGGGCCGCGGCTACCGGGTCGCGCCTCCACGCGGCGGCCCACCCGAGGGCCACGGAGACCGGGATCGGGCCGCGCCTCCACGAGGCGGCGCATCTGCAGGTCACGGAGACCGGGCGGCGCCTTCGATACCGAGTCACCCGCGTGGGCATTGATGCTGCCGCAAGCACGTCATTCAGATAGTGAACTCCGAGGTAGACACGATTGAAGGCGACCACGGCAGTCAAGCCTTCGGTCCTCCGTTAACTCTTTGATAGAATAATACCCCGCATCCTCCAATCCCGCAGTAGCCATTCGGATTTTCGCGCAGACGCGAACCCTAGACATTGACCGCCATCCTGCCCAAACGCTTGCTCGCCTCCGATCGGCACAAGCTCCGAACGATTCGCGTCTCGCCAATCGTGTGCGAGTCGGCCACCCTCGACGCAGAAGGTGTCTATGCGAAACTGAACACGCGCCGCGATGGGTTGACCTCCGTCGAGGCGCAGGAACGTCTCGAACAGTACGGGCCCAATGTCCTCGCCAAGGACCAGCGCGCGGGTATTGGCAAATTGCTCTGGCGCGCGGTTCTCAACCCGCTGGTGCTTCTGCTTGCCGCGCTGGCGACGATCTCCTTTGCGACCGGCGACGTCCGGTCTGCAGTGGTGATGCTGTCGATGATTGTGTTGAGCGTCGGCTTGAAGCTGATTCAAGAGACCAGGGCCGATAGCGCTGCGGTAAAGCTCAAGGCGATGATCTCGGTGACGGCTACCGTATGTCGCGACGGCGCGGCACAGGAGATCGCCGTTTCTCGGCTGGTTCCGGGCGATGTTGTGCAGCTCACCGCCGGGGACATGATTCCCGGTGACGTGAGAATTGTAAAGGCAAAGGACCTGTTCGTAATTCAGGGATCACTGACCGGCGAGAGCTTCCCGGTCGAGAAATCCGAGGTCCCGACAAATGCCGCAGACGCTGCGACCGCGCCAATCGCGCTGAGCAACGTCGCGTTTCTCGGTACCAGTGTCGAAAGCGGCACGGCCAACGCCGTGGTCGTGGCGACGGGCAAGTACACCTATTTGGGCTGCATGGCCGAGTCCCTGCAGGAGCCGCAAGCGCAGACATCCTTCGATCGCGGGATTGCTCAGTTTACCTGGCTCATGCTGCGCTTCATGCTGGTAATGGTGCCGTTGGTGTTTCTCATCAATGGTCTGACCAAGCACAATTGGATACAGGCCTTCTTTTTCGCGTTGGCGGTAGCCGTCGGCCTGACGCCGGAAATGCTGCCGATGATCGTGACCGTGTGCCTGTCGAAGGGCGCGGTGGCGATGGGGCGCAAGAAAGTCATCGTCAAACGCATAAACGCCATCCAGAACCTGGGCGCGATGGATGTGCTTTGCACCGATAAGACCGGAACACTGACCACGGATCGAGTCGTTCTCGAGCGCTACTGCAACGTCATGCTTCAAGAGGACGACGGCGTACTCGCGCTCGCGTATCTGAACAGCCACTTTCAGACCGGATTGAAGAATGTCCTCGACCGTGCGGTGCTTGCGCATACCGAAACGCATGTCGAGGCAAAAATCGCGGAATTCAGCAAAGTCGATGAGATTCCGTTCGACTTCCAGCGACGCGTCATGTCGGTAGTGGTCCGCACGCCCGAGGGCAAGGACCGGGTCATTTCCAAGGGCGCCCCGGAGTCGATGTTCCCCAAATGCCGGAGCGCCGAGCTGGACGGCTCGTTCCTGCCGATGGATCACCAACACATCGAGAATCTCCAGAAAGAGTACGAGCTCCTGAGTGCGGACGGCTTCCGCGTGCTCGCCATCGCAACCAAGGACGTCGAGCCGCGTGCTGCCATGACGATCGGCGCCACCCCTTACGGCAAGGCCGACGAGCAAGATCTGATCCTGCGGGGCTATGTGGCATTCCTCGATCCGCCCAAGGAGGGCGCCGCCGAGGCGATCGAGGCCCTGCAGAGGCACGGCATCGCGGTCAAGGTCGTAACCGGCGACAACGATCTGGTAGCCCGCAAAATCTGTAAAGAGGTCGGATTGTCGAGTGAGTTGGTCTTGTCGGGTGATGAGGTGGAGAAGATGAGCGCCGAGCAGCTCGCCGACGCTGCTGAGAACACCATGCTATTCGCACGCGTCTCACCAGCGCATAAGCAGCGGATCATCAAGGCGCTGCAATCGCACAAGCACACCGTCGGATTCATGGGGGACGGCATCAACGATGCCCCCGCGCTGCATGCCGCCGATGTCGGTATCAGCGTGGACACCGCCGTGGACATCGCAAAGGAAGCGGCTGACATGATCCTTCTGGAGAAATCGCTGCTCGTGCTGGACGAAGGCGTGATCGAGGGCCGCAAAGTTTTCTCAAATATCATCAAGTACGTCCGCATGGGAGCATCAAGCAACTTCGGCAATATGTTCAGCGTGTTAGGGGCAAGTGTCTTCGTGCCGTTCCTTCCGATGCTACCGGTACAGATTCTGGCCAACAATCTGCTCTACGATATCGGCCAGACCACCATCCCCACCGACGACGTGGACCCGGAGCGGATCGTCGCGCCGCGCCGATGGGATCTCGCAGAACTCACTCGATTCGTCCTCTTTATCGGCCCGTGTTCGTCGGTATTCGATTACACGACCTATTTTATGATGCTCTACCTTTTCAACTGCTGGGACCTCTCGACGCCCCCGGCGGCAGCGCACAGTGCAAGCCTCTTTCAGACCGGTTGGTTCGTCGAGAGCCTGTTGACGCAGACACTGATCATTCACGTCATCCGAACCAACAAGATTCCAATGCTGCAGAGTCGATCATCCTGGCCCGTGCTGGTAATGAGCCTGGTCATCATGGCGACCGGAATCGCCATCCCATACTCACCCCTGGGCCCGTACCTGGGATTCTCCAAGCTGCCGCAGCTCTATTGGCCGCTCCTTGCGGCAACGCTGCTGTGCTATGTGCTACTGACACAAAGCGTCAAAATGCTGCTTCTTCGCCTCCAATGGATCTGAACAAGCAGCCCGGGAGCGTTCCAATGACCCCCACCATCACTGCTTTTGAACGATCGCCCGATCGCGGCAGGGGACTGGCGCGTGACATGCGCGTTCGCTGGGCGCTTGAAGAAGTGGGTCAGCCTTACGACGTCCGTCTTCTCTCGTTCAGTGAAATGAAGGAACCCGCGCATCGCATGCTTCATCCGTTCGGGCAGATTCCGACCTATGAGAAAGGCGATCTCATCCTTTTCGAGTCGGGGGCGATCGTATTCCATATCGCGGAGCACCATGCGGGGCTGCTGCCAGACGATGCGAATGCGCGGGCGCGCGCGATCACATGGATGTTTGCCGCGCTTAACACGGTGGAGCCGCCGATCCTTGATCGCGGAATGGCCACGCTCGTGGAACACGACAAGACCTGGTATGAGGAGCGCCTGCCTATCCTCGAGGATCGCGTCCGCGTACGGCTGGGCGAACTGTCCAGTCGCCTTGGCAATGCCGACTGGCTCGACGATGCGTTCAGCGCCGGTGATCTATTGATGGTAACGGTGCTGCGCAGGCTGAGCGGATCGGGAATACTGGAAAACTATTCGAACCTCTCCGCCTACGTCGCCCGCGGCGAAGCGCGGCCCGCCTACCAGCGCGCTTTCGACGCTCAATTGGCGGCTTTTGAGTTGCAACCTATGTGTCCGAAAGGACAGGCTGGTCGCTAGAAGATCTTGCCCGGGTTTAGGATCCCATTGGGATCCATCGCTTGCTTGAGCGTGCGCATCAGCGCGACTTCCTCTGGGCTGCGTGACAGGTGTAAGTAGTCCTTCTTGAGGGATCCGATGCCGTGTTCCGCGGAAATGGAACCACGATGCTCGGACACAACGCCGTAGACCGCCGCCTCGATGCGCTCGGTCAACCCGGCTTCATCGGTCATGCGTACAGACAGGTGAAGGTTGCCGTCGGCCACGTGTCCGAAATAGATCGTGAACAGATCCGGCCACCGAGCCGCCATGACCTCACGAATTCTGTCTACTAGAGCACCGATCTCGCCGGTCGACACGCTGATGTCGAAGCTCAGCTGCGGCCAGTGGCCTGCTCGCTGCCATTCCCCCGGCGAGTCCCGCACCGCCCACAGGTCAGCGGCCTCGCGCTGCGACTGCGCAACGACGGCGTCCTGTATGATACCGCTCTCGAGTGCCTGCGCGATGACCGATTCGAAACGCTTCGGGTCGGCATCCTCGTCGGGCCCCATCGTTTCAATCAGTACGTAAAGGCCGTTGCTCTCGGCCAGGGGGGGCTTGCGCCCAAGTCCGCGGGTTGCGACTCCGTAGAAGTCCGGCCACATGACTTCGAATGCGGTGAGCTGCGAGGCGAGTCCCGCGCGCGCGCGCTCGAGCAACGCGAGCACGCCGGCGTAATCACTCACCGCGCAAAGGGCGGTACACTGCGTGCGCGGCTTCGGGAACAGTCGCAGCACCGCGGCCGTGATAATCCCGAGCGTGCCCTCGCTGCCGATGAACAACTGCCGCAGATCGTATCCTGCGTTGTTCTTGATCATCTTGCGCAACCCGTCGATGACGGTGCCATCGGCAAGCACGGCCTCGACGCCGAGCACGAGGTCGCGAACCATTCCAAAGCGCAGCACGCGGTTGCCACCGGCATTGGTGGCGAGATTGCCGCCGGTCTGGCAGGAGCCGCGACCACCCAGATCGAGAGGATAGAACAGGTTCGCCGCGTCGGCCGCCTTCTGCACCGCTTCCATGACGACCCCGGCCTCGACCGTGATCGAACCCGCTGCCGCGTCGATCTCGCGGATCGCACGCATACGCTCGAGCCCGATGACCACACACGGTCCGACCGGCACGCCACCGCCCGCCAGTCCCGTCATCCCGCCCTGCGGCTGGACGCCGATCCGGTGCTCGTTGCAGTAGCGCAGAATCTTGGACACCTGCTCGGTGTTTCGAGGGAACGTGAGTGCGAAGATGCCGACGCCCGGGTCGCCCTCGACGTTGTAGTCTCGCGTGTGCCGGACGAGGTTCTCGGCAGTCGGTGCCACGACGATATCGATACCGACGAGCCGCGAAAGGTCGTCGATGATCGTTGCGCTCGAGTTCAACATGCGCGCATTGCCCCTACGGCAGACAGTGCGGCCGTTTCACAATGGGACCGTCGGATGCAGCCGGTGCATGTGTCTGAACCTTGGTGTGGGCATCGCGTCGCAAGATACATGAGCCGAACGGCGGCGGCTATGCCGCGACCTATCGCGACATCGCCGCTGCACCTGGATCAACGAGTTTGAACGCCCATAACGTTGTGCCGGCGGCTGGTTCGATTATTTCAGGCGTTAAGCTCCGGCTGCTGGCGTCGAAGGAGCCGCCGCCGCCGGCGACCACGACCACATATTGTACGCCGTCAACAGCGTAGGTCGCCGGTGAGGAACTCGGGCTGGCATTCAATACGCTCTGCCATAACACCGCGCCGGTCGCTGCGTCATACGCGCGAAAGCGGCGATCGCGCGCGCCGCTGAATACCAGGCCGCCGGCCGACGCCAGAAGGGAGCTGGCAATGGGGGCGCGCTGGCGCTTCGACCAGACGACTTGCGCGGTCTTGAGGTCGATCGCCTCGATGCGGCCGAAGTTGCCGTCGTTATCGGGTTTCGGACGAGCCCCGAGGCGCACATCCATTCCACCGGCCGCGATCTTGTCGGCGTCGCGCTCGACCCAGCTGTAATCCATACAGTCGTTGTCGAGAAGGGGCACATAGAGATAATCGGACGTCGGGTCAATCGCCGTCGTCGGCCAGCTTCGTGCGCCCGTCGACGCGGGGCAGATTAGATCGATTCTCCCGGGCTTCGGCTCGAGTGCAGGCTTGATGATCTTCCTGCCGGTCTTCCTATCGATGCTTCCGACAATATTCTGCAGACCCAGATCTTTGGAGAACTCATACTTGCCGTCGATCCGGTTGATGGCGTCGAAGATTGCGCTCTTACCACCCGTGAGCACCAATTTGATGGGCTTGCCGTTGACCGGCAGCGTGATCAGCGACTGCTCGAATGCCCAGTCGAGATCCCAAACGTCGCGGTTCATGTGCTGGTAAAACCAGGTCAGCTTACCGGTATCGGCATCGAGCGCCACCGTCGAATCCGTGTAAAGCGCATCGTTGTTCGACAGAGTCTTGCGAGCCCGGGGTACCAACAGCGTCCCGACATCGTAGGTGTTGCCGGTCCCGAAATAGACCAGATTCAAATCCGGATCATAGCTGCCGATTGACCATACTCCGGAGCCGTAGCGCTCGTTGACGGGAGCGCCGTTCCAGCTGTCGCCGCCAGGGTGGCCCAGACGTGCAATGGTGTTGAAACGCCACTGCTCCTCACCGCTTTGCGCGTCCAGGCCGACGATGAAGTCGCCGCCGCCGGTATCGATGCCGAGACTCACACCGACGATCACCTTGCCGTGAGCGAGCAGCGGACCTCCGGAAATATGAAAATAGGCGCCGTCGAATTGCCCGGGGTGCACTCCCTGCTCAGGACTAACGACTGCGTGATCCCAGTGAAGATTGCCGGTCTTAACGTCCAGCGCGACGATATGTCCGTCAGCGGTGGGGGCATAGAGTTTGTCCTCATAGATCGCCAAGCCTTTCATCCGCGCATCGCGGCCGTTGTGAAGCGCGTCCGGCAGCGAACGGACGTATTGCCAGAGAATACTGCCCTCGGCGGCGTCTATCGCTTCCACCATATCGGCGCCTTCAATGAATAGCACGCCGTCATGGACCAACGGCGCGGCCTCGTTGGCACTGGGGGGAAGCGACAAGGTCCATGCGACGCCTAGATTGTGCACGGTCCTCGTATTGATCTGCTCGAGCGGACTGTAGCCGAGCGTGGCGTAGGTACCGCGCCACATCAGCCAATCGGTGGCGGCGGGGTCTCGCAGCATCGCGTCGGAGACCGGCGTGAGCTTGCGGAGCAGGAGCTCTCTTGCGGCTATGGCGGCACGATATTTGGCGTCCTGGTTGTCGACGAGGGCGGCACCGACGCGCGGGCTCGAGTTCTCAGACGTGGCCGGAGACCATGCGTCACCCGTCGTGGGAGCGCTTGATGCTGCAAGCTCTGCCGTCCCCGGTCTATCGCCGTTTTCCAGAAGTAAATAGGCTTCAATGTCGGCATAGGTCCTGCTGCCGAGGCTGCCCGGACTCCCCGGCGGCATCCGCCTCACGATCAGCGACCAAAGGGCCTCCGGCGCTTGATCTTGCCAGTGCGCCTTGAACGCAGCGCCTTTCACGGGCGGAGCAAACTCACCGTCGTCCAGGTTGGGGCCGTGACAGGCCGCGCAACTTTCCCGATAGGCCACTTGGCCGCGAGTCGCCTGTAGTTCAGTGAATTCAACACGTCCGCTCCCGAACAGGGATTGCGCCCCAGCGGCAAGGCTCATGACGCAGGCTGCCCCGGCCACACATCCCAAGCGGACCGGCCAACCCGGCCGATTCATCCGCCGCATCGGTGCCCCGCGTAAACCTCATGGCCCCGCTTAGCGATATTGGCGGCCATCGGCTTTCCCCTATTGCCGATTCCGATGAATGCCACTTTCATTCTATGGGTTTCTCCGCATGTCGTGCATCGCCGAGGGAGGCGGCCACCTCGAGGCGAGGGCGGTGCAAGCGGCGGAATCTTTCGGACAACGACTCGTCGATCGTCGGATCCCCGGATTGGGCGCGAACCCATTCCAGCGCCAGGGTCTCGAAGTCCTCGACCGCCGTCTCGCTGCGTTGGCCCATGCGCTCGACCAGGCGGCGCATTTGATGCTCGCGCCGCAAGGCTTGATCCTCGGGCGGCGTCGGCACATCGTTGAGAATCTCGCCGCGGATGCACAGTAGCCTCAGTGCGGTCCCGCGCGCCGCGGCGTCTGCGCGAGTTGCAGGGCCGGTGCAGGCTGCGCCGTCTGCGTTGGCCCATGCGGCAGTGAGCGCCTCGGCGCCGCCTCTCGGGAAGTGCGAAACGCCGGCGATGAAGGTCTCGGCTGCACGCTTGAGCGCGTCGACTTCGGATGCGGGGTCCGCTCGCGCCACCGCCCATCCGTAGGCGTGAATATGCCGGGCGGCCTCGAGCAGATCCGCGATCGATTGCTCTTTCTCCCGCGCTCGCTGACGCGCGAGGGTCGTCTGGACACGTTCGTGTGCTTGCTTGAAGCGCGCCCTGAGCGCGCGCTCCTCGCCGCGTGGCAACTCGCCGAGTGTCTCGAAGGCCGAGCGCCATTCGGCCACCTTGGCCGCAGCATCGAGCAAGACCGCTCCGGACTGGGAGGCGAGTTGCTCGAGCTCCTTACAGAGCGCGGCGGCTCGGGCTTTGTTCGCCTGAAGACTCGCCGTGTAATCGGCGTGGGCTTGCGCCCGCTTTTGAAAGACCGCGTCGCAGTGCCCGCGAAATGTCTCCCACAGGCTCTGCTCCTGGCTGCGTGCGGCCGACCCTACCTCTTTCCATTGTGCTTGCAGACGCTTGATCGAGTCTACGGCCTCGCGGTCGTCCTGCAGGGCGAGCAGCTCGGCGGCGCGCCGGATGAGCAATTGCTTTCCCTCGGCATTGCGGGCGTGCCACGCAGCGAGGCGGCTCTGCAACCGACCGATCGTGACATCGAACTCTTCCTGGAGCTCTCGGCCCGGCACGCGCTCCGCGGGAAAATGCTGGCGCCACTCCCGCGGCGCCTCGCGCAGTGCGGCCACCAGCGCGCGCCAGTCCGGCTCCTCACCACCTTGCGCGGCTTCGAAGGCGCGGAGCCGCTCGAGGATTGCCTTGCGCTTCTCGGAATTCGCCTGCCGGAGCTTTGACTGGGCCTCGAAGTACTCGCGGCACGGGCGGTAGGCGCTCTGCGCGGCCTGGTGAAAGCGCTGCCAATCCGCGTCCGAATCGCTGACGATGCCTTTGCTCACCGTCTTCCAATCGTCCTGCAGCTGCCGGATTCGATCCGCGAGCGCCAGGGGCTCGAGCGCCGCGTCGATGAGCGCTTCCATCTCCTCGATGAGTGCAGCACGCTTCGGTGCAGCGGCATGCTCCTTCCAAGCTTTGAGCTCGTTCAACGCCGCATCGAGCTTCTGCACCTTGTGTGCGAGGGGCGGCGGTAGGAAGGGTACCGACGCGAGTTTCTCCTCCAGCGCCCGGCGCAGGCCCGAGGCCCGTCCCGTGCCGCCCGCGCGCAGCACGGCGTTAGCCTTGCCGGTGAGAGCGCTGATCTCGCGCAAGGCGAGGGCCTCCGCCGCTGACCTCTCCGCGCGCGCTTTCTCTTCGGCCTCGCTTTGGGCCGCCGCCCGCGCGGCGTCGCGGGCGGAAGTCTCGCGCAGGCGCGCGGACTCGAGCTCGGCAACAAGCAGCGCCCGCTCGCGAGCCGCTTCACGGGCCGCCTGCTCCGACGCCTGGGCGGCTTCAAGTGTGAGGCGCCGGTGGTGCTCCGCGATGATCCCCTCGCAGCGCTCGATGACTCGCGCCGCACGTTCGCGAGTCTCCGGTGCGGCCTGCGTCGCAAGCGTCTGCCAGCGAGTATGAAAGTGCCGGAATGTCGGCTCATAGATCGCGTCGTAGACACGATGACTGTGCCGTTCGAGGGATTCGCACGCACTAACGGCGTCTGTGCGAGCCTTTTCGATCCGCTGTCCTTCGGCGCTGAGCGCGTCGTGCTTCCCCCGGATGATCTTGTAGACGCTCTTGTCTTTGCCGCGCAGTTGCTTCACGAGGCGCTTGAGCTCCGCGGGATCCGATACGGACTGCGCCGCGAGTTGCCGGATACGGCTCGAGGGGCCGTTCAGTATGAGTTGTGTGATTTGCCCGGGATCCTCGATGGAAGCGAACGCGCGGGACAGGCGCTCCGGGTCCGTGCAATGCCCCGCCACGGCAAGAAGCGCGGAGACATTATTCGCAGTCGCGCACAGCTCCTCGAAATCGAGGATCCCTGCGTCGACCAGCTCGGCGAGGCGCTGTTGCGCAATTCGCTCGAGACTCGGCGGTATCGCGTTCGCGCTGGCGCGGAACCCGGCGAGCGTCCTGAGACCCTCGCCGTCCTCGAGCTTGCGGATGGTCGCCGCGCGCAGCGCCTCGTCCCCGTCGCCCAGGGCGGTCGCGATGAGGAGGTGCGGCGGTGTGGTATCGAGTGCCGCGACCGGATCGGCCAGAGCAGGGGGATCTTGAGGTGCTGCGCGAAAGAGACGCGAAAGCGGCCTAGCGAGGTGCTTGAACTGCATCAAAAAATTGCCTGTGCCCTGAGTAGCTCGTCCCAAAATACATCGTCGACTGTCATCCGGCAGTTGTTCGTCCCAGGCGCTGCTCGTCCATGTCGGGGACTTTGGCAGGGCGATCGCAAGGAATATTGGACATCAGCGCGCGAATTGTTGCTGGAATGTCAGCGATTCACCGTCATTTCAAGCCGGGACTGTAACAGATTATTCCGGCCGGAAAATGTGCGCACCCTCGACGGTGTTGGCGGTGCGGTCGTGGCCCAGGCTAGGTCAGCCGCGCGAGCAAGGTCTCCAGCGCCACTTCGCCTTCGGCTTGCACGCGCACCGACAGCCGTTCTTTGGGATCGGCCTCGCGCGCCAAGGTGTACTGTGCCCCGGCGTAGAGCCGGTCGAGGAACGCCTTGAGCGCCGGTTCCAGCTCGGCGTAGGCCGCATCCGTGTTGGGTGCGACCAGGCGGTCGTTGGCGAAGAACTGCAGGCGGTTGCCGGGCAGCTTCAGCGCACCTTCAAGCTCCGCGTCCGCGCTCATGAGCTGCGCGGCCTTCAGGGCCTTGCACGTGACGTGCGCGAAGCGTTCGGGTAGTTCGCCGGCAAGCGGTTGCTTGCGGTAGTACACGATGCCGCGCTCGTGGCCCGTCTCGTCCAGGGCATAGTTGCCCTCGTGGGCAATGAGCATGATACCCGGGCCGGCCGGGACGTGGCTGTAATCGGCCACGTCGATGAGCAGGTCCTCCAGGGCATCTTGCTGGATCCAGCGGTGGTACATGGGGATTAGCTTGAGGATGTCGATCCTCTGCGCGTCCACGGCGAAGAGCTTGATGCCGAACTTGTGCAAGTCCACGGGCTCTACACCGCCGCTTCGGCGGCTTCCGGCAACCTGAAGCTCGCCATCGCCCGGGCGCGCTGCTCGGTCATGCGTTGGTGACAGCTGTAGACCGCTTCGATGAACAGCTGAGCCTCTTCCACCAAGTGACGGACCCTGTCGGCCGTGAACGCCCGGTCCTTGTCCGAATGGCGGTTCAGCAGATACAGGGCGAACTTGCCGCCGGCGTACTGGCCTGCCTCCGGGGACTGGAACAGCTGGGTGTCGTAGAAGCGCCTCTTGAACTCGGCGACGATCTGGTCCACGTCGTCGGAGACGTCCCGCATCTGGGTGCGCACCAGGCCCTTGGCGGCGATGAGCATGGACTGGTACGCCGCCTCGTCGGCCTTCTGGAGCTCGTTTTGCTCCAGGTGAATCTGGGCCTCGAAGTTGCGCTGCTCGGCTGCCTGCAGATCGAACTCGATCTGCGGCACGACCTCGCCGGCGCACTCGCCGGTGGTAATGTCGGAGATCGTGAACTCGCGCGGGTCGCGCCAATCCGAGTAGAAGCTACGGTCCACCGCATAGGCGGGTACCGCGGAGAAGGCATCGACCATCTCTTTGAGCGCCTTTTTGCCGATGCGGGCGACGTAGTCCTTGAAGCGCTCGCCGTCCCGGCGCTCGCTCGTATACCGCTGGGTCACGTGGTCGATGAATGCGGGTATGCGCTTGGAGGGCACTGCACCGATGGTTAGGCCGTAAGTGGCGCCGTTGTTCTCCCACTCCCCGCCCATGAGCACCCGGAAGTGCGGCACGGTCGCGCCGCCGATCTTGCGAGAGACGCCGTAGAAGCCGATGTCCGCCAAATGGTGCTGCCCGCACGAGTTGAAGCAGCCGGACATCTTGATGTGCAGATCGCGCACGGCCGGGTCGATCTCGCCGTTCCTCTGCCGCTGCAGCAGGCGTTCGTGCACCTCGGCAGCGAGTCCCCGGGAGGCGGCGATGCCGAGCTTGCAAGTGTCGGTTCCGGGGCAGGTGACCACATCCTCGATCTTGCCGGCGCCGGCCAAGGCCAGGTCCAGACGCCTCAGCTCGGCGTAGAGCGCGGGCAGGTCGGCCTCGGGGATCCAGCGCAGGATGAGATTCTGCTCGACCGTGGTGCGGACATTCTCGCCAGCGTACTTGCGGGCGACGTCGGCCAGCTGGCGCATTTGCCAAGACGTGATGTCGCCGAGCGGCAGGGTGACCGTGGCTACGATGTAGCCCGACTGCCTCTGGTGATACACGTTCGTCGCGCGCCAGGCCTCGAACTCCGGATCGAGATTGGCCAGGTCGAGGCTCGAGGATGCCCTGGCCGGTGTCTCCCGGTAGCACTCGACGTCATCGAGGTAGTCGGTCCAGCGCGGATCGGGGCGCAGGATTTTTCGTTCCTCGAGTACCAGGCGGCGAAATTCGTCGACGCCGAGCTTCTCTATCAAGAACTTCATGCGTGCACGGCCGCGGTTGCGCTTCTCGCCCAGACGAGCGAAGACGCGGCAGGTGGCCTGCGCAAGGGGCAGAATTTCCTCTTCGGGAACGGCGGCGGCGAAGAGCTTGGCATCGTAGGGCACGGCGCCCAGACCGCCGCCGATCACCACCTCGAAACCGCGGCGGGTGACACCGTTGTCCTTCCAGGTCTTGGCGATGAAGCCGAGGTCGTGGATGTTGGTCAGGCCGCAGCTCGTCGTCTTGCAGCCGGAGAACGCGATCTTGAACTTGCGGCCCATTTCCTGGGTATCCGCGTGGCCGAGCAGATGGTAGGCCATGGCCTTGGCGTAGGGGGTGGTATCGAAAGCCTCGCAGCGGCAGACGCCGGCTAGCGAGCAGGCGGTGACGTTACGCACCGAATTACCGCAGGCTTCTCGGGTCGTGATACCCACGGACGCCAGCCGGCGCAACAGATCGGGCGCATCTTCGATGTGGACGTAGTGCAGCTGTACGTCCTGACGGGTCGTGATGTGACAGATGGCGTCGGAGTACTCCTCGGCCACGTCGGCGAGGAGATCCATCTGATCCGGGTTCAGGCCCCCGAAGGGTATCTTGATGCGCTGCATACCCGGCGCATCCCACACGGTGTCCACGCCCTTGGAAGCCAGGGTGGGAAACGACAGGCTGCGGTGGCTGATGCCATCGTGACGCTGGCCGTTGTCATATCGCTGGCCGTAGGCGCCACGGCGCAGCCGGGTCTCGGCGAACAGCTTATCCTCGATCTTGCCCTGCTTCTTGAGCTCGATCTGGCCTTCGAAGACGACGATCTCGCGCGCGAGATCGATCGGCATCCGGTCTGCGAGGCGTTCTTTCCAGCTAGCCAATGTCGATGGTACCGAGTGGTTGGGATGGAAGCGCCACGTTCGAGGCCCAATGCAACTTCCAAATGGCGGGTTGGGCGAGGATAGGCCCCGCACCAAAGGAGCTCAATTCTCGAATTAGACTTCTTAGGCATATGCTTATTTCGTTTCGGCTGAAGCGCCACGGGCCGCTGGCCGCCAGTCGCGGGTGGGTGGGCGCCGGGTGCTGCGACTCGAGAACGTCCTACGATGAATTCGGACTTTGCCGATTCCCGGGATCTCAACCATGGCCCTTGGTCATACCTACGAGCGCTGTGACGCGGACGGCGATCATTGTGTGCGTATTGCTTGCGACAACGACGGAGACCGATGTTGGCGCCAGTCAGAATATAGTAAGAACAGTATTTATAGCCGTCCGGGCCGTTGGGTTTGCGACACCGACGGGGACCGGTGCCATTACGAGTACACCGGCAGGAAATGGAACCCGCACTGGGACCACCACGACGACGACCGCGACCGATAAGCCGGGAAACACTCCCAATGCCCTGGGTCCCGCTGGTTTGCGGGACCCAGGTGCTGCAACCGAGTGCGCAAAAGCTCTATCGGATCAGAAGAGTACCCAGAAGTCCGCCGTCCACGGCGACGCTCTGCGCAGTGACATGGCTTGCATCGTCGGATAGCAAAAATGCGGCAACGGCTCCCACTTCTTCAGGCCTGCCAATTCGCTGCTGCGGCGTGCGCGCAGCCATCATTGCCCTGTCTTCTTCGGGGCAGGCGTTCATCAGGGGAGTGTCGATGAAGCCGGGGTTTATGCAATTGCACCGAACTCCACTGTGCGCCGCTTCCATCGCGATGGTTCTGGCGATGCCGAGGGCCGCGTGTTTGCTGGCGAGATAGCCGATGTTCCCAACCATCCCACGCTCGGATGCGAGACTGCCGGTGATCAAGATCGCGCCCGTGCCACGGGCCATCATTCCGGGCAGGACATGCCGGATGGTCCAGAACAACGAGTGGACATTCACCCGCATTGCCCGCTCGAAGGCTTCGTCGGTGTAATTCGGGGTCAGCCCGAACATCCCCTCGGTCCCGGCGTTTAGAAACAACCCATCGATGGGGCCGCTACGCTCGATCGCCTTATCGACGGCGGCGATGATCTGGGCCTTTTCACCGACGTCGGCGCCGATGTAGCTGGCCAACCCGCCGACCTCGCGCACGGCTTGCTGGAGAACCTCGGCGCGTCGCGCGATCAGGGTTACCTTTCCACGGAGCGACGCTATCTTGATTGCCGTCGCCTTGCCGATCCCGGTCGAGCCACCAGTGATCACAACGTGTTTGCCCGTAAAGTCCATTCGTATTCCTCGTATTAGTAGTTACGCGGGCGTGAACGCGATGTGAAGCTCCGAGAGGCTGCGAAACGTGTAAGTCGGCTCGTAACGGTAGCGGCGCGCCTGCGGCGGACCGTGGTGCTCCTCGGATATACGAAAGGCGGGTACCCGCGCCAAAAATCGTTCGATGGCGACACGCCCCTCCAGCCGTGCGAGTGGCGCACCAAGGCAGGCATGGGCCCCGCGGCTGAAGCTCATATGGTTGCGTACGTTCGGCCGATCGATGTCGAACTCATCCGGCCGCTCGAAATAGCGCGGATCGTTGTTCGCGCCCGTCAGGCTGACGGTGACGATGCTTCCCGCCGGCACGGCGACGCCCGCGATCTCTGTACGCGTCTTCGCAAGTCGGTACACCACTTTCACTGGGCCGTCGTAACGCAGCACCTCTTCGAGGAAATCTGCGATGCGCTCAGGCTCGTTCCTCAAACGGGTCTGCAAGTCGGGATGGTCACCGAGAATACGAATGGCAAGCCCGACCAGTCGGGCGGTCGTGTCCTGCCCGGCGCCGAACAGGAAGCGGGCAAGAAGCGAAAGCGCTTCGAATGATGGCGCCGATCCGTCCTTGAAGCGTGAGTGGACGAGGTCCGACATGAGGTCTGTGCCACGCTGCTGCTGGCGCTCGTGCAGGTATCCGTCGAAGCGGTCCTTGAGGAAGATCAGCGGGTCCGGCCCGATTTTATGGGCGGCGTCGCCTTGGAGCTGGCTCGGTGCAGGACCAAGCAGCTCGATCAACTCCGCCCGATCTTTCTCCGGGATGCCCATGATGTCGGAGATCGCGTAGATCGCGACGGCATGAGCGTACTCGCTGGTGATCTGGCAGCGGCCCGTGTTGATGAAGCGCTCAATGAGCCGGTCCGCAAGCCCGTGCAGATATTCTTCGTTGGCCTTCACCCGTTTGTAGGTCAGCAGCCCGGTCAGGAGCGCGCGGTGATCAACATGCTTCTTACCGTCGAAACAAACAAGATGAGCGCCCCAGGGAAGCTCCGCGCGATGGGCTTCGAGCTGCTCGCTGATATCATCGCCTTCGGGCTGAAAGGGTAGCGGTGGGATGGGTCCGACGACCGAAACGACCGAGGAAAACGCACCGTCCTTGCGGCCGAGGAGCTCGGACGTCTCCTCATATCCGGTCACCATGAAGGTGCCTTGATACCTCTCTTGCATTACCGGGCATTTCGCGCGGAGCTGATCGAAATAGCACCGTGGATCGTTAATGACCTGTATGTCCTTGAAAAAATCCAGCTCCATGTCAGTCATAGCCGTCTCCGATCAACGCGTATGACGCGAGTGAACTGCTTCTCATTTCTTTGGCGGTGTGAGTTCGGTTAACTGTTGCAGATGACGGAACAAACCTCAAGCCATTGGGCCACGCCGGCGCACTCGTTCCGTCATGCCGCCATTTTTCGTCGTGGGCCGGGTCGACGCGGCACACGATTTCGGGCTCGTCCTAAAACGCGACCAACTTGCCGCCGACGAGCACCAGCATCGTCGCTAAGATAAAGCGCAGAATTCTTTCCGGTACGCGACCCACGAAGTGGCTGCCGATATAGATGCCGGGCAAAGAGCCGACCAGTAGAGACGCAAGCAGGGTCCAGTCGACACTACCGAAGAGCCAATGACCAAGCCCAGCGACCAAGGTCAGTGGGACGGCGTGGGCCAAATCAGAAGCGACGATGCGGGCCACCGGCAGACGCGGATACAAGAAAAATAGCGCCGCGATTCCAAGCGCTCCAGCTCCTACCGAGGACAGAGAAACGACAACACCTAAAACGGCACCGGTCGCGATCGTGTATGCCGGATGACGTGGAGTTTTAGGGTCATGCGCTTTGGAAAAGCTGCGCAGTCGAGTGCGCAAAGTGAGCGCAATGGCTGTGAGGAGTAGCGCCACACCGAGTGTGATTGTGATGATCTTGGAGCCACCGAGACCATCGGTGAAGGCGTGCAAGGCCCATAGGGTCAGGGCAGCAGCCGGGAGGCTCCCGGTCGCGAGCAGGCGCGTGATGCGCCAATCCACCCGCCCCTTTTTAGCATGCACGTAGGTTCCACCCGCCTTGGTGATGGCCGCATGCAGAAGATCCGTACCAACGGCGGTGGCCGGATGAATGCCGAACACCAACACGAGCACGGGCGTCATCAGCGACCCACCGCCTACGCCCGTGAGACCGACGATGGTGCCGACGGCAAATCCGGACAGCGCTTGGGCGAGATCGATCATGCCCTCACTATAAGGTGGCCGGAGGGACCAAGGTACGGAGCGGTACTCTCTGGGCTAGTACCAATACGCATGTCCATATAAGGGATAGTTCGCTTCACCCGTTGACTCGGGCAGAAATCGGAAACTCGAAGCCCTTTACTTCCGCTGCCTTGATACTCCAGGGGCATATGCAAATGACGGAAGAGTAGTTCCGATACGCTTTTTGGTTCGATACCTTGCCGTTGCCGCTCAACTTCGCGGGTACATTGGGTCGAAAAAGAACGATGAAGAATGCACATGGGATGCCGGCACGGCAATTGAGTTTCGGATTCGTATTGACGCAGAGCATCGTTGTTTTGGTCTGCGTCATGACCGCTTCGGTCGACGCGCTCGCGCAGCAGAAGACCGGACCCGGCATCACCGGCGACGACAGCCTGACATGGCATGGCATTACGCTGTACGGCGTCATCGACATCGGAATCCAATACGACACGCACAGTGCACCGTTCACGCCCTACCGTCCGTCGGCCAGTGGCAACATCGTGCGGCAGAACAGCCGGCAGTCGGTGACCGGTCTTACGCCCAGCAACATGGGCCAGTCGAGAGTCGGCTTGCAGGGCATCGAGCCGCTGAACGAGGATTGGGCGGCGGTATTTCAGGTCGAGACGTTCTTCAACGCCCAATCCGGCGAAATTGCCGATTCTCTGAAATCGCTGACCGTGAATAATGGCCGGTCCCTGGCCACTCAGAGTGTGGGTGTGGATGGCAGCTCGGCGGGGCAGGCCTTCCAGACCGCCTGGGTCGGCCTTAAATCGGCGCGGTTCGGCAGCCTCACCTTCGGGCGTCAAGTGACGCTGCTGTTGGAAGGCACCATCAAGTACGACCCCAATTACAACGCCTCAGCGTTCGGCCTGCTCGGCGCTTCCAATACGTATTCGGGTGGAGGCGCCCAGCAAGATAATCGGCTCGATTCGACGGTAAAGTACGTTGTGGAGTTCAACGATTTGGCGCACCTCGCTGCGCTCTACAAGTTCAACGGTTCAAGCGGGTCGGGCAATACCGTCTTTCAGGCGGATCTGGGCGGTGAGTACGCGGGCGCCTCGATCGATGCGTATTATTCGAAGGAAAACAGTGCCATCACAGCCACATCCCTTACCGCGGCCCAGGTCGCTGAGCTTCCGAAGTTGGGATTTTCGGTATCGAATTCTCTGGCAGCGACCATCTCGGACAATACGACGTACTCGCTGATGGCGTTGTACAGCATCGAGTCTTGGAAATTCTTCGCCGGATACATGCATATCAAGTATGCCAACCCGGCGAACCCACTGAGCGCCGGGTTCAACGACATCGGCGATTACGTGCTGGCGTTCGTCACCAACAATGCCTACAACGTCTCGAAGACACTGAATGTGTACTGGACCGGCGTTCGCTACACCGTCAAGCCCAACCTCGACCTGACCGTCGCCTACTACGGCTACCAACAGAACGCCTACGGCACGGGCAAGCAAGCCGGCTGCACGACGTCCGCGCACAGTGTTTGCAGCGGCAGCTTGGAGGCCTTTTCCGTCGACGCCGACTATCACTTCAACAAGCACTTCGACGCTTACCTGGGCGCCATGTACAGCGGCGTGCACGACGGCGTGGCGAGCGGCTATCTCTACACGACCAACATCAACCCCACCCTGGGCGTGCGCTACAAGTTTTAGCCTGGTAGCGCGACGCTGAGTCGCGAGACGTCGCGTGTCCAGCCGAAGGGGTCCGGTGCGCGGCGTTCCTGAACCGCGAGCAGAGCCTCGCGCAGCTCCTTGGCAATGGCATCGATGCGCATCGGCGCATACTCGCGCCCGTTCTGATCGGCCAATACACCGATCGGGCTGACGATCGCGGCCGTGCCGCAGGCGAACAATTCGCTGCATTCGCCGGCGGAGATTTGTCCCAGCAGCTCATCGATCGCGATGCGTCGCTCCTGGATCTTGAAGCCCAAATGCCGGCCGAGATCGAGCAAAGAATCGCGCGTAATGCCCGGCAGAATCGCACCGTCGAGCTCCGGGGTGTGCAATTCGCTGCGGATGACCGCGAACAGGTTCATGCCTGAAAGCTCTTGGATGTAGCGTTGCTCGTGCGCGTCGAGCCACAATGCCACCCCGCAACCGCGTGCCGCGGCGGCGCTGGAGGCGCGTAATGAGGCGGCATAATTCGCGGAGGCCTTCGCCGTGCCGACTCCTCCGACCGTGGCGCGAACGTCGCTGCGCTCAATGGCGACCCGCATCGGACCGGCCGCATAGACTTCCACAGGATTGGCAATCACCATGAAGCGAAAACTCTGTGAATTTCGCAGCATATAACCCGCCTCGGTGCCGAAGAGGAACGGCCGCAAGTACAGCGAGCGGCCCGATTGCCGCGGAATGAATGCTCGGCAGGTGCCGGCGACCGCCTCGATGGCCTCGAAGAAGAGCGTCTCCGGGACTTCGGGCATGGACAGACGCGCCGCGGAACGCACGAGGCGCCGCCAGTTCTCGTGCGGCCGGAAAAGGTTCGGCCAGTCCTGGCCGACGCAATAGGCCTTCAGGCCTTCGAATACGAGTTCCCCGTACTGCAACGCGCGCGCGCCGGGAAGTATTTCGATGGGCCCGTAGGGCACCAACTCGCCGCGTCCCCATCGGCCATCGCTCCACTCGGCCGTGAACATCACCGGCGCGCAGACCGCGCCGAAGCCGAGCTTCTCGGGCAGCTCGAAAGCGGCGAGCGCCGCAGCCACCCCGGGTGCAACGGCGAATCCAGGCATTTAGCGCCTCAAGTAAGCGTCGGTGCCTGCGAGCCAATCCTGGCGCGGCGGACTGAACACATCGACGTCGAGCGTGTCCTCGATCGCGAGTGCGCGGTGCGGCAGGTGCGAGGGAATGACGATGACCTCGCCCGCGCGCACGAGCAATTCGCGTTCATCGTTCGCGCCGAACCAGAATTTCAGAGCGCCTTCGAGGACGTAGGTGAGCTGTTCGTTCTCGTGAGAGTGCCGCGGCACATCCACAGCCTTCTTGATATAGACGTGCGCAATCATCATGCGCTCACCGGTGACCAGCCGCCGAGCGAGGCCTTCTTTCAGCGGCTCGGCGGGCAGGTCGTTCCAGCGATGCAGAGTGATGTTCGGTACGGTATCTGAAATCATCGTGCATCTCCTCGCCTCATCGGAATCTATCGTCGACCGGCACATCGAGACCGACGACCAGCCGATTCGTCTCGTTCGCGAGACCCGTGATCGCCAGCATCTCATCGAACTGCGCGGCGCTCATGCCCTTGGCGCGCGCCGCTGCGCCGTGAGATGCGATGCAATACCGGCAGCCGTTCGTGATGCTGACTGCGATGTAAATCAACTCCTTGGTCAGAGGATCGAGCGCACCGGGACCCATGACCTCTTTGATGTTCGCCCAGACGCGTCGCAATGTCACGGGATCGTGCGCAAGCACTTTCCAGAAATTGTTGACCCAGTCGGTTCTGCGCGTCGCCATGATGTCATCGTACACCGCACGCACCTCGGGGCTCGCGTCGGCGTACTCGATCGGCGTCCGCGTGGCACTCGAGTTGGGCGCGCTCACGGAACGATCGCTATCGCGCGCGCCGGGAAGCCCGAGCCATTCTCAGGCTTCGGGAAGCTGACCCAGACGACTCCGCCCGCCTCGGGCACCAGGTCCAGATTCGCCAGCATCTCGATCTGATAGTGATTGAGCCCCAAAATGTACGACTCGAGCGAATAGTCGTCCTTGGTCGTGGCGGAACCCGGGTCCGTGTCGGTCGTCTCATGACCCGAGGCCGTGATGCCGCGTTCTTCGTACAGCAGCTTCAGCACCGGCATGCTCCAGCCCGGGTAGTGATAGACCCCCTTGGCATCGATATTCATCATTGCCGCCTGATCCGGCCAGCGCTTCGACCAGTCGGTGCGCATGGCGACAAAGGCGCCGCGCGGGATGCGCCCATGGCGGGCCTCCCAGGCGTTGACGTCGGCGACCTGCAGCGTGTAGTCGGGATTTTTAGCCACTTTCTCGTGCACGTCGATGACGACGAGCGGCATCAACATGTCCTTTGGGTCGATTTGATCGACGGTGTGCAGTCCGTCGTGAAAGTGCGCCGGAGGATCGACGTGCGTGCCCCACTGGCCGATGTGACAGTACTCGTTGATACGAAAGCCGTCCTTCTGGACCGTATAGAGCGTCTTGGCGGTCTCGTTCGGCGCGCCTTTCCAATGCGGGATGCCGGGCGCGAAGGTGTGCGTCAAATCGACGAAGCGGTGCGAGCGCAATATGGCGAGCGCAGCGTCGAGGGACTGAGGCGGATCGGTTTGCGCTGGCGATGCGCCGGTCGATGCTGCGCCCATGGCGATCGCAATGAACATTCCGCGCGCCAATATCCTCATGACTCTCTCCCGTCGATGAATGAAGAAAAGTGGGCGCCAAGAATAGCATGCGGCCCATTTCGCGCGCGGCATGCGCCGCCTGCAGGGATGTTTCGGCAGGCGCCTCGGACTGCTACGCTGGAAGCCATGAGTTCTCAGAATAAGGGCCTCGTCCCGACGGTGGCCGCGTTCGTCGTCTGGGGCTTGTTTCCACTGTATTTTCATCTGTTGAATGGAGTGTCCGCACTCGTGGTCACCGCGCACCGCGTGGTATGGGCGTGTGTGTTCGTGCTGGCCTCGCTCGCCGTGCGCGGCGAGCTCGCCGGGTTCCGCGCGAAGCTCGCCGACCGCGATCTTCTCTGGCGGCTCACCCTGTCGGCAACCTTGATGTCGGCCAACTGGCTCGTCTACGTGTGGGCCGTTATGCACGGCCGCGTCCTCGAGGCGAGTCTCGGTTATTTCATCGGTCCCTTGGTTAACGTGATGCTGGGCGTGGCGCTGCTTTCCGAGAAACTCACCCCTGCACAATGGACGGCCGTCGCCCTTGCCGGTGCCGGCGTCGCCTACCTCACGGTAATGACCGGAGCCGTGCCGTGGATTGCGCTGGCGCTTGCCTTCCTGTTTGCCATCTATGGCCTGATACGCAAGGTGGCCAAGGTCGAGTCGCTGTCCGGCCTCGCGATAGAAACGGTGGTGCTCGCGCCTCTCGCCGCGGGGTACCTACTGTGGTGCGAATGGTCGGGTACGGGCGCGATCGGCCATGTGGGGTTCGCCATCGATGCCTTGTTGATCGGCAGCGGGCCGCTCACGGCATCGGTTCTGTTCCTGTACGCCTACGGAATACGCCGCCTTCGTTACTCGACGGTGGGCCTGCTTCAGTATTTCACCCCCACGCTGCAATTCCTCTGCGGCGTGTTCGTGCTGCACGAGCCCTTTGAGCGTACGCGCGCCATCGGCTTTGCGATGATCTGGGGGGCTCTCATCATCTACGCAGGGGAGGGCATGCGGCTGTCCCGCCGGCAGCCGCGCGTCTTTGCCTGAGATTCAGGCTCAGCCCGGGAGGAAAGCCGCCAACAGCACCCGCCGGAAGCAATATTCGGGTTGGGCCAAGCGCCATCCGTAGTTCCCACAGCTGAATGCGTGCCGGGAATTGCAAACACCCGCACCCCCTGGTGGCGTACAGACTATAATGGTGGTATGGCGGGGAATTAACGGGGCGACCGTATGACAGCGAGTGATTGGGAATCGGCGCGATGCAATTGGCCGGCGGCCACGATGTTCGTATTGACCGCGTTGGCGGCGGTGAGCATCGTGCCGTGGTATGGCTTGAGCCACGGCTATCACGCCGGCGCCTGGATCTGGTTCGCAGTGCTTTTGACGGTCAACGAGTTGTCGATCACTTGTGGCTATCATCGGCTGTTCGCCCATGCCACGTACGAGGCGCGTCCGGCGCTGAAGCTCGCTTATCTTCTTTTCGGCGCGATGGCGCTGCAGAACAGCGCGCTCCTGTGGAGCGCCGGTCACCGCACGCACCACCGCTATATTGATGATCCCCAGCGCGATCCCTATTGTGCACGCCGCGGCTTCTGGTTCTCCCACATCGGTTGGATGCTTCGCAATTATCCGAGCGGGGAGCCGGACTTGAGCACCGTACGCGAGTTGCAGCGCGATCCTTTGGTGATGTGGCAGCATCGGCACTATCTGCCGATTGCGCTCAGCATGAACTTTGGCCTGCCGCTCCTCCTCGGCTGGGCAAGCGGCGACATCATCGGCGTCTTTTTACTTGGCGGGATATTACGGCTCGTCGTCAGCCATCACCTGACGTTTTGCATCAATTCGCTGGCGCACATCGTGGGTATTCAGCCCTATACGGATGAAAACACCGCGCGGGACAACGGCATTGTGGCGCTGCTCACTTTCGGCGAGGGCTACCACAACTTCCATCACATGTTTGCGCATGATTATCGCAACGGCGTGCGCTGGTGGCAGTGGGATCCGTCCAAGTGGTGTATCTACGCCATGCAATGGATTGGACTGACGAGCAATCTCAAATCCGTGCCCTGGTTCAAGATCCAGCGGGCGTTGCTCGATAACCAGTTTCGGCGTGCCGAGCGCCAATTGGCCTCCCAGAGCGGCGGTGCCCATATCGAGCAGTTGAGGAAGCGGATCACGGAGGAATATGAAGCCTTTCGTGAGGCCGTAACCGCCTGGACTCAGCTACGTGAGCAGTGGTTGCAGGAGGCCCGCCGTGCGGTCGTCGAGCGCTGGGAGCGTTCGCCCCTGCAGTCTCGCCTCAAGGAACTCGAACGGGGACTGCGCCTGCAATCGCGCCGGTTGAGGATGCTGAGCGCGCAGCTCGGCTAAAGTCGGCACGAAGTTCCGCCGCGCCGAGCGGCCAACCGGAAGTTTTTTACAGATCGCGTGAATAATCAGCGACTTGCAATTCTTATGTGAAGTGCTACCTCCGGGAGGAGCAGCGACGAGCTTTAGGGGGCGTGTGCAAGCAGACCCCGGTCGATGAGCACGGGGGGATGACGGTGGTGCGTCGCCTGCTCCCAACTGTAGGCATAACCAAGTAGGTCGCCGTCCCTCCAGGGCCGCGCGGAGAATTCCAAGCCAAAGGGAAGGCCGCCGGGATAAAAGCCGCCGACCACCACGACGGCGGGTACACCGATCATGTTGACCCAGCTCGTCGCCGAGTGCGGCCCCTCGCTCACGCGCCCGTTCTGCGGCATGGTCTCATCAACCGGTGGCATCTGGATTGCGGGATAGACGTACCCGTCGAGATGCAGCCTCTCGAGCGGCTCCAGATACGCCTCGAGCGTGTGCCGGCGGCGATCGTAGTAGTTGGCTTTCGAATCCGCATCGATTTCGACGTTGACCTGAGCTATGGTCACCTCACCGAATCGAGAATAATTAGGCTCTTCCCCGAGCAGAACGGAGGCAATCGGCGAGCCGACCGCCGCTGCGTATTCCGCCACCGAATGGTACTGCGCGGGACCAAAGTTGCGGAGGAAATTCTCCGTTCCCTCCCGCACATAAGGATAGGTACTCGTTCGGCTTGCAAGCCGCGCAAAATTCTCGGGCAGGATGGAATCGTCGATCACGACAACGGCGCCGGCGGCTCGCAGTTCATCGATCGCCTTCATGAAGGCCGCCAACGTCTGAGGCTGCAATGGAATGGCCTGTGCCTCCTCAAGCTTGGCTGCGGCGGCGTCGGGGACGCCGGCCGGGATCCCGTGAAAAGGGATCCCAGACCCTTGGAGAATGAAGGACGGTACTCCAAAGCGCTTGCCCCGCAGGGCATCTCGCTTCAGGTACTGCGTATAGGGCCCAGGCTGGGCCTTGGTCTTCACCCCGGCGGTAACAGGGTCCAGTGGATCTTCGCCCACCATCACATCGAGCGCGATCGCGGCGTCGGTGACTGTGCGCGCGATCGGACCGGTATTGTCGAGCAACCAGTCGAGCGGCGCGATTCCGGCGATGCTGACCAAACCCCGGGTCGGAAACACGCCGATCACGGCGCTCGTGGCCGAAGGCATACGGATGGAATTCCCCGTATCGGTGCCGTTTCCGAGCACAGCCATGTTGGCGGTGACGGCAGTCACCGTGCCGCCCGATGATCCTCCGGGAGAGAACCGAACATCGAACGCATTGCCGGTTCTACCGAAGGAACTGCTGCGATTCGTATCGCTATTGGCGAAATCCGGCATGTTGGTATGCCCGATCAGGATGGCGCCGGCGGCTCGAAGCTTGGCGACGATGCTGGCGTCGCGCGGGGCGATCAATTCGTGCCCCGCGATCGTAAAACCTTCCCATCCGTCGGTCGTCACCGTGCCCTCGATGCTGGTGTTCGCCTTGATCACAATCGGCACACCCCAGAGCGGGCCGCGAGCAGCAATCCCACCGCCGGCATCGGCATCCTCGCGCGCGGCCGCCGCTAGAGCTTGCGACTCGAAGACCGTTTCGACGGCGCGATAGATGCCGTTATAGCGATGGATGCGGTCGAGGTGCCACTGCACGACCTGGGTCACGGTGTACTTGTGTTGGTTATAGAAACTCTGTAATTGCGGAATCGTCACCTCGAGCAGGTCCTTGTCCACATCCGCGGGCGATTTCGCCAGGCACGCGGCAGCGGACGACATCGCAAAGAGGCAGAGTAGCGCGCGGGGAACTGGTGAGGATTTGATCATCGGGCGCCATTCATCTTACGTGATTGAGGAGAGACACTCGAGCGTTACAATCGGAAAGGCTCACAGAGGTTTCCATGCCGGTACAAAACAAAATTCTCGTTCCATTATCCATGCTTTGCCTATTCCGTATTGGCGAAGCTTGCGCGGGTGTCGATGTGATCGACGCGCACGCCCGATACCCCGAGGGGCCATTGTGGGATCAGGGGAGATTGCTTTATGTCGAGTATGCCGGCGACGGCATCAAGACGTGGGACGGCAAGCAGTCGAAGGACTACTGGCGCAAGGAGCATTGTGGTGCCAGCGCGTTGATCCATTTTAAGAACGACCATATTTTGGTTGCCTGTTACGATGGAAATTACCTGGTGGAACTCGATGCTCACGCCAACGAGGTGCGTACGATTTCGCAGGATAGCGCGGGCAAGCCCTTCATCGGTCCGAACGATTTCTCGACAGATGGTCACGGTGGCGTGTACTTTTCCGCGTCGGGTGCGTACGACATCCATGCGCCGATCACCGGTGCCGTTCTTCACCTGTCGGCGGACGGGCAGGACCTGCGCGAAGTCGCCGACACCATCCACTACTCCAATGGATTGACCCTCTCAAGGGACGGCCGGCACCTGCTCGTCGCCGAGATGCTCGCGGGCAGAATCCTGTCCTTCCCGATCCAGACCAATGGAACTTTGGGTCCTCGAGTCGTATGGGCCCGCCTGCAAGACGTGGCGCCGCCCACCTCGCACGAGGATGCATACAACGGTCCGGATGGACTCAAGTTGGGTGCCGACGGCTACTATTACGTCGCGCAGAACGGATCCGGTCGAGTGCTCGTCGTGAATGAGGCTAAGAAGTTGGTGCGAACCATCGAGGTGCCCACGCCCTACGTGACCAATGTGGGCTTTGGCCCGAGCGGCGTAGACACACTGTATATCACAGGAGCATTCGAGCAATGGAAGCCGCCTTTTCCAGGGGTGGTCTACCGGTGGACGAAGTGAATGCGATGGGAAAGCACTGGGCCTCCCCTTGAGTGCGGAGGCGCTGGCCGCGGGCGGCATTAGTTTCGGTGACCTGCGCGCCGTTGTTTACGGGCGCTCGGCGGCTTTTTGGTCTCGAACGCACACGAAAGCGCCGTTCCAGGAATGACCGGCAAACCATCCTCCCACACGACCTTCACCGTCATTATTGCGGCCACTTACTGACTTCCCTTCAAATACCAGAACATGTTCGCCTTCCTGAGCGCCTGGTGTGGAAGTCCAAAATCCCATAAAGCGCAAAATCTCTTCGCTGGGTGCCAGTCCACCGCTCAAGTGGACCGTCACCGAGTCGGCCGCGAGGTGATAAATTCCCATGAATTCAACGGCGGTCGGTAGGCGCCAATCCGCATATCCCAATGAGCGCAAGTCGGAACAATAATGGCTCGCGCGCGTGAAGCTCGCATGAGCATACTCAGCATGACGACTGTATCTTGCCCACATGAGGCCGGTTTGAGGGTCGGTCCAGGTCAATTTGGCGACAAGATGTTGCCGGTCATCCTCACCTTGCACCTGTGCCGCGATATCAGCGGTGTTATGGCCGTTGTCAATGGACTTCCCCGGTACGATTTCGGATTGGCGAGTCGTATCTGCGCGGCTTGGATTGGCTGGCGCGGGATATCCGGATTCGGCGAGCAAGCACTGTCGACGCAGGTCCCGAAGCGCGGGCTGCCTCGATTCCGGCGCTCGCTCGATTGCCTTGCTCAATGCATCCGCGGCGTCTTCGTATCGCTTCAGATTCGTCAGCGCACCGCCCACGAGCGCGTAGCCTTCCCACCGATCCGCGTTCATTTTAATGGCCAGTTCACCTGAATCGAGGGCTTGGTCAGCGCTGCCTCCCTGTAGTTGCGCGTTGCCTTGCTTTATGAAGGCGTCATAGCCCGATTCGGACTGCGCGCCGCAATGCGCGGCGCTTGCAATCAGAGCAAGAGATAAACACAACGAGCGGAAGGATAGGGTATTCAATGGCCGTTCTCGTTTTCCCACCTTGCGCGCCCGAGCGGCGTCGAGAGAGGAGCACGAGCTAATTTTCGCCGCCATCGTGAACAATTCGCAGCTTCCACTTCGAGCCGGATCACCACCCGATAATCCTGGATGATCGCCCTCGCGATCGCAAGGTGCCTACGGCAGCGGGAATGTGGGTTTTGGGGCGGACATTCCAGGTCAATTCCTGCTTGTCACCCTAAACGGCTCTGACAAGCGACCGTTATCGCATCGCCCCAAAAAAGACGCAGACCGATAAGATCTGACAGAAATTGTCACGATCCGCCATGGCAATTATCGGGATCAGTCTGCGGGCTGCGACAGGACATCGGCTCAGCGGTTTACAGAACTTGGCGCCCGATCGATAACGAGAGGTTTTTCACATTGCAAGAGTCTGCGGCGCGCGATATTGGGGTCGTTATTAGCGGCGGATTGACGCGAGGGAGTCGAACCATGGAGACGGTGGACAACATTGCGAAGTTGCTCGAGCAGCAGGAGGAGCTCCATCTTGCGAGGAACCCGTCGGGCAACGCTTTGGGTGAGCAGGAAGTGGCGCGGGAGGGGCGGAACTCGGGGAGCTTTCCGAATGTGATGCGGGAGGCTTTTGAAGCGGCGATCCGGAGGCCGCAGCGCGGTAAGCGATATGAAAGAGCCTGAACTTTATTTACCAGTGACGTGCCCGATCTGCATGCGGGAGTCGCTTGCGGGATTTCGGATCTCGGTGATTGCAGACGCGTTCGAGTCGGGTGAAATCCGGTTGTATGCGAATTGTCACGTCACCGGCTGGGACGCGAGCAAGAAAGAACTGAAGACAATCGTGGAATACTTGGACGCCGCGTGGGCTTCAGACCTGCAGAAGGAAAGTATCAAGGCGCCGAATTTTGATGGTTCGTCGGATGAGGGCAGTTGCGCATTCATTTTTGCCGGAGAACTGGAGGAATTCGCAGCGGAAGAGCCGGCGGGTGAGTTCGCTGGCCATGCGTTGAGAGCGAGCGGGGGGATCGCGGTATCACTGGAAGAAGCATAACTGTGGTGCTTCACCTCGTTCGTCGGTGGGCCCTGTGCGACGGGGATTTTCTCGCCCTTGTGGTGTTCCGTGTCTTAGGTTTTGTGGGGTGTCGGAGTTGAGCGGCGCGTTGCTGGTGCGCGCGCGCCTTGGGGCTGTCCGGTCGCTTTGCTCTCAACGGTCTCGCGCGAGGGCGCGATCGGGTCAGAAGTTGGTTTTCAAGGGATGCAATGCGGCGAGCTTGTGCTTCGCGCGTCGCCTGTTCCTTGCGAAATAGTCGAGTCAGTGCCTGAAGTTGTGCTTCGAGCGCAGCCTGGGTGCGTTCCCGATCCTTGAGGCGCGACTCGAGTTCGCCTTCGCGTAATGACAGGACATGCGAGCGGACCTCGAGGTCGGCCTGCCCTTGAGCGGCGCTGCGCGCAGCGCGGCTGACCTCGTGCTCCGCGCGATGGCGGCCTTCCTCGAGGGCTTGCATCCAGAGCGCTTCCGCGACATGAGCAACGGATTCGGGCAGGCGGTGGAGGGCTGCGGGGCCGGCATCGAGGCGCGAGGCCAGACGCTTCCACCACGCGTCCAGCAGCGGGTTGATCGTGTTGGGCGAGCCTCGACCGATTTTCTCGCGGATTTTTTCTATGGTGGGGCGCTCGCCCTCGCGCAGGAGTGCATCGGCGGCGAGTTCGACATCGCGTCCGGTGATGCCACGGGAGGGCGAGCCGTACCGCGGCGGGGGGGTGGTCGATTCCTGCATGTAGTAAATGATACAGTATATACTTTAATGGTATTACACTATAACATGCCGGCTTCTCTGGAGCCGTGCGGGTTGCACCTGGGCTACATCGAGGGGTTGGGGCCGCTTCAACTCACTCAATCAGATAGTTCGATCCAGGTCGGCGCATGATCGCTCGGGTTCTCCCAGCCCCGCACGTCGCGCTGCACCCCCGCCGCTCGGAGGCGCGGAGCGGCGAGGGGATTTAGCAGCAAGTGATCGATTCTCAATCCGGCATCCCGACCGTAGGAATTTCTGAAGTAGTCCCAGAACGTGTATATCTTCTCCCGCGGGTGAAGCTCGCGCAGGCAGTCGGTCCATCCTTGCGCCAAGAGCGCGTGGTAGGCGGCCCGGGATTCGGGTCGAAACAGCGCATCATCCACCCAACGCTCCGGCTTGTAGACATCAATGTCTGTCGGTATCACATTGTAATCACCGGCGAGCACCACCGGCGATGCTCCGTGCACCAAGCCGGCCGCGTGGATCGCGAGGCGCTCTAGCCAGCGCAGCTTATAGTCAAATTTCGGTCCTGGCGCTGGATTACCGTTGGGTAAGTATAGGCAGCCGACAATGAGACCATCGATTTTCGCCTCGATATAACGGCTGTGCAGATCCTCCGGATCGCCCGGTAGCCCGCGCTTTGTTTCAACTGGATCTCGGCCGTTGGCGAGAATGGCAACACCGTTATAACTCTTTTGTCCGTGAAAAATCACGCCGTATCCCGCATCGCGGATGGCGCGCTCCGGGAATTTCTCGGGCGGTGATTTCAGCTCTTGAAGACAAGCTACATCGGGCTTTGATTGCGCGAGCCAGCGAAGCAAGACGGATAAGCGTCCATTCACGCCGTTGACGTTAAAGGTGACAATCTTCAATTTGAATCCGTCGGTCGTGCAGCTGGGGCGCATGCTCCCATAACGGGATGCGCTTATCCAAGCCCGCAACGTGACAGCTAAGGGCGCTGTGGCGAACGGACGCCACGGCAGTAGCGAGTCGAAGGGCGAGTCAGGCCATGTCAGCCCTGACCCAATTTACTTCCTGCGGGCGCTTTTCTTTTTGGGGACCTTCGCGCCAGCCTTGCGGGCCTCAGATAGGCCGATTGCAATCGCCTGCTTGCGACTTTTCACCTTTTTGCCAGATCTGCCGCTTGTCAGCGTACCGTGCTTCATTTCATGCATGGCCCGCTCTACCTTCCGGCTCGCGCTACTCGTTTTGGCTGCCATGTCCTCTCCTCACGCCTCCGCCTGCCATCAGGACTTGCTGCCTTGTGAATCTTGCCGCCATCTTAAGGCGGGCCGGAACTGAACGGCCATCGGTAGGAACCGCGACATCGCGTGGGATTCGACCGATGTGGGCACCTCTTTTCCCGTTGCCGGCGAGCGCCGTGAGGAAAACGATCGGCGATGCAATTGAACGCCGGCGGGCTGAAGGCTCAACCTGTGGGGCTGGCGGAGTGTTCGCAGCGGCGGTACGCTCTCACAGGTCTCATTAGCGGAGGCAGCAATGGCGATCAAACGTCCAACAAAAAGCCGCAGTACGCCATCACACAAACCGGTGGCATCAGCGCCGTTGCGCCACGTCGATGTCCGCGCACCGCAGCAGCTGGTGCCGGGCGAGTTCTACATCGGTTGGCTCTGTAAGAACCGATCGTGCGGGTTGCTCATCGCGATTGCGGCCACGGCGCCGGGCGGCAAAGCGTTGACCGATTTCGACGATCAGTTGACCGCGATCAAATGCCCTCACTGTGGGGATGAAGATCTGTACCGCTTGAGCGCCCGGGGTGAGCAGAAATACACGCCGAAAAGTGTGGCAACCTGAGCAATCCGCTCCTGCGGATCGGACTAGGTGCGGTTTATCGTGGGTTCAAGAAACATGAACATTTTCAAATGTACTGCATGGTACTCAAAGCCTATGTTAATCAAGCAAATTTTGGCTTCACTCGTGCCGTTGGTTGTGTGGTTCGCGATTTGGCCGCAGAACCTGTTGGCGGCTCAAGAGGCGCAAGATCCAGGAGTGGCCGCAACACCCCAGCCACCTTATACACAACAGGCTCCGGAGCAGTTGCAGCAGCTAGTGGCACCGATTGCGCTGTATCCGGATTCGCTGGTGGCGCAGATTCTGGCGGCATCCACGTTTCCCGAGCAAGTCGTGGAAGCCGACAGATGGGTGCAAACGCATCCGGATTTAAAGGGCAATCCTTTAGCTCAGGCCGTCGACCAACAACCTTGGGATCCGAGCGTCAAGGCACTCACTGCATTTCCGTCTGTCCTTGGAAATATGGACAAGAACCTTTCCTGGACGTCGTCTCTGGGTGATGCCTACTACAACCAGCAACCGGATGTGATGAATGCCATTCAGGTGATGCGCCAGCGGGCGGAAACAGCGGGCAATCTGCAGAGTACGCCACAGCAAACTGTGCAGACGCAGGGCTCGACGATCGTCATTCAGCCCGCCACCCCCGAGGTCGTTTACGTTCCAGCATATGATCCGTGGGTGGTTTACGGAGGCCCGATCGTGGCGTGGCCGGGTTGGTATGCATATCCCGGAATATGGTTTGGCGGTCCCTCTCTCTCCTTTGGGGTCGGATTCGGAATCGGCTTATTTGCAGGGTTTGGATGGGGTTGGGGCCATTGGGGATTCGATTGGTATCACCGGTACCCGGTCTATAACAACGCCAGGTACTACTCCCACAGCAATACGTTTTACAACCGAAACTATTACTACCGCGGGGGAGGCTATCGAGGCGTAGCAACGAACGTGCAGCGCGGAGTGAGCGCCGGCCACGGTGGGTATGCGGAACACCCTGGCGGCGTTTACAACAGGCCTGGCGCTACCACGCATCCTTTCAGCGGAAACGCGCAAGCGGCCCGAGGATACGCTGAGCCCCATGGACAGAGCGCGCCCCATGGCGAAAGCGGCGTCCGCACCGGCGCGTTCAGCAACTACGATCATGGCGGTGAGGCCAGAAGCTATTCCTCCCGCGGGAGCTCCAGCTTCAGCGGCAGCCATGGGAGCCCGGGCGGGCAAGCCCATGCCGGAGGCGCGGCCCACGGCGGCGGCAAACCGCGGTGATGTCTCCGGCTTGTAAAACTTTGAAAATGGAGAGACGCCACATGCGTCGAATAAAGCGGAATATCGAAACGTGTCATTGGACCAAGCTCGCTGAATTAGCTGCATTCGCCATTCTCCTGGCGGCTTGCTTTCCCCTGCGTTCCATGGCGCAACAGCCAAATCAGAAAACATTTGCATCGCCCGAGGAAGCGAGTGACGCATTGGTTGCGGCGATGCAGAATAACGACGAGAAGGCGTTGCTCAATGTTCTTGGACCAGACGGCAAACAAATTGTCTCATCGGGCGACGAGGCTGAGGATGCGCACAGCCGGGCTAATTTCGTCCAGAAATATAAGGAGATGCACCGTTTCGTGAATGAACCGGATAAAACGACGACCCTGTATATCGGCGCGAGAAACTGGCCGACGCCCATACCCCTGGTGAGCACGGGCAACTCATGGTATTTCGAAACCGATGCGGGCAAGAAGGAAATTTTGTACAGGCGCATTGGCCGCAATGAATTGTCGGCCATCCGCGTTTGCGAGGAGCTCGTCGCGGCGCAAATGGAATATCGCCAGGCGCACGACGAATATGCCAAGAAAATCATTAGTGATGACGGGCAACACAATGGTCTCTATTGGAAGACGGCTGCAGGTGACCCCCAAAGTCCCATCGGGCCATTCGTGGCATCTGCGGTCGCTCAAGGTTATGCCGACGGGAGAAGCGCTCTCACCTTGACCCCATACCGGGGATATTATTTCCACATCCTCACTCTGCAGGGAAATCATGGGCCGAGTGGGGCGAAGAGTTACATCCTGAACGGCAAGATGAGCGAGGGATTTGCCTTCGTGGCCTATCCCGCGGAATATCGATCCTCAGGCGTAATGACCTTTATCGTCGGCAGTGACGGAGTGGTATTCGAGAAGGATCTCGGGAAAGAGGCCGGCATCGTCGCTAAAAACATGAAGAAATATGACCCCGATCCCACGTGGCATGCCGTTGCAGCGGAGCAAGAGAGCGCCGCCCGCGGGCCGGGGGAGAAGTAGACGGGCTCTCACGCTTGCGTGAGCGTTGGGAAGAGGTGTGACAGGGAGGCTGGATTGAAATGCCCATGCCTCGGCCCGCCGGGTGGGCGTGCATAACTGTGTCGGTGCTGGTGATGATTGCCTCGCAACCGGGAACCGCTAGAGAGGAACCTCTGTGGGAATATGGGCTCGGGATCGGCGCGGTTACATTTCAGGATTATCCGGGCTCCAATACCTCTCGCGTGTATCCGGTGCCCATCGGCTACCTCCTATATAACGGCAAGTTCCTCAAGGCCGATAGAAATGGCGTACGCGGTTTACTGCTAAACCAAGAGTGGGTGGAACTCAACGTCAGCGCCGAGATCAGCGCTCCGGTGCGCAACGATGTCGTGCGTTACGGCATGCCAGAATTGCGCCCGACGATACAGCTCGGACCCTCGGTGGACTTTCATTTGACGAACAGCCATGCGAACAAGGTCAAACTGGATCTCAATCTGCCGGTTCGTGCGGCCTTCACCATCGCAGGTTCACCGCAGGACATCGGTTGGGTTTTCGAACCTCAGCTAAGGGCGCAATTCAGCGATGCATTCGGTGCTCGGGGTTGGGGATTGGGTTTGAGTGGTGGTCCGATGTTCGCTGACAAGCGCTATCACGACTACTTCTACTCGGTCGCATCACAGTATGCGACCTCCGTGCGTCCGGGCTACACGGCCCCCGGTGGTTATTCCGGAACGCAGTTTGGAATAGCACTCAAAAGGCGATTTGCGAAGATGTGGTTTGGAGCCTACCTTCACTACGAGACGCTCCGCGGCGCAGTATTCTTGGACAGTCCGCTCGTGCAAAGGAACTACGATTGGTCCGGGGGATTCGGCTTTGCGTGGATACTCGGAAAATCGAAGCAATCGGTCGAGGTGCCCGATTGGATGCCTACTCCAAACTGAGGCGGGAACGCCGCGAGGGGCCCCGCGCGACTATCCCGCCCGCATCACGTAGACTCCGAGTGTTACAGCGATCACCGCAAGCGCGCATATCCAAGTAACTCGCTCGTGCAATACGAGCACACCGAGGGCCACGCCGAATACGATGGATGTTTCGCGGATGGCCGCTACCGCCGCAACCGGTGCGCGGGTCATTGCCCACAACGCGATTGCGTACGAGGCGAGCGAGCACGCGCCACCCACGATGCCGGCCGGCAGCTGCCGGCGCAGCTCCGCCCAGCGGTCGACGCGGCCGCGAACTCCAGTCCAAATCAACCACGGGACGCCGGTTAAGAAGAAGATCCAGAACGCGTAGGCGACTGCATGTCCGGACGCGCGAACGCCGATCCCGTCTATGGTCGTATACGAGGCAATCACCAGTGCGGTCAGCAGCGCGAACCATGTTGCCGCGGCGGACCGACCCCGAAAGCGTGCGTCGAAAATCAATAATAGTATCCCGCCGGATATTAGCGATACACCGATCCACCCCAGCTCAGAGAGGCGCTCGCCCACCAGCGCAAAGCTTCCGAACGCGACAAACAGCGGCGCGCTGCCTCGAATCAGCGGATACGTGTGACTGAGATCTCCAGCGCGGTAGGCCGTGGCCAGCAGCACTCCGTAAACCAGTTCCACGATGACGGATGCACCGAGATAGCGCCAGCTCTCAGGCGCCGGCGCTGGAAGAAAGGGCAGCACCACAGCCGCGAGTCCGCCGGCGAAGATGAACACATTGGCGATCGCGACGTGTGTGTTCCGCCCAACCTTGACGAGGAGGTTCCAGCTCGCGTGCAGGAGCGCGCCGAACAGAACGACCAGCAAAACACTAACCGGCATGCAGGTCAGAAATCGTCATTTCATCTGCGTGTAGCATAAATAGAGTCGTAAAGAAAGGATCGGGCGCGCGCATGGGATGCTACGTGCCGGGATCCGCACGTTAGCGGGCCTGGTCGGTCGGAAGAGACTCGGGCCCGACCCTGTGCTCCTAGGCTGAGAGAACGAGCTCACGCACATCGAGATAAGATGCGATTGCATCCGCGTTTCCTTCCCGTTCGGCCAATGCAACGTAGCCGTCGGGTCGTATGAGATACGCGGCATTGCGGCGAAGGCCGTGCTGCGCCATGTTCTGCGACCAGGGAAAGACGTGCAGCGGCAATTTGCGATTGGCGCATACGACCTGGAGCTTGCTCGAGGCTACGCCGTACACGTGAACTTGCCAACCCAGAGAGATCAAGTGCGAGAAGTTGTCCTCGACCCCATCTTTGTCGAGTTTCACCCACGGGAGACGATCACCACCATGTACCTTACCGGCGCGACCTTGACTCAAGGAGCTTTCACGATAATTAATTGACGTCTGTGAGACGGTACGGAACATAACGCGTCGCAGCGAGGCGTACTTGAAGAGGAGGGGTAGCACCAGCGGCACGATCTTCAGTCGCACTACTCGAGCGATCGCTCCGGAACTCGTCACCCCGGTGAATGCTCGATCGGTAGTCTCGACCAGGCGTCTGGCGAACGCGATTCGCTCCGGTTCATAGCTATCGAGCAGGGATGCGTGTGCTCGTCCGCGTAAGACGGCGGCGAGTTTCCAGGCGAGGTTGACCGCATCACCGATACCGGTGTTCATGCCTTGTCCACCGACCGGACTATGAATGTGTGCGGCGTCCCCGAGCAGGAACGCTCGACCCTTGTGGAAGCGATCGGCGACACGATGATGCACGCGGTAAGTCGAGAACCAGTTGATCCGTTCAACATCAATTCGCATCCAGTTGATCACTCGCTGTCCCACGTTGTTCCACGACACGCCGTCTTGCTCGTTAATGGTATCACCGCGCACGGTGCCGACCAGCCGCGCGCGCCCGTCGCGCTTCAAAGGGAACACGGCGAGAAAATCGGTTTTGTCGAGACCGACGTGAATCTCCCCGTTCATCACAGTTCCCTTCGCTTCGACGTCAGCAACATAGAAGAGACGGGCGTAGGTCCCGCCTGCAAAGCCGATTTGTTGCGTTTCGCGCACGGCGGAATGAGCACCGTCGCAACCGGCAATATATTTGCATTTAAAGGCTTCCGAGGCGCCATCCGAGCGCCTCAGGTGTGACTGTACAATTCCGCTCTCCTCCTGGAAGTTCAGGAGTTCCGTTTGGCGCTCGACTTCGACACCGCGTGCGGCCAGACAATCGAGCAACAGACGCTCATGCTCGTCTTGTGGAAATATCAATGCATAGGGGAAGGGACTCAATCCCGTGCCCATGTTGCCGAAAACGGCGCTCGCTGCCATTTTCCCCGTCACCCACAAATTCACAGCGGTCGCCCGACGACCACGCTCAACGACACTGTCGGCAAGCCCAACCTGCCGGTAGAACTCGAGCGTGCGTGCCTGAACAGCAACGGCGCGCGAAGTCATTCCCGACGCGGCGGCCTTGTCGATGATTCTGACGGGAACGCCGAGGTGTGTGAGCCACAAGGCCAGGACCAAACCAGTTGGCCCAGCGCCGACGATGAGGACCTCGGGATCGCGGATCGAGGGGCGGGTCATGGACGATGCGACCGTGCTCACGCGCCTGGTGGACGCACTCTCATTACCAGATCCGCACCCGTTGGTCGGGGGGGACGTAGAGTTTGTCGCCGGACTTCACGTCGAAGGCGGTGTACCAGGCTTCGAGATTCGGCAGCTCGCCGTTGACTCGGTAATAGGCGGGGCTGTGAACGTCGCTCATCACTTGGTTGCGAAGCGCATCGTCGCGGAATTTGGAGCGCCAGATTTGGGCGAACGATAGAAAGAAGCGCTGATCGCCGGTGAGACCGTCGAGTACCGGTGCGGCCCGGTCTTGCAAGCTGTCGTGGTAGGCGCGTAGGGCGATGTTGAGTCCCCCCAAATCGCCGATGTTCTCGCCGAGCGTGTTTTGGCCCTTCACATTCAGGCCGGGAAGCACTTCAAATGCCGAAAATTCGGCGACCAGGCGCTTGGCCCGATCGTTGAATGCGCTCGCATCGCTCGGGGTCCACCAATCACTCAATGAACCGTCGGGGCCGAACTTGCGCCCCTGGTCATCGAAGCCATGGCTCATCTCATGGCCTATCACTGTGCCGATGCCGCCGTAATTCACGGCATCGTCGGCATTCGGATCGAAGAATGGCGGCTGCAGGATGGCCGCGGGGAACACGATCTCATTGTTGAGCGGGTTGTAATAGGCATTGACGGCGCTCACTTGCATATGCCATTCGTCGCGGTCCACGGGTTCATCGAGGCGCCTCAACTCTCGATGCCACTCCCATAATGACGCACGTTCGGCGTTGCCGAAGGCGTCACCGCGCACGATCTCGAGCGCACCGTAGTCCTTCCATTTATTCGGGTAGCCAATCTTCGGCGTGAACGCCGCAAGCTTTTCGAGTGCTCGCTTGTTGGTCTCCGGCGTCATCCAATCCAGGGCTTCTAGACGTTCACCGAGTGCGCCCCGCAGGTTCGCTACGAGGACTTCCATCTTCGCCTTGGCCTCGGGCGGGAAATACTTCTCGACATACAGCTGCCCGAGCGCATCTCCGAGTGCTCCTCCCGTAGCCTGCACGCCGCGTTTCCAACGCTCGCGCTGCTGCGGGGTACCCGAGAGCACGGTGCCGTAGAACGCGAAATTCTCATGGTCGATCGCTTGCGGCAAGACGGAGGCGTGATCGGACAGGTAGTGATAGGTGAGATAAGCCTTCAAGATCGGCACCGGAGTTTTCGCGACGACGGCGGCGCTATCACGGACGGCGGTAAGCTGGTTCAGGATGAAGTGCTCGCGGTCGCCGATCTCAGAGGCGTCGAAGAAAGCTTGCCAGGTAAAGCCTGAGGCATAGATCAAGAGCTCGGCCTTCGACCGTGGGTTGTAGTTCGCTTCGGCTTCGCGACGTTTCTCGATCGGCCATTGCACGCGAGCAAGCTCGGTTTCGAATCCCAGGATCTCACGCGCTTTGGTCCGTGCGCCCTCAACCTGCGCCAGAGTCAGCATGCGCTCGATGTGGGCGGTGTACTTTTCCCGAATTTCAACCAGCTTTGGCTCGGTGCCGAGGTAGTAGTCCCGATCCGGCAGACCCAAGCCCGCTTGCCCGATGTTCAGGGCATACCGGTTCGGGTCCTTCAGGTCAGGTGCGATGTTCACGGAAAAGGCCGAAATGTACCCCTGCGAACCAAACAGGCGAGCGATGTCAGCATGCGATCTCGCAGCGGCAATTTTGGCGAGATTGGTCTTGATCGGCGCCAAGCCCTTGGAGTCGATAGCGGCTTGATCCATGAAGCTCGAATAAAAATCACCGACCTTTTGTTCGTTCGATCCTGGCGCGGCGGGGGTCTTCGAGGCGGTCTCGATGAGGTCGCGCACGCGTTGCTCCGACAATTCTGCAAGCTTCGTGAACGAGCCATAGGAGCTGCGGTCCGGCGGAATGGTGAACGAGTCGATCCAACTGCCGTTGGCGTAGGTATAGAAATCATCGCCCGGCTTCACGCTCGTCTTGCGCGCGGCGAGATCAAGTCCAAAGTTGCCGATCTGCGGCCTCTTCTCGGCGTTTTCAGCACGTGATGCTTGGACGATAGACAGCGTCGACATCAGCACTCCCAGGGTGAGAGCGATTGATCGGATCGGCATGATTCGAATTTCTCCTGCCGCTTTGATTGACGTATGAATTGCGCGATTCCAGCCCCAGGACCTTTGCGCCATGGACTTTCGCATGGGTCCCCGCGGGTCGGACCAAAAGGATTCGGCATGGTTCCCAGCGGGGCGGAATCTTTAAGCTCTGGGCGAGGGAGCGCTACACTCATCTTCGCTCTCGGACTAGGTGTTGAGACTAGGTACACCGCCCATACATCCCGGTACATGACTCAGAACGTCCTATTTCCCGTATCGGTTAACTCTCTCATAAGCGGCTATGTTTATCAGGCAGATTTTCTTTCGGAACCCGAGGAAGCGGCTCTGATCCGAGAGATTCGAACGCTGCCACTCGAGGAGGCCGAATACAAGCAATTTCGCGCCAAACGCCGGATCAAGAGCTACGGCGGCCGGTATGACTTCAGCGCCAACCGACTGCTCGAAGCCGAGCCGGTCGCCCGGTTTCTTCTGCCGCTGCGCGAGCGCGTCGCCGACTGGACGGCTCGGCGTGCGGAGGACTTTACTCAGGCGTTAGTGGCCGAATACACACCAGGTACACAGCTCGGCTGGCACCGGGACGTGGCCAATTTCGAGCTGGTTGTCGGGGTATCCTTGGGGAGCGCCTGCCGCATGCGCTTACGGCGCTATCCGCCGAAAATCCGGGCACGATCAGTTGCGGTTGATCTTGCTCCCAGGTCGATCTACCGCCTGGATGGCGAGGCGCGCTGGGATTGGCAGCACAGAATTCCTCCGACACCCGGGCTGCGGTATTCGATTACGTTTCGGACGTTGCGGGACAGTCCGCGAAACCGGAGCTGAGCCGGGGGGCGGCTCCGGGCACTTCCGCCGACCCGAGCGAGTCAGTCTTGGGCGCCAGCGCCGACCGCTACCCACGCAAGGTCCGCATTCGACACCGATTCGAGATTGAATTTCTTGGCGGCAGCCGCCATGCGCGTGAGAGCTTGGGCCAGAGGCATGGGCGCCTGTTGATCGCCCTTCTTTGACTTGTGGAATCGCACCGGATTGATTCGCGCCACGACGTAGTTACGTAGATAGGGAGACTTGAAACCTCGCTTCTGCAGCGTCTGGATGATGCGCCTGGTGTGCGCTTCGATTTCCAGCAACCGCGATGCGAATCCCTCTCGCTCGCGCAAGCTCGCAGCAAGCGTGCGCTCGCTGAACCGATCTACCTTCTTGAGAAACGAGCTGTAGGCGCCACCGGCGAAGCGGGACGACTGTTGATACACGATCCCGAGGGTCAGCAATTCCGCGGACTCGAATTCCGCGGCATACTGGCTTTCTTTCGAAGATGGGTGGCGCTTCGCGAGACTCCTGGCCATGCGAATGACTTCGAGGCTCCGGTCGCGCAAGTTGTGAGCTTTCTCCGTGTTGAGCGCAAGAATGCGATAAGCGAGCGTCTCGTTGGGGGAGATCAGCGCCGTGATCTGTTTTAGCCCCAGGACCTTCGCGGCGGCCAAGCGGTGACGGCCATTGGGTGTCCACAATTTGTCATCTTCACCGCGCACGACGATCAACGGATCCAAAAAAACAGCCGTCTCTTCAATTTTCATTGCGAGCCGCTTCGCGTGGGTGGGCGATAAATCCCGTTGGAAAGGGGTGGGCTGGATGGCGGTCAGAGGCAAGGAGGCAAGGACGAGCGGGCGACCGCCCAATGGATCCCGATAACCCCCGATGAGCGCGCCTCCGGCACTTTGTATCAACGCGCAGAGATCGGCGATTTCGGCGCTGTCCATCGCGATGACGACATCGGCGGCATCCAACCCTCTGGCGATCGGGCCGGGTGCGAGCTTTCCGCGGGCGCGTTTGGTCGACCGAGATTTGCGGGAACGGGTACGTTTCAACTTGTTGTTCGCAGTTGCCATGAGATGGGACCGCACTTCCTAACGTTTGCGGGCTTCAATATTGGACAGATGGGTGGCGTTTTGCAAAGCGCAGCGCACGAGCGACGGACGACGATTCCAAGGGGCCGAGTCTTTTCGCCTTGGATTCTCTCTGCCGTCATCGTAATCTGCTGCGAGTAGGGACCAGTTCCGACGGAGCTCATCGTGACCAGCAAAACCATCGACATCAAAACACCTGATGGTGCGTGCGACAGTTATATCTCCTATCCGGGGGGCATGGGGCCCTTGCCGGCGGTATTGTTCTATATGGATGGGATTGGAATTCGTCCGGTGTTGAGGGAGATGGCGGATCGGCTTGCCGAAACCGGCTATTACGTTCTCCTACCCAATATGTTCTACCGCCGCGGCCGGGCAACGCCGATCGACGTCGCCGAGGTTCTGAAGCCGGAAAATCGGGCTGCTCTCATGGACGCGGTGTTTTCCTTGACACCGGAGCGGGTGGTTAGTGATGCCGGTGCGTTTCTCGAATTTCTGGCCACCCAGAAGGAAGTCAAATCAGATAGTCCGGTGGGTTTAACCGGCTACTGTATGGGCGGAGGCATGGTGATGCGCACGGCCGCTAATTACGCCGAGCGCGTCGCGGGCGCTGCGAGTTTTCACGGCGGCAGACTGGCCACCGCCTCGCCCGACAGCCCCCATCGTCTCGTTCACCGAATCACCGCCGAGCTTTATTTCGGGCACGCCGATCAAGATCATGGCATGACTCCGGAGGACATTGCGCGGCTCGACGACGCCTTGCAAAAGGCAGGAAAGCGCTACCAGTCGGAGTTGTATACCGGTGCGTTGCATGGCTTCACGATGCGTGACCTCCCAGCCTACAATAGGGCGGCCTGCGACCAGCATTGGGATCGGCTACTTGCTCTCTTTGGCAGGACCATTAAGCTCGCATAAAGAACCCTGCAATTGTTCACAACCCCGAACCGTTGCACTCGGAGCACGGTTCCGAGCGTTGTAAAACCTACAATTGCAAGCCTCGCAACAACTCGGCACGACTCGAAATATCGACAGGAGCAATATATGAAGAAGTTCTTAGCGATTTACCTTGGTACGCCGTCTGCACTCGAGAGATCTAACTGGAATGCAATGGACGAAGCGACGCGCAAAAGCCGGGAAGCGTCGGGTATCAAGGCATGGGGAGATTGGATGGTGGCCAATAAGGCGGCCATCCTCGATTCGGGAGGCCCTCTCGGGAAAACCAAACGTACAGCTGCGCAGGGGGTTTCGGATACGAGGAACAGTATGGCGGGATACGTAGTAGTCCAAGCTGAGACTCACGAAGCCGCTGCGAAGATGTTCGAGAATCACCCACACTTCACAATATTTCCCGGCGATTCGGTCGAGATCATGGAATGCCTACCGAGTCCGGGACAGTCACAACGCTGACGCGCGCGTGATGTCGGGATTGGGAGTTGGAGGTATCTATGAAGTATCTGTGCTTGGCATATGGCGACGAGAAGGACTGGAAGGAATTGGACGCGAATGAGCAGAACGCGCTACTGGCTCAAGACGAGGCGATCCGTAAACGCGGAGCAATAATGGGGGCGGTGAGGAACGTGGTGACCACCGTGCGAGCTTGGAGCGGCGCGCCAGTTGCTACCGAAGCACCATTCGCTCAGTCCGCTGCGCCATTGGCTGGGTTCAGCATTATCGAAGCTGCCAACGTAGGGGAGGTGCTGCGAATGGTTGCAGGCACTCCCTGCGCGCGCGCCAAGGGAGCCATCGAAGTGAGACCGATATTGATGATGAACGATGGTTCCGACGTCCGCGAGGGCTAAGGTCATTCGGCTGGCTTTCTATCTGCGTCGCGGCAGTTCGTGGAATCGAAATGTTTCGGTGACGCGTTGTTGCCCGGAGCTCACAAAGTCCGCGAGAAACCGGAACAGCACTCAAGAGTAGTCACAGCGGTGACAACTGCGGGAACTTTAACCGCCACTCCGGTTCATAGTTGCCTTGAGCGACTGAATGAACCGCGCCGTGCCGCCGGGATGAGCGCACCGTGCGTCTGCTCCGATTCTGACTGAACGCCGTCGGTAGCCCGATGTGCGAGGAGTGCAACGATGCAACCACCGTCGACCCATGAAAGTCTACGCACGCATTCACCTAGATCATCGCCGCAGCGCAGTACATCGGAATTGCATCCGCAGGGCAATTCCGCGATCCTCGTTGAAGATGCAACGGACATGGACGTCGCAATCGAGCTAATCGAGATGCGCTACCAGGAATACTGCGCACGCACGGAAATGGAAGCGTTGTTTGCCGGAGGGGAACTCAATTGCTTGTGACCTGATGTTCACCCGTTGCGATGGGAAGTGGAAGCGGGCCGAACCAGTACGGAGAGGTCGAGACAGGACTATGCAGGGTAAGGTTGTCGTCATCACCGGAGCGACATCGGGCATTGGAGAAGTTGCAGCGCAGCGTCTGGCAGGAATGGGCGCACGCTTGGTACTGGTCGCGCGCGACAAGACACGCGGCGAAGCCGCCATGACTCGATTGCACGATCGCAATACCGAGATTGCACATTCCATTCATTACGGTGATCTGTCGCGCATTTCGGAAATGAAGCGACTGGCTCTTGAGATTGCTGCGGCGGAACCGCGTATCGATGTATTGATCAACAACGCAGGGGCCATATTCGGCTCGCGCCGCGTGACTCCAGATGGTCTCGAGTTGACCTTTGCCACGAATCATATGGCTTACTTCGTGCTCACCATCGGACTGCGCGAGCGACTATTCGCTTCCGCGCCGGCGCGGGTCGTCAATACTGCCTCGAATGCGCATGAGGGGCGAAAGCTAAATTTCGACGATCTGCAATCAGAAAACGATTTCTCGAGCCTCAAAGCCTATGGTCGATCCAAGCTATGCAATATTCTCTTTACTCATGAGCTATCTCGCCGTTGGAGTGAAAAGGGGGTCACTGCAAATTGCTTGCATCCCGGCTTTGTGGCGACCCGTTTCGGAGATGGAAGCGGTGGTCTTATCTCGCACGCTCTGAGCCTGGGCAAGATCTTCGCTATTTCACCGCAAAAGGGAGCGGAGACTATCGTCTATCTGGCTTCGTCGCCGGATGTAGCCCACGCCAGCGGCGGGTACTACTACAAATGCCTGCTGATAACTCCCAGCAAGGAAGCCCGCGACGATGACGACGCCAAACGCCTTTGGGTGGAGTCGGCGGAACTCGCGGGTAGACTGGCGGGCTCCGTATAAATGGACATCAGCGAACGCCGGTGCGCGCGAAGAGCGTGCAGGAAGGGCGTGCGGATTCCCACTTATTCCTGAGCACGTGTCCCAGGACGCTGAAGCGGCGGAGCAGTTGAGCAAAGCGTTACGTGCTGCCGGGATCGAGGTGTGGATCGATCAGAGCGATCGGCGCGGCGGGGATGTCTGGGACGCGGCGTTCCTCAAACCTCGAGAACGGGGTATTATGCATCACACTGCACCGGATGGCCTGAATATCTCGTAGGAGAAGTCGCCCAGCCCGCGCTTCCCGCGAACAGCATTGTCGAGGTAGCGAGCCTGCGAAAGTTCACCTGGGGCAGGCACGACCTCGTCGAAACGCTCAAGGTCGTAAACGACAGTTCGATAAGCGATCCGCCATTCCCCGTTTCTGCGTTCAAAGCGGTCGACGTAGCGTCCCGCGTGCATCCAATCAATGGCGCCGCCATCTTGCGGAATTCTCACAATCACGATCACGTACGATTCGCATCGGGCGACATCGCCGTCGACTTCAATGAGCACGTTGCAGATGTTGTGCATCGACGTCGTTTTCGATGGACTGGCGCCGCTGCGAGCCGCCTTCAACGTCCAGATGGCCTCACGAAATGGCAAGATGACGCCAAAGTGGTTGTCGATTGCATCGTCATGGAAGGCTGCCATGACCAAGTCTGAGACTGTCAGAAATTCTGTGCTCTGAGCCGGTTCATTAACGATTGACCTCGAACCGATCGCCGAACACCACCGCGAACTGGGCTTTTGCCGCGGCCCATTCCCGTGGCGGCATCTTCCAATTTTTCGTGATCTCCCGCAATTGCAGCCAGATTAATTTCATCGCCGCCTCGTCGTTCGGGAAGTGACCGCGGATGCGCACCGAGCGGCGCAGCGTTCGAGTTCAGACTCTCGATGGCGTTGGTGGTGTAGATCATCTTGCGCACCTCCGGCGGGTAGGCAAAAAATGGAATTACATGCGCCCAATGGCGACGCCACATCGCCGTGATCGCCGCGAATTTCTTGCCCCAAGGACCGTCCTCAAATTCCTGCAGCGCCGCGGCGGCGGCTTGGGCATCTTCGGCACGGTAGACGGTCTTGAGCTCCTGGGCGACCGGTTTGCGGTCCTTCCACGAACAAAAATCCAGGGAATTGCGAATTAAATGCACAATGCAGGTCTGGATTTGCGTCTCGGCAAAGACGGCGTTGATCGCTTCCGGAAATCCCTTCAAACCGTCCACGATGGCGATCAGAATATCGTTCACGCCGCGGCTTTTGACCTCCGTCATCACCCGCAGCCAGAACTTGGCCCCTTCGGTTTGCTCGATCCAAATCCCCAGCACGTCTTTACGGCCCTCCGGGGTGACCCCGATCGCCAGGTACACGGCCTTGTTGCGCACCGTGCCTTCATCGCGCATCTTCACCCGCAGTGCATCGAAGAACACCAGCGCGTACAACGGATCCAGCGGCCGGCTCTGCCAGCGGCCGACTTCCTCGAGTACCGCATCGGTTACGGTGGAAATCAGCTGCGGGGAGGCCTCGATGCCATAAAGATCGCGCAAATGACCCTGGATCTCCCGCACGCTCATGCCACGCGCATACATCGAGATGATCTTGTCGTCGAACCCAGGAAATCGGCGCTGATACTTCGCGATCAGCTGCGGCTCGAAACTCCCGCGCCGGTCGCGCGGTATCGCCAGGTCAATCGCCTCGTTCTCCGTCAGCACCGTCTTCTTGCTGTAGCCGTTGCGTCGGTTACCGGCCTTCTCGGCTTCGGAAACCTCATCCTGCGTCGAATCTGCAAGATGATGGTCCATCTCAGCGTTCAGAACCCGCTCAGCGAGGGCCTTCTTCAGCTCCCCGAGCAAGCCTTCGGAGGAAAAAATCGTCTTCGGATCTTTATCCTTCAACAACTCATCCAAAATCTCGTTCTTGATCGCCATACTCTGCCTCCTAGTTGAAAGTATGGCTCAGATTTGCGGTAGGGACGCGCATTGCTGCGCGCCCCCCGCTCAGATCCGAGCAAGCCCGATTTAGGCACTCGGCTCCCACCTTGGGTGTTTGACGTCGAAGCGCTGGTTGGGCCACGGATGCAGGACGCGGTTGCGTGGGAGCCAGTCGTTGACGAGGCGCAACATCCGCTGCCACGGCATGCGAGCTCTCTGGCTGCGCAGCGAGAGCGCGCGCTTCCAGAGGACCGATACGTGGTGGCGGAAACGCCGTTAATGCCCTCGAGTTTGTGGGCACCGCGTGGTACGCAAAGAATCCCGTCACGACCTGCCGCAGCCAACGACCCTGTTCAGGAATCGGCTGATGCATCCGCCGTCGCAGTTCGCCTTTCACCCTCTTGAGCGTGGCCCGCATGCGGTCGCGCCTCGTCTTTCTGAGAACCAGAAAACGCCCGCTGCTTGATTTTCCGCAGATCAGGACGAAACCCAAGAAAGTGAAAGTCTCCGGTTTATCTTGACCGCGCTGCTCACGCCGTTCGGCCGCAAATCGGCCGAACTCGATCAGCTTGGTCTTATCCGGGTGCAGCGACAGCGAAAACTCCGCCAACCGCAAACGCATGTCCTCCAGAAATCGCTTGGCGTCGGCCTCATGCTCGAAACCCAGCACACAATCGTCGGCATATCTGCACGATGATCATGTCGCCGGTGGCGTAGCGTTGCCGCCATTGCTGCGCCCAGAGATCAAGACTGTAATGCAAGTAAACGTTCGCCATCAGGGGCGAAATCGTCGCCCCCTGTGGGGTACCTTGCTCGCTTTGCGTCACGATCCCTTCTTCAAGCACTCCAGCCTTCAGCCATTTACGAATCAACCGGAGAATGCGCTCATCGCCTACCCGATGCTCCAGGAACCGGATCAACCAATCATGGTTGACCGTGCCGAAGAAATCTCGGATATCGAGGTCCAAAATCCAGCTCACCTTCTTCCGCTCGATGCCGACAATCAGTGCGTCCAATGCATCATGCTGTCTGCGCTTCGGTCGGAAGCCGTACGAGAAGCCTAGAAAATCTTCCTCGTAGATCGAGTTCAGCACCGCCACGACCGCTCGCTGCAGAATTTTGTCTTCCACAGAAGCGATCCCCAGCGGCCTCTGCCGCCCGTCCGATTTGAGTATGTACTTGCGTCGGCTGGGCTGTGCCCGATATGCGCCCCGGTGGACTCTTGCATGCAGATCCTGGAGATTGTTCTCCAAATCCGCTTCGTAGTCCTGCCACGTCACGCCATCCACTCCCGGTGCCGCCTGACGCTTGAGCGCGTGAAACGACAGCCGAAGCAGATCAACGTCGACGTGGTGGAGCAGCGCGGTGAACCGTTCCTTCTTTCTCTCCTTTGCTGCTTGACGTACGCGTCCCAGCGCCTGTGACACGCGATCCCGGATCTGCGTCCGGTGCGTGCTTTGCTGGTCCACGTTCCCCTCGGTCCCCGCCCTTCGCTCCACCGACTCCGCCGCCGTTTTCAGTCCAGCTTTGTTCGTCGGCTTCATCGCTACTTTGGCGAGGTCAGACTTCTTGGGCTCGTGCGTCATCGGCTACGGCTCCTCGCCTTCCCGACACGGACCGACGATGCCTCGTCGGCCAAACCCAAGATCTCCCGGTTCCCGCGCAAGGAGCGTTCGCACATGCCAGGGTCTCTGACCACGCCGGGTCGTCCAGGCGCTCGCTTTAACGCGCCCTGGTCGTGTTGCTTTCCATCTTTGTGACAATGTCAGCACCCGAATGAAAGAAACTTTCGCGGCTCAATGGCTGGCCTATGCATACCCCTGTCAACGCTTCGCTGACACCCTCACGGATGACCGCGCATGACTCGGGGCCGCTGTGGATCGCTAATCCTTCAACGTAGCGGACTCGCACCGCCTACTCCTTGCCGGTTTCGCCGGCGCACCACAAAAAATCAGATCGCTTCGATCCACTCCACGACAATAGCGAACGATGACGTCGTGAATTGCCTGCCTGTCTTCTATGAGTTGCAGCCGAGCTTCAATCGTGTTGCTCTGATTCTGCGAGTTTGTCGTTTCATCGACCATTCGTCTCCTCCTCGGCAATTTTCTTCGACCGCCACTGTTACGGTGGCTCGCTTCTCGCCAGATCGCCGGCCGCGATCAACCCGGACTTTTCGCTTCGGAACGTGAGCCTAAGATGAGTGACCGCTGAACATCGCAACTTTCGTCAGAACTGCTGCGCCTTGCTCGCCAGTTGATCCATGAAACGAGCGATTGCGTCCAATGACATAGGTGCATTCATGCCTATTGGCATGGCGCATGCAAACTCGGTGACACCCGCCTCGAGCATGGTCAGTACACTTGAGAACGTCTTGTCCCAGTCGAGTTCGCCGTGTTCGGTCCGCTGAGGAAAAAGATGGCTCTTAACAATGAGCTCATTGGGATCACGACCGGCGGCCGTGAAAGCGTGGCGATAGATCTGTACGCCCTTCTTGAGCGTGTCCAACGACTTGCTATCGTCGGGACCGCTTTCCCAGCCATCGCAGAGCTCCGCCACCAGAGCTGCATTCCTCTCGTTCGCCTTCGCCGCCAGCAGGATGGGAATCCGCTTCTGGACCGGTTGGGGCATCGAGAACAGTCCTTCGAAAGAGACTGTCGCTGACCGGAAGGTCGCCGGCTGTTCTTCCCAAAGCGCCCGGCAGGCCGCGATGTTGTCCCGAAGGATCTGTCGTCGCTTGCTGAAGTCGACATTCAGTGATGCGTACTCATCTCGACTCCAGCCTGTGCCGAATACGGGTTGCAGTCGGCCGCGTGAAAGCACGTCGATCGTCGCGAGTTGTTTAGCGAGGAGTACTGCAGGCCGGAGCGGAGCCAACATTACGCAGTGAGACAACTTCACCCGCGCAGTCACCGCGGCGAAGCTGCCGTGGAGAGCCACGGGTTCCAGGTATGGCTTTCGCCCCGCGTCTCCGTAGCGCAGGCCGCCTTCGTAGGGATAGCCCTCCAGGGATGAACTGAGCGACACGTGTTCGCCGATGGCGATGGCATATAGGCCGGCTTCATCAACTATCCTCGCGACATCGATTGCCTGGGCCACGTTCGAATTGCCCAGCAGCCTGTCGAAGCTGCCTAACATCATGGTGATCTTGAGCATGATTGCGTCTCGGATTGTTCTCTGGTTCAGTATGCCGCGAACGATACCTCTGTAGCCACAAAAGCTTGACGGGGAAGATCAAGCGCGCGTAGCTGAAGCGGTGAGATTCGATCTCACGAAAGTGAGCGTGGGCATGGCGACGCTGATTGCGTCTTGATTCCGGGCGGACCGGAACGGCAGCGCGCGGTCTTTGACATCTTCAATGACCGCCGAATATAGTCGCGGAAGTTTATAAAAGATCAATTAGTTTGGGACGCGTTGTCCAAGAGTGCCGAAGCCGGGAGAGTTCGCATGCTCGAGGCGGCCGCCATCATCGCGCAAGCCGAGGATCGTGCCGGCATTTCCGATTCCGACCCGAGTGTCCGCGTCAATCTGGAACGGCTGGTCGACTCGCTAAACCGCGACAGTGGCCTCTCGGCCGATGGCGCCGCACGCACGCGGCGCCATCTCGCGAGCGACACAGTCAACCGGCTGGAGGGCCTGAAATGGCTGCGTGACTATCCTGAGATAGCTGATGAGCCAATATCAGCGCCCGTCTTCCTCATGGGCTTGCCGCGATCAGGAACTACCTATCTCCAGTATCTGTTCGACCGGGATCCGCGCTTTCGCCTGATCCGCACGTGGGAATCGCTGACGCCTTCGCCGCCGCCCGGCTTTGACCACGAATCGGCGCTGAGGCGCAGGGCCGAGTGGGCTGAAAGGCGCCGTCGCGATCATCCGACCTTCGAGGGCTTCGACGCGCACCATCTTATCGACGAGGGCGGGTCGGACGAATGCCACGCCTTTCTGGAACAGAGTTTTGGCGCGGCCGGGCTGCAAAATCTTTTCCGGGTGCCGGACTATTTCGATTACATCATGGACGAGTTGGATCTTGTGGAAACCTACCGCATCCACAGGCGCCAGTTGCAGCTCCTGCAATGGCGTTCGCCGCCGCGCCCTTGGGCGCTCAAATATCCCAATCACGTCATCGCCATGAATGAGATCCTCAAAGTCTATCCGGATGCACGCTTCGTGATGACGCATCGAGATCCCATCCAGACCCTTGCCTCGATCTCCAAGATGACTTTCAACCTGCGCGGTGTTCGCAGCGGCAATACAGTTGATCCGACGCAGGTCGGGAGTGAGATGATGCATTTCGTCCAGCGTCACATCGATCGGATCCTGCAATTCGACCGCAGTGAACAGGGCAGGTGGGTGGTCCACGTCGATTACTATGCGCTGGTTGATGATCCTGTCTCTGCGTTGAGGAAAATTTTCGCAGGCTTGGGGATCGACTCACCGGACGAGGTTGTCGAGGCGGTAGGGCAATGGCGGCGCGCCAACCCCAAGAATGCGCGCGGGCGCAATGACTACACGCTCGAGCAGTGGGGGCTGGAAGCCGACGCTGTTGCCGAGCAGTTTGCAGACTATATGCGGCGGTTCGACGTCCCGCGCGAGAAGGATGGTCTTGCCCGCGTGGTCATCTGACGTGGCGGAGGGTTGCGAGGCGGTGAACGCCGCCGTCGCGGCAGCGCGGGGGGTGAAAGTTGCCAGTGCCGCGCCTGGGGCTCACACGCGTGCTACCGACACGTGGCGGCCCCAATCCCGACTACAAATGACGTATGCGCCGCTCGATCCTGCGCGGCACTATCGTCTGGGACGGCCGGCCGGATCACTTTCGCCGAATCGGCGGTTGTGACAGCAAATTCGCAGATTTGTGTCTAGCGGGGAATTGCCTTTTACGGCGCCGATATTTCCAAAAAAGCGGGAAGGTATGCCAAATCAGCGATCGACGTTTAGCAAGCAAAATCCTCGTGGGAAGGGGAAGAGGCTTATGTCCGATGGCCCGGTAGTTTTATGGCGGCGGACTGGAAAACGGACATTTCTATTTGGGCATAGAACTTCGCATAATGTATATTATGTTAAATTAGGCATTTACCCCAATTACCATAGAGGTCTTTTGTCGGTGACGTGGATTTTCGGTAACCCTTTTGTGATTTTCGGTAACTGGTCGTGCCGTAATGTGAGAGCGCGCAGACCCGGGTCCCACAACACGGTGATTACAGGGCCTGAAAGGTACCCGTTTGCTCGCCCATGACCTGCTGATTCACGACTACCTGCACCGTGTATTTGTACACACCCTGTGGCGAGTCGGAGCTGAGTGGGATCGAGAACTGATTCTCGAATTGCCCACCATCCGGAGCAAGCGCTAGAGCCTTGTTACCCTCGCGCGGCTGATCTGCGCCCGGCGGGTACAACAGCAAGTGCGCATTGGCGACTGCCTGAGACCCGTCCGGCACGACCACTGCGCCTGTGCCCTTGATCATCATGAAATCATTGCTGCTGCGATCGATTACCGGCCGCGACGACCCGACAGAGAAGCCCACCACCTGCACCGCGTTTGGGGGACTACCGACATCAGCAACATAGGCCTGACGGACATCATTCCCAGATGCAACCACGACGGTGTTGTACTGCACGAGTGCCATCGGGTCAGCATTCACTGGCGCGGCCACCGCAATGCCGAAGAACATCCGACCACCACCGCCGCTCGGCATTGGTCCGAAGCTCACGCCTCGGGTAAAGGGTGCCGCCGGCCGGTAGAACTCGAACACCACTGGCGCCGGTGGTTGCCCAGGCACGCCAGGCCCTGCGAAGCGCGGCATGGGACGCTGGAAACCACTTTGAGGTGTCATCGGCAGCGTTGCAGCCCGTTGCGCCAACGGGTGAGGATTCGGGGCTACCTGCGCGGCAAACGTCCGCGTGGTCATCGGATTCGCGGTCGGCATGATGGACGGGCGCGCGCCGGCCGGCGGCGGAGCCTGCATTGGAAACCTAGCGGGTGGCGCCGATACCGGTGCCGTTGGCCGCGCCACAGCCATGGCGCGCCCGGGCGCCGGACAGGGATTGTTATTCCCACCACAGCCGGCTGCCGCAGCCGTTGCGGTGACAGTGAGTCCGGCGGCTACGAGGATTGTCGAGGCGGCGCGTGACACACACCGATATCGGCGTTGCATAACATTCCATTTGTTCATTTCTGACTCCACGCTTCGCTGGAAATTACTGGATCTGTATCCGGTTGATGGCGTTCTGCCGTGCGGTCTGGATGTCCTGCTTGAGGCGCAGAACCGTAGCGTTGCCGGGGGCAAGTGCCAGCAACGAGTCCGCAATGCCGCTCGCACGGTCGTATTGACCGTGGTGCATGGCATCGACCGCACCTGCATACATCGCTTGCAGTTGGGCGTTCTGGCTGCCATTTGAGTTGGTCTGGCTCACTTGGACCTGCGCTTCGGCGGTGCGTGCGCGAGCTTCAGCTTCTGCCTGGGCTTGCGCCGCAGCTTGTGTCTCGGCCTGCGCGGCGGCACGCTCATCGGCGCGCCGCTGTTCTTCTGCCTGCGACGCTGCGAGCGCGCGGGCTCTGGCTTCGGCGGCTGCCGCCTCGCCCTTCGCCTTTTCCTCTTCGCGCAATTTTCGCTCTGCTGCAAGTTGCGCGTCCGCTTCTTGCTGCTGCTTGATGGCGGCCTGTCGCTCGATCTCCTTGCTGTGCAATTGAAAGCCCATGTAAGACCCGACCGCACCTAGTGCAATAAGTCCGCCGATTGCCGCAACCCAGATCATCGAAATCTTCGATCGGGCACTTGTGCTTGGCCGTGACGTATCGCTGCCTTCGTCGGGTCCGGCCACGTCGTGACTGGTGCTCGATTGCGACGTATTTGTGGTTGGCCGCGCTGGTTCCTTTGGCGCGTTGGGTATCGTGGACGGCAGCGGAGGCGGGCCGGTACGCGCAACAGGCCGGGGCGGAGGCAATGGAGGCGGCACCCAACCGGGCGCCGCTCCAACACCGGATGCTGAAGCGCTGTTCTCGGGCCCTCCGTTCGAAGGCAATGGCGGGACCGGTCGGTTAGGCACACTGGACATGAATTGGTTCCTCGTGCTGAGTGCAAGCGGGCAGATCTTGTATTAGAAGGGCCGATAACGACGCGATGTCAGTAGCCGAGTTGGTGGCCATCCGGTTTGACTGGTTCTGTACGGTTTGCTCGAAGAGATTCCGCATAAGGCGTGCGTTGCCGAATTCTTCAGTCCGATCGCGCCAAAGTTCCTCGACATCGGACTGCAACTTTTCAAATAACGCGGGCTCAGAAGTGAATCCGTTGGACCGTGCCAAATCGCTGAATATCTTCACCAGCTCGCGGGGCGAATAGTCCGGAAACGGCACGATGTTCGCAAAGCGCGAGGCCAACCCCGCGTTGCTCTTTAGGAAATTCGCCATGGCTCCGGTATACCCGGCCAAAATTACAACAAATTTCCCTCTGTCATCTTCGAGGCGTTTGACAAGGGTGTCGATCGCTTCGCGACCGAAGTCCTCGGATCCACCTTGACTGAGTGAGTACGCCTCGTCGATAAAGAGCACGCCACCAAGCGACTCATCGATAATTGCGTTTGTCTTGGTGGCAGTTTGTCCGACGAAGCCGGCCACGAGCTTCGAACGGTCTACCTCTACCAGTTGCCCGCGGGTTACGAGGCCTATGGCCCGCAGTACGGTGGCATAGATCCTTGCAACTGTGGTCTTTCCAGTGCCAGGGCCACCGGTGAACACCATATGCAGGTTCACGGGAAGTGCTGGAAGCCCGCTTTGCCGTCTCAGTACTTGTGCCCGCGCAAAGTTGCTAAGCGTCCGTACTCGCTCCTTGGCCGGCGCCAGCCCGGTCAGTGCGTCGAGCTGTGCCAGCGCCTCCGTTACGCCCTGGGCTTCGCCCGCCTCGTCGAGAGCAAACTCCGGACGCAGGTCTGCGAGGGTTAGGATCGCAGCGCTGGCGGCGTTGCCTTCTGCACTCGAACGTTCAGCCTGATTGCGGACGATTTGATCGAACCTTTTGCGGACGTCGCGCGCGTTGCCAAACGACTTCGGATCGCGGGCGCGGAATACGGCATTGAAGTAGGCGGGTAGCTTCTGTTTCAAATCCGCGGCGAGCTGATAGCCGTCGGTCGCGCAGTAACTCTCGAAGATGGCCGCCATCTCTTCTGCGGTATAGTCTTCGAAGGTCAGTTCCCGCGCAAATCTCGATTTCAGACCCGGGTTCGATGCGAGAAAATCCCGCATGTTATCGGTGTACCCGGCTACGACGACGATGAGCCTGTCACGGTCGTCCTCCATCCGCTTGAGTAGGGTATCAATTGCCTCGCGGCCGAAATCGCCCTCGCCGCCAGTCGAGAGGGTATAGGCTTCATCGATAAACAGGATGCCGTCCATGGCACGATCGATGGCGGAATTCGTTCGTTGCGCTGTCTCACCCACGTACTGGCCAACGAGGGCCGCGCGGTCGCATTCGACCACGTGCCCAGACTTGAGGAGGCCGAGTTCACGAAAGATATCCCCCATAAGGCGTGCTACGGTGGTCTTACCGGTCCCGGGATTACCGACAAAGACCATGTGGTAGGCTTGCGCCGCAGCGGGCGTGCGCCCGCTCCCCTTGCGGGAGCGAACCAATGCCACTAGCGATCGAAGCTCGCTCTTGACGGAACCCAAACCCGTCAGCTGGTCCACTCGATCGATAGCTTCCTCGGCGGTGCGCGGGACCGATCCGCGCGCCGACTGACGCTTGCAGTAGGACTCACTTACCCGATTGAACACGGTGATCAGGTGGGTGACGAGCTTCGCATCGTTTAGCGTGGTTGATCCGTTGAGCTGCGCCAGCGACTGAGCCAGGGCGCCAATGGACCGAACGATGAACCCGGCCAGTGCCGGAGGCGCCGCAAATGCATCGAGGACCTTGAAGATCTCAGTGGCGTGACGCTCGAATCCCACAGCCAACGGCTCGAACTTATCGATTATTTCCTTGCGGTCGACGATGATGGCGGCGATTCGGTGCACGAGCGCGTCGGAATTATTAGTGGAATCAGGGCCGATGGAGTCAAGGGTACGCAGCAGATCCATGGCGCTGGAGTTCTTCGCTACGCTGACGGATAGTCCCGGTGCCTTGTCGTCGTCGATCCTCAGCTTGTAGAGAAGCTCCACCAGGACGCACATGCACCTCAAGTCAAGCAGCTGATCCACTGTTGACTCGGATTCCGTACCCAGCACAAACGCGCCCTCCGGCGGAACCACGATCCGCAAGGCCTCGAACGTTAGCCACAACCCGACCGACGCATCGAGCGCGCGCTCTAGCGCCGCCCGTTCCACCCGAAGAAACGCAATCAGGTCCGCCCACTGCTTCGAGGCCTTTGTCCGCGAGACGAGCAGCGACGTCTCGAGGAAGGTACTCGTGAGCGCCGTGGCGGCATCTGGACCGATCACTCCGAGTTCCCTGAGTTCGGCGATGCGGACTGTGGGGTCCGCTCCAGCTCGGCTAGCCGCGGGTGGAATCCTGGCGGGGAAGCGCGCGTTACGGGGGTCGCGGATGCAGCTCTCGATTACTTCGGCAGAGAGCAGGCCGAACCAAATCGCGCTGGTGCCCGCGGCTATCGACACGGCGTCCGCTGCAACGCCTTCGCCGTCCGCGAGATTGAGCGACCCGGCAGGGGTCCATTCCGGGAAGCCGTCTGCCCAGATCAGGTCGCCGTCTTCAATATTGCCGGACCTGCGGTATTGGCGGAATGCGGCCACGTCGAATGGCCCAAATTGTTGTCCGTCGCGGGCAACGTAGACCGCAGCATTCGGTGCTAGCGCTCGCATTCAATTGTCGTCACGGTTCAGACCAAAACGCACGGCCGGGCGCCGTTGCCCGTGCTAGGAAGTACGCGACGCCTGCGATGACGCCAATAACGGCCGACGGTACGAATCCAATAGGCGCAAAGGTCCAAAGGCCAAGCGCCGCCGCCGATCCAATGATCCATGCGACGGACTTCGCCTTTGACTTGGCTTGCTGCTGTCGTTGCGCTTCAAGATCCGCACTATCGACCTCATAGCGATCAGGGAATAGACGGTAGAGAACGGCAGCAACAGAGTCCGCGGATACGTTGATAACGAATGACTTGCCCTCGTTCGGCCGCGAGATCTGAAGCCGCAGCGGCTCTTTGCGGCCCTTCAGCAACAGGGCTACCGGAATCAATATGTTGATCGTCTCCTGCCATTCAGTAGGTGCGGACGCGATATGGACCGCCTTTGAATTCAGATGATTGCACTCCAGCTCGATGCCCCCCGAGGCCTTGACTGTGTTGTAGTGCACGAGATCCTGGCCGCCCTTGCCCCAGATCAATAACTGCATTATGACCATCGGGTTGCCAGGAATGGCGGTGAAGCTTTCGATGCATAGCTTGGGCGTGGTCAGATCAAGTACTGGGAAGTTATACCGCATGACCGGGAAATCGAGTGCATCGGAAGTATTGAATTCATCCTTCCGGCTGGTCGCGGCCAGGGCTCTCTGGTATGCGACGGCGGAAATCTTCTCTTTCGCCGCTGGATTGACTGTGGCTGCTGCGGTCGTATTGTCCTCGACACGCTGCGCGGCGCCGACGCCCGAGTCAGGGGCCTTGACAGGTATTGGTGTCGGCGGGAGCCGCTCATCTCTGGTCGCCGGAAAGCGCTCGCCGTACGGGACCCACTGTGCTTCGCATTCGGCGATCACGAGGGTGTTATCATCAATCGTTAAATTCGACCGGAGTTCCCCCAGCACTTTGCTTGTGACTGGGCCGAGCGGCTTGCCTTCGAAAGAATAGTAGAAGTTCATGAGTGGGTCTCCGGCGGGTACGCTATCTCACAGAGGAACATGTGTTGCTAAAGCGGCCGCATGAATACGATCACCGAGCGGGGTCTTGTGTTACCGGACCATTACCGGTGATCGGCCTATGCGCAAGATTCTTAAGTGCTTCGCGAAAGCGAAACTTGGCAGTTATTCGCTTGCATGGCACATCGCCGCATGGTGTGGGTTTTGGGATGGGTGCGGTTGGCTTCTGACTATGACGCGGATCACCGTTGACTGCCCGCGATAGCTAGGAGGCGTGATCGGCATCACAGCTGCCGCGCTGATGCCGGGCCAAACCTTCGACCAGCACCGCATGCTTCCTGTCTCGATAAGCGCGCCCACTACTATCAAGCGCTGAGGGCGATGCAGTGTTGGTCAAGTCGCGTGATCAGCGCACGGATCCTTGACCCATTCTGCGCAGCTCCGTGTCCCAGGTCACGGTTAGGGGTCCGGCGCCGAGTGGCAGTATCACACCAAGCTTTGTTACCGCCGCCTGTCTGGAGCCCCGTTACCAAAAAATGGGTTACGCATGTGCCATAATTATAAAAAAGTGATACAAGTCATTGTAATGTATCGATTTGTCCGATTATTGTCAGATTGATCCTAACCCATTGATTTCTCCGCATCAGCGTTACCGAAATTCTCCTTCACCGACATCTTTGAAGACTGCGACGGTGCAGTGACAGCGACGCATCCAAGGAATACGAGTGCACGGCTCGCAATAGATTTGGCGATCGGGCGCGAGGGCCACTGGGCGGTGTCTTAAAATCGAGAAGCCAAGATAGGCTGCGCCGATCGGCGCTCATCGCATCCTGCAGCCGAAGAAATTTCTTCTCTCTTACCAGAAGCTTCTTGCGCGCCTTGAGCCAATCCGCCTCCGATACGCCCTTCTGCTTGTTCGCCACGGTTTCCTCCTGGTACCTGTCAAATTAACTCAATTTGCGCCCGCGCAGATGCCTAGCAGTCGCCCCGGGTCTTGCGGCATCGTAAGAACGGTTTGAGGATAGTTCCGGGACTCACGTCGTGATCCTTGAGTGTTTGTTGTCGAGGAAAGGATTTACGCCCAGGTGTTGAGGGGACGCCCTGTTTCCAGGAACGACTTTAGGCTAGATAGCACGCGCGGCCAGCCGTTGGTGATGTCTCGCCGCATTTGTGGGCTGAGTTCATCGTGCGTGACGGTCAAGCGCACCATTTCGCCAACGGTCTCGATATCTATGGCGACACGCGAACGCTTGGCCTTGTCGGCTGCGGCTACGGCATCGCCCCAAGTCATCACCAGGCGCTTGTTCGGGACGCTTTCTAGCACCTCGCCCACCAGCCTTACAGTGCTTTTGCCGTCGTCCGCAACATGCTGCCACGTTGAACCCGGTTTCCAGTCCGACGCGTTTTCGTGCCCCCAATATTGGCGCGTCAACTCGCCTTTGAGCAGCGCATCCCAGACCTGCTGCGCCGTGGTGGCGATGTAAGTGACATACACAAATCTATCGTCATTCATGGTCAAGTCATTTCCTTTCTAGTTTCGTTTTGAAGCTATGCAATGCCGCTAGGCGTTCTTGCTCGAATTTGCGAAGCCAGCGCTCGTAAATCTCGTGGATGAGAACGGGATTGAAGTAGTGCAGCTTTTCCCGACCCTGCCACTGGACAGAGATGAGATTGGCCGCTTCCAGCAAGTCGAGGTGTTGGGTCACTGACTGCCGCACCATGTCGAGTCTCGTGCACAGTTCGCTCAGCGTCTGCCCATTCTTGGCGTGCAGACTATCGATTAGCTGGCGGCGACTTCCCCTGCTGCGTTATTTATTGCGCCCCGCATTTTTAGAGCAAGTTATGCGTCAGAATTGGCTGCCACCCTCACGACGGACGCCATCAATGCCGGTGCGCACTGCCTCTTGCTCTTGCGGCCAACTCTCGGCAATTACTTCTGCCGACCCAGATCGTGTCTCCGTTTGCCATTGCCTCGCCTGCCAACGCAGGACTGGTAGTGTCTTTGGCGCCCAGGCGCGCTTCCCTGCGAACTCGGTAACCATTAGCGGAGATTCGAAGCAGTTCATTCGTGTCGGCGATGCAGGGAGCCGGACTCTATTCAGCTTCTGCCCAATCTGCGGTGCGACGGTGCACTACATGACCGAAGGCCGCGAGGAGCACATTGCCATCCCTGTCGGCGCATTCGCTGAGCCGTCGTTCCCGGGCCCCACCGTCTCCGTCTATGAGGAGCGCATGCATTCCTGGGTGCAAATGCCCAAAGACATCGAGCACATGGAGTAGCGCTGATGCTATCGCCCACCCGCTTGCGCCCAGGACCGCCGAGGAGGCAGTGTTCGAGAGTTCATCGGCGGCGACGTATCGCGCATCGAGCAACGACGCGGGAGTGATCAATGGTGGGGGAAATAATCGTGTCGATAGAGGCAGTTGACCCGCGAACTCCTGAAGTTGCGGCGATGATTAGTGAACTCGACCGCTACATGGGCGAGCTGTATCCGGCCGAGAGCAATCACCTGATGGACATGGATGCGCTGGTGCAACCCAATGTCCGCTTCTTCGCCGCCCGGGTGAATGGCGCCTATCGCGCGTGCGGGGCCATCAAGCTGCACGGCCGGCAGTACGCCGAAGTGAAGCGCGTGTTCGTCATGCCGAACACCCGGGGCCTGGGGCTCGGGCGTCGCATCGTGGCGACCCTGGAGGAAGCGGCGCGACGCGAAGGATTCGGTTTGCTGCGGTTGGAGACCGGCATTTCTCAGCCTGAAGCCTTGGCCTTATTCGAGGCCTCGGGATTTCGGCGCAGTCCTGCGTTCGGCGACTACCCCGCGGACGATCCGTATAGTGTGTTCATGGAAAAGCGACTTGCCTAGCGGTGACGGGTTGACGTCACTAAGACGCAAGCCGGCGCAGAAATCCAGATGTCTAGCGCAGTCCCTCGCCGCATTACCGGAATTTAGTTGGAGTGACGGATCTCAGGCCATGCAGAAGGCGCAAAGCTTGTTGCCGTCCAGGTCGCGAAAGTACGAGAAGTACATCTTCGGGGCACGGTCACCGGGAGCACCTTCGTCGGCGCCGCCGAGCGCGAGAGCCTTTGCATGAAAGGCGTCCACTTCCTCCCGCGTATCGAAGCGAAACGCGAACATGGAGCCATTGCCGATTGTTGCCGGCTTCCCATCATAGGGGCCGAGCACCCCGAAGCAGAGACTCCTATCCCTACCGTAGATACGGCCGCCGGATGGGTGCTCGAACAAAGGAGTGATCCCAGCCGAACCTAATAGTGCGTCGTAGAAAGTCTTTGCCTTCTCCAACTTGTTTGAGCCTACGGTGCAATAAGCCAACATTGCCATCTTCTTTATCTCCCCTCCGTGCTTAATATAGTTTCCAGATATACTTCATAACTAATTGTATAAAATATCTATTTAGGCATATTTTTAGCTACCAACACCAGACCGGCGACGTCCACCGAATTGGATTCCGGTGGCCCTAAGCTACCGCCCTTGCTTGGAGCGATACATTAGACCCTTCAATATCGATGCAGCAAATATCCGTGATAAAGACCACGAAACCGGATCGTCAGCACCCCGGCAATGTGAACTTGATCGTTACGGTCAAGACCTGGGTACGTTAGCGTCGCACAATCGGATTGAGCTAAGAAGGACCGCAGTGATAGCTGACAAACTTCGCGCCAAACGTGCAACACAAACCGGTGTGCGAGGGGCCCCCTCTCGAGGCCGCTGGCGCTCGGTGGCGATCATAGGCCCCACTACGGCGTGCGCCGCTGCGCAGTTGTGCAAGGCTAAGCGCTATCTGTGCAGCGAGGCACCACGATTGCCACTCCAGGCATGCGACGCCGCGCGTTGTGATTGCAAATACCGCCATTTCGAGGACCGCCGGGGCGCACCGCGGCGGGCCGAGGAAAAGGGCATGACCTCCACTCGTGTGGAAAATAACCGCCGCAAAAATCGCGATCGCCGCGCCAACGATTGATCGAAGGAATCCGCCTCCTCGCCTCCTGCTCCGGTCTGGGATGGGGCCGGACGACGTAAGTCACACGTTGACACCGCGCTGCCCCAGGATGGTGCATTCATCAAACATCCCGGCCATGTTCGATGTGAAAGTTGAGAAGCCGTTCATAGAGCCAAGCGCGCTCGCGTTTACCATAACTCCAGTCGCAACAAGCCGGAAGTACGCCCCGGGTTTTATGGCCGCCAATGTCGCATTTGTAGTCGCCGTCTCCACCGGATTCATCGGCGCGATTGTCGTGTCCGCCATTGCGGTTCGTTTCACGCGCAAATTCTGGTCCCTGGCATTCGGCGGCCTCCTTTCCGGGGCCGCGTTTGGCGTACTCATGTACGTCTCGTGGAGCTGGATCACGCTCGGCTTTGAATTGATCCGGGTCTGTATGCTGCCACTGGCAATGCTGATCTTGCTATTGGTCATGACGGCGCAGAACTGGTTCGTGTTCTACGAAGATCGACACGACGTTTTGCAATCGTCGCGACCGGCAATCGTCGTCCTCGCAGCGATCCTCGCTTCATTGCCCGCCTGGCACGCTGCGGGCAAACCGTCCGGCTGCCTTATGATCCTATTGATATGGGCCGGGGCCGGAAGCCTCGCAATGCTCTGGTGCATCGATCCCGTGCAACGCTCGATCGAACGTACCGGCAGTGTGCCGCTTGGGACTTTGGTCGGAGTTTGCAAGGTTCTGCTTCCCCTGACCGGCATCGTCATATTCATTCGGAGGTTTGAGGCGCAGCAGCCCAAGCCAGAGTTCAATAGTCAGGCGGGCACGCTCGGGCCGAAGTCGTTCGTGGTCAATCTGATTGGTTTATTTTGGGATCTTGGTCAGCTGGTGCTGATGCTCCTGGTCAACGGTGCGCGCGTTCCACCCTGCCCGGCAGCATTGGATCCCCTTGAAATGCTGTCGCAGCAAAAGAATGGGCAATCGGCCACGGGTGAGATGCCGCGGCTAAAAAGAGATTCCGTGGTCATGATTTTCGTGCTGGCCCTTCACGTGCTTTGCGGGGTATTGATCGCGAAAGCGTAACCGTTCCGGCGGTTCAGATACCTCCCTCCTCGGACAAGACGAGTACAATGCCCCAGGCGTCAATCGTCAATCTGCCGACATTGAAGAGGAATTTCGCGTGATCTACCCGATGTTCGCGATGGTCGTACTCACCGCCGTAGTTCTCGTCACTTTGTTTCGGTCCCGCGTCGCCGCAGTTCGTCAGGGTCAGGTATCGCTGGACTATTTCAGAGTCTATCAGGGTGGCGTGGAGCCCGAGTTGAGTGCCAAACCGGCTCGCCACTTCGCCAATCTGTTTGAAACGCCGGTGCTTTTCTATGTCGTCTGTTTGGCGGCCATGATCACGCGGGTTAGCGGTGTCGCCATGCAGGCGCTGGCCTGGGTCTATGTCGCTGCCAGAGTCGCACACGCATATGTACATCTCGGGGGAAACCGAGTGCGCCATCGCCTTCGCGTTTACTTCCTCAGCTGTCTCGTTCTGCTCGCCATGTGGGTTTACCTCGTCGCCGCAGTCACGTTGAGTCGCGCCTGATGCGCCGGGCGAGGTAGTGCGGGCGTGCCGACAGTGGCACACAACATAATCACCGCCGTTTCTTCGAGTGCATTCCAACATTGCTTGATCATGGATGAGAGCATCTTGTGCGGGCCGCCATTCACTGGCATTTTCGTTACGCCAGAAGCTTTGGAGACCGACACCCATGTCAAAAAAAAGAGCCAGCGACGGCAAGTCACTGCAAGACCGTCCAATGACCGAGGAGACCCCTCCGCCGCCTCTGAGTGAGAAGCTGATAGCGCAACTCCAAGGGGCTGTAAGTGCCGCGCGGCGCAGACGCAAGTCTGACGCGAACGATGCATCTGCGAATGGATTAGCTGACGAGATCTGATTGCGCCCATGGCCGGCCGGCCACCGGTTCCGGCCTGCCTGCAGGCGCTATCATCTACAGCCAGCGTCGGATACGTTCGGCATGCTCGCGCAGTTGCTCCGAATCGGCCCTGACCGCGGCGTGCCCGAGCAGCTGTTCTCCTTGGCGACGGGGAATGATGTGAAAGTGCACGTGCGGAACGGTTTGACCCGCGGCGGCGCCATTCACTTGAGTGATCAGGATTCCGGGCGCCTCGAACGCGCGTTTCACCGCAACGGCAACCCGCTGTGCCGTGCGCATGCAAGCGGCGGCCCCTTCAGGCGACAGATCAAACAAGGTCTCGGCCGGCTCCCGCGTGATCACCAGTGAGTGGCCTGCGGATTGCGGCATGAGATCCATGAGCGCGACCGTGTGAGCGTCCTCAAAAAGCCGAATGCTTGGCAACTCGTTGCGTAGAATCCGCGCAAACACATTTTGCGGGTCATAGGCCATGGAAAGCGAAGGATACCATGTGCTTGTCGGAAATAACTCCCGCCAATGGGCGTCTCCCGCCTACGAGCGGGTCGCCGCGATCGCACATACACTTGCTTGCGATTGTCGACCCAACACGATGAAAAAGAATCCCTGGCATCGGCCGATCGGAGAGTTCCTATGTTGACGATTGCCCTGTCGACACTCGGGACTTTAGCGCTCGTGATGTTGGTGCTCAATTTACGCAAGCCCGAAAAGGAACCTAACCACAAGGTTCAACGCCTCTACGACATTAGAAATCCACAACTCACGAGGGAGATGGGTGCACTTCTCGGGCCCGCGATCGTCGCAGGCAACTCCGTGCAGCCGCTGCAGAACGGCGATGAGATTTTTCCGTGCATGCTGGCTGCAATAGGCGAGGCCAAGCGCACCATTACCTTCGAGACTTACATTTATTGGTCTGGGCATGTGGGCGAACAGTTTGCAGCGGCGCTGATAGAGCGTTCGACAGCAGGAGTTCGCACGCACGTGATGCTTGACTGGGTGGGATGCGACAAGATGTCGCCCGAGATCATCAGCCGCATGCAGCATGCCGGAATCGAGGTGGAACGCTATCACGCGCTTCGTTGGTACAGCCTCGGCAAATTGAACAACCGAACACATAGAAAGGTCTTGATCGTCGACGGTACAGTCGGCTTCACGGGTGGCGTGGGCATCGCGGATCAATGGAGCGGGCACGCACAGGATCCGGACCACTTGCGTGACATGCATTTCAAAGTGCTGGGACCGGTAGTCGCGCAAATGCAGGCGGCATTCTTGGACAACTGGATCAAGACCACGGGCAATGTCTTGCACGGGGACGGTTATTTCCCCGCGTTGACCGAGGTTGGGCGTCAAGCCATGCAGATGTTCATCAGCTCACCGGAGGGCGGCAGCGACAGTATGCGGCTCATGTACCTGACCGCGATCACAGCAGCGGAGCGTTCCATCGATATCGAAGCGGCCTATTTCATTCCCGATGCGTTGATGATTCGGGAGTTGGTCGGTGCGTGTAAGCGCGGCGTGCGCATCCGAGTGCTGTTGCCGGGTAAGCACATTGATTCTGAAACAGCGCGCATCGCTTCGAAACGCGGGTGGGGGCCACTGCTGAGCAATGGGGTCGAGATTTACGTGTACCAGCCGACGATGCTCCATTGCAAAATGCTGATCTTTGACGAATACATGGTATCGGTCGGTTCGACGAATTTCGACATGCGTTCTTTCGAATTGAACGACGAGGCTAGTTTGAACGTATACGATTCTGAATTCGCACGGCGGATGACCGGGGTATTCGAACGAGACCTCAGGTCCGCGAGACTCTACACCTACGAACAATGGCGAAGCCGTGCTTGGCCAGAGAGGGCCGCGGAACTCGTCTTGGTTCCCATCCGGTCTCAGCTCTGAGTGGGATCTTGCATCCGAACTTGTCAGGCTCTGCTGCGCAGCAAGCTCATCAGATCGGCCACCGGAAATTTCTCCAGGGCGAGCACCGCGTCGCGGATCCGCTCAGCCTGAGACACTGGAATCGTCATGGTTGCGGCGGCCATGAACTTCGCTGCGACGGCGTCGGTTCCCATCGCACGTTCGCCTGCGCCGCTGTTGACGCTGACGTGACTCCTCAGAATGCGACCGTCGCGCAGGGTGACCTCGACACCGCCGGAGAAGTAGGTCGGAAATGCCGTCTCGGGATCCGCTTGACACTGCACCTTCAGGGCGAGCGCCAGGACCCGTGGATCGGCCAGCGCTTGCGGCTGCAGATCGGATAGGCCGAAGCGGCCTTTCAGCAGACAGACCGCAACCACGAATTGCGCGCTGAACTTGGCCTCGTAATCAGTGGTCGGTTGCTCCTTGAACTGCGCGGGCTCCGCGATGATATGCAGGGTCGGCTGCGGGAGGAAGGCCACGACCTTGACCACATTCTGCGCCTCGACCTGGCGATGGAGTTCGATCGCCGCATCGGCGCACCCATGGATGAAATGGCAGACAGGATACGGCTTGAGCGCCGTCTCGCCGAATCGCCACACCTCGCCGAGGCCCGCCGTCAACTCATCGAGGTTGACACGCTCAGCTTCCGCTTGAAGGTGGGTCTCGAAAAGGCCGAACTTACCCTCATAGGGCCGCGAGGGACCCGCGAAGCCATGTTCGGCGAAGCGCGCCGCCGTGATGCCCGCGACCGCAGCCCAGCCGGGGTGGAAACGCTTTGTCCAGGCGCCCTCCTCCAAGAACACTTGGATGCCCGACGCAGTGCTGCCCGCGATCCCCTGTGCAGCGACAAGCTGGTCTTCGTTGAGGTGCAGCAGCCTGCCGGCCACGATCGCCGAGGCGAAATGGGCGACCACGCCCGTCGCATGGAAGCCAACGTGGTGGAACCCACCCTTGACGGCCGCGCCGATGCGGATGGCAATCTCGGCGCCGATCAGGTAGGCGGTGAGCAGCGCCTCCCCGCTCGCGCCAAGCGATTCGGCGAGCGACAGGGCGCACGGCAGGCTCGCGGCAGTCGGATGCACGATGCTGGCCAAGTGGGTGTCGTCGAAGTCCAGGCCATGGATCAGAATGCCGTTGATGAGCGCTGCGTCCCGCACCTCAAACCGCTCCGCGCGACCGAGTACGGAGCAGGCCCCGCCCGCCCCCAGGGCGGCGCCGGCGGCGATAGCGCGGCGCCCATAGTCGAACGCATTGGACGCAAGGCCCAGGCCCAGGCCGTCCAGAATATGCAGCCTCGCTCGATCGCGTACCGGCGCAGACACGTCGGCGAGGCGCAGTCCGGCGGCGAATCTCGACAACTTCCTGCTCGGCGGCTCGGGCTGCAAATCTTTCATGCCCGCTCCTCTCAGGTGCGCATGGCGAAAGGGTCGCGGCGATCGTTGGAGAAATCGATCATGACGTTCTTGCTCGCCAGAAACTCATCCAGCGCCTGCTCGCCCTTCTCGCGGCCGAAGCCGCTTTCCTTAAAGCCGCCGAACGGCACTTGCACGGCCAGCGCCCGGTAGGTATTGACCCAGATCTGGCCAGCTTGCAGCGCGCGCGTCATGCGCAGCGCCCGCGGCAGGCTCTCGGTCCAGACACCGGCAGCGAGTCCGTAGCGCGTGCCATTGGCGATGCGGAGTGCCTCGTCCTCGTCATCGAAGGGGATCACGGCGAGCACCGGCCCAAACACCTCCTCCTGGGCGATCTCCATCGTGCTCCGCACGTCCGCGAACACAGTCGGTTCGACGAAGAATCCCGGCTCGAGGCCCGGCCCCCGCGCAATCCCACCTCCGGCGACGGCACGTGCGCCTTCGGTTTTCGCCCGCTCGATGAAACCGAGAATGCGACGAAAATGCGGCTCGTTGGCAGCCGTGCCCATGTCGGTAGCAGGGTTCAACGGATCGCCCAATCGTACCGAGCGCGCGCGCCCGGACAAAGTCTGGACGAAGCCGTCGTGAATCGAGCGTTCGACCAGCAGCCGCGAGCCGGCGATGCAGGTTTGCCCCGAAGCGCCGAAGATGCCCGCAAGCACGCCGTCCGCGGCCCGCTCGAGGTTGGCATCTGCGAAGACGATATTGGGCGACTTGCCGCCGAGCTCCAGAGTCACCGGTATTAAGTTCCGCCCGGCAGCGGCCGCGATCTCCCGGCCAACGGCCGAGCTGCCGGTGAAGCTCACCTTGGCCACGCCGCCATCGACCAGCGCCCGGCCCACCTCCGCCGGGCCGCACACCACGTTGACAACGCCCGGCGGAAATCCGGCGGCTTGCAGCAGCTTGCAGAACTCCAGCGTCGTCACCGAGGCGTGCTCGGAGGGCTTGATGACGACACAATTGCCCGCAGCCAGCGCCGGCGCAAGCTTGTTCGCCAGCAAACCCATGGGCGAATTCCACGCCGTGATCAATGCCACGACCCCCAGCGGTTCGCGGGTCGCGTAGTCGAACGTATCGCGCTGGTCGAGCGGAATCTGGCGTCCCCACAGTTTGTCGGCGTAGCCAGCGAAGAAGCGATAATGGCGCGCTGCAAATACCATCTGCGTCTGCGTCTCGCGGATGATCTTGCCGTTGTCGGTGCTCTCCAAGCGGCCCATGCGCGCGGCGTCGTTGTGCAACAGATCGGCCAGCTTCAACATCAACCGGCCTCGCTCATCGCCGTTCGTGCGGCTCCACGTGCGCTCGAAGGTGTTGCGCGCTGCGGCGATGGCAGCAGCAACATCCTCCGGCTCGGCCTGAGCCACGGTCGCCCAAGTTCGCGCGGTGTACGGATTGGCGGAATCGAAGCGCCGGCCACGATGGCCCTCGCGCCATTCGCCGCCAATGTGCAGGCGATAGTGTGGAAGGTCGCCTGAATCGACCGGCTGACTCTTGGTCACGGCAAGTCTCCTGCGGGTTCTGAATACATCACCTCGCCCTGAAAGAGACGGCGCGCGGTTCGATACACGCTCGCGTGCAGCACACGGCCCTGGCGGGGGTCCTGTTCGGCCTCGACGATGACGGTGCCCGAGGCATGGCCGATCCGCAGCGGGCCCGTCGTTGAGCTGCACAGCTGCGCGGGTAGCGTGCCGGGCGTACGGCAGGCAACCGCCACACAAAGCGCCGAGGTGATCGGAATCGCCCGATGGGGGCCACCACTGGAGAGCATGCGCACCGCAATGTCCGCCTCGCTGGCGGAACGGTCGATCCCGGATTGAGTGCGCCAAGCTCGCGGCGGCGCCACGAGGCCGATGAAGGGCACGCTGGGTGAAGCAGCGGCCGCATCGAGGTCCGGCGCCAGTCCCATCAGCGTCGAGGCGTGCCGACGCAAGGCTTCGAGGTTGGTCATCAGCGCGTTGTTCACCGCGATGTCTTCGGGCGGCTCGTTGCCGATCAGCCCGAGGTCCGCGGCATCGACGAAGACACAAGGATTGCCCGCATCGAGGAGGCTCGCACGCACGGCCCGACCGTCCGGTAACGGGAGAGTCTGCAGCGGCTCGCCCGTCGGCAGCAACCTGCCGGTGCGTGCGCCCGCCAAATCGCGGAACTCCAGACGAATGGGCGCGCCGGTGCCGGAAACCCCGTCGATGGCGAGCGGGCCGCGTACCGCAGCTCGCCCACCCTCGATCGAAAAGCGTGCGACGATCAGCTTGCGTGTATTGGTGTTATGAATCCGTACCGTCGTCGGGCCGTCCTCGAGCGCCTCGATGAGCCCCTCGTCGACGGCGAAGGGGCCGACCGCCGAGGACATGTTGCCGCAGTTACCGCCGTAGTCGACCGTCGCATGGTCGACACCGATCTGCGCGAACGTATAGTCGACGTCGGCTGCCGGGTGCGTCGGCGGACCAATGACGCATACTTTTGACAGTGACGAGACTCCGCCGCCCATGCCGTCGAGCTGACGACCGTTCGGGTCAGGCGTGCCCATCGCAGCCAGGAAGATCGGCGCCCAACTCTCCTGTTGCTCGGGCAGGTCTCGGCGGTGAAACATCAGCGCCTTGGAGGTCCCGCCGCGCATGAAGACAGCGCGTAGCCTGTGCAGCGGCATCGTGCGATTGACCTCCTCTTAGTTGGAGTTCTTGCCGAACAACATCTGCACCCGCAGCTTGGCTGCATGGCGCACATGCAGGCGAGCGGCTTCCTCGGCAACCGTGCCGTTGCGTCGCGCGATCGCCTCGACGATTTTCTTGTTCTCCTTCCAACCCGACTCGATTCGCCCCGGCATGGAATACGTCGTCGCACCGAGCAATTCCAGCGCATCATTCAGCGAATTGGTTGCTCGCGTCAGGAACTCGTTGTGTGCCGCCGAGGTAATCGCCTCGCGCAGGCGATCGTTCAGTCGAGCCGCCGAGACGGGATCCTTGGCGGTGCCCTGCTGGGTGACCAGTTCCTGCAGCGTTTGGATTTCCATGGGCGAAGCCTGTTCGGCCGCAAAGCGTGCGGCCACGCCGGCCAGAATCTCGCGCATGGCATAGAGCTCCATTACACGGCGGTGCGTCAACTCCGTAACGACGAAGCCGCGAGGCGGCGCCACCTGAGTCAGGCCGTCCGCCTCCAGGCGCTTGAGCGCTTCACGCACCGGGGTGCGACTGACGCCCAGCCGCTCGGCCAATTCGACCTCGCGCAGTCGATCGCCCGGCTTGAGTTCCTGGTTGCGGATCGCCGAACGGAGTTTCCCGTAGACAAAGTCGGGCAGCGAATCACTGCCGTCCAAGACGACGCTGAACTTCTGCTTATTCACTCCTGTGTCCTTTGCCACGCGAGCAGACGACGAATGCCTTCCTCGATGTCGATTTGCGGCTGCCAGCCGATCTCGCGCGCTGCCTTGTCCCTGCAGAAGCCCAACCGCGTACCGGCGGCGGAGCGAACCGGCCGGCGATCCTCACGGTACTGAGGCTTCAGGTCGCCGCGGCCGCAAAGCCGCAGCGCGATGTCGGCCACCTGCGTCGCCGAGGTGTCGACGCCGGTGGCGATGTTGATTGCGTGACCATGCGATTCGCTGTGCATCGCCAGCACGCACGCGCTCGCCACATCCGTAACGTACACGTAGTCGTGCACCTCGCTGCCGTCGCCCTCGATCAGCGGGGCCTCGCCGCGACGAACCTGGTCGCACACCTGTGCGACGAACAGCGCATTCACGGCACGCGCGTGCTGACGCTCGCCGTAGACGGAGGCGAAGCGTAGCACATTGAACTGCACCCCATGCGACTGGGCGTAGCGCGCGCAGGTCGCCTCACCGATCAATTTGCTCGCTGCATACAGTTGGGATGGAGGCTGCAGCCCGGCGCTGACATAAGCGCTCTCCTCGCTGATCGGAAACGTCGTGGCATTGCCGTAGACCGCCACGGACGAGGAGAACACGATGCGGCGCACGCCGGCGAGCCGACACGCTTCCAGCGTGTTTGCCATGCCGAGTACGTTCACCGACAGGCCCGCGATCGGATCACGGGCCATCGGCAACGTCAAGAAGCCGGCGAGTGCGAACACACCGTCGACTCCCTGCATCGCCTCGAGCAACTCCGGCAGGCGAAGGATGTCGCCACGAATGCTCTTGATCCGCGGATCGGCACCGAGGTGCGCTGTCGTCGAAGGCGTCCCAAGAGAATAATTGTCGAGCAGCCGCACCTCTTTGGCGCCTTTGGCGAGCAGACGATCGGCAACGTGCGAGCCGATCAGGCTGGCACCACCGGTGATGAGATAGACCCCGTTGCCCTCGCGTGCGCTCATGCGTGCCTACTCTACGCGTGCGCGGCAGGCTGCCAATCGCGCGCGTAGTTTGCAGCCGAAGCGCCTGCGAGGCGTCCGAATACCGCGCCCGACATCAGCCCGGCGCCGCCAAGATAGTTACCGTAGAAGAGGCCGCCGACCAGCTCCCCCGCCGCGAAGAGACCCGGAATTGCGCAGTCGCCCGTGTCGAGCACCGCGGCGCGATTGTCGATACGCAGGCCGCCAAAGGTGAAGGTAATGCCGCAGGTGACGACGAAGCCCGTGAACGGCGGCTTGTCGATCGGCAGCGCCCAGTTGGATTTCGGCGGCGCAATGTCCTCGGTCTTCACGCCATCGAGTATCGAGGGGTTGTAGTTGCCCGGCTGGCAGGCGCTGTTGAACTCGGTCACGGTGCGGATCAGACCCCGCGGGTCGACCTCGAGATGGGCCGCGAGATCCTCGAGCGTGTTGGCCTGGTACTTGGTGACCTGCCTGATGCGGTACTCGTCGCGAACCATATCGATCGTCTTCGCATCGAAGATCTGGACCGCCGTGCGCTTCGGCTGCTTCATCACCTCGCGCCCGTACTTGGCGTATGTATGGTTGCGGTAATCGGCACCCTCGTCGATGAAGCGCTCGCCGTTCAGGTTGACGACGATGCCGATCGGGTAGGAATGCTTCTGGAAGTTGTCGAGAACCACCCGGTCGCCAAACGGCGGTGCGCTGATGTCCCATTGGACGGCGTGACAGGTGGACCAGCCGCCGAAGGGCTGCGCGCCGATGTCGAGCGCAGCCTGTATGCCGCGGCCGGTGTTGTGACGCGTGCCACGAACACGGCAGAGCTCCCACCCCGGACCGAGGTAGCGCGTGCGCATTTCCGGATTGGATTCGAAGCCGCCGCAGGCAAGCACGACGGATTTCGCAGCGATGTCCTCATAGCCGCGAGGGCCCTTGACTCGCACTCCGCTAATGGCACCGTCGCGCGATTGCAGCAGGTCGCGCATTTCGGTCGCGTAGCGCACCTCGATGCCCCGCTTCTCCGCGCGCTTGAACAGCGCGTCGACCAGACCCCAGCCGCCGCCCACTGCCTCAATATTGACGCCGCCGTAAAAATGGTGCTTTCCCTCAACCAGGTACGACTGGCGGCCAAACATCGGCAGGAAGCGCACGCCCTGCGATCGCATCCAGACGATCGTCTCGCGCGAGCGGCCAATGAGGATCTCCGCCAACTCATCGCTGCTTTCTCCGTCGGTCACCCGCATCAGGTCGTCCAGATAAGTCTGCCGTGCCAATGGCGGCATTGCGATGCGTTCGATCTCGGCGGCAGACAGGTCTACCAGCACATCCTTGCGCAGATCGTCGATACCGGAATGCACGAAGCGAAACCCGCCGGCCGTGAAAAGCGAGTTGCCGCCGCGTTCGTCCTCCGGCGCCTTCTCCACCATGAGTACCTCGGCTCCGCCGTCGCGCGCGGAGATCGCTGCGCACAGCGCGGCGTTCCCGGCACCCACAACGACCACATCGAATCGCCCCGCTCCTTGCACTGGAACCCCCCCCCCGGCCGAAGAATGTATACAGTTGAGTACTGTAGCATACTACAGCTGTGTCAGGCGACTTTCCCGACCCTTAAGGCAGCGGAATGAATTCCGTTTCGCCCGACACCGTGGGAAATCCCTGCGCACGCCAGCGGTCCTTGGCGCGCTCGATGCGCGCGCGCGAGGAGGCGACGAAATTCCATTCGATGAAGCGCGGCGTGGCAAAGGATTCACCGCCGAGCAGTAGCACGCGGGCAGCGCTCACGGCGCATACCGGGACGGTGACCCCGGGTTCCAAGACTCCGAGCTGACCTTCGTTCAATTGCGTTTCACCGATGCTCAGTGCGCCTTCCACCACGTACACGCCCCGTTCCGTGTACTCCGGCGCTACCTCGAGCGTCGCGCCAGGCGGCAGTTGAGCGTCGACGTACAGCGTCGGCCAAAGCACCTGAACAGGCGATTGTGCTCCGAAGGCGCGGCCTGCAATCACCGACAGAGATACTTCGTCCAATTTGAGATGCGGCAGTGCCGCGGCGGCGGTGTGGGCGAAGGAAGGTTTGCCATCCTCATTCCCGTCCGGCAGCGCAACCCAGCTCTGGATACCGTGAATGTGAGGTCCCTGCGGGCGAGACTCCGGTGGCGTCCGTTCGGAGTGCACGATGCCCTCCCCCGCGCTCATCCAATTGACGTCGCCCGGCTTGATTTCTTGCACCGAACCTAAGCTGTCGCGGTGCAAGAGGGAACCGGTAAAGAGGTAGGTAACGGTGGCGAGCGCAATGTGCGGATGCGGCCTGACGTCAATGCCTTCGCCAGGCTGAAATCGCGTCGGCCCGAGGTGATCGAAAAAGATGAAAGGTCCCACCATCTGCCGCGTTGCGGCAGGCAACACGCGGCGTACCACAAAGCCGCCGAGATCGCGCTTGCGAGAGTCGATCAATTGCATGACTGCCACCAGGTCACCCGCAACCTTCCGGAGTCGCTCACTTTAGCACTTGAATTGCCGGAACCTCTAGCGAACCACGGCTGGATTTTCGCAATGAAAGGTGTACAAACGTCATAAGCGATGGCTACTATCTCGCTGTGATGAAAACTCGACGCCAACTCAAGTTAACAACCCGTAATAGGTGCCCAATAATTGCATGAACAATTCGAACTCCTCCTCTAGCCCCGCTGCGCCCCGAACCACCCTCAAACTAAAGGCTGGCGCACGCAAATCGCCAAGAGAAAGCAAGACGCCAGCCACCCCGAGGCCCAAAGACAACAGCAAGGCGAAACCTGGCGCTCACTGGTCCGACGAATATAAGGAGCGCATGCAGGCGGACATGGATGCCCTGATTTCGCGCTGAGATTCGGTCGCCATTCCGACAGTGCCCTTGTAGATCCATCACGACGAGCACAGGGTGGTGTCGATTGCGCTCACAGGCATGGATGCCTGCTGTCGAACCTCAAATTTATGCCGCAGGGCCACATGGAGGCCGGCAATTCTGACGGCGTGAACCACGACGAACCGGCGATGCAGAACGCCCCGGTCATATAATTCGATTCGAGGATGATTCGTGATGGAACCTACGGGCACGGCGACAATTTTATTGGTACGGCACGGTCACGTGCAGGGAATCGCACCCGAGAGATTTCGAGGCCGTACGGACATCGAATTGACCGAACGCGGAATTGCCGAGGCGAACTCCACAGCCGACTGGATTGCCCGATTCTGGCGGCCGAGGGTCGTCTATACCAGCCCGCTGAAGCGCTGCAGGGATACCGGATCGGCGATCGCGCAGCAGTGCAAGGCGGGGTGCGAGATCCTTCCCAGCCTGATCGACCTGGATTACGGCGAGTGGCAGTGGCAAACACACGCGGCCATCGAAGCAGAGTGCCCGGTGCTCTATCGGCGTTGGCGCGAGAATCCTCACCTGATGCGATTTCCGAAGGGTGAGTCGCTACAGGAACTCGTCGCGCGAGCTGCGGACGCGCTCCGCTTGGCGATCGACAGGCACCCGGCGGAGACGATCGTCATGGTGAGTCACGACAGCGTCAACCGCGCCCTGCTGTTGCAGATCTTGGATCAGCCGTTGTCCGCGTATTGGAAGCTTGCGCAAGATCCCTGCGCGATCAATGAAATTACCGCTTCAGCCGATCGCATCGTGGTGCTGCGCGTCAATGAGACGGCGCACCTGCGCGTGCTTCCCTGACCCTCCCGCGCCCGAGCCACCGCGAACGCCGAGTTTATTCGCCTGCTGCCGCCGTTCCCGATTTGGCCTTGTGGCTACGCATGTACCCGAGGTATGCGATCAGATCCGCGAGTTCGGCATCTGGAATCACCGCCTCGGGGAATCCCCGCATGCGCATCCCAGGCCAGGTCCGCACGCCGGCGGGATTGCGAATGAGCGCGGTGAGCGCGTTGGCTTCAAGGTAGTCCGTCGGATTCCTAGGAAGATTCAGGTCCGGCCCGATCGACGCTGTCCCATTGCCGTTCATTTTGTGGCACGCAAAGCAATTCTTTTGAAAGGACTTGAATCCGTCTTGAACATTGGTCGTGGCGTTGGCGGCCGGGAAAATATCGGGAAACACGCTGTGTGCGTCTGACAGAACACGGATCGAGACGATGCCGTAGGGCCATTCCTCCGGTCCTATCCCGGATGCCCGGGGGTTCATCCAGAGGAGGTAGAACGGACCAGCTGAAGCCGTTTTTCCGACGAGCCGCGGCCAGGGATTCTTGGGATCCTCGATCGCCAGAAAAGCTTCCGATGCCTTGGGATCGGAGCTGGTGAGACGTGATTTCTCCAGATTGGCTGAGAAACCGTCCGAGCTGTTGAATTGGATCACCGCAAGTTCCGGTATCGTCAAACCCGTGAACAGATTTGCGATGGGAATCGCCTTGAACCTGGTAAATTCCTGCTTGTATTCGCTATCTGTCACGAAGAGCGTCTGCAGGTCGCGCCGGGACAGTAACTGGGATTGAGAAAAACTCAATCGCGACTTGTCGGCAACGATCTCCAAGGTGGCTTCCGCGGCAAGCGCGTTCAGTGAAATCAGACCGAAAGCCGCCAAGAGCCATTTCATGTGAATTCCGTGCGCCGGTCAATCCGGCGAGCGTGAGACACTTTCAGTCTAACAGACCAAAGATCGACGATCGCTTGGGTTCAGGGGAACCGTGAATGAACGATGAGGCCACCGATCCGCGAATCGTCGCCGCCCTCCGCGCTGCGGCTCGGGTCGTCGTTCTCACGGGAGCGGGAGTCTCGGCAGAAAGCGGAATTCCGACGTTTCGCGACAAGCAAACCGGCCTTTGGGAACGATTCGATGCCTCCGAGCTCGCGACGCCCTATGCATTCGAACGTGACCCTGCGTTGGTGTGGGGCTGGTACGAATGGCGTCGCGCCGCGGTTCTCGAGGCCAGGCCGAATCGCGCGCACCAAGCGATCGCCGCCATGAGGAATCTCGTACCCCGGTTCACCCTCATCACGCAAAACGTCGATGACCTGCATGAGCGCGCTGGAAGCCGAGACGTGCTCCACTTGCATGGCGAACTGTCGCATCCTTATTGCGAAAAATGCCGCCAATCTTACGTGCATCCAAACACGCCGGCGCGGCTACGGCCCGGCGGTACGCCCATCGAACCACCGCGTTGCGGGGCTTGCGGCGCCCGGATTCGCCCCGGTGTCGTCTGGTTCGGCGAAAGCCTGCCCGCTCAAGTCTGGGGCTCCGCCCTCGAATCGGTCGAGCAATGCGAGTTCCTCATCTCCTGCGGAACCTCATCGCTGGTGCAGCCCGCGGCCTCATTGACAACCCTGGCGGTCGACGCCGGCGCCACAGTCATCCAAGTGAACCCCAATCCCACCGACATGGACAATTCGGTAACCTTCAACATTCGACGTCCGGCCGGCGCAGCTCTGCCTCAGCTGATCGCGGATGTCTGGAACAAATCACTTCCCACGATATCCCTTTGACCCGGCGGCAACGGCCAGGGGACTTCGGGTGTCTTTGGATGCCCGTAAGCCATCGATGACGGTCCTGAAATCGTACTGCCGGCGGAAGTCGCACGGCGTAAAATGGCCTCCCGCCCGCCGCGAGGATCTTGCCGTGCTGGATCTGGTGCTCACCATAGCTCACCACGTTCTGATCTTCGGGATATTCGGTATTTTATTTGCCGAATTCGTGACCGTGCGGGCAGGGATGAGCAGTACCACCGCGGTCCGCACCGCCGCGATGGACGCGTGGTACGGAACCTTTGCGGGCGCGGTTCTGGTCATCGGCTTTTACCGCGCTATTTTTGCCGCGAAAGGCTGGGCGTACTACTCACATAACGCATTCTTTTGGGCCAAGATCACGACCTTCGTCCTCATTGGTCTCCTCTCCGTGCCCCCTACCGTCGCTTTTATTCGCTGGCGAAAGTCGGACCTTGCGCCCGACGACGCCGCTATCCGAGCAGCGCGCCGTTATCTGCACCTCGAACTCGCGCTCTTCGTTTTGCTGCCGATCTTTGCCGCGGCCATGGCACGGGGATACGGAGAATTTTAGTCGCACAAGCAGCGGAACTGCCGGCGCATCGGTGGCCCGGGGCGCATGCTTGCGCAAGGCAGGGCACGGTTTGAGCGCTGAGCAACCAACTCGCTTCAATCCCCCTCCGATGTGGATCTCGCGCAGCTGCCTTCGCAGGCCCTTTCGAACAGATACCGTCGCATCTCCACACCCGGTGCATCGGAGGCGATGGAGATTTCATAGCGATTGGGATCCGCTTCGGCAAGCACTCGTTCGAGCAGCGTCAGAGCCTCTACATCTTCGCGAAATGCCGTCATCAGCTGCTCACGCATGAACGCCGTTACGCCCTCATCATGCAACGCGAAATCTCGGCTGTGCACGATGAAATAGTGAGTACTCCCGTGGGTTTGCGGTGTCGGCACATGACACGTCCTGATCTCATAGATGGGCTGCTCGCTTTCCGGTACCTCGGCATCGAAGAAACGGACGCTCACGACGTGCAGCCCGGGAGCCGTGAATTCGGAAGTCGCGACGCGTGCGGCGTGCTCATGCCGCAGTCCCGTCGGCTCGGCCCACACGGGGGGCAGTCGCGTCGGTGAAACACGGCGCGTGATCCTGAAGCGGCCGTCTTTGGATTCAACCTCATATGGCGCTCGCGCGTAATCCGGGGTGCCGAAGCTGCGTGCGTGGACGTAGGACAGGTGTGTCAGGTCGAGCAGATTCTCATGCAGGCTGACGTAGTTGCATTTGAGATCAAAATAATCGCGAGAGGACGCCCATTCATTGTTCTCCAGCCAGGGCGTCGCTGGAATCAGCTCGGGTTCAGCCTTGGACGGGTCACCGAACCATCCCCAGACGAATGGCCCCCGCTCGACGAGCGGGAATGTTCGAACACCGATGCCTGTCGCACAGCGGACCTGCGATGGAACCTCGATGCAATCTCCGGTCTCGTTGTACCGCAAGCCGTGATAGCCGCAGATGATGGTGTCCCCATCGAGCACCCCGGCCGAGAGCGGATAGGAGCGATGGGCGCAGCGATCTTCCATTCCGATGGGAGTTCCACCCCTCGTCCTGAACATGACCATTCGGTCGCCGAGCACGGTGCGCTTGAGCAGAGCGCGACCGATCTCCTCGGCGAACGCGACCACGTACCACTCATCTCTTATGAACGGCGTATCCCGATCGGCCATCCGACGCATCGCTTTCCGGGAGACTCGAAGCAGCGACGCCGGCGGCACGGTCATGATGAACCCCACACTATTGGCAACGGCCGCTCCTCATCGCGTCGACGGCGCTGGCTCGTTCCCGGTCGATACCGATGCGCTACGGTACGACGACCACATTACCGATGACTTGTCCGCTCTCGACCGCTTCATGCGCCAACGCGGTTTCCTCCAAAGAATAGCGCGCGGCAACCCGATGAACCAGGCGGTCTTGCTCGAGCCACTCGGTAAGATCGGCGATGGCGCGATCTCGCACCGATTGGCTCAGTTCATAGACGATGAAGAAAGACATCGTGAGGCCGTGGACGAGCCAATCGCGTAGCGGCAATTTGGTAGCCCAATCGGCGGAGCCGTAGACGATTACCCGGCCGTCGCGACGCAGACAGCCGGTATAAAGGCGGGCATTGGCTGCCAGGTCGACTTCCAGCACCCGGTCAACACCGATCCCGCGAGTGACTTGCTGAATGCGATCGCCCACCGATTCCTTCTTGTAATTGATTACCTCGGAGGCGCCCGCCGCGATCGCTTGCCTCGCTTTTTCGTCCGAAGACACCGTTGCGATGGGCGCGGCCCCGGCATGGGCTGCCATTTGACAGGCATAATGCCCCACCGCCCCGGCTCCACCCGCGACGAGAATATTCAGACCGCGTAGGTCACCGCCGAAAAAGACCGCACGGTATGCCGTCAGTGCGGGTATGCCCAGACAAGCACCCACCTCGAATGAGGTATTGTTCGGCAACCGAACGGCCTGCCGCGACGGCAGTGCCACGTATTCAGCCGCCGTGCCGTGAGCACGCTTCCATGCGGCGTTCCATAACCAGACGCGTTCGCCGATACGGCGCGAGTCGACGTCGCTACCGACCGCCTCGATGACGCCTGCTCCATCGCTGTGCGGAATGATTTCCGCAAAGGCCAATGGGCCGGCTTTGCGCGACTTGACATCGGACGGATTGACGCCCGACGCATGCACGCGAACCAGCACTTCGTTTTGCGACGGGACTGGTTTCGGCCTCTCGACGATGCGTATCACATCTCGTGCCGGGCCGGGAACCGAGTAACAGGCGACTCGCACCGCTCAAACTCCTCGGATAAAAGCCTCTGGCAGGCTAATCGTTCGATCGCGCCGTTGCCTCGTGCGCCCCGGCAAAGTGGCGGCACGCTACGGAGCGGATTTCTTGAATACCAACACGAAACGATCCGTCTTTCCGACCATGGGCCCCTTATAGGTGAGTTGATCCCGGGCGTCGTCGGGTTTTCTCAATATACCGCTTTTCGCCACGACTTTGAGCCCGTGAGATTCGAAATCCTTCACGGCGAACGCCTCGTCGATGCGATGCAATCGGCCCGCATCTGCGCTGCCGGTTCCCTCCTTGGCAGAGTGATCGACCAGCAGCAACACGCCGCCCGGTTTTAGAGCCCGCGCGAGCTGATCGAGCACGGCGCTCACATCGATCCTCGGCCATTGCCCCTCGGGATCGACCCAATATAAGTCGTGATAGACCTTGATCAGAAGAACGGCATCTTGACTCGAAGCCGGCAGATTCATGTGATTGAGATCGAGCGTCCGGTGCTCGACATTGGGCAATCGATTTCCGGCGATCCGCGCGGTGAGATTATCGCTCCAATGATCGAAGGCCTCGTTGTTGATCAACAATACCTTGCCGGTTGGTCCCACCACATAGCTCGACAACTCGCTGTAATACCCGTCGCCCGCCAGCACATCGGCAACGTTCATTCCGGGCTTGATCCCGGTCAGACGCAAAATTTCGGCCGGGTGATCGATCGCATCTCGCTTCAAATCCGCCGCCGAGCGGCCCGCATGTGCGACCGCTGCGTCGAATCGATCCGCCGAACCGGCGTGAATGCTCGCCGTCAGACAAAGCAGGCCAAAGAAAGCCGCGCTCACGGAGATGGGCCCGGAAAATCGGTTGCGTGTCATATGGCTCCCCGTCCTATTTTCATGCGGCTGCGAGTGACGGTACTGCAAATGCGCCTTCTTGGCGAGGTCCGGCGGCCGCCGCTGGGCGCCCCCCCCCGATTGGCCCCCATTCCGCATCCGCGGTGATGTTCCGCCCATCGGATCCGGCAATGTCGCACGCCTGCGACGCTCGATGGCACCGAGCCACCTTTTCACGGACAATCCGATGTGCGACCCTTTCAATATGCCTGGGGGCTCAACCCGTTGACTGAAGAGGTATTGGTGCAAGCCAGAATTGATCCGTGGTGCTTGCTTCTCGCGAGTCGCGAAGATGCGCAGCGTCCAGCCATCGCGACGCCGGAGCACGGTGCGGCGCAGGAGCCGCCTACGATGATCGCGCGCGATCCGCTGGCGCAGACGCTTCGGCGCGCCGCCACGGTGTGCCCGCTCGTTAGGATCGGCGCGGTCGTCGCGGAGCCCGCCCGTCATCGGCGCTCGAGCGCGCTCAAAGAACTCCCGATTGACAACATTTTCGTGCAGCCCAAGCATCAGGGCACGGCATACGAAGTCCTACTGGCTCTGCTGCAACTGGAAGACCGCCTCGGCCCCACGACTCCCATTATATTCCTGCCCTGCGACCATATCGTGAGCGATGAGGAAGTCATGACGCGTTCGCTCGTCGATATGCTCGAATGGATCAGCGATGCACCGCAGCCGGTTTACCTGTTGGGCACCGTGCCGGAAGGACCTCACGACCAATTGGGGTACGTCGTTCCGTGGCATGCGACGCCGCAAATGCCGACGAGTGTGTACGAATTTATCGAAAAACCGGACGTACTACAGGCGCGCAAGCTCATCAATGGCGGCGGCCTGTGGAATACATTCATCTTCGGCGGCACCTGGCTCTCCATCCTGCAGCTGTTTCGTCCCCGATTCGATGCGACGATCGCGGCCTTGCGCACTGCTTTGGGGGCCAAATCGACTGCGACTGCCGAGCACCGCTCCCTCACCGCCATCTACGATCGCGTGACCCCTGTTGATTTTTCTCGCGACTTACTGGCGCATCAAGTGGGCAATCTCAACGTCCTGCGCCTGCCGCGCTGTGGCTGGTGGCCGATGAAATCACCCAAACGCATTGCACGAATTGGCGATGCCCCCGCACCGGGAATCAGCACACGTCGCGAGGCCGGTGAGTCTCCGAACGGAAACGATTCGCCTCGACATCGAGATGCAGCCGGCTGACACGCGGTCTCGGCCGCGTCCCGCGACAGCCACCCAGAGCCCCCGCGAACCGCTCTTATTTGTATTGTATTGTCAATCGGTTACACTACTTACCTCATTATACACATCGGTTTAGTGCGGCAGCAGATTTCTCGGCGACGGCGACCGGGAATCCACCGTGATGATCATGCGATTCATGAAATGATTCCCGCTAAAAGCCCCCGCCAAGTCGGTCAGAGAGACCGTGCCTCTTAACACAACCTGGCCGTTGTTTCTCGGCATGGGCGCGCTCATGTTGGGCGCCGGCCTGCAGAGCACGCTTCTCGGTCTGCGCGCCACGCTCGAAGGGTTTACCCCGGTGGTGACCGGCGCCATCATGTCCTGTTATTACGTCGGCTACGTGTTCGGCACCCTGATTGCGCCGCCACTGCTACGGCAGGTCGGCCACATCCGCGTCTTCGCGGCCCTGGCGGCGGTCGCGTCGATGTCGATTCTCGTGCAGGGATCGTTCGTCAATCCTTTCTCCTGGGGTGTCATGCGGCTGGTCTCGGGCGTTTGTTTCGCGGGCATCTATGTGGTTGCCGAGAGCTGGCTCAACGATCGTGCGAGCCGCGCGAACCGCGGCACCCTGTTTGCGGTGTACATGATCGTCTGCTACGTCGGCCTCGGCGCAGCACAGTTTCTTCTGGTGTTGTCGGACCCGCGTACGCCCAACCCGTTCATGCTGGTCTCCGTGCTGATCTCTCTGGCGATGGTGCCGATCGTGCTGTCCGCTCGCCAGGTACCGGAACGCGCGGCGCCGCGCAAAGTGCGTCTTTTGGAACTATATCGCGATTCGCCGCTCGGCGTGGTTGGCGTCATGACATCGGGCCTCATTTCATCGATCATTTTTTCGATGGGCCCCGTCTACGCGCGACTCAGCGGCTTGGAAACCTCAAGCGTCGCCGCCTTCATGGCGGTGAGCATTCTCGCTGCGGTGGCAACGCAATACCCGGTCGGACGCATGTCGGATCGAATGGATCGCCGCACGATGATCGCCGCCGTTTGTACGCTCGCGATGCTCATTGCATCGGGCATCGTGATATTCCGCGATATGCCGCATGCTTTGTTTCTAGGGCTCGCAGCCCTGTTCAGCGGATCCTCCTTGACGCTCTATTCGCTTTCCGTATCGCACGTCAATGATAAGCTCGAGCCGGCGCAAATGGTCGCCGCAAGCAGCGCGCTGCTGCTGTTGAACGGGTCGGCGGCAATCATTGGACCCCTCCTGGCGGGCAGCGTAATGGCTGCGTTCGGACCGAAGGCCTACTTTGCGACGCTCGCGTGTCTCACCGGTGTGTTGGCCGTGTACGATTTATGGCGCAAGTGGCGGCGCAGGCCGGTACCGCCCGCTCAGCGAGGTCCTTTCATCGGTGCGCAACCGAGAGCATGAGCGGCGCTCATGACCCAGCAGTGACAGCCTCGGGGCGCACGAGGGCAAACTTCCCCATGATGGCCGTCCTGCTGGCCGGATCCTTCCTGGCGTTCGTATGCCATGCACAGCAGGCGCCTCCGTCACTCATGGAGGAGGTTGTCGTAACCGGCGAGCGCACCGGCCCCGGAATGTGGCACGTGCATCACGGCTCGGCGCAATTGTGGATCCTGGGCAGTCTCTCGCCGCTGCCCAAGGGGATCACTTGGAAAGCGAATGAAGTAGAACGCGTGCTGGATACCACGAAGCGCGTGTTGGTTCCCAAGCCGCTCGAAATCGGCATCGTCAGAATACTCTGGCTGTTGATCACGGAACGCAAGCTGTTGATGGTTCAAGGCGGCAAGAGGCTCAAGGATGTGTTGCCGCCCCCTCTCTATGTCCGCTTCGCACGGCTGCGAACCAAGTACACCGACGAACCGGATAAGTGGGAACGATACCGACCTCTCATCGCAACGGCGTTCCTGCAGCAGGCCGCGTTTCATCAAGTGGGTCTATCGGCGCGCCTGGACCTGGGTGCCGCGGTACGCACGCTCGCCAAAAAGCACCATGTGCCGGTGGATGAGGTAAAGATTGCCGGCGTGGGCGACGTACTGGAAGCGCTGAAGACCATGCAAGCGTCCACCGAAAACACCTGCGTCGAGGCCTCGCTGGTAACGATCGAGAGCGGCTTGCCGCGGCTGATTGACCGCGCGCAGGCGTGGGCGACCGGCAACGTGGAACGCATCGAGAATTTGCCTGAACCTGCGGAAGTGAACGCGTGCCTCGCGGCGCTCGACACCGGAGCTGCAACAGGTGATCTCATCGCCCGCGTGCGCCGAACGTGGCTGGACTCCATGGAAAGATCTTTGCAAGGCAGCGGAGTGACCTTGGCGGTGGTCAACATGGACATGCTGCTGGGGAAAGCTGGTCTGCTCGAGGAGCTTCGCGGGAAAGGTTATGAAGTTGATGCGCCTTGAGCCCTCTATCATGGGCGCCGCCCGGGCGCCCACGATATGATCGGCGGGCGCGCATCACGATCGATGAAGTCGGGCGAAGGCTCACACGGGGAGTTCTACATGCCGGGATTATTCTCTTCAGCCACCCGTGCGCATGCCTCGGCGCGATCGCGGGCGGGTTGTCTTGCGGTACTTGCGGTGACGTGGGGCATCGCGGCGCCCGCTTCGAGCGAGTCTCTCGCACCCCCCGCCTCGCTCGCAATCGATCCTGCACCGCTCGCGGCTTTCGATGCGGACATTGCCGCGGGCCAGTACCCGCTGGTGGACAGCCTGCTGGTCATGCGCTGCGGGCAAGTGCTGTTTGATCGCAAGTATCCGCATGATTACGGACAGATCTATTTCAAGGAAGCCCACGAGAAAGGGCCGTTGAATGCGCGGCTCAGCGGCCCCTACAATTATTTCGACCCGGCGTGGCATCCTTACTATCACGGCACGGAGGCTCATTCGATGCAGTCGGTGTCCAAAACCGTGACATCGGTGCTGATCGGGATCGCTGTCACGCGCGGCGACTTCAAGGCTCCTCTGACGACACCGGTGCTTCACTACTTCGATGAGAACAAGGTTAAGAATCTCGACGAGCGTAAGCGGCGTATGACCGTGCAGAACCTTCTGACCATGACCAGCGGCCTCGATTGGAATGAAGACGTTGCCTACGCCGATGCCGCCAATCCGTCCGACCTGATGGAGGCCACCGACGATTGGATCCAATTCGTCATCGATCGGCCCATGGCAACGGAGCCTGGAACCGTGTTCCAGTATTCGAGTGGCGCTACGCAGCTGTTGGCGCACATCTTCAAACGCGAGACGGGCACGGACATCGAGGAATACGCGCGACGCTTCCTGTTCTCGCCGCTCGGTATCCGCGACTATCACTGGAAGCGCACGCCGCTCGGAGTGGTCGACACGGAAGGCGGCCTGTTCCTACGCACGCAGGATCTGGCCAAGATCGGCCTCTTGTACCTACATCACGGTGTCTGGGGCGGCAAGAAGATCGTATCGCCCGAATGGGTGCGGGACTCGGTGACACCCCAGATCGATGCCCGTGAGGGTTTCAAGTACGGCTATCTCTGGTGGCTGCTCCCCTATGGACAGCCGGCCAAGATGGCGTGGGCAGCGCGGGGTTTCGGAGGTCAGCGATTGCTGGTGTTTCCCGACGAAAATCTGATCGTGGCCTCGACGGCCTGGCATATTCTCAAGGATGCTTCGATCGAGTTCGACGTCGTGCGCCGTATTTTACCGGGCGTTCATCCGTACCAATGCAATGCGCAGCGGTAAGTCGGGCTTGCTGGGTCACGCGTCAGTTCCGCTGTTCATGACGCTGGCGCTCGGTTGCGGAATGCGCGCCTCCGCACAGGCGCAGGACTACCCTCACGCCCGAGAACCGATCGGCTCCGTGCGCCAGGTCTACGACGGCACGCTGACACCCGATCTCGCCGTCAATACGTTTCGCAACATCGATCGACTGTTTCCGTCCCGCACGATCGAACACGGAGACAAGGTGCGGCCGCTGCCTCCCGCCCCACGGCAGCTCACGCAACTCAAGTTCGTGTCGCGCGGAAAGCACTGGGACTTGTTCGACTATCTGGCGGTAAATCGCGTGGCCGCTGTGCTCGTCCTCAAGGATGGCCGCGTCGCTCTCGAACTGTACCAATATGGCAATACGCCAACGACGCGTTGGATGTCCATGTCCGTGGCAAAGTCGATCACCTCGACGTTGATTGCCGCCGCGCTCAAGCAGGGTTACATCAGCAGCATCGGGGATCCCGTCACGAAATATGTGCCGACGCTCGCCGGCAGCGCTTACGAGGGCGTCTCAATCAGAGACCTCCTGATGATGTCCTCGGGCGTGCGCTGGAACGAGACTTACACCGATCCCACATCGGATCGCCGCCGACTGCTGGAGGCGCAAATCGCGCAACGGCCGGGCGCGGCTCTCGAACTGATGAGGAAACTGCCGCGAGCGGCGGAACCCGGCACCGTGAACAATTACAATACGGGCGAGACGCTGGTTGCGGGCGCGGTCCTGCACAACGCGGTCAAACGCTCGCTCTCCGAATACCTCAGCGAGCGCATCTGGAAGCCGTTTGGGATGGAGGCCGATGCGACGTGGTGGCTCGACTCGCCTGACGGCATTGAAATCGCCGGCAGCGGTTTCAGCGCCACGCTGCGCGATTACGGGCGGTTCGGGCTGTTCTTCCTCAATGGCGGCCACGCCGGCGGCGAGGACGTGCTCCCCGCCGGATGGCTCGAGGAGGCTGGCGCGCCGCAGCGTTTGAAAAATGGCAAGAAGCTCGACTATGGCTACTTCTGGTGGCCGGCGATGCCGACGCCGAATGTTCCCGACCCGCAAGGCGCGTTCATGGCGCAGGGCATCTTCGGTCAGTACGTGTATCTCAATCCCAAAGAGCGCCTCGTCGTCGTCGTCTGCAGTGCGCAATCGAAACCCCAGGGCATGGACATCGTCGACGATCTCGATTTCTTCGGTGCGGTTTCGGCGGCACTGCGTTAGCAATTCGCCCGGGCCGAGCATCCGAGCCGAACCGTATGCCCTACTTCAGGATCACGAATTCGCCCGACCGCAGGCCTGCCGCGTTGCCTTCATCGGTATCGAGGTGCAGCTCCAATCGATAATTGGGCGATACGCGCACGACAACGTCCCGGAACAACATTCGCCGCTCGTCGCTTTCCACCGCCAGTTCGATCCGGTCCTGATCCTTATAGCCGAGCACCGTCGCATCGGCGGGACTCATGTGAACATGCCGTAGGGCACAGATCACCCCGGAATCGAGTTGCACCGATCCCCTCGGTCCTTCGATGAGCAGACCGGGCGTCCCCGCAAGATCTCCCGACTCGCGCACCGGGGCGTTGATTCCGAGCGTGAGCGCATCGGTTCGCGACAGTTCCACCTGATTGACCGCGCGTGGCGGCCCGACGATGCGAACATGGGGTATGCGCCCGTGCGGGCCGATCAAGGTCACCGTCTCCTCGGCCGCAAATTCGCCCGGCTGTGCCAGCCCTGAGTGCACATGCAGCCGGTACTTGTCGCAGAAAAGGGTTTCGATGACCGGAGCCGTGAGGTGTACGTGCCGCGCGGAAATGGCGACGGGAATTCGTACCGGCGCATGGTCCGGTCGGGATTTGTGCGCTTGAGTGGTACCCGCCGCTGGCGAAGGTTCCATATTTACTCCTCTTTTGGCACCGTGTATGCGATTACCTGCCGCCATGATGCCCGCTGATGCTGCCGCAGTCGTTCAGGGATAGCCGAAAACGGTTACGGGCAATTCCGTTGCGGCGCCGTTACGGCGGCGGCGGGGAGTTCGGCAGCGGCGATTGCTGCGGCTGGATACTCTTGCAGCAGCGAAATCCCAGGTGGTAATTGGCGTGGCTGTGAGGGTCCATGACCCGGGAGCCATGCCAGAAAGGCGCACGCCACCGGCACCAATCCTCGTGCGCGCGGTAGGTGTCGAAGATGAACCAGCTGCCCTTCATTTCGGTATAGCCCAGTTCCTTGCTGCCATGGCTCGACATCTGTTGCTCGTTCAGGGGCAGATTCATGTGTTCGGCCGCATTACCGTTCAGATCGTATACGCCCAGGCTACTGTGGCAGGCGGGAAAATCGCCCGCAGGATACGTATTCGACCCGCAGAGCTGCCAGTTCCCGCCCGGACATCCGGTCGACTTGGAGCCGCCCGTCGCGCAAATGCCCGGCTCATATTGAGGACCATAGCTCCAGGTCTTGTCGCCCTGGTGAGCGGCATTATGCGCGAGCCGTCTACGCAGAATTGCCGCTTCGGGACTTTCGCCTTTGGCTAGCTCGAAGAGATAATCCGGCGGCTCGAGCTTTCCGGCACAGGCGCCCTCCCACTCATGGGCATCGCATAGCCGTTTGCCCTCCGCCGCGCAGATCTGCGCCGCTTCACGCGCCTTGACCCAAACCACGGGATAGGCACAGGGGATATCGGGAAATTCAAATTGGTCGATGCACGCCTTGGCGCCTTCCGGGCCGGTGGAGCTTGGTTCGTAGAGCGGCGCCATGTACTTGCCGCCGCAGATTCGCTCGAAAAGCGGATTGCTGTAGCTCGTGTCCCGCTCCTTCAGCTTTGCTTCACAATGCGCAGCGGTATCCGCGTGATGGGTGATCGCCGGGTTGCCCTGCCCGATCACATTGGAATGTGAAAAGATCTCGCGCAGATCGCGCATTTGCGGTCCGCTCAGTCCGTGCGTCTGCTGCAACTGCTCGAACAGCAGCTCGTTTTGTTCGGCAAGCGCCGTTTGAGCCGCACTGCGAACGGAGAATCCGAGGGACCAGCACAGAGCCAAAAACATGGCGCAACGAGGGCACCTCAGCTCGAACATGCGATACCTCCGAGTTTGGCCCATCATTGCCGAGTCGGCCATGGGCGTCGATAGGGACTTACCGCATCGACCGCAGACTTTCTGATCGCGGTGCGCAACCTCGACTCATCACGCCCTATAATTGGCGGGGTGGGCAAGGCCCCTACGAGCAACGGTTGCGGAGAATGGAAATGATCGTTTCGACTTCAAAAAATGCCGGTGTGGCAACGATTGCGGTCGACAACCCTCCGGTCAACGCACTCGGCAAGGCTGTTCGCGACGGGCTGGCGCAGGCGCTGGCGGAGGCAATCGCCGATGCGGAAGTCGGCGCGATCGTCATTGCCTGCCGGGGGCGAACTTTCTTCGCGGGCGCCGACATCACCGAATTCGGCCGGCCGCGCATCGGTCTGTGGCTGCCCGAACTGTGCGATCGCATCGAGGCGTGCCCCAAACCCGTGGTCGCCGCCATCCATGGCACGGCGCTCGGCGGCGGCCTCGAAGTCGCCCTCGCCTGCCACTACCGGATTGCCGTCGGCTCGGCCAAGCTTGGTCTGCCGGAAGTCAAGCTCGGTCTGCTCCCGGGGGCCGGCGGTACGCAACGACTGCCGCGGCTCGTCGGCATCGGGGCGGCGCTGAGAATCGCCGCCCTGGGCTCCCCCATCAGTGCGGCCGAAGCGCTCGAGCTGAAGCTCATCGACCGGCAAGCCGGCGAGGGGTCATTGCACGAGGAAGCCGCCGCCTGGGCGCGCGAACTCGCTGCGGTGAGACCGTTGCCTCGCAGCAGCGAACGCCGCGTCGCTCCCGATCCCGGCGCCGTGAGCGCCTTTCGCAAGGAACACGCGCGCAAGTTTCTCGGGTTCGAAGCGCCGGATGCCGTGATCCGCGCGATCGAAGCGTCGTCGCTGCCCTTTGGCGAGGGCCGGGCGATCGAGCGCTCGGAATTCGAGCGCCTGCTCGCAGGATCGCAATCGGCCGCGCTGCGGCACCTCTTTTTTGCGGAACGGCAAGCCGCGAAAATCGACGGTCTCGATGCCGCGGCGAAGCCCTCGCCCATCGCAAAGGTCGGTGTGGTCGGCGCGGGCACCATGGGCGGCGGCATCGCCATGAATTTTCTGTCGATCGGCGTTCCGGTGCGGCTGATCGATCTGAATGCGGAATCACTCGCACGCGGCGTCGGCGTGATGCGGAGGAATTACGAGGCCACGGCGGCGAAGGGCCGGCTCACCAGCGCACAAGTCGAGGGCGCCATGGCGCTGCTCTCGCCCGATGCGAATCTGGCTGCCCTCGCGGACTGCGATTTGATCATCGAGGCGGTATTCGAAAATATGGAGGTCAAACGCGACGTGTTTCAAAAGCTCGACGCAATCGTCGAGCCGGGAGCGATCCTCGCCACGAACACCAGCTATCTCGACGTCGATGCCATTGCTGCGACGACGCAGCGGCCGGGGCGAGTCCTCGGCATGCACTTCTTCTCGCCCGCCAATGTCATGCGCCTCCTCGAGGTGGTGCGCGGCAAGTCGACCGAGGATGCCGTGCTCGCCACTGCCATGGCTGTCGCGCGTCGCATCGGCAAGACTGCGGTCGTGGCGCGCGTATGCGACGGGTTCATCGGCAATCGCATGCTCAAGCCGCGTCAGCAGCAGGCGATCGAGCTGCTCCTCGAAGGTGTGAGTGCAGAGCGAATCGACCGCATCATCACCGACTTCGGCATGCCGATGGGCCCATTGCAGCTCGCCGATTTGGCGGGCGTCGACATCGGTTGGCATCGCGATCCGAAGCGTGTCGAGACTCTGCGCGATGCCTTGTGCGCGGTCGGCCGCTGGGGTCAGAAAACGGGCAAAGGGTTCTACGACTATGACGCGGGCAGGCGCCCCACACCTTCGAGCGCCGCGAATGCCTTGATTGCCGCCTTCGCGAAGGAGCGCGGCTATGTAGCGCGCGAGGTCAGCGACGAGGAAATCCTCGAGCGATGCATCTACCCCATGATCAACGAGGGTGCCAAAATCCTCGACGAGCACATCGCGCAGCGCGCCTCTGACATCGATGTCGTATGGACGGCAGGCTATGGCTGGCCGACCTATTTGGGCGGCCCGATGTTTTGGGCCTCACAGACGGGATTGCGAACCATCGTTGCCGGCCTGCGCAAGCACGCGCACCGTCTCGGGTCCGCTTTCAGCCTCTCGCCGTTGCTCGAACGCCGCGCGGCCGCCGGCGCGGGATTCGAAACCTCGACCTGACCTCAGCCCTGAGTGCCGGTGGTCAGTTGGCGCTGATAATCGGCGGCATCGAAGTGTCCCTTCGACTCGGCGATCAGTCCGTCGGAATCGAATCGCCAATTTTCGAAGCCGCTGATACGGACGGATCGCCCCGCACCCCCGGGACCGGAATTGGTGCCGGTAAGCGTCCAATGGTAGGTGACGCGAGTCCCGTTCACGGCGAGCCGATCCATTCGCACGAGCAGATCGGGAAACGCGGTCATGAATCCTTGAGCGGCGGCAGTAATCGCCGGCCGCCCCACTGCCGGCTCGTCGTCATTGATCTTGAGCGACCCCTGGTCGGCAAAGAAGGATGCAACGCTTGCCGCATTCTGGCTGCACCAGGCCGCGGTGTACCGGGCTGCAAAGTCATCGAGCTGCTTCGAGTCCACGTGAAACCCCCTGCGCCATCTCGGCGTGCCGGCGCCTCTAGACCGCGATTACGAGCTTGCCCGTGGCGCGCCGCTCGAGCAGCGCACGGATGGCCTTGCCGCCGTCGGCGAGCGCGTATGTAGCGGAGATTTGCGGGCGGATCTTTCCGCGTGCATAGAGATCAAAGAGCTCATCCATGTTCTTGGAATGCCGGTCCGGCTCGCGCGCCGCGAATGCTCCCCAGAATACCCCGACGATCGAGCAGTTCTTGAGCAGCGTCAAATTGAGCGGCGGAGCCGGTATGCCAGCGGGGAAGCCGATCACGAGATAGCGCCCTTGGTAGTTCATGGCGCGCAGCGCCGGCTCGCAATAATCGCCGCCCACCGCGTCGTAAGCCACATCGGCCCCCCCACCGCAGGCGCGCTTGAAGTCGGCGGACAGAGCCCGGCTCTGCTCCTTCGACAAGGAGCCGCGCGGATAAACGAGCGTATCGTCCGCACCGCAGCGTTTGGCGAATTGCGCCTTGTCCGAAGATGACACCGCGCCGATCACGCGCGCGCCAAAGGCTTTGCCGAGTTGGATGGCGGCTGCGCCGACCCCGCCCGCGGCACCGAGCACGAGAAGCGTCTCGCCGCTCTTGAGCGCGGCGCGATCTTTCAAGGCGTAGTAGGAGGTAGCGTAGGTGAGCACGAAGCCAGCGGCCTCATCGAAGGGCATGGCATTGGGTATGCGCCAACAGTGCTCCCCGCGCACCGCGATCTTCTGCGCATAGCCTCCGCAGCTCGCCGAGGCGACGACGCGGTCGCCGGCCGAGAATTGCTCTACACCGTTGCCGACGCGCTCGATCACGCCCGCCACCTCGGCGCCCGGCGCGAATGGCCGCGGCGGCTTGAACTGATAGCGATCCTCGATGATCAGAGCGTCCGGAAAATTCACGCCCGCCGCTTTGATCGCGATCAGCACCTCGCCGGCAGCCGGGACGGGATCGGGGAGGTCGCACAGTTCGAGAGTCTCCGGGGGTCCCGGTTGCTTGCTGAGCAATGCCTTCATCGTTGCCTCGGGTTGCGCCTCAGAATGCGGACTTGCCGTAATCTTGTCGGGTGAAAGGGTGAGAGCTCGACAAACCGCCGTCGACGATGAGCGCATGGCCGTTGACATAGCTCGATTCGGCGCAGGCCAGGAACAGCGCCGCTTGGGCGACTTCTCGCGGTACGCCGCCGCGCCGCAATGGATTCAGCCGGCCGATGCGCTCTTCCTTACCCGCGCTGCGCGCCGCCTCGAAGATCGGTTGAGTCATGCCGGTTTCTATGAGACCGGGACATATGGCGTTCACACGCACGCCCGAACCGCTCAACTGCTGCGCGGCGACCTGCACCAGGTTGATGACCCCGGCCTTCGAGGCCGAATAGGCCGGACCGCCTGCGCCGGAACGCAGGCCTGCGACGGAGGCCGTGCAGATGATCGATCCCCCGCCGCGCTGGGCGATGGCCGGTGCGGCATGCTTGATCGCCACGAAGGGGCCGATCAAATTGGTCTTCAGGATGCGTTGCCACTCGACGGCATCCTGCTCGAACAGGCCGGCGAATCCGCCCGAGATGCCCGCGTTCGCGAACATCACGTCGAGTCCTCCGCAGCGCCCGACGGTGGCGGCAACCAAAGCAGCCACCTGATCTTCATCACCGGCGTCAACCGTGATCTGCGTGCCTTTCACATCGGCGGCAATCACGGTGGCGCCTTCCTCCGCAAAGAGCGCCGCTGCCGCTTGACCGATGCCGCTGCCCGCACCCGTGACGATGGCGATTTTACCTTCGAGACGGCCGCTCACAGACCCACCCCGATGGTGGCCCCACCGTCGACGATGATGGCCTGCCCCGTGGTGAAGGCCGATGCAGGGGCGGCCAGATAGACCGCTGCACCGGCGATATCGCGCGGCTCGCCGATACGCCGCAGCGGCGTCGTCGCGGTCACGGCCTTCAGTGTCTGCGGGTTCTCCCACAAGGCACGCGCAAAATCGGTCCGCACCAGCCCCGGTGCGATGCAGTTGACGCGGACCCCGCAAGGTCCGAATTCGGCGGCCAGGTTTCGCGCGAGCTGGAAGTCCGCAGCTTTGGAGACGTTGTAGGCGCCGATCACCGTCGAGGCTTTCAGTCCGCCGATCGAGGAGATGATGATGATGGAGCCCGCTTTGCGCTCGAGCATCTCGGGAGCCACCATGCCGATCAACCAGTGGTTCGACAGCACATTGTTGTCGAGGATCTTGCGGAATTGCTCATCGCTGATGCCGGCCATCGGACCATAGTAAGGATTCGATGCCGCATTGCAGACCAGGATGTCGATCCTGCCGAATTCCATGCGCGTGGCATCGACCAGCGCCTGAAGCTCCTCCTTGGAGCCGATGTTCGCAGCACACGCCATCGCTGTGGCGGGTCCGTGCGCCGCATTGATCGCATCCGCCGTCTCGCGACAGGCGGCCAATTTGCGGCTGGAGACGACGACCTTGGCGCCCTGGTCGGCCATCGCTTCGGCGATCGCGCGCCCAATGCCCCGTGATGACCCGGTGATGATGGCCACTTGGCCGCTCAAGTCAAATAACGACATGATCAATCCTCGCGTGAATGAAGCCGCATCAGGGAGCGCCGGCCTTTTGCGCGCTCGACCAGGCCTGCGCCGCGAGAGGGCGGACGCGTGCGGCCATCGCCGCGGCCTGCGCATTCGAGGCCGTCCCCTCCAAAACCCGTTTGCAGATGCCCTGCACGATGGCCATCAGGCGAAACAAGTTGTAGGCGAAGTACCAATTGAGGTCGGGCACGCTGCGCCGATCGGTAGCGGCGCAATAGCGCCTCACCGCCTCATCGATCGTCGGGATTCCGAGCACCTCGAGGTCGAGACCTGCGATCCCGGCGCCGCCCTCGTACCGAGTTTCCCAGTTCATCAGCAGATACGAGAAATCGGCCAGTGGATCGCCGGTGGTCGACAACTCCCAGTCGAGCACGGCGAGCACCTGCGGCGTGTCGCTCGCGAAGATCATGTTGTCGATGCGGTAATCGCCGTGCACGATGGCGATGCGGTCCTGCACCGGCAGCGTCTGCGGCAGCCAGCCGATCAGCTTCTCGACCTCCTCGATGTGCTCGGTCTGCGAAGCGCGGTATTGCTGTGTCCAGCGCCGCACCTGACGCTCGAAATAATTGCCCGGGCGCCCGAAGTCGCCGAGCCCGACGGCGACCGGATCGATGCTGTGCAGCCGGGCCAAGACATCGATGATCGAGTCATAAATGGCGCGACGCTGCGCCGTAGTGGAATCCGGCAGGGCGCCATCCCAGAGCGTGCGGCCTTCGATCATCTGCATGAGGTAGAAATCCGCGCCGAGGATCCCGGAATCCGTGCACAGCGCATACGGCTTCGGCACCGGGAACCCGGTCGGATGCAGCGCGGCCAGCAGCCGGTACTCCCGATCGACGGCGTGCGCTGATGGCAGCAGCGGGCCGAAGGGCTTGCGGCGCATGACATAGAGTCCAGATGCCGCCTCGATCCGGTACGTCGGGTTCGATTGGCCGGAGGGAAATTTCTCCAGGGCGAGCGGGCCGCGATAGCCGTGCACGTGGGCGCTCATCCAGCGATCGAGAGCCGCGACGTCGAGTCGCTCATCGAACGGCGAGGTGCCGGGCGAGTGGCTCATGAGCGCGCGTATTTACCGAACTCGAGCCTGGCGATCGAGCGGGCGTGCACTTCGTCGGGGCCGTCCGCGAGACGCAGCGTGCGGATGTGCGCATAGCTTTTGGCAAGTCCGAAGTCATCGCTCACGCCGCCGCCGCCGTGCGCTTGGATGGCATCATCGATGATCCGCAGCGCCATGCGCGGCGCGGCGACCTTGATCATCGCGATTTCGGCGCGCGCCTCCTTGTTCCCGGCTCGATCCATCATGTCGGCCGCCTTGAGGCAAAGAAGCCGGGTCATCTCGATGTCGATTCGCGCCTCGGCGATGCGCTGTTCCCACACCGACTGATCGGCGAGCTTCTTGCCGAACGCGATCCTCGAGGACAGGCGCCGCGCCATTTTTTCCAAGGCTTCCTCTGCCACTCCGATGGTGCGCATGCAGTGATGAATCCGCCCGGGACCGAGTCGGCCTTGGGCGATTTCGAAGCCGCGCCCCGCACCGAGCAGCATGTGATCCGCCGGTATGCGCACGTCGTTTAGAATGATCTCCGCATGCCCGTGCGGTGCATCATCGTAGCCGAACACCGGCAGCATGCGCACGATCTGCACACCGGGTGCGCTCATCGACATCAATACCATGGATTGCTGCGAAAAGCGGGCAGCAGCGGGATCCGTTTTCCCCATGACGATGGCGATCCGGCAGCGCGGGTCTCCGGCGCCCGAGGACCACCACTTGCGTCCATTGACCACATAGGTATCGCCGTCACGCTCGATCCTCGTCTCGATGTTGGTCGCATCCGAAGAGGCCACCCCCGGCTCGGTCATGAGGAATGCGGAGCGCATTTCGCCGTTCATCAGCGGCCGAAGCCAGCGTTCCTTCTGGCTTCTGGTGCCGTAGCGGTGCAATACCTCCATGTTGCCGGTGTCCGGTGCGGAACAGTTGAAGACCTCCGAAGCCCATTCGATACGGCCCATTTCCTCGGCACAGAGGGCGTATTCGAGATTGCAGAGTCCGGGACCGTCGAAGACGAACTCGCTATCGACCTGCACCCCGCCGTGGCCCGGAGGCATGAATAGGTTCCACAGTCCGGCGCTCCTCGCCGCCACCTTCAACTCCTCGATGACCGGCAGCACCTTCCAGCGCTCCCCCGCGCCCTGCTCAGCATCGTAATCCGCCTGACGCGGGCGCACGCGGGCTTCGATAAAATCCCTGACCAGGGTGCGCCAGTGATTTTCGCGCGCGCTCAGGGTGAAATCCATCGGTCTTCTCCTCTAGATGCGGTCGCGGTTGAATTTGGCCTTGCGCCCGCTGCCGAAGACCTTCAGGGCGCCCGTCTCGCCCACCGCGTTGGGGCGGATGAAAATCCAATTCTGCCATGCCGACAGGCGGCCGAAGACCCGCGTCTCGAGATTTTCACCCGGTCCAAAGCGCAGATTCGCTTCCATGCCGGTCAGGGCATCGGGGGAGAGCGCGCCGCGCTCCTCGAGCGCAATCCGAATCTCCTCCTCCCAATCGAGCGCATCGGGCGCGAATGTGATGAGTCCGAGGGCTTGCGCCGCTGCGCAGTCGAGTTGCGCGCCGAGCGCAGCGTGTGCGTCGGCCAAGGGTCCCGGGTTGCCGTAGAAGCGTGCATCGATCCGCGAACGGCCATGCACGGCGGGCAGAAGGCCGAAATTGGCCTCCGACAGGAGGATCTCGGGGCCGCCGTCCGCGGCAGGCCGGTTCAGCATGTAGCTGCGATCCGCCGCGAGCGCAATCTCGAAGAGGAGGCCCGCAAAACAGCTTCCCGGCTCGATCAGCGCGAACAGCGAGCGCGAGGAGACGTCGAGCCGGGCGAACGTGCGGCGCAGTTGCCCGAGCACCTCGCGCATGAACCAGTGACTGCGCGCCGTCTGCAGCAGCCGATCGGCCGCGAGCACGGCGCCGGACGAACCGCGCGTCCTCAGCACCCAGACGCCATAGTCGAGGTAGTTGCTGCGCAGGTTCAAGATGGCATCGTCGAGTTCGCGCGCCATCTTGAGGGGCCACCATTGTGCGCCGGCGGCGAGTGCGGCCTCGACGCTCGCCGGCCCGGCGGAGTCGGGCGCCGCAATGGTCAATTCGGCGCGCAGCGTCTGTGCGTCGAGTGCGACGTCGACGAAGCGATAATGGAGTCCGCGCGCATCGATCACCCGCTCGAGTGGCGGCAGCGCGATGCCGTCGGCTTGCGCCGGCCGCTCGCTCGCGGCGGCGAGCGCCTGCGCCCGGCGCGCGATCTCCTCGCGAAAGCTTTGCGGCTTGGCCAGCGCATCGATCAGCCCCCAATCGAGCGCGCGCTGGCCGCGTACTCCCTCGACCGTCGTACAGAAGACGTCCGCGAGGTCATGGCGTACGCGGCGCTTGTCGGTCAATCGGGTCAGGCCGCCGGTCCCCGGCAAAACACCGAGCAGGGGCACTTCGGGCAGGCTCACCGCCGATGAGCGGTCGTCGACCAGCACGATTTCATCGCACGCGAGCGCGAGCTCGTAGCCGCCCCCGGCCGTCGTGCCGTTGCACGCGGCGATGAATTTGATGCCCGAGTGCGCGCTCGAATCCTCGATGCCGTTGCGCGTCTCATTGGTGAACTTGCAAAAGTTCACTTTCCAGGCATGGCTCGATGAGCCGAGCATGAAAATGTTCGCGCCGGAGCAGAAGATGCGCTCCTTGGCACTCGTGAGAATCACCGCCCCCACCTGCGGGTGCTCGAAGCGGATTCTCTGCAGCGCATCGTACAACTCGATGTCCACGCCTAAATCGTACGAATTGAGCTTGAGGCGATAGCCCGGCCGGATACCCGCCTCCTCGTTGACGTCCATCGTCAGCGTGGCCACGCGTCCCTTGACCGTGAGCCGCCAGTGCCGGTAGCGCGACGGGTCCGTCTCGAAACTCACCGGCGCCGGCGGCTCGGTCATCGTACTTGCAGTCTCCGCCATGGCGCTCCTCACTTGCTAATGCATTATAGTGCATTCTCATTCAAGGGTTCGGGTGACGTCAAGGAAGCTCGAACCCGCCGAATCGGCCCCAGTTAATGCAATATAGTACTTCTACGCTGTTACCCGGCGGCCACAATCCCGCCGAGAAAGTCGAACATCTTCGCATGCGCCAGATCGGGCTGATCGGTCCAAAACACATGGCCGGCCTCGGGGATGAGCGCGAGCTGCGCGCGCGCAATGCGCCCAGTGAGAATCCGGGCATTCGCACAGGGGATGAGTCGGTCGTTTTCGCCGTGGATCACCAGCGTCGGAGCGCGAATGTCGCCCAGACGGCTGTAGGCGTCCCAACCGGCGACCCCCTGCAACTGGCCCATGTATCCCTGCGCACTGGGAGGCCATCTCGTCCTGATCGCCATGTCCGCATCGATGCGTTCGGATGGAGTCTGCGCAGCGTAGAGCAGTGGCCTGAATAACGCATTGGACTCCTCGATGCTCATGCCTTGGCGCATCAGCGCGAGCAGCACGCCGGGGTCCGGATGCACGGCATGGGGGCCGGTGGGTTCGCCCGCGGCGGTGCAGCCCAGGATCAGCGAGCGCACGCGCTGCGGATACCGAAGGGCAAGCTCCTGAGCGATCATACCGCCGAGCGACACTCCGAGAATGTGCGCCCTCTCGGCCTGCGCTGCATCGAGTACGGCAATGGCGTCGGCGGCCATCGAAGCAATGGTATAGGTGCCCGCCGGTGCATCGCTGCGTCCGACGCCGCGATTGTCGAGTGCAATGGTGCGGAAACGGTTTGCAAACAGCGGGCGGCTGCGATGCCATAAATGCGATGTCGTGCCGAGGCCGCAGATCAACAACAACGGCTCGCCCGAGCCGAGCTCGTCCCAATAAATCATGATGCCCTGATTGTCGACGAAGGACACAAAACCTCCCAAGCGATGCACCGCCCGCGGCCAAACTAACGCGGCTTACCCGACGAGCGTCGCAGGATTGCAGCTGCTCACCCAACGAGCGTCGCGGGATTGGACGCTGAGCTCGTGCGCAGACCCACGGCGATGGTCGCGATGAGCAGAAGCAATGCGGCGACGATGAGGACGATCCAAAAATGTCGCATGTGCAGCTTCATCGCCCTGCGCCTCCGCGTCCCGGGCCCACGGCTGGCCGGTCTCTAGCGGCGGCTATGCTGTTCATGAGTCTGCGCCTTCGTCATGATCTGGAGCAGAGAGCTCGCGTCCGCGACCAAGAGACGCAGCAAGTCGTCGAGCGTGATGATTCCCACGGCCGATCCTTCGCGATTGACGACCGGTACCCGCCGAACGCCGTGCACGCGCATGCGTTCGATCACCTGAGCGGTGTCCTCGCTCTCATGGGCGATGACGACCGGCCCTCGAATCAGGCTTGCCAAGGTGGTTTTGGCGGGATCGAAGCCATTTCCAAGCACTTCGATCACCAGATCCCGATCCGTGACGACCCCGAGGGGTATGCAGTCCTCCGCGGGATCGTCGACGACGACCACGTCCCCGACGTGGTGATGGCGCATGAGCCGAGCCGCCTCCGAGACGCTGATCTGCACGCCGCAGCAAACCACGCCGGGCGTGCACACATCTTTTAGTAGCATTGCATTTGCCTCCGAATTTCGACTTTGGTTTTCGCCTCACATCGACAACTGACGCGCAAGCGCGAGCAAGCGCGTATCCGCGGGCCGCATTTTGCCGGCAACCTCCTCCAGAGGCGTACTGGCCGGTTTGCCGTCGCGCATGCCAATGAGAATTCCGTACCGCTGCTCGACCGCGGCGTCCACCGCTGCCGCACCCAACAATGTACCCAGCATGCGGTCGACTATGCCAGGGGAGCCGCCGCGTTGAATATGACCGAGCTTGGTCACGCGCAATTCGAACCCAAGGCGTGCCTGATGCTGCGCGAAGTATCGCATCAGCGCATCCGCATTGTGCTTGGCGCCCTCCGCGACGACCGCAATCGCGTGACTCTTGCCGCGCGCATAGGCGGCCTGCAATTCTTCCGCAACGCTCGCCGGCTCATCGCCGACCTCCGGCAACACGATGGCCTCCGCTCCGCCGCCGAGACCGGCCATCAGCGCCAGGTATCCGCAGTTGCGTCCCATGACTTCCACCAGGAACGCCCGGCGCATCGCCGAAGCCGTCACCCGAAGGCTGTCGATCGCCTGCAGGGCCACATCGACGGCGGTGGTTGCGCCGATGCTGATATCCGAGCCGTACAAGTCATTGTCGATGGTGGAGGCGATGCCGATGACCGGTGCGCCGCAGCGTTGCAGCGCGGCCGCTCCCGCTTGCGAGCCGTTGCCGCCGATGACCACCAATACGGATATGGCATGCGCCCGCAAGGCATGCAGCGCCCGCTCACGGCCGACCTCGGTTCGCAACGCTTCGCAGCGCGTGGTACCGAGCTTGGTACCCCCCTGTTGAATGATGCCGCCCACATCGCGCGGGCCGAGCGGTCGCAAATCGCCGCCGATCAACCCCTTGAACCCATCGCGCACTCCGGCCACGTCGAAACCGCATGCGATGCCGGTGCGCACCACGGCGCGTATCGCCGCGTTCATCCCGGGTGCATCCCCGCCGCTGGTCAAGACCGCTAATCGCTGCACGCCGACGAACTCCCCATCCTCGCAGCCGATCAGCGAGGCGGGCTGCGCGAGGCTCCAAGCCCGCGACGCCAGGTCATTTGCCGGCCCGCCCCAAAGTCTTCTCCGTGGCGGCGACGAATTGGGTCGTCGCCACGAAGCTGTCCGGATTCAGAGAAATCGAATCGATCCCGGTTTGCACCAGGAACGCGGCGAACTCCGGGTAATTGCTCGGGGCCTGACCGCAGATTCCGACCTTGGTGCCGCAGCGATGCGCGCGCTCGATCACATCGACGATCATCCGTTTGACCGCCTCGTCACGCTCATCGAACAGATCCGCGAGCTCGGCCGAATCCCGATCGACGCCCAGGATCAATTGCGTCAAATCGTTGCTGCCGATGGAAAAGCCGTCGAAACGGTGCGCAAACTCTTCGGCCAGGATCACATTGGACGGGATTTCGCACATCACGTACACCTGCAATCCGTTCTGGCCGCGCCGCAGGCCATGATCGGCCATGACCGCCAAGACCCGATCCGCCTCGTGCGGCGTGCGGCAGAAAGGCACCATGACGATCAGGTTGCTGAAGCCGATCTCCTCGCGCGCCTTGCGGATCGCGCGGCATTCGAGCGCAAATCCGTCGCGGTAGTGCTCGCTGTAGTAGCGCGAGGCACCCCTCAATCCCAACATCGGATTCTCTTCGGAGATCTCGAACTGAGCGCCGCCGATCAGGTGCGCGTATTCGTTGCTCTTGAAATCGCTCAACCGCACGATGACGGGATAGGGATAATGCGGTGCGGCAATTTTTGCAATTCCACGTGCCAAGGTATCGACGAAATAGTCTTCGCGGTCACTGTAGCCGCGAGTCAGCAAATCGATCTGGCGGCGCGCGCCCGCCTCCTTCACCTCGTCGTAATGCACCAGCGCCATCGGGTGAATCTTGATGATGTTGTTGATGATGAATTCCATTCGCGCGAGCCCGATTCCCTTCGCCGGCAGCCGCCACCAACGCAACGCCGCCGCGGGGCTCGCGATATTCACCATCATGGCGGTGCTGGTCTGCGGCACGTCCGCGAGATTGACTTCGGTTGCCTTGAACTCGAGTACTCCCTCGTACACGACGCCTCGCTCGCCCTCGGCACAGCTGAGCGTGATCGGCTGCTTGTCCTTCAGCACTTCAGTTGCATTCAACGTGCCGACGATGGCCGGCAGGCCGAGTTCGCGGCTCACGATCGCCGCGTGGCTCGTCGTGCCCCCGTAATTGGTGATCAGGCCGGCCGCTTTTTTCATGATCGGCACCCAGTCCGGATCGGTGGATTCGGTCACGAGGATCGCACCCTCGCGGAATCGATCGATGTCTGCCGCGCTGTGAATGATGCAGGCCTCGCCGGTGGAAATCGCCTCGCCGATGGCCGCTCCCGTCGCGAGAACCGTGCTTTTTCTCGACAGACTGAAGGTCTTGAGGAGCGAGTTCGACTTGGCGGATTGCACGGTCTCCGGCCGCGCTTGGACGAGGTAGAGTTCCCCGCTGTCGCCGTCCTTGGCCCACTCGATGTCCATGGGCCGGCCATAATGGGATTCGACCGCCACCGCCCATCGGCCGAGTTGTACGATCTCCGCATCTTGCAGGACGAATGCATCGCGCTCGGCGCGCGGCGTCTTGATGTTGTGCGTGGGAGCCCCGCCGCCCTCGCCATAGATGAGCTTCTTCTCTTTGGCACCGAGCGATTTTTCGATGATGGGGGTGTATCGCCCACCCGCGAGAAAGCGTTTGAAGATGACGTATTTATCCGGATTGACGGTGCCTTGGACGACGTTTTCGCCCAGCCCCCATGCGGCATTGATGACGACGACGCCGGGAAAGCCGGTCTCGGTATCGAGGGTGAACATCACGCCCGAACCGGCACGGTCGGCGCGGACCATCTTTTGAATTCCGATCGACAGGGCGACTTGCAGGTGATCGAAGCCGTTGTTCTCTCGATAGACGATTGCGCGGTTGGTGAACAAGGAGGCGTAGCATTTACGGCACGCACGCAGCAGCTCCGATTCGCCGCTCACGTTCAAGAAGGTTTCCTGCTGCCCGGCAAAGCTGGCTTGCGGTAGATCCTCCGCCGTGGCGCTGCTGCGAACGGCTACGGCAAGGACCGGTGTTTTGCAGCGCCGTGCGAGTTCCCGATAGGCGCCGCGTATCGAGGCCGCGATGGGCTGCGGAAAGTCGGCATCCACGATCAGCCGCCGGATCGCGGTCCCGGTCTCGGCCAAGCTCTCTTTGCCATGATGGTACGCATCCAGATGTTTGCGAATCTTGGGCGCCAGTTCGTTGACCTCGATATACGTGCGATATGCCGCTGCGGTCGTGGCGAACCCCAGAGGCACGCAAATCCCTGCGCTCGCGAGGGTACGCGTAACTTCGGCGAGCCCGGCATTCTTTCCCCCGACTCGATTCACATCGGCGGAGCCGGCCTGATCGAACCACACGATCAAATCATCGACTCCGGGCGCGGGCGGCATCGCGGCCGCAGATCCTTCGGCTGAGTGTTTTCGGCTGTGTGCAGGCATGGTGAATCTCCCGACGAGTGCCGGGCACTATGCGCGCCATTGAGGATGGGCAGGATTCGGATTTGTACGTACGGCAGCGGCATTCGCCACAACCACTATAATCATATGGATTCGAGTAATAAGGTGTAAAGCTTTGTTTATTATTGGAATAGAGTCAGACAATGCCCGACTCGACCATTATAATTCTCAAGCTTTTCATTGACTTGCCGATGTGGAGCGCATGGGACACGAGCGCGGGCTTCGCATCATGACGGCGGATTGTGGCTAGGGCACCCACCATGGCGAGCCGGACGAGCCCCGGTGGCCGGCCGGATGCTGTCGGATCGGTCAGCGAGCCGCGCGTCGAGCCGTTCGAGTTCCTCAGCCGCCTCGCCGCGGAAGTATCCAAGGGGACCGTGAATCTTCCCTGTTTCCCGGATATCGTGCTGCGCATTCGCAAGGCGCTGAGCGACCCACGCAATACGCCCGAAAAGACCGTCAAGATCGTCGGGACGGAACCTCGCTTAGCCGCTCGGCTGCTGCAAACCGCAAACTCCGCGGTTTTCAATCCGAGCGGCAAACCGCTGACGGACTTGAGGACCGCGATCACCCGGTTGGGGCATCAGTTGGTGCAATGTGTCGCCATGGCGTTCGCGGTCCAGCAGATGAAGGCGCAAGGCTCATTGCGGGTGATCGCCGAACCGCTGAACCGGCTGTGGGAAAAAAGCATTGCCGTGGCATCCATCTGCCAGGTGCTGGCGCGTCGGACGCATGTACCGCCGGAAGAAGCCTTCCTCACCGGTTTGCTGCACGGCATCGGCCGGTTGTACATCATGGTGCGGGCGGCCGGCGATTCTCAGTGCCGCTACGATCACGCGCTGGCGGACATGGTCGCCGATTGGCATCCATCGATCGGCAAGGCAGTGCTCGAGAACTGGGGTTTCGTCGAGGCCATGTCCGATGCGGTGGGGGATCAGGCCAACTACGACCGCAAGCCCAAACGCGAGGCGGATTTGACCGATGTCCTCATCATCGGCATCTTGCTCGCCGATGCGTTACAGGATCAGAAATTCGACCTCGCTCGATGTACTGCGTCGAGCGCCTTCGCCATCCTGCGTTTGACTGAAAAGGAGTGCATTGCCATCTTGCGACACACGCACTATCAGTTGGGCTCCATGCACGACGCGCTCGGGTGCTAGAGAACGAGGCGGCGGGTCATCCAAGTCCCGCCAGCCTCTGCCGGCACCGCGACCCGGTCCTTCGAGCAAGCAGCCCGTGCCTTCCTGCGCGGGTTACTGCGCCGGAGCGCCTCCTTTTGGTCATCGGCGGTCTGGTTATCCGAGCTACCGGTTCTCGAGGTCATCTGCCGATTCGTCTTGGTGTTGTCGGGTGCCGTGGCACCGGCGCTGTTCGGCGAACCGGGATACGCTTGCGCGCCGGCCCACTGTGCGACGAACAGCAGTACCGCGACAGCCGGCAGCGGCGACAGCATTCGATGGATCATGATGTCATCTCCTGTTGGACGGCGTGGGGACGTCTAGGGTCGGATCCGCGGCCGGGAAGGATCCAACGGGCCGGGGTCTCGTAGATCCGTCGTATCCCGGGGATCGGTCGGGTTCCCCGGGTCGGTCGCATATCGGGGATCCTTCGTGGTGTAGTCGGTCCTCGCGCCCGCCGTGTAGCGGGCATCGCTGCCCTTCGCGGCGTTGCTTTCGCTCGTCGATGCAATATCCTGCGCCCCGCTTGCCTTCAACAGATCCTTCGCCCGTTTGATTTCCTCGGAGCTGTCGCAGTGCACGGACAAGAGGTTCCCGCCATCCTTCACGCGTCCCTCGTAGCGCTTCGCTTCGTATTCAGGGATGCCCATGCCGATCAGTGCACCGACCAAGCCGCCGACCGCACCGCCTACGCCGAGGCCCGCCAGGCCCGCCACGATGGGACCCGCCGCAATGAAGGGCCCCAATCCGGGTATCGCCAGCGCGCCGACCCCGGCCAGCACGCCCAACGTGCCGCCGATCACTCCGCCGGCGGTGACGCCGCTCGCTCCGCTTGATCGGTTGTTTTGTAGATTCCGAAAACCGCTGTGTTCTTTCCGGCCATAACGCGCTCCAATGATGTGAAGAAGGCCACGCCGCGAGATGAGATCCCGGACGCACGTTGCAATGGCTGAGCAATCTACCCGCTGCTCGCCGGTGGAAATGTAGGCGCGGCGGCCGAAATTCCCGCTGATGATGCTGACGGGCTGCGGCGAATATGAGCAAGCGTGCGACAATTGGCTTCGCAACGCGAAAGTCTGACGGCATCGACGGCCGGTAGGCTACAGTCGCAAACCGATGTCGGGCGATGGAGGAACGATGAGCGCAATTGCGGCTTTCAACAGACTGAGTGGACATCAGAGAATTGCAGGGGAATTGGTGCGCTCGCGCGCCGGCGCGGCGATCGACGTGCTCGATCCGGCAACGGAGGAGCGCATCGGAGAGATCGCCGACGCGACGCCCGCCGAGATTGATCGAGCGGTGGCGGCCGCCAACGCGGCTCAGCGCGCGTGGCGCAGCGTGAACTACCATCGGCGCGCCGAGCTGCTGCACGCAGTGGCGAGAAAGGTCGAGGCAGACCGGCCGCTCGTGGCCGAGATGCTGACCCGCGAGATGGGCAAGCCGTACAAGGAGTCGTTCGATGAAGTAGGCTGGTCAGTCAGCGCCATCGACTACTACGCGGAGATTGCACGCCACGAAGCGGGTAAGGTTCTCGGAGCGACCGTGGACGGTCAATTTCATTTCACGACCAAGGATCCACTCGGCGTGGTCGTCATCATCCTGCCCTTCAATTACCCGCTGTGCCTTCTGTGCTGGCAGGCGACCGCGGCACTCGCGAGCGGCAACGCCGTCATCATCAAGCCCTCCGACCTCACCACGTTGACCACGCTGCAATTCGCCGCCGCATTCGACGCGCTTCCGAGCGGCCTCGTGCAAGTCCTCAGCGGAGGCGGTGAGGCAGGAAAGCGTTTGGTCGAGCATCCCGACACCCACATGGTCGCCTTTACCGGAGGTATCGAGACCGGTCGGCGCGTGGCCGAGACCTGCGGCCGGCTCTACAAGCGCGCACTGATCGAAACCTCGGGCAACGATCCGTTCATCGTGATGCCGTCGGCTCCGATTGAAATCGCGGCGCGCGGCGCCGCATTTGGAGCGTTCCTCAATTGCGGGCAGGTCTGCGCGGCGGCCGAGCGCTTCTACGTACACGAAGGGGTGTATTCAAAATTCATCGATCGACTCGTGCACCACACCAGACAGGTTCGCGTCGGCAACGGACTCGACCGCGTGGATATGGGACCGCTGGCATCGAAGCGCGAGTTCACCCGCTACACGCGGCTGCTCGACCGCGCAATTACCGCCGGCGCCTCGGTGCTGACGGGAGGCGGCCGTCCGGCGCATCTGCCCAAAGGTTGGTTCGTCGAGCCGACGGTTCTCGGCGAGGTCTCTGCGGATGCCCCCATCGTGAACGATGAGACCTTCGGGCCCGTCGCGCCGGTGTGCGTCGTCAAAAGCTTCGATGAGGCGATCATGCTCGCCAACCGCTCGCGCTACGGTCTCGGAGCAACCATCTACACCATGGACCTCGATGAGTCCATGCGCGCGGTCAACGAGCTCGAGGCGGGGATGGTCTGGGTCAACGCGCCCCTGCTCGATAACGATGCCGGACCATTCGGCGGCCGAAAGCAATCCGGGATGGGGCGGCAGCTCGGATCCGAAGGCCTGGACAGCTTCCGGCACACCAAGCTGGCGATGATCGATCATGGCGCCAAAGCGCACGATTTCTGGTGGTTTCCGTATGCCGATACGGAGGCATTTCCCGGCAAATCTCGTGACTGATCCCGGATCCGGAGGACGACCGTCGCAGGTCGCGCTCTCGCAGGAGCTCGAGGCCCGTCTAACGGCCTTGGAAGCCGGCACGGCGCGGGCCGATTTCGACGCGTTCAGCTGGTGTTGGATGGTGTTGCTCGGCGTCTTGCTTCCGGCCGTTTTGCTCATCGTCGGTTGGTGCCTGTGACGTCGCCTGCGAATTTGGCTGACGAAAACGCCTGGCCGCTCCTGCCCGCCGAACGCACCTGGGGACCCTTGCGTCTCACCCTGACGCTCGTCACGACCACGGCGGCAACCTGGCTCTATTTGATAGGCGAGTCAGTGGGCAGCTACCTCGGTTTCATCAAGGGCGGCGTGGCGCTGACCGCTGGGTGCATGATCGGGATGCTGCTCGTGCTGCTGGCGGCCGGCCCGACCTGCGTGCGTTTTGGGATCGACTCGGTGGCCTCGACCAAACCGCAGTTCGGCTCGCGGGGCTGGATGATTCCGGCGGTGCTGCAGGCCGTCTCCATCATCGGCTGGAATTCACTGCTGATCATCTTCTTTGCGAAATCCGCGGTGCAACTCGGCGTAGCCCTCGGAGTGCTCGGCGTTGGCTCGCACAGCGCGTGGCTGGTGCCCCTGTTGACGTTGTTCGCCTGCGGCGTGATCTTCACCGCGTTGCGCCGCGGCGCGACCGGCGTCTCCCTGATGTCGAACATCCTGTTCATCCACGTGTTCGTGGGGCTATGGATGCTTTACTTGCTCGTGTCGCATCGCTGGCCCGAGCTTCTCGCCGCCCACCCTACCCTCGCGCGACCGGATCGTCTCTGGAACTACACGACCGGCGTCGAGCTCGGCATCGGATCGACGTTGTCGTGGTGGCCGTACATCGGCGCCATGATCCGGATGGCGCCCGATGGCCGCACGATCGTGCTGCCGGTGCTGCTCGGCATGGGCGCGCCGGTTCCCTTGTTGAGCCTCATCGGCCTCGCCGGTGTGCTGGTGCTGCGCTCCTCGGACCCGGCCGAATGGCTGCGCACCGTCGGCGGGCCGACGTATGCGATCATCTCGCTCGCATTCGTCACCGCGGCGAATTTTGGAACGACCACGGCTGGCATCTACGCCTCGGCCATCGGGCTGCGTAACTTCGCGACGTTGCAGCGGCGCTCGTGGACGACGCTGCTGCTGATCACGATCACGCCGGTCGCGCTGGTCGGCATATTCATTCCCGAGCTGTTTTTCGCCAAGTTCGGCAATTTTCTCGCGCTGATCGGCGTCGCGTTCGCGCCCCTCTGCGGAATTCAGATCGTCGATTATTTTGTGCTCAGGCGCCGCCGCATCGATATCCGCGCGATCTACACCGATCAGCCGGCGCGGCCCTATCATTTCTGGCGGGGCTTCAACCCGGCGGCTCTTTTCGCGCTCGCCGCAGGCTGCGGCACCTACATCGCGCTGCTCAACCCGCTGAGCTACCAGTCGGCGGCGCTGTATGCGTATGCAACGGCGTCGTTGCCCTCGGTCGCCGCGGCGGCCTGCGTTTACCTTCTGGCGAGTGCATTCGTCATCCGCGCAGGCCGTGGGGGATACCGAACGTGACCCAAAAACCTCTCCCGGATCGAGCGCGGGTCGTCATCATCGGCGGCGGAGTCATCGGCTGCTCGGTTGCCTATCATCTCACCAAGCTCGGATGCCGGGAGGTGCTCCTGCTCGAACGTGCGCAGCTCACCTCGGGCACGACCTGGCATGCGGCAGGTCTGCTCACCTCCCTTCGCGATACCGAAACCCAGACCCGTCTCGCCCGATACAGCCAGGAGCTATACCGCAAGCTCGAATCCGAGACCGGTCAGGCGACCGGCTTCATCGGTTGCGGGTCGATCCAGTTGGCGATGACGGCGGACAAGGCGCAAGAGATGCGCCGCGGTCTTCACATGGCCACGTGTTTCGGCGTGGAAGCGCACGAAATCACCCCGGCCGAGGTGAAGGATCGATGGCCGCTTGCCGAGATCGGCGACCTGAAGGCGGCGTTCTATTTTCCAAACGACGGCCGGGTCAACCCGACGGATGTCACACAGGCGCTCGCCAAGGGCGCTCGCCTCGGCGGCGCACAGATTGTCGAAAACACTCCGGTCACCGGCATCTTGATCCGCGATGGCCGCGCCGTCGGCGTTCGCACCGGCGCGGCAGAGATTCAGGCCGAATTCGTCGTCAACTGCGCCGGTATGTGGGCTCGCACGCTCGGCCGCTTGGCCGGCGTCAACGTGCCGTTGCAGGCGGCTGAGCACTACTATTTGATCTCCGAACCGGTGGCCGGTGTGCATCCGATGCTGCCCATTTTGCGGGATCCCGGCAATTCCGCGTACATCCGCGAAGAGGCGGGCAAGATCATGGTGGGCCTGTTCGAGGCGCAGGCGAAACCTTGGGGCACGAACGGCATACCCGAGGATTTTCGCTTCGGCGACATACCCCCCGACTGGGATCGGATGTATCCGCACATCGAGAAGGCGATGCGCCGCGTGCCTTGTCTGCTCGAAACGGGCATCAAGCTCCTCTTCTGCGGTCCGGAGTCCTTCACACCGGATCACAACTATCTGATGGGTGAAGCCCCGAACCTCAAAGGTTTCTTCGTCGCCGCCGGATTCAACTCGCTCGGTATCCTCTCCAGCGGGGGTGCGGGCTTCGTGATGGCGCATTGGATTCTCGAGGGGCGCCCGCCGATGGACGTCTGGTCGGTCAATCTTCGTAGGATGCACGCGTGGCAGGACAACGATCGGTATCTGCAGGACCGCACCGTTGAATCGCTCGGCATCGGTTACCAAGATCATTGGCCGTTCCGGCAGTGGGCAACCGCCCGCGGCGTGAAAAAAGGCATTCTTCATGACCGGCTCGCGGCGGCGGGTGCTTGCTTCGGTGAGTCGGCGGGTTGGGAGCGTCCGAACTGGTATGCAAGGCCCGGACAGAAGCCCTCCTATGAATACGGCTGGGGACGTCAAAACTGGTTTTCCAACAATGCCGAAGAACACGCGGCAGTGCGCGAGCGCGCCGGAGTATTCGAGCAGTCCTCGTTCGCCAAACTCTTGGTGCAGGGAGTCGACGCGGTGAAGGTGTTGAACCGCATCGCCACCGCCAATGTCGACGTCGCCATCGGTCGCTGCGTGTATACCCAATTTCTCAACGCCGCAGCGGGCATCGAAGCGGACCTGACGATCACCCGTCTGGCCGCCGACCGCTTTTGGGTGATCACGGCGGCTTTCACGCACACACACGTCGAGGCCTGGATCCGCGATCAAATCCCGGCAGGGGCATTGTGCCTCGTGACGGACTTGTCCGAGGCATATGCCATGCTCAATGTGCAAGGTCCCGCCTCGCGCGCGCTGCTGCAGAGCCTGTCGCCGGATGATTTCTCCGCCGCTGCCTTTCCCTTTGCAACGTGCCGTCAGGTGCGCATCGGCTATCAGAGCGCACTCGCCATTCGCCTGACGTATGTCGGAGAACTCGGATGGGAGCTCTACATCCCCACCTCGTTCACCCAGTCCATCTATGATCAGCTGATCGAGGCCGGCAAGGCGCACGGACTTCGCCACTGCGGATATCACACGCTCAACTCCCTGCGGATCGAGAAGGCCTATCGCGACTGGCCGCACGACATAGGACCGGCGGATTCACCCCTCGAGGCCGGCTTGGGATTTACCTGCGATTGGAACAAACCCGAAGGATTCGTTGGTCGCGAGGCGCTCGTGGCTCAACGCGATGCAGGAGCTCCGCAGCGGCGCCTGGTGCAGTTTCTCCTGGAAGATCGGGAGCCCCTGCTGTATCACAACGAGCCCATTTATCGCGACGGCGAACGTTTGGGGTTCGTCACCTCGGCCATGTACGGTCACACTCTCGGTGCGGCCGTTGCGCTCGGCTATGTCTCGGGGCCGGGCGGGTGCAGCGAGCAATATTTCACGGCCGGACGCTACGAAATCGGGCTTCCGTACGGCAAAGTAGGCGCGCGCGCGTCGCTTGCGCCGATGTACGATCCGAAGAATCTTCGTATACGCGCCTGAGCGCGGGAAGCGACGCGTGGCCATCGAGTTCGACGTCGTAATCGCAGGAGGCGGAGTGATGGGCTCGAGCTGCGCCTATTTTCTGCACTCGAGCGGAGACTTTCGCGGTTCGATCGCGGTGGTCGAGCCCGACCCGAGCTATCGCGAGGCGGCGAGCACGCGCTCCGCGAGCTCCATCCGCCAGCAGTTCTCCACGCCCCTCAACATCGCCTTGTCGGTGTTCGGCCTGGATTTTCTGCGCGCCACGCCCCGCCTTCTGCAGCATGACGGCGCGGCACCCGATCTGAGTCTGGTCGAGTCGACCTATCTCTATCTTGCGACCTCCGAGGGACGCCGGGCGCTCGAGGAGCGCGTCTCGGTTCAACAGCTATCGGGAGTGCCGGTGCGCCTGCACGATCGGCATGCGCTCGCTGCGCGCTATCCGTGGCTGCACACCGCGGATCTGGCGGCGGGCTCGGATACGGCCGCGGGCGAAGGCTGGTTCGATGGCCAGGCCCTGCTCGCGGCGCTGCGCGCGGCCAATCTGAGGGCGGGCGTGCGCTATCTCCGGGACCGCGTTCTCGCGCTCGAGCTGTCGGGTGCGCGCATCGTCGCGGCGAAGTTGCAGGCCGGGGGACGCATTTCCTGCCGATATGCCGTCAACACCACCGGCACGCACGCCCGCGGGCTGGCTGCGAGCGTCGGCGTCGAGCTGCCGGTGTTCCCGCGCAAGCGCCATGTGTTCGTATTCAGCTGTCCGGTTGCAATTGCGGCATGCCCGCTCGTCGTCGATCCTTCCGGACTGTGGTTTCGGCCGGAGCGCGATCGGTTCCTGTGCGGCCCGCCGGCCGAGCCGGACCCCGATGTCGCCGCGGACGATTTCGAAGTGGACATTGCGCTGTTCGAAAGCCGGGCGTGGCCGCTGCTGGCGCACCGGGTGCCCGCGTTCGAGGCCGTGCGGCTGCACTCCGCGTGGGTGGGTCATTATGACTACAACGCCTTCGATCAAAACGCGTTCGTGGGTCCGGTACCCTCGATTCCGAACTTTTTGCTCGCGAGCGGATTCAGCGGCCACGGCTTGCAGCAGGCGCCCGGCGTCGGCCGCGCTCTCGCGGAGTACATCCGCTTCGGCGGATACCGCACGCTCGATTTGACACCTCTCTCGTACGCCCGCTTTCTCGCCAACGCGCCGCTGCGCGAATTCAATGTGATTTGAGGAGACCGCATGTTGCAACTCGATGCCGCCGCCCTCGCCGCACGCTTGGATCGCCGCACGCTGATCGATGCCCTCGCTGAGGCTTTCCGCACCGGCTGTTCGGCGCCGCCGCGCGAGCAGCATCACGTGGAAGCACCGCGCGAGGGGCAGCGCGGGGGCACGCTGCTCATCATGCCCGCGTGGCAAGCGGGCGGTGCGCTCGGGATCAAGATCGCCACGGTATTTCCGGACAATGCACTGCGGGGGCTGCCCGCCGTTTATGCCAGCTATGTACTGCTCGATGCCGCCACGGGTCTGCCGCGCGCCATGCTCGATGGCGGCGAGCTCACTCGGCGGCGAACCGGCGCCGCCTCGGCACTGGCATCGCGCCACCTCTCCTCACCCGCCGCATCGCGTTTGACCATGGTGGGCACCGGCAGTCTGGCACCTCATCTCATCGAGAGTCACATCGTGGTGCGGCCGATTCGCGAGGTGCGGATTTGGGGCCGGCGGACCGATCGCGCTCGCGCGCTCGCGGCCTCGCTGGCGCGGGATAATGTCTCGATCGAGGCGACCGAGGATCTCGAGGAGGCGGTGTGCTGGGCCGATATCGTGAGCTGCGCCACCCTCGCCCGGGAGCCTCTGGTGCAGGGCGCGTGGCTCAAACCCGGGCAGCACCTGGACTTGGTGGGCGCCTTCACGCCCGAGATGCGCGAGGCCGACGATGCCGCGATTGCCCGCGGCGAACTGTTCGTCGACACGCGATCCGGCGCATTCAGCGAATCCGGCGAACTCATCAGCGCCTTGGCGCGGGGTATCATCGATCGGTCCGCCGTACGCGGTGAACTCTCACAGCTCGCCTCCGGAACCTTCCGGCGATCGCACGCGCACGCCATCACGATTTTCAAGAGCGTCGGAACCGCGCTCGAGGACTTGGCCGCGGCGCAGCTCGCACTGCGTCAGTCGGAGTTGCTGCGGTAAATCCCAACCGGCACGTCATTGCAACCCCGCTTCGCTCGTAAGATAGACGGCGAAAGTCCCCAGCCAATGACCGCCTTCGTAATGCTCTCCGGTGACGGCGGGGAGCACCGTGTCGCGATGCAATTTGGCGGCGGCAGTCAGGGCCTCGATACGCGCGTCGCCTGGGGGTAGGCCGTGTGCAATGCCTTCCAGCATCCACGCGCGGCTGAGATTCAGCCCATCGAGATGTGCCAGCTTCGGGTCGGTGCGATCGGTTACAACCGCAGGCTGCAACCACGGCGTGGAGGTCCCGGGCGTGCGGGGAATATCCGGAAGAAATACCGATAACCAGCGACCGAACGACTTGGGCTCGAGCACCCGGCGCATGAAATCCGCCTCCGCGAGACAAGGCGACAGGAAATCTTCGCCCGAGGGTTCGTAGGCGAGCGGACAGCTGCGGTCGTGTAGATAAAACCTTCCGGCCGCTTCCTCGAGCAAGCCGCGCATCTGTGCATCGTCGGCGACGCCCGCCCAGTCCCATATCAAGCCGAAAGAGAATGCGGTCTGATCATGCTCGCCGGTGCGGATGGGATAATAAAGCTTCGGCAGCCAGCTCTTCAGCCGCGCAGCAACCTCGCCCTCGAGCGGACGAAGGGTGTTCGACCACTCCTGTGCCCGCGGGTCCTGCCACTCGCGAAGCTCCGCGGATAACTGCAGCAGCCAGGCGAGACCGTACGGCCGCTCGAACGAGGCGCGCCCCGCGCGACTGAAATAGGCAACCTCCCCCGCGATATTCTCCGCCGTCAGGCTGAGCGCAACCGCATCACGCGCCTGAGCGGCAAATGGCGCCTCGGGAAACAGCCGCAACAGCCGCACCAGCAGCCAGTGCTCGTGCACATCCGAATGCCAATCGTAGCAGCCGTAAAATGCCGGAGTGAGCTTGTAGGGAGGCCGGGCGTCGCTATCGCCATCGAGCGTATGAGAGATATGGTTCGGGTACTGCTCATGCAGGCACACGAGCGCGAGCATCGCGAAGCGCGCCGCAGCCGGCGCATCCAACGCGGAAGCGGTGGGCGAAGTCGCCTCGCTGACGGCAGCGCGACCTGGCGCACCCGCCCCGAAGCTCAACCAGATCAGTATCAGCACCGCGCGCGCTATTCGACGCATCGCGGCATTATAGTTCAACGATGCGCGCGCCGTCGCAACCGTAACGCGAGATTCAGCCACGCCCTCGAGCGGCGGCGCGGAATTCCGTCGGGGTGCAGCCCATGCTTCGACGAAACAATCGGTTGAACGTCGAGAGATCGCCAAACCCCTGCTCGAGCGCAAGGAGCGAGATCGGCATGTTTGTTCTGCGCAGATCCAAGGCTGCGTTGCGCAGACGCCGCCCCAAAATGTACTGATACGGGGTAACGCCGCACATTCGCCTGAACAGGCGCAGAAAGTGATACTTGCTCATCGCCGCGATGCCCGACAATTCCGCGAGATCGATGGGCCTCGTCAATTGCGCTTCGATGTGGTCGAACACCCGTGTCAGGCGACGGGTCGCTGAGAGCAGCACCCTGCTCGGCACTCGCGCGCTACCGCTCGCCTGTGCGAGCACCGCCTCCATCAGGGAGAAGACCCTCTCCTCCAGCGCGAGAGGAGACTCCAACATCGCTGCCCGCTGCATCTCGACGGATGCGGAGGCTAACGCCGAGAGCGCCGGTAACATGGCCGAGCGAAATCGAAAGCGGCTTGACCCGGCCGCACTGAATGCCACTTCCGCAAACAGGTCGCGGTGCACATGAAGTGCCACACATCGATCACCCACTCCGTGCTCGTGACCGCATTCGAAGCATGCGCCGCTGTTTGCGAGCAGGAAGGCACCGGGGTACAGCAGCGCCTCTCCGGTGTCCGTGCGATAGCGAAAAGTACCCGAAACGACCAGGGCAACGGCGACTCGTTCGTGTTGCTCCTCGAATGGCTCATCGTGCGGGCCTGCCCTGCAAAGGTATTCGCCGAGCGACCATTCCGCCCGATCGGCAACCGCACGTCGAGTCGGTGCTCCACCCCGCTCCTGTGCTGACCGAAGGGACATAGAGCAATTTTCCCCAAGCCGGCGGGTTTTGCCAAGAGCTAGGCTGCACCAAAGCACTAAAGGAGCCTGACCCATGGCCTCGATGGCAGTTGGCAGGTATTGCCGCGGGCAGCCGCGTGATATGGACGGTGGACGTTCTTCCAGACGCGGCAGCTCCAGCAATCGATGCCATGATGAAGCAAGGGGCCGGAGCAATGACGGTCGCGCTCGCACGCCTCGCCGAGCAGGACCACCAACAGGCATAGCGTCCGTGTCCGTCACACGCTTCTCCGACTAGACGCCGGGCACGATCCGCACGTCCCGCACGGCACCGCCATCCAGTGCCGCGAGGGCCGCTTGATACCCCGCGCTGTCGTGCGCCGCCATGGCGCGCTCAATCGTATCGAATTCGATGACGACGGTGCGCCCCAACTGTCCGGCCTCATAGGCCTTCGCAGCCGTTCCTCGCGCAATGAACCGACCGCCCCGTGCCTCGATGGCAGGGCCGGCGAGCTTCGCATAGGCCGCAAGCTTCGCGGGATCGAGAATTTCGCGATAGCACGTGATCCAATAAGCCTTTGCCATAGCATTCACCCTTGGCAGGACATTCCATCGTATTGCGCGCGGCACGCGTATCGCGGCCGATCTGCTTCTACCCTGCGCCGCTTCATGAGTCAACGAGCTTGCATTCAGCGTGTGTCGGATCGCGCGCCGGCGCCGGTTTCGGTATCGCAACGCCACGATGATCTGTACCATCGACTGTTTTGCTTTATGGAACAAAGGAAGCCGGGATTGTCCCAGATCATCAAATCGAACCCACCGTTCAGAGAAGTTCCAACTCCATGCGCTCGATCGTTCTGGTATCCAATATTGCTGACGGTTCTCGCCGTGGCATTGTCACCGAGCCAAGTGCGGGCGCAAGAGGCGATCGAGGAGAACGCCGGCACGGGATCTCCCTATCGCTTCGACTCGGTATTCAAGGATATCGCAGCCTACGCAACCGCGCCGATCCGCTGGGATGGCACGGACTGGCTGTACTTCGGCGGCGCGATAGCGGCAGTCGCTGCGGCGCACAGTTTGGACGGGCGGGTACGCACGCACTTCACGACGACCACGACGCCGCTCAACGGCAAAGACACGAACAATCTTTCAGACGCGATTCCCGCTGCGGCCTTGGTGGGTGGGACGTTTCTCTATGCCGTCGCCATCGATGACAACGACGGGCGGAGCGAAACCTGGTCCATGCTCGAGGCGGGCGGTTTGAGTACGGCCACAGCCTATGTCTTGAAGTTTGCCTCCGGCCGCGAACGGCCCAATGAAACCACGAATGACAACGAATGGCGCAAGGGTGGATCCTCGTTTCCTTCGGTGCACGTCACGGCCGCGACCGCGATCGGGACCGTCCTGGCTGAATCGGGGAATGACCAAGATCGCTGGATCAGGCGATTCATAGGCTACGGTGTTGCCGCCGGAACCGCTTACCTGCGGCTCAAGCATAACGAGCACTGGCTTTCCGACACCGTGGCCGCAGCGGCTTTGGGAGCCTCGAGCGCCCATTTCACGCTCAATCGCGATCATCGCGCAGATCACGCCTCCGGCCTATCGTTGGTCCCGATCAGCGGCGGAGCGATGCTCACATACACCGTTCCCCTTCGATGAAGTCCTTAGCGGCGATCCCAATGTTCGTGGCGGAAGCGATCGTGATGGTATCGGTCGCGATCATAGTCATGTCGCCAATAACGACCACGCCAATCAGTGTAAGGAGCGTAGTACGTCGGCGCAAATGCATAAGGTTCAACGATGGCGACAGCGGGCAAGCCGATGCCTACGCTGACGAAGGGACGTGCCTCGGCGGGCACACTGGGTGCGATCCCGGCGACCCCGAGAGCAGCACTACATACGACAGATGCAATTTTGTACATGGCGGCAATCCTCGGTGAATGATGAATCTACACTGAGAGCAACGCCGGCCACGCTGAGACGTTGACGGCAAGCGCGCCGCGCTCGCCGCCCGAGTCGCGCGACGCGCTCGGGTCGATTACGTTTTCTTAATGACCCGCCGAGGGTGCGCAATTCTGCGCGCTTGGGCGCGAAAGATTTGCCTGAGCGGTACGACTGGATCCGATTCGAGCCGTTATGCGACTCGCATCGTGTGGCATCGCAAGTCCACCGCTGCTTCGGCTGCGATCCAATCCTCGAGTTCGTGGCCGCCCGCGAATCCGCGCCGCTCGGCTAGGAAGTACGCCTCGGTCGCGACCAACTGGCGCCTGAGGTCCGGGTCGATTGTCGTGGAAAGGGCCGGTCCGGATCGCTCCGATTCGAGGACCTCGATCATGCCCCTACCGGTCAGTTCGGGTGTCGCTGTCTTTCTCCTTGTCGTCTTCTTCCCAAGGGCTACGCGCTTTGCAACCATCACTACCTCCGTCTTTACATACCGATGTGGATTGCCAATCCCCGTCCAACACGACTATATAACGGTCTCGCCCACTTTTGTGCAAGAACCCGGCGCGTCGATCCGGTGATTGCGCCCATCGGCTGGCCTTGAGCCGGACTCACTCAAATCAGAATCGGAACGTCAGACCCCCGAGCACCTCGCCCTCAAATACGCCGCTACCCTTGATCGCAACCGTACAACCGGCGGTACCGCCGCAGAAGAGCGCGCTGTTGTTGTTGAGCAGGATGCCATAGCCGCGTGCTTCGAATCGAAGTCCGACATGCGGTGCGATGGGCACCATCCAGCCGATCCCGAGATTGCCGGAGAAAAAAGTCTCCGAATTGAGCCCGGCACGGTCGGGTTTCGCAGTCGTGGCGCCGATGCCTCCCATGACATACAACCCGCGCCCGACTTCCTCGATGAACGCAGTTCCGCCAATTTGGTAATTGTAGAGGGTGAGGCCGACGTTGTTCGCCTGCGACGAGAACGCCCCGGACGTGAGTGCCGTGTGTTGCTGGCTGTAGAAGAGCTCGACCTGGCGGTTCGGATCCAGTCCGATGTCGACCGCCAGCGCAAAACTCGAATCGTTTTGGAGATCGATGGTTGACTCGTTGGTGGTATTCGTCACGCTGCCGCCAAAGCGGTAGCCGCCGTAGGCGGTAACGCTGCTTTCGACCTGGGCATGCGCAAACCGGCCCGGTACGGCCAAGAGACACCCGAGCAACACCATCGTCGCAAGCCTCATTCGCTCTCACCCCACCGCCAAGCAGGTGGCTCGCCCTTCGCGTAGCAGATGAACAGCAAGAGCACGACCATGATCAGGTTGAAGACAAGAAACGCGACGAGGTGGGAGGGCATCAAAAGGAGCGCTGCCGTCGCAATCGCCGCAAGCCACACGATCAACACTACCCATCCCTGCCACATCCTGGGGGGACCCCAGCCCCATCCGTAGCGTTTCGCCGGGAACCAATACGGATCCTCTCTTCCTTCCCATGGGTTCTGAGACATTGCAGGCCACCTTTGCCGCCAGTGCATGCCACTTTACTACGCCGCAATGCTCCGCTCTGCGATCCAGCCGAGCGTCGCCGAGCACAGACAGTGACTACCATCACATGAGCGGATTTCAATCACCCTGCAGTTTTGATCGCTTGCCGCGACGCCGGTGGGCGTCTACTGTCAGAGGCATGAAGACAATGCCGCTATGTCTATCCGTTGTCATGGCTCTCGGTCCCTGCGCTCACGCAGCGACGGCGTCCGGGCGCGCGGTCTCGCTGACCCAGGCCCCGCTCATCATGCGCCTGGACAAAGATGAGTTTCGGATCGCCTTTGGCATCAACGGCGAGCGCTGCGCTCCAAACGGCTGCAACGGTCTGATCCGCTATCGGGTCCGCTGGAAGACCACGGACGGCACGAGACATTCGGAGCTCAAACAGGTCAGCTATACCGTATTGCCGGAGGTTGGCCGCACCATCGCGGTGGACCGCCAGTACTTCGACACCGCCGAAGCGGCGCATACGACCGATGTCGTCAAAGTCAGCATCGACACGATCACTTGCCGCGACGGGGTCGGTGCACGAGCACCGTAAGCGGCACGATCGCGGGCCCGCGTCCGATCTGCAAGACCCTTCAGCCAGATCCGCTCAGCCACGCAGCCGCCTCCATCGCGAGCATCCCGGAAATCCCAATGGCGCGCATCGCGATGCGATCCTGTTGCGGCTTACCGAAGAACTGAATCGGATGATTCACGTAAAGAGGACTGCGTGCTCGAAATTCGAAGCGACGGATTCGATCCACTTGATTGAGCGCCAACAAGCGCGCCAAGACGATCGCCACCAAAGGCCCATGCACGACACGCTCCGGATAGCCTTCTTCGCGTTGGGTATAGAGCTGGTCGAAATGGATGAGATGCGCATTGAACGTCAATGCGGAGAAACGCATGAGCATCACGGGATCCGGCGTCAAGCCGAGCGTCCACGAGTCGGTCGCAGCGCTCTTGACGGCGAAGTCATCTTTTGCAACCGGTTGCGCGGGAACGGGGCCTTGCAGATAGACGATGTCCCGCTCCTCGCGCACGCACAATGCGCCATCTTGGAAATACTGGTATTCAGCCGTGACGACCTGGAAGGGACCGCTTCGGCCTTGCTTGTCCCGCCGCCCCAGCACGCGCTCCTTCATTTGCGCGAGCGACCCGATCTTCAATGGCCGGATGAACTCCGTACGAGCCGCGGCAAACAGGCGTCTACGGCGCAGGGTGGAGTCCACCCACTCTTGGTTCACCATATACCCGTCGGGACCAATCGAGGAGCGCGGCGGAGTCGGCAGGAAATAGAGCCAGTGCCACAAGGGCGGTAGATCGACCGGCGGCTCCTTTTGGGGCGTCGGCAACCCTAACGTAGCCTCGAGGGCCTGCACCGGCCAGGGGTCCAAATTCGACTCGATCATTACCGCTGTCGTCCCTGTAGCCGTGAAGCAGGCGCCGTGATTATACGTCGGGAGTGCACGTAGGAAGTCGCGACCCGTCGCACCACGCAAAACGTTGCACACCATGCGAGGATGCGTGCAAGATTACGCGTTCACCGACACCGTAACGGAGCTGGTATGTGCGAGCTTGACGATCTGGAGGAATTTGCGCGACGCTCGAGCGAGCTGACGCGAAGGCAATTCGGTGCGATGGCATTGAGTGCCGGTTTGGTGGCGGCATTGCCGAAACGCGCAAATGCAGCGCCCACCACTGGAGTGGATGTTGATGTCAAGACGCCGGACGGCGTGGCCGATGCCTATTTCGTGCATCCCGCCCAAGGCAAATCTCCCGGCGTGCTCATTTGGCCCGATATTTTCGGGTTGCGGCCGACCTTCAAGGATATGGCCACCCGGCTCGCCGAATCAGGATATGCGGTCCTGGTCATCAATCCCTTTTATCGCACCAAAAAGGCGCCGACTGCACCGGATCACGCGGATTTCAATGACCCTGCGACGCGTCAGGCACTCATGACGCTGGCGGGTACGTTGACTCCCCAAACGGCTGTGACCGATGCCAAGGCATTCGTCGCGTTTCTCGACAGCCAGCCTGCGGTCGACAAGAAACGAAAGGTGGGTACCACCGGCTACTGCATGGGCGGTCCTTTCGTGTTCCGCGCCGCTGCGACTTGGCCGGACCGTATCGGTGCGGGCGCCACGTTTCATGGAGGCGGACTCGTCACCGACAAGCCGGATAGTCCGCACCTCCTCATCCCGGAGATGAAGGCGCACTTTCTAATCGCGATCGCCGAAAACGACGACATGGGACAGCCGAAGGCCAAGGACGTGCTGCGCGATTCGTTTGCCAAAGCCCACTTGCCGGCGGAAATTGAAGTGTACGCAGGCACGCTGCACGGCTGGTGTCCACCCGACTCGCAGGTTTACAACCGCGACCAGGCGGAAAAGGCCTGGAGCCGTCTGCTGGCGCTGTTCAGCAGCTCACTCGCGTAGGGTGTCCGCGTGCGACGCAGGCATCTCGCCGCACGCAATTGCGCGTTGGAATCTAGACGAATATTCGTTGCGGGCTGTTCGCAAGGTGGCCCAAGAAGGCCAGTACACGACTTTCAGTTTGCCGGGGAGCGGCAAGCTTCAAGCCGCCATGGAATGCTTTTTGGATCATCCCCGACCGCCAAGCATCGAACACACAGGGGTTGATGTACGATTTTCGGCAGACCGCCGGGGTGTTTCGAAGCTCCGCAGCCACTTGCTTCACCACCGCGTTAATCTCGCTCTTGAAGGATCGATCGCTGGCACTCTCCGGAAGAGGTGTGCGTGCGAGCAGTATGATGGCCTGTAAGGTCGCGCCCCACGTTCGAAAGTCCTTGGCGGTGAACTCGTCCCCCATGGCGTCACGCAGGTAGTCGTTGACCTGCCCGGAATCGATGGGCGCGCGTTGCCCTTCATCCGTCACATATTGGAACAGCTGCTGACCCGGGAGCTCCTGGCAGTGCCTCATGATTTTCACGATGCGCTTATCGTCGATGAGAACCTCGTGCTGTACGCCGCCTTTACCCCGGAAATTCAACACCGCACGACCGTCGCGAATGAAACTGACATGACGGTTCAAGAGCGTAGTCAGACCGAAGCTCTTGTTGTCGCGCGCATATTCGACATTGCCGACGCGAACGCGCGTGGCGTCCAAAATGCTGATGACTGCCGCAAGAACCTTTTCCCGCGGCAGTCCGGCGAGCGTCAAGTCGCGCGCCAACCGCCGCCGTAAGCGAGGCAATGCCTCGGCGAAGGTGGTCATGCGATCGAACTTGGCATCATCGCGCACGCTGCGCCACTGAGGATGGTAACGGTACTGTTTTCGACTCCGTGCATCGCGGCCCGTTGCCTGCAAGTGACCGCGCGGGTCCATGCAGACCCACACGTTCTCATACGCGGGCGGAATCGCCAGACGGGCAATGCGCTTCAATTCCGCGGCAGTCTTCAGTTCCCGGTTGTCGGGCAGAAAATAGCGAAAGCGCCGCCCCGCCCGCTCGCGTCGATAGCCGGCGAGGGCGTCGGACACATAAATCAGGCCGGCACGGCTCGCCATGTGCGCCGCCTCTGAGGCAGCGCTGACGACGGGCGCAACGGATTTGTTTGCATTGAGTGGCATCGTGAATCGATTGTCGGGTCGGGCGACGGCTCAAACTATCGATTCCAGCGCACATTTTGGAGTCGGTGGATGCCCACGCCGTGATTAGATGCCCATGATTTGACTTAATGACGGGCGCAAGCTCTCGAACGACCACAGGGTAAGCGGATCGCAGCAGGATGCACCGCCCTCTCAAAGCGAGTTGCGGATGGCCGCGAGACTCCGCTTTTGTGAACCCCTCGAGTCGAAGTTGTCGGCCGCCAGCCAGCGCACGAACGCCTCCTTCACCTTCGGCCACTCGCCGTCGATGATCGAGTACCACGCGGTATCGCGATTGCGTCCTCGGATGATCATGTGCTGACGAAACACGCCCTCGGAGGTAAAGCCGAGTCGCACCGCAGCCGTACGCGATGGAGCGTTCAGCGCGTTGCATTTCCACTCGTAGCGGCGGTAGCCGAGATCATCGAAGACGTACTTCATCAGGAGAAACTGCGCCTCGGTCCCTCCCGCCTGACGCTGGAGCCGTGGGCCGTACAAGATGTTCCCGACCTCGATGCAGCGGTTCGCCGGATCGATACGCATCAGCGTCTCATACCCGAGTGCGTTTCGCGATACCACGTCGACGATCGCGAAGAACATCGGATCCTCCAACGCCGCGTTTCTCTCCAGATGGGCGCGAAACGAATCCTCATCGGAAAATGGCGCCTCGAAGAGATACTGCCAGCGGATATCCTGTGCCGGCCCGTGCGTCTCGCGCCACAGCGAGGCTGTGTGCCGTTCGGCATCCAGAGGTTCGAGACCTATGAAGGTTCCGTCCATGACTCGGCGCTCCGGGCGTCGCGCGGGATGCGCTGCGACCTCCGGCCCGATCGGAAGTCCGGACAGCGGATCGGCAACGAATCGCTCCATGTGCAACTCCCGTGGCGACTACGCCGTTAGTCCGATGCAAGACCTCGCCGTCATCTGGCTACGCTGCATCGAAACAATTCGATGGACGTTGTCGGCTGATTCGCCGTCCTGAAAATGGTGACCGAATCGATCCCCAGCGCCAGTTTGATGCCCGACAGGCCTGCGTAACCCCGGTACCTTTCATCATGGTTCAAATCGGTCTCGCTCGCACCGACCAAAGCCTTGCGATACCAGGCCTCGACGAGATCGAGGCGATCGAAGGTATCGGCGGCGAACCGAATGCACCAGTGCCCAAGAGCATCGGTCCTGGCGACGTCATCCATTTTGGCCCTGATCAGATTGGGATAGGCAGGCAAGCCCGTCGCGTTATAGATCCCGGCGGCTGAGCCGTTTGACGCGGCGCCCATCAGTATGCAGGCCAAAATCGCGACAAGCATTTGAAGGTCGGTCCGCGCGTCGGGCATCGAGCCATCCAAAACCGCGGTGGCCATCAAGAGTCGGCCTCGTCCCGTTACTTGCGCGCCGTCGGCTTGGTCGCGATTCCGGATACCTCGAAGTGCGCACCGCGCACCAAGCCGTTCACACCGATGAAAGACGCCGCGAAGATCCCGAGGACGAAAGCGACGGAGATCTTGGTCCACATGTCTCAGTCTCGCGGAGGATTGCAGGGCGGCGGCGTGGCGTCATTGCACAATCCTGTGCGCGCGTCCGGATCTGTGGCTCCCGGGGTGTCGTCGCTCGGAGTGGTGGTTACGCAGCCGGAAACCAGCCAAGCAGCGAAAGCAAGTCTGGTTATTATCTTCATGGATGGCTCCCAAAGCCGCGCATCGCGATGCGTTCACGCTTCCGATTACCCGGACAATCTCTGCCATGATGGAAATGGTGTCAAGACATTCGGAGTCATCTCTCCGAGCCGAACAGACCGGCCGAGTAGACGATCAGGCCACCGACGATCACGCCGGTGAGAAACCCGAGCCGCGGATACCCCGCGATGTAGTTGTCCAGCGCGGCGGCATACCGCCCGATGCGTGCAACGGCACTGGTGCCTGTGTGTTTGGTCGAATCGATTGCATTCTCAACCCGGCCGCACAATTCCTGGATCGCCGGCTGCTGGTAATCTCTCAGGGCCGCGAGAAGTTCCTCGACGTCGCTGACGAGGGTGTCGATATTCTGCGCACGGTTCATCATGGTGTCCGTTTCTATTGGGCTCGCCACGATGATATCGCGGAACCGATCCCGCATTTCATCGGTTTGTGTAGGACAATTGATGGACAGCGCGTCAGAAATGGCGGCTGTTTCACCGCATCAGGCGACGCGTTCCGACCGTGCCTGTCAACGTCGTATCGCCTAACGTCACATAGAGGTTGCCATCGGAGACCGACAAATCAAACTCCTGCCGACGCTCGAGCCGCCCTACCAACCCCGCCACCAACTCACGATCCATGACGTGGATTTCCAGCGCCTGCGCACGGTGAATACGAGCATCTTCGAGCCGCGCCAACCACGGCGCGATGTCCCGATGCGCATAGACCGCCACCCGCGGTGCTGCCTTGGCGGCCTTGTGCAAACGCGCGGCCTCGGGTAATCCGATGTCGATCCAGGTCCGGAGGGCGCCGGTCAGATCACGCACGGCAATGGTAGGTTCCTCAGGAGAAGAAACTCCCCTGGAGAAGGCAATGCCCTCCGTGTACTCGAGGCAGTAGGCGAGCAACCGAGTCACCAGAAACTCGGCGGTCTCCGAGGGGTGCTGCGCCACTCTGAGCGCCAACGTCTCGTATACACCCCGGTCCGCATCTGCCAGTCGCACCGTAAAGACATACATCGTGGAACCCTGCGCCATGCAACTCCTCCATCGGGCACCCGGCGGTGACCGATTTGTCATATCCGCGAAGATCTAAAGCCCAGCCCCTCGGTGCCGATACACCCCTCATGAGCCCCCTCAGCGGTGTTTCTCCATCCGTCAGTCCACCGAGTGCGGTCAACAGTGGACTCGAAGCGCTTGCGAGCAGCAACCGCCGGCTGAGTCAGGACGCGCAACAGATCGCGAACCCCGACAATCAGAACCTCGCTAATCCGTTGCTCGATGCGAGCCAGTCGCTTCTGCTGGCGGAAGCCGGTGCGGCGGTCATCAGGACTTCCAATCGCATGCTCGGCACCCTGCTGGACGCTTTTGCCTGAGCCGGGCGGCTTATCGATGCTCGCTGCGTAAACCTCGCACCGGTGACACTCGCGCGGCGATTTCATCCATAACCGTAACCAAGGCGGACCGGATGCCCGGTTCCGAGGCGGAGTGACCCGCGTCGTCGACCATGATGAGCCGCGAGCCAGGCCAGGCGCGGTGCAGCTCGACCGCCGTCGCCGGTGGACACAACAGATCGTACCGACCCTGCACGATGGTTGCCGGGAGATGGCGGACGCGGTCGACCTGCCGAAGCAGTTGATCCTCAGGTGCATATCGGTTGTTGCGAAAATAATGAACTTCGATGCGCGCCATGGCGTACGCCACCTGCGGCTCGTTCGCGTCGGCGATCCGCATCGCGTCTGGAATCAGATTGGCCAACGTTGCTTCGAATACACACCAGCGCCGCGCGGCCGCAATCCTGACGGAATGATCTGGATGTTCGAGCAGCTTCGCGTAGCCCTCCAACGGATCTCCGCCATGCAGTTCGGGTGGTAGGCCCGCAAGCAATGCTTCCCATGCCTCGGGTCGAAATCGCCTCCCCGCTTCGAAGATCCAGCGAATTTCCCATTCTCGCATGAGAAAGATGCCGCGAAGCGTGAGGCTCAAGCACGCCTGGGCGAACTCTTGTGCGTAGGCCACCGCCAAGGTTGCGCCCCACGAACCGCCAAATACATGCCATGCCCCAATCTCCCGAAGCTTGCGCAGCCTTTCCAAATCAGCGATGAGGTGCGCCGGTGTGTTGTTGCGCAATTCGCCATTGGGAGTCGATCGGCCGGCACCGCGCTGATCGAATAGAATCATTCGGTATCGCCGTGGATCGAAGAAGCGCCGGCTCGTTGCGGAACAACCGCCGCCCGGGCCGCCGTGAAGGAAAACCACCGGAATGCCGGCGGGGTTACCGCATTCCTCCCAATACAAGGCGTGAATCTCATCGACCTCCAAATACCCCGAAGTATAGGGCTCAACCGCGGGGTACAAATCGCGAGGTGCAATCATGTATCGACGGTCATCGTAACTTCGCGCATTTCCTTGTCTCCTTGAATCGCGCCGCAAAACATCCATCGCGGCAATTATAGCGCTCCCCGCATTTCGCGATCTGCGCCATCCGACTGTGCGCATCTCGAGACGCATACTATGCCGCGCTGCGGTCCAGAAGAAATTTGATCTACTCCCGGTACCCGGGTATAAGTTGCAAAATGAGTGAGCACAGAGTCTCTGTCGCGGTGGCGCGTCTCGATGACAAGGTGGCGATGCGGTCACTCCTCGGTGCCATCAAAGATGCGCAGAATGTGCGCACGGTACTTCGCATGGTGCGTACATCGATTCTGTGCCCGCTCTACGACGAGGAGCGGCGGGTCGCGAGGTACATCGTGCTCGATATCAATAACCATGTCGTGGGGTGCCATTGCGTTACCGGCATATCCTCGCGGCAGGCGAAGAAGATCACCGCGGGGTGTGTCCGAGTGTCGCACTGGAGTCCGGCAGTCTTCGATGCGGTCGTTGAGCGGGTGCTCGGTGGCACCACGCATCACATTCAGTAAGCCGAAGGATTAGAGGCCTTTAAACATTTTCCTCTAGGACTGCCTCGATCAGTTTCCCACGTGCGTCGAGAAAATCCTCAACGGCCGCGGCAAAGCCGTCGCACTCGGCTTCGGTCGTCGGCAACGACAGTGCCAGATAACCGCGCCTGGCAAAATAGTAGCCCCGATTGAGCATCTCCAGGTGGAAAAGACTCTCGAGATTCTGCTGCGCCATTGCGGCTGCAGGGTCTTTCGCTTCGATGTCGGCTCCCCTGCGAATGGGGCGTTTGTTGAAGTGGAGCCCGATGAGCGAGCCTGAGCCCGTGGCTTGTAGGTGCCCTCCACGCGCACGCACCGCCGCGTTGAGCCGCTCGCGAAGCCGGTCACCCATCGCATTGACCCGACTGACCTCGGCCGGTGTGAACACTTCGGTTAAGCCGGCGAGCCCACCGGCCATGGAAAGGACATTGTTGTTGAAAGTGCCGGCGTGGCCGAACGAGTCCGGCCGGCTGGGATCGAAACGCTCCATGATGTCGAGCCTGCCGCCGAAGGCTCCGAAGCTGGCGCCCCCACCTAAATACTTGCCCAGGGTCGTCATATCGGGCTTGATTCGGAGCAGACCTTGGAGCCCTCCTGGTGAGAGCCGTGAGGTCATCACCTCGTCGAAGATCAGCACGATGCCGTTGGCCGTACATTCCTCGCGGAGCATACTGAGAAATTCGCGCGTTGCGGGAATGCATCCTCCCCCGAGTATGGGCTCGACGATGACTCCCGCGAGGGCGCTGGCGTGGGCTCCCAGCAACGCCCGCGTTCCTTCGACGTCGTTGTATTCGCCGATCAGCCAATCGAGCGGTACGTTGAGCCGCGAGCTGCCGTGACGAAAATAAAAGACGCCGCCATGATAGGCACCATCGAACACCATCACCTGCGAGCGACCCGGCGTCAGAGCCCGCACGGCGGACAGCGTCATCAAATTCGCTTCGGTCCCAGAATTCGTGAACCGAATCAAATCAATCGATGGGAAACGGTCGCGAATCGCCTCGGCCAGCCGCGCCTCATACAGGTTCGGACCCCCGAGCACCATCCCGTCGTCGATCGCTCGTTTCAGTGCGCTTTGAATGATCGGGTTGGAGTGCCCGTACAGCCCCGCCGAATATTCGCCCAACAGATCGAGATAATCGAGCCCATCGACATCGCGCAACCGGCTGCCCTTTCCGCCCGCCCAGGTCAGCGGGAAAGGGCTGTAATACAAGACGCTCCGGGTATTGCCGCCAGGCATGTGACGAACCGCGTTTGCGTATCGGCGTGAGCTGTTCGGATGGCGTGCCGCGTAGCTCGCTTGGACTTCGTCGAGCGCAAGTTCAAGCTCCCGGCTGCGCTCTCGAGAATCTGCCATCGAGGTACCCCCATCTCGTCTGCGGCAAGATCGAATAGACGACAACCGGAGGTTAGCACCCTTGGAGCCGATGTTAACCGCCCCACCCTTCCCGGCCTCACCGGCAACTGCCTGCGAACCTTCGGATTCATGACTTGCCCGGGAATCTGTCAATTAGGCCCGCACACATCGATCCAATGGGAGGATAATCCCGGCAATGGACAAGGATCGCGCGCTCCTGTCGTGGATTTTGGGCGGATTGCTGATTGCGACCATCGCAGTTGCGATCGCTGTACATTCGACCAACAGAACTGCACCCGCAAATTCTCGAGCCGTTAGCCAAGCGGCGCATGGCGCAACGGCCGCCACCAGCCTGACCTCTGCACCGGAGCCGGCGCCGACTCCGGCTCCGGACGCGCCCGCGCCGCCGGCCGCATCAGCCTCGCAAGTTCAAGCGATGAACCTGCCGCCGTCAGTGCCGGCAGGTCAGATATGGGAGTGCAGGATAAACGGCCAGAGGGCATTTTCGAGTAGCCCCTGCGGCGCCGAATCCTCGGTTCGTCAAATAGGTCCAATCAATCGAATGGATTCGACGCCCATACTTCAGCAGACTCACTCATACGAAGCAGAATCAAACTACCGCGCCCCTTACCCCTACCCGAGCGAGCCGCAAGACTCGAACCCAGGGGAATTTGCGGATAACTCATATCCGGTGTTCGTCGGGATTCCGTTCCAAAAGCACAGAAAACCTGATCATGCCCACCGGCCGCACGACCAGGGGTCGCGGCACAGCCCACGAGGCTAGCGACGGTGGCGAGACTCCTAGAGCGCAACTCCCGTTCCGCTCCCGGGGACTGGTACGTCGACACGCGCTGCATCGACTGTGCGGCGTCCCGGGAAGTTGCACCGGGGTTGATCGTTCACCGGGAAGGCAAGTCCGTATTCGCGCGCCAGCCGGCGACCCAGGAAGAGGAGCGTGCCGCCTGGCGCGCGGCGCTGCTGTGTCCAACGGCGTCCATTGCAACCGAGAGCCATCGCGAGCAGCCGCCCCATTTGTTTCCGCAAGAAATCGCACCGCGGGTGTTTCGCTGCGGCTACAACGCGCGTTCCTCCTTCGGCGCCCATTCGTATTTCATCCATCGGGCGCAGGGCAACGTGCTGGTCGACTCGCCGCGGCACACGCATAAATTGAGCCATGCCTTTCGGGAAATGGGAGGCATCTCGGACATTCTCCTCACGCACCGGGATGATGTCGCGGACGCGCACCGTTATGCCGAGCAGTTCGGTTCGCGAGTCTGGATTCACGAGGAAGATCTCTCGGCCGCGCCCTATGCCACCCATATGCTTCGGGGAGCCGCGGCGACGGACGTGGGCGACGGGTTGATCGGTATTCCGGTGCCCGGACACACGCGCGGTAGTGTTGTCTACCTATGGCAGAACACCTACCTGTTTTCAGGCGACTCGCTGGCTTGGGATCGCGATGAGGAGGACCTGACCGCTTTCCGAAATGCCTGCTGGTATTCATGGGACGAGCTCAAGCGCTCCCTCGCGCGGCTGGCGGAGTACTCCTTTGAATGGGTGCTTTCCGGACACGGGTATAGCGTACATCGCCCCGCAGCCGAATTGCGCGCGCGCCTGGAGGGCCTGATCGCTCGGATGTAATCCATCGACTGTGCGCGCTCAATCGAACGTGCGCTGTTCGAAATCCATTTTTTGTAGGAGATAAAATGAGTCACCCGCTTCGACGCGCCGCTCCCGTTCCGCAGTGGCCAAGCTACACCGGCACCTCTCAATATGTGGGCACCAGCCCCGCCCGCCAGGTCAGCGTTTATGTGGACCCCTCTCTCGGTGCACCGGCACTTCAAAACGCCCAAGACTTGGTCGCTGACGCGGACCGGGTCGTCAATGCCAACGACGCCATTTTTGGAACGTCGGGAGATCCCGTGAGTGTGATCATCTTTGCCTTGGGTGGCCAAACCGATGGAACCGGCGGCGCCGATCACAATGCCTGCGACTACACGAGCGGTGGTGCGATTGAGGTGTGCGCCTCATTTGAGAATTCGGCCCGCGTGTCGGCGCTCTTCGAGGCCGAGCTCAGCGAATGCTCCATGGGTGGGAATTTGTGCGGCGTGAGTACCGGAGAGGCCCTTTCGCGGTGGTGTGCGGCCGTCATCGGCAACAATGCGCTCGCTGACTTTGCGACTGCACCGACATGGGCGCAACAGGGCATGCCCGACTTCGTTAACAAAACGGATAATACCGACCAGAATCCGATCAGCACCGGGTGCGGCATGGCATTCTTGTCCTGGCTGAAGCAGCTCGGCTTCACACTCGATAAGATTGCTCCCGCCATGGTCAAGCTTGGAACCTCCGGAACCTTCGCGCAGCTCTACGCAACGTTGACATCTGTGCCCGCGGCCCAGGCGTGGCCCAAATTTCTTGCCGCGGCGAGATCGTTGCCGAAGATTCTGAACGACGATCCCTTTGGCAAGGCAAGTGTCGCGGGAACGAGGAAGGTCGCTTCCGCAAAATCTCGGCACGACCGGGCTGTGCGCCGCCCACGTAAATCTCCGTCTCGATGAGTACCGGAGCCTCCCAAGACCCCAGATTCCGTCACATCTTTTCGTCGCCCGCGGCCCTACTCTCTTACCCCATGTGTGAGCGTTACGTCCTGCCGGATCAACTCGCAGCGGAGCGGGAATTCATGCCCGCGCGAACCTGGTGGAATTTCACGGCGAAATTCAACGTCGCAGCGCAGCAGTACGTGCCGGCCATCCGCTGCCATGACGGTGAGTCCGAGGCTGTCATGATGCGCTGGGGCTTCATCCCCTCTTGGGCGGAAGGCAAGTGGGTGGGCGTCCCGCCTGCGTGCGTCGACATCGACGAGATTCAAGCCTCCCCCACTTATAAACCGGCTTGGCTGAACAGTCAGCGGTGCATCGTCCCAGTCGCTGGGTTCTACGCGTGGCAACTCACGCGCGCAAAGTACCGCCAACCTTTCCTCGTTCGTTTGCTCGAACGATCTGTTTTCGGCCTCGCCGGGGTTTGGGATCGCTCAGTCGGGGAGGATGATGATGTCATCGAGAGCTGCTCGCTCATTCGCCTGGCGGCGAACGCTCTCATGAGGACCATTGCCAACACGGAAGATCGCATGCCCGCGATCCTCCGACGCAAGGATTACCAGACCTGGCTGCGCGGAACTCCTGTCGAGGCAAGGGCGGTCCTACAGCCCTATAGACCGAATTGGATGGAAGCGTATCCGGTCAGTCCGAGGATAAACTCGACGGCACCCGACGATCCGGATTTGATTCGCCCGGTCGCGCAGGCCATGCAGCCGCCTGCCGAGAGTGAAATGGCCACCGGCTAGTGAATCCCGTGGGGGCCGTCCTATGGACGATTCTTCCGAGCAGCAGGCGTGTATCCTAGGAGCCAGAAATGCCAGCTACATCGGACCCACGCGTGTTTTTCGCTGCCGAGCGGACCCTACTGGCCTGGCAGCGCTGTAGCTTGGCTCTGATGGGATTTGGCTTCGTGATCGAGCGGTTCAGTCTGTTTCTTTCGGTGTTGCGCCAACAGCCTGAGAATTCGACGCACCATGTCTTTTCGCTCATCGTCGGTGTTGTGCTGATTTTGGTCGGCGCCGCTGTCGCACTCGCATCGAGCATGGCGTTCCGCCGCTTCGTTCGTATGTTGCCGCCTCAAGACGTCCCGCCGGGTTCGTGGGGCCCTTTGGGCTCGATGGTCAATATGATCGTTGCTGCAATTGGAGTCCTTCTCGCCGGGTATCTATTCCTGACCGCCTCTTAGGCCTCCCCTCAGACCGGCGGATCCGCGGCCCATCATGCGCAATGTAATTTTCGATATCGGGGGAGTCATTCTCGAATGGAATCCAGACGCCATTTTGAAGAGCTATTCTGACAATGCGGAGTTGAGAGCGACTCTGAGGACAGCCCTTTTCGAGCATCCCGATTGGCTACAGCTGGATCGGGGTATGCTCACCGAGACCGAGGCGCTGGCGCGGCTTGAAGTTCGGACGAGTCTTCCGAGCACCGAGCTGGTCGGCTTGTTGGATGCCGTGAGGGCCTCTTTGAAGCCGAAGATCGATACGTTGGCGCTTCTGGAAAGTCTCGTGCGGCGGCAGGCGCCCCTCTACTGCTTGTCAAACATGTCCGCCGCTACGTTCGCGTACCTTCGCGGGCAGCATGCTTTTTGGGAACGGTTTCGAGGTATCGTGATCTCCGGCGAGGTCAAAATGATGAAACCGGAGCCGGAGATCTTCGAGTATTTGCTGCGCCGGTATGACATCTCTGCATCCCAAAGCATTTTCATCGACGATCACGCGCCGAACATTCGAGGTGCTCAGGCGGTCGGGCTGCGCACGATTTTGTTCCGGGACGCCAGGCAGTGTGAGACGGAGCTCGAGCAATTGCTCGACGCTCCGTAACCGACGTGCCAGCGGCGGCAGACGCCGCGACATCCTCGGCGCCCCGCCGCTCTGGCAAGCAGGCTCTAGTAATTATCGTAATAGCGGTTGATGCGCGCCCCGTAGTCCCTGTCATAGACCGGGATGCTGCCTTCGCTATATCGAGGCGCCTGGTCGAGTTTCGCCTTATCGAGAGGCACGACGTAGCCGCCCCTGTCGGTTGCATACTTGAGCATCTTCCACGGAATCGGGTAGCGGTCACTTCCCATACCGAGGAAGCCGCCGAACTCAAGCACGGCATAGCGCACTTGACCCGAATACTTGTCGATCATGAGATCGTCGATTGATCCCAGCTTCTCACCCGCATTGTTGTAGACGGTAGTGCCCTCTACCTTGTCAGAAGAAATCACTTCGCTCATCGTTTCGGACGTGGTGGTCATATCGCTCTCCTTCATATCTGGTGAGCCCGGATTTTGGGACTGCCTCCCGACGGACTCAGTCGGTGCAAGCACCTAACCAGATGTAGGAATCGAGCCCGCCCGGCCTAAGCGATCACTTCGAGGACCTGCTTCAGGGCACGTCGTGATTCTTGCGCGGCGCGTCCCCAACTTTGCCTCCCAGAGAGCTCGCTATGTCCGAACGCTATACGCCCGTAGCGCTTGCGGACGACTTCGAGGGGCGCGGGGTTGCCGGCCGTACCGAAATAAAACCCCGGCTGAGGGGCGATATACGCATGACCCCACCGATTGAGGACGATGCCGGCGATGTCGCGCTTGGCATCGAATCCCGCGCTGCCGAACATCTGTTGCAGTTGTTTGCGTATGCGCAATTCAAATTCAGCGTAGCTCGTTCCCAACAGCGCCGCCCGGGCACCGCTGGTTTGACGATCGATCGGCACCCCGGACTGCGGAAAACCCACGTAGAAGGTCAGCATTGCGGGTTTGGACGGATCGAGTGGTACCGGGACTCCATCGATCTTCATAGGCTGGCGCACGTTCACGAAGAAGCCGAAGCCGTCGAACCAATGGGCGGCCGAGATACCAAGTTTCGCAAAAGCCTTCCAATTGCGTACGGCCACGTTAGCGACGAGTATCGGTCCGTGATGAAACTGTGCGTACGCCGCAACATACGAAGGAGGCATGTCGCGCACGATGTGGCGTGCAATCCAGCCGCCCGCCGCGACGATCACTGCCTTTGCGCGGACACACGCCAGATTGCCGTCGACGACATACGTCACATTGACCACCTTGGATGTCTCCGGCTGCCCGTCGTGCCGCACCGACACGGCGGTTGCGCCGAGCCGTATCCGTGTGTTCTGCGGTCGATCGAGCGCGTTGAAATCAATTGGCCGAAAGAGCACGTCGGCGAACGACCGCGAACCGGTGATTGCTTCCGGCAGCATCGCCTTCACGATGTGACGCAAGATCGCGGCATTCCCGCCCGGGAATGAAAAAGCCTCATCGCCGAGGATGTCCTCGCCGGTGCCGGGCAGACCTAGCAGTTTCGCGCCATATGCGGAGACCACGTCCGAGCTGACGCCGTAATCTGCCGTCGCGACGAGCGGATCTGAAAGGCGGAAGACCTCCCTGGAGAGGCCGAGTTCGCGGACAATCAGCTCGCCATACGACATCGAGTCCAGCCAACGATCAGTGGATGTTTCATCGCCATGCGTGAGAACGGGCGAGTACTTCTTCCATTGCACCCAGTCGCGACGGACGTGCGGTGGAATCGGTGCACGCCGCAAATCGTCCGACCATGGATCAATCACCCACGCCCGTTTCGACGCAAACGGCGTATCGAAGAAGTAACCCAGAGAGCCGGCGCCCTCATTCCAATACATCGGTTCGTAATTGTCGCGGGCGAACCTCAGCAGCGCGCCCGCGCCGGTCGCTTCGATGTAGTCATACGATCGCGGCATGCCGATCTCGTCCCAAAGACCCGCGACGTGGGCGTAGGAATTGTCTGCACGCGGTACGATGGCGTCGTTCGAACCTTGCGGTCCAGTGAGCATCACCCCATCGACCGACATCTGGTTTTGCTTGGCTTCACCGCCAAATATGGGATGATTCTCGAGGACCAGACACCGGCCGTTCGGCCGCGCCTTGCGAAATTCGTAGGCTGCAATGAGACCGGCGAACCCGCCGCCGACAATGATCAGATCGTAAAGTCCATCGATTACCGGCGCGCCATCGATCCGCGTCTCGTAGATTCCGTCGCGGATGCCGTGCGCCGCATTGACGACGGAGGCAATGTTTCCGTTGGATCGACTGTAGTCCCCGATGCCGGCATATCCGTTCCACTGTGAAGTGAGTCCTTGCGCACGGGAGGGCGCAGCCGCTGCCAGGAGAAACGCGCCCGACCCAATGAGAGTAGAACCCAGGAAGTCGCGGCGCGTGATACTCGCATTGAGCCCCAGAGAGCGACCTTCTGCAGGGGTGAAACGCGTTCGGCGCGACATTTATGCTGCCGCGACGAGAATCTTGGGCGGATTGCGCATTGTCGCGAGAATGACGCAGTATCGTTCCGTCAATTGAACGAGCCGCTCGCGAGTCGGGCCGTCGAGGTCGCCCTGTAGTTCAAAAGTCAGCACGATGTCTTGTAGTCCGACCGGAGCCGCCTTGTCGATACCGAGCGTGCCCCGAGCATCCCACACCCCTTCCGCGATGATCCGGCCGCCGGTCAATTTGCACATCATCGAGGTTGCCACGGCCATCAGCGTAACAGCGGCACACGCTGCAAGTGCTTCGAGCAGCATGTCCGCGGAGCAGGCATGCCCTGCCGTACCGCCGGTGGCCACGTGCAGCCCGGCGACCCGCACCGCGGGCTCGGGTAGTATCGCCGTAATCTGTGCCGGATCGAGCGTGACTTCCGCACGGGATGGGATGCGTGCGCACTCCGGGTCGTCGCGGTACTTCTGCTTGAGCGGGGCTTGGAGGGCCCGCAACGTGGTTGAGTCCATTTCGAATCCACCTCGATGAAAGCCGGAGTCGCCGGCAGCATGCTCGCCTCGGTGTACGCCCCGCAGTATACGTCCGAGGCGCCCCCTGGCTGTCAATACTCGCGGAGCGGGCTTACAATGCGGACAGTTGTAATGTCGAACCGAAAGAGATCACCCACATGGCTGCTCAGCAAACTCCACCGGCAACCACCGAGCTTAAGCTTTCATCGGCGTTGAAGGAAACCGTCAATACCGCCCTCGCGCGCGGTAGGATGATCAGCGTCGCGTACGTGTCGCCCGAGGGCAGGCCCGAACTGTCGTTTCGTGGCAGCGTACAGGCCTATAGTGACACCCAACTCGCCATCTGGGTTCGCAATCCCGTCGGCGGTATCCTCAACGCGGTCGCCACTGGGCGCCCTCATATCGTCCTCCTCTACGGCGAGCTCGGCGCCCAGTCGAAAACCTTCGTCACATTCCGGGGCCGCGGGCGTGTGGAGACCTCTGAGTCCGTGCGCCGCAAGGTGTACGACGACTCGCCCGAAGTTGAACGCGATTTCGACAAGGATCGTAAGGGCGTCGCGCTGATCATCGATCTCGACAGTGTCGAGGGCTTCTTCGGCGGCAACGTCCTGAACATGCGCCGCTGACATCTTCTCCGGGTCGTGACGGTAAAAGGTCATGCCGAAGACGAACCTGTTGGTGATTTGTCCCAAGGATCACTCCGCCCTGCGCTACCTCGCGCCACTGGTTGATTCTGCCGAGATCCATATCAGCGATGATCAAGCCGAGCTCGAACGGCAGGCTCCTTTGGCCGAAGTGATTCTTTTCATCAGTGTATCGGGCACCGGCATCAATTGGCCGCGCGTCTGGCAGCGAGCCTCGTCCGTTCGCTGGGTACATGCGCTCTTTACCGGCGTCGAGAACATACTCTTTCCGGCACTCATCGACAGCGACGTACCGCTGACCAACGCGCGCGGCGTATTCAAGCGTGCCTTGGCCGAATTCGCCGTGCTCGGGGTGCTTTTTCATACCAAGAAACTTCGGCAACTCATCGACAACCAGCGCCGACGCGAGTGGGCCGACTTCAGCGTCGCCTTCGCGAACCACCGCATAATGGGCGTGATCGGCTACGGCGAGATCGGGCGTGAATGCGCGTTGCTCATGAAAGGGCTTGGTTTGACGATTCACGCTTTCCGGCGCAATCCCGCAAAGTCGGCGGATGATCCCGTTGTCGAGCGGATATTCGGACCGGCGGAACTCCACGCGATGCTTGCCGGGATCGATTTCCTTTTGTGTGCCGCGCCGCTGACTCCCGAAACGCATCACATGATGAGTGATGCTGAATTCAAGGTCATGAAACCCACCGCCATCGTCATGAATGTCGGCCGCGGGCCGGTGATCGATGAAGCCGCCTTGGTCCGCGCCCTGCGCAATCAACAGATCGCGGGTGCCTCTCTCGATGTGTTCGAACGCGAGCCGCTACCCGTCGAGTCACCGCTGTGGGAAATGGAGAATGTCTTGATCTCTCCCCATAATACGGATCGCACGACCGATCCCGATTGGGTGGAATTGAGCATGCGAATGTTCATCGCCAATTTTCAGCGCTATCGGAACCGCGAGCCTCTCGAGAACATCGTCGATAAAAGGGCGGGGTACTGAATCGTGGCCGCCGAGCAGCTTCGGGGCCGCGGGAGCTCCCTCGGACGTCCCATGGGGCAAATAACGATATCAATCAATGCATTAGCGCACATCCGCATCAGTCCTTCGGAGGGCTCTTCATTTCACGCACCAGCAACACCGGCACCGGCGTCGTGCGCAATACGTACTCCGCGTCGCTGCCCATGACCAGACGACGAATTCCTCGGCGTCCATGGGTACCGAGCACGATCAGGTCAGCCGGCCATTTCTCAGCAACCTCCACAATCACTTCACCCACCGGTCCCGCCACCGTCTCAACCAGTGTCGTTTCGACTTGCACCCCCTGCTGTCGAGCAATCCCCGCTGCCTCCATCAGGATCTCTTCACCGCGCTCATGAAGGTCCTTTCGCAACTGACTTGTGTACACGGCCGCGCCAGGCCCCCCGGCCACTACGAAATCGTGGACCACATGCAAAAGCCGCAGTGCAGCCTTTTGGTCTTTCGCAAGAAGAATTGCCTGCTGAAGTCCGAGCAGGCTCGTTCCGCCGCCATCAATAGGCACGAGAATTTTCTTGTACATTGATCGCCCCTCCATTGATCCGGGTTTCCGCTGAAGATCCTTCGCTCAAATGGCTCTTCTCCCCCACAGTAACGCATTCGTAAGACTGACGGTATCGCACTGACACCGTTGGCCGGGATTCCCCCTCCGTCGTGTTTCATTGCGCGCAGCGCACCGGGGCTTGTCGAATTCCAGGGGGCTCGTTCGTCGTAGGTTATGGACATGCAGCAATCGCACCTAAAGGAGTTTGGCCATAGATTCGCGGTCTGCGTTTCCTGCAACGACTCGCCGCGTGGGTGACCTTGACTTGCGCTGCCCGCATCGACGTGGTGACATCCGTGGTCATGAAATCCACGGATGTTTCTGGCGCCATTCACGTCGTTTGGAGAATCGAATCCGCGCGGATCATCGCACGTCTTGCCCGTCTGGTGCGCGACGTAGGGCTCGCCGAGGAGCTTGCTCAGGATGCTTTCGTCACGGCGCTCGAACAGTGGCCCCGCAGCGGAATCCCCGACAATCCGGGCGCCTGGCTCATGACTACTGCCAAGCGTCGTGCCCTCGACCATTTGCGGCACGAGCGGATGCGGGACCGCAAGCACACGCTGATGCACGAGCTTGATATGGACCCGAGGCAAGATGGCGGGCAGCTCGAAGCGGATGCCAATGATGGAATCGGCGATGATTTGCTGAGGTTGATGTTCATCGCATGTCACCCGGTATTGAGTCCCGAGGCCCGGACGGCCTTGACGTTGAGGCTGCTGGGAGGCCTTACCACTGCCGAGATCGCACGTGCATTCCTCGTCTCGGAGCCGACGATCGCCCAACGAATCGTGCGCGCGCAACGCACGCTTCGAGACGCGCACGTGCCGTTCGAGATCCCACGGCGGGAGGAGCTGCCGGCACGGCTCTCCTCGGTGCTGGAGGCCATCTATCTGATTTTCAATGAAGGTTATGCTGCGACCGCCGGTGAGGACTGGATGCGTCCGGCCCTGTGCGAGGAGGCGCTTCGCCTTGGCCGGATACTTGCCGAGCTCGCTCCCCGAGAGCCGGAAGTGCATGGCTTGGTGGCCCTCATGGAAATACAGGCTTCGCGCCTGCGTACTCGCGTGGCCTCTAATGGCGACCCGATCCTATTGATGGATCAAGATCGCGCGCGTTGGGATCGACTTCTCATTCATCGCGGACTTGCGGCGTTGGCGCGTGGCGAAGCCTTGGGCGAGACCAGGGGGCCGTATCTATTGCAGGCCGCCATCGCGGCGTGTCACGCCCGCGCCCCGGCGCCCGCCGACACCGACTGGAATCTCATCACAAACCTCTATGAGAAGCTGAGCCAACTCACCTCATCGCCGGTGGTGGAACTCAACCGTGCGGTCGCCGTGGCGATGGCATCGGGTCCCGAGGCGGCGCTCGAGATCGTGGATCGTCTCGACGCGCAGGGCTCCCTGCACTCTTATCATCTCCTGCCGAGCGTGCGGGCGGACCTTCTGCAGAAGCTTGGCCGATTCGGTGAGGCGCAGATCGAATTCGAACGTGCTGCAACACTTACACGCAACGAGCGTGAGCGCCGGCTACTGAACGATCGGGCCGATGCCTGCAAACAGGGGGGATTTTGATGACTTATATGCTGTTGGTGGTGGAACAACGAGGTCAGCGGGCGACCCGATCGATGGACCAGGGCAAGGGCCTGTATCAGCGCATGCTCGACTATAGCGAGAGCCTGAAGGCCAAAGGCCTGCTGATCGCCAGCAATTCACTTGGCTCCGACGCCGTACGGCTCGACGTACGCGACGGAAAGCCGCGCGTCATCGATGGTCCCTTCACCGAAGCCAAGGAGTTCATCGGCGGCTTCTTCCTCCTCACGTGTCCCACTCGCGACGAGGCCCTTGCCATCGCGAGCGAATGCCCGGCCGCCGAATGGGCCACGATCGAAGTACGCCCGGTCGGACCCTGTTATGAGTAACTAAATTTAGAAACCAGCCGTTTGCGTTGGCGGCGTTTCGCTGCGGCTCTTGCAAACGGAGGGGCCGAATCTAATCACTGCGACCCGTCGAATCGTGGCTTTCCTTCCCCTACCGGCACTTCTCCTGTCGGCAGTAGGCGACTACTGGGCCCGGGGGACCCGTTGTGCCAGACTTCCGTGCCTGCGGCGTCATTTCTTGGTCACACCGTTGCGTCACAATACTTGAATTCTGCGGTTGGCTCTCTGGTCGCCGCAAAGGCTGAGGAAACGATGGAAACTTTACCGCCATACCAAGCAGCCCTCACCTCCTCCGCGCCCTCGGTCTCGACGCAAGCGCGTCTGGAAATCAGAACCATGAAGATTTCCACGATGCCGAAGCACGGCGACACCGCCGACGACGAATTGGAACTCATCGAGATGCGTTACCGGCAAGCGCTGGCGCTCGAGAACCTCGTGGAGCTTTTCGCCGACGGTCAACTCGACTGTTGATGACGTAGGGAGCACTCGCCATCGAATCCGCGAATCCCGGCGGCCGGTGTACCACCTCCGTCAGTAGTTGATATCGGCGCCGCGTGATACGCTCGTGCCTTCGTGATAGAGGGCGGGCGTAGAGAGTGAGAGTCTTCGTACTGATAACATTGATCTGCTTGTCCGCCTGCAGTTGGTTCGGTGCGCGGAAACGGCAGGTGCCGCCGGACCCGCCCGAAATCATCGTGACCGGCGCACCTGTGGGTTCACTCGTATTCGTAGATGGCGTGCAAACCGGACCGGCGGCGGCGCACAACGATCAGTCGCAGGTTTTGAACGTCGCGGCCGGAACCCACATGGTGGAAATACACATGGGGGACACGGTCGTCTATCGCGAGAATACGTACGTCGGTGCCGGCGAACGCCGCGTTGTCATCGTTCTGTCAGGTTCCAGTCGCTAACGAAGCCCTCGACTGAGGGACGATGATTGTCTCCGCGCTGCGACACGCCGATGACGTTCTATTCATGTTCCGCGTTCCTCACTTACTTTGGCTAGACTAAGACTCGTTTCATCTTGCGGATAATCGTCGTGAAACGATCGACACCAATTCCCCCATTGTTGTGGGGACAATCGACCAGCGAGGCATTCTGCAGCGCCGTCGTCGACTTCGTGCAACGACACGGTGCCGTGGGCGGCATCGTAAAGCGCATGGAGCAATTGGGTCTTGGCGCGGTCGCGCGTTCTTGGCTCGGCAATGACCTGCGCATCCCGATCTTCAGCGAACAACTCCATGCGCTGTTTGGTACAACCGCCCTGCGGGCATTTGCCGCAAGGGTAGGCTTGCAGCCACGCGACCTCGTCCGCCGTCTCTCGCAAACGCTGCCGCAAGTATTAAATCGCCTCGCATCTTCGCAAGGCCTCACCCCGTCCGCCTCGATGTACTGAGGTCTGCTAGGCGACGAGGACGAGACTCCTGATTAAGGACCCCGGTTCAACCACCAGCCGGCGCCGAAAAGTGCCACCATCATCAAGGAAGAAACCAGCTTGATGATGGTCCCGAAGAGCAGGCCGATCCAGGCGCTCACGCCCACGTGAGTGGAACGCCAAACGCTCTTGCCGGCCGCGAGCTCGCCCAGAACGGCTCCGACGAAAGGTCCGAGCAGTAAACCCGGTAGCCCAAGTGGCAGCCCGATCACCGTCCCCACGAGCGCGCCGCACACCGCCTGCTTGCTTGCTCGCACCCGCTTGACACCCAGCGCGCCCGCGAGCAAGTCCAACGTCAATCCGATCGCCCCAACGACGGCGATGCCGAGCAGCCACCCCAGGCCGACGTGCTGATAGTGATCTACGGAGGCGATCAGCCAGATTCCGCCGAAGATCAGCGGAATCCCCGGCAGCACCGGCACGATCGCGCCGGCCAGCCCTACTACGATCAGAGCGGACGCAATGACATACAGCAGGATATTCAGAGAAGGGATCCCACCGTCGGAATCCTATTCGCCCTGATGGCGCAAAACAGCGTGCTCAAACAAGCTCGCTATCCTTTGCATCGCGATTTGTGCGCCCTGGACGACGACGTCGGTGTCGATGTTCGATGTGCGATCTTCCAATTGCTGTGCAACCTCGCCGAGGAATTGCTCCCAGTTCGTCCGCGTCAGACACCTGAGATAGGAGACGGCAAATTCAGGTGCCACCCGGGTGCGCAGGAACTGCGCATTCAGCCGTGAGCCGCGAATGATGTACGAGATGCCGAGCTGGGCGCCGACAGCGAGAATGCCGGGTGCCAACAGAAATAGTTTCGTTGGAAGCATCCCCAGCGCCAGAACGTCATCCTGTAGACACTGCATCATAAGCGAGAAATCATCCCGGTCGGCAGCGCGCCAATCCGGCTCAAGGGTTTGCAGTGCCGCGTAGTGCACGATCAGGAACAATCTATAATCATCGTGGCGTGCGAAATCGAGTCTCGCCATGATTCCCTCGATGATCATCTGCTCGTTGCGCGTTGCTGCCCGAACTGACCGATGGAGCACGGTGATCGGATCGCTTTGCGCTGCTGCAGCACGCAGGCGGCGGTGCCTGAGACCGAAAGGCCCTTGCTTGCCGGGAGTGCCGTCCGCAGAGCGTCCAGCGGGTCGCCGACGAAATTTGCGGGGCATGGCTGTACCGTATTGCTGACGACCGCGGATTGTCACGGACGACGCCAATGCCGGCAGGCCGTCGGAACCGAGCGTCTCGAGGTTCACGGGCAGCGATATTGGACTCAAGAGACTCAGGACCAGTCGCAACCATGTATACGCTCAATTCGGGCGAGTGCGAGCTATTCGTCGAAACTTTCCGACGGACACACTCGCACGCCGCCTGGCGGAAATCGTGGCTAGGATCCCCGGCCCTCGAGCAGATTTGCGTCAATCTCCGCCGCTTTCTTCACCGACGGCCGCGCATTCCATCGATCGATATAGTTCTTGATCGGCGGAACTGCGTCCACCAGACCGAAACCCGTCATCCAGGTGAGCGCCGTCCCCCACAGCACATCGGCGGCGGTAAATCGATCGCCGAGCAACCATGGCCCCTTGCCGAGCTGCGCAATCAGCGTGCTCATGGTGGTGTCCAGATTTCCGTACGGCATCATGGCGACCGGCCCCGCTTCGCGTTTCAGCGCCTTATCGATAACGGCAGGCTCGAAGCTGGCCGCGTAAAAGACATACCACCGCAAATAAGGCCCGCGCAGCGCCTCGCCAAGCGCAGGCGTGATGCCTGCTTTCGGGAAAAGATCCGCCAGGTAGATCCCGATGGCCACCTGCTCTGTGATGAGCGCGTCACCGTGCAAGATGGCTGGCACTTTTCCCATCGGGTTCACGGCCAAATACGCGTTTTCGCGTTGTTCCCCCGCCTTCATGTTGAGGGCCTTCAGCGAGTATGGCGCGTGAAGCTCCTCCAACAGCGTCAACGTGCCGGACGAGCGCGTTTGGGGCGAGTGAAAGAACGTAATTGGTTGTGTGTCGAACATGGTCGCCTCCGAAAAGAGCCTTGTCCTTGATCGTGCCAGATGGACTACCGAGCGTCCATCCAGTTCACCCGCCCCGCGATCGTTGCCCGGGCCTGGCGTTTGCTCGATCAGTACAGGAGCACCGCAGCGCGCTCGGTGCGCCAATGGTCCTCGTCGTGAGCCGTCAGCGCCTCGAGATCGGCGGGTGTCGCCGCCGGATCGTCCACCCAACGGCGCAGCAGATCGCTGCCGTTGATCACGTCGATCGCGGGCCGGTCCTTCTCATACTCGTAGGGGAAGTCGCGCCAGATCTCATAGTCCGGCTGCAGCCGCCGCAGCGCCTTGAATGCGAGTGCGAACAATCGCCAGGGTCTGAATCCCTCGTGATCATAGTACGCGGCATCTTCCACATGCACCTGGACACCTGCGCAAAGCTTCCCCGCGTGCTTATGAAACGTGGGCTCGAACCAGCAAGGCCGCAGCCGACAGCCGCTCATCCAATCGGCTGCCAGCGAATACATTTCTGTCAACAATGCCGGCACGTCCAGATCCGGCGCACCGAGCAGTTCCAGCGGTCTCGTGGTTCCGCGACCTTCGGACAACGTCGTGGCTTCGAGCATCACCGAGCCCGGATAGCAGCGTGCCATCCAGAGATTGGGTGCGTTCGGACTCGGATTGACCCACGTCCGACGGCCGAGCGGCCACCCATATCCCGGCGCCACGCTCGGCGCCCAACCCGTCATCGGCACGACGCGGCAGTCGACGTCGAGATGCAGACTATCGACGAACCACCGTGCGAGCTCCCCGAGGGTCAGGCCGTGGCGCATCGGCATCGCACCGGCACCGACAAAGCTCTCGCAGCCGGCTCGGAGCGTCAAACCTTCCACGGGCCGGCCCACGGGATTCGGGCGATCCAGAACCCACACGGCCTTGTGCTTCTGCGCAGCGGCCTCCAGCACATATCGCAGCGTGGTGACGAACGTGTAGATTCGGCAGCCGACGTCCTGCAGATCGACGAGCAGAACGTCAAAGGTATCCATCATTTGAGGCGTCGGCCGGCGAACCTCACCGTAAAGGCTGAAGACCGGGATGCCGTGCACGGGGTCGATGTAGTCCTGCGACTCGACCATATTGTCCTGCTTGTCCCCGCGCAGCCCGTGCTGCGGGCCGAACGCCGCGCTCAGTCGCACATCGCCGAGCAATGCCAGCGCATCGAGCGAATGGTCGAGGTTGCGGGTTACGGAGGCGGGATGCGCCAGCAGAGCCACGCGCTGCCCCGCCAGCGGCTTGCGCAGCTTGGGCTCTTCGAGCAGTCGGTCGATTCCAAACTTCATGAGCGGGCCACTTCCAGCGCAAATGAGTTCGGGTGGTGGAAATCGGGCTTACCGGGCGGGTGCCGCAGCCCCCAGTATGAAAGCCTACCATGCTCGTCCTCGATGACCGCGGCCAGTGCGATTTTCAGGCGGCGAGCGTCAGGCCAGTCGGCCAGACGCGCTAGGCGCACGGCCGACTGGAGCTCAAGTCCGTTATCGCCTCGGCGCACCGAGATTTCCGGAGTTCGGCCGATCTTCGCGGGCGACATTCCCTCGCGATAGGCACTGAACCGGTAGATCGCCCAGTCGAGCGAGGGCGAGAAATTGAATTCGTGGTAGCCGGGCGCATCCGCAGGTGCGACGAATGCCTCGAAGCACGTATGCTTCCATAGGAGTTCCGCCCGTTCACCGATGCCGGATGAGGGAATCCGCACCCGGGACATGTCCGCAACCAGTGAATATTGGAACACGAGAACGTCGGGCTCTTCCAATCGCAGCTGCACGACGAGGCTACGCACGGCGTCGTTCGGGGTCAAAGGGTGGGCAGTCAGCACGGCCGGTTGCGTATGAGTGGTCGCCATTGTAGATGTGCGCATGGGAAAGTGGCTCGCGGGCAAGTGACGATCAACAATCAGATCGCGGTCTTCGCGATGAGCTTCTCGCTCTCCTCCCACAGGCGGTCGACGTAAGCATCATCCTCGACAACCGGATTGGGCACCCTTGGTTTGCGTTGGTAGAAGTAGCCACCGCTGCTTTTCCCCGGTTCCTCCGCGGTGGCGAGCCAGATGAGGGTATCGGCGCCCTGCGCGGGCGTCTGCGCCTGGAATGTTCGGATGCGAGCCTGCGTGCGCTCATCGGCATGAGTAATGAAATTAGAATCGACCGTTCCGGGGTGCATCGCGTGGGCAACGATGCCATCGTCGGCCAGACGCTTCGCCAGTCCGCGGGCAAAGAGCACATTTGCGAGCTTGCCATGGCAATAGGCGGCGCCGGGATTGTAGTTGTCGCGCATCTGGAGATCCTCCCAAGGTAGTCCTTGGATCATCTCGCTCGCATCGGAGGAAGTGTTGATGATGCGCACGCTCCCCCGGGGAGCGGTGGCTGCAGCGCGGCGGAGCAGCGGCAGCAATCGCGTGGTCAACAGAAAGGGACCGAGATGATTCCCGGCAAAATTTTCTTCATACCCTTCCGCAGTCATCACCTTGCACTTCGCCATGCCCCCGGCATTGTTGACCAGCACGTCGACGCGCTCGGTACGCGCGGCGACGTCGCCGGCCGCTCGCGCCGCGTCGGCCATGAGTGCGAGGTCGGCTCGGATCATGTCCACCTGACCACCGCCAGAGGCAGCGCGGATTTCCTCCTCGGCCGCTGCGCACCGTCTCCGATCGCGGCCGATGCCGATCACCTGCCAGCCTTGCGCCGCCAGCGCCTTCGCCGCCTCCTTGCCGATTCCGGAGCTGGCACCGGTTACTACGGCGACGCGGCGGGAGTCTGCTGCCATGTTCATCCTCCAGTTCGCATAGAACCGCGATCAATTACCGTAGCAGATTCCCCATCGAATCTCATCCGATGATCGGTGACCCACGATCGTTTTATCAAACCCGGACACCCCCCACACCTGGATTTGCGTGCTCCCGGCTCTGATCTCGCGCGGCAGCACGTCCGAGCTGAATGAGCGAAATGATATGCAGCAAGATCGCTAACGGTACCAGGAATGTCGGAATCAATACCAACGGGAACGCCGAGATGAGCTCGTTTGGGTGATCGAACGCAAACCTCTGCAAGGGAGAAGGCGAAGTGAGAAAGCCTGTAGCAAGGGCCACGATCAAGTCGATAATTCCGAACACATTCCATGACAAAGCGGTGCGTAAGCGGATTTGTCGACCAGCGGCCACGCTGGCTCCGATAGCGGCCGCGAGCAGGCCGGTGACCACATCACCCACCCCCGCCGGCAGTGCAAACAGTCCGGGTAACAAATTGGAGGCATAGAGCGTCAAAAAGATCACCCCTTCAACGCGAAAAGACTGAACTGCGATCACCCAATGCCATGGCGTCGCGTCAATCAGGCGTGAAACGGCTGCCCACCGCCGGATGATTAGGCAACCGAACAGGATCGGGATGACAACCCCGATCTCGATTGTAGGGAATCGATCCCCGGCGCCGCGGTAAACGCTCAGTAATGCGAGCACGACCGCTACCACAAACCAGCCGATGAGCACCGCGGCCGTCGCTTTTACGCTCCGCCCGCGTTCCATCTCGCTCCAGTTGGATCGCTTTAGAGCCCGGCTCACGCCGATGAGGGCGGCAGCAATAGTTACAACACAGCCTGTGATAACGGAGTAGGTAAGATAGTTCGGGATGCTCATCGCGCCTCCTCGGCACGGGAGGCCTTTCCTGCCAGCCGTGCCATGGTCGAATTCGCGTTCGAATGGCTGCCGAGGATCATCCGCCGCGCCATCTCAAGTGCGTCCCCCTCCACGTTGCGATCAACCGCAGCGCCGGCAGCGCTCGATCCTGCTTCACGCCGCACGCCGGATGCTCTTGCGCCCGGACGCCCCAATATCATCTCGCGTCCTTGTTCTTGCGCATCGAGAGCGACCGAAGTTGAAGTCTCGGATCTTGAAGTTGGCACGCGGGATTTGGTGTCGTTCACCTGAAAGCTTCTGCCCGAGAGCATCACTCGCGCCTGCTCCTGTCCATCTTCGATCATCTCCGCCGCCAACGCGGTCCGAGCACCTGCGGACAAAAGCAGACAAAGACCAAGTACAAGTCGGGTATCCATTGCGATTCTCATATAAGTCCTCCAATTTGAATTGCACTTACGGTGCGTCAATCGCGATGGAGTCGTCTTCGTCACACGGTTACCATCCCGCCGGACTGGCCAAGTCGGCCCCTATTGGCGAAGTGACCGAAACGCAGCACGATTCCATGTAGATACATATATCATTTCCGAAGTGATTGCCGGTACTATTTTATATGTATATGCATATTACAACCAGGCATTGTTGGACATGCCATGTATATGCATGTATCATTGAAGGATGAAACTGCAGTCCCTGCCTTGCTATTGCGCCACGCTGCGTCAAGCCGCGCGGGCCGCGACCTCATTTTACGAGGAGGTGCTCGCCGATAGCGGAGTTCGAGCGACGCAATTTACGGTCCTGCAGGTCCTGAAAACCGCGCCGGACCTGCTGACGACAGAAGTCGGGAAACTCATCGGCATTGACCAGACGACCGCCACTCGGACGCTCGCATTGATGAAGAAGAGCAAGCTGGTCGGGGACTCCACCGGGACCGATCGGCGGGAACGGAGGTGGCGTCTCACGCCGCTTGGTGAGGCAACGTTTCGCAAGATTCAGCCGAAATGGGAGTGGGCTCAGGCGATGGTGGAGCGACGTCTCGGACGTGCTGATGCGATCGCGCTGAAGAAACACTCATTTCGGGCGGCGTGTGAATTCTCAGCCGCGGACGAAGGCCTGCAAAAGCGAAAGTGCTGAGCGTTCCAGATCATCCTAACGCAGGCTGTGATCCGGCGTGCCGGGCGTGACCGTCCTGGCCATTCGACCGTGGATGGCCCGGTTGCGAATATCCTCGAAAGTCTTCTCCACCACTTCCCGGCCGCCACGTCCAGCATGGTAGACGTTTGATAGGAAATACAAGGTGCAAATTGCCGAATCCGCGAATACGAAGACCGTGTCGATGAGATTGTTATCCTGAAAATTCGGCGATGGCTCACCGCGATACACGAGTTCGCAATTTTTGAACGTGCAGCCATGAAATCCGCTGCCGCTCAATTCCACACGCTCCCCGGTGAAGGTCTTGTCTTGGTAGAACATACTCACTCCTGATGAGGCTTACGGGACATATGGACCCGTAGCAGGGTGCTGTCAAGGGCAGCGCAAGCTCCGGATCGCTTTCTCGCGACATCAATTGTGCTTGAGGTACTTGGTGTATCGTTGATGCGTAAGTGAATTGTAGAGCGTGTCGATGAAGGCATCCGTATCGACAAATTCATTGGAATAGGTTGCGCTCCAGGGGTCGAGGAGCCTTTCCCTCTTCATCTGATCGAGGGTCTTGGCTGCCTTAATCGCCCCGGCGATTACCGCTGATGTATCTTTCAGCATCTTGACGTATTCACGCACTTCCGCCACGTTCGACACCTCGCCGTGCCCGGGAATGATTTTGACGTCCGGTGGAAGTTTCTCGACCGCGCCCTCGCATGCCTTGATCATGCCTTCGACGCTCCCTCCGGCTTGGACGTCGATGAAGGGAAAGCCGTAGCGCACGTAGTCATCGCCCATGTGAACCACATTGGCCTTCGGAAAGAAAATGATCGCATCCCCGTCCGTATGGCCGGACGGATAATGGAGTGCGCGTATATCCTCGCCGTTCAGGTGCACCGACACATCGTGCTCGAAGGTGATGACCGGCAACGCGGCTTTTTTGGCGGGCTGCATGTCAAAGTGCACCGTCCCGCCGTTGCCGGCAGTGCCGCCGCTCGCCAGGCGTGCACGTGCATTGTCATGCGCGATGATCGTCGATCCTTGGCTCCCGAACGCAAGATTCCCACCGGTGTGATCGTAGTGATAGTGCGTATTGATGATGAAACGCACCGGCTTGTCGGTAATGCCAATGCTCTTCAGAGCAGACGCGATTTTGGTTGCAAGCGGTGCGTACTCGTCGTCGACGAGTACGATACCGTCCTCGCCCACCAATGCAGCGATATTTCCGGCATCGCTCCCTTGAAGCATGTAGACGTTGCCGGCAACCTTGGTAACTTTTATTTCGGTCTTGCTTAGATCCGGCAGCGGCTGAGCCGTCGTCGTCAGGGATGCAATCAGGAGCACAAGGACGGCAATGAAACGGTTCTGAATGCTGGGCATTTCTTGAAACTCCGCGAGTACCCCGGGGTCCCGCTCTACATGTCGCGATCATGCTCTTGGCCGCTGCGCCACCGGGACCGTCGCCGCATCCTCAGCTCCGGGTCTGCCGGGTGTTGCTCCAGACTAATTGTGCGACGCCGTCCCTTCAACCGGCGCATGTCCCGTCCGGCACCGGTGACTCCGGAACTGCAAGAACCGGTGTGATGCCGTCGGCATAGCCAATATCGAACAGCATCCCCTCCGACACCACGCCGCGCATCTTTCTCGGCGCCAGGTTAACTACAAAAAGGGCCTGCTTGCCTTCTATCTCCCGCGGATTTGGACGCTCCAACTTGAGAGCGGCAACAATCGTGCGTGCGTGGTCGCCGAAATTGACCCGCAACTGCACCAGCTTGTCTGACCCCTCGACATCCGACACCGCTACGATGGTGCCAACACGCACGTCAACTAGCTCAAGGACAGAGAGATCGATCTGAGCCTTGATCGGTTCGAGTGACATGAAAATTGGACTCCGAGAATGGGGACTGCCGTGTGGGTGTGCAACGGTACTTTACATCACGTTCCTCGCCCCGAACCAACAGTGTCGCGGACCTGTTCAGCCGGGAACACCGGCGGGGAGTTCCCCACCCGCGCCGTTCAGGGTGCCTTTCGCTCGAGCAACCAGTCGATCGAGACAGTACCGGCTCCAGCGATTGCCAGCCACAGAAAAAGTGCCAGGTACTCGGTCTCATCAAACCCCAGCAGGGTTTCGAGTGAGTCAACCATATCCCACTTTGCCGACACGATGGCCACGATCATGGTTACGCCCAAGGCGCCCGCTGATATTCGTGTCATAAACCCCAACAACAGAAAAAGCCCCCCGAAGAACTCCACGCCGGATACAAACGGCGCAAGGATTTGCGCAGCTGGAATGTGCCAGCCGGCGAAGTTCTCGATGACCGCTGGCAAGTTATGGAGCTTTCCCCATCCGCTCCATAGGAATACCCAGCCTACGACAATGCGCGCAAACAGCGGCGCAAGCCAGTCGATGTGCCGGGAGACGCGCGCGGGCCAAGCGAACAACCATTGGTATATCGTTTTCATTTAGTTTCTCGAGTTGAGTCCGACCGTAAGTGCAAGACCGACTCAAGAGTACGTTTATTACAGAGTACGGCCTAGGTCCTCGCTCCGTCGAGCGCGTCCCAAACAATGCGGTCCGCGCTGGGCTATCCCGCCTGCCCAGCGCCGGATCCAGGTGCGAGCGCCTACTGCTCCCAATGACCCGGGACGTAGTGCCACTGGGTTCCGATCTGGTCCCAGTGGTCCGCAACCCAGTGAGATCTACGACGTTCGGGTATCCAAGTGCCCGCTATCCAGTGGAAAAAGCGACCGTTCCATTCCCAATAGCCCGGGGCCCAGGCATATCCATCGCGGTGCGGCGGCTCGTGTTCGATTTTGGGCGCCGGCGGGGGCGTATCGCTTACGACCTCGTCCCCCGCCGCGGCGAACCCGGACGCGAGCAAGGCGCCGACAATGATCAGTGGCCCCAGTGAAGTTTTTTGCAGCGTCTTCATATTGGCAACCTTTGGCTTGGCGAATGATGAGGGTTCATTTTTGAGAGCGAACGTTCGTGCGTTTTTATGACTTGATTGACGTGAAATCAGGGTGTTCTCGCGATCGAGGTGTCTTGGAGTCGGTGGACTTAACGAAGCCGAGGAGAACGTCGGCTGCGATCGAGCAGCGATTCGAAGGCTGTCTGAGCACGTTCTCCGGCGGCGCGGTCACGTATCAATCCTTGTCTCTGTTGATACATCATCGTGATTCCGTCGAACTCGTAACTGAATTGCTCCGGATCCAAATCGGCTCGGAACTGGCCTTCGTCGATCGCGGTCTGAGCGCAACGCGCCACCAACTCGCGCCAATCCTGCAACGCGTGTACGACGCGTTCGCGCACCGGATGTCCGAATCGGTTGTGATACTCGAGCGAGGCCTTCTGCAGCAAGCATCCACGGAGTTCTTGTTCGCCCCGAATCCATTCCAGCTTTTTCTCGAACAAGATCCGCAAACGCGGCTCACCGCGCGGCGAGGCCAGTGCAGGCTGCACTACGCGCAGGGTGAACTGGTTGATCACTTCCTGTATCACACCGAGCTGCAGTGCCTCTTTTGATTTGAAATGCGCGAAAAGGCCGCTCTTCGACAGCTTGGTCTCTTCCGCAAGTACACCGATGGAGAGACCCTCGTAGCCAACGTCGCTAACGATGCCGAGCGCACGGGAGAGAATGGTGCGGCGGGTTTGCTCCCCCTTGGATTCGCCTTTACGCATGCTCGCACAATAGCACGATCGTTCTGATTTTGCAAAGTGTCGCCCGGACTCGATGGATCGAGCGCAGGGGTCCAACAGAGGCGCAGAGAGTACCAGTGCTAGATTGATGGACTATGAATTCCTGCTTGGCCCGCGCTCGCTATCGCTCGCTCTGTGCAGCAGCGGCCCTTCTCGGAGTGCTCGCGTTCTGGTGCGGGCTGTGGATGGCCGCTCGGCGATATCCTTCCGAGTACGACTGGCGATTCATTACCATTTCGCGATTGGGTTACGCCGACCGAAACCCCGATGGCTATCGATTGGCTTGGGGAGGCCTGATGCTGTGCGGGATCGGTGGCCTGTGTTGGACGGCGGCACTTCTTCGGGATTTCAGAGGCGCCGGCGAGCGGCCAAGGTGGGGGATTTGGGCTCTCGTGTTCGGTTACTTCTGCATGGTCAACTGTGCCTGGTTACCAGGCGGGTTTCCTCTCGCGCCGAGGGGCCACGATTTCTTGGCGGTATCGGCATTCCTCGGATTATGTGTTGGAATCCTCCAGCTGACTTACCATGCGACCCGACGCAATCCTCGGCTGCGCGACCGCGCTTTCCCTGGCGCTCCCCGCCTCCGCGCCGCGTTGCTGGTCAGCGTTGCGGTGTCGCCAATCCTGATCGCGGCAATCACGCAGGCGTACCTCTCCCATGCGCGACCGGATCTGCCGTGGGTTGGTCTCGAATGGCGTGCACGGGGAGCGCCGGTCTACCTGAGCTTCGCCTTCTGGGAATGGGTCACCTGCGCCATTTTTTCCGTTTACTCCGTGGTCCTGTGTCTGGTGACGATGATGCCCCGCGAGATCACTGAGAACTGATGCGACGCAAAGGATTCTCCTCTGCAACGAACTTTCGCCGGCCTACGGCCGCGCGCTGATCAGCTCAGTCCGTAGCGCGCAATTTCGCCACCTTAGCGGCGCTCAACTCCGAGCCCGTTCTGCCAAATCGCGCAGTGACATAGTTCGCCACACTGGCAATCTCATCATTCGAATACGCGTCGCCAAATGCTGGCATCTGAGTAGAGTTCTGCATCCCATCGCGCCCGGCCCCATGAATGATGACTTGCGCAACGTTGATCGCGGTCGGATCATTCACCGCGCGCGTGCCCGTCAGCGTCGCGGCGGGCAGGACGGGACTGATCCCGGTCCAGCCATGGCAACCCGCGCAGGCACCTTCATAGACTGTTTTCCCGTGTGGATCGACACTCGCGCCAACCCCCTCTGCATAGGATGCAGGAGCGGGAGCTGCTCGAGGCTCGGCCAAATCGGAGGTCGGAACCTGCGGCACCGATCGCAGGTAGGCGACCATCGCGGTGATGTCACTTGGAAGTAGATGGCTCAGGCTTTCATCAACCGCGTCGCCCATCGGACCCGAAGCGGTGCCGCGGCCCTCGGCATGACCCAGCGAGAGATAATGAGCGAGGTCCGTATCGCTCCACGCGCCGATGCCGCTGTTGCGATCCTGCGTGATGTTATAGGCACGCCAACCCGCTTGGACGGCGCCCGCAAATTTTTTGCGGTTGTTCAATGCGAAGCCGAGGTTTCGCGGCGTATGACACTCCCCGCAATGGCCCAAGGCCTCCGTGAGGTATGCTCCCCGGTTCCATTCAGCGCTGCGCTCGACATTCGGCTCGTAGCGCTTATTCGGATTGAACAGCGCCGACCAAATGCTCATGAGGCCGCGCTGGTTGAAAGGGAACGCGAGCGAGTTCTGCTGCGCGGGGGCATGCAAGGGCTTGAGCGAGAACAGATACGCTTTGATGGCGAGCGCGTCGTCATCCGTCATGTAGGTATAGCTGGGATACGGCATGGCGGGATAAAGCTTGGTATTGCCACGGCCGATGCCCTTGTGCACGGCGTCCAAGAAATTCTGATCCGAATAGGCGCCGATGCCGGTCTCCACATCAGGTGTGATGTTGGTCGAATAGAGCGTTCCGAATGGCAGCACAAATGCGCGCCCGCCTGCGAACGGCGCCCCACCCTTGGCGGTATGGCAGACCATACAATCCGCCGCGCGCGTCAAGTACTCGCCGCGCTCGATGAGAGTCGCGGATTTGAGCTCGGCCGGAACGCCGGCCGGGTCCTTCTCGTGATACTCGCCGAGCGCCACACGCTGGCCGCCCGCGAAATCGGTCGCTTTCGGAGCAAAAACGAGATACGCGCCGACGAGAACTGCAACGGCGATGGCCGCTGCCAGAACCCACAACAGGGGATGCGCCGCCCGATCGCTGGCAGTCGTCTTGTTCATGGTGACCTCACTTCAAGTCTCATGCAGTACCTGGTTTCGGAAACGGCAACGCATACACGCGTTTACCGGTCGCTGCGAAGATTGCATTGGCAACGGCCGGTCCCACGGGAGCCACCCCGGGTTCGCCCACACCGGTCGGAGCCTCCATCGATGGCACGATATGCACTTCAACCTTCGGCATTTCGTTCAGGCGCAGCACCCGATAACTGTTGAAATTGTCCTGCTCCACACGGCCGTCCTTGAGCGTGATCGCTCCATACAGCACGGCCCCGAGACCGAATCCGATGCCACCCTCCATTTGCGCCGCAATGACATCGGGATTGATGGGTGTACCGCAGTCGACCGCACACACCACGCGATCCACGGAAACATGGCCCTTATCATCGACGCTGACCTCGGCCACTTGTGCGACAAAGGTCTTGAACGCTTCGGCCACCGCGATGCCGCGACCTTTGCCCTTCGGCATCGGCGTGCTCCAGCCGGCCTTCTCAGCGGCAAGTTCCAAGACGCCCTTCATGCGCGGATGGTGCTCGAGCAGCTGGCGTCGAAACGTAAACCCGTCCTGACCTGCCGCGTGTGCGAGTTCATCGATGAACGCTTCGACGGCAAACGTCGTGTGCGAGCTGCCGACGACACGCCACCACAGGACCGGCACTCCGGTTTTGGTGGTCGCCAAGTCCACGCTTATGTTCGGAATGGCATACGCGAGGTTTGCCGCACCTTCGACCGAAGTTGGATCGATCCCGTCCTTCACCATGAACTCCATCAGAGTGCCCGACATGATGGATTGACCGACGATCACCTGTCGCCAGCCGACGAGCTCCTTCTTGTCGCTCAAGCCCGCTTCGAGCTTGTGATAGAACATTGGCCGGTACAGGCCGCCATGGATGTCATCTTCGCGGGTCCATTGGAGTTTGATGGGCGTGCCGTCGGCTCCGCAAGCCTTGGCGATTGACACGGCCTCGACGATGTAATCCGAGTATGGGTTGGCACGCCGGCCGAAGCTCCCGCCGGCATACAGGGTATGGATGCTCACTTGCTGCGGGTCGAGCCCCGCAATTTTTGCCGCATTGGCCTGGTCGACGGTCTGAAATTGATCGCCTGCCCAAATTTCGCAGCTATTCGCGGTGAGCTTGACCACCGCGTCGAGCGGCTCCATCGGCGCGTGCGCTAGAAACGGAAACGCGTAACTCGCCGACACCCGATGAGCGGCATCGCGGAGCGCCGCAACGGCGTCGCCGTCCCTGCGAGCGGAACGGGCCGGTTGATCGGCGAGGCGGCGATACTCCTCCATCAACGTCGCCGAACTGCGTTTCTCAGCATTGGTGTCGTCCCACTCGACCGTGAGCGCCTCGCGCCCCTGCTTGGCGGCCCAAAAACCTCGCGCGATCACCGCTACACCGCGCGGCACTTGAACCACCTTGACCACACCCGTCACCCGAGTCGCTGCGCTCGCATCGAAAGACTTGACCGTGGCGCCGAATTGCGGCGGACGCTTCAAGAGCGCCACCAGCATGCCGGGCAGAGTCACATCCAAGGTGAACTGCGCAGTTCCGTCCACCTTCGCCGGCACATCGACGCGCGGGATTTGATGACCGATGAGCTTGAAATCCTTCGGGTCTTTGAGGCTCACCGTATCAGGCACGGGCAAGGAGACGGCCGTCGCCACGAGGGAGCCGAAGGTCGCCTGGCGCTTGCTGCCGGCGTGGTAAACAACTCCCTTGTCGACGGTGAGGTCTGCGGCAGGGATCCTCCACTCCTTGGCTGCCGCGTCGAGCAACATGGCGCGGGCTTTTCCGCCGGCCTGGCGCAGCTGCATCCACGAGTTGGCCATCGCGGAGCTGCCGCCGGTGCCTTGCATGGTGCCGAACGCAAGGTTGGCATAGCGTTTTGCATCGGCAGGCGCGCTTTCGACACGCACTTGCGTCCAGTCGGCATCGAGTTCCTCTGCGACGATCGTGGCAATACCGGTATAGGCGCCCTGCCCCATTTCCAGATGCTTGGCGATCACCGTCACGCTGTTGTCCGCCCCGATACGCAGGAATGCATTGGGTGTAAAGACGGTACCTGTGCGAGTCGTTGCGAGCGCGGTCGCACGCCGAGAGGTGCCGGTCCATTCGAAGCCAATCGTCAGCGCCATCGCCGTGACACTGCCCGCATCTTTGAGGAACTCGCGGCGCGTGGGGCGTCGCAGGCGTCGCGTGTCGGCGCTCATGTTTGAGCCTTCATGGATCGGGCCGCTGCGTGAATCGCGGCGCGAATACGAGAATAGGTCGCACAGCGGCAGATGTTGCCGCTCATCGCACCATCAATGTCCGCGTCCGTCGGCGTTGTATTTTTTTCAAGCAGCGCCGTCGCGGACATGATCTGTCCCGACTGGCAGTAGCCGCATTGTGGTACTTGAAGCGCGATCCACGCCGCCTGCACGGCCTTGGCGGCCTGGCTCTGCAATCCCTCGATGGTCCTTACATCTCGCCCGGCAACGCTCGCCAGTCTCGTCACACAGGAGCGGATCGACTGACCGTCCAAATGGACACTACACGCGCCGCACAGCGCCACCCCGCAACCAAACTTGGTTCCGGGCAGTCCGGCTACCTCACGGATGGCCCACAACAGCGGCATATCGGGGTCGCCCTCAAGAGTGGTGGCTTTACCGTTAAGAACGAATGAAGTCGGCATGGCAGGCTCCGCGATGATTGTGCCATTCTACAAACATTGCTCGTTGATACAAACCATCGATCAGGCGACACCGGCGATTCAGAAGGTGCGAGGACCTGCCATCTCTCACCTCCAATGCCACACCGCCGCCTGCCGCTATGGTATTGTTTTCCGCCTATATGCGCCGATCGCTTGTTGGTCGCAACACCAAGTTCATGTTGCTCGCGGTATTCGCACTCGGACTGCTCCCGGCAATCGCCTCGTCGCAGGAAGTCCAGCAGATCAGCGTGGCAGGCGAGCAGTCGATTCTTGCCAAGCCTCGCATTGAGATAACCCATTCCACTCGTCCCGACGTGAATGTGGTTGAGTACTTCGACTACAACTGCCCGTTTTGCAAGAAGATGACCCCCGCATTAACGCAGCTTCTCGCCGGCGATAAGAAGATCGCGCTCATTTACAAGGACTGGCCGATTCTAGGAGATGCCTCCGTATACGCGGCGCGTTGCGCTTTGGCCGCGCAATGGCAAGGTCGATACCTTCAGGCACACGATGCGTTGCTCAGTGGTCCGCGGTTGTCGCAGGACCATCAAGTCGAGTCGATCCTGCAAGACGCCGGCATCGATGTCGGGAGATTGAAGAAGGATTTGGTTTCGCATTCCCAGGACATCACGGCGATGCTCGCCCGTAATGATGCCGAGGCGGCCGCACTGGGACTCAAGGGAACCCCGGGGATCCTCGTCGGCAGGCTCTTGCTGCCCGGTGTCGCAGATTTGAGCCTGCTCAAAAAGATGGTCGTTGAAGTCCGGGCGAGGCCGTAACGAGCAGTCGCTTTCGGTCGCTGCACTCACTCGCCCGGAATCTCAGCCTCCACGAACAGCGCCAGCAGACTCAGCGACTCTTGCCAGCCGAGGTAGCACATCTCGGCCGGAATAACGGCCGGCACGCCCTCCTGCACGATGCTGACTTCGGTGCCGCACGATACGCGCTTGAGCGAGATGGTGACCTGGATCTCGCCGGGGAGATTGGGGTCATCGAAGTAATCTGTGTGGCGGATCCGTTCATGCGGCACCAACTCCACATACGTACCCCCAAACGTGTGGGCTTGGCCGGTCGCAAAGTTCGTGAACGACATGCGGTATTGTCCGCCCACGCGCGCATCCAGCGCGTGAACCTTGCCCGTGAAGCCGTGCGGCGGCAGCCACTTTGCCAGCGCATCGGCGTCGAGAAAGGCCCGATACGTGCGCTCGGGAGGTGAACGCAACACGCGATGAAGCCGAATCGTGTGGGAAGCCATAACAGATCTCTCCTTTCAATGGTGGATAACGTGCGTCGTTCGGTCCTTTCAGCGCTGCATTTGCACGTCCATCATCTCGCCGTTGACGATCCACGGGCAGCCGAACTTGTCCGTGACCATGCCGAAGCGCTTGGCCCAAAATGTGGGCCCGAGCGTCATGGTCACTTTGCCGCCGTCGGCCAGCGCGTTGAATACACGCTCGGCCTGTGCGACCGCATCATAGTTGAGCGCGATCGACACACCGTGAATACCTTGATAGGGCATGCCCGGCGGACAATCTCCGGCATACAAAAAGCCGTTGGCGTCCAGTGCCAGGCGCGCGTGCATGATGCGGTTCTGCGCATCTTTCGGCGTATGCTCGGCCATCGGCGACTGGCCGAAAGTCAGCAGTTCAAGCTTGCCCTCGAGTACTTTCGAATAAAAGCGCATCGCGTCGGCGCAGTTGCCGTCAAAGGCAAGATAGGGAATGGGTTGTGGCATGGTCATCTCCTGTGCGGTGTTGCGGGGACCCGATACGGGGGCCATATATTGACTAAACGAATGGTCGGTGCCCAGTTCGACCGACCCGTCGAAATAATTTTCACTCCGCACCGGCGCCACAAGGGTGCCCCGGATGCCCCGTATGCCGTCGGCGGGGCCGGCCGCGGCCGTTCTGTTTGAATTCAGACGCCCTTGTGACCTGGAAGCTTCTTCCGCTTTTCCTCTTTATTTCGCCCGTCCAATTGACGAGTAATCAATCACTTAGGAGAATAATCGATCCCACATTCAAGGGGGGGCGGAGCGGCTCGCGGAATGCCAACGGCCGCTGGCGACCACGGCAAAAGTCGCTCGTGGGAATCGATGCTTTCCTTCTGTGGGAAAACACCGACGGCAATGCGACGTCAAGTTAGATAGCATCGACTCAGCACAGGCCAGAAAAGAACGAATTTAACCTGGGAGTGTACAAGGGAGCACTTTGCACGTGGCCTCGCCCATGGACGAACCGACAATTAGGTTTCCGGTCACTTGCCCTCAATGCGGCAGGGAGGAATTGGGCGAGTACCCAATTGCGGATGTGGCGAATGCACTGCTCAGCAGAGGCAACTCCTTGCATCTCTATGCCAGCTGCCACGACTATTATTGGGGCGCAAGCCAATGGGAGTTGCAACAAATTCGCGAGTATCTCGGTGCGCCGTGGCTGGACGTTCACCGGGGCACCGACGAAACCTAGCGTTCGCTCTGCTCTATTTCAATCGTCTGAAGCAGCGTCTCCAGCGCCCCCGGATCAACCGGTTTGGCCAAATGATGGTCGAATCCGGCTGCGAATGCCATCCGCTTATCTTCTTCCTGGCCCCAACCCGTTATCGCAATGAGTGCTGCGTTCCGGCCCCACGAGGTGGCACGAATCTGCTTCGCAACCTCATAGCCGCTGATATCCGGCAGACCGATATCGAGAAGTAGAACATGAGGGCGGAAGGTTTCGGCGAGCGCTGGAACACTTCGACCGGTATGAGCCGTTTGGACCTCATGACCCAACAGCTTCAACAGCATCTCACAAGTGTCAGCCGCATCCTTATTGTCGTCGACAATCACGATTCTCAGCTTCGCTTCATTCGATGCGCGAGGCTCTGGCACCATACTCCCCAACTCCACCGGTGGCTCCGACGCGGGCAATCGGACAATGATCTCCGTGCCGCATCCCGGCCCCGCGCTGTGCGCCTCCACACTCCCGCCATGCAGTGTGATCAAACCACGCACGAGTGCCAGGCCGAGGCCCAAGCCACCCTCTGACCGGTCGATGGCAGATCGCGCTTGGGTGAAAGGCGTAAACAGTCGGGGAATCAAGTCCGCAGACATTCCGATACCGTTGTCGCTTACCGAAACTACGATTTGGCCGCCATCTTGTGCCGCCCGCAGCTCGATGTGACCGCCAGGATCCGTATACTTACCTGCATTGATAAGGAGATTGGAAAATACCTGGCCGAGGCGCACAGGATCGGCATCGAGTCGCACCGCATGCTTCGGCAAGCCCAATGACAGCGTATGGTGTTTCGCGTCCAAAATGGGTCTAGCGGCCTCAATCGCAGCGCCGAGCACCAGCGTAAGTTCGGTGTAGCACTTCCTCAGGGCAAGGGTACCGCGCGTGATGCGCGAAACATCCAGGAGGTCGTCCAATAAATGACTCATCTGGGCGACCTGCCGTTCGATCACCTCGTCGGCACGCTGCTGCTGCTCGAGTGTCCGTCCGGCCTTCTTTCTGGTGGCCAATGCGTACCGGATCGGTGCCAGCGGATTGCGCAACTCGTGCGCGAGAAGTGCCAGAAATTCGTTCTTACGACGGTCCGCCTCTCTGAGGCTCTCCTCGCTTTGACGCAATTCCTCCTCCAGCCGATAACGTTGAATGAAATCGCTCGCCTGGCGCATGTATAAGTCCAAGCGGCGCAAGCCTTGGGCAGTTGGTCGATACACTTCACGGAAATGCATGGAGATTATGCCTAGCACCGCACCTTCCTTGCCGACGAGCGGGCTCGAGATGATTGCACGATAACCCGCGGCGCGAGCCAAGTCGCGAAACGGTGCATAGCGGGCGTCGACCTCAATATCACTGATAACGACACGTTCTCCCGATTTCAACACCCGTCCGCTGGCCGAATCCTGATCTTGGGATACACGACCAAAGAACTCGAGAAGGTCTTGATCGAAGCCTCTTTGCGCCGCGATCTCGAGGACCGCGTGCTGGTGATTGAAAAGTTGCACGGTTCCCTGGTCGGCGCTTAGGAGCTCAACGACGGCCGCGAGCATTTCGTCCAAGCCGTCCCGGAGATTGCGAGAACGCCACAGTCTTGAGCTGCACTCGTTCAGGTTTGCAAGCGCGTCCGCTTCGGCGGCTAATAGGCGTTCGCTTTCGCATTGCAGATATTCGGCGCGCTTCCGCTCGGATATGTCGCGCGCGACTTTGGAAGCACCGATGATCACGCCCGTTGAATCGCGAATTGGAGAGACGGTAATGGATATCGGAATGCGCCGCCCGTCCTTGGTGACGCGAATCGTCTCAAAGTGATCGATGCGTTCGCCGCGTTTCAATCGCTCCAATATTTGACGTTCTTCTTCATGCAGCTCTGGAGGAATAATGATTGTGATCGGCTGGCCCACGATCTCCGCAGCCTGGTAACCAAAAAGCCTGGCAGCGCCCCTGTTCCAAGAGAGAATTTGGCCGTCGAGGGTTTTGCTTACGATCGCATCGTCGGACGAATCGACAATTGCCGCCAACAGTGCCCGATCAAGCTCACTGCTCGGCTCTGACGCGCTGAGCGACACCTCACTGCCCATGTTGACAGACCCCATGGTCAAATTCGGTCCCATTGACCCGCCTCTTTCGCTGAAACGCAACCTGTACCGCAATGCTCATCCGTCCAGATAGGATAGCGGATCATGCGCTGACCCTCACTATGGCGAAGGCAAGCCCTCACCAGGGCATCGTGCGTGTCGAGAATGGCGCCAATCTCCGACTCGGTCATCGGTCCGGGCATGATGGTGTCCTTCTAGGTCGATCGCTCGAAGAGCTTATCTGATGAAGCAAGGCAGTTTGACGCCGCCGGCAGTCAGTCGAGCAACGGTCCCGAAAGGTACCACCCGTCTGGTATGGTCGACCCAATTTTTTCAATGCCAACGACACAGGATGGTTCGAGCATGCAACCGCTGAGCAGTTACACCCTCGCCGATCCCAAGGTCATGCAGAACCCTTACCCCTACTATGAACGTTTGCGCGCGGAAGATCCTGTGCACTTCGACGAGGGAATACGGACCTGGCTCGTGACCCGCCACGAAGACATTCTGACGGTGGCCCGCAATACCGACGTCTACTCCGACGAAATGCGCGTCTCCGCGGAAATTCGTTCGCCATTCCAGGCAGAGGTCAACGAGTACATGCAGCGCGAAGGGTTCTTGCTGTTGGACCCGGCCGACAGCTTCAAGGTCGATGGCGAACTGCACACGCGTCGGCGCAAGCTGGTGGCGCACGCTTTTACGGGGCCGGCCGCTGCGGCCATGGAGACGCGGGTTGCTGCGATCTGCCGAGACCGGGCGGCTAAGTTACTCGGGCGGGCAGAGGTCGATCTGGTCCGGGAATACGCCATGCCGATACCCATCCTGGTCATTTGCGATGCCTTGGGACTACCAATGGATCGCGTCGATGAGGTCAGTCGCGGGGCGGATTCCATGGTGGCGCAGGTGGGTGCGGGCGCGACGCGGGAGGAGGCCTACCAGCACGCCCGCAACGTCATGCAGCTGCATCGGTTTACCCGGCAGGTTATCGAGGAGCGGCGTCTCCAACCCGGCACCGATCTCATATCGCTACTCGTCCATGCACGCATCGATGATGCCCCCACACCCCAGCTGACTGACAGGGAACTGATGTCGATTTCGACAGTTGCCATTGCCGGAGGAGTGGATACAACACGCAACGGCATCGCCTTTGCGCTCCACGCGCTGGCGACCCGGCCAGATCTGTTGGCGCGCTTACGGGCATCCAAGGAGCAGGACAAGGACATTAGACGGTTCAATGAGGAGGTGTTGCGGTTTTATTCCCCAGTACCGCAGCTGCCCCGAATCGCCAAGAAGGAAACGGTGCTCGGTGGCAGGACCATCCCGCAGGGAGCCTTCGTGTTCCTCTGCTGGGCGTCCGGCAATCGCGATTCACAACGCTTCGCTGAGCCGGACAAATTTGACCTGGATCGAAGCAACACCAACCAGCATCTGGCTTTTGGCACCGGGGTTCACTTCTGTCTCGGCGCAATGCTCGCGCGCCAGGAGATGAAGTGCGCCATCAGAGAGATCGTGAACTCCGTGGAATCGTTGGATCTGGCGGTGTCGGCGGACCAGCTCGATCTGAGTACCAGCATGGTCATTCTGCGCGGCTTGAAGAGGCTGCCCGTGCGGTTTCGGGCACGGGGCCCTCAGGGCACAACGGTGGTGAATACGTAGATCGCAAAAATCACGAGCAATACCACGCCGTGAAGGATGATCGTACGCCCGGTTCGCAATACCAACGTCATCGCGAACAGCGACAGCATCAGAAGCACGGTCGACTCGGAATCGATACCGAGTACGAGCTTCGAACCCATCGCAAGAGACAAGAGACTGATGGCGGGAATCGTCAATCCAATACTGGCGAGGGCCGAACCCAATGCGAGATTCAGGCTGGTCTGTAACCGGTTGTGGCGGGCTGCGCTCAGCGCAGCGAGACCCTCGGGAAGCAACACGATGCCGGCGATGATCACACCCACGACCGCGTGGGGCGCGCCCAAACGTGTCACCATAGCCTCCAGCTGCGGCGCAAGATTGTGCGCGAGCGCAACCACCGTAGCCAGACATAGCAACAGCAAAAAGGCACTCGCAAGCGCAAGCGTATTGCCTGGCGGAGCCGGTGCTGTCGATGGCTCGTCCTGGAGGAAGAAGGGACGGTGCGCCACGGTTTGCGTGAAGATGAATGCGCCGTAAACCGCGACTGACACGATAGCGACTAAGCCGAGCTGCCCCGGCGAATAGAAAGGACCGGGGATGGTGACGGTATAGTTCGGGAACACCAGGGTCATGACGGCAATGGTCGCCAACGCAAGCTGCGCCGCGCTCGCACCCTCGAGTGAGAACGCCTGTTCGCGGTACCGCAAGCCGCCAACCAACAGGCTCAGTCCGATTATTCCATTCAAGATGATCATTACCGCAGCGAATACCGTGTCGCGAGCCAATGACGCCGATCCTGGACCGCCCGCGATCATGACAGAAGCGATCAGCGCGACCTCGATGAGCGTGACCGCCAAAGCCAGCACTAAGGTGCCATAAGGCTCGCCGACCCGACGGGCAACGATCTCTGCATGGTGCACGGCAGCGAATACATTACCGGCAAGACCCAATGCAATGAGAATCATGAAATGGCCGCCCAAGCCGTATGTGCTTCCGCCCCAGATGGCGCCGCCTAGCACCGGGGCAACCATGGTCCACCATGGCATGGCGCCCATAAAGCTTCTGCGGGACTCTGGGTGGACGGAATTCATGCGACCTACGTGTCTGAGCAAATGCAACGCGCCGCGTAAAGTGAACATGGCAGCCGCCTCAGATGATAATCTACAGCATCTGAGAGGGATGCCACCTCCGAGTCAAAGGCCCTGCGGCCCCTTGTGGTCAATCGACCCCCAGTGCACGGCGCACTGGCTTAGCGCAACCTCTAGCCCCCGGGTAAAGGTCATCCCGTCAACCAAAGGCACCGAACATGACAATGATGATCACTCGAATCTTGGGCACGACCCTGGCCGTATCCCTAGGAACAGCCGTGGCATACGCCGGCAACTACGATGAGACCATCGATCTTTTCAAGCATGCGGGAGATAGTGCGGCATTCTTCAACGATTGCTACGCATATGCGGTATTTCCGACGATCGGCGCGGGCGGCTTTATTGTCGGCGGTGCAAGAGGCAAAGGTCATGTATATGTGCATGACCGACTCGTCGGCGACGCAACGATGACGCAGTTGAGCATCGGATTGCAGGCCGGCGGCCAGGCGTATAGCGAGATAATTTTCTTCCAGGACAGCCGTGATCTGGATGAATTCGAATCCGGTAAGTTCGAATTTGACGCCACTGCAAGCGCCGTAGCGATTACCGCGGGCGCCTCGGCCAGCATCGGCACCGATCGCGTCTCCTCGGAGGCAAGTCGCGGGGCAACGGATGCCGTTACGAACGGCAACTATCAGACTGGCATGGCCGTCTTTACCATTGCGAAAGGCGGCCTGATGTACGCCGCCAACATCGCCGGCGAGAGATTCTCTTACAGAGAGCCGAGCACCGAGTAGGCATTCGCGTAGAGGGGTGAAGTGCACAGTTTCCTACGCGCCATTGCCGGAAAGCTCTGACAGACGAGAGCAAGCGAGTGAGAGATGCTGTTGCCAACGCTACGGATCGGCGTACCGCTCCTCCAGGCCTTCCCTCGACGGCGCCCTGGGGGAGTGTTTTATGGGTGCAGTGCCGCGGCCTCCCCTCGACATCGCCCGTCCGCTCTCTTCTCCCGCGGCGGCGGGGCGCGATGAAGTGATCCATGCACTCAACTCCTGCGGCCGGCTCCCTGTATGATGAAGCCTCGGCCGAACAGGTCTCATCCGGACGCGCTGTCGAAAAGAGGGAGATTCTCATGAACGAAGAAGCGCTAAACCTCAGCATACGCAGGTTTCTCAAGATGGTCGGCATCGATTCGCAGCGACAGATTGAGCACGCAGTAGCTAGATCCATTGCGGCTGCCGCCATTAAAGGCACAGAAACTTTCCCGGCAAAAATGACGTTGGAAGTTGACGGCCTCAACCTAAAGGTCGAGTTTGCCGGCGAGATTGCACTTCAATGAGCTTCGCGAGCACTGCCATTCAGCCTCCTTCCAGCGCCAGCGTCTTGATATCGTTGAACATCACTTGTGGTTGTAAGAAGGACAATGTGTATATTTCCCGTACCTCGCCACGAGCATCCACCAGAAACATCTTCAGCATGTGGTGCAATGTCCGAGTCGCGTGGCCGGCATGATCCCTAACCACGCTGACGTCCTGGCCGAAATCATCGAGCACGGGTAGAAGTTCCCGCACTCCGCGAGCAGTCAAGAAGCGCCACTCAAATTTCGGATCGATCATAAACTCTTTGCCATAGCTTGCGATCGCGGCGGGCGTGTCATGAGTCGGGTCCAAGCTGACGCTCACGAAGCGCACTCGCTCGGCGAGCGCCGGGTCGCCCCTCACGCGATCGCGCAAGTTGGCCAGGGTCGTGTGCGCGAAAGGGCAACCCAGAGGATCGACGCAGTATGTGTAAAAAAAAGTCACAAGAGTGATCTTGCCTCGCGTGAGCGTCGAAAGCCTAACGGTGCGATCCGTGCTGTCGAGCAATACGGCTTCCGATACGGATTGGATCCTCTGCAACGTGTAGCTGCCCGCGGGTGGTGGTACGAATTCCATGCGGGGCGCCACCGCCTTGCCTGGGTCAACGGCAGCGCTCGCTGAAGCGGCTACTCCGAAGAGCAGCACCGGCATCAATACATGACCGGTCATTGAGGCGACTCGGCGCATCAGCGCACCGATGCGTCCCGGAGCGATGCCACCCGCTGCGGATTGGCGGTGAACTTCATGTGATGGGGACGACCCAACCGTTCTTTGGTGAAGTCAACCTCGAACGCGGCAGTGAGCGCATGGCCGTCCCAATGAAACGCCCGCAGGAATTGCTCGTTGTCGCTGCCCTTCTTATCCCACCTCGACAGTAGGCTTGAGGTGATGTAGACGCGTTGACCGTCCCAGCTCTGGGATATCATGTTCACCTGGCTGCCGGTCTGCTTGCTATACGTCTGCTGTGGATGTTCGGGATCAGTGAGATCGAAATAGTGCGTGGTGCCATCCATGAACGTATTCACCCACAAGCCCTTCGCATCCGCCGTGATCGAGATATCGACGGGCAGCGGTATTTTTGACGGATCACCGATTGCTGCGACGTCCTTAGCCTGCCAATGACCTTGGGCGTCGCGCTTGACCAGCCACAGCTGCGAGGTCAAGGCAGTCGCCGTAATAGCCCAATTCCGACCCTCCGGCAAAGCCCAGCGAATCTCGAGCGGGGCCCCTGGCACGGCGAGAATTTGCTCTGGTTGCATGGTCTTTAGATTCCACAGCACCATGGTGTTTCCGAAATGCTTCATCGCCTCCGGGTCCTTCACCACCTCGCCGAGATCGCGCATGTAGTTGTTCCATCCTGCGAAACTCGAGGTCAACAGGGCATTCTTTGCGGGATTCACTGCGATGTCGTAACCATAACCATCGCCCTTGACTTGTTTGATCGCAGAGATGGGCATGTCGTACTTGGCAACGAAGTCGCCCTTGTTATTGTAGAGCGCCATGCCGGTCACGCCGCCCCTGTCTGTCACGTTCGACAGATTACCGATCAACATACGACCAGGTAACGCATAAAACGTGTGTGGCCCCACGTAGCCGGTCTTCGCCGGCAAGTCGTCGATCGTCTTGACAAGCTTCGGATGAGATGGATTCGTGCCCACGTCGAAGACATAGATCTTGCTGTCGTCGAGACCGCCAGCCCACAAGTATTTACGATCGTCCGTAAAACCCATGTGATGTGCTTCGCCGCGACCGCCGATGGAAATCTTGTGAATCACCTTCCCGTACATTTTCGAAGCTGGATTCACATCGATTGTCACTAACTTATCGGATCCGTCTCCCACACCGGGCTCGCCGAGGGTCCACACATGCACGAAATCCTCCTGCCCCTTGATCAGTCCCGACATGTAAGGAGAATTGCAAGTCTCATCGGCGCTCGAATCGAACGCGACGATACCCATGGATGCGGCAACGGCAAAGATCAACACTTTTCGGCGAGTGATTCTCATTCTTAATCTCCCCGGGACGTGGACGAACGACGCTCTTATAATTTGAGACTGGGCACTCTGAAAAGCAAGCCGGTCGCCGCGACCCGATCGACAACCTGCCACGTTGTGCGCCGCAACGCCTGGGGATCGAGTCCTTGCGTGAGCCGATGGCGCTCCGCTATTGGAGTCCGAAGTCCCGGCGCCCATGTTCCTCGGTAAGCTCGAGGATTCGTCCACCGCCGCGTGCCACGCAAGTAAGCGGATCGTCGGCAATGATCACCGGCAGACCGATCTCCTGCATGATCAACTTATCCATGTCGCGTAGCAGTGCACCGCCCCCCGTCAGAACAACACCGCGTTCCGCCACATCGCTGCCGAGATCCGGTGGCGTTTGCTCGAGCGCGTGCCGCACAGCACTTACGATGATCTCCAACGGCTCCTGCAGGGCTTCGAGTATTTCGTGTGAGTTCAACGTCAGGGCGCGTGGCGCGCCTTCCGCAAGATTTCTTCCCCTAACGGTGATCTCGTGTACCTGCTGGCCTGGATAAGCCGAACCGATTTCGATCTTGATCCGTTCTGCGGTGGCCTCCCCGATCAAGATGCCATAGTTACGCCGGACGTATTGCGTGATCGCCTCGTCGAACTTATCTCCCCCCATGCGCACACTAGCTGCATAAACGATTCCGTTGAGCGAGACCACAGCGACTTCCGACGTGCCGCCGCCAATGTCGAGGACCATCGAGCCGCGAGCCTCGTGCACCGGCAGCCCTGCCCCCACTGCAGCAGCCATCGGCTCGGGCACGATTTCAACTCGGCGAGCTCCGGCTCCCTCGGCGGATTCCCTGATGGCACGGCGTTCCACTTGGGTTGAGCCTACCGGCACACACACGACCACGCGCGGACTCGGACGTAGAAACCGGTCGCCGTGAACCTTGTTGATGAAATATTGCAGCATTTTTTCGGTGTACGTGAAGTCGGCGATGACGCCATCCTTCATCGGTCGCACGGCTGTGATGTGCGCAGGGGTTCGTCCGAGCATCTTCTTAGCCTCTGCACCCACGGCGATAACGACTTTGCCGCCGCGGCCCGGTTCGCGCTGTACAGCGACTACCGAAGGCTCGTTGAGCACGACGCCGCGCGATTTTGCGTAAATGAGCGTATTGGCGGTGCCGAGATCGATGGATAGGTCATTGGTAAAATGACCGCGAAGGCGTTTCAGCATGGAATGGTGCTTTCTCAAAAGAGACTAAGAGAGCCGTTGCCAGAGTGATCAACGTCTCACGAGGAGCCCACATGTACCACGTTTCTTGACGCGTGTGCATAGGCTGGGTGCGCTGGCGGAAACTTAATCCGCCCAAATGCCATTGATTGGCGGATACCCTGGTCCGCGGGCTTCCGCAATATGGGGTACGATTCGTTGTGCGCCTTCAATTCCTCATCCCCTTGGTCAGCGCCGTCATCCTCTGCGGCCGTAGCCCTCAAGCGGCGGATCAGAGCAATTCAACCGCCGCGCGTGCCCCAGAGACTCATGTATCAGTCTTGACCGGGGAACAAGTCATCCAAATCCTGGATGAAACGGTCGATTGGTACCGAACGCTGGGAACTCAGCAGCAAAGCGCCACTCAGCCGAGTGATCTATTGATCCTCTTTGCCAATCGACAGACGGCCGACAAGGTGGTCGGTTTGGCTTTTGAGATCGGTCGAGCGAATGCGGAACTCCTCAGCAGCGAGGCCAGCTCCGGCCAAGGTGCGGCAACTGCTTCGGCACCGCAGTCGCTTCGTCAACGGCAGGCTCAATTGGAGGCGCAACAGCTCTCCATTCAACAGGAGATGAATGCCGCCAAACGACAACCGGCCGCTCTTGGAAAGCAAAAACACGACATCGAAGCCAAGCTGACCGAGTTGCAGGGCGAGCTCGCGATGGTCGACGCGAGAAAGAATCTCCTCGACACGATGACGGATTTTGTCGGCGAAAGTAACCCCAAAGCCGCGGGTGCGAATGCGCTCAAGGCACAGATCGAAGCAATCGCGGCCACCATACCCAGCTCCAATCCGGCCGCCACGCCTTCGATCGGCGCTGTATCGACGACCCCGGGCTCCGCGGCCACGTCTCCCAACAGTAGTGAGCGCGCCAGCGCGGATCCGACGCGCTATGGAATTTTGGATCTCGGCGCCAATGCGCTGAGGCAACGTAAGAAAGTCGATACCATCGATGTGATCGACCGGCGCACCGTCGCGCTTGCGAAGACCTTTCAAAAGATCAGCGTCCAACCCCTCAAACGCTTGGAAGCCCTGTCCGCTCGCAGCGACACACTCGCTGCCCAGGCGGACAACGCCGGCAGCGATGCGTTGAAGGATCTGCGCAATGAATTCGACACATTGGCGTGGCTATTCAAGCAGACCTCCGACATTCTCATTCCGTTGAGCAAGGAACAGGTCCTGCTTCAGCAGTATCGGCATAATTTGGGCAGTTGGCGGGAGGCCGCGGAGCGGCAATATCACGAGGCTCTGGCGGCGCTGGGTATTCGGTCGGGGATATTAGCCGGCGTTCTAGCGATCCTGTTCGCAATTGGGGAGGTATGGCGGCGCGCGGTGCTTCGCTACGCACATGAGCCGCACCGTCGCTATCAATTGCTGTTGGTACGAAAGTTGATTCTGTGGACCCTGGTCATTGGGATCGTCGCGCTCAGTTCGGTAACCGAAATAAGCACTTTCGCCACTTTTGCCGGTTTGCTCACCGCCGGTCTGGCGGTCGCCCTGCAAAGCGTGCTTGTCTCGGTGGTGGGATATTTCTTTCTTATTGGGAAGTATGGAATTCGCGTCGGCGATCGAATACAGATTGGCACGGTTGTCGGCGAAGTAATGGACTTGGGCTTGGTGCGCATGCACCTTAGGGAGCTCAATCAGCAAGGGCCTTTGGGACCCACCGGCCGCGTCGTCGCATTCGCTAACTTGATCGTGTTCCAGGCGTCGGGCGGTCTATTCAAGCAGCTCCCGAATCTGGATTTCTCCTGGCACGAAACGTCACTAACGCTGCCGGTTGTCGCTGACTACGGTGCTTTAAAGGATAAATTACTGGCGGCAATCCGCGCTGTGATGAATGAGTATGGCGAGGAGCTCTTGAGGCAAACGAACGAGACCTCGAGAACGATGGCATCGGGTGGCGTGAGCGCCGCCGAGCCACAGGTTCAGATGCATCTATCCAATGGCCACATGGATGCTCAGATCCGCTACCCGGTACTCCTCGGGCGCGCGGCCGAGATCGACGAACGCGTGGCTAAAGCAGTATTGAAGATCATTGCGGAGAATGGCGCAGCGTGGGTTCCCGTACCCTGATCTCCATGGCCGATCGTTATTCACGCGATGCGCTTGCAGCGCCGCGAACTCCTTGGCGGTTGCGCCGCCGAGGCCGGAGGCGTCCGCCCTGAGTGCCCGTGCAAGCTTAACCCACCAGCAAGGCAAACTGGAAAATCAGCACGGAAGCGGTCGTGGCCATGACTGCAAAAGCCGCTTGCCCGAACCGGGCGATGAGATCGATGGTGTTCATGATTGCGTACTCCGTTGATCGAGCTGATGGAACGGTGATGAGAATGCACCGCCTTCGCTCGCGCAACAAACGCAATACCTGACCGCTTGTTAAGTAGAACTTAACGTCGGCGCAAGCCCAAGGGCTGCCGCGTGAATGTGATCACCTCAATGATCGCCAGCCGCATTCAGCTCATGCTGAAAGCTCATCGACCATCGAAATAATGCCCGACAGAACCGCACCGCCCACCCTAAGACGGCAGCCTTCGATTTCCTGGCGACTAAATGACCGACCGACGGTTCTTCCCTTGACGGCGATCTCAATTTTCGAGCTGGTTGGCACTTGATCGACCGACTCAGTGTCGATGTGTGTAACGTTGCCGAAGAAACCGTGCTGCACCAATCGACTCTTGATTTCGTGTCGGATCTTGCCCAGACCCGTATCGAATTCCTCTCTTAATTGCTTGTCTTCCATGGAAACCCCAATCAGTTGATGACTTCAGGCGCCAGTATGCGCTCGTGAGCACGCTCGACGGCAGGCATGGTGACTTGCCACCGTATAACGGGAAAATGGAAACAAAAGGTCCAAATACGCCTTTTCCGATCCGCAGAGCCCGCTTTTTACTTCTTTCTTCATTCAATGTCGCCGGATACAGTGCTCACTCGTGAATAGAGGATGGTTGAGAAGGAATCCATATGCGTCGCTTGCTTCCCGCCTTGTTGACTTCGATGTCGATTGCTCTCGCGGCTGACGGCGCCGCAATTGCCGCTGGGCAGCGTCTCAGCTCGAGTGAACTCCTTCCGCTGCCGGCCTACGATACCGGATCTGGCGTTCCAGGGCCGGCCGGGATGTTCACGACGCCGAACACAGCGGTCACCTACCGCAACATCGAGGAGATCTTTCCGACCCGCCGCATCCGCGCCGGAGGTGCGGTCTCTCCGCTCCTCGCTGGAAGGATTCCGGACGTCCACTATCAGTACGACCATGCGAGCCGCTCAATCGCCGACTTTGTGAAGCGCACGGACACGACGGGCCTCCTGATATTGAAGGGTGATGAGGTCTTGTTCGAGGGGTACTATCAGGGCGCGGATTCCCAGGATCTATTCATGTCGTTCTCGGCGGGCAAGTCCTTCGTATCGACCCTGGTTGGCATCGCCCTCGGCGAAGGCAAGATCAAGAACCTTGACGATCCAATTATCACGTATCTACCGGAGCTCAAAGGTTCCGCGTACGAGGCCGCGACCATCAAACAGGTTCTGCAGATGTCTTCCGGCACCAGCTACACCGAGGAATATGAAGACAAAGATTCCGACATCGCCAGATTTGCTGCGCTCGTAGCTCGCGGTAAAGGAGGCATCTATGACTTCGCACGCTCCTTCAAGGCGTCCGAGAAGCCCGGCACGCGTTTCCATTACGCGACTACTGACACCGAGATATTGGGCGCGCTTGTCGCGCGGGTCACCAGCCAACCCCTGGCCAACTACCTGTCGGAGAAGCTTTGGATCCCGTTGGGTGCCGAGGCGCCTGGCCGCTGGATACTCGATCGAGCCGGCAGCGCGGGACGCGAAGTAGCGGGAGGCGGTCTGCAGATCCGTCTACGGGACTACGGCCGGTTCGGGCTGCTGTACGCGAATTCCGGGCGATGGCACGGGCGCCAGCTGCTGCCCGCCGGCTGGGTCGAACAGGCGACGCGACCTGCCGATCCTCATGTCGACTTCGGCAAACTGGCGCCCAATGATCCGCTCGGATACGGATACCAGTGGTGGTGCCTCCCGGGACCGAATCATCGCTTCACGGCGCAGGGAATTCACGGCCAGTTCATCCTCGTTGATCCCGTCGAGCATCTGGTCGTCGTGAAGCTTTCCAGCTGGAAGCATGCCTGGGAAGATGCGAAGGAGGCCGAGACCTATGCCTTCTTCGCCGCCGTTGCCGCCGCCGTACCGTGATTAGAGTTACGCGACCCGAGCACCAGCCGCTTTAGCCCCGCAAACACATGTTGAATGCAAAAGCGTTCGGCAGTCTCCTGGCCCTTCTGGTCGTCATGGCTGCGCTGCTGTTTATTCCGGCAGCGACGGTCAATTACTGGCAGGCTTGGACGTTCTTGTCCGTGTATTTTGCGTGTTCTCTGGCGATCACCGTGTATCTGATGCGAAAGGATCCCAAACTCCTGGAGCGGCGGATGAGCGGAGGCCCGTTTGCTGAAAGGAAATCAACTCAGAAAATAATAATGCTGTTGGTTTCGCTGGGATTCATGGGGCTGCTGGTTTTCCCCGCACTTGATCATCGCTTCGGGTGGTCTCATATGCCGCCCTCTGCGGCACTTGTGGGTGACGTGCTGATAACAATCGGTTTCGTCGCCATTTTTTTCGTGTTTAAGGAAAACACCTTTAGTTCCGCGACCATCGAACTGGCGCCCGGCCAAAAGGTAATATCGACGGGCCCTTATGCAATCGTACGGCATCCGATGTACGCCGGCGCCCTTGCCATGCTTGTTGGCATACCGATCGCACTGGGATCGTGGCGGGGTCTGTTCGTCTTTGCCGCAATGATGCCTGGACTCATATGGCGACTTCTCGATGAGGAAGGTTTCCTAACCAAGAACCTACCGGGCTATGCGGACTATAAGAAGCAGGTACGAAATCGCTTGATACCTCTGGTCTGGTAGCACTTTCCTCAAGGAACAGGGTGGAATCGCCTCGGTGCTCATGGCCCTTCCCGGCGCGACGACCCGCCTCGTCGTTCCGCGGTTTTCTGCGGAACGCCAATTCTCCCGGTAATATGGTGAAATAATGAAGCCCAGGTCTTCATCGACGCGCCACGGCCACGAACTCCTCCACGCAAATCGCCGCTTCTACGATTTGCTTTGGTCCGGTGTGTCGTTGGTCGAGCCCGAGCGATTCAATACCTGGCCGCTCGTGCAATCCCTGCTGTCCGAATACGATCGACGCCTCGAAGTTGCGCCGGGCCTGCGGCCCCGGCTGCCGATTGAAGGAACGCATTTCGTGGACATCAGTGCGCCGGCGCTGATGAAGCTTCTTGAGCGCGGGGCTCGAGTAGTCCTGAGCCAGATCAGCTCACTGCCCTTCGCCGATGGCGCCTTTGATCTGGTATGCGCCCTGGACATTGTCGAGCACGTCGATGACGACGAGGGTGCCTTGGCGGAACTATCGCGGGTCGCCAAGCCGGGTGGGGCTCTGGTGATCTCGGCACCATTGCACCCCTCCCTCTGGACCGCGTTCGACGATTTCGTGGGCCACAAGCGCCGCTACGAACCGTCCGTTCTGATCGACAAGTTGGCGCGCCACCAAATTGTGGTGGAGCGCAGCGCCGTCTTTGGTATGCAACCGCGCTCGTCTCACATAACCGACATTGGCATGTGGTGGCTGAAACATCGTCGTGAACGGGCCCTGTGGTGGTACAACAAATTGATTATGCCGCTCGGGTTGCGGTTCCAGAAGCAACTGCAGCTTGCGCCTGGAATGATCGCTACAGATGCCGTCGATGAGATTTTGCTTGTCTGCCGCAGGGATGCCACCCGCTCGGCGGGTTTGGGGCAAGGTGGGCGGGCGTCCCTCAATTCAATTGAGAACGGCCACTCGCGCCCTCGGGGCGCAGGCAAATGAGATCCGAGGACAGATCCGCCGGAAGATCAATCAGGGCACGAAAAGCATCCGTCACAGAGGCGAACCGCGAACTCGGGCGTTTGCGAGGATCGAGCCCCGAGGCCGTGAGCGTGTCGGCGAGGCGGCCGGCCGCTGAATCGCGGTCCCACGTGTGATCATCCTCAATCATCTGTCCGGCGCGTACGATCGTGACGCTGATGTTCCGCGACTGCAACTCGCGTTGCATCGAGAGCGAGAAGCGCTCCAGTCCCGCCTTGCTGCTCGAGTACAGCGAGAGTCCGGGGAATTGCTGCTCGACCGCACCGCTGCTGACATTGAATATTTGACCGCCCCGCTTCATCATCGAAATGGCGGCGCGGGTGCACAAGATCGGCCCGATCAGGTTGGTCGAAAATGTGCCGACTATTTGGTCATCGGTGGCTTCGGCAACCAGACAATGCTCGACCGCCGCCGCGTTGTTGATGAGCACATCGATCGACTGAAAGCGCGCCAAAATAGTGGCGAACGCACCCCGCACCGCATCGGGTGACCCGACATCGCATCCGACGGCCATCGCACGCTCGCCGATTTGGGCCACCACAGCCTCCAGTTTTGCGGGCGTGCGGCCGAGCAAAACAACCGTGTCGCCGTCCGCGGCAAGACGCCGTGCAAGTGCACGACCGAGGCCGCTGCCCGCGCCCGTGATGACAATTACTTTTGCCACGAGCCTCTCCTTCCTTGCCGCCTCGAACCGACCAAGGCGCGGACCGCAAGCTTTTGCGCGCTCATATCGGCATATCGCGTTGCGGTTCCATCTCGAGCATCGGCAGTTCCTCCTGTGCCAAGCCTTGGATTTCACCGCCGATGCTGAGTAATTGAGTCATGCCGCCCTGCAGCTGCTTCTCGCGACGCGCCCAGCGCTGCATGGTGGAGCTTTTTTCGGCTTCTAATTCGTCACGCATCTTTTTGAAGGTCTCGTAGACCGCTTTCAGCTTCTGCGCGAACTGCGGGGAAGTTAAGTAGTCATACATCGCTTCCATCTTCTCGCCCTTGCCGGCCGAGACAGCACGTTGGCGGTGTAAATCGATGAGGCCGATGCGCAGCACCTCGGCGATTCCCACCGCGCACGACGTCTGCGTCACCCAGACATCCTCGTGAAGTGCGAAATATGCGGACGCAGGCCATTCCTTCGGCAGGGCCCCCGGCGTTGTGACTAGAATCCCGACCTCCGCGCCGCAGGCACGCATGTCTTCCTTGAGTTTCGGGATCCACTGCACGCTCCAATCCTTGGCGCGCTTGGTCTCCCAGAGGATGGTTCCGGCCGTCTGGCCGGCTCGAGTCGTCACGTGCTGCAGTACATCTCCGCCGCGCTGACCTTTCTTGACCTCTTCGATGGTATCGAGCGGAAACGCCCGCCGCAGTCCCTCCTCGATCGCCAGCTCGAGCACCTCGCCTTGTAGCTGTTGGGACCCCTGTTCCATCTTGCGTTGCGCGGCAGCCAGCTGATCGCCGGCATCGTCCAACTTTTTCTGCAATTCCGCCTTCTCGAGGCTCGAGCGCTCCTGCTCCTGCGCGCGGATCACCGACTCCCGATGCCGGACCTGTGCATCGACCTGCTTTTGCACAGCGAGCGCCAGCGACGCCTTTTCATCCTTGAGCTGCTCGCGCTCCTTGCGCAGCTGCAACTGCTCGCCCCTGAGCGTCGCCACCTGTCCATCCCTCTCCGCTAGCTGCCGCTCGAACGACTGTCGATCGGCCGCCACCATCTCGGTCGCTTTGCTCTGTGCAGCAGCACTCACCCGCGCGTCCAGGTCTCGCTCACGTTCCGAGAGCGATTCTTCTCGCTCCCGAAGCCCCTGCAGCTGCACATCGCGATCGGCGACCGCTCTCTGCAGCTCTTCAACGCGTGACGCCACGGAGGTCTCGGTGAGAGTCCGAACCTCCGCAAGCGCCCTCGCGTGCGCATCACCCTGCTCCTTCAGGAGCTTCTTCAGGGCTTCGGCTTCATTCTGCGCCGCCCGGGCCTTCTCCGCGGCGAGCTGCTGCGCCCGCCTCTCGACCTCCGCCCGCTCCGCCTCCCGCATCGCAGCGATCGCGCCGGCGCTTGCATTCTCCAGGCGCTCCAGGGCTTTCTTCGCAAAGCCCTCCCGGAGCGAAAATTCCTGCCCGCAGCCGGGACACGTGATGTTTGTATCCACGGCTAACAGCAATCGACCGGTTTGCAAGGGCGTTTGCGTTGACACTATGAACTCCGCTTTATAGGCCGCCAGTCAGATCATACCGCTCGACGGATCGGCTCATTCGGTTTTAATGTTAAACGAGGGAACCTCGCACGATCGAAAATCCAGACGCAAATCCTGCGCGCTCGCTTCGATTGCATATTGCGGTTCACAATGATCGAATGGCGAAAGCAGCCTCGCGAGGAACAGGCCCATGGAATCGATCGGTGGCGACTTACGCCAGATGCAGCGCACCCCACTCGCCGAGTCCCACGTCGAAGCGTTGCGTCGTCTGGGCAAGGTAGCCGACTATCCCAAGGGTGCGTTTCTCGCGCGCCCCGGCGACCCGGCGGATCGCTTCGTTTATGTCGAGCAGGGCGAGATTGAGGTGGTAAATCCCTATACCGACGAACGCCTTCTGCCCTCAACGCTCGGTCCGACACAGTTCATGGCCGAAATCTCTTTCTTGAATGGGGGCGCCTGGTCGATGCCAATGCGCGCGGTTCGAGATACGCGGGTGATCGAGGTGCCGCGCGAAGCGATGCTGACGTTGATGTCCCGGATTCCAGAGATGTCCGATATCATCATCACCGTGCTTTCGGCGCGACGCAGGCGCCAGCTCGACGATCACGACAGCACCTTGCGACTAATAGGCGAAGACGAGGACCGCAACGTGCGCCGCATTGCCGCGTTCGCAAGCCGTAACCGCATTCCTTACACCTCGCTGCAACTGGGAAGTCCCGAAGCAGAGGCGACCGCCCAAAGCTGCTCAATCGCACCGTCCACCCCCGCGGTGATCTTCGGACGCAACGTCGTCGTCAAGGACCCCACGCCGGACAAGATCGCGCGGCTACTCGGGCTCAATCTCGACTTTCGCGACGACGAGGTGTTCGACGTGCTGATCGTCGGCGGTGGGCCTGCGGGGGTCGCCGCGGGCGTCTACGCCGGGGCCGAAGGGCTGTGCGCGCTGGTCGTGGAGGATGTCGCCATCGGGGGCCAGGCCGGAACCTCGAGCCGTATCGAGAATTACATGGGCTTCCCGACCGGCATTTCGGGTGCCGACCTGGTTTGGCGCGGCGAGGTCCAGGCGATGAAGTTCGGCACGCGCTTCGCGATGCCGCGGCGGGTAGCGCGCCTCCAACAACTTGAAGATCAGAGCTTCTGCGCCACCTTCGACAGCGGGCAGCGCGTCCGCGCGAAAGCGGTGGTCGTCGCGACCGGGGTCCAATACCGCCGCCTGCCAATCGAAGGCCTCCAGGAATTCGAAGGTGCCGGCATCTATTATGCCGCGACCGAGATCGAGGCGCGTTACAGCAAGGGAACGGAGGCGATCATCATCGGCGGGGGGAACTCGGCGGGACAAGCTGCGATGTTTCTTAGCCGCTCGGCGCGCTGCGTCCGCGTGCTCGTGCGCGGAGCCTCGCTCGCCGCCTCGATGTCGAGCTATCTTGCCAGCCGGCTCGAAGCCGACCCCAGGATTACGATTGAATACGGCGCTGAAGTGACCGCAGTGCACGGCACAGACCACCTCGAGGCGCTGACCATCCGCAACGCAACGGGAGCGACGCGGGTCGAGACGCGTGCGCTGTTCATCATGGTGGGCGCCGCGCCGAACACCGAGTGGCTCTCCGGCCTGGTGAAACTCGATGATAAAGGGTTCGTGATCACCGGCGCCGGCTCGCTGGCCTCGCCCTTTGCCACCTCGTTGCCCGGCATCTTCGCCGTCGGTGATGTGCGCGCAGGTTCGGTCAAGCGTGTCGCCTCCTCGGTCGGGGAGGGATCGGTCGTGATCTCCAAGGTCTGGGAGTTTGTCAACCGCTAAGGGCCGGCCTCCAAGCTTGTTCGCCCCGCGGACCGTTTCAGCGCATTGTCCTACGCCACATCGCCGGGTTGTCTCACAGTGTGACCGACGCTCCGATGGCTAAATCGCGGCTGTTACGACTTCACCATCCAGGGGAGATGCCATGAGTACGACCGGTGATGACTTAGCGAAGCAGGGCCAGGATTTTGCCGATAAGGCCGCCGACCAGGTGAATGGTGGCATTCGTAGGGCCCGGCAAACCGCCACTCGGCTTGGCGAGGCGGCCGCAGACCAGGCTCAGACCCTCTTAGGTCGAGGAATCGATAGCGCGAGGGCGACAGCTCAGCAGGTCCGCGATGGTGCCACGCAAGCGTCCGAATCTCTCGTGACCTATACCAAAGAAAATCCAGTCAAGGCGATCCTCATTGCGGCGGCATCTGGAGCACTTCTCGTTACGCTGATCAAGGCGCTCTCACGCTCCAGAGATTAGCGGCCAGGCCATGTTTCACAGCGGATGACCGGCGACTTCTAGCCTGACCGATTGTCTGTGTGCGAGATTCACGATCTCCGCAAATGACATACCATCGATCTGCTCACGAATGGTATCCGGGTCAATGCCAGCGGTAAAAAGAGAAGGAGGAGCGTCCATCAAACTCTTGTACTTTCCGAGAGCAATCGGCAGGATCGCGAGCGAGAGTTCCGATCGCTCATGCGACGTCAGGCTACCGTTCAGCCGCTTCCAACTGGCGTGAAAAGCCTCCGGGGTAGAGCTATCAATTCGCAGCGTCGTGGTACCCGCCGTGTGTGCACAGGCCGTGAGCAGCACCAAGACGGCAATCGCCGTTGCGAGTCGCATCCGTCGGCCAAACACCACGATTTGCAATGGCGCGCGCCTCTCTGGTCCCTTATCGCTGAAAAAAATGGGATTAATGTGCATCATTCGATCAGTCCTCGCGCAAACACCGCCGCCCTTTTCTGACCTCACCGGCCACTCGAGGTCCAAATCGGGGGGTTGCCACCCGTTTCATCCCTCCCAAGCCAGTCCGACACGTCTACATCCCTGGTGCCCTGTTTTCCCAGGCGTCTCTCAAGATTCTCCGAGGGCAAGTGTGACTTGCCTCGCACTTTGCCACTACAATCCATGTAGCTACGTTGGGAGTGTCCCCGTCAAGGGTAGTTAGTAACGAAACATCGCAAGAATTGACTGCTCACTCGGCAAAACACGAATCGAGGCAATCCACAAGCGGCACCACTGGGGTCGGGTATGGAACGGTGGGAGTGGCAAGTGTGGCGGGATTCCGATGGACTCGCTGATTACGGCCGCGGCTCGTGCGCTCACCGCAGGTGACCCCCTCGGCGCATTGAACAGGGTCGCTCTGCGCGACGATGCGCCCGCGCTCGCGCTCCGAGGCATCGCGATGGCGCAGCTCGGCGATCTCATGCGGGCGAAGGCTCTCCTGCGCCGTGCCGCGCGTGCCTTTGGCCCGAAAGAGGCCGTGGCCCGTGCGAGGTGCGTCGTCGCCGAGGCCGAGATCGCCCTCGTCTCGCGCGACCTGGGCTGGCCTGCGAAGACGCTCGATGCGGCGCGGGCGACGCTCGAAGAGCACGGTGACCGGGTGAACGCGACACACGCGAGGTATCTCGAGGTCCGCCGGCTGCTGCTGATTGGTCGCGTCGATGAAGCCGATCGCACGCTCGCCAAGCTCGACCCCGCACCCCTCCCACCCGCATCGAGAACCGTCCACGAGCTGGTGGTCGCGGGGATCGCGATGCGGCGCCTGCGGACCAAGGCAGCGCGCGCTGCGCTTGCACGGGCCGAGCGCGCCGCGCACGAGGCAGATATCCCTGCGCTGACGGCAGAGGTCGAAGGTGTGTCCCTCGCCCTCGACACGCCCGTTGCGCGTCTGATTGCGGGTGGCGAGAAGCGCCTCCTGCTCCTCGATGAGGTCGAAGCATTGCTGGCGTCCAAAGCATTCGTCGTGGACGCGCGTCGTCATATCGTGCGTGACGCAAGCACGGTGATCTCGCTCGCAAGGCGGCCGGTGTTGTTTGCGCTCGCACGCGCGCTCTGCGAAGCATGGCCTGAAGACCTGCCGCGCGGCACGCTCGTCGCGCGGGCCTTCCGAGCGAAGCGCGCCGATGAATCGCATCGAGCGCGGTTGCGAGTCGAGGTCGGGCGGCTTCGCACGGTGCTTCGGACGCTGGCCGGCGTCAGCGCGACGAAGCGGGGGTTTGCGCTGGTGCCGCGTCAGGCCCGCGAGGTCGTTGTGCTGGCGCCGCCCGTCGAAGAGGAGCATGCGGCGGTGCTCGCGTTTCTCGCCGACGGTGAGTCGTGGTCGAGTTCCGCCCTGGCGCTTGCGCTTGGAGCCAGCCAGCGTACCGTGCAGCGGGCACTTGACTCGCTTGCAGCAGCAGGCAAGGCGCAGTCGTTTGGTCGCGGGCGGGCTCGTCGTTGGATGACCCCGCCCGTGCCCGGATTCACGACCACTTTGTTACTCCCCACTCCACTACCGAACGACTAGGATGGAGACATGAAACGATCTGCAGCCGAAATTCTCCGCGAATATGGACCCTTTCCCGGTGTCGAGCACGTGCACGGGGTCACCTACGACGGTCAGCGTGTCTGGTTTGCTGCCGGAGACAAGCTGAACGCCTTCGATCCGACGAGCGGGAATACGCTGCGCTCGATCGAGGTCGCCGCGCATGCAGGATCGGCCTTCGACGGTGAGCACCTGTTTCAGATCGCCGAGGATCGCATTCAGAAGGTCGATCCGAAGACCGGCCGTGTGCTCGCCACTATCCCGGCGCCCGGCGGCGGCGGTGACTCGGGGCTTGCTTGGGCCGAAGGGACGCTTTGGGTGGGACAGTATCGGGATCGCAAGATCCATCAAGTCGATCCCCAAACGGGGGCGGTCCTTCGCACCATCGAGTCCAACCGCTTCGTGACGGGGGTCACCTGGGTCGACGGAGAGCTCTGGCACGGCACCTGGCAAGGTGAGGAGAGCGATTTGAGGCGAGTCGATCCCCGGACGGGAGAGGTCCTTGAGAGACTCGAGATGCCGCTCGGGGTGGGAGTGTCTGGACTCGAGTCCGATGGTGCCGATCAGTTCTTCTGCGGAGGCGGAAACAGCGCCAAGGTGAGAGCCGTCCGCCGGCCCAGACGCATCGCCGCCGACGGCAGCTCCAAGATCCGTGGCAAGCAATCCCCTAGAGCCTCTCGGGCATCTGGCGCAACTTGACTGCCATGGCCAATGCGACCGTCCGCGCGTGATTTAGGTCGCGATCGCAGGCATCTGCTTCGACATCGCGACGAAGCGGATGCTATGCCCGCCCGGCAGCGGATGGTCGATCGTTGCGCCGCGACGATATCCGCATGCCTCGTACAACCGCACTCCCGGCAGCGTGGCCATCAATTCAACGACTGAGAAGCCTGCCTGGATGGCCTCCGACTCGCTCCGCGCCAAGATTGCGCGGCCGAGGCGGCGATGATGCTTGCGTCGGTAACAGCCACGAAGTAGGTCTCGTCACGGATGATTGCGGTATCGACTCCGAAGGTTCCGCCTAACGCAGCGTCGATCTGACTCGCTTCCGCGCCCAGGCCGCGAATCGAGCGCGCAATCAAGTGGCGCAGACATGGCTCGTCATCGAGTGTCGCCACCCGTAGGCGATAACCCACATATGACTTCGTCACGCGCTCGTTCAAACCACTCGGCCGCCCAAGCTTTTCGATTTTTGGTGTTCGCCCGCGATGATCGCCTCGAATGTCGGCCCGACGGCCGTGCTTTCGAGCGAGCGCGCCTGGGCATCGAGACGCCGTATGGCTGCGAGCGCATCGGTTGAGCCCAATTTCGCACGAGCGACGGCACGCTTGAGCAGCCGGATGGTTTCGTCCAAGACCTTGATCGGTACCGGAAACGGGTACCCATCCTTGCCGCCATGAGCCAGCGAAAAGCGCGCTGGATCGGAAAATCGCGATGGCGCCCCATGGAGCACTTCCGCGACGAAAGCCAGAGCCTCGACCGTGCGTACGCCGACGCCCGGAATGAGCAGCAAGTCCGCGTAGTCCTTTGGTCCGGTGTCGGCCGCGGCGGCGAGGGTTCCGTGGAGTCGTCGAAGCACCACATCCGACATGCGCACTTCGTGATGATGCGGCAGCTGCAAATGCGGTAACGGTGGCGTGATGGCCGCGGCTTCCTCGAATAGAGGCAGTGCCGCATTCGCCGAGCGTCGAAACTGACGCAACACCGAGATCGTGCGATCAGGTCCGCCGCGCGCGAGCTCGAGCCCCGCAAGGCGACTGCGCTCGGCGCGCGCGTCGGCCAGGTTGACGATTGCCCCCACGTTACGACCTTCGACCGCGGTATGCGGCGATTCAAAGAACCCCGGCAGCGCCTCCGATTGCCAATGATAACGGCGGGCTTCACCCATACGGTCGTTCATCCCCTGTTGTACGACGCACCAATGTCCTTCGACGGTCGCGATGAATGCGTGCAGATAGAGATCAAATCCGTCCTGGACGGCGGCATGATCGATTTTCGCGACCAGTCGACTCGCTCGCACGAGCGGCGCGGCATCGATACCCGTCACTTCGGCCACCTCGAGGAGTTCATGCGGCGTGCGGCGCGATTGGGCCCCCTTTCCGCCGCAAACGTAGATCCCGAGCTCACGCTGAATGGGCGCAAGACCCCGCTTTAGCGCGCCGATGACGCTGGTCGTGATTCCGGAGGAGTGCCAATCCATGCCCATGACGGCCCCGAACGATTGGAACCAGAACGGGTGGGCGAGCCGGCGCAACAACTCGTTACGCCCATATTCATGAACGATCGCTTCGGCGATGACGCGGCCGAGCGCCGCCATGCGGGTTGACAACCAGGGTGGAACCCGACCTCCGTGGAGAGGTAAGTTAGCGCTGCCGGTACGTTGGGACAATGACGGAACACTCTACGATAGTCCGATCAGCTGCAATGTTATATCGGCTGGCAAAGGATTGTTCAACGACTACCGGAACCTTCATTTGGTTGATGGGCCCGGCGTTGCCACGATTTGGAGTGGTTGGTCCTCGATTGCACGAAACACCTCGGCGCAGTATCCCGCATCCTTGGTCCGCCCGCCGGCTTGCGCCAAATCGCACTCCTCAGAAGCCTTCGCCAGCTGCTGAATGCTCATCGCCGAGACCGCGGTCTTCAGCGCCCCCGTCTTCTGGTCGGCACGTCTGGTTCGAAGGTAACCATCACCCATGAAGATGACCGCCAGTATCACGGCCGCGACGACTGTCAATTTGTACTTCAGCGCCATGGTTTTGCCCGCCCAGAGTCCAGCACTTGGGTATCGCGGGATTGGATCGAGCCACCGATCACTAATCGGTGCCCAGGGGGGTTAGATCCGACGCGCTGGCGATTAGCCTGATGAGCGCATCCGGCTCGATCGGCTTGGTCAGGTGGTAGTCAAAACCCGCGAGGCGCGCCTGGCGGCGTTGTTCCACCTGCCCCCAGCCCGTTACGGCTACCAGAGTCAATGAAGCGCCCCATTTTTCGCGCCGGATGCGCTCAGCCACTTCATAGCCCGTGAGTTCCGGCATTCCGATGTCCAGAATTGCGACCTCCGGCTGCCATGCCGCGCAGACCGCGAGCGCCTCGAGGCCGGTGGAGGCCGTGCGCACCTCGTGTCCCTCGAGTTCGAGCAGCAGCGACAGTGTTTCGAGCCCATCCCGGTTGTCATCGGCCACGAGAATCCGACGTCGATGCGCCGAAATCCTGTCTTCCCCGTTTGGAGCCGATGCAAGGCCGAAGCCGAGCGAGAGGGCCGGGATCCGAATCAAGAACTCGCAGCCTTTGCCGAGCCCTTCGCTGCGCGCCGACACCTCCCCGCCGTGCAACTCAACGAGGCCCCGCACCAGCGCCAGTCCGATCCCGAGGCCGCCCTGCGCGCGCGCAATTGCCGCGTCGACCTGCGAGAACATCTCGAACACTCGCTCGCAATCCTCCGTCGCAAGGCCGATGCCATTGTCCTTGACGGCAAGTTCGACATGACCGTTCGTACGAGTCACCGTGACCTCGACGCGGCCGCCCGCATCGGTGTATTTCGCTGCATTCGTCAGCAGGTTGGTGATGACCTGCGCGAACCGGATCGGATCTGCGTCCACGATCACCGGCTCGGCGGGCAGGGTGAGGGAGAGGGTGTGGGCGCGCGCTTCGATCAGAGGTCGAGCCGTCTCCACGGCCGATTCGATCACGCTATTCAAACTGATATGCTCCTTCTTGAGCAGAAGGCGGTTTGAGCTGATTCTTGCAATGTCCAGCAGATCGTCGAGAAGCATTCCCATCGTACCGACTTGACGCTTGATGACATCCCGACACCAGGAAACCTGGGAGACGGAAAGCCCGGGCGAATCGAGAATTCGCGTGGCGTTGCGAATGGGCGCAAGCGGGTTTCGAAGTTCGTGGGCGAGAGTGGCCAGGAATTCGTCCTTGCGCCGATCCGCCTCCAACAGAGCGGCCTCCGCGAGCTTTCGATCGGTGTCGTCGAACATGACGCCGACGCTTCGAATGGCTGCGCCCAGATCGTCGTAGAGATAGCGGCCGAAAACCCTCAACCAGCGAACGGCGCCGGTATCGGCGCGTATGATTCGGTACTCGCGCGCGTAGAGAGTCCGGGTCTGCTCTGCGGCGCGGTAGGCTGCTTCAACCGATTCGCGGTCCGCCGGATGCAGCCGACTAGTCCACTGAGAATAGACTGCGCTGCCGGAGGCCTCCGGCGGGTAGCCCATCAGGTCGAACACCGTACGACTCCAGATGAGCGTATCGGTGCGCAAATCGTGCTCCCAGCTGCCCATCCCGGCTTCTTCGATCGCGAGGCGAATGCGCTCCTCGCTTGCCCGGATCTGCTCGTGCGCCGAGCGGCGCAGCTGTGAGAGCCTGACATGCGTACTGACTCGCGCGACGAGTTCGCGGGCGCTGAAGGGTTTGATGAGGTAATCGTCCGCTCCAACGTCGAATCCCTCCATGCGCGCTTCCGACCCCGCCCGAGCGGAGAGTAGTATCACTGGAATATCCCGGGTTTTGGGGTCCTCGCGCAGCGCCTTGAGCAGCCCGAATCCATCCAGCCGTGGCATCATGACGTCCGACAAGATGAGCGCCGGGTGCGGTGTCGCCATCGCGAGTGCCAGCGCCTCTTCACCGTCCGCCGCCGTTTCGACTCTGAAGCGGTCGCTGAGGAGCCGCTTTACATAGCCGCGCATGTCGGCATTGTCGTCGACGAGGAGAATGGTCGCTTCGGGCAGCGCACCATCGGAGGCATCGCGCGAAGCTGCCATGTCCGTCGACGCGGGCCACTCATCATCTTTCGCGATCGGTTCGTGCGGCAGCCAGCGCAGCGCTTCGGCGGCGAATGCATCCGCATGCAGGAGCCCATGACTGGAGGGTTCGGCACTGACTTTCTCCGCTGACAAATGTGCACAACCCAGTGGTATTCGAACACGGAACCTCGTTCCGTTGCCCATGCTCGTCGACACATCGATCGTGCCGCCGTGCAATTCCACCAATTCCTTCACCAGTGACAGGCCGATGCCGGAGCCCTCATGGGTTCGACCGGCACTCCCTGGCACACGATAAAACCGTTCGAACAGATGGGGCACTGCATGAGGAGGTATGCCGGTTCCAGTGTCACTCACGGTGAGTTCCGCATGATGATCGCTGAGGCCCAGCGTCACGCCGACCGCGCCCTCGAAGGTGTACTTGAAGGCATTGGAAACTAAATTCAGAACGATCTGCTCCCACATGTCACGGTCCACATACACCGGCTCGGGAAGCGAGTTACAGGCGATCTGGTATTTCAGTCCGGCCCGGTCCATGGTCGAACGGAAGACACTCGCCAACTCTTCCGTGAGGGCCGCCAAGTCGGTCGCCACATAGGCTCCCTGCACACGGCCCGCCTGGAGTCTCGAAAAATCCAGCAGCGCATTGACCAGCCGCAGCAGACGCAACGCATTGCGATGAGCGGCCTCCAATGCCTCGCCGCGCAGCCCAACCGCCGGTCGCTCGAGCGCGTCCTGCAGCGGACCCAACAGCAGCGTCAGCGGGGTCCGGAATTCGTGACTGACGTTCGAGAAGAAGAGAGTCTTGGCGCGGTCTATTTCAGCCAATGCCTCGGCGCGCGCCCGCTCGTTTTCGTAGGCTTGCGCATCCGCAATCGCGGCCGCAAATTGCCCGGCGACCAGCTCATAGAAGCTGCGGTAACCCTCATCGAGAGCGCGGCGTGGCGAGACACCGGCGATCAGCAGCGCAACGGGCGCCGAGGTACCCTGCCTGCGCACCGGTATGATGATCGCCTGCGCGACCCGATCGGGCCAGAGCGGCGACGCAACCGCATCGACCCCGGGCGGCAGATCAATCACGTCGATACGGCCGCGCACGGCTGCCGCAATCGGCCAGACCGAACCAGGATCCGATTGCGAAAGCTCGCGCGGCCTCAATCTCTCGGGAACTGACCCGTGATACGAAGCAAGATCCGCTCGCTGGCGCGCTTCGTCGAAGGTATACACAGAGATGAATGGCACATCGAGCGGATCGCTTCTGAGAACGTCCACCAGTGCATCGCAAGCTTCCTGTACTGACTTGACTCCCGTTGATCGGGCCGCCAGGTCCCGCAGCGTGCGCAAACGGCGCTCCCCGATGATTCGCTCGGTAACCTCGGTAACGACACAGAGCATTCCGGCGACACGGCTGTGATCGTCATAGACGGGACTGTAGGAGAATGTGTGGTAGGTCTCCTCCGTAAAGCCGCTGCGCTCGAGAAACAGGAGCAGCCCCTCGTCCCACGTGGCTTGCCCGTGGGCGAGTACTTGCTCGATGCGCGGGTTGATATCGGACCATATTTCCTGCCAGACCTTGTCGGAGCGCGCGCCCAGCACCCAATCTCGCTTGATGCCGACGGTCGGCAGGTACGCGTCGTTGCAAAAGAATGTAAGGTCGGGTCCCCAGAGCATCCACATCGCGTAGCGCGAATCGAGCATGACACGCACGATGGTCTTGAGCGACTGAGGCCACCGGTCCGCCGACCCTAGGGGTGTCTGACTCCAATCGAGCGCTCGCATTCGAGCGCCCGCCTCACCGCCGCCCTGAAGAAATTCCAGACTGCTTGAGCGCATGCCCTATCGTCTCGATTCTTGAATTGCTAGGTTGTCCGCTTTCCCGCGGCTCTTACGACAATCTATCACTTCCCACTCAACGTTGGCGCTATAGGAATCCTCTTACTCGAGACTTCTAATTTTCTGACAGCCATCGGGCCGTCCTACTCGCCTTCAACACCCTGGCCGAGCTTCGACGCGCCCGCCGTTATTATAGCGAAGGCAATAGCCCCAGCCCTTCGGTTTTCCTGGTTTTACGCGCGGCGAATAACCAAAGTAGTGCGAATGAATGGTATTGTCGCGATCGATCCGAACGACATGCCTCATGGATGAAAGCGCCGTGGACGATGCGTTGGCTTGGAACGGGAATTGGGCCTGGAGACTGCCCTTGATTGTGGTGAACGTCATCTATCACGTCATTGGACTGGCGTTTATCAACGATCGAGTCCTCAGGCGACGCGCCGCATTGAAGAGCAATCGCAATTTCATCCTTGGGTTTGGGCTCATCATGGGGGCTGCGACCCTGTCGGTCATCCTGTTGCACGCCCTCGAGGCCGGGATCTGGGCGGGTGTTTACTTCCTTCTCGGCGCGCTTCCCGACGGGAGGTCGGCGCTGCTTTACTCGCTGAGCGCCATGACGACCTACGGCCATGAAAACTTCTTCCTGGCGGATCATTGGCGGCTCATGGGCGCCCTGGAGGCTTTGAACGGGATGATCCTGTTTGGCCTGACGACGGCCTTTCTCTACAGCATCATCCGCGAACTCTGGCCGCGGGTGCAACGAACAGAGGCCGTTTGACCGAGATGAGTGCTCAGTCAAATCAGCGGCCCAACCTCGTCGCCCTCGTGACGGGTGCCTCCCGCGGTATCGGCAGCGTCATCGCGCAGCAGCTCGCCGAACGCGGTGTGCGGGTCGCGCTCCACCATCGCAGCAACCGCGACGCCGCCGAGGCCACCCTCGAGCGTCTGTCGGGAACAGAACACGAGATTTTTGCTGCCGATCTTGGTAACCCGTCCGCCACGACCCAGCTTTGGAATGATGTGATCGAGCGATTCGGCCGAGTCGATGTTCTCATCAACAATGCCGGAATCTATGTCCTGCACCCGCCCCTCGCCACCGACTACGCAAGCTGGCAATCAGGGTGGCAGCAGACACTCGCGACCAATCTCGTCGGCCCGGCAAACTTGTCGCTGCTCGCCGCGCAGAGCATGGCAAGCCGAGGCGACCTGCTGGATGCGGCCTTCGGCCGCGGCCGGATCGTGAATATTTCCTCGCGCGGCGCATTTCGGGGTGAACCCGATGCCCCTGCGTATGGGGCGAGCAAAGCGGGGCTCAATGCCCTGTCTCAATCACTGGCCAAGGCGCTTGCGCCGCGTGCGATCTACGTCTACTGCATCGCGCCGGGGTGGGTGGAGACTGACATGGCATTCACCCACCTCAATGGACCCGACGGGGCGTCGATTCTCGCGCAGCACCCCCTTGGACGCGTGAATCGACTCGACGAAGTGGCGGCCGCTGCAGTCTACTGTGCACTCGATGCAGCGCCCGCGATGACCGGAGGGGTGATCGACGTCAACGGCGCCAGCTATTTGAGGACGTGAGCCAGGGACATCGCTCAGAGTGCCTGGGCCATCTCGACGATGGCATCCCATCCTTCCTGAACGTGGCGCCACGTTGTGTAGGTCTGGCCAATCACGAATCGGATCACCAGACGTCCGCGAGTCCGGGTCTTCGTGAGGTAGAGGCGTCCGCTGTCGTTGATCCGCTTCAACAGGCGCTCATTGAGTTCGTCGAGCGAGTTGTCCGCCGTGACGGACTGCGGTGCGTAGCGAAAGGTGAGCAGCGCCAGGCGGGGCTCGGTCGTCAGTTCAAACCCTCGAGAGCCTCGAACGAGCTCTGCAAGGCGTTCCGTCCAAGCGATGTGGTCGCGGATTTTTTGGCGCAGGCCTTCCGCACCGTAGGAGCGCAGAACGAACCAAAGCTTGAGCGCGCGAAATCTGCGGCCCAGCGCGACGCTCCAATCGCGGTACTCCGGCACTTGACCCGAGGCACGAGACTCCAAATAGGCGGGGGTCAACGACAGTGCCCTCGTCAACGCCGAGGGGTCGCGCATATAGAACGCCGAGCAGTCGAAGTTGGTAAAGAGCCACTTGTGCGGATTGAAGACAAAGCTGTCGACATTTTCCATCCCCTCGGCGCGCGAGCGCACTTCCGGGAGGATCAGGGCGCTCCCGGCCCAAGCGGCATCTACGTGAAGGTGAATCTGTTCGGCCTTGGCGATGCGTCCGATGTCCGCGATGGGGTCCCAAGCCCCGAGACCCGTCGTGCCAAGGCAGGCGACGATGCAGGCCGGGATGCGCCCCGCTGCCCGATCTTGGCGGATCGCAGCGGCGAGGGCTTTCGGGTCCAAACCGTCATCGTCGCGCGTTCGGATCTTACGCACATTGTCGGAACCGACTCCGGCGATACGCGCTCCCTTTTCGACCGACGAATGTGCCTCCGCGGATGCGTAAACGATGACCGCCGGTCCGCCGGACAACCCTTGGCGCGCCGAGCGCCCGTCGGTCGCCCTGGTACACGCTGCAATGATGGCGCACAAAGTGGAAGTCGACGCGGAGTCCTGGATGGAGCCGGTGAACACCGCGGGGAGGCCGATCAGTTCTCGCAGCCAGTCCATCATCCGACATTCAAGCTCAGTTGCAGCCGGCGACGTCTCCCAGAGCATGCATTGGGCGGCCAGGGTCGCGGTCAGCATTTCCGCGAGGACCGATGGTGGGCTCGAATTGGCGGTGAAATAGGCAAAAAATCGCGGGTGCTGCCAATGGGTAATGCCCGGCATTATCTTGGCTTGAAAGTCCGCAAAGATCCTCTCCATGGGCTCTCCACGTTCCGGGCACGCATCGGGCAGACCGGAGAGAATGTCGCCCGGATTTGCCTGGGATCGAACGGGGTAGCTCTCGACCGATGCGAGATAGTCCGCCATCCAGTCCGAAAAGCTGTGCGCATGAGTTCGGAATTCATCTAAGTCCATCTTCGCCCCGCGGAGAGTTCGAAATTCTGACGCCCGTCATGAAAAGGTCGGCGTATCGCCGCCCGCGGAGCCGATGTTTGCCTCGGCGAAGCGCTTCGCCAGAGTGACCAGCATCTTCGATCGCAGCGCATCGCGATTGGTGGCATCTTGCGCCAGGAGTCGAAGCTCCAATGTGATCGCGGTCAAATCCACTTTGGTCAAGAAGCAGCCGACGACCCCCTTCTCACTTACAATCTCGCGCGCGACGCCCAGAGCCAGCTGGCGCGCAGCCTCCACCTCCACATCGCGGGCCACGCGAATCGTGATGACGAACGGCCACGGCGCATACGTCGAACTCAAGTTGATGGTCACCTGACTCGCGGCGACGCTGTTCGGCAAGACGATCAAATGCCCGGCCGGGGCGCGCAGCGTCGTGTAGCCCAACGAAATCAACTCCACGGCGCCGACTTCCGTCCCCGTGGGCGCAGCCACCTGCAAGGTGTCGCCCAAACGAAACGGCCGATAGATCGTGATCGATATCCCTGCCACCAAGTTGCCGAGAGTGCTCTGGGCCGCGAGCCCAATGATCACCGAGGCGACGCTTGCCCCCGCCAGCAGGGCCGTACCCATCGACCGCAATACCGGAATGAGGTGCGCGTAGAGGATGAGCATGATCACCCAGATCAGCGCCGATCCGAACTGCTGCAGGAAGCTGATCGTGGTCCGATCGATGTGACCGCTGCGGGTCATCGAGGCATGAACCGCCGTGCGCAACGCGCGCGATGCGAGCATGGCGAAGAGCACGAATAGGACCAGATATGCGAAGGCGCCGAGCAAGGTGTCCGGCTTCAAAAAGCGCAGCAGATCGCGTTCACCGATATCGAGGTCGCTCATAGCCCTTCACTCGCGCCCGCGCTTGGCCCCGCGCGGAACTTCGTCGCTACCGGTACCGTGCCATGAGCTTTTCCAAAGCGGCTCTGCCCGGCGATAGCTTCTCGTAGGGAATGCGGTTCAGCGGCACGGCGCTCGTCTTATTGAGCGTATGGAACTCGGTGCTGCCCGATTCATCGATGTGGATCAAACCCGTCACGAATTCGTTCTGCTTCAGCTTCTCTTCGATGAAGGCATACGCGGCGCTGCGGTCCGTCGGATCGTAGCTCACTCCCAGCTTGCGCAGCACCACCCGGCTACCATCATGCAGCTGGACCGGGATCGATTCGCCGGACGGGTATTCCACTGCGATTTGCTCGGCCGGCGGCACGAAATCCGCCTCCATGGCCGCGTGATAGTGCTCGCGGGTGAAGGTATAGCTCTTGGTGGAGCCCTCGTGATCGTTGAAGGTGACACACGGCGAGAGCACATCGATGAGGGCGAATCCTCGATGGCGCATGCCGGCCTGAATCAAGGGCACGAGCTGCGCCTTGTCGCCGGAGAAGCTTCGCGCGACGAACGTCGCACCGAGCGAGAGCGCCAGCAAGACGGGGTCGATGGGCGGGGTCTTGTTGACATCGCCCTTCTTCGCTTGAGTGCCGATGTCCGCCGAAGCGGAGAACTGGCCCTTGGTGAGGCCGTAGACCCCGTTGTTCTCGATCAAATAGAGCATGTTCACGTTGCGCCGAATTGCGTGCACCAGCTGACCCAGGCCGATGGACAAGGAATCTCCATCCCCGGAGATGCCGATGTAGGTGAGATCCCGGTTCGCGGCGTTGGCGCCGCTCGCGATCGAGGGCATGCGTCCATGAACCGAATTGAAGCCGTGCGCGCCGCTCACGAAATAAGCGGTCGTTTTCGACGAGCAGCCGATTCCCGAAAGTTTGACCAGTTGTTCCGGTCGCATATCGAGGCCCCAGCACGCCTCGATCACCGCCGCGGTAATCGAATCGTGCCCGCAGCCGGCACAGAGGGTCGACATGCTGCCCTCGTACTGGCGCCGGGTGAGGCCCAGGGCATTGGTCGGCAACGACGGATGTCCGACTTTAGGCTTGTTGATGAATGACATGGCGCTCTCTCGGACAGGTTGTTAGCGCGGCAAGCGTGGTACGGCCGACAGCCGCGGTGTCGCGACGAGCGTGGCGCGAATTCCATCGACGATCGGGTCGCACGACATGGGGAAGCCGCTGTAGCTCAAGATCGAATGCAATTTGGTCTTCTCGACGGACGTCTCCAGCGTGAGCAACGATCGCAACTGCGCGTCGCGATTTTGCTCGACGACGAAAATCGTCGCGTGGGAACTCAAGAAGGCTTCCACCTCGAGACCGAACGGGAAAGCCTTGACGCGCAGGTAATCCACCGGGATTTTCTGCCGGGCCAGCACGTCCACCGCCTCGCGCACGGCGCCGTCGCAGCTCCCGACGCTCACGATTCCGATCTTGTTGTCGCCCTTCCCCATGAGCACCGGTTTCGGCATGTACTTCGCGGCGCTCGAGAACTTACGCTTCAATCGATCGAGCACCACCTGGTATTCGGTGGAATCCTCGGTGTAGCCGCCATACTGGTTGTGACCGGAGCCGCGGGTGAAATACGCGCCTTTGGGATTGACTCCCGGCAGCGTGCGGTAGGTGATTGCATCATCATCACGATCCACGTATCGGTAGAATTTATCGAGGCTCGCCAGCTCTTCGGCCGACAGAATCTTGCCGCGGTCCGGGCGATACGCATCGTCCCATTTCAATTCCGGGCACATCCAATCGTTCATGCCGATGTCCAGATCCGAGAGCACGAAAACCGGAGTCTGCAAACGCTCCGCGAGATCGAACGCCTGCACCGCCATGTGGAAGCATTCCTCCGGATTGGCCGGGAACAGCAAGACATGCCGGGTATCACCGTGCGAGGCGTAAGCGCACAGCAGCAGGTCGGATTGCTGAGTACGGGTCGGCATGCCGGTGGAGGGACCGACTCGCTGCACGTCGAAAATCACGCAAGGCACTTCGGCGTAGTAGGCAAGCCCGACGAACTCGTTCATGAGCGAAATGCCCGGTCCACTCGTCGGTGTAAAGGCCCTCGCACCGTTCCAACTCGCGCCGAGCACCATGCCGATCGCCGCCAATTCGTCCTCGGCCTGAATCACGGCAAAATTGCGCTCACCGGTCTCGGTATCCACTCGATAGCGCTCGCAAAATCCCTTGAAGGCGTCCATCAACGAGGTCGACGGCGTGATCGGATACCAGGCACCCACGGTCGCACCCGCGTACACGCATCCGAGCCCAGCCGCGGTATTGCCGTCGATCATGATGTGGCCGCGCGTCTTATCCAGATGCTCGACATGCAGAGGCAACGGGCAGCGCAAGTGCGTCTTGGCGTAGTCGTATCCCAGGCGCAGCGCGCGCGTGTTCGATTCGAGCAGCTTTTGCTTCTTGCCGTAGCTTTCCTTCATCAATCCGTCGATGACTTCCAGATCGAGATCGAGCAACGCGGCGAGCACGCCCGCATAGGCGATGTTCTTGAGCAGGATGCGGTTGCGCACCCCGTCGAAATTCTCATTGACGAGCTGTGCCAGGGGCACACCGATGACCGTGATGTCTCCCCGCTGCAACAGCGTGCTGCGAGGCCAGGTCGCGTCGTAGATCAGATAGCCGCCCGAAGCGACTTCGCGAACGTCTCTCTGATAGGTCTCCGCGTTCATCGCGACCATGATGTCGACGCGGCCCGCGCGTGCCGCATACCCTTCCCGCGTCACACGGATTTCATACCAGGTGGGCAGGCCCTGAATGTTGGAGGGGAAGTAGTTCTTTCCCGTGACCGGAACACCCATGCGGAAAATCGCCTTCATGATCAGCGAGTTCGCGCTGGCGGACCCCGTGCCATTGACGTTCGCGAACTTCACCACGAAATCGTTCACACGATCGGAGGCGATGTTTAAATTAGGCATGCCTTAACCTCGTCCGCCGCGAGAGGAATCTTGATGGTGGACTTCTGCATATCCCAGGCGGCGGTGGGACAGCGTTCGGCGCAAAGCCCGCAGTGCACGCAAACATCCTCGTCCTTCACCATGACGCGGGCCGTATGCGGCAACGGGCTGGAGACATACAGCGCTTGCGTGGTGTTCACGGCCGGAGCCTTGAGTCGGGAGCGCAGTTCCGCTTCGGGGCCGTTGGGGGCAATGGTCAGACAATCGACCGGGCAGATATCGATGCAGGCGTCGCACTCGATGCACAGCTTGGCGGAAAAGACCGTCTGGACATCGCAGTTCAGACAGCGCTGCACCTCGAGCGCGGCCTGTTCGGCCGTGAAGCCCAACTCGACTTCGATGTTGATTTTCTTGAATCGCTCGATCAACCCGACATGCGGAACCAGACGCCGCTCAGCCGCATTATACTCGTTCTTGTAGGACCATTCGTGCATGCCCATTTTGCGGCTGCTCAAGCTCACGCCGCGGGGCGGACGCGCCTCAACCGGTTCGCCGCTGCAGAACTTGTGCATGGAGATGGCCGCTTGATGCCCGTGCTCGACCGACCAAATGATGTTCTTCGGACCGAATGCGGCATCGCCGCCGAAAAAGACCCCTGCCCGGGTCGATTGAAAGGTCGTTTTGTCGACGGCCGGAACGTTCCATTTGTCGAATTCGATGCCAAGGTCGCGCTCGATCCACGGAAATGCGTTTTCCTGGCCTATGGCGAGAATCACATCATCGCACGGGAAGAATTCCTCTCCGAGAACGCGCGTCACCGTGATCTCACCGTTCTCGATCTCGTACTCCAGCCGCTCGAACATCATGCCGGCCAGATGGCCTCCCTCGACCACGAAAGACTTCGGCGCGTGATTGACGATGATCTGCACCGTCTCCTGTTCAGCGTCCTCCAGCTCCCAGTCCGAGGCCTTGAAGAACTGGCGCGGCTTGCGCGCCATGACTTTGACGTCCTTCGCGCCGAGGCGCAGCGCGGTACGGCAACAGTCCATGGCGGTATTGCCCACACCGATGATGAGCACGCGCTCGCCGATCTTGTGGATGTGGTCGAATGCCACGGACTCGAGCCACGTGATGCCGATGTGTATCCGCTCGCTCTGCCGCCGTCCGGGCAGGTCCAACTCCTTGCCGCGGGGCGCCCCCGAGCCCACGAATACCGCCGAGAACTCGCCGCTCTCGAGCAACTGCTTCATGCTGTCGATGGGGGCATTCAACCGCAAATCGGCGCCCATATCGACGATATAGCCAATTTCCTCGTCCAATACTTTGGCGGGCAAACGGAATGCGGGGATATTGGTGCGCATCAAGCCGCCGGGGACCGCATACTGCTCGAAAATCGTCACCTCGTAGCCGAGCGGCAAAAGATCGTTCGCCACGGTGAGAGACGCCGGACCCGCGCCGATGCAGGCAACTCGCTTGCCGTTTTTCCTCTCCGGTTGGCGCGGCAACAGCGGGCGTATGTCGTCGCGCTGATCCGCCGCCACACGCTTCAAGCGGCAAATCGCCACGGGCTTCTCTTCGATTCGGCCGCGCCGGCAGGCGGGCTCACAGGGACGGTCGCAAACCCGGCCCAAAATTCCGGGAAAGACGTTCGAGGCGCGATTCACCATGTAGGCTTCGGTGAACTCGCCCTGTGCGATGAGCCGGATATATTCAGGGACGTCGGTATGAGCGGGGCAAGCCCACTGGCAGTCCACCACTCGATGAAAATAATCCGGCTCGGCGGTATTGGTCGGTTCCATGTCTACCCGCTAATGATCGCGCGAAAGGCCGCCGAAGTATAGCGGCAGCGCGAGTCGGCGCCGTCAAGCCTCGCTGATCATCCGCGCGCCGACTCCCCAATACCTCATACTCCGCAGCGGCCCGGAGTTACCGTGACTGCCCTCGCAGAATCCGCCGAAGCGCCTTTGCCCGGTAGGTTCTCGCCTCTACGCGGCGAGGGCGGCGGCCACCGCGAGCGTGAGCTTCGCGCGGATTTCATCGAGTTCCGAATCGGTTGCGTTGTACGGCGGGGCAAGAATCACGCTATCGCCGGCATTCCCGTCGACGTTGCCCGAGCATGGGTAGCAAATGAGCCCGTTGTCGAATGCGCGTCGACCGATGTCGAAGCTCAACCCACGGTTCGGCGCAAACGGCTTGCGAGTCTTGCGATCGGCAACGAATTCGATCCCGATGAAGAAACCCCGACCGCGCACATCGCCCACTTCGTCGAATTGCGCCAGGGACTCGCGCACCGCCTCCTGAAATTTCGCGCCGGCGCTGCGCACACGCTCGAGCAATCGGTCGCGCTCGATGATTCGCTGCACGGCGACTCCCGCTGCACACGCGGTGGTGTGGCCGGAAAAGGTGTGGCCGGTCATGAATGCATCGTGCTCGCGCATGATCGGATCCGACACGCTCGCAGTGACCAACGTCGCACCAAGGGGAATGTAGCCGCCCGCCAAACCCTTGGCGATGGTCATGATGTCGGCCACGACACCATCGTGTTCCAACGCGCGCCAGGTACCGGTGCGACCCGAACCGCACATCACTTCGTCGGCAATCAACAGCACGTCGTATTTGCGGCACACCGCTTGGATCGCAGCCGCATATCCCTCGGGCGCCGGGACGACTCCGCCGGCGGCCCCCACGATCGGTTCAAATATGAAGGCTGCGATCGTATCCGGACCGCGGGCCACGATCGTTCGCTCGAGCTCGGCGGCAAGGTGGGCGACGAGCGTTGCCTCGGAGCAGTCCTCCGGCACGCGATAGGCGTTCGCCGCGGAAACGAAAGCAACCTCGAGCAGGCTCCCTTCGAACGCCCGGCGACGGGCTGAGAATCCCGACACCGACAGCGCCCCGAGCGTGTTGCCGTGCCAGGATCGTTCACGGGCGATGAAACGGCGCTTGCGCATCAGGCCGCGCGCCGCGAAATGCTGTAGCGCCACCTTGAGAGCCGACTCCACCGCCTCCGACCCGTCGGCGGTATAAATCACATCCTGATAGTAATTCCCGGTGACGCGTCGCAGCGTCTCCGTCAATGACTCGAGCGCGGCACTCGTGAAGAGGTATCGATAGCCGTAGGCGATTTCCTCCAGCTGGCGCGATATGGCGGCGTTGACCTCGGGATGGGAGTGTCCAAGGCTGAAGACGGCCGGACCGCCGGAGCCGTCGATGTAGCACTTGCCGGCCTCATCGTATAAATAAGATCCCCGCCCACGGGCTATCCTCGGCAAATCTCGCAGCCCAAACCCGCTGCCCCCGCCTCTCGCCATGACGCGCTCTACTCCGTGGCCCGAATGAAGGACCGCGAGTGTACTGAATCCGTGCAGTGGCGACTATTTGCTTTCTCGATCAGTGCGAATCGGCATGTTGTTGATCTCCGCTTGGTAAATAGTTTCATAACTCATTGTTGATCAAGCAGAAATGTGCCGGGACATTAACCTTTATTAATTTTTAGATTAGTTTTGTAAGTTACTTATTTATCTTGGTTTATTGCCAGTTGTCCTAGGCTCAGCCACCTCGGATCGACCCCCATTTCGAGCGCTGCGCTTACAGACCCTGTGCCCCCACCCCCGGATGATGACCCTCATTAAGTCTACCCAGGGTGAGAGGAATGAAACCGGATTATCGCAAGTTGACCGTCGTCTTGAGCGTCGCAATGGCTGCGCTCGGCCTCGGCCTCGGGATGGCGCCGCCGTCTGCCCCAGTCGCATCGGCCGAACCGATCAAGACTGCTTCACCGCCGCCGCTCCCCCAGAACGCCTCCAAAGCAACGGCCGGGCTCGACCGCTCGGGCCGCAGACGCTTCGGTAAGGCGTCGTTCTATGCCGGCAACTTTGTCGGACGGAAAATGGCGGACGGAACCATCATGAACCCTCGAGCGGATAACGCCGCGAGCAAGACCCTGCCGCTCGGTACGGTAGCGAAAGTGACGAACCTGGAGACCGGGAAAAGCGCTGTCGTGACCATCCGGGACCGCGGACCCTACGTCGACGGTCGAATCGTCGACCTGACGCCGGCGACGGCGCAAAAGATCGGTCTTGCGCTGCGCCAAGGAGTGACCCGCGTCGTCGTCGCCCCGATTCAAATCCCGTTGGCCAATGGCGATGTCAAATACGGCGCGGGCGCGGGCGAGATGAACGGCACCCTCGTCGCCCGAAACTGGCGCTAAAGGCGGCCCGGGCTCCGCCGCGCGTGCGGCGGCGCTCATTCCTTTTGCCTTGGCGCGAACCGCGGCCTATGCTCAGGGCAACGCGCAGGAGGCACGTCGTCATGGCAATAACCAACCCGGACATACAGCGCATGCAGGCGGCTGTGTCAGCATCGCTGCATCAGCATTGGGCGCTCTTTCTAACCGAAGGCATCGTGTTGTTGATTCTGGGGATCACCGCGATCCTGCTGCCTCCCATCGCCACCCTCGCGGTCGAAATCGTGATTGGCTGGGTGTTGCTCGTGAGCGGAATCGTGGGTCTGATCAGTACCTTTCGAATGCGCAGCGCTCCCGGATTCTGGTGGTCGCTGTTCTCGGCCCTGTTGGGAATCGTTGCCGGAGTGGTGCTGCTTCGCTGGCCGCTGTCGGGTGCGATTTCGTTGACCCTCATCCTCACGATCTTCCTCTCGCTCGAAGGGGTTGCCTCGATCATGTTGGCCCTCACCCACAGCCGCGGCTTTTCGGCGCGCTGGGGTTTGATGCTGGTGAGCGGCCTCATCGATCTCATCTTGGCGGGAATCATATTCTTCGGCCTGCCGGGGACTGCGGCTTGGGCCATCGGACTGCTGGTGGGCATCAATCTGGTGTTCGGCGGGATCGCACTCATTTCGATGGCGCTGCACGCACGAACTGCCGTACCCGCGACCACGACAGGCTCCTAGCGATCAGCCAGGTTGGTCGAGGCGATGGACAGCAGCCAATCCCGAAACAGCTGAACTTCGCGCCGCGTGCGCTGTGCGCGTTCGGGTGCAACGACGAAATAGGAATTTTCGTCGACGAATTCCTCCTCCAACGCCTCCACCAGCCGTCCCGTCGACAGGTAGCCGCTCAGATAGATGCGGTGCGCGAGCGCGCATCCGGCGCCGCTCGCTGCGAGCTCAAGTGCGGCGAGCGTGGTGTCGACCGTCGGACCGGGCCGCGCCGGTTGATCGCGCAGTTGTAGAGCTTGTCGCACCTTCAGCCAATGATTCTCGTGCCCCATGATGTGGATGAGCTGCCGTGAGACCAATGTCGCCTCCTCGCCTTTCGAACGCGCCTCCGCGAGCAAGGCCGCACTGCACACGGCGACGATGCTTTGATTCAACAGACGCTCGGCGCGATATCCGCGCCATTGACCGGTCCCATATCGGATCTCGAGATCCGTGGCATCGTCCGGCACGGGGTTGTCCCAAATGACCGAGGAGAGCCGCACATCGATGGCGGGGTATGCCGCGGAGAAGGCCAGGAGCTTTGGCGCAAGCCACAGGGAGGCAAGCGACACGGGCGCATGCACGGTGATTTGACCCCGTTGTGTGCCACCGAAAAGTCCCACGGTCGAATCGGCAAGCTCCTCGAACGCCTTGCGAACCGGAGGTAAATAGGCGACGCCCATCGAGGTGAGCCTCACCCCTCGCGGCAGGCGTTCGAATAGTGCAAACCCCAGGTAGGCCTCCAACGCACGGATTTGGTAGCTGATGGCACCCGATGTGAGGCTCAATTCGGCCGCGGCCGCCGTGAAGCTCGAAGTCCGCGCCGCGGCCTCAAAGGCGCGCAACCACGTCAAGGTGGGCAACCCGACTACCGGACGGATTTTGGTCAACCGATCTCCCCACAAAAAATTAGGGCCAAAGGTACCAAAATCCTCGGTTGTACGCGCCCGAGGGACTAATTTATTGTGGGCAATCCCCTCAGAACGTCCAAATTAACAACCCACTGGTTCGCATGCAAACAAACGCACGGGTCGTCGTCATCGGCGGCGGGATGATGGGCGCCAGCCTGCTCTATCACCTGGCCCTCGAGGGCTGGACCGATACCATCCTAGTCGAGAAGAGCGAGCTCACCTCGGGTTCCACCTGGCATGCGGCCGGTCAATGCCCAAGCATCACCGGCAGCTTCAACCTGGCCAAAATCCATGCCTACAGCAACCAACTGTACCCCCGTTTGGAGGCTTTGACCGGTCAGTACGTCAGCTGGCACGCGTGCGGCGGTCTGCGGTTGGCCAACAACGCCGATGAGCTGGCATGGCTGAAATACATCCACGGGTACTCGAAGAGCATCGGCTTCAGCATGGATATCGTCGGCCTCGATGAGATTCGCCGGCTCAACCCATTTCTTACCACCACCGACGTCGTGGCGGCTGCCTGGACACGAGACGATGGACACGGCGACCCGTCGGGACTCTGCAATGCATTGGCCAAGGCGGCGCGCGACTTGGGCGCAACGGTGATGCGCCACAATCGCGTGGTCGACATTCGCCCACGGCCGAGCGGGGAATGGGAGGTCGTCACCGAGAAAGGAACGATCGTTGCCGACATGGTCGTCAATGCCGCCGGTTGCTACGCGCGCGAGGTCGCCGCCATGGTGGGCGCCGATGCGCCCATCACCAACATGCAGCATCACTACGTCGTGACTCATCCGATCAAAGCGTTCCTCGAGCGCAGTGAAGAGATTCCCGTCATGCGCGATTCCTACACTTCGGGCTATTTTCGCCAGGAGCAGAAGTCCGGCTTGATGGGCATTTACGAGAGCACGGGACTGCACGAAGCGTGGGCGCCCAAGGGCTTCCCGGAATGGGAGGCTTCCAATGAGCTGTTCGCGGACGACCTGGATCGCATTGCACCGTGGCTCGAACGGGCGATCGAGCGCATGCCGATTTTCGGCGAGGTGGGGATCCGCCGCATCATCAACGGCGCCATCCCGCACACGCCGGACGGCGCGCCGCTGCTCGGCCCGGCGGCGGCCCTGAGGAATTTCTGGATGTGCTGCGGCACGTCCTTCGGCATCGCGCAGGGCGGCGGTTGCGGCAAGTACCTTGCCCAGTGGATGGTGCACGGCGATGCCGAAATCAACATGACCGAATTCGACCCGCGGCGTTTCGGCCGTTTCGCAGACAAGACGTATGTGCGGGACAAGGTATTCCTCGACTACCGCCTCACGTTCACGACGCGGCGGCCCGGCGAAGAGGAATCGGCCGGGCGCCCTCGAAAGACGAGTCCCTTGTACCAGCGGCTGCAGGCGCAAGGTTGCGTGCATACCGAAACGTTCGGTTGGGAGCGACCGAAATGGTTCTCCCTCGATGGCCGCGCGGAGGACTACAGCTACCGGCGCAACAACGTCTTCGATGTGGTTCGCGGCGAAATCATGGCGGTACACCAGCGCATCGGCATCCTCGACCTCACCGGCTTTGCCAAGTTCGACATCAGCGGCCCTCACGCCGAATCCTTTCTGAACCGCGTGTGCGCGAATCAAATACCGCGCAAGGTCGGCGGCATTTCGCTGGTGCATATGCTGTCCGCAGGCGGACGCATTCTCGGTGAAATGACGGTGAGCCGCTTGGGCCCCGATCGATTCTACGCACTGTCAGCCGCCGCCGCGGAGCTGCGCGATCGGGATCTTCTGATCCAGAGCCTGCAGGCGGGCGAATCGGTGCGCATCGACGATGTCACCGGGGAGCGCGGCGTGCTCGTGCTGAGCGGGCCTCGTTCCCGCGAGCTGCTCGGCCTCTTGACCGATGCAAGCTTGAGCAATGAGGAGTTCCGCTGGCTGAGCGCTCGCGAGATCAGCGTGGCGGGAATCCCGCTTCGGGCCCTGCGTGTGAGTTACGTCGGTGAACTCGGTTGGGAACTGCATCCGCCGATCGGCTCGATGGTGCCGCTCTACGAAGCCCTTTGGGAGCAAGGCCAAAAATTCGGGATTGCGAACTACGGCCTCTACGCGGTCAACAGCATGCGGATGGAGAAAGGCTATAAAGCGTGGTCGAGCGAGCTCACGAATGAGCTCAACATGCTCGAAGCCGATATGGCTCGCTTCTTCGCCTCGAGCAAGAGCGATTTCGTCGGCAAGACCGCCACGCTCTCCCAGCCGCCGCGCCCTCTTCGAATCGTTTATGCCGAGGTCGAAGCCACCGATACCGATGCACGCGGCGGGGAGCCGGTGCTCATCGAGGAGCGCTGCATCGGAGTGACCACCTCCGGGAGCTATGGTCATCGAGTCGGCAAGAGTCTGGCGTTCGCGTGCGTCGAGGCCGAGTTCGCCGAACCAGGCAGCGTCTTCGAGGTGCTCATTCAAGACGAGCGGCGCCGCGCGACGGTGCTCGAGCATCCGGCATTCGATCCGCAGAACCTGCGGATGAGGGTCTAGGCCGATGGCGATCGATCTTCCCAAGCACGCACGAGCCGTCATCGTGGGGGGTGGCGTCATCGGCTGTTCCGTCGCCTATCATTTGACGAAGCTCGGTTGGAACGATGTCGTGCTGCTCGAGCGCAAACAGCTCACCAGCGGGACGACCTGGCACGCGGCGGGGCTGGTCGGGCAGCTGCGCCAGAGCATCAACATGACGCAGTTGGCCCGCTACACGGGCGAGCTATACCGCGGTCTCGAAGCGGAGACCGGGCAGGCGACCGGCTATCGTCAATGCGGCTCGCTGTCGCTCGCGACGACCTCCGGGCGCATGGAGGAGCTGAGGCGCAACGCCTCGATGGCCAAGGTGTTCGGCCTGCCCGTCCACGTGGTCACCCCGAGCGAGATTGGTGCGTTGTATCCGCTCGCCAATCTCGATGATGTGATCGGCGGCATTCATATCCCGAGCGACGGTTATGCCAATGCAGTCGACATCACGCAGGCGCTCGCCAAAGGCGCCCGAAATCGCGGCGCGCGGATCTTTCAAGAGGTCAAAGTCACGGCCGTTTCGCACGACGGACGCCGCGCGAGCGGCGTTGAGACCGAGCACGGCTCCATTCAGGCGGACATCGTCGTACTCTGCGGGGGCATGTGGACGCGCGATCTCGCGGCGCGCACCGGAGTGACGGTGCCACTGCACGCCTGCGAGCACTACTACGTGTTGTTCCAGGATGTGCCGGGACTGCATCCCGATTTGCCGGTTCTGCGCGACTACGATCATTGCAGCTACTTCAAGTACGATGCGGGCAAGCTTTTGGTCGGTGCATTCGAGCCAAATGCCCGCCCCTGGGGCATGAGCGGAATACCCGAGGATTTCTCCTTTGGAGAAATCGCCGGCGACTTCAACCACTTCGAGCCGGTGCTGCTCGATGCAATGCGCCGCGTGCCGGCGCTCGAGCGCGCCGGCATCCAAAAGTTCTTTTGCGGCCCGGAAAGCTTCACTCCGGATGTGCGCTACCATCTCGGCGAATCCTCCGAGCTGGCCAATTGCTTCATAGCCGCGGGCCTCAATTCGATCGGACTGCAGTCCGCCGGCGGCATCGGCAAAGTGGTCGCCGAGTGGATTCGCGACGGCCACCCCCCGCTCGATCTCTGGGAAGTCGACGTGCGTCGCAACATGCCCTTCCAGATCAATCGCAAATATTTACGAACACGCGTTTCGGAGAGCCTCGGCCTCTTGTACGCGACGCACTGGCCGTTTCGCCAGTACGAAACCGCACGCGGCGTGCGCAAATCGGCGCTGCACGACCGCCTGAGCGCAGCCGGCGCGTGCTTCGGCGAGGCGTTCGGCTGGGAACGGGCCAATTGGTATGCGCCGGCCGGCGTGTCCGCCGCATACCAATACAGCTACGGCCGCCAGAATTGGTTCGAGCACAGCGCGCGCGAGCATCATGCGGTGCGCGGCGCGGTCGGGCTCTTCGATCAGTCCTCGTTCGCCAAATTCCGCCTCGAAGGCGCCGATGCGATGCGCATCCTCAACCACGTCTGCGCCAATGACGTGGACGTGGCGCCGGGAAAAATCATCTACACCCAATGGCTGAATGAGCGCGGCGGCATCGAGGCGGACCTCACCGTGACGCGCTTGAGCGAGACCGCCTATTTGATCGTGACGGGCGCGGAAACCGAAACCAAGGATTTCAATTGGCTCAAGCGGCACATCGATCGAGCTGCGCACTGCGTCTTGACCAACGTGACCTCCGGCATGGGGGTGCTGTCGCTGATGGGGCCGCGGTCACGAGAACTGCTGCAGTCGCTGACTCCCGATGACGTGTCGAATCATGCGTTTCCATTCGCGACCAGTCGGATCATCGAGCTCGGCTTCGCTCTGGTGCGAGCGTCCCGCATTACCTATGTCGGGGAGTTGGGTTGGGAGCTCTATGTCCCGACCGAATTCATGGTCGGCGTGTACGAGGAACTGATCGGCGCAGGCGAGCGATTCGGACTCGTGCATGCGGGATATCACGCCTTGAATTCGCTGCGGATCGAGAAAGCTTATCGTCACTGGGGCCACGACATCACCGATGAGGATACGCCGCTCGAGGCCGGCCTTGGATTTGCGGTCAAGTTCGACAAGCGCGGCGGATTCATCGGGCGCGAGGCGCTGCTGCAGCAACGCAGTTCCGGGATGGGCAAGCGGCTGCTGCAATTCAAGCTCGATTCCTCGGACCCTCTTCTTTATCACAACGAGCCGATCTGGCAAGGCGATGCGCTCGTCGGCTTCGTGCGCTCCGGCATGTACGCTCATTCGCTCGGCGCAGCCGTGGGACTCGGCTATGTGACGGTGCCGCCAACAGGCGCGGGCGGCCCCGTCGGGGACGGCTACGAAATCGAAGTGGCGGGTGTGCGTCACGCCGCCATGGCATCGCTGCGCCCGCTGTATGATCCGGCGAACGAGCGGATCAAATCATGAACGGCGCGACTCGAATCGCCAGGCAACATGATCCCCGCGCTCACCGCACCGCGATGATCGCCGAGTTGGCCTCGAGCGCGCGCAGCGGCTATAGCCTGGATCAAAGCTTCTATTGCGACGATGAGGTGTTCGCCGCCGACTTCGAGCACGTCGTCGCGCGCAAGTGGATCGTCGCAGGGCATGTCGATCGGGTGCGCAGGAAGGGCGACTACTTCTTGTTCAAAATCGGCACCGAATCGATCATCATCGTACGCAGCGATGATTCGACCATCAATGCTTTCTACAACGTCTGCCGTCATCGCGGCTCGCTGATCTGCACCGAGTCTGAAGGGCGGGTGACGCGGCTCACCTGCGGCTACCACGCGTGGTCTTACGGACTCGACGGCGCGCTGCTCGCGGCCCGGCTGATGCCGGCCGACTTTTCCAAGCACGACAACGGTTTGCATCGCTGCCGTGTGCGGGTATTCCACGGTCTCATTTTCATCAATTTGTCCGATGAAGAGCCGGCCGACTTCGACGACACGTTCGGCGATCTCGCGCCGCATCTGGACTTCCATGGATTCGCCGATGCAAAGATCGCCCATGCGCGGTCCTATCCGACCTCGGCGAACTGGAAACTGGTCGTCGAGAATTTCGTCGAGTGCTATCACTGCTCGCCGTCACACCCGGAGTTCTGCTCCATGCATCCGCAGGAGGCGCTGGTCGCATTCGGCGCGGGACCGAGTTCGGGACCTTCCGCTGCGGTCGAGAAATATCTGCCGTCGCTCAAGGCCTGGGAGCAGCGCGCGGCGGCCCTCGGCCGGCCGATCGGCACCGTCGATGACGGTGCGCACTCCTCGCATCTTCGCATGCTGCTGCAGCGGAGCATCCGCGACGGCTACGAGAGTGAGACTCGAGACGGCCGACCCGCCTCCTCCCTCATGGGCAAGCGGCTGGGATTCGATCAGGGCCGCATGTATCTGTCGTTGAGCCCCTTTACCCAGCTCGTTGCGACCAACGACTTCGCCGTCCTGTTCTTGTTCACGCCGCGCGGCGCGCTGCAGACGGATGTGGATTTGTATTGGCTCGTCGACGGCAAGGCGACCGAGGTGGATATCGAGAAGATGATCTGGGGCTGGCATGAGACGACGAAACAGGACAAGATCATCACGGAGAACAATCAAGCCGGCATTCTGTCCAAGCGCTATCGGCCCGGCCGCTATTCGGAGCACGAGCGGCGTGTGGTGACTTTCCACCACTGGTACCTCGCACAGTTCGGAGTGACCCCGGCCTAGCGATCGGCCTCGGAGCCCGGTCGGTCATGCCGCTCTGTGCGCGCCGATTAGGGCGGTCGATTAGGGCGGTACATAGATGGCGCGAGCCTCTCCGGTCTTTTTGTAAATGCCCAGCGAGCCGCCCACCCCGACGCCGACCGCGGAATTGCTCGAGTATGAGCTCTGCCCCACCCCGCTGCCGACCGAGCCCGTTTCCCGGTCCGACAGGCCTTCGAGAACGACGCCGTTCGCCCCCAACTTGGCCGCCTCCTCTTTCAGGCGTTCGATCACCTTGTCGACGGTCTTCTGGCCACCGGGGCTGAAAACGCTGTTGCTGGATGCGTTGAGGATTGCCACCTCTTCGAACACGGCGGGCGGATGCGAGTAGATCTTGACCTCGGCAGGCGTGATTGGCGACCTGGCGGTCCCTACCAGAACGTGGGATGAGGGAGCGGCGCACGCGGCGAGCATCGTCAATGCCAGGGCAGGCAGCATTCGTTTGGCCACGGGAGACTCCTTTGGCACCTTGACCCACGCGATAGTAGCAAGTCCGCTTGCGCCGCGTTGAGATCCACTACCAAAAGAGGCGATCGCCTTTGTGGCGGCCTTCGTGCTGGAGGGGAGTGGGCAATGCCCCGCCCTCGTCGTTCATTGCTTTTGAGATTCTGCCGCGGCCTTGGCATTCGCCTTGGCTGCGTTGTAGTCGGCTTCGGCTTGGTCCCTACACCTCTTCTGTGCGTCGCCACCCGCAGCCTCGCACTTCGCAAGCGCTACTTTACGATCACCATCCGCATTGGCAACCGCAAGATTGTAGGCGTCCTTCGCGGCCGTATTATTGAATGCGACGAGCTTGTCGTCGACTTTCTCCGCGGCACCCCCCAAGTCTTTGGCTGCCGAGTTTTCGCTCTTCGTTACCTCCGTTGAAGCCTTCTGCTCGGCCGTCGCCACGTCCTTGGCCACGGTATCGGGTGACTTCGCGTTATTGCAGGCCGCAATGCAGAGCGTCGCAATGACAAGAGACCCAGTGAAATGTAAACGCATGTTTTATCTCCCTTGCTTTCTTTGGTGATTGGACGCAAACCAGCCGGCGCTGGGCGTCGCGCCAAGGTTCGCTCATCCGTACACCTTATCGGGTAAGGCGCACGCTTCCAAGGTCAAATCCGCACACCCGGGAGTCAGATGGCGCCTACGGAAAATGTCCGACGCTGCGCCAAACAACGCCTCGATCTTCTCAATTTCCCGTCTGCGCCTGGACCCGGGTGAGCGCCATGATGCGTTGGAGCAGCACCTCCGGATTCACCGGCTTCGTAAAGTGCTCGTCGAAGCCCGACTCCCGGCTTCGCATCACATCGTCCTCCTGACCCCATCCGGTGAGTGCAACCAGGCAGGCGGAGCGCCCCCACGGCAACGTTCGAAGTCGCCGAGCCACTTCGTGACCGTTCAGGTGGGGCAAGCCGAGGTCGAGCAGCACCACCGCGGGCTCCAAAATTTCCGCAATCTCGATGGCGGTGCGTCCATCGTACGCGACGCGTGTTTGATATCCGGCAATCTTCAAGAAGTGCGCAAGGGAATCAGCCGCGTCCACATTGTCATCGACGATCAACACACGAATGCTGTCTGCACCGAGCACCGATAGCTTGCCGACATCCGCAAGAGCGTCCTGCAGCGCCGGCATTTCGCCGACGCGGGGCAGGAAGACGCTAAATTCGCTGCCCCGACCCGGTCCACCGCTGTGCGCCTCAATCCGCCCTCCATGCAGATCGACCATCTGCTTCGCAAGCGCCAGACCGATGCCGAGTCCCGTCTGCGTGCGCGAATTGGGCTCACCCTGAACGAACATCTCAAATACATGCGGCAGCAGCTGCGGCGAGATGCCCCGGCCGGTGTCGCGAACGCGGGCAACGACCATCGCGCCTTCGACCGCCGCCGAGACCGTGATCTTTCCGCCGGTACTGGTGAACTTGATCGCATTGCTGATGAGATTGCCGATGAGTTGCATGAGACGAGCCTCATCGCCGTGCACCGGAAGCGGGGAATCCGGAAGATCGATTTTCAGATCCTGTTCCACGGCGAGCGCCAGAGGCCGCGCCGCATCCACCGCATGCCGAATCGCGGCTCGCAGGTCAATCGTATCGCGTCGAATCTCGAGCGTGCCACGCGTCATCCGCGAAACATCGAGCAGATCATCGAGCAGGCGCGCCATGTGCTCGAGTTGACGATCGATCATCCGTCTCGCGTCCGCTGCCATTTCCGGCGGAGTGCCCGGCTTCAATAGTTGCGTTGCATAGCGAATGGGCGCCAGTGGATTTCGGAGCTCGTGGGCGAGCGTCGCCAGGAACCCGTCCTTGCGGCGATTGGCCTCGCGCAACTGTTCCTCGAGAGCGCGCCGCTGAGTGAGGTCGCTCACCACCGCCACCCAGCCGACGGGCAATGGCTCTCCATTCCAGATGGGTGTGTAGCTGACGTGGACCCAACGGGTCGGATCGACGCCGGTACCCGATTGGCCTTCGTACACGACGGACTCTCCGCCCAGAACTCGCAGGAAATAGGGCTTGAGCCGCTCGAAGGCCGCCGGACCGAGAACCTCTTCGATCCGTCGACCCTGAAGCTGGTCCGGGGCGAGTCCCATGGCGCGCGCGTAGGCCGGATTCACCCAGTCATATTCCATTTGCCGATTGCATTGGGTGACGCCGACGGACATGGCCGTCGTTACGACTTCGAGTCGCTGCAATGCCTGATCCCGTGCGTGCCTCGCCGCGTATCGCTCGGTCACATCCAGGTTGAATCCAGCCCATGAACTGATGGCGCCATCGGCCGCGCGGAGCGGGATACGGCGGCTCCACACTCTGCGTACGCTGCCGTCCTGTCCGAGAAGCGAGAATTCCCAGTCCCAGGGCTCACCGGCGGCCCTGCAGCGTTCCCACCGCCGCGCGGTCTCCTCGATCTCGCTGTGAGGCGCTTGGATCGCAGACCAGAGGTGCGTTTCCGCCTGCTCGAGCGAGGCGCCGAGAAAAGCGAGGAATCGCGGACTCACGAAGGTGAGCCGGCCGGCGGAGTCCGCGCTCCACATGCCGAAATCGAACGCTTCGCTGACCGACCGATAGCGCTGTTCGCTGTGCGCGAGCGCCTGCGCCGCGTGCTTTTCTTCATCGACATCGGTCGAGGTGCCGACCCAACCGAGGATCGACTGCTTCGCATCGCGGATCGGAACGCAGCGGGTGAGGAACCACCGCAGATGCCCCAGTCGATCGCGCAGGCGAAATTCTGCCCGCAGCGGTTCCCCTCGCCGCAGCGCCTCCTTGCGCAGTTCATTCAACTTGCCGACGTCCTCAGGGGCCAGATGCGTGACGACCGCCTCCTCCGTGACCCGTCCTAGGCCGGCGTAGTCGGCCCAGCGGGGATTGACGTACTCCAACGAGCCGTCCGCCCGCCACGTGTAGACAATGTCGGGCAGTGCGTCGAGATAGAGCTTGAATCGCGCATCGCTATCGGCGAGCGCCTGTCGCGTGCGCGCATGTTCGCGAAGCGCTTCATCGAGTCGTCTTTGTCGCGCATGCACGCCGCTCAGCAACGCGATCAGCGCCGCGCATATCGCCAGATAGACGGTGAACTCGAGCCCATGGGCGCCCACCCAAAAGGGCGGCGCACGCGGGATGAGAAAGTAATGCGCACCGAGCAGGTATCCCAGGAGTGCGGCGAGAAGCGCGGGTCTCACGCCCCAAATCCAGCCGACGAGGGCAACCGCCCCGTAAAATGTGCCGAGCGGGTAATGCTCGCCCAGCAGCGGGCTGAGCAGCGCACGCGCGAGCGCCGCGCCGGCGAGCACCACGACGGACCCTGCGTACGGAGCAACCCGGCGCCGCAATTGATCGAAAGCCAAACCGTTCCCCCTCTCCGGTGCGCTGAGTCGCGACCGCCGGTCGGCGTGGGTTGCCGCACCTGGCTGGATCTGCGACGGGCCGCCCCCTGGAGGCGCACGGGGCCGCACTAGGCTGTCGGCTCTGCAGTACGGGGGCAATAGGATGATCCGTCAGACGCTCGTAGGAGAAGGCCGACACCCTCAACGCGGCTGGAAGCGAAAGCCGAGAACCTGATCGGTATAGGTTTCCACCACTTCGCTGAAAGGCGTGCCGTCGGGCAAGTACAGCAGTGCCCGGTGCTCCAACAGCCACGGCGGGATGGTCAACTCCCCCGTGCCACTGCGCACAGGGCCCGTGCCACTGCGCGCAGGGCCCGTGCCATCGCGCGCAGGAGATGCGTCCATTTCCCATCCCTGCGGCAGGGGATGCCAGAGCAGCGTCGAGGAGAGCGTCCGGCGCCGGAAATGAAGGTCCCGCACGACCTGGCCGAAAGGCGCATCCGTGGTGTCGAGCAGCCTGTTCATCTCGGGCGTCAAGCGGCTGGGGACATACCAATTGTCCGCCTCCGACAGCACGAGCGAACCGCACATGAGTCTCACCCGTCGGTAGCGGACCAAATCGACGGGCGTGACGCCCAGCTCCCGTCGCTGCTCGGGCGATGGCGGCTTCTCCACGTCGGTCGCGCGCGCGGCAACGATTCGCGGCGGCGAGGCCAGGCGATGCAGCTCGCACCAATCTGCGAGAGTCGCCGTGGCGCTGTCGTGGCTCAGCAGGTCGGCATTCAGCGTTTGCAGCAGCGCGAGCGCTTCGACACGCGCGAGGAAGCTGTCCGGCCATCGTGCCGAAGGCGCCGCGGCGAAGTCGCGCGCGCAAACTGCGAGCGGCCAAAGCAGAACGATGAGAAATACGCAAAGCTTCTTGGGCATACTGGAGAGCGATTGAGCTCGGCCCTAGGGGCTCCGATGACTCAAAGCCCACACATAAGCGGCAACGGCGGACACCTGCTCGGGCGTGAGCTGCGCACCGCCCATGGAGGGCATCGGCGCCCGATACTTCTTGGGTCGGGTCACTCCCTGCGTGATGGTCGATCGGATGCCGTCCAACGAGCCGTCGCTCCACAGCCATTGACGATCGGTCAAATTCGGCCCGAGCGGGCCACCGCTGCCGTCCGCCCCGTGACATCCGGTGCAAGCGGCGCCGCCCACCTGGCCATGAAAGATACGATCGCCGAACGCCACCTGCGCCTTGGTAGCACCATCGGGCACGGGAAGCTCTGCGGCCGAGGGGCCTGCGGCGGCTCCGCCGGCATCCGGATGTGTACCCTCGGGAGGCTCGCCCTCGGCGGCAGCCACTGCCCCGGGGGACGCCGTCGCGCCAGGGCAAGGCGTACCCGCTGCGTCCGCCTTCGCAGCATCGCCGCCACGATACTCGATTCGATAGATTCGGCCGTGCACGTCGTCTGAAACGAACAGCGCGCCGTCGAGTCCGACGGCAATGCCGGTCGGCCGATGTTGAGCCTTCTCCGGCGACTTGATCGTGCCCGCAAACCCATCCGCAAAGACTTCGCACCCGCCCGCTGCCTTGCCGTTCGCCAATGGTTGGAACACGACGCTGTATCCTTCCTGGCTGTACGGCGCCCGGTCCCACGAGCCGTGGAAGGCGATGAATACGCCGTTGCGGTAGCGTGCCGGGAATTGCGGCCGATCGTAGAACACCATGCCGTCGGGCGCCCAATGCGCGGGGAACGCCGCGATCGGCGGGGTTTTTCCGGTGCAAACGCCGCGCTTCTTGCCGCCGTCACCGCCGTACTCGGGCGCGAGCACCAATGCTCCTTGCCCCGCGTCGTAGTAGCACTCCGGCCAACCGTAATCGCCGTCTTTCACCAGGCGCAATAATTCTTCCGCGGGCAGCGTCGCTTCCTGCTCAGGCGGATACAGATCGGGCCAATTCGCATGCAGCTGATCCCGCCCGTGCTGCGTCACGAAGATCCAATGAGCGGCGGGGTCGATGGCGAAGCCTTCCGCGTTGCGGATTCCGGTGGCGAAGCGCGCGGCCGGCGAGAAGACTTGATGCAACTTTTTCGCCTCGTAACGCCAAATACCTCCGCGGGTCTTCAGTTCGGTGCACGGGAGCGCTCCCGGAGAACGCAGCGTACGGTTCTCGTGCTGACATGAATTGGTCGCCGTGGCGACATCGACGTACATGTACCCGTCCGTGTCGATCGCGAAGGGATGCATCGGGTGATCGCCGCCGAGGGGCAATCCGCCGACCACGGTCTCGCTCGCGCCTTGCGGAACGATCGATCCGGCCGGCAACGCGTAGCGTACGATCCTATCGTTGATCTCCGCATACAGCGCCCCCTGGAAGAAGCCGATTCCAGTACCGCCGGCTCCCCCGCGCTCTACGGTCTCGCCGAAGCGCCGGCTGAGGTCCGCTTTCCCCGAGCCGGTGGTATCTTGCAGCGCCACGAGAAACCCGCCTTCATGCGGAACGTCGTTGTCGTAGTAGCGGCCGGACCAGGTATTGACGTAGAGGACCCCGTTCGGCGCCATGACCAGGTGCCGTGCATGGCCGATGTCATCGGCAAAAATGCTGGCGCAGAAGCCGGCGGGAAGCTTGAGACCCGCGTCCTCCGACGGGCAGGTTGCGGAGTCCGCCTGAGTCGTCTTGGGGGGTTCCTCTGCCCGGGCCGACGCGCCGGTGGCGGCCGCGCATGCCGCGGCGAGCGACACGGCGGTTAGGCGCCAGGGCGATTTCACAGCGACTCTACCTGCACCAAGCAATCGTAAAATATCGGCGCGCGCCCCATGTCCGTGAGGGTCGTACCGTTGGTCAATTCGTTGGCATTCTTGCCGTCGCGGGCGAGCTTCTTCCACCATACCGAGAGCGCGACCACGACGCCGCGGCGCGCTCGGTCGGTGACTCGCGCGCGCAGCTCCAAGCTGCCACGGTCATTGAAGACGCGCACATAGCTCTCATCGCGGACTCCCCGGCTGGCGGCATCCTCCGGGTGAATGTCGAGCCACGGTTCCCCCTCGGAGGCTCGCAGGCTGGCGACGTTGACGAAACTGCTGTTGAGGAAGTTGCGCGCCGGGGGCGAAATCATTGCCAGCGGAAAACGGTGTGCGAGATCGCTGCGGGTGTCTTCGAGCGGCGCGATGTAATCCGGAAGCGGATCGAGACCCTGCGATTCGGCCGTTTTGGAGAAGAACTCCACCTTGCCGGAGGGAGTGTCGAACCCGCCGTCGGCGAAGCGTGCAGTGCCCTTCTCCGCGCCGACGCGTTTCCACCCCTGCGCGCGCACGGCATTGAAATCCCAATCACCGGTGACCGCGGATTGCGCGATCGTCGCATCGGAATCCTGGAAGCAGGCGTCGGTGAATCCCATGGAGTGCGCCAGCAGGCGGAAGATCTCCGTGTTGGGCTTCGCCTCGCCGAGCGGCCGGATCGCCGGATTGTTCGCGACCATGTAGTAATGACCGTAGGGCTTGATGACATCGAGGTGCTCGAGCTGCGTGGTCGCCGGCAGCACGATGTCAGCATGGTCGGCCGTGTCGGTGAGGAAGTGCTCGAGCACGACCGTGAACAAATCCTCGCGCGCGAAGCCGCGCGCCACTTGCGCCGAATCCGGAGCCACCGCCACCGGATTGGAGTTGTAGACGATGAGCGCGCGAATCGGCGGTGCCGCCTCCCCGAGTGCGCGGCCGATGGTCGACATGTTGATGGTGCGCGGTGTACGCGCGCCCAACAAATCGGGCCGCGTCAGCGCCCGTTCATCGATCGCAAAATTGCCTCCGGTCGAGAGGATCACGCCCCCGGCCGCGTCGCGGAAAGCGCCGATGAGCGCCGGTAGACACGTGATATTGCGCATCGCCATGCCGCCGCCGCGCACCCGCTGCAAACCGTAGTTGGCGCGTATCAGTGCCGGCCGTGTCGTTGCGTAAAGATGAGCGAGCGATTCGATTTCGGCGGGATCGATGCCGCAAATCGAGGCTACCTTCTCCGGCCCGTACTGGTTCGCGCGTTCGCACAATTCGTCAAATCCAAGCGTGTGGCGGCTGACGTAGTCGTGATCGATCAGATCGTCACGAATCAGTACGTGCATGAGCCCGAGCGCGAGCGCGGCATCGGTGCCCGGCAACAGAGCGATGTGTGTATGGCATTTCTCCGCCGTGAGCGAGCGATACGGATCGATGGCGATCAGCCGCGCCCCGAGCCGCTTGGCCTGCTGCGCTCGCGCCCAAAAGTGCACGCTCGAGGTGATTGCATTCGAGCCCCAGAAAATGATCAGCTTGGCCTGGTCGGCCAATTCCATGTCCATGCCGATTCGCGAACCCAAGGTGATCTTGTGGCCGGCGGTGCCGGCGGATGCGCAGATGGTTCGATCCAGCAGACTCGCGCCGAGGCGGTGGAAGAACCGCTGTGCCATCGACTCGCCCTGCACCAAGCCCATCGTGCCGGCGTAGCTATAGGGAAGTATCTGCTCCGGGTCCTCCGCCGCCACCGCGCTGAGCCGCTCGGCAATCGTGCTGATCGCCTCCTGCCACGAGATCCGCACGAATCGCCCGTCGCCCTTCTTGCCGATGCGCCGCAGCGGATACAGCAGTCGATCCGGATGGTACGTTCGCTCCGTATAGCGGGCCACCTTGGTACAAAGCACGCCGGCGGTCGGCCCGTGCTCGGTCGAACCGGTCACCTTGAGCGCGACTCCGTCCTTGACGTGCACGTCGAGAGCGCAGGTGTCCGGGCAATCGTGCGGGCAGGCGCCTTTGACGATGGTGGTCGGGATGATCTCGCTTGGGCGCATCATCGGGGATAGCCCGTATCGAGGATCCGTTGCATGAAAGCTTCGCATTGCGCGAGCTGCTCGAGCGCGACGAATTCATTGGGCCGGTGCGCCTGGGCGATGTCGCCCGGGCCGCAAATCACCGATGGAACCCCCATCTTCTGAAACAGACCGGCTTCCGTTCCGTACGATACCTTGCCCACCGTGGGATTGCGCGACAGCTGCATCGCCCAGCGCACGATCGCGTCGGTCTCCGCCGCCGCCAGTCCGACCGTGGTATTGGCCCACACCAGGTCGATGCCCGCCTGCGGATCGATCGCCTGCATCTCACGCGCCAGCGCTTCCGCATACGCTCGGATTTCCTGATAGAGCGCATCGGCGGAGGCCTGCGGCAAGGTGCGCATGTCGAATTGAAATTCGCAATCCTTGGGAATCACGTTCGCGGCGATGCCGCCGCGGATTACGCCCGTCGACAAGGTCGTGTAGGGAACGGTGAAGCCGTAATCGCGCTGCTCGAATTGCGCGAGCCGGTCTGCGATCTGGCGGATGTACACCACCAGGCGCGCGGCATATTCGATGGCGTTCACGCCGTACGTCACGTAGCTCGAATGCGCCTCGCGGCCGCGCACCGCACAGCGGAACCGGTTCATTCCCTTGTGAGCGATGATGGGCTGCATCGAGGTCGGTTCACCGACCACGCAACCGGCCGGGCGAATCCCGTTCTCCTCCAGATCGCGAATCAAACCGCGCACGCCCAGGCAGCCCACTTCCTCATCGTAGCTGAGCGCATAGTGCAGCGGCGCATCGAGGCGATTGGCGTTCAAGGCTGCGACGAATTTCGGCGCCTGCGCGAGCGCGACGCCGATGAACCCCTTCATGTCCGCCGAGCCCCGCGCAAAGAGCTTGCCGTCGCGTTCGACGGCCACGAACGGATCCGTGTCCCAGTTCTGCCCTTCCACCGGCACCACATCGGTGTGCCCGGAGAGAATCAGGCCCGGCTTCTTCGAATCGCCGAGCGTCGCGAACAGATTGGCCTTCTTACCGCCGGCGTCATGCGTGAGGCGAGTCGTGGCGCCGTGCCGGTGCAGATAGTCGCGCGCCCATTCGATCAGACCCAGATTAGAGTCGCGCGATACCGTGTTGAACGCGATCAGACGGTCGATGATGGAGCGGGTCGCGGCACTGGGAGCGGCAGATTCGGGGGCGGCGTTCATGACCCGGCATTTTACCCGAAGCGCGGTTCCGACGGCAGCTTCTGCAGCATGCGCTTCAATGCGAAGTGCCGGTAGCTTTGCAAGGCGAGCGCAGCGACCTCCGCGGCATCACAGTGTCCGGTGACATCGAGCGCGATCCAGCCGTTATGGCCCATGTAGGGCGGAATGCGAAACCGGCGATCGGCTGTGAGCAGGGACTGCCGTTCAACTCCAACCCAGAAGCACAGAGTCAATCGTTGTTCATCGTACCTCGCCAGCGCAAAGGTTCTCTTTCCCGCTTGCCAGGCGGGATGGCCGAATTGGGCAATTTCACTCGACTCGGGCAGTCTCAGGCAAATTCGTCGCAGCGTCTTGAGCACGGCTCGTGCGCGAGGCGACTGCAGCGGATCGATGTCCCGCATCGAGAGCTTCTTGGCCGGTCCGCGGATCGACGGCGTCTCACCGAGGGACGCCGTGAGGGTCGGCGGGGCGACGTTCTCGTATGCCTCGCGCACCAATCCTGCGATGCGCGTCCACGCAAGACTACGGTCCAGACGCACACCGAGCCAGCCGCGCGGTCCGACGTAGGGCGGAACGAAGAAATTCACCGCGTCGGTGCGCATATGGTGCTCCTGCGCGCCGTCTGCCGCCCTCAGCCACAGAGCGACGCGCCCGTCACCATGGTGATTGATCACGTAGGTCGCGAACGTTTTGCCGTGTACTCTGAAATTGGGTGATCCGTGCGACAGGAATTCCTCGGCCTCCGGGAGCCAGAGGCAGACATCGCGCACGCTTTGATGGATATCGTTCGCCAAGGACATCGTTCAACAGGAGTGAGTGCAATGCCGCTGAATGTTTCGCGTCGCTTCATCGGTCATGTAGTCGCTCGATCGAGCGCCTGCAGCACCTGAGGAAGAGTCGCGGCGTCGCCGGGCTCGACGCGCCGGATGATCTTCCCCTGCGCATCGACCACGATGATGGTGGGTGTATTGTTGACTCCAAACTCCCTCAGCAAGCGGCCGGACTCATCGAGAGTCAGAGGAATGTTCACCTGGTACTTGGTGCGATACTGCCGAAGATCTTGCGGCGTGGCCCAGAGCCCCGAAGCGATTCCCAGCCATCGCACATGTTGAGAGCGTGAGAGTGCGCTCACCTGCTCGCGGGCCGTGCGGCAGTTTGCCGACACCACCGGGCGTGTCGTCGCCAGGTACTCCTCGCACCAGGGCGATAAGAACACGAGGACGGTCGGCCCCTTCAGTCCGGAGGTGCGCAGGGAAAATGCATGCCCATCGAGCGTCTTCGGCGCCGTATCGGGGACTTCGTCGCCGATCCCATAGCGAACTTGAGTCGCCGCGCGCCGCTCGTTGCTTGCGAAGCCTGCTCCGCCCGGCATCGTGCGTGCGGCGATAAGGGCCGCATCGAGTCCCTGATCAGCGAGATGGCCGACGTATCGGATCCGTCCGTCGCGCCCGATCACGATGTGTTGCGGCGTGACCCGCAGATGGAACGCCGCACCGACCTGACCGTCGCTGTCGAACACGATGGGCATTGTGATGCCGAGTTGCTTGCGATACTTTCGAATCTCCTCCACCGAATCGTTGAATCCGACGTCGACCGCGATCACGGCGAGATCGGAGCCGGCGGTTTCGTATGCATGCTCGAAGTGCGGCATCTGTTGCCGGCACGGCACGCACCAGGTCGCCCAGAACTTGAGGTATACGGCCTTCTTGCCGTACAAACTGCCGAGATCGATCCTCTCGCCATCAATCGTCTCGAGCACGATGCGGGGCGCGGGCGAGCCGATGAGACCGCGTCCGGCTGCCTCGGCCATCTTCTGACCCGCGTCGTCCGCAAGGGCTGCCGCGCTCATCAGGAAAAGCGCGGCGAGCGCAGCCGGAGTCGATCTCACGGTCATTCTCATGACGCTTCCCTCACTGGTTGACCATGCGCGAGCCCGGCTTGCCCTTGTCCTTGATCATGACGACCAGGATCTTCGCGGGGTTGGTTTTGCTCGCGTTGGCGGACACCACATGAATGTCGTCCGGTGCCTCATAGAAGGTTTGTCCCCGCCGAAGCGTCACGGCGGGACTGCCGCGCACCTGCATCTTCACCTCCCCCTCCAGGACATAGACGAAGACCTGGGCGTCGTGCCGGTGCGGTAACGAAGCGCCGGCCGCCGGGTAGGTCACGGTCAACATCACGACTTCCTTTTCGGGTCCGCTGATGAGCTCTCGCGTCATGAGCTTCACCACGGAAGCATCCGCTGGCGGCGTATTTTGCGGATCGCCCGCGCAAACGTGAACTGGCCAGCAGACAAGTGCCGTCACGAGCATCAATGTTCCGATTCCTGCGCTCACGGGTGTTCGGATCATGGCTGTTTCCCCTCTGGCGGCGGCCGGCCTTTGAGCATCTTCGGGATGGCCGGATCGAGACAATCCCACGGCTGGGCACTCGCAATCCATACATCCAACGTGGGCTTGAACCAACTCGGATCGTCGAGACTGGCGGCCTTGATACCGATGAATTCGCTGCGGCCGGAGCTCGAAGCAAAAAGCGGGGAGCCGCACTCGAGGCAAAAGGCGCGCGTCGCCTCGTTGCCGCTCTCGGCAAGGACGTTGTGATATTTCGGCTGCCCGCGTCCAATGCGCAAAGACTGGGCAGGCACGATCACCGTAGGTGAGTAGGGGCCGCCACCGGCTCTTTGACAATCGCGGCAATGACAATTGATCATCGCCAATGGTTGAGCGGTGCATGAGTAACGAATCGCTCCGCAAAGGCAGCCGCCGGAAAATCCCGCCGTTGGATCCATCGCGTTCTCCTGTCGTACGCGTGAGCGGCTGGCGTCATTGTAACCAAGGGGGCCATCCGGGGGGAAACTGTCCGACGCGCACCCGCGGACCCTCCGTCGCCGACTCGTCCGACAAAGCCTATTGGACTTTAGCGCCGCATGCGGCAGCACTTGGACTGATATAGTCCATAGCCCATGAGCGTTCGCAGCATCGATCACGCACGCCATCATCCGCCGCCCAAGCAGCGAGTGGGTGAAGAGTCGGCGGCCTCCCATGGGCGGCGCGGCAGTATCCCGGCATTGACGATCGCCGCTGCCGGAATCGTGTACGGCGATATCGGAACTTCGCCGCTCTATGCCCTCGATCAGCTTTTTTTGGGCCACGGCGGCGTGCCTCTGGACCACGAGAACGTGCTCGGCGGCATTTCCCTCGTGATCTGGACGCTCACCGTCATCGTGGCCATCAAGTACGCCTGCTTCGTGTTGCGCGCGCAGAACGACGGCGAGGGCGGCGTATTCGCGCTCTACGGACTGCTGCACGGCTACAAACACCGCGGCATCATGATCTTTCTGTGGTCACTGATGCTCGGGGCCGGACTGCTTTTCGGCGACGGGATCATCACCCCGGCGATCAGCGTACTGGCCGCCGTCGAAGGTCTTCGGGTCGCGGCACCCGCACTCAGCGGCGCGGTGATTCCAGTGACGCTGCTCCTGCTGACGGTGCTCTTTGCCGTGCAGGTCAAGGGCACTTCCGGGATTGGCAGGGTTTTCGGCCCAATCCTGATCGTCTGGTTCATCGTGCTGGCCATACTCGGTGTGCATCAAATCGCGCGTCACGCGGAGATTCTGCAGGCATTCAATCCCGTGCTCGGCTTCGAGTTTCTCGGGCGTGTGGGGGTGTACCAAGCCCTTTTGGTGCTCGGTGCCTTGATGCTGGTAGTGACCGGCGGGGAAGCGATGTACGCCGACTTGGGACACTTCGGAGCGCTTCCCATCCGCATGAGCTGGTTCGCGCTGGTGTTTCCGGCGCTGCTGCTCAATTATCTGGGTCAGGGCGCCTTCCTTCTGGGCGGCACGCCGATTGTCGGCGGCAAGATCTTCTACAGCCTCGTTCCACCCGCTCTGCTCTATCCGATGATCCTGCTGGCGACGGCTGCGACCATCATTGCATCGCAAGCGCTCATATCCGGTGCCTTCTCGCTTGCCTCGCAGGCCACCGGCCTCGGCTTGTTTCCGCGATTGAAAGTGCTGCATACGCATCATGCTCATGCCGGCCAGATCTACATTCCCTTCGTCAATTGGGCGCTCTACGCCGGATGCATCGTGCTCGTCGTCACCTTCGGCTCGAGCGCGGCGCTCGGCGCAGCCTACGGGCTCGCGGTCTCCGGCGTGATGGTGATCACCTCGGTGGCGATGTTCCCGGTTTCCAGGCTCTGCTGGGGCTGGGGTGCGCTCGCAACGGCTCTGTTGTGGGGGAGTTTGACGACGATCAATGGATCCTTTCTCCTCGCGAGCTCCCTTAAGTTTCTGGACGGTGGATTTGTTCCCTTGTCCATCGGCGCCGCGGTCTTCCTCATCATGGCGACCTGGCGGTGGGGCCGCAAGGCGACCTTCGCCGCCTATAGCAAGAAAGAGACCATGACCATCGCGCAGCTGATCGAGCTTCACCGCCGCAGTCGCTTCTTCATGGAACGCACGGCGGTGCTGATGGCTCCCACCCCCCTGCACCACCACTCGGATCACACCCCGGCGCTGCTGCAATTGTTGTGGGACCGATATGGGGTGCTGCCGCGCAACTTGATTTTCCTCCAAGTCACGCACCGCAAGGTGCCCTACATTCACGACGATCGCTACGTGGTGACCGTGTTCGACAAGCAGAGAGGCAGCGGCAGCATCATCGGCGTTGAGTTGAATTTCGGCTTCATGGAGGAACCCAATGTGGAGCGTGCGCTCGAAGGCATGGCCCGCGTGAAGGAGATTGACCTACCGACGGATCGTCGGCAGTGGATCGTGCATGTGTCGCACGAGAATTTGTTGCCGGCGCGGCCCATGTCTCTGATCCAGCGGCTTCGCTTTCGGCTGTTCATGTTGTTACGGCTCGTCTCGCGGCCCGCGTTCTATTACTACGGGCTGGGCGATGAGGTGCAGCTGTCGGCGGAAACCCTACCGGTTCGTGTCAGGTGAGCCGGACCGCCGGCGTGCCCGGCTCGGCATCGTGAAGCGAGATTCCGGCGGCCGCCGCAGTTGGGTTACATTGTCGGCGTGACCCGCTACACGCCTCGACTCAGCGCCCGGGAAGTGCGCAATTTGCTGCCGCGCATCTTCGCGGCGCTTGCGGCAGCCGACCGGATCACACTCGGACACCTGCACCGGGTCGAGATTCATCATAAAGCGGACGGCAGCGAAGTGACCGTCGCCGACAAAGCCGCGGAGCGGCTGCTGCGCCGTCACCTGCACGCGGCGTGGCCGCACGATGCCGTGCTCGGCGAGGAGTACGGCGGTACGCTCGAGCGGGTGGGACGGTGCTGGCTCCTCGATCCGATCGATGGCACCGCCTCCTATGTTCTGGGCCTGCCGATGTTTGGAACCCTCGTGTCGCTGCTGATCGATGGCGAGCCCGTCTTCGGCTGCATTCATCTGTCCGCCCTCAAGGAAACCACCTACGCGGCGCGCGGCTTCGGCTGCTGGCAGACGCGCGATGGCGCCCGCGCGCGTCGCGTGAGCGTTGGAGCCCCCCGCGCATTGTCGGTAGCGCAGGTCGGACTCACCAGCGTCAAAGAGAGCGATCTCGCACGCCGCCGCGGCCCCTGGCGGCTCACGAATCTCGCGCGCTCGGCCGGGCGTCTGCGGCTCGTGGGTGACTGCGTGCAATATGCGTTGGTGTGTCGTGGCGCGCTCGACGCTGGCATCGATCCGATCCTGAAGCCGTGGGACATCGGCGCGATTGTCCCCTGTGTCCTCGAAGCCGGGGGTTTCATCAGCGACCTCAACGGCGAGGCCGCTCGGATCGTGGAGCGCACTTCGCTCGTCGCGGCGAGTTCCGCGCGGCTGCGCCGTGCGATCTGCGCACAGGTGGGGATTCGCAAGGCATGACCTGCGCCCGCCTGCGGGAGGGCGGTTTACTTCAGGGCAGGTCCTCGAGCGCTCCGAAGGTGCCGGGTGAGGTGGCGCTTTGCAGCAGTACGCCCGGATGCGTCGTCACCACGCCGCTCACGACCGGGTTGGTCACGCCGTTGCTGACGATGATATCGGGCTTGCCATCACCATTCACATCCGCCACTGCAATCTCGTTCGCGCCCTGCGCCGCGTAGACGACCGCGGCCGCGAAGGTACCCCGCATCGCCGGCGCATGGTTCTGCAGCAGCACGGTGACGGTCTGCATTCCGCCGATGACGATATCCGGGCGGCCGTCGCCATCCATGTCCTTGACCACGATCGACTGGGACAGATCCTGCGTGGCAATCGGATAACTCAGGGGCGCCGAAAAGGTGCCGCCCGGATTCTGCAGCAGGATGTTGACCGTCTGAGCCATGCCCCCGCTCGGACCCGGGTCCGTAATCACCAAATCGTTGGCGCCGTCACCGTTCACGTCCGCAATCGCAATCAGGTTTGCCCCGTTCACATAAGCATTGGCGGACTGTGTGAACACGCTGACCGGCGCCGCATAGGTGGTCGCCGAGGCGGCGCCGGTATGCAGCAGCACCTTCACACCGACGGCGTCGGTCAGCGCAATATCCTCATTGCCATCGCCGTTCAGATCGCCGACTGCCACCCAGTTGGCGCCGCCCGAATAGAGGCTGATGGGCGCTGCGAACGTGCCCGGGGATGTCTGCACGAACAGCGAAACGCCGAAGTCCGCCGAGACGAGGTCCGGCAGACCATCGTGGTTCATATCGCCGATCGCAACCTGCGAGGCGCCGGGGCTGGTCAGCACCAGCGGCGTGTTGAAGGTGCCCGGCTGAGCCTTGTTGTTGAGGAACACCGTCAGTGCGCCGTCATCGAAGCTCGCCGAGACGACATCCGGCAGTCCATCGCCGTTCAGGTCGGCGCTCGCCACATAGAGGGGGTTCGTGCCGTCGGGAACATACACCGGCACGGCATAGCTGCCCGCTGCGCTCGAGAGGTAGACCTTGAGGTTGTCCGGAAACGCACCGGTCTCGGGCTCATTGGAGTTCAACGCGACGACGCTGGCAAAGCCCGAGCCATTGAAATTCCCCGCGATCACGCCCTGCGATACCTCGAAGGGCGTGACACCGCAGTTGTAGCAGTAGTTGTTGTCGTCATTGCAACTCGCCAGCACCGGCAACAGGGCGAGTGCGGCCAGCGCCTGCCAGGGTCGCGAGCGGCGGGGTACGCGTCCCTCGGCCGGCCGAACGACGGTCGGTGCGCTTGAAGAGTGGCTCGAGTGCGGCATGGAGACCTCCGGGCGGTTCGTCGGCGCCGGTCGCGGGCTCCCAGAAGGACCTACGGTGAGTGGCCGACCTTCGCGCCCATCCTTAACTACACGCCACTCGAAAACCAACGACTACCGCACAAAGATCACGAGTCGGGAGCTGCGGTCGGCGGCGAGCGGGCGGCTGCGAAAAGGACACCGGGGCCGCCGGGTGAGGATTGCCGGGCGACCTCGGTGCGATTCGAACTAGCTCAGGCTCAGGACTTTTGTGCCCACACCTTGCACCAGCCGTCTGCCGGAACGCTGTGTCCCGCAAAAATGTTGCAGCCCGCGGTCGGATCAGTGGCCTTTCCCTGGTACTGGGCGCAGGTGCTGCACTTCTGGCTCGCCTTGAAGGTAGGATTGGCGCTGGCGCTGACCTTGGAAGCGTCGGTGACGAACCCGAGCGCCTTGGCCGTGGGATCGTTCGGATCCAGCGGCGTCAATCCGGCGGCACACGCCGTGTTGCCGATCAACCCGATCGTGGGGACCAAGGCACCTGCGATGAGGCCGCTCTTGACGATCGCTCGACGAGAAATCTTGCGTTGCATGTTGAAATCCTATCAGTGGGAAAGCGGGCGCATATTCTCGCGCGTTTCGCGCGGTAATTCTTCTGAATAAATAATAATTGATCGTCGCGCGGCGCGGCGCTACCGCGGTTCGTTCGCGCTGCGGTCCAAAAAGCCGTTCGCGCATACGAACGATTATCAATTCGATTGACGGCCCCATCCGCACCAGCATGAGCGGTCATTGCGGAGGTGGGGGGCTGCTGGAGGCACCGGCTCCCGGGCAGGCGCCCGAGACCTCAAGGTTTAGGCGTGGAACGGGGATCGGAGTCGGCCGCGGCGCTCGCCGAGGGTACATGCGCGGCAGCCGGTCGCTCGCCCTTGGCGCTCGTCAACTTCGCCTGCTCCGTCGGTATCGATAAGAGGCGCGCCGTATTCACGAGCGCCATGTGCGTCAGGGCCTGCGGAAAATTGCCCAGCATGCGCTTCGCGCGCGGATCGTATTCTTCCGCGAACAGCCCCACATCGTTGCACAACGCCAGCAGCCGTTCGAACAAAGCTTCGCCTTCGTCGCGGCGTCCGCTCAGCACATAGGCGTCCGCGAGCCAAAATGAGCAAGGCAGGAAAACACCCTCGCCTGCCGGCAGCGCATCGACGCCCGTTTCGGTCGAATAGCGCTGCACGAATCCTTCGCACATCAACTCGCGCTCGATCGCGGCAATCGTGCCGCGAACGCGCGGATCGTCGGGCGGCAAAAAGCCCACTTGGGGAATCAACAGCAGGCTCGCGTCGAGATGCGACGTCTCATAGCATTGTACGAAGGCACTCTTCCTCGCATCGAAGCCTTTCTCGCACACCTCGGCGTGGATCGCATTGCGCACTTCTCGCCATCGCTCGACCGGCGCCTCGAGCGAGTCGCTCTCGGCATCCTTGATGGCCCGGTCAAACGCGACCCAGGCCATGACCTTGGAGTGTGTGAAGTGTCGGCGCGGACCGCGGACTTCCCAAATGCCATCGTCGGGCAGCATCCAATGCGATTCGAGAAATTCGAGCAGCACCAACTGCACCTTCCACGCGGCGGGTTCGGGATCCAGACCGCTCAGCCGCGCGAGATGCAGCGTATCCATCACTTCGCCGTACACGTCGAGCTGGAACTGCTTCGATGCCGCGTTCCCGACGCGCACCGGCGCTGCGCCTTGGTAGCCGGGCAGCCAGCCCACTTGGTACTCATCCAGGCGGCGCACACCCGTCACGCCGTATAGAATCTGCAGATCCTGCGGTGAGCCCGCCACCGCGCGCAGCAGCCATTCGCGCCAACGAACCGCCTCCTTGACGTAGCCGGCCAGCAGCAGCGCATTCAAGGTGAAAGTCGCGTCCCGCAGCCAGCAGTAGCGATAATCCCAATTGCGCACGCCGCCCGGTTGTTCGGGCAGCGAGGTCGTGGGCGCCGCGATGATGCCTCCGGTCGGCTTGTACGTGAGTGCCTTCAGCGTCACGAGCGAGCGGATCACCGCCCCACGCCAGGGCCCGCCCACTTTGCAGCTCTCGGACCAGTGATGCCAGGCGGACTGCGCATCGGCGAGCGCCTGACAGCCGTCGATCGGCGGCAGCGTGGCCAAGTGCGAGGGGCGGTAATTGAGCACGAAGGATTCGCGGTCGCCCGGATTCACCGTGAACTCCGCCACCGTCTTCATGTTCTCCCCGCTGACCGACGTCGATGCGGTGAACTCGAGCGTGTCCGGTCCGGCCGTGATCAGGAGCACATCGTCGCTGCGGCGCACCCAGGGTACGATGCAGCCGTAGTCGAAGCGCACGATGAGCTCCATACGCACGGTGACCCGGCCCCTCACGCCTTCCACGATGCGCACCAGGTCCCAGCGCTCATCCGACAACGGCATGAAATCGATCAACCGCGCGCTACCCTCGGCGGTCTCGAACTCGGTCTCGAGAATCAGCGTATGGTCGCGATAGCGGCGGCGCACGCACTTGATCTGCGCGGTCGGTACCAGCTGCCAGCGTCCGTGCTCCGGACCTCCCAGCAATGCGGCAAAGCATGCGGGAGAGTCGAATCTCGGAAAGCAGAGCCAGTCGATCGAGCCGTCGGATCCGACCAGTGCGGCGGTGTGGCAATCCCCGATGAGTGCATAGTTTTCGATGGGCAGCGGCATCAAGACTCACTTCGCCCGGCCATCGTCTCGCGGGCCGGGTACGCGTGCTCGAGAGGAGACCTGCGCGACGCGTGAGCCACGCTCGTACGCGAACACGCGGGTGAATTCGGCGCCCAACAGAAATATCTGGGCGGAATAATAAATCCACAGCAGCAATACGATCAGCGAGCCGGCGGCACCGTACGCCGAATTGAAGGTGCTTCTGCCGAGATAGAGACCGATGAGCGATTTGCCGATGCTGAACAGCAAGGCGGTCACGGCGGCGCCGATCCACACGTCGCGCCAGGCGATGCTCTCGCGCGGTACGTACTTGTAGATCATCGCAAAGAGCAGGACCGCCATGACGAAGCTGACCCCCAGATCGAGCAGCGGCAAGACGATGTGCAATGCCGCGACGCGCATTTCGAGCCAGCCGTCGAAAGCCGCCAGCGCCGCGCTCACGATGAGGGATACCAGCAGCAGAAATCCCACGCCAAGCACCATGCCGAACGACAACAGCCGCGTCCGCAGAAATTCCCACCACGCGGTCCGTTTGCGGGACGGCGTCCCCCAGATTTGGTCCAGGGCATGCTGGAGTTCGCCGAACACACTGGTCGCGCCGACGAGCAGTGTGATCACGCCGACCGCGGCGGCGAGACCCTTCTGGTCGCTGTAGTGGGCGGTCACCAGAAGATTGTGCACCGCATCGGCACCCGCACTGCCGGTGAGTGCGTGCAGCTCCCCGAGCAGTTCGGCTTCCGCCGTGTGCGGGCCGAACAGGTAGCCCGCGATCGACAGGGCGATGATGAGGATGGGCGCAACGGAGAACAGCGTGTAGAAAGCGAGGGCCGCACCCATGCTCGACGCGTTGTGCGTCAACCAGGCAGAGACGGATTTTGTGGCGATGGAACCGATGTCGCGAACGCGGACTCTACGGCCGGAGTTTTCGGCGGTGCCTCTCGATTTCCTCATTGGGGTTCGTCGGATCATCGGGGTCGTTTTGGAAGCCGCCCGGTTTGGACACCGTTGGCTTCTTGCTCTCCTCGGCCGCTTGGCGTTCTTCCTTGTCCGGGTGTTGATCCGCGTGACTGGGTCCCTGAGCGTTCGCCGGTATGACGGGGGTCTTGGCCATTGAAATGCTCCTCCAGTACCAGCCGATGTGCAATCACGGTAAAGGGCGGCGCTGCGAACTCAAAGTGCGGAAACACCCCCTTGCGCCGTAGGGAGGCGCTGACACGAGCGAGGATCGCGGTGACGAGCAACTCGCGCAATGCCGCCGTCGACAGGTGACACCCACGCGAGTTCACGCTACCGTCTGATGATGACATCGGAAATTGCATCCGCTCCTTTCGAGCCCGAGGACTTCAGCCGCTCGCTGGTGAAGTTGCGCGCAGTCATTCCCGAAGATGCCTTCACCGCCGGCATCTTGGGCTCGGAGCGGGTCGGCAACGGGGTGGTCATCGATGCGGACGGGCTGGTCCTGACGATCGGGTATCTCATCACTGAAGCGACCGACGTGTGGCTGACGGAATTTTCAGGCCGCCAGGTGGCCGCCCACGCTCTGGCCTACGATCAGGTCACCGGATTCGGTTTGGTGTTGCCGCTCGAGAAACTCGATCTTCCTGCGCTGCCGCTGGGCAAATCGGCGGATTTGCGGATCGGCGACCGGGGGGTCGTGCTGGGCTATCGCGAATTCGCCAAGCCGCTGGCGGTCCAAATTCTCGCATGTCACGAGTTCGCCGGGGCATGGGAATACCTGTTGGAGAACGCGATATTCACCGTGCCGGCGCACTCTCATTGGTCGGGCGCCGCCCTGATCGATGAGCGCGGCGGTCTGGTCGGGGTGGGATCATTGATGGTGCGTGAGATTGTGACCGGAGAGGAAACGAACGCCAACATGTTCGTCCCCATCGATTTGCTCAAGCCCATACTCGCCGACCTGAGAGGCGGCCGCACGCCCCGCGAGTCTCGTCCATGGCTCGGTGTGTATACGGTGGAACTGCGCGGCAAGGTCTATGTCAGCGGGGTGGCCGACGGCAGCCCGGCGCAGCAGGCGGACATTCGAGAGGGAGATCTCATCAGCCACGTGGCGGACTACGCGGTTGGGTCATTGGCGGAATTCTATCGAAAGCTCTGGGCTCTCGGCCCGGCGAACATCGGGGTACCGCTGCGCACGGTGCGCGGCGGCACCCGGCTGAATTTGACCGTCCACGCCGTCGATCGAACCGATCTGCTGAAGCGCCCCCAAGGCCATTAGAGCTGCAGCGCCGATCATGAGCATTCCCCTGTCGAACGCCATCGGCTCGCAGTCCGCGGAACGATTGCGCGGCATCTCATCGATGGTGGCGGCGGTGTTCGTCTTTTCGATCATGGATGCCCTCATGAAGCGCGTGTCGGCGCACTATGGCCCCCTGCAGATCGCCTGCTTGCGCTGCGTGGCATCCCTCGTATGCTTGTTCTCGATGATCGCCTGGCAACGCTCGTGGGCCAGTCTGCGGGCTGCGATGCCGGTACTGCACGTGGCACGCGCCGTCCTCGGCGTTGGCATGTTGAGCGCCTTCGTTTTTGCCGTCCACCGGCTCACCCTGGCACAGACCTATTCGCTGTTTCTGGCCGCTCCGCTGCTGATGACCGCTTTATCGGTTCCCATGCACAAGGAAAAGGTGTCGCGCCGGCGCTGGCTCGCCATCCTCATCGGCATGGGCGGAGTTTTATTGATCCTGCAACCCTGGAGTAAGGGGTTCGTGTCGCTCGCGGCTGCCTCCGCTGCGGCGTTTGCAACGGTGTGCTATGCGTTCAGCCTGCTGACCGTGCGCTCGCTCGGTCGCCGCAACTCCAGCATGTCGATGGTATTTTGGTACCTGGTGCTGGTGAGCATCGGAGCGGGGATTCTGGCAATTCAGGGCTGGCGGCGGATCGAGTCCGCGGACTGGGTGTGGTTCGCGGGCATCGGCATTACCGGTGCGCTCGGTCAGTTCTGGCTCACCGATGCATTCCGGCGCGCGCCGCCAGCGGTGGTCGCTCCTTTCGAGTACACGGCGATTCTCTGGGCTTTCGCCATCGACTGGGTATTTTGGACGGCCGCGCCGACGACGGGCCTGGTATGCGGAGCTGCCATCGTGATTGCGAGCGGCATCTACGTCATCTGGGACGAGCGTCGGCTGGCCGGGCTCGCAGTGAACCCGGCCTGCCCCCCACCTTGAGCGGCTTCGCGTTCTATACCCGGCGACGGGTCAGTGCGTGGTAGACAATGAGGAACACCGCGGCTCCGATCACTGCCACCAGTAAACTGTACACGTTCAATCCGGTGACTCCCGGCATGCCGAAGGCATGGAAGAGCCAGCCGCCTACGACGGCACCGACGACCCCGAGGATGATATCCATCAGCATGCCTTCACCCGTTTTGTTGACGAGCTTGCTGGCGATGAATCCCGCAATCAAACCGAGCACGATCCAGGCTATAAATGACATTTTGAACTCCGTTAATGGGTGTAAAGGTTCTTTTTAGTTGAAAACGGTAGTTGGACAAACTCAGCCAGTGCGGAGAGTCCACAAAGGTTGCGAGTACGACGTAATCCAACCCCGGGTTGCAGCCGGTGCGCGGCTCCGCCACGAGGCCCGCTGGCGCTCGCGCGGATGCTGCCGTCAAGGAACTCAGTGAAGACAACGCGGCCACAACCATCCCTATCCGAACGACGCGGTGTTTCATAGACACTAGCCGAAGGGGCACCTCGTTTTACTATTATAGTCGCCCCGAGACCATCAGCACCAATAGCACGATCAGTACGAGACCCAACCCACCGCTCGGGTAGTAGCCCCATCCTCCGCTGTAGGGCCATGTCGGCAGCGCGCCTATGAGAAGGAGAACCAAGACTATCAATAGGATCGTGCTCACCGACATTTTTTATCTCCCACGATGTGTAACCGAGCGGCCGCATGCTAGCCCGGGCGGCGCAGGAAAGAAGTCAGGGGGTCGCGTCAGCGCATGTAGGGTGGGTCCTACCTTGGCGAGCAGTTCGCGTGCATACTTTGCGGGTCCATCATATGTGAAATCAAAAGCGGGAGGTGCCTCGTGAACAGCATCAGGCGAAGCGCGGAGCGCGGTTTTGCCGATCACGGGTGGCTCAAGTCGTATCACACGTTTTCTTTTGCCGATTACTTCGATCCGAAGCACGTACAGTTCGGGCCGCTGCGCGTGATCAACGAGGATCGTGTGCAGCCCGGACGCGGCTTCGGCACCCACGCGCACCGCGACATGGAGATCGTGAGCTACGTGCTGGCGGGAGAACTCGCCCATGAGGATTCCCTGGGCAATGGCTCGACGATCAAACCCGGCGACGTGCAGCGCATGAGCGCCGGCACCGGCGTGCGGCACAGCGAGTTCAACCCCTCGCCGAGCGCAGTGGTGCATTTTCTCCAAATCTGGATCCAGCCGGATGTACTGAACATCGAGCCAAGCTACGAGCAGAAGCATTTTTCCGCCGCTGAAAGGCGCGGACGTCTGCGGCTCATTGCCTCCCCCGACCGCGCCGACGGATCGGTGCTGATTCACCAAGACGCGAGAATCTACGCCGGCCTCTTCAATGCCGCCGAACGTGCCACGCTCCCGCTCGAACCGGGCCGGTGGGCGTACGTGCATCTCGCTCGCGGCCGGCTCCAGGCCAACGACACGCTCCTCGAAACCGGCGACGCCCTGCAGGTGACCGATCGAGCCGACGTCCTCATCGAGCAGGGCCGCGATGCCGAGGTCCTGGTGTTCGACTTACCGGGCGACGGTTAATCAGTTTGCGTCCTTTGCGCGCTGGCTGCGGGACCAATACCCGTAAAACGGCAGGCCGAGGAGGAGCATCGCCACTCCCTGCAGGGCTTGGCGCGGAGTCGCGACGAACGTGTTGACGATCAGCGCAGCCGTTACCACCAAGAACATGAACGGCACCACCGGATAGCCGAGGGCCCGATAGGGACGCGGCACGTCGGGCAGCGTGTGCCGGAACACGAACAACGATGCCGTGCTCAAGCCGTAGAACAGCCAGGAGGCGAATATCACCGAGTCCGTCAACGTATCGTAGGTACCGGAGACGGCGAGGAGACTGCCCCACCCCGCCTGCGCGAGCAGCGCCCTCACCGGAACGTTTGAGCGCGGCGACAGCTTCGCGAGCGCACCGAAGAACAAGCCATCACGTGCCAGCGCAAACGGGATGCGCGAATTGGAGAGCACGCTCGCGTGCAACGACCCGAAGGAGGAGATCATCATCGCCACTGCGGTGAACGAAACGGCGAGGGGCCCGAGGAAGCGCTTGAGGACCTCGGTCGCCACGGAGGAGCTCGTCGGAATGCTCGCAATGTCGAGCGGTGACAACGTGTAGTAGTACGCCGTATTCACGAACAAATACAACGCCGCGACCACCAACGTGCCGCCGACGAAAGCGCGCGGCAGGTTGCGCTGCGGGTTGCGAACCTCCCCGGCGAGCGGGGCGACGTTGTTCCAGCCGTCATACGCCCAGAGCGCGCCCAGCATGGCCGCGCCGAATCCCGCGATGCCGCCGCGCGCGCTGGCGGCGACGCCATCGCAAGTCCCGCGCAGTCCCGAGCCGTTGAGATGCTCCCAACTACCCGGCGCCAATACGAAGGCGCCGATACCCACAGTCAGCACCAGGGCCACTTTGGCAATCGTGACGACGAGCGCAGTGCGGCCGCCCGCAGACACGCTGACGCAATTGATGAGCGCCACGGTCCAAATCGTCGCGAGCGCCACCAGCGTCAAGCCGCTGATGTGCCACTGCAAACCGGCGAAGGAGCCGTCGACGTGCCACGCCTGCAATGCGCCGCCGAGCGCCACGTTCATGAAAATGGCGAGCCCTACGGCCAGAGCCGCCTGCGCCCCGGTGCGAAACACCCCAAATGCCATCCAGCCGAAGAGAAACCCAACGAGCCGGCCGTATGCGCGGCGCAGGTACACATAGTCGCCGCCCGCCTCCGGCATCATTGCGGCGATCTCCGAATAGGAGAAGGTGCCGGCGAGCGACAGCAATCCCGCAGCCGCCCAGACGAGCATCACGACTTTTGCGCTGCCCACGTTGCAGGTCATGACACGCGTCTTCAAAAAGACACCCGCGCCGATCATGTTGGTGACGTTGACTGCAATCGCCGCCCAAGTGCCCACGCCCCGGGTCAGCTCGGGCCGCGCCGTCGATTGCGGGTTTTGCGGGGTCATCGCTCGTGTAGTATCGGGGATATGTCCGCAGAGTTCCTGCAAATTTGGCCGTATCTGATCGCAGTGCCGGCGCTATTCATGATCTATCGGCGCTTCCGCCGAAGTGTCGGACGCCAGCCCGTGCGTCCCCTGCGCATGATGCTGCGGATGGCGCTGCTCATCGCGCTCGGTGTTTCGCTCCTTTCCCACTCGATTCATTCCGGGGAATTTCAGCTCGTGCAGATCATCGGCGCCGCAGTGGGAGTTTCATTCGGGCTCTGGGCAGCCCACCGTACGCGCTACGCGAGCGACGCAGGGCATCTCTACTACCTGCCGCACACCTACGCCGGAATCGCAATATTCTTGTTGGTGCTCGGCCGCCTGCTGTATCGCTTGATCGAGGTCTACGCGAGCTCGCATTCCCTGCAAGCCTTCGCGGCGCCGGCGATGGTGCGAAGCCCGGCGACGGTGGGACTGCTCTTCGTGCTGATCGGCTATTACGTATGCTATTACGCGTGCGTGCTGTGGAAATCCAAGCACCTGCGCGCGGAGGTTCTGCAAGCCTCTTCCGACGGCGCCCCTAAGTACGACGCCGCCCGCTAGCCTCGGCGCGCCGCGAGCACACGCCGACGCCAAGACTCACTTCGCGAGGAGGAACACCAGCGCCGCCAATAGAGCGGTGGCGACGAGCAACGCGTTGTGGCCCCAACGGTCGATTAGTCCAAGCATGCGGATTCTCCCGATTATGGTGAATAACCGCGCCTGCCGCGGCCCCCATAACACGGGTCGCAACGTAACATCTCGAGGCCCCCGGGAGATTGCACCAAGTCGCAGAACGGGCATTTGGCCGGAGGAATCGGCCGTTTGAGGCCGTTCGTCCGGCCCGCATCCCGGCTCGGCCGCCTCGCCACTCGCCGTCTTCGCGTGCCCCGAGCCTGACGCCGGCCCGTTCACTGTCCGGTCTTGATGTGCGTCCAGACCCGGGTTCGCAGCCGATCGTAGTCGGCGCCGCGTTCGGCCGGCAGGTACAGTCTCGCGCGCACTTGCGCTGAAGGGTAGATGGCCGGGTCTTGCAGGATGATCTGCTCGACGTAGGGTCGCGCGGCCAGGTTGTCGTTGCCGTAGTGAATGTCGTTGGTGATCTCGGCAATGATCTTCGGGTCCAAGATGAAATTCAGAAATTTGTGGGCCGCCTCTGGATGGGGAGCAGAGGCCGGTATCAGAAAGGCGTTGTAGGTGATATTGGAGCCTTCCTTGGGCAGCGTGAACGCGAGGCGGGCGCCGGTGCCGTCGTCACGCGCGAGCGCCTGCGCAACCGAATAGTCGCTCGACCACGCGATGGCGAGGCAGATGTCCTTCGATGCCAATTGATGCCAGTAGTCGTTCGAATCGAACGTGCGGATGTAGGGTCGCACTGCCATGGCCACCCGCTCGGCCTCTTTGAGATCCTCTACGCTCTCGGAGTTCGGGTCGCGCCCCAAATAGGCGAGCGCGAGTTGTATGACGTCTTCCGGAGAATCGAGAAACGTCACTCCGCAGTCCGCGAATTTGGCGATGACCGCGGGGTTGAACAGCATGGCCAGGCTGTTGGTCGGCGCGTCGGGCATGCGCGCCTTGATCATGTCCACGTTGTACGTGAAACCGTTCATGGCGTGCAGGTACGGCACCGCATAGCGATTGCCCGGGTCCGCCTGCGCCTGAACCGCCAAAACCGCGGGGTCGAGGTTCTTCCAATTGGGCAGTTTGCTCTTGTCGAGCGGTAGATAGGCGCCCGCCTTGATCTGGCGGCCGTAGAAGCCGGTGGTGGTGCTGACGATATCGAAGCCCGAATGGCCCACCAACAAATTCGCTTCGAGTGTTTCGTTGGAATCGTATAACTGATAGACGACCTTGATGTGGGTCGCCTGCTCGAACTCGGCGATGGTGCGATGTCCGATGTAGTCCGCCCAGTTGTATATGTTCAGGACCTGATCCGGCGGTGTGGTCGCAGCATGCTCGTGCCCGTGGCAGCCGCAGCTCAGCAGAGCGGCGCCAATGATCGCCGTGAGTGCTCTAGCCACGCGTCAGTTCAGAGTTGACCCATTCGTGAAACTGCCGGATGACGTATTCTTCGGGCATGACCACGCCGCGGCGGTGGGGCGCGGCGTGCAGGCCGCGCTGGTTGAGTTCGCAGATTTCGGCATCCTCGGTCATGACCAGATTCGTGAATTCGACGATGTTGCGCATGTCGAAGTTCGGGTCCGCCAACGTTTGCGGCGAAAACAAATACTCGACACGCAGCTCCGTCTGCTCCGGGCCCAACGGCCGCAGGCGCACCACCCGCACATAATCGACGTGGCCGACGATGAACAGGGACGGCAGCGCGGTCATGTAAATATGCCCGGCCTTGCGGTCTTCCTCGGAGAGTCCGGGGAACGAGGCCGCGCTCGGCTTACCGTCCAACGACCACGTCGTTGCACCCTCGCGCAGGCCGCCTTTGAACTTCGGGTCGCGCTCGCCCGAGTGCTCCCGCCAGTTCGGGTCGTCTCGCTCCTCGAGCAGGCCACGCCCATAGATCGGCACCAGCTGCGAGAGTTTCGGATGCACGCCGGGGCAGTGCAGACATTCGTTGTAGTTCTCCCAGAAAATCTTCCAATTGCACTGGATGTTCTTGAGGAGCACGTTTCCCACCACGAGATCGCCCAGGCGCCAGGCATCGAGCCGATTCAACGGCAGGTCGAAAATCTTCTCGAACGGCGGAGGATTCTCGGTCAAGGCTGTGAAGACAAAACCGTTCCACTCGGTAACCCACAGCGAATACAGCGGGAAATCCGCCGTGTCGAAGCCGTCGGGGTTGCGCTTGGAGGAGGTGCGCAGCAAATGCCCCTGAAGGTCGTAGACCCAGGCGTGATAGGGGCACACGATCGACCCGGACCGCAGGGTGCCGTGATCCTCCGTACACAAGGCCGCGCCGCGGTGGCGGCAGGTATTGTGGAATCCGCGCAGCACACCGGCCTCATCCCGCACCAGCAGCAGACGTTGATCGCCGACCTCGAAGGTGCGGAATGCCCTCACACCCGCAAGTTCGCTCGACCGGCAGACGTAGATCCAGTTGCGGTACCAGATACGTTGCAGCTCGCGCCCGTAGTGCCGCGGATCGAAATACGCATCGGCCGCGAGGCCCTCCGTCAGTTCGGTCAGCCCGTTGTAGCGCAGATCGTCGGTGCTGCTCAGCATATGCGCTCCGTGCGGTAATGGTTCTCGTGTGCCGTCGAGGAGCTGCAGTATAGCCGACTAGCTGCGCATCAGCCCACCGCCGGGATCGAACGCCGCGCCGCTCAAGCGCACCGCCTCACACCGCTCGCCGATGATTTCGATCTCGAACCCGCGATCGGCCGCGGCCAACGCCGCCGGCACGTAACCGAGCGCAAGCGATGCGCCGACACGGTGTCCGAAGCATCCCGAGGTCACCCAGCCGACGGGTTTGCCCTCATGCCAGATCGGCTCGTCGCCGATGGCATCCGCATCCTTCGCGGCCACCTTGAAGCAGAGCAGCCGCAGCGCGCCGCCGGACGCCTTTTCTTCGGCGGCGGCCGCGCGGCCGATGAACTCGCCTTTCTTGAAGTTCACGAAGCGCCCCAGCCCCGCCTCGAACGGGCCATAAATCGGCCGGAAGTCCCTCGCCCAGCTGCCGAAGCTCTTTTCGATGCGCATGCAGTTGAGCGCCCGGCCGCCGAAGAGCCGCAGCCCATGTTCCCGGCCGGCTTTCGTCAGCAGGTCATAGAGGGCACGCTGGTAATCCGAGGTTACCCAGATCTCATAGCCGAGCTGCCCCGTAAAGGACACGCGACCCACGTATCCCGGCACCATGCCGATTTCCATGCGCCGAAACGACATGAATGGAAAGGCCGCGGTCGCCAAATCATCGCGCACCAAGCTTTGCAGCAGCGCGCGCGAATTGGGGCCTGCGATCGAGAGTCCCGTGTACTGCATCGCGCAGGGCCGCATTGAGACTCCGCTGGCCGGCAAATGCCGCTCGAACCAGCGCATGTAGTAGGTTTCGGCGGCATACGTGCCGATCAAGAAAACCTGATCTTGCGAAACGCGGCACATGGTGAAGTCGCCGATCAGCTTGCCGCGTTCATTCAGCATCGGAGTCAGCGCGATTCGACCGACTGCAGGTACCGCATTGGCCATCATGCGCGACAGCCATTCGATCGCGAGCGGCCCGCTCACCTCGAACTTGCCGTAGTTGGAGATCTCCAGCAGACCCACCGCATCGCGCACGGCGAGGCATTCGGCAGCGACGTGCGGATGAGAGTTCGATCGGCGGAAGCTGACCTCATCGACGGCCGCTTCAGCCGTCGGCGCGAACCACAGCGGATGCTCGAGCGTACAGTAGTCGCCGAACACGGCGTGCTTCGCCTGGAGCTTCTCGTAAATCGGCGTCGTACGCAGCGGGCGTGCAGCCGTGAGTTCTTCGTTCGGAAAGCGGATGCGGAAGCGGCGCGAATAATTCTCGCGCACCTTGGCATTGGTGTAGGCCAAGGTGGTCCAATCACCGTATCGCGCCACGTCCATGCCCCAGATGTCCGCGCCGGGATCACCGTCGACCATCCAGCGGGACAGCGCCAGGCCCACTCCCCCGCCCTGACTGAAGCCCGCCATGACGCCGCAGGCGACCCAGAAGTTCTGCAACCCCTTGATGGGCCCGACCAACGGATTACCGTCCGGTGCAAAGGTGAACGGTCCGTTGACCACCTTCCGGATGCCGGCCTTGCCCAATGCCGGAAAATGCTCGAAGCCCACCTCAAGGCTCGGGGCAATGCGTTCGAGATCGTTCGGCAGAAGATCCTGGCCGAAATCCCAGGGCGTCGTCACGGCAGACCAGGGAACCCCGGCGCGTTCGTAGGTACCCATGAGCATGCCGCCGCGCTCCTGGCGAAGATAGATCTCGCCCTCGAAATCGATGGCGTGCAGCTGCTCCTTCTTGCCGGCGAGTAGTTCCGGCATGTCGCCGGTGATCAGATACTGGTGCTCCATCGCCAGGATGGGCAGTTCGATGCCGACCATGCGGCCGACTTCCCGCGCCCAAAGACCCCCGGCATTCACCACATGCTCGGCGTGAACGTTACCTTGATCGGTGATCACGTCCCACGATCCATCCGGCCTGGCCTGCAAATCGACCACGCGCGTTTTGCGGACGACTTCGGCGCCGCCGAGCTGCGCGGATTTGGCATAGGCATGCGTGACGCCGTACGGATCGACGTGGCCTTCGATGGGATCGTACATCGCGCCCACGAAGTGCTTCTTGTCCATCAGCGGAAAGAGCTTCGCCGCCTCATCGACGGAAATGATATCCAACTGCATGCCGAGGTAACGGCCGCGCGCTTGCGCCATCTTCAGCCAATCGAGCCGGTCGCGCGTTCCCGCGAGCATGATGCCGCCGGTGATGTGCACGCCGCAGGACTGCCCGGAGATCCGCTCGATTTCCTTGTATAGCTCGATGGTGTATTGCTGCAGCTTGGCGACGTTGGGATCGCCATTGATGGTGTGCATGCCGCCCGCCGCATGCCAGGTCGAGCCCGACGTCAACTCCGCGCGCTCCAGCAGCAATACGTCTTTCCAGCCCGCCTTCGTCAAATGATAGAGCACGCTCGCACCGACGACGCCGCCGCCGATCACGACCACCCTGGCATGATTTTTCATTGGGTTCTCTCTACATGAATCGATCTGAAATCACCGATTGGATACCACCAAATGGATACCGTTGTGCGAACTGGTGGTATCCGCTCCGCTACCGAATCGCTCGATCAGCCACGAGCGGAACAACGCGACCGCAGTGTCGCTCAATGCCTCCGGATGGGTGATCAAATAATAGCCGTAGCCGTCGTCCAGGGTGTCCTGGAAAGGGCTGACCAGCCGCGCGGTGCGAATGTAGTCGCCGAACAGATAGCCGTCGAGGATCGCGATGCCTTCGCCGCTCAGCGCATATTGAACCGCGAGCAGCGCCGTATCGAACACCAAGCCGCGTTCGACGTTCAACGAATGCAGGCCCGCCTGGCGAACGAACTGCGACCAAAGGTGATGCCGCGGCTGGTCCGACAGGCGCACGTGCACCAGTTCGTTCGATTCGATGAACTCGGCCAAGCTCTTGCCCTGGCAGCGCGATGCAATATCCGGATGACACATCAAATTCAAGCGCACCGGCCAGAGCAGATCCCTCACCAAATCGGTCACGGTGGGCTTTGAGTAGACGACCGCGACGTCCACGTCGCTCGGCGGCGGTCCGACACCGTACGGACTCACCAGATCGATCTCCACCTCGGCCGCGGCGCGGCGGAAATCCCGCAAGATGGGAACGGCGAGGTGCGCGGCGAAGGTCGGCGGCATCTGCACCCGCAAGGTTCGAAATGGGGTCGCGCCCTCGTTGCGGATATCGTCGAGCGCGTACTCCAGGCGATCGAAGGATTTCATCACCGCGGGCAGCAGGTGCTGACCGGCTTTCGTCAGCACCAATGCATGCGGACGGCGCTCGAAGAGTTGCGCACCGATCAATTTCTCGAGTGCGATCACGTGCCGCGACAATGCGCTCTGCGAGATCAACAGCGCGTTGGCGGCCGCGGTGAAACTCAGGTGTTTCGCGACGCCTTCGAATGCACGCAACGCATTCAACGGCAGCCAGCGGCGATCGATGGTTGTCTTGCCCATGCGGATTGCTTACGGAGACCAGGAATTCGTATAGCCGATGGCGCGCTTCTGGTCGGCGACGATCGTCCTCGACGCAAGGTACAAGTGATACGCCGCCCAAAAGCCCGTGGGCGCCAAGCAGAGCAGCGCGAGGCGCAGCGAGGCCGCATCGGTCGCATGAGCACCGGCGAACCAATCGCTCAACACCCCGACCACCCAGGGCGCCACGATCAAGTTCAAAATATTGGCGACCAGCAGGCAGATCGCGATGAACATGTTGCGCATGCGGCACGGGGCGAGATTGTTGAGCAAGCCGAAACAGGGGCCGATGTAGAAGTAAATGGCGGGAATGAAAATGCAAAACATCAGCTTGCAGACCCATAGCGAATGCGTCCAATAGGCGATCATCGAGGGTATGGTGGTCAGAGCAATCCCGGCGGCGAGCAGCCACACCACCCGGCGCGGATCCGCCATGAAGCGCCGCGACAAGAGCCACGCCGTGGCGACGGTCGCGATCGAGCCGCCCCACAGGTGAATATTGCCGGTAACGGCCCCGGCCTGGCCGACATCGAGGTTGTAAGCGCGCTGCAGAAAGGTCGGCGTCCAATAGATGAGACCCCATCCCCAGAGCGCGCACAACCCGCCGCCGATCACGACGTGAAAGGCCGCCCTTTGGCGCCACACGAACCGCAGCGACTCCCACAGCGATGGCTTGACCTCACCGACGATCGCATCGAGACGGCCCCGCGCCGGTTCGCGCACCGTCAAGTACACGATGACGCCGACGACCAGGCCGGGGATGCCGAGGGCGAGGAAAGCGGCGCGCCAGCTGTAGGCGTGCGCCACCGCACCCGCCATATTGGCGCCCAACCACGCGCCGATGGGCGCACCCAGCGCAAGTACCGTCATCGCCATCGGGCGCCGGTCCGCCGGAAAGTAGTCCGAGACGATCGCCGTCGAGGGCGGCGTGCCCCCCGCTTCACCGACGCCAACGCCGACTCGCCCCAGCAAAAACTCCCAGTAGTTGCGCGAAATCCCGCAAAGCGCCGTGAACGCGGACCAGATGATCAGGGAGACTGCCAGAATATTACGGCGGTTGGCCCGGTCCGCCAGCCAGGAGATCGGAATGCCGAACGTGACATAAAACAAGGCCAGCGGCGCGCCGGTGAGGAACGCCACCCCCGCATCGTCCAGCCGCAATTCGAGGCGGATGGGCTCGAGCACCGTGGAGACGACATAGCGGTCTGCAATATTGATCGCGTAAATCAAACACGTGAGTATCAGAACGTACCAGCGCAGAATCGATGAGGGCGCCTGGGCTTGAGGGACGTCTATTACAGTGCTGCTCAAAGTCGTGCTTACCCCAGGGGTTCGATCTTGCGCACCATACATGGTTCGAAAGCGTTATGCGACGGCCGTGGTTTCACATCCGACGCCCATCCTCGAGCCCGTCGAACACGACCGTTTTTTGCGGCAAATCGCCGCAGGAATTCTAAAAATGACATGGGCGAATCGCGAAATGGCATAGCGCGGACGGTCGATAAGACTCAAGCTGCGGTCCGTGGATAGTTTCGACTATGTCATCATCGGCGCCGGCACCGCCGGTTGTGTGCTCGCCGAACGCCTGTCGGCGAGCGGGCGGGACCGCGTGCTCATTCTCGAGGCCGGCGGCTCGGACGCGCGGTTTTGGATCAAAATACCCATCGGCTACGGATTCACGTTCGCCGATCCTGCCGTGAATTGGAGCTACCAGACGCTGCCGAGCCCGGGGCTCAACGGCCGCGCCATGTACTGGCCTCGCGGACGCGTCGTCGGTGGTTCGAGCTCCATCAATGCGATGGTGTATTGCCGGGGGATGCCCACGGATTTCGACGATTGGCGCGACCTCGGGAACACGGGCTGGGGATGGGAGGACGTGCGCCCCTACTTCGAAAGGAACGAGCGGCGCGTCGATCCGGACGGCAGGGCCCTCACCGACGGTGCACTCGACGTCAAGGACGTGACGCCGTTCTTACATCCGATGCGCGCACAATGGCTCGACGCCGCAGCGGAGCTGGGATTGCCGGTGAGCGATGATTTCAACGGTGCCCGACCGGAGGGACTCGGCTCCTATCAGGTGACGATCCGCAACGGCCTGCGCCGATCGGCCGCCGATGCGTTCCTGCGCCCGGCCCTGCACCGCCGCAATGCCCAGCTCGAAACCCGGGCTTGGGCGAGCAGGCTGCGCTGCGACGGGCGTAGAGTCGTGGGCGTCGAGTATGTGCGCGACGACGCGCAACACTACGTGAGCGCCAATCGCGAAGTCATCCTGTGCGCGGGCGCGGTGAACTCCCCGCAATTGCTGCAGCTCTCGGGCATCGGGCCGGCAAGCACGCTCGCCGCGCACGGAATCACGCCGCTTCTCGATAATCCTGCGGTCGGCGGCAACTTGCAGGACCATCTCGGTGTCACGTACTCCTATAAGGCCACCCGCCCGACGCTCAACGATGAGCTGCACTCGATCTTTGGCCAATTCATCGCCGGCGTTCGCTATGTGCTCGCCCGCCGCGGGCCGCTGGCGTTGAGCGTGAATCATTTCGGCGGATTCGTGCGCGCCGATCCGAACGGTACGCGGCCCGATATGCAGCTGTATTTCAACCCGGTCACTTACGCCGCCGGAGACGCGACGCGCACGCGCATCGAAGTGGACGCCTTCTCCGGATTCATCCTGTGTTTCCAGCCGACGCGCCCCACCAGCACCGGCCGCATCGACATCGCGAGCGCCGATTTTCGCCGGGCACCGCGCATCGCGCCGAACTACTTGTCGACCGAGAAGGATCGTCAGGACGTGCTGCATGGCGGGCGCCTCTTGCAGAAGCTCGCGCGCACGCGCGCGATTCGCGGCTTGATTCGCGAGCCGATCGCACCCGATCTCGCCACGATGGGGGATGCGCAAATGCTGGCGGACTTTCGCGCACGCGCCGCCACGGTTTATCACCCGGTAGGCACCTGTCGGATGGGCAGAGACGTGGGCGACTCGGTGGTCGATTCGAGATTGCGCGTGCATGGGATCGGACGATTGCGCGTCGTGGACGCATCGGTGTTTCCGACCGTGACATCCGCCAATACCAACGCGCCGACGCTCATGGTCGCTCGCAAAGCGGCGGATCTGATCTTGGCAGGGTGATTTCCTTGAGGATGGGGATATGAAACTCGACGGCCTCAAAGTGTTCGTGGTGGGCAATCCGCCGCCGGGCTACGGCGGGCGGTACTTTGTTTTTCTGAAACTCAAGACCGCGTGCGGCATCGAGGGTGTCGGCGAGGTGTATGCGGCCACGTTCGGTCCGCAGGTGATCGCCGCGATGATCGAAGACCTGTTCGCGCGGCGCTTCTTCGGGCGCGATCCGTTCCAAATCGAGTCGATATGGCGTGAGGCCTATGGCTCGGGCTTCAGCCTGCGGCCGGATCTCTCGCTGATGGGCGTGATCAGCGGGTTGGAGATGGCATGCTGGGATATCATCGGCAAGGCGGTCGGGCAGCCGATCTATAATCTCATGGGCGGCAAGGTCCATGAGCGCTTGAGAACCTACACCTACCTCTACCCTGCCGAGGGCGAAGGGGAGGAGTTCTACCTCGATGCGGATCGCTCCGCGGTCCGTGCCGCGGAATACGTCAAGCAAGGCTTTACCGGCCTGAAGTTCGACCCCACCGGCGGCTTCTCCGCCTACGATCCGCGGCAACCGGCGCAGGAAGCCCTCGAACGGACGGTTCGTTTGGTGCGCTTGGTGCGCGAGGCGGTGGGCCTTCGAGCCGATCTTTTGTTGGGCACGCACGGACAATTCACCGCGTCCGGTGCGATCCGCTTGGCGAGGCGGCTCGAAAGCTTTGATCCGCTCTGGTTCGAGGAGCCGGTGCCGCCGGAGATGCCCGAGCAGATGGCATTGGTGGCTCGCGCCACCAGCATTCCGATCGCCACGGGCGAGCGGCTGACCACCAAATATGAGTTCGCGCGAGTATTGGCGACCGGTGCAGCCAATATTCTGCAAATGAACTTGGGACGGGTGGGCGGGCTGTTGGAGGCGAAAAAAGTGGCGGCGCTCGCCGAAGTGCACTACGCGCAAATTGCTCCGCACCTTTATTGCGGACCCATCGTTGGAGCCGCCAACATTCAAATTGCGGCCTGCACCCCCAACTTTCTAATTCTGGAGAGCATCCAGCAATGGGGCGGGTTCCATGCGCAGATCCTCAAGACGCCGATTCGCTGGGAGGCCGGATATGTGATTCCGCCGACCGCACCGGGCTTGGGGGTGGAACTCGATGAAGCGGTGGCGCTCGCTCATCCCTATGCTGCCGGCGGCGGCTTACACCTCGAGATGATCGATCGCCCGCTCGGTTGAAGCGGACGGTCGTTGGAGGGGGAATTGATGCGCTATGGTTTCGTCGGATTGGGTCATCTGGGCAGGCACCTCGCCGCCAATCTCGCGCGCGGCGGCTTTGAGGTGAGCGTCTTCGACTTGGATCGCGCTGCGGCCGACACAGCCCTCGCGGCGGGGGCTCGTTGGGGGTCTTCCCTCTCCGTGCTCGCACGCGACTGCGATTGCCTGATCACCTGTCTGCCCTCCCCGGCGGCCACCGCGTCGGTGTTGGAGACTGCCTTGCCTGCCATGCGCGCCGGAAGCACCTGGATCGAAATGAGTACCAATGACTTTGCGGAGGTCGAGGCGCTCGCGGCGCGTGCCCAAGAGTCGGGTATCGCCACCCTCGCCTGCCCGGTGACGGGCGGCGTTCATCGCGCCGAAGCCGGCGATATCACTGTTTTAGTTGGCGGCGCGCAACAAGTGTTCAAGATGCACGAACGCGCACTTCAGGCCATGGGCGGCCGCGTCATTCACTTGGGCGGCATCGAACAGGCGGCGGTGACCAAGGTCGTCACCAACATGCTCGCCTTCATCCATTTGATTGCAGCGGGTGAAGCGCTGATGTTGTGCGCCAAAGGCGGCGTCGAACTGCGCACGGCGTTCACCGCCATTGCCGCCAGTTCGGGCAACAGCTTCGTCCACGAGACCGAGAGCCAGGTCATCCTCAACGGCAGCTATGACATTGGTTTTACTATGGATTTGGCTTGCAAGGACGCCGGATTCGCCATCGAGTTCGGGCGTCGATTCGGCGTGCCGCTGCGCCTGGCGGCCATCATGGAGCAGACCTTCATCGAGGGACGTGCTCGCTACGGCGGCGGCGCCTGGTCCTCGATGATCGTGAAGCTGCTCGAGGACGCCGTGGGCACGCCTTTGCGCGCACCGGGCTTCCCTGCGAAGCTGGGGCCAGAGCACACATGAGCGCCTCCACTGGCCGCCCTCCACATCGAATTTCCTCATGGCTGAATCTAAATTCAGCATGCGACGATGCTTCGCCACAACAAAATAGGGCTTCCCATCTTTGTGGGCGATGCTATCCTCAGCAGCAATTACAAGTCCGCACGGCGACTGGATGAGCGACCCGAGGACACCCGAATTACTCGCAGAAGGGATGGAAGCATGAATTCATATTCGAAGCTGTCTTGTGCGATCGCCGCGATTCTGGGCGGATCCGTTGCCGGGTTGGCGCACGCGGCACCGGCGACCGACACGGCCGAAACTAGTTCGGACTCCATTCAGGAGATCACGGTAACGGCACAACGACGCACGGAAAACATTCAGGACGTGCCGATTGCGATTCAGGCGTTGACCGCCGAAACCCTGACGGAACTGCACGCAGACACCTTTGACGACTACGTCAAATATCTGCCGAACGTGTCCTTCAAGAGTAACGGACCCGGCCAGAGCAACATTTACATGCGCGGACTGAGTTCCGGCGGTTCCGCGGGCGCGCAGTCATCGGGTTCCATCGGCGGCTTCCCGAACGTCGCGATCTATCTGGACGATCAGTCCGGCCAGCTCCCGGGCCGCAACCTCGATATTTACGCCGCCGACCTCGAGCGAATCGAGGTGCTCGAGGGTCCGCAGGGCACGCTGTTCGGTGCCGGTGCGCAGGCCGGCGTCGTGCGCTATATCACGAACAAGCCCAAGCTCAATGTGACTGAAGGCGATGTGACGGCCGCCTATAGTGCGACCGCTCATGGCGACAACAACAGCAACGTCGTGGCCATGATCAATCTGCCGCTGATCGCGGACCATATGGCTGTGCGCGCAGTGATTTACAACGACAGCCGCGGCGGCTACATCGACAACGTGCCCGGCACCTTCACGCGCAGGGATAGCGACCTCGGCGTCCAGCATGGCTACACCGGCTATGCAACCGGCTGCAAGATTGGAGTCCCCACGGCCGTCGGTTTGTGCACACCGGTCATTGATCCGATCACCGGCAAGAATACGAACAAAGCAACGGCATACGGCGTGCCACCCGGCAGTCCGGTCGCCAACAACAACGCTCTGGTACAGAACGACATCAACCCGGTCACCTACCAGGGGATTCGCGCCTCGCTGCTGTACCAGTTCAATGATGATTGGAATGCGCTCCTCACCCAGACGTACCAGGACATGAACTCGCAGGGCGTGTTTTACCAGATGCCGGTGAGCTCCGACGGTGTACCGCTGCAGCCGCTGCAAACCACGGTGTTCAGTCCTTCCTACGACAAGGACAAGTTCGAGAACACGGCATGGACCCTGAACGGGAAATTTGGCGATTTGAAAGCGGTCTACACCGGCGGATATCTGGTGCGCAACGTCGATCAGACGAACGATTACACGAACTATGCGCGCGGTGTCTACGCCGATTACTATCAATGCTTCGGCGCAAAGGCTAGCGCGACGGGAACCGCGACCTGCTTTTCGCCGGTCACCTCGTGGCGCGAGCAGGAGCGCAACACGCACTTGAGCCAAGAAGCTCGGGTGAGCACGCCGGATGACTGGCGCCTGCGCGGCATCTTGGGGGCATTCTGGGAAGAGCAGACGATTTATGACCAGACCGACTGGCTGTACAGGACGATTCCTCCTTGCACCACGGTCGGCCAGCTCGGCTGCATGACCAACGTCGGGCCCACACCTGATTCGACGTTGAATAACCCGAACGTCCGCAACGACAGCACGGCGTTCTTCGAAGACGTCAAGCGCGGCTATCACCAGTATGCGTTCTTTACATCGGTTGATTACGACATCATTCCAAAGGTATTGACCCTCACTGGCGGGACGCGCTACTACCGATTCACGAATTTCATGAACGGCAGCGTCGTCAGCAGCTTCGGTTGTCTCAACCATGGACCTGCGGTCCCCTGCCTCACGGATGCGACCAACATCAACGGCGAGAACAATGTCTCGAACTACTCGGGCTTCAAGAGCCGCGGCAACTTAAGCTACCATCTCACACCAGATACGCTGTTCTACTACACCTATTCGCAAGGCTTCCGGCCCGGCGCGTTCAACCGCAAGGGCGGCTGCTATGTTCCGGACGCCAACGGCATTCATCAGTTCTGCATCCCGTTGAAATACGCCCCCGACTCGCTGACGAATCAGGAGATCGGCTGGAAGACGGAGTTCTTCGACCATCGGCTGCAAGTGAACGGCGCGATCTACCAGGAGCTCTGGAATGACGTGCAGATCGGCTTCTTCGACCCCGGGCAGACAGGCAACCTGACCTTCGGCACGAACGGACAGGATTTCAAAGTTCGCGGCATCGAATTGTCGGTCGAGGCTCGCGTGACGCAGGGGCTGACGGTCACCACCTCGGCGTCGTACAACAAGAGTGAGCAGACCAATTCGCCGTCACTGATTGCCAATAATCCGGCGCTATTGGCCAATCCATTGACCGCGGGCCAGTTTGGCAAACCGATTACATCGATCGCAAACCCATTCGGCATCGAGGGCAGCCCGACCGCGAACTCGCCGCTGTTCCAGGGCAGTGCGCGGGCACGCTATGAATGGCCGTGGAACGACTATAAGATGTTCGCGCAAGTCGGGGCCACTTACACGTCCAGTTCATTCACGCAGACGGGCAACAATCCTTCGCTGTCTGTTAACGGCGCAGTGAATACCACGCTGCTGCGGTTCGTGAACCCCGCTTATGGGCTGTTCGATGCATCGGTCGGCATAGCCAAGGATGCGTGGAATGTACAAGCCTTCGGCCAGAATCTGGCGGACCGGAACGTGAGTCTCTTTACTTCCACCTCGCAGTTCGCCGTCGCACAGACGCCGAATCGCCCGCGTGTTCTAGGCGTCCAATTTGGCTACAAGTTCTGAGCGCGACCCCGAACTGAGTCGCATAGCTCTCGGCTGCCGAGAACTGAAGGCGGGCAATTGCCCGCCTTTTTTTGGCTCACGCGCAGCGACGAACGCCTCACGCGCACCGACGAAGGCCTCACGCGCAGCCATGCCCGGTCCGCCCGCAGGGGCGCGGGGGTCCGAGGGGTCGCCGTGGTAGCGCTTGCCACGGCGCCGCCGTTCTCGAGCATCGAAGCGGAGGTCGTCCGCATCCGGGGACTGATGCAGGCCAGCCAGTTCACCGTGGCTCTGGCCGCGGCGAACCAGTTGCTCACGCAAGTTCCCGAAAACCGCGACGTTCTGTATATGGTTGCGGTCAGTCAGCGCTACCTCGGCCATATCGGCGAGGCGCTCGACACGTTGGCACGTCTCGAGAAGGTCCATCCCCGCTATAGCCGCCTGTTCCAGGAACGCGGCCATTGCCATGTGGCTGCCCGTAACCCCACCGCAGCCATCGAGGCGTATCTGGCGGCCGTCAATATCAATGTCGCGCTGCCGGCGAGCTGGCAGGCGTTGCAGGTGCTGTTCCGCTCGGCCGGCCGTACGGCCGATGCCGACACGGCCGCCTCTCACGTGGCGAAGCTCGCCACGCTGCCGCTGGAGGTGGTGACGGCCACCAGCATGTTTGCGGACGAGGAAATTCACGAGGCGGAGCGCATCGTGCGTCGCTACCTGCTGACGCATGGCAATCACGTCGAGGCGATGCGGCTGCTCGCCAAGATCGGCATCAAGCTCGACGTGCTGGACGACGCCGAATTTCTGCTCGAAAGCGTGCTGCTCCTTGCCCCGGACTATCGAGCGGCGCGCTACGACTATGCACTCGCACTTCTCGCGCGACACAAACATGCGCGCGCGCTCGAGGAGCTCGACAAACTGCTCGAGGTCGATCCCGACAACCGCACGTACAAGACCACTTACGCGACCGCGTGCGTCGGATTGGGCGACAATGCGCGCGCGCTGCAGATCTACCGCCAGTTGCTCGAGGGAGCGCCGCGGGCAGCCGAATTGCACCTCTCGATCGCGCATGTACTCAAGACGCAAGGCAAGCAACCGGAAGCGATCGCGGAATATCGAACCGCCGCCGCCTGCAGGCCCAATTATGGCGACGCGTACTGGAGTCTCGCCAATCTCAAGACCTATCGCTTTCCCGATGATGAAATCGAGCGTATGCGCGCGGCCGAGGGTGCGGCGGAGACGCCGCTGGTCGATCGTTATCATCTTTGTTTCGCGCTCGGCAAGGCCCTCGAGGATCGCGGCGAGTACGCGAAGTCATTCGCCTGCTACGAGCGCGGCAACGCTCTGAAGAAGGGAGAGATTCGCTTCCGCATCGAGCCCATCGAGCGCAGCGCGCGACTGCAGGCCGGCATCTGCACGCGCTCATTCTTCGCGTCGCGGCAAGGTTCGGGATCGCCGGATCCGGCGCCCATTTTCATCGTTGGATTGCCGCGCGCCGGCTCGACGCTCCTCGAGCAGATTCTCGCCTCGCACTCCAAAGTCGAAGGTACCATGGAATTGGCGGATATCCCGCGCCTCGTGCAGCAGCTGCATGGCCGGGAAGTCAACGAATCCCAGCCGCGATACCCGGCAGCGCTGGCGGAACTCGGCACCGATCAGCTCAAGCAGATGGGGGAAAAGTACCTCACCGACACGGCGATCTATCGCTCCGGGAAGCCCTTCTTCATCGACAAGATGCCGAATAATTTTCGCCACATCGGCCTCATCCATTTGATCCTACCGAATGCCAAAATCGTCGACGCGCGGCGCGAGCCGATGGCGTGCTGCTTCAGCAACTTCAAGCAATTGTTTGCGTCCGGGCAGGAGTTCACCTACAGCATCGATGACATTGCCCGCTATTATCGGACCTACGTGCAGCTCATGGAGCACTGGAACTCGGTACTGCCCGGTAAAATCCTGCAGATTCAGCACGAGGACGTGGTCGAGAATCTCGAGGGCAACGTGCGGCGGCTGCTCGATTTCTGCGGTCTCGATTTCGAGCCCGCCTGTCTCGAGTTCTACAAGACGGAGCGCAACGTCCGAACCGCGAGCTCCGAGCAGGTGCGCCGGCCGATCTTCAAGGAAGGACTCGACCAGTGGCGCAACTTCGAGCCTTGGCTGGGGCCCCTGAAAAAGACGTTGGGCGGCCTCGTGCAAAGCGCCGCCACGAGCGGGTGCCCGCAAATGGCATATGATTGAGGCAGTTCTTTGAGGCTGGCGGCATCAGGCCGCGGCAGTTCCGGGAATCAATAAAGGGGATGGACCATGAATTCTAATGCCAAGCTGTCGGTTGCGATCGCGGCGATCTTGAGCGGTGCGCCCGCGGGCTTCGCCTCCGCCGGACCCACATCCGATACCGAAACCGGCAATGCCGAGATGATCACGGAAATCACGGTCACCGCGCAGCGGCGCAGCGAGAACATCCAGGACGTGCCGATCTCGATTCAGGCGCTGACCGCGGAAACGCTGAGCCAGTTGAACGTCCAGACCTTCGACGACTACATCAGGTATCTGCCGAACGTGACCTCCGCGAGCAACGGGCCGGGCCAGAACGAGGTATTCATGCGCGGCTTGAGCGCCGGCTCACAGGCCAGCCAGGGCAGCGGCTCGACCGGATTGTGGCCGAACGTCGCCATCTACCTCGACAATCAATCCGCCCAGCTCCCCAATCGCAACCTCGACATCTATGCCGCCGACATCAATCGCATCGAGGTTCTGGAGGGCCCGCAGGGCACGCTGTTCGGCGCGGGCGCCCAGGCCGGCGTCATACGCTACATCACGAACGAGCCGAAGTTGAATGTGACCGAGGGCAACGTCTCCACCGCCTACTCGACGACCGCTCACGGCGACCAGAACAGCAACGCGACGGCGGTGCTGAACCTTCCGCTGATCCCCGACACCATGGCCGTACGCGGGGTGATCTATACCGACTCGCGCGGTGGCTACATCGATAACGTGCCCGCGACGTTCACGCGCAAGCCCAGCGATCTCGGGATTGCATTGTTTGGATACGGCGACTATCCGACGGGTTGCGGCCTCACCGCCCCCGCAGGGCCTTGTCAGGTACCGCCCGGCAGCCCGGTCATCAACAACAACAGCATCGCCAGCCGGGCGATCAATCCGGTGACCTACCAGGGAATACGTGTCGAGGCGCTGTACAAGTTCAACGAAAACTGGAACGCGCTGATCACTCAGTCCTATCAGGACATGCACTCGCAAGGCGTGTTCTATCAGCAACCCAATGCCTCCGACGGCGCACCGCTTTCGCCCCTCGAGGTCACGTTGTTCAACAGCGCTTACGACAAGGACAAGTTCGAAAACACCGCGTGGACGGTGAACGGCAAGTTCGGGGATATCAAGGCCGTCTATACCGGCGGCTACCTCGACCGCAACGTCGATCAGGTCGGCGATTACACGAACTATGCGCGCGGCAATTACGCCGATTACTATCAGTGCTACGGTCCGGGATCCGCGCCGGGCCTGACGTCAACCTGCTTCTCGCCGAGTTCGACCTGGCACACGCAGGAACAAAACCTGCACCAGCAGCACGAACTGCGCTTCAGCACCCCGGACGACTGGCGCCTGCGCGGCATCGTCGGCGCCTACTACGAGGACAACAAGCTGTACGATCAGACCGCCTGGCAGTACAAGACCATGCCGGCGTGCACCTCAGCCAGCGAAACCGGCTGCTTGTCGAACGTCGGCACGATCCCGGGCACGTACGTGCAGAGCCCTGGCGTCAAGAACGACAACACCTCGTTCTTTCAGGATCAGTACCGCGAAACCAAGCAGACGGCTTTCTTCTTGTCCTCCGACTTCGACATCATTCCAAAGGTGTTGACGGTGACGGTCGGCACGCGCCATTACCAGTTCGAGAACTCCATGCAGGGCAGCGTGGTCTCGAGCTTCGGCTGCTTCGACGCCGGCGTGCCTGCCGGGGGCTGCCACGACGTTCCCACTTACAGCTACAACCTGGATGCCAATAATCTGAGGGACACCGAGTCCGGCTGGAAGAGCCGCGGGAATCTCACCTGGCACATCATGCCGGACGTCATGGTGTATTACACGTTCTCGCAGGGCTTTCGCCCGGGCGGCTTCAACCAGAACGGCGGAGCCTTGCACACCAACGACGCGAGCGGCGTGCCGCAGTACATCATTCCCAAGTCGTACTCATCGGACAAGTTGACGAACAACGAGTTCGGCTGGAAGACGGAATTTCTGGATCACCGCCTGCAGTGGAACGGCGCCATCTACCAGGAGAAGTGGGACGACGTTCAGATCGAGTTCTTCAATCCCGGCGTGGTCGGCAATCTCTTTTATGACACGAACGGTCAGAACTTCCGCATCCGGGGTATCGAGACCTCGCTCGTAGCCCGCGTCGTGAGCGGGCTGACGGTGCAGTATGCGGCCTCCTGGAACCAGAGCGAGCAGACGAATTCGCCGGCGCTCATCAACAACAATCCCGCAAGTCCGAACTTCGGCAAGCCGATCACGCAGGTCTGCGGCGGCACCACCTACACGCCGGGCATCTGCTCTCCAGTCACGAACCCGTTCGGCCCGACCGGCGCGCCGAGCGCCAATTCGCCTCCGATCCAGTTGAGCGTGCGCGCCCGCTACGAGTGGGCCATGACCGATTACAACTGGTTCGTTCAGGCCGGCGCCACCCACTCCGGCCATTCATTCACGCAGGCGGGGGCGAATCCGACGATTCTGCCCGGCGGTGCCATCAACACCTCGAGAGGTCGGTTCGAGCTTCCCGCTTACTCGGTCTACAACGCCTCGTTCGGCGTCGCCAAGGATTCGTGGACGGTGAGCGTGTTCGCCGAGAACCTCAGCAACTCGAATGCCAGTACCTTCATCAGCACCGATCAATTCATCGTCGAGCAGACGCCGCTGCGGCCGCGGGTGATCGGCGGATCGTTCGGGTACAAATTTTGAGCGCGAGGCGAAGCGAACCTGAAGGCTGCGAGAGACTTCTTCAAATTTTGATGGCGCGATGATCGCCAATGCGCGCATGTACGCCGTCAGTCCGCAAGCGGCCGGTGCATGGCGCGCGTTGCTCGGCGAACTCATCGGGCAGACGCAGCTGCCCATCGGCTTGATCGAGCATCCGCCGCCTCGACCCATCGCAGACCTTTGGGCGAGGGGCGACAAAGCCGCGGTATTCATGTGCGGACTGCCCTTCTCGCGCGCCGAGCCGCAACCGGTCCCCATTGCCGCCCCGGTACCCTCACCCATCGAGTTCGGGGGCGAGCCGCACTATTGGAGCGACCTGGTGGTGCGCGCCGATAGCGCCTTTCATACGCTTCGGGACACATTCGGCCATAGGATCGCCTTCACGTCGCCGGATTCTCAGTCGGGCTACGCTGCCGCTCTCACCTACCTCACAGGGGTCGGCGGCGATTCGTATCCGCTCTTCAGCGAAATCATTGCGCCGCAAATCACGCCCTTGGGCGCTCTCACCGCGGTGCTGAACGGAGCCGCTGAGGTGGCGCCGATCGATTCGTATGCATTGCGGTTACTGCAGCGGTTCCGGCCCGAGTTGACCTCGCAGCTGCGTATCGTCGCGAGAACTGCTCCGAGACCCATTCCGATGTTCGTTGCATCGCAAGGAGGGCTGCAGGCATTGCAGAGCGCCTTCCTCGAAGCGCATCGAAACGCCTCGACCAAGGCTCTGATGGAGCCCCTATTGCTGCAGCGCTTCGAGGCACCCGTCGCGAGCGACTATGATGGGCTGCGAATGGAATTGGCGGCGGCTACGCGGTTTTGGAGCGAGCGTCCGCTCGCCGCGGTGATTGATCCGGCGTTCAGCCGCTGACGCGCAGCTCCCTACGCCGCCGCTAGGAAGGCCGCCCTTACCCCAGAGGGCACGAGGCGCCATGGCAGGGTTGCGGGCGCTACCGTAAGCCGACGAATTGCCGGTAGACTAGGCTCGTACGATCATGCTGCGTCTCAGCGAAAAATTCCGACAGATCGACGGCCCCACGTGGCTGGTGGCAATCGCTCTCTACGGAGCGTGGGTCGCTCTGATTTGGTACAGCGCGCGTCTGCCGTGGTGGGTGATCATGCCCGCGGGCGCCTATCTGCTCGCGTGGCATTTCTCGCTGCAGCACGAGGCCATTCATGCGTTTCGCGGCGTGCCCGCGTGGCTGCGTTTGGCGGTGGTCTTCCCGCCGTTGGGCCTGTGGTTTCCCTACCCGTTATATCGCAAGAGCCATACCACCCATCATCGCGACATCAATCTGACGATTCCGGGCGTCGATACCGAGTCGTATTACGTCCTCCCCGGCGATTGGGAGTGCATGGGGCCCATCAAGCGGGCGCTGCTCATGTTCAATCAAACGATGGCGGGCCGCCTGGCCGTGGGACCGGCGTTGCGCTTATGGAGTCTCATCACCAAGGAAACTCGCCGCGTGCGCCAGGGCGATCTTTCCCACTTGCCCCACTGGGCCGTACACATCGTCGCATTGGCAGCTCTGTTCTGGTTCATTTCCGAGGTGTGCGGCTTTCCGTGGTGGCAATATTGTCTGCTCGTCGCGTATCCGGGTTTGAGTCTGGGGCTGCTGCGCGCCTTTACGGAACATCGCGCCGCTGTGGACTCACAAGAGCGGACCGCAGCGGTCGAATCGAACGTCGTGTTCGGGCTGCTCTATTTGTATAACAATTTGCACGTCGTGCATCATCTGAAGCCGACCATGCCCTGGTACGACATCCCGCGCTACTACCGCGAGCACCGCGGTGAGCTGTTGGAAATGAACGGGCACTTCGTATACCGGGGGTACGGTGAACTGGCAGGAAAGTTTTTCCTGGCGCCCGTCTTCAGTCCCGTGTTTCCCGCCTCCAGTCCGATGATCGCCACCGCCAGTCCTGCGTTCCCCACCGCCTAGCAAGGGCGGCGCTCCGCCGCCGCCGTCGGAGCCGGCCACGCCACCGGCTCGATCCGCCGTATCATGAATGCATAAGCCGATACGCCGGCGAGCGTAATCACCGCTGAAATGGCGAAGGCCCAGAAGAAGTCCCGGCCGCGATCGACGGCAAATCCCGTGATCAGGGGCGCGAGCACGCCGGCCATGTTGGCGCAAAGGTTTTGAATGCCCATCCATTGTCCTGCGGCTCTCGGTCCCCCGAGCGTCTGGGTGATCGAGCCGAGCGGCGCACTCTGCACGCCGAAAAAAACGCCGGCCATCAGTAGCATCATGACGGAGAGCCGGGCGCCGGCCACCGCACACAAAGCCATCGGCACGGCCACTCCGCATAGGCCGACGATGATCGCCGTCTTTAGGACGCGATTCGGCGCGATGCCGCGGATGATCAACCGGTCGCAAACCCATCCCGTCGCGGGCGCGCTGAGGGCCTGCAGCGCGTAGACGCAGGCGCCGATTGCCGCCATTTGCTCCATTCGAAACCCGTGCACTCTGACGAGCAGCAGCGGCAGCCAGGTGAGCATGAGATAGTAGGCGTAGTTCCCGCAGAAGTGACCCAAGCTCGTTCCCCAGAGCGATCGCTCTCGCAGCAGCACGCGATAGGGGATCGGATGTTGTCCGGCTGCGGAACCGGCGGTGGTACCGTCTCGGGTCGCGGCACGCCAGGGGATCAACCACGCGAACGACAGTGCACCGAACACCACGAACGCGGGGCGCCAGCCGAAACGCGCCATGACGAGTCCGCCGAGCAGGGTCCCGCAGGTCGGCCCGAGCGATTGGCCGACGGCGATGAATCCGTTCGAACGGCCGCGCTCGTGGATGGGCACTCGTTGCGCGAGGAATTTTGCATTGCACGGGTATGCGACGCTCTCGCCGATGCCGAGCAGGACGCGCAAGATGAGGATCATCGCGAAGCTCGTCGCCAAACCGGTGAGCATGGTGGCCAAGGCCCACAGAGCGAGGCCGCAGCCGAGCACGTAGCGTACGTCGAAGCGTTGCGCCAGCCAGCCGGCGACGGGCTGCAAGGGTGCATACGACCAGAAGAAGGCCGAAAAGAGTATTCCTAATTCGGAGTTCGAGAGACCGAGCTCGCGTTGCAGAAGCGGGCTCGCCGTGGCGAGATTGCCGCGGTCGAAATAATTGATGAACACCGCGGCTGCGAGCAGCCACACCACCGTGCGTGATTGTCGAGAGACGGGTGCCTTCGAGCCATTCAGGTGAGTCTGCCTTCGAGCTCCCTGCAGTACCAGTCGACGAACTGAATCACACCGCCCTCATGTACCGGCGAATACGGTGCAGGATCGTAGGCCGGAGAATTCACGCCGATCTGATTTTCCTGGCACACGCGCCGATCCGCCTCGTTGGTCGCGAGCCATACCTCGGTGAGGCGCTCGAGGTCGTAATCGATGCCCTCCACCGCGTCCTTGTGGACCAGCCACTTGGTGGTGAGCTGCGTCTCGGTCGGGCTGACGGGCAGGAGGCGAAACGAAATTGCGTGGTCCGCCAGAACGTGATTCCAAGTCGTCGGATAGTGGAACAGCAGGAGCGTGCCGAGGTCGGGTTCCACCAGCGCGTCGGTCAGCGGCCGGCGCACGGCGCTACGCCCGTCCATGGTGAGGCTCACGGCACCCTCGACCAACGGCATGCGCGAGGTGCGGTATTGGCCGTTGGCGGAAAGGTGGAATTTGCTCGGCAAGCCGAGCGACTCCCAATGCGCCCATTTCGCGGTGATCAACGGATCACTGGCGGCGCCCTCGACGCCCGTGACGGTCGGTGTCTCCGGGAAGGTTCGGATGAGCTCCGGATGGTTCGCCGAGCAGTGGTAGCATTCGCGATTGTTTTCCCAAATCAGCTTCCAATTCGCGCGCTCGACGATGGTCGACGCAAAGGCGATTTTGGTCTCGTGCAATTTGTGCGGCAGGAAATAAGGCTCCATGTGGCGCCGAATCGGCTCGAAATCCGGCGCCGCCGCAGCTAGACATACCCAGATGTAGCCGCCGGCGCTCGTGCAATGCACCGGCCGCAGGCCGTATTGCGCACGGTCGAAGCCGCTGCCCATATCGCGCGCCGAGAACAAGCGCCCGTCGAGATGGTAGGTCCACTGATGATACGGACACACGAGCCGGGTCGCCGTCCCCCGCTCTGTCGAACAAATCCTCGAACCGCGGTGGCGGCAGGAATTGTGGAAGGCGTGCAAGGATCCGTCACGGTCCCGCACCACCAACACCGGATACTCGCCGATCTGCAAGGTCAAATAATTGCCCGGATTCGGCACCTCGCAATCGTGGCCCACGAAGAGCCAGTCGCGATACCAGATCATCTCGAGATCGACTTGGTATTCCTCCGGACTGCAGTAGAACTCCCGCTCCAATGCCGTTTGCGGATTACGGCGCCGCAGGCGGCTCAGCATCACATCGCGCGCGTTCATCGTTCGCTTCCTGACCCACGAGAGCTTCATCTATCTTACCCGCGCATCGCCCCCGCCGCGGGTATCCCGAAGCGACGCTTTCCAGAATTTAAACGACGAAGCATCACGGATGATGCGACGGAAAGTTCGGCGGGGCTGTCGCCTCAACCCGCCAGCGCGATGGGTTGAGTCCCGCGATCCTCGCTCATCACCCGGCCCTCTCCGATCTTCCGTTCGGCGCTCGGCGGGTAGCCGTATTGATGACGGTAGCATTTCGAGAAGTGCGGCGGCGATTGGAATCCGCACGCCGCCGTGATGTCCATGATGGGCATGGCGGTTTGCAGCAGCAGCTCGCGCGCGCGCCGTAAGCGCATTTCGAGATAGTAACGCTTCGGCACACAATTGAGGTCGCGCTTGAACAGACGCTCGATCTGCCGGCGCGATAGTCCGGTGGACTTGGCGATCTGTTCCAGCGACAGCGGCTTCTCGATGTTCTCTTCCATGAGTTGAGCAACCCGGATGAGGCCGCGGTGGGATACACCGATTCGGGCCCGCAGCGGAATGTACTGGCGATCGTTGTCCTTGCGCACTCGATCGACGATGAACTGCTCGGAAACCCGCTGCGAGATTCGCGGCCCGAGCTTCGCCTCGATGAGATTGAGCATCAGATCAAGCGGTGCGGTGCCGCCGGAACACGTGAAGCGATTGCGGTCGATCGTGAACAACTGATCGCTGATGAGTACCCGCGGAAACTCCTCGCGCAGCGCCGACAAATTCTCCCAGTGAATCGTCGCGCGAAAGTTATCCAGGAGTCCGGCGCGTGCCAGCACGTAGCCGCCCGTACACAAAGCCCCCAGCGGGACCCGCCGCTCGGCGAGTCGCCGCAACGCAGTGAGCAGCGCCGGCGAGACGGCATCGCGAATATTGATGCCGCCGCAGACGAACAGGATGTCGACCGACCCCAGCTTATCGAGAGACCCGGTCGGTGAGAGGCTGAGCCCGCTGCTCGCATCGATCGCGCGGCCATCCACGCTGATCACGGACCACTCATACACCTCCTTACCCACCAAACGGTTGGCCATGCGCAAGGGTTCGAGCGCGTTGGCCACGGCGATCAAGGAATAATTGGGCAGCGTCAAAAAGGCGTACTTGCACTTGCGCAGGATCGCGGGCGATTCCAATCGAGCCTCCCTAGCGAAAAGCCATCGATGGCGCCATTATGCCTCCGAGGCAGCCAAGATGCCAAAATCCGACATTACGATGTCGCTAATATACCAGGAGACAACCCCACGCCTCGGTCACGCTGCGTGCCCGGTACGAGACCGCGCCGGCTGGATGACGCTTTTCTGCAAGCGGTTGTCGCAATTGGCCTCTTCTTTACAACCCCGCTGGTTACACTGCGGGGCGCATTTGCGTCCGGGAGATCAAGCAGATGAAAACACATGCCCGCGTCGTGGTAATCGGTGGCGGTGCGGTCGGCGTCAGCACGCTCTATCACTTGGCCCACAAGGGATGGTCGGACATCGTGCTGCTCGAGCGGGCCGAGCTCACGGCAGGATCCACCTGGCATGCGGCAGGCTTGCTGCCTCTCTTCAACATGAGCTACACGGTGGGTCAGCTCCACAAGTATTCGGTGGATTTGTACAAGCGATTGCCGGCGGAAACCGGCCAGGACGTGAGTTTTCACGTCACCGGCAATCTGCGCCTCGCGACCTGCAGCGAGCGCATGGATGAATATCAAAAGTATTGCGGCACCGCCAACACCATCGGCGTGCCGTTCGAAGTCATCGGTCCGCGGGAGGTGAAGAAGCTCTGGCCGTTGGTCGAGCTCGGCAACGGCGCGGATACGCCGAACATCGTCGGCGCGCTGTACCATCCCGATGACGGACACATCGCACCGGCCGATCTCACCATGGCGCTGCGCAAAGGGGCGCGTGCCCGCGGCGCGGAAATCCACGAGCAGACCGAAGTGACCGGCGTCACGCGCAGCGCATCCGGCGAGTGGTGTCTGACCACCAACAAGGGCGACATCGTCGCCGAGCACGTCGTTTGTGCTACCGGCAATTATGCACGGCAAATGGGTCGGCTCTTTGGGCTCAATGTGCCATCGATCCCGGTCGAGCATCAATACATCGTCTACGACGAGTCCCCGGAATTGAAGGCCTACCGCCAGGGCGGCGGGCGCGAACTCGCGGTGTTGCGCGAGTCGGACCAATCGTACTATCTGCGGGAAGAGCGAATGGGCTGGATTTTGGGCCCTTATGAGGCCGGTGCGCCGGCGCGATTTGCGGACGGCGTTCCCGATTGGTTCGGCAAGAGCTTGTTCGAGGGCGACCTCGAGCGATTGCTGCCGCATGTCGAGGCGGCGCAGCGCCGGGTGCCCGCCCTCGCGACCTGCGGCATCAAGGACATCGTGAACGGACCGATCGCCTACACACCGGATGGCAGCCCGCTCATCGGTCCTGCATGGGGCGTGCGCAACTTGTGGCTGAACGAGGGCCACAGCTTCGGGATCACCGCGGCGGGCGGCTCGGGCTGGCAATTGGCGGAGTGGATCGTCGAGGGCGAACCGGGCATCGACATGATGGCAGTGGACCCGCGTCGCTACGGCCCGTACACGAGCAAGCGCTACGTCGTTGAGAAAAACGAAGAAACCTATCGCAACGTCTTCGTCATCCACTTTCCGGATGAGGAGCGCCCCGATGCCCGGCCGGCCAAGACCAGCCCCGTGTATGACAAGCTCGCGCGCATGGGCGCAGTCTTCGGCCAGCGCTACGGCTGGGAACGCGCCAACTGGTTTGCGCCGCCGGGCGTCGAAGCGAAGGACCGGTGGAGTTTCCGCCGCTCGAACTATTTTCAGCACGTGGGCAACGAAGCGCTGCGCATTCGCCGGCATGTCGGGATGATCGATCTCACGCCTTTCACCAAGCACGAGGTGACGGGTCCGGGTGCGGAAGAGTGGCTCGATGGTCTGGTGGCGAACAAGGTGCCGACCAAGACCGGCCGCATCGCCCTCTGTCATGCGCTCACTCGCCGCGGCGGCATCCGTTCTGAATTCACGATCACGAAGATCGCCGACCAGCACTACTACGTGGTGAGCGCCGGCGCGGCGGAGCGCTACGACAGCGATTATCTGCAGCAGATGCTGCCGAAAAACGCGTCCGGGGAGACGCCGGGCGTCGGCTTGCGCAACATCACCACCAGTCGCGGCTGCTTCGTGCTCGCCGGTCCGCGTGCGCGCGACGTCTTGGCGAAGCTGACCGATACACCCCTCGACAACACCGCGTTTCCGTGGCTCACCGGGCAGGTGAGCGAGGTGGGGCTCGCCACCGATGTGTATCTGCTGCGCGTGAATTTCGTCGGCGCCCTTGGCTGGGAGCTGCATTTTCCCATCGAGTACGCGCACCATTTGTTCGACGCCATCTTCGAAGCCGGTGCCGAATTCAAGATCGGCATGGCCGGGATGCGCGCGATGGAGTCGTTGCGGCTGGAGAAGTCCTATCGCATGTGGGGCAGCGACCTGACTCCGGACTACACCCCGTATGAGGCCGGCCTCGACCGATTCGTGCGCTTGGCCAAGGGAGCCTTCATCGGCAAGGAGGCACTCGAGAGGCAGCTCAAACAGGGTGTACCGCACCGCTTCATCACCTTCGAGGTGCATGGTGTCACGGACGCGGACCCGCTCGGCAACGAGCCGCTGTTCGACGCCAAGGGAACTCTCGTCGGGAGAGCGACGGCCGGCTACTACGGGCATGCGCTCGGAAAGAGCTTGGGATTGGGCTACGTGAAGGCGGAATTCGCCCAGGTGGGCGGCGAATTGCAGATCGAGATTCTCGGCGAACGCAAACGCGCCACGGTTCTCGTCGACTCGCCGTACGATCCCGAGAACAAGGAACTCAGAGCCTAAGTGACCACATTTTCCGCATTGGCGCTGCTCCGGCGAGGCCTATCGGGCCATCGCAGCTGGGACAAGCAATGGCGAAAGGCTGAGCCCAAGGCAAGCTACGATGCGATCATCGTCGGCGGCGGAGGGCACGGTCTGGGTGCCGCCTATTATCTCGCCAAAGAACATGGTTTGACGAACATCGCGGTGCTCGAGAAAGGATGGATCGGCGGCGGCAATACCGGTCGCAACACCACCATCATCCGCTCGAATTACCTCTTCAATGAAAGCGCCGCGCTTTACGATCACTCGCTCAAGCTCTGGGAGAACCTCTCGCAGGTATTGAACTACAACGTCATGTTCTCGCCGCGCGGCGTGATGATGCTCGCGCACACGGTGCACGACATCCAGGTGGCCAAACGCCACGTGCATGCCAATCGCTGCAACGGCGTCGACAACGAATGGCTGGAGCCCGAACAAGCCAGGGAGTTCTGTCCGCCGCTGAACATCGAACAAAACATTCGCTATCCTGTATTGGGCGCCGCCCTGCAGCGGCGCGGCGGCACCGCACGCCACGATGCGGTTGCCTGGGGATACGCACGCGCGGCCGATGGGTTGGGAGTGGACATCATCGAGAACTGCGAGGTGACCGGCATCACACGCGCCCCGGACGGTGCGGTCGAAGCGCTGCAAACGACCCGCGGGTCCATCCGTTCGCGCAAGGTGGGCGTCTCCGCCGCCGGTCACACCAGCGTCATCATGGCGATGGCGGGCGTGCGCCTGCCCCTCGAGAGCTTCCCGCTGCAGGCGCTGGTATCGGAGCCGATCAAACCCATTTTTCCCTGTGTCGTGATGTCCAACACCATCCACGCCTATATCAGCCAGTCGGACAAGGGCGAACTCGTCATCGGCGCCGGGACGGACGCCTACACCTCGTACACGCAGCGCGGCGCTCTGCACATCAACATGCACACGCTCGACGCCATTTGCGAACTGTTCCCGCAATTTCGCCGCTTGCGCATGCTGCGCAACTGGGGCGGCATCGTCGATGTGACTCCGGACCGGTCGCCCATCATCGCCAAGACCCCGGTGCCGGGTCTGTACGTAAATTGCGGTTGGGGCACGGGCGGCTTCAAGGCGACTCCCGGGTCCGCGCACGTCTTTGCGTGGACGATCGCCCGCGACGAGCCGCATCCCATCAACGCACCGTTCACCATCGAACGCTTCCGCGACGGCTATTTGATCGACGAGGCCGCGGCGGCTGCCGTGGCTCACTGACCCGGCATGCTGCTCATCCCCTGTCCGTATTGCGGCAATCGCCCCGAACTCGAATTCACCTACGGCGGCGAGGCACACGTGGTGCGACCGGCGAGACCCGCCGAGGTCGATGACCAAGCATGGGCCGATTTCTTGTACATGCGCTCGAACGTCAAGGGGATCTACGCGGAGCGCTGGCGCCATGCCCGCGGTTGCGGGCGCTTTTTCAACGCTCTGCGCGACACCACCACGGATCACTTCCTGGCGGTCTACAAGACGGGCGAACCCAGACCGGACGTTGCTTCAGTTCGAGGTCGCGCCCCGTGAGCTTTCGCACCGCAGACGGTGGGCGCATCGATCGAGCACGCCCGTTGCGATTTGTGTTCGACGGGAAGTCCTACAGCGGTTTTGCCGGCGACACGCTCGCCTCCGGACTCCTCGCCAACGGCGTGCATCTGGTCGCGCGTTCGTTCAAATATCACCGGCCGCGCGGCATATTGTCCGCCGGTTCCGAGGAGCCGAATGCACTCGTGACGGTGAGGCGCGATGCGGCGCGCTCAACGCCGAACCTCCGGGCTACCCAGGTCGAGTTGTACGACGGCTTGATCGCCGAGAGTCAAAATCGTTGGCCCAGCCTCGAGCACGACTTCGGCAGGTTCAATGATCTCCTATCGCCATTCTTCCCGGCCGGCTTTTACTACAAGACGTTCATGTGGCCGCGCAAGGCGTGGAAGGCGCTGTATGAACCGCTGATTCGCCGCGCCGCGGGTCTCGGTATCGCGCCGAGGCGCCCCGATCCCGACCGCTACGCGCAGCGCTATGCACACTGCGACGTGCTCGTCGTCGGCGCGGGCGCTGCGGGCATCGCGGCAGCCCTCGCCGCTGCTCGGACCGGCGCGCGGGTCATCCTGTGCGATGAGCAAGCGGAGTTCGGCGGCAGCGTGCTCGGGGACACGGCCGCACGCATCGCGGATGCACCGGCGCTCGACTGGGTGCAGCGCTCGATTGCGGAGTTGCAGCGCATACCCCGCGTCGAGCTGCTTCCCCGAACCACCGCTTTCGGCTACTTCCCCCACAATCTCATCGGTTTAAATGAGCGCCTCACCGATCACGTTGCGATCGCACCCGCCCACCAACCGCGCGAGCGGCTATGGCAGGTACGCGCCGCCCGGGTGGTGCTGGCAACCGGCGCCATCGAGCGGCCACTGGTATTTCCGGGCAATGATCGGCCCGGCATCATGCTGGCGGGCGCTGCGCAGACGTATCTGAACCGCTACGGGGTATGCGTGGGGCGCCGGGCCGTGCTCGTCACGGCGGGCGATGCCGCCTATCAATCGGCTCTCGATCTCAATGCTTCGGGCATGGAAGTGGCCGCCATCGCCGACCTACGACTCGCGCCCTCGGGCGCACTCCCGCAAGCCGCACGCCAAGCGGGCATCCAGGTAATCACGAGCGCTACCGTACTCGGTACCGACGGTGATCTTCGGGTCAGCGGCATCAGCATCGGGCAAAGCGACCCTGCCGGCCACGTGCGCGCCGGGCAGCGCTTCGACTGCGATGTGGTGCTGATGTCGGGCGGCTTTACGCCCAGCGTGCATCTGTTCTCCCAATCGCGCGGCAAGCTGGCGTGGAACGAGTCGCTGCAAGCGTTTGTGCCGGGTCAGTCCGCGGAGCGCGAGCGCTCAGCGGGCGCGTGTCGCGGGATCATCGGGCTTGCGCAGGCTCTCGAGGACGGCGCCCGGGCGGGAATTGACGCGGCATCGGTGTCGAACCAGAGTGCATCGAGCGCTCAGGCGGATGCGGGCGCGCACGGTTTGGCCGTCGAGACCCTGCTGCGGGATGCTGGCGGTTATCTCGGCGCTCTGCCTCAGGCGAACCCGCCGAGCGGCGATAAGTCCTTCGTCGACTGGCAGCACGATGTCACGGTCCGCGACCTGAGGCTCGCCTCGCGCGAGGGCTTCGAATCGATCGAGCACGTCAAGCGCTACACGACGACCGGAATGGCGACCGACCAGGGCAAGACCTCCAATCTCAACGCACTCGCGATCGTGGCCAAGGACCTCGGCGTGCCGATCCCCCAGGTGGGATTGACGACGTTTCGCATGCCGTACACGCCCGTGACTTTCGGCAGCTTCGCCGGCAATTCGCGCGGCGACCTGTTCGACCCCGTACGCACGACGCCGACGCACGAGTGGGCGGCGGCCAAGGGCGCCATCTTCGAGAACGTGGGCCTCTGGAAGCGCGCCCGCTATTTTCCGCGTTCGGGCGAGGACATGCATGCGGCGGTGGCACGCGAATGTCTCGCCGTGCGCAACGTGTGCGGTATCTTCGACGCATCGACACTCGGGAAGATCGAGATCGTCGGCAAGGATGCAGCGGAGTTCATGAATCGGCTGTACATCAACAGCTGGTCGGGACTCGGCGTCGGGCGTGCGCGCTACGGGATTCTGTGCCGGGACGATGGATTTATTTATGATGACGGCGTCGTGGCGCGCCTCGCGGCGGATCGCTTCCACGTAACGACCACGACCGGCGGTGCACCGCGCGTGCTGGCGATGATGGAGGACTACCGGCAAACCGAATGGCCCGATCTCGAGGTCTGGCTGACCTCCACCACCGAGCAGTGGGCGGTCATCGCGGTACAGGGACCGAATGCACGCCGCGTTCTCGATTCCTTGATCGAGGACATCGACTTGAGCGCGGCCGCGCTCCCCCACATGAGCGTGGTTCGCGGTCGCATCTGCGGTGTGCCGCTGCTGCTGTTTCGCGTGAGCTTTACCGGCGAATTGGGCTTCGAAGTCAACGTCCCCGCCGATTACGGCGCGACGGTGTGGGAGGCTGTCTACGCGGCCGGACGAGCGCACGGCATGGTCGAATACGGCACTGAAGCCATGCACGTGCTGCGGGCCGAGAAAGGCTACATCATCGTCGGCCAGGACACCGACGGTACGGTCACGCCGGATGATGCGGGCTTGAGCTGGGCAATCGGCAAGAATAAGACGGACTTCGTCGGCAAACGCGCGCTCGAACGCGCCTCGATGAAGGCCCCGGGCCGCAAACAACTCGTCGGATTGCGAACACGCGACGGTACCGTTCTCGAGGAGGGAGCGCAGATCGCACCCAAGGCAGGACAACAGCCTCCGATGCACCTCATCGGCCACGTGACCTCGTCTTACGAGAGCAGCGTTTTGGGATATCCCATTGCGCTCGGCCTCGTCGCCGGGGGGCGTTCGCGGCTCGGCGAGATACTGCACGTTCCGATGCCCGGACACGACATCGCGGTCGAAGTCACGGCGCCGGTATTCTACGATCCCAGCGGAGTGCGGATCAATGGCTGAACAGGCGGCGCGTCGAGCACCGGCGATCTCCGCGACCCCCTGGCTGCAGCCGCTGCGGCCGGCGACACGCTTGGTACTGCATGGCGATGCGCGCGCCCGCGCACTCGCCCTGCCCGTCTGGGGCGTTGCGTTTGCCGAAGAGCCGTGCCGCGCGAAGCTGCAGGGCACACGCGCGACATTGTGGCTGGGGCCCGATGAGTACCTTTTGTTGGATTCGGCGCCCGGCGAGCCCGAAACGGCCATCGCACGTGCGCTGGAGGGCGCGTTGGCCGGTGCCCCGCATGCACTGGTCGATATCAGCCATCGGCAATTTGCATTCGAAATTCACGGCGTTCACGCACGGGCGATATTGAACGGCGCCTGCCCGCTCGATTTGGACATGAGCGCGTTCCCAATCGGCATGTGCACCCGCACCGTGCTCGCCAAGGCGGACATCGTCTTGTGGCGTATCGCCGATGATGCGTTTCACGTCGAGGCGTGGCGCTCGTTCAGCGGATACGTCGGCGCTCTCCTTGCGGAGATCGCCGCGGAGTTCCACGGCGCGGCGAATTAGGTTGCGCTCGACCGGTAGGCCGCTCGTTCGAGCCAGCCCGGGTTGATCTCCACACCCCACCCGGGTCCGGCGGGAATGGCGACGCGGCCGTCTCGGACCGCGAATGGATCGCCGAGAAAGAGGTTTTCCTGCCACGGATAATAATCCGCACCCTCGATGGAGAGCTCCAGGTATTTGCCGGCATTCGGTATGGCACCGAGCAAGTGCATGGTACAGATCGTGACCAACGACAGATTTGCGCTGTGCGGTGTACACGGGAGCCCGGCATCGGCCGCCATGCGAACGACGCGCAGCGTGCGCGCAATGCCCCCCATGTACATCACGTCCGGCTGCACCACATCGACCGCCTGCATCCCGATCATGCGCGCCCAGGTGGCGAGATCCCAGTCCTGCTCGCCGCCCGTGACGTCGAGATCGAGCGCATCGCGGACTTCTTTGGTTTGCTCGAGCTTCCAATAGGGACACGGCTCTTCGAAATGGTCGACGCCTTCGGACTCGAGCAATCGGCCGACTTCAATCGCGCGCCGCGGGGAAAAGCCGCTGTTGGCATCGACCAGTTTCGCCGTCCTGTCTCCCAACGCCCGGGCGACTCGCGGCACGATGGCCTCGGTCCGCCCCGGCCATTCGTCGACATCGTGCCCGCATTCGGCGGCAACCCGCCACTTGAAGGCATCGAAGCCCTTCTCGTCGCGCAGACGCACCAGCCGTCCGGCCTCGGCGTCCGGTGAAATATCGCGCTTCATGGACGATGCGTAGGCGCGCAGGCGCTTCGGCGCACCGCCCAGGAGGGCGACCACCGGCTTGTCCGCGAGCTTGCCGTGCAGGTCCCACAGTGCAGTATCCAAGCCGGCGATGGCCCGGCAGCGATAGCTGCCGGGATACTTGTGCTCGCGTTCCTCGATACGGTCCACCAGCGCATCGATGTCGAGCGCGTTCGCTCCGAGCGCCCACGGCGCGACCTGCCGGTGGAAAATGCTGGCCGTGATATCCGCGTTGTAGGTCGATGTCTGGCCCCAACCGACCGCGCCGCTGTCGGTCGTGAGCCGCACGAAGCAGACGAACTCGTCGGCGAAGGTTTCCAATTTGGCAATCTTCGTCATGTCGATCTGCAGGTCCGGAAGCTCGGATGGCGATATCATGGCCTGGTCGTATGCTATGCGAGTATCGAGGCGCCGGCATGTTCGAGGAGCTTGCCCTCGTTGCGGCGAGTCCCGGGCGCTGAGAGGGCGGCTTCAGATTCGAGGCGCCCTAGCGCTGCGCGCTGCGCCAATTCGGCGCGGTATAGAACGGGGCGCTGGCCGGAGCCAACATGCCGCGGCCCAAGATGTGATCTGCAGCCTTCTCCGCCAGCATGATGGTCGGTGCGTTGAGGTTCCCCGTGGTCACCGAGGGCATGATGGAGGAATCCACCACCCGCAGTCCTTCGAGTCCGATGACGCGCGTTTCCGGGTCGACGACCGCCATCGGATCCGTCGCCCGGCCCATTTTGCACGAGCACGAGGGGTGGTAGGCGCTTTCGACCTTGGCGCGGATGAAGGCATCGATTTGCTCGTCCGTTTGGACATCGGCGCCGGGCTGAATTTCGCGCCCCCGATACCGGTCGAACGCGCGCTGCGCAAAAATTTCGCGCGTCAGGCGGACGCAGGCGCGCATCTCGGCCCAATCATCCGGCTCGCTCAGATAGTTGAATTGGATGCGCGGCTTCTCGAGCGGATCGGCGGAGGCCAATCGGACCCAGCCGCGGCTCTTGGAGCGCATGGGTCCGACGTGCGCCTGGAAACCATGCTCCTGCGCGAGGGTCGATCCGTCGTAGGCGACCGCCATCGGCAGGAAATGATATTGAATGTCCGGATAGGCGACACCTGCGCGGCTGCGGATGAAACCGCAGGTTTCGAAATGATTGGTCGCCCCCAAGCCATCCTTGCGCAGCAGCCAGCGCGCGCCAATGAGCGCGCGATTCCAGCGGTTGATCGATGAATACAAGGTGATCGGCTCCTTGCAGGCGACCTGAAAATAAAATTCCAGGTGATCCTGCAGGTTCTCCCCGACGCCGGGCAGATCGTGCACGATCTCGATGCCGTGAGAGCGCAGCTCCGCGACAGGCCCGACCCCGGACAGTTTCAGCAGCTGCGGCGAATTGATCGGCCCGCCGGAGAGGATCACCTCGGCGTCGACCCGCACCCGGTGGGTTGTGCCGCCCTGGCTGTACTCGACGCCGCGGGCGCGCCGACCTTCGAAAAGAATGCGCGTTGCCAGCGCATGCGTCGCCACCCTGAGATTCGCCCGGCGCATGGCGGGACGCAAATAGGCGCGCGCAGCGCTGCAGCGCATGCCGCCCGCAACCGTCATGTCCATGCGGCCGAAGCCTTCCTGTTGAAATCCATTGACGTCGGCCGATTGCGGATAACCCGCCTCACGCGCAGCGGTGAGCCACGCGGTATGCAAGGGATTGGTCATGCGCCCGTAGCCCGTTTGCAGCTTCCCGCTGCTGCCGCGGTAATCGTCGCCGCCCTCCTCGCGCTTCTCCGCACGCTTGAAATAGGGCAGCACGTCGCGGTAGGACCACCCCGCCGCACCCTCCGCCGCCCAGCGTTCGAAGTCCTGCGCATTGCCGCGGATGTACACCAGCCCGTTGATCGAGGAGGAGCCGCCCAACACCTTGCCGCGCGGTGTATGCATGCGCCGGCCGTTCAGATGCGGCTCAGGTTCCGTGTGGTAGAACCAATTGAACTTCGGCATGTTCATCGGTATCGACAACGCCGACGGCATTTGAATGAAGATGGAGCGGTCGGAACCGCCGTACTCGAGCAGCAGCACGCGCGAGCCCTCGGCGCTCAGCCGATCGGCGAGCACGCAGCCCGCGGAGCCCGCGCCGATGATGAGGTAATCGACAGTCTCTTCCGTCTTCATTGTTCTTCGCCGCGCGGTCGATCAATAGGGCGCGTCGACGTTGCCCATGGCGACGTAGACGCTTTTCAGTTGCGTGTAGTGCTCGATCGCGGCACGTCCGTTTTCGCGGCCGAGCCCCGACATCTTCACGCCGCCGAACGGCAATTCGATCGGCGTGACGTTGTAGTGATTGATCCAGCAGGTGCCGGCCTGCAGCTGTGCGATCACCCGATGAGCGCGGGTCAAATCACTGGTGAATACACCCGCGGCGAGTCCGAACTCCGTGGCATTGGCGCGCTCGATGACTGCGCATTCGTCGCTGAATTCCAGCACCGACATGACCGGACCGAAGATCTCCTCGCGCACGATCGACATGTCGTCGCGGCAACCATCGAACACGGTCGGGGCGACGAAGTAGCCCTTGCCGAGATCGCCCGTCGTCACCCGATGGCCGCCGATGGCGAGCCTTGCGCCTTCGGCGCGCCCGCGCGCGATATAGCCCAGCACCTTGTGCATGTGCTGTTCCGATATCAAGGGGCCCACCTGCGTCGCGGGGTCCCTGGGATCTCCGATGCGCATCGCCCGCACCCGTTCGAGCAGACGCTCGAGGAACGCAGCCTTCACCGACGTGTGGACGAACACCCGCGTGGCGTTCGAACAGACCTGACCGGAGGAATAAAAATTCGCCAGGAGCGCCCCGGCGACCGCATTGTCGAGCTTGGCATCCTCGAAAACGATCAGCGGCGACTTGCCGCCGAGTTCGAGCGTCACGTTCTTGAGCGTCTGCGCGGCGTCGCTCATCACCGCCTTTCCCGTGCCGACTTCGCCGGTGAGCGACACCTTGCGGATGACAGGATGCCGGGTGAGCAGGCGGCCGGTCTCGGCAAAGCCCTGCACGACTTGGAAGACCCCGGGCGGGAGCCCGGCCTCGAGCAGGATCTCCTCGAGTTTCTCCGCCGTAAACGGCGTGAGTTCCGCCGGTTTGAAAATCATCGCATTGCCGCACGCGAGCGCCGGCGCCGCCTTCCAGCAGGCGATTTGCAGCGGATAGTTCCACGCGCCGATTCCCGCCACGACCCCGAGGGGTTCGCGGCGCGTGTAGCCGAAGGCCTGGGATCCGAGATCGATGTGCTCCCCACTCAAGGATTGGGCGAGGGCGGCAAAGTATTCGAAACACTCCGCCCCCGAGACGACATCGACCACTTGGGTCTCCTGGATGGGCTTGCCCGTATCGCGCGTTTCGAGCTGGGCCAATTCCTGATTGCGCGAGCGCAACAGCTCGGCGGCACGGCGCAATATCCGCGCCCTCTCCGCGCCGGTCATCGCCGACCAGGTGCGTTGTGCGCGCTGCGCCGCGAGCACCGCCGCATCGACTTTTGCAGCGCCCGCGGCGACCACATAGCCGAGCACCTCTCCGGTCGCCGGGTTGAGAGAGGCAAAGCGCTCTCCCGGGGCGGGCGGCTTCGCCTGAAGCCGGCTCCCCTCGGCGAGGTTCGTGTCCGCCCACGTCGGCTGGGGGTTTGCTGTTTGCAGGGCGGCTCGCAGCCGTCCATCGACGAACTCCGTGAGCAGCGCTCGCGCGCTCTCGCTGTCCGCCTCACGCCATCCGGACAGCGCGGCTCGCAGCCACACGCCGTCGATCATCGCGGCAATCATCGCCGCGAGGTTTTGCGCCTCATCCGGCGGCAGAAGTTTTTTGAGAGCACTGCGTAAATTCGTCAGCGTGCGGCGCTGATAAACGGATTGCACACGCCGCAGACTCTTCACTTGAAGTACCTGGCCCCAGAAAGCGAGCCACGCACTGCCGGTGCGCTGCTCGAACTCCTCCGGCGCCAGGTTCGCATCGATGACGGCCTGGATGCGCGTGCGGGGCGTACTGATCTGGCGCAGGCGCGCCCGCACATGATCGCCGACCCGCCGGGTCAATGAGCGAAACGCCGCGTCGAGCAGGCCGTCCTTGTCGCCGAAATAATGCGCCACCAGCCCTGGAGACACGCCCGCTCGGCCGGCGATCTGCGCAAGCGTCGTGCCCGGGTAGCCGAGTTCGGCTAGGCTATCGATGGTGACTTCGATCAGCTGGCATCGGCGCGTCTCCTCCAATGCTTCCCGTGAGCCCTCCAGCGAGTCCGTTGATTGAGTATTCAATGGGTCTTCCTTTGCCCTCTCGTCGGAGAGAATGATGGACGTGGGCGCGGCCTTCCGTCTAAGATTGAAAACGCTGATTTAGGCGTTGGATTTCAATTACTAGGGATGTATTCGTGAGCGTAAATCAAGCCTCGTTAAACGATCATTCAAACCGTCGGAGCACCGCTCAATCATGCCGCCGCGAAGGAGCCGGGGTCAAGTCCCGGTGCAGGCTCGGAGGCCGGCTCGGATCGGCACGAATGATACGCTGCGCCGCTGCGTTGGTACTGGGGTTGGCGTCGTTCCAAGCGTTTGCCGCCGGCGAGAGCGGCGATCCGCCCAGCTGCCAGACCGTGCGCTTCTCCGATGTGGGGTGGACCGACGTCACCGCTACCACGGCGCTGGTGGCCGAATTGGTGCGCAGCATCGGCTACCTGCCGAACATCACGGTGCTATCGGTCCCCGTGACTTTTGCGTCGCTGAAGAATAACGACATCGATGTATTTCTCGGCAACTGGATGCCTGCGCAGACTGCTGATCGCGCGCCCTACGACGCCGACGGCTCCGTGGTCGTCATCCGGCCAAACCTTCTGGGCGCCAAATACACCTTGGCGGTTCCCGCCTACACCTACGAGGGGGGTCTCAAGGACTTCAACGACATCCGGCGTTTCGGCGCAGCGCTCAACAACTCGATTTACGGCATCGAGCCCGGCAACGACGGCAACCGGCTCGTCCTGAAGATGCTCAAGCAGGATCAATTTGGCCTCGGGGATTTCAAATTGATCGAATCGAGCGAACAGGGCATGTTGGCTCAGGTCGAGCGCGCCTACCGCGACAAGCAACCGGTGGTATTCCTCGCCTGGGAGCCGCATCCGATGAACATGCGGTTCGACCTCAGGTATTTGGCGGGCGGCGACGCGGTGTTCGGCCCGAACTATGGCGGGGCCACGATCTACACCGTGACGCGCAAAGGCTATAGCGCCGAATGCCCCAACATGGGCCGCTTGCTTGCCAACCTCACGTTCACGCTGCGTGGCGAGAGTGAAATGATGGCAGCAATCCTCGATCGGCACGAACAACCGAACAGCGCCGCAGCGGAATGGCTGAAGGCAAACCCCGCCGTCACCAAGGCTTGGCTCGAGGGGGTGCGTACCTTCGACGGGCGGCCTGCGAGCGCAGCGCTGTCCCATACGGCGCCGCCTCAGCGCGCGGGCGGATTCGAGCAGTGGATCGTCAGTCACAAAATTCCCGTCGGCGATGCCATGGCGGTGGTCATCGACACCGTCAAGGCCCACGGGACGTTCCTCTTCGACGGCATTTCCATCGTCATCCGCGGCACTGTCGCCGGGGTGACCGCGATATTGCGCGCCCTCCCCGCAACGGCCCTGATCGTTGCGATCGCGGCGCTGGCGTGGATGTTGCGACGTTCTTGGCCTCTCACGGCGTTCGTCGCGCTGGCGCTTCTGTTCATCTTGAACCAAGGCTACTGGTTGGCGACGCTCGAGACGCTCGCACTGGTGATGGTTGCCACCCTGGCCTCCGCTGCCATCGGGGTGCCACTCGGGATCGCTGCGGCGCACCGGCCGCGCCTGTTCGCCGCACTGCGCCCGGTGCTCGATCTCATGCAGACGCTCCCCACCTTCGTATACCTGATTCCGACTTTGGTGTTGTTCGGGCTCGGAGTGGTACCGGGCCTCATTTCCACGGTGATATTCGCGTTGCCCGCGCCGATACGCCTCACGCATCTCGGCATCTCTTCGGTACCGCGGCCGCTCATCGAGGCGGGTGAAGCGTTCGGTGCCACACCCATGCAGCTGCTGTGGAAGGTCGAACTGCCGAGCGCCGCCGCCACCATCATTGCCGGCATCACTCAATGCATCATGCTCAGTCTGTCGATGGTCGTGATTGCCGCGCTGGTGGGCGCCGGCGGTCTCGGGGTTCCGGTGGTCCGTGCGCTCAACTCGGTGCAGGTGGGTATGGGCTTCGAAGCCGGCTTCACCATCGTGCTGCTCGCCATCATCCTGGATCGCATTAGCCGGCCCAAGGAGCGCGAGGTGTCGCGGTGAGCGCGGCGATCGAATTTCAGGCGGTCGACATTCTGTTTGCGCGGCACCCCGGGCGCGCCGGGCGCGCCGCGATCCGCGACGCCTTGGCGGCGCTCGATGGCGGGGCGACCCGCGGCGACATACAGAGCAAGTTCGGCGTGATCGTCGGGGTTGCCGGAGCGAATTTGAGCGTCGCCCGCGGCGAGATTTCGGTGCTGATGGGGCTCTCGGGGTCCGGAAAATCCACCCTGCTGCGCGCCGCGAACGGCTTGAATCCCGTGACGCGGGGCCACGTGCAAATCCATGCCGGCGATGCCACCATCGACGTGGCCACGTGCGACACGGCGCAGCTGCGGCGCGTGCGGCGCGAATGCGTGGCGATGGTGTTTCAGCAATTCGGACTATTGCCGTGGCGGACCGTTCGCGAGAACGTCGGCTTCGGACTGGAATTGCGCGGCGAGGGCGCCGCGGCGCGAAGGACCATCGTCGATGAGAAGCTCGAGCTCGTCGGGCTCTCGCAGTGGGCGGAGCGCTACGTGAGCGAATTGTCCGGCGGCATGCAGCAGCGCGTCGGCCTGGCGCGCGCCTTTGCGACCGACGCCGACATCCTTCTGATGGATGAGCCGTTCTCCGCGCTCGACCCCTTGATCCGCGGCAAGCTGCAAGGAGAACTGCTGGCGCTGCAGGAGCGCGTCAAGAAGACGATTCTGTTCGTCAGCCATGACCTCGACGAGGCACTGCGCCTCGGCGACCGGATTTCGATCCTGCAGGGCGGCCGGATCATTCAGACCGGCACGGCGGAGGACATCGTGCTCGCGCCCGCGGATGACTACGTCGCCGAATTCGTGCGCCACATGAATCCGCTGGACGTGCTGACCGGGGCGATGATCATGTGGCAGCGGACACAAATGCCCGCGGAGGGCAACACCTTGTGGCTCGACGAGCGCCGCCGCTACCGGCTCTCCCTGAACGGTGCGGACGAGGCTCTCGCCCTGCATGTCGATGGGGTCGAGCAGCCGCTGCGGCAGGTGCGGGACGACGCCTCTCTCGCCGGCATCGAACCCGGCCTGGCGGTGGTCCCGGCCTCATTTTCCCTGCAATCGATCATCCGGCTGCGCCAGACGACGGGACACCCGGTGCTGCTCTCCGATGCCGGCAAGATCATCGGCGTGTGCGGCGAGGCGGAGATCATCCGCGCCCTGGCCGGCAGCCGGCATTGAAAGGCGTCGCGGAGCCCGGCGCGTCGGGCAGCGGGGAGTTCGGCCGGGTTGCCGGGAGTTAGTTTAAATATTATGATGAATATAATATAACACCGGGCACCCGGCTCTCGCGACTGACAAACAAGGGGACTGCCATGAATCACGACGTCATCATTTCCTGTGCCGTGACCGGCGACGACACGAAGGTCACGAAGAGTCCGCACTGCGCGATCACTCCGGCGGAGATCGCCGCGACCGCCATCGCCGCGGCGCAGGCGGGCGCCGCCATCGTCCACATCCACGTCCGCGACCCTGAAACGGGCGCCTTCAGCATGGAGACGCGGCACTACCGCGAAGTGGTCAAGCGCATTCGCGAGAGCAAGGTCGACGTGATCGTGAATCTGACCTGCGGCATGGGAGGCTACATCGTGGTGGGCGAACGCGGTTTGCAGGACACCCCGGCGCCGGGCAGCGATTTCGTGACGCAGGAGGATCGGATGCGGCATGTAATCGATTTGTGCAACGAGGGCCTGTACCGGCCCGACATTGCGACACTCGATTGCGGAAGCCTCAACTTCGGCGACGGCAATCGCGCCTATGTGTCGACGCCGAACTACCTGCGCCAGGGCGCCGCGATTGCGCGCGATCTCAAGGTCAAACCGGAGCTCGAGGTGTTCGACACCGGGAATCTGTGGTTCGTCAAACAGATGATCAAGGAAGGTCTCCTTGCCGCACCGACGCTGATCCAGCTTTGCATGGGGATTCCCTACGGCGTGCCGGCCGATGTCGGTCATTTGCTCGCGATGGTCAATGCCTTGCCGGAGAACTGCAATTGGGGATCGTTCGCCATCAGCCGCATGCAAATGCCCTGGGTGGCGCAAGCCGTTTTGTTGGGCGGCAACGTGCGCGTCGGGCTCGAGGACAATCTCTATTTGAGCAAGGGTGTCTACGCCAGCAACGCGCAGCTCGTGGAGAAGGCCCGCACCATCATCGAAGCCATGGGAGCGCGCGTTCTCACGGCGCCGCAGGCGCGCGAGCGGCTGCAGCTGCATTGAGCGCACAGCCCGTGGCCTTTCCTTCGCATCGTGCCCAGATCCTGCCGGAGTGGATCGATTACAACGGACATCTGCGCGATGCCTACTACACGGTTGTGTTGAGCGATGCCATCGATGAGGTGATGGATCATCTGGGCCTGGATGCCGCCTATCGCGCGCGTACCTCCTGCACGCTGTACACGCTCGAACTGCATATGCACTTCCTGCACGAGGTGAAGCAATCCGACGAGCTGTCCGTCGCGACATCGGTGCTGGATTTCGATCGCAAGCGAATCCATGCCGGCTGCGAATTCACCTGTCCCGGCATTCCCGGCACGGTGGCGACCGCCGAGGTGATGCTGCTGCACGTGCATCAGGGGGTGAAGCCCGCGAGCGCCGCCTTCCCACCGGAGGTCGAACGGCTGCTCACCGGCCTGAAGCTCGCCCCGGAGGCGCTCGCGGCATGGGGACCCGGTTCGCGCAAAATCGAATTGAAGCGCCGGTGAGCTCCATGGCTGCGTTCGATATTCAACGCCTGATCGCACCGCGCACCATCGCCCTGATCGGCGCCGGCGTATGGACCGACGCCGTGGCGGCGGGCAATGCGGCGGTGGGCTATCGTGGGAGCATTTGGCGCGTGCATCCGAGCCGCCCGTCGACCACCGCCACCACGTACTATCGATCCGTCGCGGAGCTGCCGGGCTCGCCCGACGCCGCTTTCCTTGCCGTGCCGAACCACGAAGCACCCGCCGTCGCCGGCGAGCTCGCGGCGCGCGGCGCCGGCGGCTTCGTCTGTTTCAGCTCGGGTTTTTCCGAACTGGGAACCGATTCGGGACGGCAGCTGACTCAGGCGCTGCTCGATAATGCCGGGCGGCTCCCGTTCTTCGGCCCCAATTGCTACGGCTTCGTGAATTTCTTCGATCGAGCGGCACTGCTGCCCGATCAAGTGGTCGGTGCCCACGTCGAGCGCGGCGTGGCCTTCATTTGTCAGAGCGGCACCATCGCGCTCACGCTGAGTTTCAATGAGCGTTCGGTACCGATCGGTTATCTTTTTTCGGTCGGCAATCAGACCCGATTGGCGGTCGAGGACCTCATCGAGATTCTCTGCGAGGATCCGCGCGTCACTGCCTTCGGCTTGTACCTCGAAGGGATCAAAGACGCAGACCGATTCGCCCGGGCCGCGGACATCGCGCGGGCCGCGGGCAAGCCCATCGCGGTCGTCAAGTCCGGGCGCACTGCCGCAGCGGCACGCACGGCGCACAGCCACACCGGCGCCCTCGCGGGCGCGGACAGCGTATTCGAGGCATTCTGCCGCCAGGCCGGCCTCGCCCGCTGCGATACGCTCGGCACGTTGTGCGAGACGGTCAAGCTATTTCACATGGGCGGCGCCCTCCGCGGCCGCAAGGTGCTGGTGATGGGCGCATCGGGCGGCGACATGGCAATGACGGCCGATGTGGCGCGCACGCTCGATCTCGATTTTGCCCCGATTCCGCCCGAGCCGGCGCACACCTTGCGCGGGCTGTTGACGGATCGTGTCACCATTGCCAACCCGTTCGATATCCACACCTACCTGTGGTTCGACCCGCCCGCCCTCGGCCGGGTGTTTTCCACTGCAATGAGTGCCGGATATGACGCCGTCGCATTCATGCTCGACTTTCCGCCGGAGGACAAAGCCGATGGCGCCGCGTTCGATGCGGCGATCGACGTATTCATCGCCGCAGCGCGAGATACGCACGCCCGGGCGGCGCTGATCGCATCGCTCCCCGAAACCATCAGCGAGCGGGTGCGCCGGCGCTGCATGGACGGCGGCGTGATTCCGCTTCAGGGTCAGCGCGAGGCGCTCGAGGCCCTGGCATTGGCTGGGGCCGTGGGCAGCGCCTGGCGCTCCGGTCCGGGCGTGCAACTGCTGCGGCCGCCCGCATCAGCGCCCGATGACCCGGTCACCTTGAGTGAGTACGACGGCAAGGCGGCCCTGCGGCGCGCCGGAGTGCGCATCGCGCGCGGTGAGATCAGCGCACCCGGTGCGGTAGCCCAGTGCGCCGCATCCGTCGGATTTCCGGTCGTCATCAAGGCCGTGGGTTCCCATTTGGAGCACAAGACCGAGGTCGGCGGCGTCGTATTGAATATCGGTAACGCCGCCGAGGCGGCTGCCGCAGGCGAGCGCCTGAAGGCGCTGTCGGATACGCTGTTGGTCGAAGAGATGACCTGCGACGGCGTCGCTGAAATTCTCGTCGGACTCATCCTCGATCCGCAATTCGGCCAGGTCCTGGTGCTCGGCGCCGGCGGCGTGCTCACCGAGTTGCTCGCGGACAGCGTCACGCTGCTGCCACCTTGGACGCGGGAATCGATCGCGGCGGCGTTGCGCGGCCTGAAGGTCGCCAAGCTCCTGGCGGGATATCGGGGCAAACCGGCGGGCGACCTCGAGTCGCTCATCGACGCGGTGCAGGGCGTCGCCCGCTACGCCGCCGAGAACGTGCCCGCGCTCGTCGAAATCGACGTGAATCCCATCATCGTGCGGCCCGCCGGGAAGGGAGCGGTCGCCGTCGATGTGATGATTCGATTGCACAATTCGCCTAAATCTTAAGGGGTCCACCATGTCAGACGGAGTCAAGGTCGCAAAGGACGGCAACATACTCGAGGTAACGATCGATCGCCCGAAGGCAAACGCCATCGATCTTGCCACCAGTCGCCGATTGAACGACGTGTTCATCTCGTTTCGCGACGATCCGGCGCTCCGCATTGCCATCATCACCGGCGCCGGCGATCGGTTCTTCTCGCCCGGCTGGGATCTCAAGGCGGCGACGGGCGGAGAGAAATCCGACGAGGATTGGGGCGTGAGCGGATTCGGCGGCCTCAACTATCCCAGAAATCTCAACAAGCCCATCATTGCAGCCGTCAACGGCATCGCATGCGGCGGCGGCTTCGAGGTCGTGCTCGGCACCGACATCATCGTGATGGAGGAGCATGCAAAATTCGCATTGCCGGAAATCAACGTCGGCGTGCTCGCCGATGCCGGCACGATCAAGCTGCGGCGGCGCATCCCGTATCACGTGGCCGTGGAATTCTTATTGACAGGACGCTGGATGGATGCAGCCGAAGCCAAGCACTGGGGGCTCGCGAATCATGTCGTTCCCAAGGGGCAGGGGCTCGCCAAAGCCCGCGAAATCGCCCGGCAGCTCGCCGAGGGACCTCCGCTGCTCTTTCCCGCGATCAAGCAACTGCTGCGGCACACCGAAATGGTACCCGAACACCAGGCATTCGAATTGCACGACTCGCTCGACGTCGTGCAACAGGTCATCCGGTCCGACGACCTCAAGGAAGGGACGCGGGCCTTTACCGAAAAGCGCAAGCCGCGCTGGACGGGCCGTTAGCGGCGGCGACACCGGCGCCCGAACGGCATGGCGCACTGGAAACTTGCGCGGTTTGCGTCCATGCTCGGAACATGAATGTTCTGCTGGTCGAAGACAATCATGAGGTCAGCCTCATCACCGTGGAATATCTCACGGAGTTGGGCCATCGCGCCGTGGCGGTCGCCGATGCCGAATCCGCCGTCATGCAACTTGCCGAGCGTAGCTTCGACGCCGTGCTGACGGACGTGAGCCTGCCGGGAATGTCGGGAATCGATCTGGCGAAGGAACTCCAAAAAAAATATCCCCATCTTCCGGTGGTGATTTCCTCGGGATACGGCGCACTCAACGTGGAGTCCATGCTTGGCCGGCGGCAGCCCAATGTCTTTGTGCTGCCCAAGCCCTTCGACATGCCGACCTTGCAGGGCACGTTGAAGGAGGCGCAGGCGTTCGCCGAGTCGCGCGCCTAGCCAGCCTTTAGACGACGAGGGACTCCACATTCGACGGTGAACGCTGTTCGGTCGAGTTGGCGCACAGCGGACAACAGGTCGGCGCCGCCCCGATCGTCGCGCTCAACAAATCCGTGAGCTCGTGCGGATCGTTGTGAAACTCTTCGCTGTAGGGCTTGTGCTGACGCACCAGTTCGACCGCCAACGCAAAAGCGGCCGATGGATCGACGTCGTCGTCGCAGAAGATCTCGTTATGAATCGGGCAGGCCCGCAGCACGTGCGTCTGCAGCGCAATGTCGACCGCGATAGATTGTTTTTGCTCCATGGCGCGATTCCTCGGCAATGATAGGTCTTGTTAGTGATTTTTGCGACTTTTGATGGCGGCCCGCCCGCGCTTGTTAGTCCTCCAAACCCTGGATTTAGTTAAACCTGTATTGCTGCTCCTCGTCTCCATCACGATCACGCGCAACGCCCGCTGCCAGGCCGCAGCCTGCGGTGCCGGTTCCGGCGGGTCATGGGGGGCAAGCGGCGGCTGTTCGGGACTTGGGCTCGGCGGAACGCTTTCGCCGCTGCTGTTCGATGCGATGGTTTCAACGATCATAGGTGCCTCTGAAATATTAGATATCTGCGGCGGGAATGCAGCCGGCCGTTCGTCCGTCGGCGCCGGATCCGGAGGGGCCGGCCGCGCAAACCGCGATAGGACCGCTGAATCGTCAGCCCGGTCGTTCATCGGCCCTCCTCATGCATGCGCGGCTCGCGCGGCAGCCCACTATGCGAGGAGCAATTGAGATTTGCGGTCGGTCGAGTTCTGCGGCGGATGTAGGATTAGTCAGACGAGCAGCTTATCGAACGTAATCGGCAACTCGCGGACGCGCACGCCCGTTGCGTGGTAGAAGGCATTGGCAACGGCGGCCACAACGCCGGTGATCCCGATCTCCCCGATTCCGCGCGCGCCGAGCGGATTGATGTGAGGATCACTCCTCCATCAACGCCATGCTGATTCCCATCACGACGCCGCCCATGAGTTGGCTGCGGCCCGTCTTGGCGTTGATCAGCCTTCCGACGTCATAGTGGGCGACCACTCGCGGCACGCGGATGATGCCGAGATCACGATCGATGCGCACTTCGACGAATACCGCGCCGAAGGAATGCATCGAATATTGCTTCTTCTCCTCGCCCGGCTTGACTCAGCTGCTGGTTGATGCGCGACGTGACGACGGTCGTGGTAATGCCGTGCGGTTCCGCCGGGCTCCCGGGCACCGTCGCAGCGCCGAGCGCCCCGGCGAGGCTGCCGGGCAGACTTGCCGGGAGCGTGGCGGCCCTGGCCACGGCCGCGGCGGTGTGCAGAAAGTCGCGGCGGCTTACTTTGGCGCCGAGCACGGAGTCGCGCTCCGACGGAATCGATGCATCGGTCACGGAGGCCGATGTGCGGGCCGAATCAGAATGCCAGGTACGGCCAGTCCCCCTCGATGACGGGCGCCAAGGCTGCCGCCCCGCCATCAGCCAGGCTCAATTCATGCTGCGACAAACGTTTGGACCCGGACGCCGCTGCGGTTTCACCGGCCACGGCCACCAACACCGATCGGATCTCGGTCTGCGATCGACCGAAGGTATCGCTGAGATCGGAGGACCAGGTGAGCGCACGCGCGTCCTCCAATTGGCGGGCGAGCTGGCGCAGGTTCGTCTCATACTCGCATAGCGCCTGAAGGCGGTTCCTGGTTTTGAGCGCCAGCCAGCGTGCCAGCACGCCGTTGAACACGATGACTCCCAGCGCCGTATCCTTCTGATAGCGCGGATAAGGGTGTGCCCTGAGGCGACCGGAGACCACGCGCGCGATCCGCCAGCTTGCACACGCCCCGCGGGTCAACACAGGATCCCGGGCGGCGGCTCGGGTTGCGCTCAGGGCGTGAGCGACCGCGCGCACGCGCAATGCCGAGTTTCGCAACTGTCGCAGGCGCGCGACTTCTAAATCATTCATGTTTGTCCCCTTTGTACTTTTACCGCAACACCGATGTCGGGCTGCGAGAGGTATTGTCTCGGATTTGGGGGGTAAATTCTGTAGGAATATTCCTTATGTCGGTGCGGGCGCCCGCCAGCAGAATTATGTTATGAATCAATGAATTGATTTGACATATGCATGCTCGTTTTTAACATATTCGGGCACCATTCACCGCCTCGAACGGCGGCGCTCACGCGGGCGTTGCCGTGCCGCATCGACCGTAGGATCTCAACCGCCGAGGGGGCGCAGCAGTCCGCGCGAGATGATGTGCCGCTGCACTTCGCTCGTGCCTTCCCAAATGCGCTCGATCCGCGCGTCTCGCCAGATGCGCTCGAGGGGCAGGTCGCTCATGAGCCCCATGCCGCCGTGAATTTGCAGTGCCTCGTCCGCCACCATCGCCAGCACCTCAGTGGCCTTCAACTTCGCCATGGCCATGTCGACATCGGTGACGGTCTTCTGGTCATGCTTCCAGGCGGCCTCCAGGACCAGGAGTTCGGCGGCACGCAGTTCGAGCGCCATATCGGCGAGCTTGAAGCTGACGCCCTGAAATTTGCCGATCGGCTGTCCGAACTGCACCCGATCGACCGCCCATTGGGTCGCCAATTCCAGGGCGCGCTCGGCGCGGCCCAGGCAGGTGGCTGCCACCTGAACGCGGGTGGCGCCGAGCCAGCTATTGGCGACTTCGAAGCCGCGGTGCAGTTCGCCGAGAATGGCGCTCTTCGGCACGCGGCAATCGTTGAACTCCAGGATGCTGTTGGTGTACCCGCGATGCGAGACATTCCTATACCCGGGACGCACCTCGAATCCGGGATGGCCCATATCGATCAGGAAGGCCGTGATCTTCTTGCGCGGAGCCCGCGTGCTCGCTTCCTCGCCGGAAGCGGCGAAGAGAATGACGAAATCCGAATGATCCGCATGACTGATGAAGTGCTTCGTGCCGTTGATGATGAAGTCGCCGCCCGCGGCGACGGCGGATGTTTTCATGCCGCGCAAATCCGATCCGGCACCCGGCTCGGTCATCGCCAGGCATTCCGTGCGCTCGCCGCGCACGGCCGGCAGCAGATAGCGCTCGCGCTGCTCACCCTGGCAGGCCAACAAGATATTCGACGGTCTGCCCACGCAGGACCAATGCAGCGCGTAATTGGTGCGGCCGAGTTCCTTTTCGTATAGCACCCACGAGACGGTATCGAGTCCGGCCCCGCCCACCTCCACCGGCATGTTCGCGGCATACAGTCCGGCATCGATGGCCTTCGCCTTCAGTTGATCGCGCAGTTCCGGCCGCAGTACGCCGGTCTCCTCGACCTCCTTTTCGTGCGGGTACAACTCGTTCTGCACGAATTCCCGCGTGCTCTTGATGATGAGCTGCTGCTCGTCGTTGAGTGAGAAATCCATGGCAAATTCCCCCTTTTAAGTCCCGCGTGAGTGTCGACGCACCGACTTGGCCCAGCGGCGCAGCAGATCGAGCTGCAGCCTCAGCTGCTCGATCTGCATCTGCGCCGGCCAATCGCGCGGACTCGTCACCGCGCCCGCGGTCAACCCATTGATGAAAGTCACCATCGAACGCAGCACCTGCTCGCGCACCCCGGGCGGCCACGCCGACCACTCCGGCCAGTGCTCGGCGAAACAGCGGGCAAAGAGCCGCATGTACTCGCGGTGCACCCAGACGTTGAGCCGCTTGAGTTTGTGATGCGCGGACACCTGCCCCCAAAATGCCATCCAAAACGTGCACTCAGCCATGCGCTGGGCATCGATCGCGAGCGCCTCCGATAGAACAACCAGAAGACTCGCCTCGCCGCTGTCCCGCTCGCGCGTCAGCCGCTCCTCGATGCGCAACAGGATCAGCCGCAGAGCGGCAAGGATGATGTCCATTTTGGAATCATAATAGTGCGCCACCATGCCCGTGGTGTACCCGGCCGCGCGCGCGATGCGCGCCACGGTCGCCTGTTCGAAACCATAGCTCGCGACGACCTGACAGGCGACATGCGCAATCTCCTCGCGACGCTTGGCGTGATCGACGATTTTCGGCATCGGGAGCGCTCAGCGCCCGGCTCGGCTGCCCACCGGCCTGCCGGCCTCCTCGGGCATGGGCAGCGAGGCATGCGCCTGACGCATCGCCTCGAGCTTCGAGCGCAGTGCCGGAGCCATCGGCGCCGCCTTCGATACCGTGGTATCGACGTGCAGATGCATCTGCTCCCCGGTCGCGATCAGCACATCATCGCGTCCCCGATGGAGACGATGAAACAAGTGCAGCCGTTTTTCGTCGATCGCGAGCAGCTGCGTGGTGACATACAACGGCTCGCTCACCTTCGCCTCGCCCACATGCCTGACGTGACTTTCGACCGTGTAGAACATGCGCCCGCTCTTGCGGTACGCCTCGTCGACCCCGACGCCCCGGTAAATGGCGTCCATGGCCTCGCCGAACAGATGCCCGTAGAGAAAATCCGACATATGGCCGTTGTAGTCCACCCACTCGGGCCTCACGACGCTGTTGAAGCGCGGCAAGGGCTGCCCCGCCGGGGCGGCGGCGTTTCTCGCCGCTGCGTCCGCGTAAAGACGCGTCTCGAGTGCGCGCAACGTCGAGCCGGCGCCGATGTCGAACTGGCGCAGAACCTGTTGAATGGCTACGAGGTAATCGTCGCGCAGCCGCTCGAGCTCCCGGATGGAGCGCCCGGCCGCCTGCTGCTGCGTCCCCTCCACCATGCGATCGATCAACTGTTCGGTGAGCTCCGGCGCCTCGAGCTTGGTCCACGGCCATTTCAATGCCGGACCGAACTGCGCGAGCATGTGGCGCATTCCGCTCTCGCCGCCCGCGAGGTGATAGATCAAGTTCGTACCCATCGCCGCCCAGCGCAGGCCGGGGCCATAGATGATGGATTCATCGAGTTCCCCGGTGGTCGCGACGCCATCGTTGACCATGTGGAGGATCTCGCGCCAGATCGCCTCCTGCAGGCGATCGGTCAGGTGACCCGGCACTTCGCGCCGCACCCGCAACGCGTGCATGCCGATGTAGGTGAAAAACTCGGCCGCCGCCTCGATCGTCGCCGGCGCCGTCCTCGCTCCACCCACGAGTTCGACCAGGGGCAGCAGATACACCGGATTGAACGGATGCGCGACGCAGAAGCGCCCGGGGTCGACCATGTCGCGCTGCAGGTCGGTCGGGGTCAGGCCCGAGGTGCTCGACGCGATGATCACGTCCGCGGCGGCGTGACGGCTCACCTCGGCCAGCATCCGCTGCTTCAATGGCAGCTGCTCCGGAATGTTTTCCTGGATGAAATCGGCGCGCTGCGCCATCGTGCGCATATCGGTCGTGAAGGTGAGCTTGCCCTTCGGTGGCAGCGGCGCGAACGTGAGCCGCGCGAGCGCCGGCTCGGCATTGGCGACGGCGCCGCGTATCCACGCTTCCATTTCCGGCTTGACGTCCGCGGCGATCACATCGACGCCGAAATGCAAGGCTCGCGCAGCCCAGCCGCCTCCGATGACGCCGGTGCCCAACAGCCCGAGTGTCTTGACATCGCGCATGATCCACCTCGCTCGCACAAGAAAACTTTGTTATGTCACCATTATAATATAAAAAATCGGCCGGCGCGGACCCTCCGAAAGCGGCCACATCGACGCGCCGGCCGAATGGCCGGGGGCTATCTTGCCGAGGCTTGCGCGGGGGAAACGATGCTCCTCACATGCTCGAGTTCGGAGCGGCCGGATTCCGGGTCGGCCGACTTGAGGAGCGCCGCATAGAATTCGGATGCCTTGGCCGCCTCCCCCGCGGCCTCGGCGGCCATGCCCGCGTGGAGAAGCCCGTTGAAGCGGTTCGGGCTGAGCTCGAGCGCACGCTCGTATTCGGACAGCGCCTCCCCGGGGCGGTGAAGCTCCAGCAGCATGTCGGCGAGCATTTCGCGCGCCGGAATGTCCACCTCCCCCTGGCCGACCTTGTCCTGCAAATCGGCGCTCTCGCGCATGAGGCTCAGCGCTCCCGCCTCATCCCCTTCCGCAAACGCGGTCCAGGCCGACACCTCGCCCTGCTCGATCCGAGCGCTCGTCGACTCGGCGAGGTACGCATGCTTGCCGCTGCGCACTTGCTCGGTGAGGGACTGATAGGCGGCAAGATCGGCGCGGGCGCGCGACGCCTCGCGCAGATGCCCCAGGGCGACGATGCGCGCCCAATAAGTCAACGTCTGCGTGTCGGGACTCGCTCCGGCGATCGGTTCCAGCGCGGCAGCGGAGCGCCAATCGCGCATTTCCAACGTATAAAACGCGGGAAATTTGCTGCGATAGTAACTCATCATACCGTGCATCGGCGGAGCCGGCTGCCCCGCCGCCGCGTCGGTATGCGTGAGCAGCGCGGTGGTATCCTCGATCAAGCGCTTGGCGCGCTCGTCTTGGCCGATCTGCAGGTAAGCGTAGAGCAGAAAATCATCCGAGTGGAACTGATCCATGCCGTCGCTCTGATGCCGGCTCTGCGCGCCCTGCGAGGCCGCCACCGAGGCCAGATTGGCATCGATGTCGGCTTGCCACATGCCGAGCCGCGCAAAGATATGACCCGGCATGTGCACTGCATGTGCCCCGGAAGGCGCGATCTCGCCATAGTGCCGCGCGGCGGCCAATCCCTCGCGCGCGAGTGCAGGCGTGTCGCAGGCGTGAATGATGTAGTGCACGAGCCCGGGGTGGTCGGGGTATCGCTTCCATAGCGGATCGAGCACCGCAAGCGCCTCGCGTTCGTGCGCGAGGCTGGTGTCGTCGGGAGCTGCGGCGGCCAGCAGCGACAGCGCGTAGAACGCTCCTGCGTCCGCATCGTTGGGATGGCGCCGGTAGAGCGTGCCCATGGCCGCGGAATAGGCATCGATCCGCGCCTGATAGTCGAGCGTACCCGGCGCATAGAAGCGGCCGAGGGCGGCGATGTACGCGCGCTCGCGCGCGCTCTTCGCCGCAGGCGCCGCCGCCCTTTGCAACTCGGCCCTGCCGCGGGCCATCGTGGCCTCGTCGGGCCGATCCCATATCTGATGAAAGATGCTCATCGCCGTCCCCCAGTGCGCGATCGCACACCCGGGGTCGGCCTTGGCAATGGCCTCGAACTGTCGCTCCGCCTCGTCGTACCAAAAATCGTGCAGCAGCGCGACGGCCCGGTTGAACGGCACCTGCACCGACGGCGAGCAGGAGACCGGGAACGACACCGTTCCGAGGCGCTCCGCGGGGGCTGCGGCGGTGAGCACGGCCGCGATCGGCCGCGCAGCTCGCGGCTCCGCGGCGGCGTAGTCCTTGCCGACCAAGGCCGCCACCGTCGCCGCAATTTGCGATTGCGTCACCGGCGCGATGTGGCTGCGTTCCCCGAGCGGCGCGGTGTCGGGTCCCATCACGGCGATCCAGATGTTCTCCGATCCTTTCTGCTCGACGCCATGTTCCTTCCATTCGGAAAGGCCGCTGCCGCGGCCGTGGTCCGCCGTGATGATGAAGGTGGTCGTGCCGTGGTATTGAGGGATCGACTGCATCGTGTCCCACAACTGCATGACGAAGTGATCGAAGCGGTGCGCGCTGTCGAGCACCAGGTCATACCGGCCTTGGTGCGCCCAGTTGTCGGTCTCGCCGTATCCGACGAACAGTACCCGCGGCCGCGCGGATTTCACATAGTCGAGAAGCGGGATTTGCAGGAAAGAGTTCGGCGAATCCTCTTCGTCGAACTGCGTCGTCGTCGCGAAGAGCTCCCGCAGCAGCGCGTCGCGTGGGGTCTCGTGCTCCTTCTTCGGCAGCGTCCAGCCGGTCTGCATCACCAATCCGCTGCGCTTCTTGTTGAAAATATCCTCGTACACGCTCCACGTTCCGTAGATCGCCACCTTGCCGCGAAACTCCTCGAATTGGTTCAGCCATTCGAAAACCGTGGGTGTCGGGTTCGGGCCGAACTCGTTGCTGTCGATCGCCGGATTTGCGAAACCCGTGCTCATCTCGTTGTAGCCCGGATAGGAAAACGCCCTGCCGTTGGTCACGTGGGCGTCGCTGCCGAGGGCTCGGTTGCCGATCAGTTGGCCGCTCTTCGCCACCGTTCCCCACAGGAAAGGAAACAGCAGCGTTCGGCGCTCCTCCGCGCTCGGTCGCCAGTAGCGGCTGCGCAATTCCTTCTCGGAGAGCCAGCTGCCACCGTCCTTCTCGTTGAGCAAATCCTGTTCGGCGCCCGTGAATACCTCCTGCCATCGCAGGCCGTCGCTCACGATGAGGACGACGTTCTGCGTGCGCGTGGCGTTCGCTGCTGCGGCCAGCAGCAAGCAGAAAGCGCCTGCCGCGACCGCGCGAGCCGGGCCGATTCGCAAATTCGTCATATGTAAACCCTCGATGAGCGGCCTTATTGCTGCAGCAGCACGGCGCAATTGGCGGTCCAACTCAAGTACACCTCGTCACTCCAATCGATCGACCATTCCGAAGTGCGCCGGTCATTCTGAGCGAACACGGTGACCAATTTTCCGGTCTCCGTCTTGACGCGATAGGTGGAGCGGTTGCCGAGATATCCCAACTCCCAGACGATTCCCTTGATTTGATTGACACGGTCGCCTGGCAGCGGCTCCTTGCTCAGGCGAATCTTCTCGGGACGCAGTGCCACCCACACCCTCTGCCCGTTGCCGAAGCGGCCCAGCTCATCGACGATCAAGTCGCAGCCGGCCTCGGCACTGCGTACGATCATGTTGCCGGGCTTGGCGTCGTGCACCGTGCCTTCGAACAGATTGGTCGTGCCGATGAAATCGGCGACGAATCGATTCTGGGGAAACTCGTAGATTTCCGACGGCGTACCGACCTGTACCACCTGCCCGCGGTTCATGACGGCAATGCGGGTCGAGAGGGCCATGGCCTCGTCCTGATCGTGCGTGACGAAGACGAAGGTGATGCCCACCTGATATTGAATGTTCATGAGCTCGAACTGCGTCTGTTCGCGTAGTTTCTTGTCGAGTGCGCTCAACGGCTCGTCCAGCAACAGCACCTTGGGGCGGCGAATCAGCGCCCGCGCGAGCGCAACACGCTGGCGCTGGCCGCCGGAGAGCTGATGCGGCTTGCGCTTCGCCATGGGTCCGAGCTGCACCATGTCGAGCGCCTCGCGGATGCGCTGGGTGCGCACGCTCGACTCGAGCGCCATGCGCCGCAGACCGTAGCCGACGTTCTGCTCGACGGTCATGTGCGGAAACAGCGCATAGGATTGGAACATCATGTTGACCGGTCGCTCGTGCGGCGGCACGCTCGTCATGTCCACATCCTCGATCAGGATGCGGCCCCCGCTCGGAGCGGTGAATCCCGCGAGCATGCGCAGCAGCGTCGTCTTGCCGCATCCCGAGGCGCCGACGAGCGCGAACATCTCCCCCTTGTAGATGCGCAGATTCACGCCGTCGACCGCGGTGAACGCGCCGAAGGTTTTATTGACGCTTTCGATGACGATTTGCGGCTTGGCGTCGGGATCGAGCCACGGGCGATCGGCCGTCGATTTCTGCTGCGTCGACAGCACGCGGGGCTAAAAGTCCGCCGGCGGCGTTGCGCGGCGCCGTTCGGGGGCGAAGAACGGCCGCTCCACGACCTGCGCTCGCGACATTCGACGCTCCCACACGAGTTCACGGTTCAAGTAGATGTCCGCCCAGATTGTCGAACCCACCCGGAAATACGGGGCATCGACCATAGCAAGCGCGATGTTGCGCTTGCAAGTCGGCGACCACATGGCCGAGCTCACGCTGCCGATTTCGCGCTTGCCCTTCTCCCCGTCGTATAGCAGTGCGTTGTGGGCGGGCTTGTTGCCGGCCACGTCCAAGCCGACCAGCCGGCGGCGCGGTCCTCTGTGCCGTTCGGCGAGCAGCGCCCGACGGCCGGTGAAGTGACCCTTCTCGAAATCGATCAACCAATCGAGCCCAAGCTCCAAGGGTGTACGGTCGCGGCCGGTTCGAATCGTCTGCTCGGCCGACACGAAATCGACATGGGGACTCAAGAAGCCGGCCTCAATGCGCGCCATGTTGAGGGCCTGCGAACCGATGGCCCGAATCCCGCGCGAGCGCCCGCCCGCCATCAGGGCATCCCAGATCTCCTCCGCCGCTTCCGGCGACATCCACAGCTCGTAGCCCAAGTCCCCGGTGAACCCGGTACGCGAGACCGTCAGCGGCCGGGATCCGAGCGAGAAGTAGCCGATCTCGAAGGGCTTCAGCCGCCCGACCCCGTCCAGACCGAGCGACTTCAGCACCGCGCAGGAGGTCGGCCCTTGCACCGCGAGTGCGGCGATTTCTTCGGTGACTTCGCTCACCTGGACGTCGAAACCGATGGCCGAATCGAGCAGCCAGTCGATCTGTCTTTCGGCCGTACACAACCGGTAGTCGCTCTCACCCAGGCGAAAGACCGTGCCGTCATCGAGCACATGTCCGGAATCGTTGCACCAGACGCAATAGGCCACCCGATCGGGCTTGAGCTTGGCGAGGTCGCGCGTGACGAGCCGGTTCAAATAGGACAACGCATCCGGCCCCGAGACGCGATACTTCACCATCGGCGTCAGATCGTAGAGCGTCGTCGCATTACGAATCGCAAAATACTCCTGCTCCACCGTGGTGAATACATCGACAGTGGTATAGCCGGCCCAGGCCATGAAGCTGTCCACCTGGCTCAACGCCCGGGCACGATCGTGAAACGGGGTCTTCAGCAGCGGTTGGCTGAAGTGCGGCGGCACGAGGCGAGGCGTGCTCATTCAAGCCGCCCGCAGAATCTGTTGTGCCGCGTTGCGGCCGGCGGTGCCCATGACCCCGCCGCCCGGATGGCAGCCGGCGCCGCAGAGAAACAGCCCCGGAAGCGGCGTGCGGTGCTGCGCGGCGCCCGGCACCGGCCGCACCATGAAGAATTGATCGAAGGCGAGCTCGCCATGGTGCCAGTGACCGCCGCTGATGCGAAACTCCTGCTCGATGTCGAGCGGGGTCAGCAGTTCGGCGCCGACGATGCTGCTGCGCAAGCCCGGCGCGTAGCTCTCCAGGGTCCCGATGCATAGGTCCGTGAATCGTTCGCGCTGCTTCAGCCAGCTGTCCCTGAGGGCATAGGGTACGTATTGGACGATCGCCGAGAGCACGTGCTTGCCGGCCGGCGCCAGCCCCGGATCGTTGATGGTCGGCACGGTGATCTCCATCGCGGGAGCGGAGGAATACTCGCCGTACTTCGCGTGGTTGTATGCCCGCTCGAGATACTGCAGCGAGGGCGCGATCAGCAGGCGGCCGCCGAGGGCCGCAGCGTTCAACCCGGCGAACTGCGGTGCACGATCGAGTGCCAGATGCAGCTTGGCGGCCAAACCGCGCGCCCGCAGGTGATCGACGCGTCGCACGAAGCCGGTATCCAAGTGGCGCGCGCCGAGCAGTTGGAGGAAGGTGGTTTTAGGATCGGCGCTCGAGATCACGGCACCGGCCTCGATGCGCTCGCCGGTTTCGAGCACGACGCCCGCTGCGCGATCAGCCTCGACCAGAATGCGCGCCACCGGCGCGGCGGTGCGAATCACGGCGCCGGCCGCGGACGCGGCCCCGGCCAGGGCATCGCACAAGGCGCCCACGCCGCCCTGGGGCTGCGACAACGCACCGCCGCCTGCGGCCTCGGCCGCCAGGCGATACAGGAGCGTGAGCACCGTGCCGGGCGAGCGGGGCCCGAAGTTCGTACCGAGCACTGCATCGAAGGCGAGTGCGCCCTGAAGCGCCGGCGACTCGAACTGCTCTTCGAGGAGATCGTGCACGTTCATGCCGCCGATGCGCAGCAATTCGCGCATGTCGTGCCGTCCCAGCCTGCGAATGCGCCACCCCAGGCCCAGTAACGGGAGCGCATCTCGCCAATCACCGGTGCCGAGACGCGGCGGCACTCGCGACAGCAGCGGCACCAAGGCTCGCGCGAAGCGCCCCATTTGCCCTGAGTACCGGCCGTAGGCGGTTGCCTCCGCGCCTTGCAGTCCCGACCCGATGGCAAGCGGTGCGCCGCCGGGCACCAGCGTCGTGGTCGGCATGGATCGCGCCGCCCACGTGAGGCCGTGCGAACTCAAGCGCAACTCCTCAACGAGCGCCGCGGGCATGAGATGAACCAAGTGCGCGCAAGCGGACACTTGAAAGCCGGGTGCGAATTTGCGTGTGAGCGCCGCTCCGCCGACCTGATGGTGCGCCTCCACCACCAGTACCGAGCGCCCAGCGCGCGCCAGGGTGGCGGCGCACACGAGGCCGTTGTGTCCACCGCCGATGACGATGCAGTCGAAGCGCGAAGGCACGGTTGGGGGCGGCATGTTCAATGAGTCCTGCCCAAATCCTTGAGCACCGCCCGCGCGGCGTTGGCACCCGGCGCCCCCATGACGCCCCCGCCTGGATGCGTGCTCGAGCCGCACATGTAGACACCGCGCACCGGCGAGCGGTACTGCGCGAATCCCGGTATCGGGCGATTGAACAGCAGCTGATCCATGGTCAATTCACCTTGAAAGATGTTTCCTTCCGTCAATCCGACTTCGTTCTCGATATCCCACGGCGTGCGAATTTCGGCGTGCAGAATCAGCTCCTTGAAGTTCGGGCTGTGCCGCGCGATGGTGTTGATCACGGTATCGCCGAAGCCTTGGCGCCTGGCCGCATTCCACTCGCCCTCGGCGAGCTCATACGGGCAATACTGGACGAACACCGACATATAGTGCTTGCCGTCCGGAACCATGGTCGGATCGATCTGCGAGGGAATCAGCATGTCGATGTAGGGTGCGCGCGACCAGCGGCCCTCTTTCCAATCGTCATAGGCACGCTCCATCATGTCGAGAGTATCGGTGACGTGCATGTCGCCCCGCGTGCACGGCGCGCCCTGCGGAATGGCGGGAAAGCGTGGCAGGCCGTCCAGCGCGATATTGAGTTTTCCGGAGGAGCCGCGAATCTTGAAGTTCTTGACGTGCTGCAAGAACTCGGGCGGCAAATCCCTGGCATCCATCGCTTTGAGAAACGTTCGCTTGACGTCGAGATTGGAGATCACCAGCGGCGCCTGAATTTCCTCGCCGTTCTCGAGCACCACACCGGCCGCGCGGCCGCCCTTGACGAGAATTTGAGAAACGGGGGCAGCGCTGCGGATGGTGCCGCCGCTGGCTTCAAAGGACTTGCCGAGCGCGTTGCTGATCGCGCCCATGCCGCCGCGCGCGAAGCCCCAGGCCCCGACGGTGTCGTCGATATCTCCCATGTAGTGGTGCAGCAGCACGTAGGCGGTGCCCGGGGAGCGCGGCCCCAACGCCGTGCCGATGATGGAACTGCCGGCGAAATGCGCCTTGACGATGTCGCTCTCGAAGTACTCTTCGAGGAAATCCGCCGCGCTCATGGTCCAGAAGCGCAGCGTGTCGTACATGCGCTCTTCGCCCAGGCCGTGGAACCGCCGGCCGAGATACAACAACTCCTGGATGTCGCGCGGCTTGAAGGAGGTCGGGTCGGGCGGCTCGCGCATCAGCAGCGGTTTGATGAACTTGCATTGGCGCATCACATCGCGCGAATAGCGATCGTACGCTTCCGCGTCGCGCTTGGAATGACGGGAAATCTCGCGCCGCAAGGCATCGTGGTTGTCGTACAGAGCGAGGTGTCCGCCGCCCTGCATCATGGTGCAGCCCCCTTCATACGGGATCACCTGCAGTCCATACTTGGGCAGTTCCAAGGTGCGCATGATCTCCGGCCGCAGCAGGCTGCACACGTACGAGCAATTCGAGTACGTGAAGTCCTCGTACAAGCGGCGGCTCACCGCCGCGCCACCGATGAACGGATTGCGCTCGAGCACCAGCACCTTGAGACCGGCCCGGGCCAGGTAGCAGGCTGCCACCAAGCCGTTATGACCGGCCCCGACGATGATGGCATCGAGGCCGTTCCGGGGTCTGGCCGCGCCGCCGATCAAGCGGGCACTTTGCGCGTGGCGTCGCCCGCTTGCAGGGTGGCATCGACCGCGATTTCAAACGCCTCGAGGGTATCGGCGAGACATGAGGCATCGTGCGCCGCCGAGACGAACCACGGCTCGCGCGAGTCCGGCTCGCACAGCACTCCCTCATCGTGCAGAACCTGCGCCATCGCGTCGTAGAAGGAATAATCGCTGCTCTTCCAGGCGCGGTAGTTGCGCGGCGGGTCCTTGGCGAAATACAAGCCACTCATCGACGGATGACCGACGAAGCTGTGCGCGATTCCGCGCGCCTGCAGCACCGCCCGCATGCCGTTGCGCAGGCGCGTGCCGAAATCGGCAATCCGCTCCAATGCATCGGTTTCATCGAGAATCTCGAGGGTTTTCTCCGCAGCGGCGAGCGAGACCGAATGCGCCGTATACGTGCCGCCGTGAGCCACCCCGCGCCCGATCTTGCGCATGATCTCCTCCCGGCCGGCGAGCACGGAGATCGGATAGCCGTTGCCGAGCGCCTTGGCAAAGGTGCAAAGATCCGCCTTGATCCCGTACAGCTCCTGCACGCCGCCGCGGGCCACGCGAAAGCCGGTCTTGACTTCATCGATCAGGAGCACCACACCGTGCTTGTCACACAAAGCGCGCGCGACGCGCAGATACTCGGGTTCCGCCGCGATGCCGAGACAGTTGCCCATGATCGGCTCGATCAACATGCAGGCGACCCGATTCGCATGGCGCTTGAAGACGTCTTCCAGCTGATTCGCATCGTTGGCCTGCACGAAGTGCGCGAAACTGCGGGTGCTCACAGGCACCCCTTCGCTGTAAGGCTTCACTTCCGGGTCGCCGACCTGAGACCATTTGTCCATCGGCGTAAACCACATGGCCGCGTCGAACAACCCATGGTAGCTGCCCTCGAGAATCACGTAATCGTCCTTGCCGGTGTAGGCTCTCGCGAGACGCAAACCCGCCATGACGGCCTCGGTTCCTGAATTGGAGAAGCGCACCAATTCGGCCGCGGGCACCATCTTTGAGATGCGTTCGGCCACCCTGAGCTCGCGCTCGGTCGACAGGGCGAACACTCCGCCCACCTCCATGCCTTCGCGCGCCGCCGCATCGACGCGCTCGTCCGCGTATCCGAGGATCGCGGGGCCATATCCCAATCGATAGTCGACATACACGTTGTCGTCGAGATCCACGATGCGCGCTCCCTTGCCGTGCTTCACGTAGATCGTGCGCTCCTCGCCCCAGTAGCGGAAATTCGAAGCGACCCCGAGCGGCAGGCGCTTGACGGCACGCTGAAAATGCGCGTTGTTATTGGTCAGTTTTCTGGGCATGACGTCCCCTTTTAGGTTGTGATGGTCGTCGGTGCAACCGTGCACGTGGACTTCCCTGGCGTGCGGGGATTTTATATGACTATATAAATAATTGCATTATCGGCTTGCAGGCGCTGCTCGAAAAAAATGCGGACATTTGCGGGCATCGCATAAATCGGCAAAGAATGGCCCTTGTTGCATCGCGCCTTGCCAACGCGCGGCGCTTCGGCGTAAATTAAACAACCATATAAACGTGACGGAGAAGAGCGATGAACACCGTGTCCGCCGCGACGCTCGACAGCGAGGCCGCGCTCCACCGTCCGCACGCCCTGCCGGCCTGGGTCTACAGCCATCCCGAGTTGATGCGTCTCGAGATCGAGCGGGTGCTCATGCCGAGTTGGCAGATCGTCTGCCACGTCAACAACATTCCGCACAGCGGCGATTACCAAACGTTCGATTTGGGTCCCGAGAGCGTTCTCGTACTGCGCGATCGGGACGGCGCGATTCGCGGATTCCACAATGTGTGCCGCCACCGCGGCGCACGGCTGCTCGATGGATCGGGCACCTGCCCGGCGACCATCACCTGCCCGTATCACGGCTGGAGCTATCGTCAGGACGGCGCTCTCGTCGGGGTTCCGATGCGCGACAGCTTTCCGGGACTCGACCGTGCCGAGCACGGCTTGCGTCCGGTGCGCGTCGACACGGCGCTGGGTTTCGTGTTCGTGTGTCTCGCCGGGGACCCGCCGCCGGTCGGCGAGACCTGGGGCAAGCTCGCCGAGGAGCTCGCTCCCTATCGACTCGAGGAAATGGTCCCTCTCGCGCCGATTTCCTCCGACATCTGGAACGTCGACTGGAAAATCGCGATGGATAATTATCTCGAGTCCTACCACGTTCCCATCGGCCATCCCGGCCTCTACCGCATGTTCACGCCGGACTATGACGATCAACTATCGGTACCCGGCGTCGCGCGGGGAGTGAGTTGGATGCGTGAGCAGTTGTCCTCCCGCTGGTCGGAAGCCCGGTATCAAAACCTGATCGGCCGCGCCGCCACGCATCTGCCCGAGTCGCTGCGCCGCTGCTGGCGTTTCTACAGCGCGCTGCCGAACCTCGGCATCGACGTGTTTCCGGACCAGATGGATTTCTTTCAACTATTGCCGGGGGGCCCCGGCAAATGCGTCGTTCGCGGCACGACGTTCGGCCTTCCCGGGACGAGCAGGGAATTGCGGGCGGCGCGCTTCTTGAGCAATCGCATCAATAGCCAGGTGAACAACGAGGACAAGTGGCTGTGCCAGCGCGTGCAGCGGGGGCTCGGCTCGAGCAGCTACAAACCAGGACCGCTGTCGCGCCTGGAAGTGTTCATGCACGAATTTCACAACTTGCTGCGCGCGCGCATCCCCGAGTTTCGCTTGGAGCACGCGCCGAAACAGTTTGCTTAGCCAGTCGCGAAGCAGTTTGCGTAGCTAGTCGCCGAGATTGATCCACGCCGATTTGGTCTGAGTGTAGGAAATCAAGCTCTCGACGCACTTGTCCCGGCCTTGACCCGATTGCTTGTAGCCGCCGAACGGTTGGGTCATGTCGCCATGATCGAAGCAGTTCACCCAGATGACGCCGGCCTCCAGATCCCGCACCGTCTTGTGAGCCACCGTCAGATCGCGCGTCCACACGGAGGCCGCGAGTCCGTAGATCGAGTCATTCGCCACGGCGAGTGCCTCGGCTATGCCGTTGATCTCGATCGCCGCCGCCACCGGTCCAAAGATCTCTTCCTGAGCGATGGTCATGCGGTTGTTCACGCCTGAAAACAGTGTCGGATTGACATAGGCGCCGGGCAGATCGGGTGTGGTGCCGCCGAATTCCAGCCGCGCACCTTCGCTCTTGCCGCGGTTGATGTAATTCATGACGCGCGAGCGGTGCGATGCCGTAACCAGCGGACCCAAGTTGGTCGAGGGATCGAGCGGGTCACCGGCGCGGTACGCCGACTTGCCTCTTTCGATGAACCGGGCGATGAACTCCCTCGCAATCGGACGATCGATCAACAATCTCGAGCCCGCGTTGCAAACCTCCCCCATGTTGCCGTAAATGCCGTTGATGGCGTAGGTCACGGCGACGTCGATGTCCGGCAAATCGGCGAGAAAGATCTGCGGAGTCTTGCCGCCGCACTCCAGAGCCACGCGTTTCATGTTCGATTGACCGGCGTAAATGAGCATCTGCTTGCCGATCTCGGTCGATCCGGTGAAGGCAATCTTGGCCACATCCATATGCAGCGCAAGCGCCGCGCCGGCGGCCTCGCCGAGACCGTTGACCACGTTGAACACGCCGGGCGGGCCGCCCGCTTCGATGAACAACTGAGCCATGAGCAAGGCGGACAGCGGCGACTGCTCCGCGGGTTTCAAGACCACCGAATTGCCGGCCGCCAGGGCCGGAGCCACCTTCCAGGCGGCCATCAACAGCGGGTAATTCCACGGCACGATGCAACCGACGACGCCGAGCGGCTCGCGCAGAATGTAATGAAAGGCATCCGCCGCGGTCGCGGTCACCATGCCGTCGATCTTGTCGATGAGCTCGCCGAAGTAGGCGAAATTCTTCGCAGCCGCGGGCACGTCGATGTTCACCATGTCGCTGATGGGTTTGCCCATGCACAGCGTGTCGAGCAGCGCGAAGCGCTCCGCATTCTCCTCGATCAGGCGGCTGAACGAGGCCAACACCGCCATTCGGTCGCGGGGGGCTTTGCGGCTCCACACTCTCGAGTAAAAGGTGCGTTTGGCGGCGGCTACCGCACGGTCGATATCCTCGCTCGTGCCGGCGCTCACCTCGCACAGCGGTGTCCCGGTCGCCGGGTTGACCACCGTGAATCGGCCCTTCGCCGCCGAATCGACGAAATTGCCGTCGATGAAGTGACGTGTCTCAAAGCGCGCGCTCGACGCGCGTGCGTGCCAGTCGTTGGTCTTCAGAGCAGCCAGAGTCATGCGCAGTTCTCCCGATAAATGGTTACGCGACGGCGCAGTATAGATCTAAGAATCGGTCGGCGGCCGCTCGAGTGCGAGTACGGGAACCCGCGCCTGCAGCTCGCGCCGAAACCAGGCGAGAGCGGGCTGTGGGCCGCGGGCGGCCGCCTGATAGCCGAAATCGACCATTCCCGTCTGCACGGATTCGGCGACCGCGCGCGCACTGCGGCGCGCCAGCGGCCTCAGCCGCGAGGCCGCGTATTGCAGCGCACGCGCGCTTGCGACGCCGGGACACAAGGTGAAGTCGAGCTGCCGCAGCAGGCAGCGCCCTGGACTGGTCGGCAGAACCTGCAAGATCGACACCCCGTCGGGGCGCGATTGCAGCAATTGATTCGGCGCGATGAACCGCTCCTGCCATGCGGCGTTGCCGCCCGAACCCGCCAGGGCAAGATAGCGCTTGGAACTCCAGGTGGGCGCCCCTGTGCCCGGCCGGAATGTCCATGCGAGCGATTCCGCCGACGGGGCCGGCGCGTCGTCGAGCGCAGCGGTCTCGAGCCATTGCTCGACGAGCACTTTCCAGTCGGCGGCGACGGAAAACTGTGCCGCCGGGCCGAGCGGCACCAGACCGTGCAGTGCCGTAAGGGACCAGGCGGCGGCCGCCGTCGAGCTCGAACGCGCCGCATGCGGCGACCTGACGAACAGCAGCCCACCGCGCGCTTGCAGCTCGAGGGCGCTCAAATCGAAGCGGCCGGCCGCATCGGCGCGCCGCCCGTCGAGCGCGAACCTGAGGCCGTGAACCCTGCAATCGATGCTGCCGCCTTCGAATCGGCCGCCGCCGTCGCTCACCAGCGTATGCGGCTGCTGCGGACAGCTGTTGCGCAACGCGTGAATCCTTCCGGCGGAATCCCGCACGAGCAACGCCCGCTCCGTGCCGAGGTCGGCGGCCAAATAGTCGCCCGCTCGTGGAAGTTGCGATTCGTGGCCCGCAATTTGCGCGGCGCCCTGAAACAATCGGTCGCGCTCCATGGTGAAGGCGAACGAATTGCAGTACGCCCAGCCGGGAAATCGATTCACTGCGCCGGCGGTGGTGCCGGCCTCCCGTTCGCGCGCAGACGATGGGAAGTGTCCGGGGAAGATCGAGCGCAGATAGGCCATGCAGCGGCGCTTCGCGGCCTGCCGGTCGATATTGCCCTCGCTTTGAAAGGCAAAGTCCTGCCACAGCATTTCAAGCACCCCGATGAGGCCGAGAGCGATTCCTCCGGGATCGAGGTGAGGCTGGTGCGTTTCCTCGATCAACCGCCCGATGAGCTCGCGCACCAGGGCCGCAAAGCTCTCGTCCTTCTGTCCGCAAATGTCGTAGTATTCCTGCCGCGAACTGGCTTCGCCCCAAAACGCGTACCACACGGAGACTTTACGAGGACTGGCGATTTCGGGGTCGAGATACAGATCCACCATCATCTCGAGGGCCGCGACCGGCCTCGACCTGAGCTTGGAGACGGGTACCAGGACCTGTTCCTCGAATTCAGCCGCGAGGAATTGCAGGGAGGCGACCAGCATCGCAGCTTTGGACTCGAAGTAGAATCGGACGATGCCGGGAGACATTTTCGCGATCGCCACCACCTTTTCCACCGTCGTACGCGACGGGCCGTAGATGTGCAAGGCCGAGATGCATGCATCGATCAGGCGCTGGCGCTGTCGGCTGTGGCCGTTGCGCGCGCGCGGAGCCCTCGGGGCGGGGACGGCTTTCTTTCTGCGCGGACTCACGCTAGCAAAGGATCCACATGATTGATGCGGCGGCGGATACCGGCCTGCGCTCTGCCGCGCGCGGCAAAACGCGGGGCGAATGGCTCAAGCAGCATGGGAAGTGGCTCATCATCCTGCCGCCCATGCTGTACCTCCTCTTGTTTTTCCTCATTCCCTTCGCGTTTGCCTTGGTGATCAGCTTTGCGGATACCGCGGTGCGGGTCCCGCCGTTCACCGATATTCTATCCGTCGGTCCGGATTGGCACATCCATCTGACGCTGAATCTCGGCAACTTCCGGTATCTGTTCACCGACGAAGTGTATGGGCTTTCCTACGTTTATTCGCTGAAGACGGCCTTCTTCTCGACCCTCATCTGCTTGGGTTTGGGCTATCCGATGGCCTATGCTATCGCCCGCACCTCGAAGAGCACTCAGAGCGTGCTGCTACTGGTCATCATCTTACCGTTTTGGACCTCCTTCCTGCTGCGCGTTTATGCACTCGAGGGGATCATCCGGGAAACCGGCCTGCTCAATTCGGCGCTGCTGTGGTTGGGTATCATCCACCATCCGTTGCAAATAATGCGCACCACCCTGGCGGTGTACCTCGGCATCATCTACTCGTACCTGCCGTTCATGGTGCTGCCGCTGTTCGCGACGCTCGAAAAGCTCGACCATTCTCTGCTCGAGGCGGCGGCCGACCTCGGCAGCCCGCCGTGGCGAACCTTCATCGATATCACCCTGCCCTTGTCGATGCCCGGCGTCATCGCGGGCTCCATGCTGGTGTTCATTCCGGCGATCGGCGAATTCGTGATCCCGACGCTGTTGGGCGGACCCGACAATCTCATGATCGGCCGGGTGCTGTGGGACGAGTTCTTCGGCAATCGCGACTGGCCGGTCGCCTCCGCGGTCGCCATTGCCTTTCTGGTGCTGCTGGTGGGACCGATCGCGCTGTATCAGCACTACAGCACCAAGCAGCTCGAAGCGTAGCGCATGCAAGATCGCGCCTCGCCGCTCCTCCTCACCGTGCTGGCGATCGGCATCGCCATCCTGTACATCCCGATTCTGGTTCTGATCGGCTACTCGTTCAACGCATCGGCGCTGGTGAGCGTGTGGGGAGGATTCTCAACTCATTGGTACACGCAGCTCCTGCACAACGATCAGATTCTCGATGCGGCCTGGTTGTCCCTGAAAATTGGCGTCGTCGTCTCCACGGCTTCGGTGATCCTCGGCACCCTGGCCGCCATCTCGCTCGTGCGCTTCAAGTTCTTTCGCGGCCGGCTGCTGCTGACCGGCATGGTGAACGCGCCCCTGGTGATGCCCGAAATCATCACCGGCATCACGCAACTGCTGCTGTTCATCTCGATGCTGAATATGCTCTCCTGGCCGCACCGCGGCTTCACGACCATCGTCATCGCGCACATTGCCTTCTGCACGGCCTATGCCACGATCACGATCCAATCGCGCCTGCAGTCGGCGGACCGGTCGCTCGAAGAGGCCGCCATGGACCTGGGTTCGGGACCCGTGCGCGCCTTCATGGATACCACCCTGCCCATCATCGCGCCGGCCTTGGCCTCGAGCTGGCTGTTGAGCTTCACGCTCTCGCTCGATGATTTGGTGATCTCGAGCTTCGTCTCCGGGCCGGGTGCGAGCACGCTGCCGATGGTGATATTCTCGAAAGTGAAGCTCGGCGTCACACCGGACGTCAACGCGCTCGCGAGCCTGATCATCTGCCTGGTCGGAGTCGGCGTCGTGTTCGCCGGCTATCTCATGCGCCGCGCCGACCGCCAGCGCATGCTCGATGCCCAGATGGCCGAGCGTTAGGCGCCTGTCTGATATTCAGGCAGACTCCCGGCCGGCCGAGACGAAGCGCGGGTCGTGCGCGGGGCGCGTGAAAATCGTGCGCACCAGCGGCTCGAAAGTAGCGATCGGCTCGCAGGGGTAGTGCGGGTCGAACGAGTTCTGGTCCCAGTTTGCGCAAAAATCCAGGCAGTCCTGATACCACGGATGGCCGCGAAATTTTTCGCGCCCATTGCGATCTCCGCCCAGATGATGCGCGTAGTAGTAGCTCTGAAAGAGCCCGTGCTGTTCGATGATCCAGGTCACCTTGGGCCGAACGTAGGGCCGCAGGATGCCCGCGGCGACCTCGGCGTGATTGTAGGGCGCCAGATCGTCGCCGATATCGTGAATGAGGACCGCCACCAGCATCTCGTCGTCGGCACCGTCCCTGAGGGCACGCGTGGCAGCCTGCAGCGAATGATCGAGCCGGCTCACCTGATAGCCGCCGAGGGAATGCTTCAGTTCCTCGAGCGCTGCGAGAATTCGATCCGGCAATTCCCGCACGTAGTCGCGTTCGCGGCGCTCGAGCAGTTCGTAGTCCTCGCGCGTGCCGTCCTGCATCCGCGTGAAGCTCACCACCCGGCCCGTGTGTGATTCGTCTGTGCTCGCCACGGTAATACCCCGCCGTTCTTAAGGTTGCGCCGTCACTTCGCCGTCTTGATCCGCGTCCACGTGCGTGTGCGAATGCGCTCGGTCGCGGCATTCACCTCGGCGGACTTGTAGAGCCGGGACTCGATTTCCGGCGTCGGATAAAGCGTCACGTCGGCGAGAATACGCGGATCGACCAGCCGCCGTGAAGCGATGTTGTCGTTGCCGTAAAAGATTGCGTTCGTGATCTCCGCAATGACATCGGGACGCAGGATGAAATTGATGAATTGGTAGGCTGCCTCCGGATGCGGAGCGCCGGCCGGGATGAGCAGCGACGAGAAGGTCTCATTCGCGCCCTCTTTGGGTACCGTGAAGGCGAGATTGACATCGACGCCTGCCGCCTTTGCGCGCGCGTGCGACTGGGCATAGTCGCTCGACCACGACATCGCGACGCACACTTCCCTGTTGGCAAGGCCGTTCAGGTACTCGGAGGAATCGAACGAGCGGATGTACGGCCGGACCTTAAGGAGGAGGTTCTCCGCGGCCTTGAAATCTTCGCGCTTCACGGTGTTCGGATCCAGTCCCAGGTATTTCAACGCCAGCTGTATCGTGTCCTCCGCGGAATCCAGAAACGTCACGCCGCAATCGGCGAACTTGGCGACGACCTCCGGTTTGAACAGCATGTCGAGGCTGTCGACCGGTGCGTTCGGCATGCGCGCCCTGACCATATCGACGTTGTAGGCAAACCCGTTGATGGAATGCAGATACGGTACGGCGTGGGCATTATTCGGGTCATAGGCCGCCTGAATTGCCAGAATACGCGGGTCGAGATTCTTCCAGTTCGGCAGCTTCGATTTGTCCAGGGTCTCGTAGACGCCCGCCTTGATTTCCCGGCTGAAGAAATCGGTCGAAGCGCTCACGAGGTCGTACCCCGAGCTGCCCGCCATGAGGCGCGCTTCCATGGTCTCCTCGGCATCGTACACATCGTAGGTCACCTTGATGCCGGTGAGCCGCTCGAATTTCGCAATGGTGTCGGGGCCGATGAAATCGGTCCAGTTGTAGATGTACAGCCGCTTCTCCTCGACGGCCGATGCGTGCGCGGCGAGAGCGCCGATCATGAGGAGACCACATAGCATGGTTCGCATGAGCTGAAATCGGCTGCGTCGCATCGAGTTAGTTTACCATTGCAGCCCCGGCCGATCGCACCTCGCGCGGAAGGCCGACCGATGCGATGGATGAACCGGATGGGAGGAGATCGAGTGCGTGACTTTGGCCGTTTCTGCGTCGCATCCGCCGGCGCGTGTTCGCTCGCCATCCTGTTGGTCGCTGGCCCCGCGCGGGCTGCGAGCCCGACGACGGGCGCCGGCGCCGCGCAAACCCCGGCGCCGCGCGCACGCGACTTGGGCGTGCCGTTCGACGGCACCCCGGGTCCTCTCAATGCGATTACCGACGTGGCGGGCGTGCTGGTCGGGCATACGACGTTGATTTCGGGTTCGGGCAAACTCATCGTCGGCCAGGGTCCGGTTCGCACCGGGGTCACCGCCGTGCTGCCCCGTGGCCGCGAGTCGCTGTCGAATGCGGTGTTCGCGGGCTGGTTTACGCAGAACGGCAACGGTGAAATGACCGGCACCACCTGGGTGGAAGAGTCGGGCTTTCTCGAAGGCCCCGTCATGATCACCAACACTCACAGCGTGGGGGTCGTTCGCGACGCCACGATCCAATGGCGCGTCGCGCACGGCGCCGCCGATACCAGCGGCTATTGGTGGTCCCTCCCGGTGGTCGGCGAAACGTGGGACGGCTGGTTGAACGATGTCAACGGCTTTCACGTCAAACCGCAGCATGCGTTCGCGGCGCTCGATTCGGCGCATGCCGGCGCCGTGGAGGAAGGCAGTGTGGGCGGCGGCACCGGAATGATCTGCAACGGCTACAAGGGCGGCATCGGCACGGCATCGCGCAGACTCGAGCCCAAGGAAGGCGGCTACATGATCGGCGTGCTCGTGCAATGCAATTACGGGACACGCGAGAATCTCCGTATCGCCGGCATCAACGTCGGCCGCGAGATCCCGGCCCCTGAACCGTACGCGTTCATCCCATCCGACATCGCGGAGCGCGGCTCCATCATCGTCGTCGTCGCCACCGATGCGCCCCTGCTGCCGCATCAGCTCAAACGGCTGGCGCGCCGCGTCACTCTCGGGTTGGGCCGCAACGGCAGCATTTCGGGCAACGGCTCGGGCGATATCTTCATCGCGTTTTCGACCGCGAATGCCGGCGCGGCGATCGAGGGGAAAGTCGTCGATCTCAAGATGCTGCCGAACGACTCGCTAGACCCCGTTTTCCGAGCGACCGTCGAGTCGACCGAAGAAGCGATCGTCAATGCCATGGTGGCGGCGCACGACATGGTGGGTGTGGACGATCATCGCGTGATCGCGCTTCCGCACGCGGAGCTGCGAGCCGTGCTCGGGAAATACGGCCGGCTCACGCACTGAACGCTCGCTCACCCGGCAATGACGCCGCGACTCAAGGCTGGGTGCTCGCTGGCCAAAACCTCATCGAGTGCCGCCGTGAGGAGTGCAACGGCCTCGTCCACATCCGCCGTTTGGATCAGCAGCGGCGGCATGAAGCGTACCGTGCTCTGCCCACAGGCCAATAGAATCAGGCCGTGATGGAAGGCCCGCGTGATCAACGCATCGCAAAGTTTTTTCGCCGGGGTCTTGCTGATCTTGTCGGTCACCAATTCCATACCGATCATCAATCCCTTGCCGCGCACCTCCCCGATCACCGGATATCGATCGGTCAGCGCGCGCAGCTTCTTCAGGAAATAGTCGCCGACTTTCGCCGCGTTCGCACAGTATTCGCGTTCGACCAGATCGAGGGTCGCGAGCGCCGCCGCACAACACAGTGGATTTCCACCGTACGTATTGCCGTGCGCGCCACGCGACCACTTCTGCATGATGCTGCGCTTGGCGACCATCATGCCGATGGGCATGCCGGATCCAAGGCCCTTGGCCAATGTCATGATGTCCGGCTCGACGTCCCAATGCTCGGCGGCGAACATCTTGCCGGTACGCCCGATACCGGATTGGACTTCATCGAATATCAGTAGAATTCCGTGCCGATCGCACAGCTGGCGCAACCCGGAGAGAAACCCGTCCGGCGGCACGAGATAGCCGCCCTCGCCTTGAATCGGCTCGACGAGGATGCCGGCCACTTCACCCGCGGGCACGTTGTGGACGAACAAGACCTCCTCGATGAAGCTGAGGACCGCCCGCCCCTGATCCGGGCCGGCGAACAGCGGTCGATAGTTATTCGGATAGGGCACGTGCGTGACGCCGGCCATGGTCGGGAAGAAGCCCTTCTGCTGCGTGTATTTGCTCGACGTGAAGGCCAGCGATCCCATCGTTCTGCCGTGGAAGCCGCCGAGAAACCCAATGAAGCGCCCGCGTCCCGTCACGTAGCGCGCCAGCTTGAGCGCCGCTTCGACGCTTTCGGTTCCCGATTGGGCGAAGAAGCTCATCACCGGCACCTTCATCGGCGACAGCTCGTCCATGCGCTCCGCCAGGCGCACCTGGCCTTCGTGCCAATAGTCGGACGATATATGGATGAACCGATCGGCCGCGTCCTTGATCGCCTGCACCACGGCCGGATGACTGTGTCCGGTGCTGCAGACGGCGATGCCGGCGGCGAAATCCAAGAAACGATTGCCGTCGACATCCCATACTTGGGCTCCCTTGCCGTGGGACATCACGAAGGGATAATCGCGAGGGTACGAGGGCGAGTCCACCAGCGCATCGCGCGCGAGCAGCTCGCGCGCCTTCGGACCCGGTAGTTCGGTCTTGATATGTGTCTTTTTCATGTCCGCTCCGCCACGCTTTTATGCCGGCCGAACGTGCGGCCATCTGCTTGCAATGGTGGCTCATTATATCGCGAGGCAGCCAGTTACTTCGAATCCGCGGGCAATGGCGAGCGCGGCCGCTTTGATTCGCCGGGTCAGAGCGATTACCATCGTCGCAATGCGATCTGTCATCGAATCCCACCCTTCAGATCGCTGATGAAGGCGCGCGAACGCCCGCAGCTGCTCGGCTTTTGGATGTGCGTTGCGTTGGTCATCGGCAATACGATCGGCGCGAGCGTGTTCCTGTTGCCCGCCGCGCTCGCTCCCTACGGGCTCAATAGCGTCATCGCCTGGGGCGTCACGGCTTGCGGCGCGGTCGTGCTCGCGATGGTATTCGCGCAGTTGAGCCGGGCGTTCCCGCAGGCAGGGGGCCCCTATGCCTATGTGAGGCTCGCGTTCGGACCCTTCACGGCCTTCATCGTCGCGTGGGGATATTGGATCTCCATTTGGGTGGGTAATGTCGCGATCGCGACCGGTGCAGTGAGTTACTTGAGTCCGTTGATGCCGTGGATCGCGACGGTGCCCGGTGCTTCGGCCGCGGTCACGCTACTTTCCTTGTGGCTGCTGACGTTCGTGAATTGCTACGGCATCAAGGCATCGGGCTGGGTTCAGGGCATCACCACGGTGCTCAAGATCCTGCCGCTGGTCGCGATTTCCGCCCTGGGATTGTTCTCGGTGCGCTCCGCAACCGTATCCGCGGCTGCCGGCATACCGCTATCCATCGGCGGCACCACCGCCGCCGCCACGCTGACGCTCTTTGCGCTCCTGGGGCTCGAGTCGGCCACCATTCCCGCGAGCAAAGTGCGCGATCCCGCCCGCGTCATTCCGCGTGCGACGCTGTTCGGCACCGTTATCACCGCGTTCATCTGCATCATCGCATGCACGACGGTGCTGTTGCTGGTTCCCCCCGCTACGCTCGCTTCCTCGAATGCGCCGTTCGTCGATTTGGCAACCCATTTTTGGGGCGCAACCGCCGGCAAGCTGATGGCGGTGTTCGCCGCGATCAGCGGCTTCGGCGCACTCAACGGTTGGGTCCTGCTGCAGGGAGAATTGCCCAACGTCATGGCCAAGAACGGCGTATTTCCGCAGATTTTTGCGAAAGACTCGGCACGGTTCACACCGCTCTTCGCCCTGCTGTTCTCGAGCACTCTGGTCAGCATCTTGATCATCGTGAACTATCAGAAATCGATGGTGAACGTCTTCACGTTCATGGTGCTGCTCTCGACCACCGCCTGTCTGGTGCTCTATTTGCTGTGTTCGCTCGCCCTGCTGCGTCTGCAATGGACCCGCCAGATGCCGGCGCAGCACGGACGAACGGTGCCGCTCGCCATGGTCGGAGTCATCGCGACGATTTTTTCCCTGTGGGCCATCGTCGGCGCAGGCCGCGAAGCGGTGCTCTGGGGGTGTGTTCTCTTGTTGCTCGGGGCACCGACGTATTTCCTGGTGCGCACCGACGTTCGTCGCCTCGCATGAGCTGGTGGCGATCCATGGTGGCGGTGGCGATGGGCGGGATGCTGGGCTGTCTGCTGCGCTGGATCCTCGCCATGTTCCTCAACCACTATTTCCCCACGGTTCCGCCGGGTACGCTCGCCGCGAATCTCATCGGCTGCTACATCATCGGGGTCGCACTCGCCTTTTTCACACAGTATCCGGCGTTCGCGCCCGAATGGCGGCTGTTCGTGACGACGGGTTTTTGCGGCGGCTTGACCACTTTCTCAACCTTTTCGGCGGAAGTCGTTTTTCTGATGCAGTCCGGGCGCGTTGCGGGCGCGCTCACCGCGCTCACCGCGAACCTCGTGGGGTCACTGCTGATGACGTTCGCGGGTATCGCGACGGTGACCTGGCTGAAGGGCTGAGGCGCGGATGAAGGCGCGGCGCGCCGCAGCCACCATCGGCGGTGCGCCGGCCTGGCGCGGCCGGTGCGGCTGTTCAGCCTGTGCGGCGCAGACCCTTCAGTTGGCGCATGAGGCGCGCGCGGGATGCGAGCGCGCGTACCGTCGTCGTGGTGCGCGACCGGTCGGTCTCGACGATCAAGAGGTGCGTGAGACCCGTCTCCTCGAAGACGGTGAGCAAATCTGCGGCGCGCGCCAACTCGACGCTCTGCCACTCCAAGGCCCACAAACGGTCCCACGGGGTCATGATGTCGGCCACCCGAATATCCTGATGGCGGCGGCAGGTCGATGATTCTAGAAACTGCATCGGCCTCTCGCCCTGGATGTCGTACGAGGTGATGAGTCCGACCAGCCGCTGCGACTTCGCCGCGAGGAGCGCGCGCACGCCCAAGTGGATCATCTCGTTGAGTGCATCGTCGATGTGCCGCTCGGCATCGACGGTGATCGGATAGTCGCGGGTAAAATCCGTGACGGCATGGACCGCAGGATCGCCCGCATCGAGCGAGCGCCCGTCCGGCACCGGCCGCCGGGGCAGCTCCGCCTCCCCGAATCGGGTCATCGAAACCAACGATATCCCCGCCAATGACGCGCCGTTCATGTGCTGTTAGTGCCCGCCGAGCGGCGGAAGGTTCCGCAAAAGCGGGCCTGCGCAGTGTCCGACAGATCTTTTTTCCCGATCGTGTTACATTTATTAGATGGCTAACGATTAGAGATCTTTCCAATGTCCGACCTCGAAGAGCGGTTCGCCAATGCCCTGCACAATTCGGCACGGGCCTGGCGGCAGGCGGTCGACCGCCGACTCAAGTGCCTGGGGTGCAGTCAAGCGAGCTGGACCACCATCGCCATCGCCGCGAACGCGCGCTCGCCGCTCTCCCAATCCGAGCTCGCAGACCGACTCGGCGTCGAGGGCGCCACCATGGTCGCAATGGTGGATCGGCTCGTGAAGGCGGGTTTGGTCGTTCGCGCGGCGTCGAGCACCGATCGGCGCATCAAGCACGTGGTCCTCACGGACGCCGGCAATCGACTGTACGACGCCGTGAAGGCCGAGGCCTCCTCTCTGCGCAAGGAATTGCTGGCGCACATCGATCCCAAAAAGCTCGCGCTGGCCACCGAGCTGCTGGAGCTGCTCAACAGCCTTCTCGACAGCGCCGCATGACGTCGCGGCCGCTCAACCGCCGCATGATCACGCTGTCCATCATGGCGGCGACCGTCATGCAAATGCTCGATGCCACCATCGCGAACGTCGCCCTGCCGCACATGCAGGGGACTTTGTCGGCATCGCAAGACCAGATTGCGTGGGTGTTGACCTCGTACATCGTCGCCGCCGCGATCGCGACGCCCTTGACCGGTTGGTTGGTGGATCGCTTCGGCCAACGGGCGGTGTTTCTCAACTCGGTGATCGGCTTCACCATCGCATCGGCGCTGTGCGGGCTGTCGAATAGCCTGGCCGAAATCGTGACGGCAAGGTTGCTGCAGGGGCTGTTCGGCGCCGCCCTGGTACCGATGGCGCAGGTCGTGTTGATGGACATCAATCCGCCGGAAAAACAGGGTTCCGCGATGGCCATGTGGGGCATGGGCGTCATGGTCGGACCGATCCTGGGACCCACGCTCGGCGGATGGCTCACCGATAGCTACAACTGGCGCTGGGTGTTCTTCATCAATGTCCCGGTCGGGATCCTCACCGCCTTCGGGATCTGGCGCTACATTCATCCGGTGCCCGCCAGACGGCGGACGCAATTCGACCTGTTCGGTTTCGCCGCCTTGAGCCTTGCAGTCGGAGCATTGCAGATGCTGCTCGACCGCGGACAGCAGAACGATTGGTTCTCCTCGACCGAGACTTGGATCGAAGCGATCATCCTGGTCGTCGCCTTCACGTTCTTCGTGGCGCACACGGCCCTCACCCGCCCCGACAAGTCCTTCTTCGACCCCCGATTGCTCCACAACCGCAACTACACGATGGGACTTCTGTTCATCTTCATCGTCGGAATGGGCCTCTTCGGGACGCGCGCCCTGTTGCCCACCATGCTCGAGACATTGTTCGATTATCCGGTGGCCACCGCGGGTTTGGTGATTGCACCCACCGGCATCGGAACCATGTTCGCCATGCTCATCGCCGGACGCATCATGGGAAAAATCGATTTGCGCCTCATCTTGTTCATCGGATTTTCCCTCACCGCCTTTTCGCTTTGGCAAATGACCGACTATTCGCTGGACCTTTCGCAGAGCAACATCATCTGGCCGGGAGTGATTCAAGGAATCGGGCAAGGGTTGGTGTTCGTGCCCCTGAGTGCAGCCGCATTTGCAACCTTGAGCCCGGAGGTGCGCGCGCAGGGAACCGGTATCTTCAGCCTGGTGCGCAATATCGGTAGCAGCATCGGCATTTCGATGGTGCAATCCGTCCTGGTTCGCTGCGCGGTGAAATCGCACGCGGGACTGGTCGAGCACATCACCCACACGAATCCCGCGTGGTCCAATCCGGCGGTCGCCTCGGCGTTCGACCTGGGGCGCCCAAGCGGCGCCGCGGCCCTCGACGGCCTGATCAACCAGCAGGCGGCGATGATCGCCTACATCAACGATTTTCGACTGACGTTGTACCTGACGCTCGCCTGCATCCCTCTGCTGCTATTGATCCGCGTGCCGAAGCGCAGCGTACCGGTGGACGTGCACGCGGTCATGGAGTAGAAGCCGCGGGGCGGGCGTGCAGGCCTCGCAACAGCTCCTCGCTCTCCCGGATCGCGTCCCTTTCCTTCGAGACATCCGCCGAGCGGCTCAGGAGCCAATAGATGCCGCCGGAGACGACGAGGCCCACCAGCCAGCCGACGTCCACGCCCCACAAAGCCCGCGCCGCAGGGCCCGTGTAAACGTCGGGCAGCACGAAGAACGGCAGCGTCGCGGCGAAACCCAGCACGTACGCGATTAGTCCGCGCGCGCCCCACGCGCCGTAAATGCCGTGCGGCATGAAAAGATGCGTGATTGCGTAACGGCCGCGCCGCACGAGGAAATAGTCGACCAGGTTGACCGAGGTCCATGGCACGAGCAGATACAGCATGATGGTCAGGGTCGCGAACAGCAGCGCGATCGCATTCGCGGTGATGGCGAATGTGATCGCGATCCAAGCCGCCCGCCACGGCGCAGGATCGCCGCGATCCGAAGCCGGGGGCTCGGGGGCACGTCGAACAGTGAATTGAGCGCCGTCACCACCGTGAGCATGCCGCTATAGGCATTGAGGCCCATCGTGGCTACGAGGGCCGTCACCGAGGCGAGCGCCATCAAAACACCGAAGCCCCCGAAGAGGGCATTTCCTGCATCGTGAAGCGCGACGAGCCCGTCGGAGGCACCGAGTCGCGTTGCGAGCCAGGCGCCGAGCGAGATCAACCAAATTGCAGCGGAGGTGGCGCCGACGAACACTGCGGTGATGATGTGATGCGGCCGCGTCTCACGCGGTAAGTAGCGTGAATAATCCGACACCGAAGGCGCGTAGGTGATGTTGTAGGCCGCGCTCGCTGCGAATTGGGCGATGAAGGCCACCCACGTGAATTTTCCCGCGATGGGATGGATCGCCGGAACGCGTCCGGCCATGATCGCGAGCGTCAGCAACGTATAGAGGGGCAGACACAGCCAAAAGCACCAGCGAAAGATCCGGTGCAGCCAATCGTGTCCGTAGACCGCGATGCCGACCGCGATCGCCGCGATGACCAGCACGATTGCCGCCTCGTTCCAGCCGATGATACCGTCGAGCCCGCGCGCCACCAGGACCGAGTCGGCGACGTTGAAGCCGACGAATGTGAAGAGCGTACCGATGAGCACGACGGCGACGCCGCGATAGCCGAATTGGGCCCGCGACTGGATCATCTGCGGCAGGCCGAGTTCCGCGCCCTGCGAGGCGTGGAACGCGACGAATATCGTGCCGAATAGAATTCCGAGCGCTCCGGCCAGCGAGGTGAAGCCGAAGCTGAGCCCCATGCTCGGCCCGACGAACCCGATGGCAATGGTGAAGAAATGGAAGTTGCCCAGGAACCAGAACGGAACCTGATCGATGACCCGACCGTGCCGCTCGTGCTCGGCGATGTAGTCGATGATCTTGCGCTCGATCGCCACCCGTCTACGGCCGTACGTCGGCGAGAGTCGCCGCAGCACGCCGACATGTTCGGTTAATATGGTTAACCACGCCCAAAATTAAACCACCCGTTGGGCTCTGGCAAGGGGCTCCGGCTGTTGTCGTCGAAGGTCGACTCTGCCAGAGTCCTTCACTGACTTTCCTTGCCGGGGCTTTCGATGCCGAGAAGTAACGTGCGGAGTGCGCCTGTCCCAACGCGCCAACGGATCCTCAACGAGGCCGAGCGACTGATTGCAGTCAAGGGCGTGTATGGCTTCACGCTTCGGGACATCGCGATCCCCCTCGGTGTGAAGGTGCCCGCGATCTACAAGCACTACAAGAGCAGGGACGACGTTCTCATCGAACTGTCGGGGCGATTCATCGCCCTGCTCGCGACGCAATTCGAACTGCGGCCGCAGCTGCGGCCGGGCGCGGCATTGCGCGCCGCGCTCGATGCCTTCGTCGAGCTCATGATGAAGCACCCCGCATACGTGCGCCTGGCGCTGGTCGACTTTGCGACGCCGGGCGGCGGCATGGAATACGTGAAGCTCGCCGCCGGAGGCTCGTTCAAGGAGAATTTCTTCGGCGGACCCCTGGCCGAAATGCACGCGCGCCTTCGTAAGCTGTTGCGGGCCGGCGTCCGTTCGGGGGAATTTCGCCGCATCGACGCTTCCGACGTCTATGGGCTGGTCAAGGCGTCCATGCTGATCCGCCTGGTATTCCCGGACGATGCATTGCTGCTTCGCCCACCGAGGCGTGCCGAAGTGCGCGCGACACAACGGTGGCTGTGGGACGTCGCGATCGGGCACCTTGCGCCGCGGCGCAAGGACGGGACGAAGTCGCGGCCGGGCGCCGGAGCCGCCCGCGGATAATTGACATCCCTGCGACGCCGTCTTAGATTTGTCGCCAGGTTAATTCGATTAACCTGGTAGGGAGCAATACGCAATGGTTGGCACTCCTCGTATAACTCGGCGGGTGCCGCAGCGCCCGCAGCGTGCGCTGCGGCCACTCCGGAAGATGACGCCCGTGACCGCCGGAGTTCTCACGGCTCTTTACGGCACCTTGTCGATTGCAGACGACAATGCGCTGCAGGAGATCATCGTCACGGCGACCCGCCGATCGGAATCCGCGCAGGACATTCCTGCGAGCATCACGGCGATCAGCGGCAAAACGCTCGAGCTCGCCGGCATCGTCGACACGGTGGATTTGGCGCGATCGCTGGCAGGCATCAATGCGACCGACAAGGGGCCGTTCGGCGGCGTCAATGGCTCGACGTTGATCATACGCGGCTTGAACAGCGACTCGACATCGGGTGAATTCATCCAGTCCTCGCCGATCGTGCAGCCGGTTGCGACCTACGTGGACGACACGCCGTTGTTCTTCAATCTGCGCCTGCAGGACCTCGATCGCGTCGAAATCCTGCGCGGCCCTCAGGGGACCCTCTACGGATCGGGCTCGCTCGGCGGGACGATCCGTTTCGTCCAAAACGCCCCCGACCCCCGGGGCTTCGATGCAAAAGCCGAAGCCGGATTGAGCAGTACCGCACACACGCACAACCTCAACTACGATGTGAACGCGATGCTCAATCTGCCGCTCAACGACACGTTCGCGCTCCGGCTGAATGCGGGCTACACGGATGAGGCGGGCTTCATCGATCAGCCGAATCTCTACGTTTTGAGCGCAGTCGGCGAGCCGGTGGCGAGGCAGCCCGGCAATCTGTTGAGTGCGCCGGCGACGTACTCGCAGCGAGGGCGTCAACGCCTATAGTTATCGCTCGGCGCGCGTGGCTGCGTTGTGGAAGCCCAACGAGCAATTCCATGCGCAGCTGTCGTATTACTATCAATTGTCGGCGGCGGATGGTTATCCCTATGCAGCGCCCATCTATGGACTGAAGGCGCTGTCATCGTCCGACTACATTCCGGCGACCAGCGACGATCGCAGTCGACCTCGCCGCGTTGACTCTGGAGGGCGACCTCGGCTTCGCCACGCTGACCTCGAACAGCTCGTGGGCCGAGCACAAGAACACGGCCGTCGGCGACGTGACTTCACTGTACGACTTCTTCCCTTTTTATTCGGCGCTTTACGGCGCGAACCCGCGCGTCCTCGTCGTGGGTCATCAGGAATTCGACGACAAGCCCTGGTCACAGGAAATCCGCCTCGCGTCGAAGACCGGCGGACCTTATGACTGGGTGGCCGGCGCTTTTTACAAGCACGAGCGGACGCTCATTCAAGAGCACGACTTCTATCCCGGATATCTGGATTATTTCAACGCCTGCGCGCCCATCTATGGCGCCGGGGACGGCATCAATCCTTCACAGTGCGGGATCGGCGAGACCGCTTACACGCCCGCCCCCGCTCAACTCCATCGATGGCATACCCATCGTGAAGGATCAGGCGTACATCGGGGACTTTCAAACCAAATACACCGACCTCGCGGCCTTCGGCGAATTCACCTGGCATTTTGCGCCTTCCTGGAGCCTGACGGGCGGCACGCGCCTGTTCAAGCAGACGGTGTCGCAGTCTCAGCAGACCGGCCTGCTCTTCGATGGACCCGCCTACATCGCCAACGAAACACTGAGCGATTCGTGGCGCAAGGCTCTCTGGAAGGTGAACGTGGCTTACCAAATCGATACCACCAACCTGGCCTATGCAACCTGGTCGCAGGGTTTCCGGCGCGGCGCGGTGAACGCACTGCCGCCGAATGAGGCGGCCGTCGGCTACGTCACACCCCCGGGACTGTTCAAGGTGGAACCCGACACCGCCGACAACTACGAAATCGGCGCGAAGGGAACCCTGCAGAACCGCTACCGCTATTCGGCGGCGATCTACGACATCCAATGGCACAACGTGCAACAAAGCGCCTTCTTGACCCCGCTGGCCCTGCCCGGTGCGATCAATATCGGCGATGCGTACAGTCGAGGCTTCGAGACCGAGTTGTTCGGGGTATTCAACGAGCACATCTCCGCGCAGCTCAACTATACGTACGATCAGACGAAATTGACGTCGCTGAACCCGCTGGCGCTCGTCGGCTTGTCCGTTCCACCGCCCGCAGCAGGATCCGCCCTGCCCGGCACGCCGAAGAGCACCGCGGCGGCCGCCGTCGAGTACGGGCACGTGCACGTCGCGGACGGAGAGTTACGATTCGCCGTGAATGCCCACTACCAGAGCGCACTCATTCCGGCGCTGTCGGCCACCATCCCGACCGTCGGCGGCTATACGATGGTCGGCGCGCGCGCAAGCTTCACCCTGTCGCACTGGCAGTCGACGATCTATGTGGACAATCTCACCAACCAGCTCGGAGTCAATTCCTACACCGACCCGATCCAGTGGGGAAAGTACTATCAAGCGTTGGTATCGAGGCCGCGAACGATCGGCCTCACGATCGGTTACTCGGTCAGGTAGCGCCCACTCCTCGGTGGAGGTAGCGCGCGCTCGTCAGGATTCCACGCTGAAGCCCGCCGCCCGCAGCTCGCTGCCCAGCGTGGCGAGCTGCGTTTGGTAGTGCCGCCATTGCGACACGGAAGTCTCGTACAGAGGCCGTCGAATCTGCGCGGCACTTGCCGTCCTCGATGCCGCCGGATTCTGATGGAACGCGGCGCACGCCTCCTCCCAATCGAGACCGCAGAATGCCACGAGTTCCTGCGATGCACCGCGCTGATCCGCGATCAGACGCTCATAGCTGACATCATGGATCGATCCCGGCATCACTGCATGCCAATGCCGCATCAACCGACGGTAGGCAGCGTAATATTGCGCGATTTCGCCGAGATCATAGGAGAATGGATACCCCTGCTTGAACAGCGTTTTGTACATCGCGTAGCACACGGCCATCGGATGGCGGGTGAGGTGGATGATCCTCGCGTTGGGCAAAGCGCGGCCAATCAAGCCGCAATAAAGGTAGTTCAACGGCATCTTGTCGATGAATCGCCGCTCGGCGCCGAAATCGAGCGAGGCTCGAGCCCGCCGCAAGTAGTCGTGACCGAGCGCTGCAAAATCGAGGGTTGCCGACACTTCAACGAGCCTCTGTCGCGGCAGTTGCGCCTGGCCGCTGCGCTGCCGGGCGGCATCGACGATCGCCAACGCGAAGCAATCGAGCTCTCCCGCGGACGATACCGCCGAATGGCTGCTCAAAATCCGCTCGACCAGCGTCGTGCCGCTGCGCGGTAGGCCGACGATGAATACCGGCGCCTCCATGCTCGATCCGGCGTCCGGTTTCGCCGGAAGGGCCGGGAATACCTCAATGATCCAATCAACGGTCGCGACGTCGACCGACACATCGTACTGCAAATGCCGGCGCCGTTCCTTTGCGCCGCTTTGCAGATATTCGAACGATCTGTCATGGTTGCCGAGATCCTCGTACTCCTTCGCGAGAGCAAAGCGAATCTGAACCTCTCCATTCCAATCCGGGATGCCTCGCTGCACCAGCGCTTCGAGCTGGGTCACGTGGTTGCGATCGGCCGTCTGCACGCGCAATTCGGTCCGGTTCAGATACGCTTCGTAATCCGACGGCTTGAGCGCGATGACCCGGTCATAGTCGGCTTCCGCCCCCTCGAGATCACCCAGGAACCGGCGCACGGCTGCACGGTTGTAGGTGAACTGGGGGTTATTGGGGGCGAGTGCCAGCGCACGGTCGTAGGCGGCCAGTGCGCGCGCCTGATCGTTGGCGTAGCTGCGCAAGGTACCGAGCGCATCCCATGCGGCCGGGTCGGACGCAGCGAGTCGTTCAACCGCATCCGCCGCCTCCAACGCATCGCGCCGTCGACTGAGCGCGAGTAAGCATTGTGCACGGCGCATCAAATACTTGATGTCGGCCGGCTTCGCGCGCACAGCCCTCTCGATGGCCTCGAGCGCCGCGGCAGGCGACCTCAGCGCCGTCGCGATGTGGCTCGCCGCGAACCAAGCGGCGGGAAATTCCGGAAACTGGGCGGTGAGGCTTCGACACGCCTGATCGGCGCCGCGCCAATCGTGCGCCTGCATCAGGCGCAACACCTCACGAAGTGCGACCTCGGCGGACTGCGTCATCGAGCGCCCGATCTCACCGCCCTTCATCCGGCCGTGGTGACATGGAACTGCTTGAGGGCCCAGGCGGTGAACTCCCGTGCTTCCCGCTCGTAGCGATTCGCCCAGTATCCATGACGGGCCGATTCCACCACGTAGCGCCAGCGCGTCAGATAACCCGTTCCCCATTGCCGCAGCACATGGAAATACTCATGCAGCAACAGCTCCGGGTTCGCAACGAACTCGGCGCCGCTGACCGCGAGAAGGATTCGATTCGGCCGCGTGGTTGCGACCATGCCCCGGTGCAACCTCGCATAGCGTGAATGCTCGATCACGACGACCCCTCCCACCGGTTCGTCGAACACCCGCTCGAGTGCCGCGGCGATCGCACGCGGAAGCACATAGCGTCGGCCAAGGATCGCACGACGCCGATCGATCCTCTTTGCCGCTCGGCCCTTCATTTCGCTCTCTCCCGTTACCCGAGACCGTCCGCAAACCGCCCGTCGACCAGGATGAAGGCGATGCGGCAGTTGCGCCCGGAGCGATTCGCCCATCCGTGGTTGGTGCCGCGTTGGATGACGATCTCGCCCGCCCGCACCGTCGTCTCGCCTTCGTCGAGGAGGAGCGTAATTTCTCCCTCGAGCACAATGCCGTAGTCGATCGTTTCGGTGCGGTGCATGTACGGATGCCGCGAGTCGGCGTTGCCATGGGTCGATGCTTCAGCCGCACCCATTTCCGCGAAATGATCCCGCGCGGTCGCCGCATCGATCGCCGCCATCTCCTTGGTTTCCGGGGGAAAGTCTAGGACGCGGATTCGCGTACCGTGGCGCGGCGGCGCGAGCGTCAGCGCGACTTCGGACGGCTCCCCACCGTCGCGGTTGATCACGGCCGGCGTCTCTCGCGTATTCCAAATTTCGTAGAACGTCGGACCGTTGCCGCCGATCACCTGCACTCGCGCAGGCGGACCATCGGATTGAATGATCGCTCGACCATGAAGGTTGTGGCCGGTGACAATGCGGCGAACGGGCTTCGGCATCTTCACCCCGCGAGCGGCTTTGGTCGCCCCGGATCGGTGCGACCCGTGCGGCGCCACCACCAGACGCCGTTGACGTCCCGCTCACGCGTGGCGCGGCCGGCCGCCGCCAAATAATTGAGATGCGCCATGGTCTCGCCCGTCGCCATGCCCAAAAGCTCGGGCGTGATGGGCCGCGAAAACAGCGCAGCGAACACATCGATCACGCGTTTGCGTTCCGCGAGCGTGCTCTCGAGACGCGTCAACGCGAGCCGATGACTTTCCATCAATTCGCCGATGCGCGCATGCAGGCCCCGAAAGGGGCTCTTGTGGGCGGGCAGGACCAATACGTCGTCCGGAACGCGGGCGGCGATCTTGGAAAGCGATTCCATCCAATCATCGAGCGGATTTGCATCCGGTTCGATGGGCAGCACCGACACGTTCGATGAGATTTTCGGCAATATCTGATCGCCGGAAATCAGCAGCTTCAGCTCGCGGCAATAGAGGCAGGCATGTTCCGGCGAGTGTCCGTTGCCGACCACCACCTCCCACGTGTGGGCCCCCATTCGCAGCATATCGCCATCGGACAAGCGCCGATACGAGTCGGGCATGGGGTAGATCATTTCGCCAAATCCGCCGAATTTGGCTTTGTATCGCTCGATGGCCGGCTCGTCCCACCCCGCGCCGCGATAAAACTGGATCGCATCGGCCGGTGCCGAGCGGCCGGTGTCCGCCGCCATCAGGCGACAGCTCAGATACTCCAGGCGGCTCATCCAAAGACGCGCCTCGAATCGCTCCGTCAACCATCCCGCCATTCCGCAATGGTCGGGATGCATGTGGGTCGCGAACACGCGCACCACCGGCGCCCCGTCCAAAACGCCGGGAAACGCGCGCTCCCAGGCCTCTCGGGTGGGATCGGATCGAAGTCCGGTGTCGACGAGAGACCAGCCTTCATCCTCGGCTATCGCCCACACATTGATCCAGGGAAGTGCCGCAAATAGCGGCATACGCAGCCAGAGGACGCCGGGCCCAACGGCTACCGCGGATCCATCGCCCGTGCCGGGCTCTACGTCAAGCTGGTACAGGGAGTTCGGTAGGTGCATACCGCATCATGACCTAATGCGCACTCTCCTGCGCGACCGGGTTGGCGAGCATTCCAATGCCCGATATCTCGACGGAAACCCGATCGCCGGGCTTCATCCACAGCGGCGGCTTGCGAGCCATACCGACGCCGCCGGGGGTACCGGTGGCGACCACATCGCCCGGCTGAATGGGCGATATCGTCGAGATGTACGCGATCAAATCCTCGACGCCGAAGAGCAGATCATCGAGTTTGGCACTCTGCACGATCATGCCGTTGAGCACGGTTTCCAGCGATCGGGAGCCGAGGTCGGTGAATTCGTCCGCCGTGATGAGCCAGGGCCCGAACGAGCCCGAGTGAAAGAAGTTCTTTCCCGGCAGAAATTGGCTCGAGTGACGCTGAAAATCCCGAATGGAGCCGTCGTTGAAGCAGCTGAATCCCGCCACGTACTGAAGGGCGCGCGCAGCGGGAATCGCCCGGCCGCTGCGGCCGATGACGAAGGCGAGTTCCCCCTCGAAGTCGAAATTGACGGAGGCATTGGGCCGGATCAGCGCTGAACCGTGTCCGACCAGCGAATCGGGATAGCGCGAAAAAAGGATCGGATAAGCCGGAGTCTCGTGGCCCGTCTCGGCAATGTGGGACTTGTAGTTGAGGCCGATGCAGATGATCCGTTGCGAGCGCGGAATGGGCGGCAGCAAGCTCACAGCCGACAGCGCGTAGTCCGGAGCGCGCGTGGCATAGGAGGCGAGCGCATCCATGTCGCCGAGCGCCTGGGCGAGCGTCGGAAAACGCTTTCCTGCGACGGCACCCACATCGATGACGGCATCGTGCGCGACGATGCCGAAGCTCTCGCGTTCGGCCACGGTAAAGCTCGCTAATTTCATCTCGATCTCCGCTAGGACAACAACGAGGGTCAGACGTCGAGGACGCCGTCGCCTTCGATCGATTATGAGCCGCGCCGCGCCGGACCGCACCCCCGAGTCGAATCAGACGGCCCTGCTAGCGCAGCGGCGAGGCGAAGTCCTGCGTCCAGTAGATGGCCTCGGCCGACGCCATATTCACCGCGAACGCAATTCCAATCTCGGAAAAGCGCGGATCCATGATGTTTTCGCAGTGCGCCGGGCTCGATAGCCACCCGTGCGTCACTTCCACCGGCGTGCTCGCACCGGCGGCGATGTTCTCGCCGACAATCCCGAAGCGGCCGTACCCGGCGCGCTGCACACGCAGTGTCGGTGTGCTGCGGTCGTGGCCGCGGTGATCGAATTCGCCATGCTGGGCCATGTCGCGCGAATGCTCCAGGGCGGCCGCGGTCAATGCGGGGTTGATGGTGAGCGGCGGCGCGGCAGCGAAGTACCTGGCGCCGCAGCGGCGGCCGCCGGCGCGAGCGGCATTCACCAGGTTCAAGATCTCGCGGCTCACGGCCGGCGCCGAGCCTGGGTTCGGCACCGCGAGCGGCGCGGCCAGCACCACCCATACGCCGTGACCGGCTCGCTCCGCGCCCATCTCGCTGAACCGCGGCTCGGTCAGAATCGCGCAGTCGCTCGCGGTCAGCGCGTGCGCCACTTGCGCATCGCTCACGGCTCCCGACAAGTGAACCGCTGAGGACTGCGCGGCACGATAGCCGACTCGAGCGAGCGCGGCCGCCAGCGTGTCGCCATTCATGAGGAGGCGAGCGGCCTCGTGAAGCCTCGCGCTCTCGCGCAGCGCCGGCCGCGGCCCGGCCGCCCGCGGTGTGACAGCGGCACAGCCTCGATCGCGCGCCCAATTCACCGTGTCGCGCAGGTCCGCGAGCGCGGCGAGGGGACAGGCGGCCACCAAGGCGCCAATCAGCAGCGCTGTTCTCAAGCCGCGGGACGCCCGGGGGCGGTGCGCCCCGACAGGCTGCCGACGGGCTCGGCCAGCAGCTTGGCTGCTTTCGGCGCCACCCAGCGCTCGATATCGTCGAATAGCGTGAATACCGCGGGGACGATCACCAGCGTCAGCATGGTCGAGGTGATCAGTCCTCCGATCACCGCAATCGCCATCGGCGAACGGAAGTCGGCGTCCCCGCCCCACCCTGCCGCCACCGGAAACATGCCCGCCACCATCGCTACGGTGGTCATGACGATGGGCCGCGCCCGCTTGTGCCCCGCCTCGAGGATGGCTTCCAGACGAGGCTTGCCGGCGCGCATCTCCTCGATCGCGAAGTCCACCAGCAAGATCGAATTCTTGGCAACGATCCCCATGAGCATCAGGAAACCGATCACCACGGCGATCGAAAACGGCTTGTTCGTGAGGAGCAGCGCGAGTGCGGCGCCGCCCAGGGACAGCGGCAGCGCTGATAAAATGGTGATCGGCTGGAACACCCGCGCGAACAGCAGCACCAGCACGGCGAGCACCATCAGCACGCCGGCGCCGATGGCGAGCGCGAAATTCTGCATCATTTCTTGAAAGTATTCGGTGTTGCCGCGTTTCACCAGGTGCACGCCCTGCGGCAGATTCTTCAGCGTCGGCAACGCGTAGATTTTCTTGGTTGCGGTACCGAGCTCGATCCCCGGGCTCAAATCGGCCTCGATGAATACGCGGCGGGTTTGATTGTAGCGGCGCACCACCGAAGGTCCCTGCCCGAAGCTCAGGTCCGCGACGGACTTGAGCGGCACCGCGGTGCCGGAGGCCGTCGGCACGGGGAGGTTCTCCAAGGTCGACAGGTCCCGCCGCGCGCTCTCGATCAAACTGACTCGGATCGGGATCTGCCGGTCGCTCAAGGAGAACTTGGCGCCGTTCTGCGGCAAATCGCCGAGTGTGGCGATGCGAATCGTCTGACTGATGCTCTGGACGCTCACCCCCAATTGCGCGGCGATGTCGAGCCGCGGATGCACGACGATTTCCGGACGCGGCAGATCGCCCCGGATTCGAGGAGTGCGTATTTCATTCACGCGCTGCATTTCCGCGATCAACTGATGAGCCGTTCTCTCGACCAGCGGCGAATCTTCTCCCGTCAGGTAGAGTTGGATGTCGCGGCCGCCCCCGGCGGCGCTCTGGTTGGAGAAATCAAGATGTCCGTCGGGGACCCGATTGAGGATGGGCATCATGCTTTGCTCCCATTCCTTCTGGCTCATGTTGCGCTCGCTGCGCGGTACCAGACTGATGTAAATGACCGCGTTTTGAACCTCGCCGTAGCCCACGAACTCGATGAGATCGGTGACTTCGGACGATTGTCTCAGCAGTGCGGCGGCATCCGCGGATATCCGAGCGGTGTCCTCCAGCGTGACGCCGGGAGGCAGCTCGATATTGAGCTGCGAGTTGGAAAAATCCTCGGGCGGCAGGAATGCCTGCGGAATGATCGACAGCGCGAGGACCGACAGCGCGAAAAAAGCCGTGCCCGCGGCGATGGTCTTCCAGCGATTCGCAATGCTCCAGCGGAGCAGCGACAGGTAGATGGTCATGATGGGCCCGTCGGCATGCTGGATGCCGACCTCGTCGCCGCGCAGCGAATACGCCGCCAACACCGGGGTGATGAGCCGCGCCACCATCAGCGAGATGAAAACCGCAACGGCCACCGTCAAACCGAACTGCTTGAAGTATTGGCCGGTGATGCCGCCCATGAAGCTCACCGGCAGAAATACCGCAATGATGGTGAAGGACGTCGCGACCACCGCGAGTCCGATCTCATCGGCCGCATCGAGCGCCGCCTGATAGCCGCTCTTGCCCATCCGGATGTGGCGTACGATGTTTTCGATTTCGACGATGGCATCGTCGACCAGCACGCCCGCCACCAAAGACAACCCGAGCAGCGTGACCATGTTGAGCGTGAAGCCCATCCATTGCATGAAGGCGAACGCCGGGATTGCCGACAAAGGAATCGCGAGCGCAGAGATGACGGTCGCGCGCCAGCTGCGCAAGAACAGCCACACGACGACAACCGCCAGTACCGAGCCCTCGATCAGGGCGTTCAACGAGGAGTGATAGGTGCGCAGCGTATGATCGACGGTCGTCGAAATGAGCGTGATGTGCACGGCCGGGGTCTCGAGCTGAATCTTGTCGAGCTCCGCTTGCGCCGCTCGAGACACGCTCACGTCGGAAGCTCCCTTGGCCTTGTAGACAGCGAAAGCCGTCGCGGGCCGCCCGTTCAGACGGGCGATGGAGCGGATCTCTGCGATACCATCGCGCACCTCGGCGATCTCGCGCAGACGAAACGAGCGCCCGCCGCTCGCCATGATCTGCGTCTGCGCCAGATCCTCCGCCGTTTTCGCGCCCCCCAGAACGCGAATCGTTTGTTCGCCGCCGCCCACCTGAGCCCTGCCGCCGGGGGCATCGAGATTCAGCGCACGCAACTGATCGTTGACCTCCGCCGCCGTCAGACCCAACGCCTGCAGACGCGTCGGATCGAGTTCGACGCGAATTTCCCGGCTGACTCCGCCGTTGCGCGAGACCTGCGCGACTCCGGGTACCGCCAAGAGCCGCTTGGTGACGGTATTGTCGACGAACCAGCTGAGCTCCTGCGGGGTGAGCGTCGTGGTGGTTGCCGCATAAAAGGAGATGGCGTCGTCGTCCACATTCACCCGTTGGACGAGGGGCTCCATGATCCCCTGCGGCAGATCATTGCGCACCTTGGCAACCGCATCGCGCACATCCGTCACCGCGCGATCGACCGGCGTACCGATCTGGAACTCCAGGCCGATGTTGACGGACCCTTCGACGATGTACGTGGTGATGTTGCGCACGTTGCCGATGCCCGCGATCGAGCCTTCGACTTTTTGCGCGATCTGCGTCTCGATCTCCGTTGGTGCGGCCCCCGGCTGCGAGATGAAAACGTTGACGACCGGATAGGAGACATCGGGGTTCAGATCGATCGGCAGGCGAATGAAGGCGACGATACCGAGAAAGAACAACACCACGAACAACACCACGGGCGTGACGGGGTGGCGAATGGCCCAGGCAGAGATGTTCTTCAAGAACCGTCCGCCGTCCTCAGAACCGGGTTGACCACTTCGCCCTCCTGCAGGAAAGCCCCGGCGGTCGCGACCACCTGATCCTTGTCGTTGATGCCGTCGGCAATGGTCACGCCGTGCTCCACGATGCCCGACACATGCACGGCGCGCCGCTCGACCTTGTTCCGGGCGTCGACAACCAGCACGTAACTGCCCTTATCGTCCGTCAACACCGCGGTTTGCGGCAGGACGATCCGCGCGGCATTGCTCACCGTCACCTCGGCGCGGGCGAACGCACCGGGGCGCAGGTTCAGGTCGGGGGCGAGCGATACCCGCACCAAACCCAGGCGCGTCTGCGGATCGATGACGGCGCCCAGCAAGCGGACCCGCCCCGGGTACACATTGGAAGTGCCGGTCAGGCGTACGTTCACGGACTGGCCCACCTGCAAGAGGGGCAGATCCTGCTCCGCCACCTGTCCGCGCAGCTCGACTTCGCTGCCTTCGGCGAGGCGAAACAGCGCACCGCCGCCCGGGCTCGCGGTTTGTCCGACCTCGACGCTGCGGGTGAGGAGGATGCCGTCGGCGGGAGCGCGCACCTCCGCGCGCGCCAGGCGCGCCTGCGCCTCGGCCAATTGCGCCGCGGCCACCTTGACCTTCGCGGCCGCGGTGAGCGAACTCGACCGGCGCCGCTCGGTTTCCTCGGCCGACAGTGCACCCGAGGCGCCGACCGCCACCGCCCGGTGATACTCGGCCGCGGCGAGATCCGCCTCCGCACGCGAGAGTTCCAGGGCCGCTTGCAGGTTGGCCACCTGCGGCTGCAGCACCGACACATCGAGGCGCGCCAGCACCTGACCCCGCTTCACGCGGTCTCCGGCCTCGACATAGACCGCCGCGACCCGGCCGCCGTCGCCCTCGACGCCAATGGGCGTATCGTAGCGCGCGGAGATGGTGCCTATGATGGCGACGGTGGTCGGCACCGCACTGCGTCCGGCCGGAGTCACCGATACCGTCGGAATGCTGGCCTTGTTCGAGAGCGCGTGCTTTGCCGCGAGCGACTGCGTGAAGCGCACGAGCAGCCCTGCGGCAACCATCGCCGCGACGATCGCGAGCAGCCAGATCGCGCGCTGGGCGGTGAGCCACGGCCTCGCTTCCGGCACGCTCCCCTCATCGAGCCAGACGCTCATTCAAGGACATCCCAGGGATAGCTTCCTCTCTCCAGCATCGAGCCGGCGAGCCGGTTCATCTCCTCGTCCTCGTTGCTCGAGATGCGCCGCACCTGATGGGCCATGCGCCGCTTCGCCTGCTGCGCGAAGACGTGTGCGATGCCGACGGCCTGCTCACCGGGATGGCCGGCCACGGCGGCGAGCTTCGTGGCACGCGATAATACGCACAGGCCCACGAACAAATCGACGGCGATGTCGGCGACACGCCGGAGCGCGAGCTGACGAGAGGCGATGCTCTTGCCGTATTTGCGCAGCAAGTAATCGGAAGCCTTGGCGAGCTCCACGGTGTACTTTTCGTAAATTGCGGCCGCTTCGCGCAAGCTGGCCGGAATCGGTCCGAGAATCTTGTCCCGCCCAACGCCGGTCGCGTGCGTCAAGCGCTTTTCCGCGTAATCGGTGAGCACGCCGAAACCCTTGATCGGACTGTTGAAGATCGCGTCGACCGCCACCTTCAGTTCGCTCAGCGATTTGCTCACATCCTTCAGGCCCGAGAGCGCGATGTACAGCCTCAATACTTCGTTGGTCCCCTCGAATATCGTCAGAATGCGGCAATCCCGCGTGATCTGCTCGTACGGGTTGTCGCGCATGAAGCCGTTGCCGGCGGCGATTTGCAGCGCCTCGTAGGCGCCACGTTGAATGGCCTCGCTCGCATACACCTTGCTGATCGCCGCTTCCACCGAGTAATCATCGAAGCCCGAATCGATGTAGTGGGCGACCATCCACACCACGCTTTCGGCGGCGAAGCAGTCGATCGTCATCTGTGCGATCTTCTCGCGCACCAGCTCGAAGTCCGCAATCGCCTGCCCGAACTGCTTGCGTGCCTGTGCCTGCTGCATCGCGAGCGCGATGATCGTCTTCATGCCGCCGACCGCGCCGCCGCCCAAGCCGGTACGGCCGTTGTTCAAAATGGCCATCGCCACCTTGAAACCCTTGCCCTCCTCGTCGAGGACGTTCTCGGGGGGAACCCGCACCTCGGTGAAGCTCACCGTCGTGGTGGAGGATGCCCGTATTCCCATCTTGTCCTCGTGCGCTCCGTGCGCGACGCCGGGCCACGCGGCCTCGACCAGGAACGCCGTGATCTTGCCGGCCGGCGATGCGGTGCGTGCAAACACGGTATACAGATCGGCGATTCCGCCGTTGGTGATCCAGATCTTCTCGCCATTGAGCGTCCACGAGCCGTCCGCGTTCTTGTCCGCCCTGGTGCGAATCGAGGCTGCATCCGAACCGGCGCCGGATTCGGTCAAGCAAAATGCCGCGATCATTTCGCCGCTGGCGAGCTTGGGCAGGTAGCGGGCCCGCTGCTCGGCCGTGCCGAACAACAACAGGCCCTTCATGCCGATCGAGCTGTGGGCGCCGAACGTGAGCGAGACCGAGCTGTCGTGCGAGCTGCTTTGGCTCAGGACGCGCGCGTAGCCCGCGTTGGAGAGACCGAGGCCGCCGTGCTCCTCCGGGATGATCAACCCGAAGAGACCGAGATCGCGCAGGCCTTGAATGAACTCCGCGGGCTGCTCCGCCTCGCGATCCCAACGTTTGAAGTCCGGGTGCTTCGGTGCGAGGAACTGATCGATCGCCTCGACCATCATGCCGAGGACCTCACGGTCCTTGGCGCGCAGCTGCGGGTAGGGAAAGAGGTTCTCCTCGAGTATCCGCCCCGCGAATAGATTTTTCGCCACGCTCATCGGTCACCTATTGTGCGACGCGGTCGATCACGAGATTGCGCACCCCGTCACGGCCCACATCATAGGAAAGTTCCCCGTATAAATCCCCTGCCGCCGGCAGCGGTTGACCGCTGAAGGATATTCTCGCCGTGATGGATACCCGTTGCCCGGCAACCAGTGCCCGTCCGGGCATCATCGAGTCCGCGGAGGAAAGATGAATCTGCGTGCCGATCGCAGAGCTCGTCAGGCGCTTGGCGGCCAGCGGCGGACCTCGACTACCCGGCTCTCGTGCAAACACGAACAGCGGCGCATCGCCCGTCAGCCGGCCTTTGAGCGCGGGAGCAATCGTCAAGTTGACGGTCGCCTCGGCGGCGCCCGGGGCTGCGGCGCCCGGCGCCGTGTTCTGGCCGGGCGGTACTGCTGCGGCCGCCGTCTGCGCCGGCCCCAGCGGCCCGAGCGCACCGGCACCGGGGCCGCCCGCTGCACTGGCCCCGTCCGCCGCGTTGGCCTCCGCAGGCCCGAGCTCCGCGATTCTCGCATCGAGCATCGCGATGACTTGCTCCGGGGGATGCAAGTTCTTGAGCGATTGCCAGCGGCTGCGGGCGGTTGCCCGATCGCCTCGCACCGCGGCAGCGAAGCCGCCGTAGAGCAGCGCCTTGGGATTCTCGGGCGCCGAGGTCACTGCCTGCTCGAACAGCTGCGCGGCCGCGGGCGTGATGTCGCCGCCGGCGCGCAGGCTCACGGCCTCGCCCAACCCCAGCATCGCGTCCACGTTGCTCGCATCGAGACGGTGCGCATGGTCGTACGCCAGGATGGCGTCGTCCAAACGATCGAGCGCCACGTAGGAGCGTCCCAACATCAACCAGCCGGCGACGTCGTTGGGCTGATCGCGCATGCGCTGCTCGAGCTTCGCGACCATGGCGAGCACGTCCGGGCTCGCCGCGCGCTGCGCCGGTGCGTGCCAATTCCAATTCGACCACAGGGGATACAGAGCCGCGGCGGCGCCGATCACCAGCACTCCGGCCGCTGCGCCGAGCACGCGGCTCTGGCGATGGCGAAGCAGCGGTAAGGCCACGGCGGTTGCGGCAATCGCAGCCATGAAGGCCGCGACAACGAGAAATGTACTCATTGATTACATCGGCCCTGAAGCGGGCGGCCCTGAAGCGGGCTCATCGTCCAGCGGCAACCGCGAACGCTGGCGCACGACACGATAGATGATGCCCACGCCGACGAGCAGCATGATGAACGGGGCTCCCCAGATGAGCAGGGTCTTCGGCTCGAGCGGCGGATTGAAGCGCACGAACTCGCCGTAGCGGTCGGTCATGAACGCAAAAATCGCATCGTCGCTCTTGCCGGCAATGAGCATCTCGCGCACCTGCCGCCGAAGATCCGAAGCGAGCTCGACGTTCGAGTCGGCGATCGATTCGTTTTGGCAAACCAGACAGCGCAGTTGCTGAGTGATCCGCTCGTAGCGGGCCTGCAGTGCCGGATCCTCGATTTGACCATACGCATCGAGCGCTCGGGCGGTTTGCGCCGCGAGCATTGCCCCGCCGATGCACAGGCCGCCGATGCACAGCGTCGCGGTACTCAGGGCCGCCGCGCCCAGCGCGGTCGAGAACGCGCTCGCCCGCTTCACGCGCCGCCCCGACGTGCCGCCTCGATGCGCGGCAGGAACTCCTTCTGCCACACTTCCGGCGTCATGGCCGAGATGAACTTGTACAGCACCCGCCCCTGCCCATCCACGAGGAAGGTCTCCGGCGCGCCGTACACGCCCCAGTCGATCGCCGTACGACCGTCGGTATCGAAGGCGACCGCCGCGTACGGATTGCCCAGTTGTTCCAACCACTGCTGCGCTTTGCCGCGCTCATCCATGTAGTCGAGCCCGATGATCGGCACAACCCGCTGCCGCGAGATCTCCAGCAGCGCCTCGTGCTCTTGGCGGCATGCGCCGCACCAGGTTCCCCACACGTTGAGCACGTACACCTGTCCCTTGTACGCCGCATTGCTGACGACGCGCGCCGGGTCGGAGACGTCGGTGAGGGAGAAGAGAGGCGCAGGTTTGCCGATCAAGGGCGAGGGCAGCGCGTGAATGTCGCGGTTCGGATTGAGTCCGAATGCAAACAGCACGGCGAGTGCGATGAATGCCACAAACGGCAACAAGAACTTCCACATCAGGCTGACCGCAATCTCGGCTCCGGGCCGGGCGGGGTGGCCACCGCATCCGCCGAGGACACCTTGGCGCGAAGACGATATCGCCGATCGGTGGCCGCCACCACGCCGCCAACCGCCATCACGAAGGCACCCAGCCAAATGTAGCGTACCAACGGCTTGTATTGGATGCGCATGCTCCAGGCACCCTCGCCCAAGGGGTTGCCCATCGCGACGAACAAGTCGCGCGCCCAGTTCACCGAGATCGCGGCCTGACTATTATCGGTTTGCTGCACCCTGAAGTGGCGCTTCTGCGGCTTCAAGGTGGCGACGGGCTTGCCGCCGCGGGTCACTTGCACGAGCGCTTCAACCGCATCGTAGTTCGGCCCCCGCACGTCTCTGGAGCTGACGAAATGGAATTCGTATCCGGCGATGGCGTAGCTGCCGCCCGGCTTGAGCGCCACGTCCTTTTCGATCTTGTAGCTCTCCACGCCGCTCGCGCCGATGGCGAACATGCCGACGCCCAAGTGAGCGATCGCCATGCCGAGCAAACCGGCGGTGAGAGTTTGTCCCGCCCGCAGGCGGCGAATCGGCTCGAGCAAGGCGGAAAAGATGATCCAGAAGCCGAAGCTGAATCCGACCAGCCCGACCCAATGAATGGTTCCGAACACCAAGCTCTGCACAGCCGCCGCCAACAGCACGGCGAGGCCGAGGAGCCAGCCCAGCGGTCGAGCAGCGGCGCTCAGTTTGCCGCGGCGCCAGATCGAGTGCATGCCGAGGGCCAGGAACACCATCAGCGGCAGCATGGGAACCAGGAACATGAGCGCGAACACCGGCGGCCCGACCGAAATCTTCCCGATCCCCAGCAGTTCGTACACCAGCGGCGAGAGCGTCCCCCACAGCACCAGCCCCGCGACGCTCACCAGAATCACGTTGTTGACGAGCAGGAAAAATTCACGCGAGAACGGCTCGAAACCGCCCGCAACGTACAGCTTCGGCGCGCGCCACGCATACAACGTGAGCGAGCCGCCGATCGTGAGCACGAGAAAGGCCAGGATGTACAGGCCGCGTGTCGGATCGCTCGCGAACGAATGCACGGACACGAGCACACCGGAGCGCACCAGAAAAGTGCCGACCAGGCTCAACGAGAAAGCGAAGATGGCGAGAAGCAGGGTCCAGCTCTTGAAGATGCCGCGCTTCTCCGTGACGGAGAGCGAATGAATCAAGGCGGTGCCGACCAGCCATGGCATGAACGACGCATTCTCCACTGGATCCCAGAACCACCAGCCGCCCCAGCCAAGCTCGTAATAGGCCCACCAGCTGCCGAGGGCAATACCGATGGTTTGAAATATCCACGCAAAGATCGTCCAGGGCCGGGTCCATTTGGCCCAGGTCTGATCGAGACGCCCCTCGAGCATCGCCGCGCACGCAAACGCGAACGCCACCGAGAATCCGACATAGCCGGTGTAGAGCATGGGCGGATGAATCGCGAGCGCAAAGTCCTGCAGCACCGGATTCAAATCAGCCCCGTCCTGCGCGGCGGGAATGAGCCGCAGGAAAGGGTTCGACGTCCACAGCGTGAAGAGCATGAACCCGCTGCTGACGAGGCCCATCACTCCGAGCACCCGGCTTGAAAATGTCGCCGGCAGCTGGCGGCTGAAGGCCGCGACCGCCACGCTCCAAATCGACAGAATCAAAATCCACAGCAGCAGCGAGCCTTCATGAGCGCCCCACACGGCGGCGACACGATAAAACATGGGCAGCTGCGAATTGGAGTTGCGCGCCACGTACAGCACGGAAAAATCGTTGTTCACGAACGAAAACACGAGGCACGCAAATGCCATCACGACGAACACGAACTGGCCGGTGACCGCGGGGCGCGCCACGCTCATCCACTGCCGGTTGCCGCGCCACGCACCGCCCAGGCCAAAGAACGCCTGCGAGACGCTCAGCACGAAGGCCAGGATGAGAGCAAAGATTCCTAATTCCGGCGCCATGAGAGTTTACCGTCCGCTCTAACCGGTCGGTCCCGGCGCACTCGGCGCGGGTGCCGCCGCCTTGCCGACCGCCTTCTGCTTCAGCGACGCCGCAACTTCCGGCGGCATGTACTTCTCATCATGCTTGGCGAGCACCTCATCCGCCACGAAAGCACCGTTGGCACCCATGGTGCCGTGCGCGATGATGCCCTGCCCCTCGCGAAACAGATCCGGCAGCACGCCGGTGTATTCGACCGGGACCTGGTGCGCGAAATCGGTGAGCACGAATCGCACCTGAAGGTCCCCGGGCTTGCGCGAAACGCTGCCCTTCACCACCATGCCGCCGACGCGAAAGCGCTTGAGCGTCGGCGCCTGGCCCGCCGCAATCTGGCTCGGATCGTAGTAGAACATGATGTTCTCGCGCGATGCCATGACGGCCAACGATACCGACGCGGCAACACCGCCCAGTATTCCAAGCACCACCAGCAGGCGTTTCCGGCGCGGAGTCATGGTCGATCGGTTCCCGGCAGGTCGGAGGCGGCCATCGCCAGGGCGCGCAGCGCCCGCGAGCGCGCTTCGGCGTGATAGCGGCTCGCCGACCAGAGATTCCAGGCCAGCACGGTACAGGCAAAGCCGAAGCACGGCCAGACATAACGCGCGTAGCCGCCCATGGACCAAAACCCGCCGCTCACCGCGCCGCCGCCAATCACGATTTGATCGCCTCCCGCACCCAGGTTGCCTGCCGCTCTCGATTGAGTACTTCGCCGCGCAGCCGCATGCACAGCACCGCTCCGTAGAAACACATGAATCCCAGCAGCATGGACAACAGCGGCCAAAGCATGCTGCCGGGCATGGACGGTTTGCCAAGTTTAGCAACCGTCGCACCTTGATGCAGTGAGTTCCACCACAGGACCGAATAGTGAATGATGGGCACGTTGACGACCCCGACGATCGCCAGCAGCGCCGCCGCCCGATCACCTCGGGCAGGGTCCTCGAACGCCGATCGCAACGACATCACGCCGACGTACAAAAACAACAGAATCAGCTCCGAGGTCAAGCGCGGGTCCCAAGCCCAGTACGTCCCCCACATCGGCCTTCCCCAGAGCGAGCCGGTGAACAGCGCCAGCAGCGTGAACGAGGCGCCGATCGGCGCGGTCGCGGCGGCTACCGCATGGCCCATTTTGATGCGCCAAATGAGCCCGATCGCGCCCGCAATCGCCATCGTCGTATAGGCGAACAGCGACATCCAGGCGCTCGGCGCATGCACGTAGATGATGCGGAAGGCATCACCCTGCTGATAATCCGGCGGTGCAAATGCGAGCCCGGCGATCAAGCCATAGGCGATGGTGATGGCCGCGACGGACAGGAACCACGGCGTCAAGGTTGCCGCTACGCGATACACGTGGGGCGGCGACGCGAGCCTGTAAAACCAAGTCCACATACGTATGTCTTCTTCTCGACTATTCGAGCGTGATGCGCAGTGCGGCCGTCGCCGCGAACGGCGCCAGAGTACACGTGAACACGCACAACGACCCCAGAAAATACAGCGCTCCGGCGGCGCTCGTTCCTGAAATGGCACGATCCGTCGCGCCGGCGCCGAAGATCAGCAGCGGCATGGCGAGCGGCAGTACGATCAGCGACAACAGCACGTTGCCACGCTTCAGACCCACCGTCAGCCCGGCGCCGATGGCGCCCAGCCAGCTCAAAGTCAGCGTGCCGAGCGCCAAGCTCGCCAGCATGGTTGCGAAGGCCGCGGTGGGGATGCCGAGGGCGGTGGCGACGAGCGGGGATGCGAGCACCAGCGCGGCGCCGCTCACCAGCCAATGAGCCAAGGTCTTCGCGACGATGATCACGGTCAATCCCTGTCCCGACAGCGCCAACTGCTCCAACGTTCCATCGTCCGCATCGCTCTTGAACAGCGCGTCCAATGAGAGAAGCGACGATAGCAGCGCCGCCACCCAAAGCACACCGGGCGCCATGTCTCGCAGCAGCGACAGCTGCACGCTCAAGCCCAGCGGAAACAAGGTGGTGACGATGAGGAAGAACACGAGCGGCTGCAGCAGCTGCTCCGGGCGCCGGAAACTGAGACACAGTTCACGGCGAACGACCAGCATCATCGCCTGCCAGGCGCCGACGCTCATTGAACCAGTTCCAAGCGCCGCGTGGTGGCCGCCGGCTCGAGATCGTGATGCGCAACCACGAGCGCCATGCCGCCGCCGCTCACATGTTCGGCCAACAATGCCGATAGGAGCTGCGAGCCGGCGGTATCGAGGTTGGTAAAGGGCTCATCGAGGAGCCAGAGCGATGCCTGCGCGGCCAGCACCCGGGCCATGACCACGCGACGACGCTGTCCCGCCGACAAGACCCGCACCGGCAAGTCCGCGCAACCCCCGACGCCCGTACGGTCCAGATTCGAGCGAAGCTCGGATAGGGTGACGCGGCGTTTGAGGCCGATCATGAAGCGCAGATTCTCCAACGGAGTGAGATCGGCTTTGAGTGCCGGTTCGTGGGACGCGTAGGCGAGCGCACATTGATAGTCGGACCGGACCTGCCCAATCGGCTTGCCGAACCAGACGACGGCGCCCTGCTCCGGGCGCAGCAAACCGCTCACCACCCGCAGCAGCGTGGTCTTGCCGGTGCCGTTGGGACCGGAGATGTGCAGCAGTTCGAACGGGCGCAATTCGAAGCTCACGCCCTTGAGTACATGACGATCGCCACGCCACACATGGACGCTCTCGACCCCAAGTCCCTCTACTGCGCTGCTCATGGGGTGGCGAGCTTAGCCAAATCAACGGGTTGAGGCTACCAATTAATGTGTGACTGAGACTACAGTGCCGCCAAAAGCCGCCTTTCAGGCAGTTCGACGATCCGGGCCGAGGCGGCGGTGCCCGCGATGAGAAGTTCACCGAGGGCGATCGGCAGCTTGAAGCGGCGCGGACCGGCGCTGCCGGGGTTGAGGAAAAGCACCCCGTGCCGCCTCTCGAGACTCGGCTTGTGCGAGTGCCCGGAGACCACCACCTGCACGCCGAGGGTCGCTGCATCGACGCGAAGCTCGGCCAGATCGTGAATCACATAGATGCCGACCGCGCCCAGCCGAAGCATCTCGGTTTCCGCCAGCGTCTCGGACCAGGGCCCGGTATCGTTGTTGCCGCGGACCGCACACACGCGGCTGATCGCGCGCAATTCATCGAGGATGGCGCCATCGCCGACATCTCCCGCGTGGATGATGTAGTCGGCCGGCTGCAAGAACGCCTTCGCCTCGGGTCGCAACAGGCCGTGGGTATCGGCAATCAGGCCCACCCGAAGGATCGACATATCCTTACCGCTCCCCGTGCCCCTCCCAATGACCGAGCGCCCCGACATACGCCGGTCCGATCGGAGGGCGCCGCAATTGCCCGTCACCCTCAATGGGCGGCCCGCTCGCCGTAGGCGGCTTCCTGCCCGAGGTCTGTGGGCTCTGGCGAGTCCTCAGGCTCGGACGAGTACGGAGTCACGGCTTCCGCTTTGAGGGTGGGCAAGGTCTTGACGCTGCGTATCACTTTCAACCGTGCAGCAACGGCGGCGAGCAGGAGCGCGGTGGTTCCGGAGAATCCGAGCGCGAAGCGCAGCCCGAAGTGATCGCCCATCCAGCCGCCCAACAGCGCACCAGGACCCGCCGGCAGCAACATCAACCAGCGCATGGTGCTGGTCATGCGGCCCAACATGGGTCCCGGCGTGACCGATTGGCGCAGCGACAAGAAGTTGATGAAGATGAATACGGCCCCCATCCCGTAGGTGAGCAGCATGAGCGCATAGGCGGCGACGCCGATCGAGTTCAGCGGTGCGACGGCAAGCAGCAGCCAGCCAATGGCACATATGGCGAATCCGAGCGCCAGTGTCGGTCCCGGACCCAGACGACGCACCACCCGATAGCCGAGTGCGCTGGCGGCCACCGTCCCCACTCCGAGTGCGACGTAGCTCAAGCCGACTCCGCGCTCGCTCAATCCCAAATTGCGCGTCGCGAACAGGATTTGCACCACCATGGCCGCCTGATTGCAGAACTGCCACACGCCCACGCAGCTCGCCATGGTGATGAGCAGGCTGTGACTGCGCACGAAATTCAAACCCTCGCGCATGGCCGGCCAAAAGGGCGCGTTGGTCGCGCTCGGCGTTTCCTTGACCGGCACGCCGCGCAGAATCGATGCGGAAACCAGCAGCAGCAGCGCGTCCGCCAGCAGCGCGAGCGGCGCGCCGGTCACCTTGATCAAGGCGCCCGCCGCGCCCGGTCCGGTCACCTCCGCGGTCGAAGAGGCGAGCGCGTTTTTCGCGTGCGCCTCGACCAATCGTTCGCGCGGCACGATTTGCGTCAGTACGATCTGTGCCGCGCTGCCCGCAGTGGTGTTCACCGCGCCGATCAGGAATCCCACGAAGTACAGCCAGTGCATGGACAGCCAGCCGAGCCACCACGCGAGCGGCACCGACGCGACGGTCAGCGAGATCAACAGCTCGCCCACCACGTACACCGGCAATTTGCGTACGCGATCGAGCCACACGCCCACGGGCAGCGAAAACAGGACGAACGGCACCAACTCCGCCGCGGTCAAGATGCCCATCTGGGTGGGCGAGGCACGCAGCAGCACGGCCGCGGAAAGCGGCAGTGCGAGCAGCGTCACTTGCCCGCCGAATGAGGAGATCAGAATCGAGATCCACAAGCGCCGATAGACGGCATCGCGCAACAAATCGGTCGGGCCGAGCCTGAATTGCTGCAGCCACCGAAGCGGAAACCAATTGCGCGGAGGGGGTATGTTGGTCAGCGGTCGATGCGGATGGGGCAAGCGTTCAACTGAGCGCAAATGCTAGGTAGGTGTCCGCCGCATGTCAAACCAGACCGCGTGCTCCTCTGCCCAGACCGCATGCTCCTGCGCCCGGACAGCGTGCTCCTGCGCCCGGACAGCGTGCTCCTCCGCGAAGCTGCCGGCGCACGGCAATTCATGCCAGCGCTCGGCATCGTCACGTCTGCGGCGCTCCTCGGGCGGCAGCGGGCGATCCGTCAACAGCGCCAGCAGGCTTGCATTGGTCGCCCTCACCGCATCGAACGGTGTGCCGTGACGCGAGCCTCGCACCACCACCAAATCCGCGCCGAGTCTGCTCGCCAGGGCGCGCTTTTCGGCGAGCGGCGTGAAGTCGTTCTCCGCCGCGATCATCAACACCTTGCATCGCAGAGCGTCGAGCCGTTGTACCGCGGTCCAGCGCAAGAGCGCGCACCCGGTTGCCAGGTACGCACTGCCGGACACCGCACTCACCGCAACCGCGGCGCGCTCGCGCAATAAGCGCTGCCAGGGATGCGGAAACAGGCGCCGCGCCGCCAGCCGCGCCGCACGGCGCATGCCGAGCAGCGGGATGAGCAGCATCGGCAGGCTCGCCTCCAGCCATTTACGCCAGTGATCGAGCCGGTAGGTCGCCAAGCTGTTGATCAGCGCCAGCCGCTGCACCGCATCGGGCCGTTGCAGCGCCATCTCCATGCCCACTGCTCCGCCCAGCGAAAATCCCACGATGTTGGTTTGGCGCACCCCGAGATGATCGAGCAGCGACCAAAGCGCCGCGGCGAATCCGGCAATGCTGCATGAGCGGCGGGGCCGAGCGCTATGGCCGCAGCCCGGCAAGTCAGGAATGATGACGCGGAATCGCCTCTGGAGCGCCGCGACTTGCAGCACCCAGTCGGCCCCGCTCGATCCCAAACCGTGTATGAGGATTAATGGCTCGCCGCGTCCCCGTTCGAGATAGTGTATGGAGCGGCCGTCGTGTACAAACTGTGCCATCGTCGTCGGACCCCGAAATCGAATTCCTCATCGCTGCTCACCGCGGGCTTGCCACCAGCGCCACCCGGCTTGCCATATATTTGTAACGTTTGAGCGCGGGAAAGGTTGAGCGTCGAGCGCCCAAACGACGGGGTGAGAATTATCTCATTCGCTTGTAGGACGACGTTGTCGTGCGTCAATCCGGCCACTGAACGGGGGTAGGCGCGGGTCCACTGAAGAATTTTTTCACGATCGGCGCGAACTCGCTCAGCGGCAGCGTCGGATAGTGCGGGTCGAATGAATTTTGGTCGTACAGTTCGCAGAACTCGGCGGTTTCTGCAAAGTATGCATGCCCGCGGTAGCGGTCGCGCTCGTTGCGGTCGCGGGTCGGGTGGTTGGCGAAGTGGTAGCTCTGAAACTCGACGTGATGGCGCAAGAGCCAGCTGCGGCGTTCGGAAATCCAGGGTGCAAGGAGTTGCGCGGCCAGCAGGCCGTGATGATTGTCGCTGAAGGCCTCGGGCAGATCATGAAACAGCGCGATCACGATGAGTTCCTCATCCGCGCCCGCTTTGAGCACGCGCGTCGCGGTTTGCAGGCAATGGGTGTAGAGGTTGACCGGCACCCCGACCGGGTCGCCGTCCGCGATGTCCGCCATGGCGGTGAGCAACCCGTGCGCGGGACCGAATTGCTGCCGATGTGTCCGCCCGGCGCGATCCATGATCAGCCGGTCGTGCCTAGTATCTTCGGACAATGCGCGAAACGATGCGCTCTCGGGGCTGACGGTGGGCATGATTTGATCTGCGGGTTCAGTGCGATTAAAGTCTGGCAGCGCAACACCACAGGGTCAAGCCATCACAGGAAGATCACCGGGTGACTGACACTGACATCTTCGAGCGCTTGCGTTTGACCCGTGTCATCAATGCAACCGGCACCGTTACCCGCTTGGGCGCGAGTCCCATCGATTCGCAAGTCATTGCGGCGATGGCGGCGGCGGCGCAAAGCAGCGTTGACATGGGCGAACTGCAAGGCCGTGCGTCCGAAGTCATTTCGCTTCTGACGGGGGGCGAGGCCGGCATCGTCACCTCGGGCGCGATGGCGGGACTTCTGGTCGGCGCCGCGGCGTGCATCGCCGGATTCGATGCCGCCAAGATGGCTCAACTACCCGACACTACAGGGATGCGCAATGAGTTCATCGTGCCCCGCAGTCACCGCAACTCTTACGATCATGGCGTGCGGGCTGCCGGAGCACGTCTGGTGGAAGTGGGACTTCCCGATCGGCTGACCGCCTGCGGTGTGCGCGATACCGAAGCGTGGGAAATAGAGGACGCCATCGGCGAGCGCACCGCCGGCATTCTCTATCTTGCGCGTGCTAATTCGCGTCCCTCGCTCGCGGCCGTGGTGCGCGTCGCGCACGCCGCCGGCATCCCGGTCCTTGTCGATGCGGCCGCGGAGCTTCCGCCTGCGAGCAATCTGCGCCGTTTCATCGATGAGGGTGCCGACTTGGTCGTGTTCAGCGGCGGCAAGGGCATCGGAGGCCCGTCCGCTTCGGGCATCCTTTGCGGGCGCCGGCGCCTCGTCGCGTCCGCCCTTTTGCAGCAACTCGATCTCGACTATCGATATGAGGACTGGCAGCCACCTGCCCCGCTGATCGACAAGCGGGAATTTCGCGGCGTACCGCGCCACGGGATTGGCCGCTGCTGCAAAGTGGGCAAGGAGCAGATCGCCGGCTTGCTCGCAGCCCTGAGCCGGTTCGCCGCAGAGGACGATGCAGCCCGCAACGAGCGATTCGCCCGCATTGTGACCTCCCTCGTCGAGGCACTGCGCCATCTCCCGGCGCTGCGCGTACGAAAGATTGCGGACGCGGATCATGGCGACCTGCCGCTGGTGGAGATTACGATCTCGCCCTCTGCGGGCCGTCCCGACGCCACGCAGATCGCGACCCGGCTTCGGAATTCGACGCCGGGCGTGCACGTGGACTCGACCGATGCGGACACCGGCACGTTGCTGCTCGTGCCGACCTGCCTGCGGGTCGATGACGTGCACGCGATCGGCGCAGCTTTCGAGGCCGCGCTGAGGGGTTAGCACGATGAAACCGGCCGAGGGCAATGAAGAGATCCGCAGCGGCATTCGCGCCCTGTGCACGGCATTTCCAGATGAGTATTTTCGCAAATTGGATGCCGAGCGCGGCTATCCCGATGAGTTCATTGCCGCATTGACCAAGGCCGGCTGGCTCGCCGCGTTGATACCTACCGAGTACGGCGGATCCGGCCTGAGCCTCACGGAAGCGTCGATCATCATGGAGGAGATCAACCGGTCGGGCGCCAATTCGGCAGCCTGTCACGGTCAGCTGTACGTGATGAGCGTACTCGTTCGGCACGGGTCGGAGAATCAGAAGCGCCTCTACCTGCCGAAGATCGCCTGCGGAGAGCTGCGCCTTCAGTCGATGGCGGTCACCGAACCGACCACCGGCAGCGACACGACCCGCCTCATGACGCACGCGGTTCGACGCGGCGACCGCTACATCGTCAATGGTCAAAAGGTTTGGATATCGCGGGTGCGCCATTCCGAGCTGCTGCTGCTGCTGGCGCGCACCACCCCGCTCGCCGAGGTCGAGCAAAAATCGGACGGCATGTCGATCTTCGTCGTCGACCTGCGCGCCTCGCTCGGCCGGGGAATGGCGTTGCGCAGCATCCCGAACATGGTCAATCAGGACACCAATGAGATTTTCTTCGACAATCTGGAAATACCCGCCGATCAGTTGATCGGCGTCGAAGGTCGGGGGTTTCAGTATCTGCTCGATGGCTTGAACGCGGAGCGCGCACTGATTGCGGCCGAATGCATCGGCGATGGCTACTGGTTCGTGGAGCGCGCCAGCAAGTATGCGAACGAACGCGTGGTTTTCGATCGGCCGATCGGCCGCAATCAGGGCATTCAGTTTCCGCTCGCGGAGGTTTTCATCGAAGTCGAAGCGGCGAATTTGATGCGCTTCAAGGCCTGTCGCCTCTTCGATGCCAACCAGCCTTGCGGCGCCGAGGCGAACATGGCGAAATACCTGGCAGCAAAAGCCTCATGGGAAGCGGCGAATGTCTGCCTGCAGACCTACGGGGGATTCGGCTTCGCGACCGAATACGACATCGAGCGTAAATTTCGGGAAACCCGCCTGTATCAGGTGGCGCCCATTTCGACGAATTTGATTTTCTCGTACATCGCCGAGCGCGTTCTCGGACTGCCGCGCTCGTACTGAGCGCTCAGCTCCGCCCGCACCCGTGGCACCTCCGTGGAGATCGAGCCATGTCCATCGAATATGAGACCGAAGATCACGTCGCGCGGATCACCATCAACAGACCCGGGGCGATGAATGCCATCGATCGCGCCCACAACGGCGCGCTCGAAGAGGCATGGCGGAGGCTCAATGAGGACCCGCAAATCCGCGTCGGCGTTCTCACGGGGGCGGGGGAGCGCGCCTTCTGCGCGGGCGCCGACCTGAAGGAGTTGATCCCATCGCACCACCGCGCGGTGCGCGCGGGCGAGCGCACGCCGTGGACGATGGGCGGAATTACGCTCGAACCGCACTATGGAAAACCGATGATCGCCGCGGTGAACGGCCACGCGCTCGCCGGCGGCCTGGAATTGGCGCTGGCCTGCGATATCCGGCTGTGCTCACCGAATGCCACGTTCGGGCTTGCCGAAACGAAGTGGGCGCTCATTCCCGGCGCAGGCGGAACGCAGCGCTTGCCGCGACTGGTACCGCTCGGGTGGGCGATGGAGATGATTCTGTCGGGCGAACCGATCGACGCGCAAACGGCACTCAGAATCGGGTTGGTCAATCGCGTGATTGCCAAGGAGCAATTGCTCGCGAGAGCCATGCAGCTCGCCGCGACGATTGCGCAACGCGGCCCGCTTGCGGTCCGGGCCGCGCGGCGAGCGATTCTGGAAGGGTTGACGCTCGGGCTCGCCGCCGGATTGAGCAACGAGCGGGATATCTTCATCGAGATCATGAAAACCGACGATGCACTCGAAGGCGCGAGCGCATTCGCCGAGAAGCGCGTGCCGCGATTCAACGGCCGCTGAGGGCTCCGGCGTCAAGCAGCCGCGCAGCCGATGCACCGGTAGCTGCCGCGCGCGTCGTCGATCTCATCTATTTGATCAAATAATAATATTATGATCATAAATTCTGTCATTGATCGTTTGTAATAAAATTGATATAAGGGCCGCCACGTTCCCTCGAAATTCACGGCTATAGGAAGAACGACATGAGCGGGGAGTTGCCTCTGCGGCGCATTCACAATGAGCGCGATCGCGGTTTCAGTGCGGCCGTGGTAGTGCCGCTCGGCCCCAAATCGCTGGTCTACGTCTCGGGCGAAGTAGGCCGCGATTCATCTGGGAAAGTAGTGCCGGGCGGGATGGAAGCCGAGGCGCGCCAATGCTTCGCCAACATCAAACACGCCTTGGACCGTGCCGGAGCGAGCTTCAAGGACGTCGTTCGGATCACCGCTTACGTGAAGGATCTTGCAGACTATCCCGCCTATGCCAAGGTCCGCACCGAGATATTCGGCCCGGATTGGCCCGCGAGCGCCACGGTCGGGGTCTCTGACCTGCTGCTCGGCGCCAGACTCGAGGTGGACACCATCGCGGTCGTCGCGGCCCACTCTTAAGGCTTCGCTCTGAAACCACAACCCATCACCAATGCCGGCGAGAGGATTCGCAGCATGAGCGCGCCCACCTTCATCGAAGTGCGTTACCGGCGCGAAACGCCCGGCTCGGCGGCGCTCATGAATCGAGCCGCGGCGGTCATGCCCGGCGGCAACTCACGAACGACGAGCTTTCATCCGCCCTACCCGGTCGTCCTCGAGCGGGGCGACGGGCCGTGGCTGTGGGACGTCGACAAGCGTCGCTACGTGGATTTGTTTTGCAACGGCTTGAGCCTCATCCACGGCAACAACTATTCTCCCGCCCGCGAAGCGATCCAGAGCGCGATGCAGCGCGGCACCGCGTGGTCGGGAACCTCGCGCGAACAAATCGCCTTCGCCGAGTTGCTCTGCGAGCGGATCGCGGCGATGGAGTTGCTGCGCTTCACCAATTCCGGCTCCGAGGCCGGCATGCTCGCGGTAAAAGCGGCCCGGCACATCACCGGCCGCCCCTATATCTTCAAGTCGGTCGGCGCCTACCACGGCAGTTACCCCGATCTGGAAGCAGGGCTGTACGGCCGCGGCGATTTGGAAGGCCGTGCGTTGGTCGCACCGTTCAACGATCTCGCGGGCTACGAGCGCGTGATGGCGCAGCACGGCAAGCAGGTCGCCGCCATCGTGATCGAACCGGTGCTGGTTACCGGTCGCGTGGTACCGCCCGCACCCGGGTTTCTCAACGATGTCCAGGCCCTTGCACGGCGCTACGGCGCACTGACCATCCTCGACGATTGTCTGATGTTGCGGTTGGCGGTGGGAGGCTCCGCCGAGAAGTTCGCGCTGCAGCCGGACATGATCGTGCTCGGCAAATTCCTCGGTGGCGGCACGGCCCTCGGAGCCTTCGGCGGGTCCCGGGAGATCATGAAGATTTTCGATCCCACCCGGGCCGGCCCCGTGTTTCACGGCGGATCGTTCAACGGTAATCCAGTCGGGTGCGCCGCCGGCCTGGTGACATTGCGCGACCTCTCGGCAGAGCGCATCGCGGCGATGGACGGGGCCTGTCTCACTCTGCGCGAGGCACTCGCGCGACGCGCGGAGGAATTGAGCCTCGAGGTCATCATCAGCGGCATCGGTTCCGTCGCCGGCATCGCTTTTGCCGCCGACCCCAAGCGTCACGAGGATGATCCCTCGGCCTTGGGTTTGGCCTCCCTATTTCAACTCGCCTGCGCGAATGAAGGCGTTCTAATCGGCCCGGGCGGCATTCTGAGCGTCTCCACTGCGCACGACGCCGCGGCCATCTCGCACGCGATCTCAGGTCTCTCGGCCGCACTCGAGAGCGTGGCCGAGCTTCTCGCCTTGTTGACTTAGCGTCACCTTCCGCCTCGTCCTAGAATTTGACGTTGTCCCGGCCCTTCGTCCCGAGCATTGCACGCGCCTCGGCCGGCGTCGCAATGTCGAGGCTCAACTCCTCGAGGATGCGGCGGATCTTGGCCACCTGCTCCGCATTCGAAGTCGCGAGCTTGTGCTTTCCGGCATAGAGGCTGTCCTCCAGCCCCACCCGCACATTGCCGCCGAGGATGGCGCTCAAGGTCACGAAGGGCAGCTGATGGCGGCCGGCTGCGAGAACTGACAAATAGTAATCGTTGCCGAACAGACGGTCCGAGGTCGCGCGCATATGCAGCAGATTTTCGGGATCCGCGCCGATGCCGCCCATGATGCCGAAGATGCATTGCACGAAGAACGGCGGCTTCACCAGGCCGCGCTCGGCGAAGTGCGCCAAGTTGTAGAGATGGCCGACGTCGTAGCATTCGAACTCGAAGCGTGTGCCCAACGCACCCAGCTCGCGCATACCGCGTTCGATCTGCGTGAAGGTGTTCGACAGGATGAGATCTCTGGAGGATTCCAGATACGGTTTTTCCCAGCTGTAGCGCCAGTCGGTCCGCTTTTCCGCCGCCGCGGAGATGTTGAAATTGAAGGAGCCCATGTTCATCGAGGCGATTTCCGGCGCAACGGTGAGCGCGGGCGCGAGGCGCTGATCGAGCGTCATCCCCAAGCCGCCTCCGGTGGTGATGTTGATGATCGCGTCGGTTTGTCGTTTGATCTGCGGCAGGAACTCGAGAAATCGCTCGGGCGTTTGATCGGGCTTTCCGGTCTCCGGATCGCGTGCATGTAAATGAATGATGGCGGCTCCCGCCTCGGCAGCTGCGACGGAGTGAGCGGCAATTTGCGCTGGCGTGATCGGCAGGTACGGCGACATCGACGGCGTATGGATGCCCCCGGTAATCGCGCAGGTGATGATGACCTTGTCGGCTCGCTTCATACCCACCTCCGTCGCATCGGCTCGTTACCTGGCTGCACGATCCTCGATTCCTTCCCAATAGCCGCCGATCCTCGACAGAGCGGACAGATCCTCGCGCATGGCCTTACGCGCCGCCTCGGCATCGCGGCTCTGCAGGGCAGCGAGCAGCGCTTCATGCTGACCGCAGGCGACGTACCAGGCCTGTGCCGGGTCGCTCGTGATGAGCGAGCGCGTACGCGAGACGAAGGGAGCCATTCGCAGCCAGAGCGCTTCGATGAGCGTCGCGAGCGTCTTGTTGTCGGCGATGCGGTAGATCTCGAAATGAAACGCCCGGTTCAGCTCGCCGTACTCCTGGCTGTCGTCCACCGCGACGGCCGAGCCCATGGCCTTGTGCAACGAGCGCAGCTGCTCGATCTGATGCAGCGTGATGTTCTGCGCCGCGAGTGCCGCCGCATTGCTTTCCAAGAGGATGCGAAGGTCCAGAATCTGCTGGATCTCACGTCGATCGAGGAGCGGCACACGCGCCGAACGGTTGGGGAGGGCCTCGAAAGCGCCCTCTGAGATGAGCCGCTTCACCGCTTCTCGCACCGGGGTATCGCCGAAGACCAGACGCTTCGCGAGTGCGCGCAGCGTGAGGATCTCGCCCGGCTTGAAGGCACCGGCCAAAACCGCCTGCTTCAGCGATGCATACGCCCGGGCGTTATCGGTCTCGCCGGCCGCACCGTTGCGGCTCAGCTGCAGCCCACGATTCAAATCCCCTTCCATCTGCTCCACGCACTACCTCACGTCGCATCCGTGACCATGAATTCCCCGGGGCCCGGCCCTCGTTTAGTGCGCGGACCGAGCCGTAGTGTACCAAAGTGTGGCGCTCGAACCGCCGCTCGCCAGATCGAACATCAATAATTTGATCAAAGGTAGGAATTATGACAATACTCAGGTCGCGACGCGCCATCGGTCAAAAGGGAGAAGGGAGATGAGAACGATTCGCAAGCTTGCGGCTGCGGCCGCAGCCTTTGCAGGGTTGACGGCGCCGATCGCGCCCGTGATCGCGGCGGATGCCTCCGGCGACGATACGGGTACGCTATCAGCCATCATCGTCACGGCCGAGCGCCGGGCCGAAAGCATCCAGTCGGTACCCTTGAGCGTCACGGCCATCACCGCCGACACCCTTACTAAGTTTGACATCGTGAGTTTTGACGACTACGCACACTTGGTGCCGAATCTATCCTTCGGTACCGGCAATACATTTGGTATCAGCAACGGGCGAGAGATCACAATTCGCGGAATCTCGGGCACCAACACCACCAATTACTACATCAACGATACGCCGCTGCCCATTTCCATCGATCCGAGGGCCGTCGACCTGGAGCGCATCGAAGTGCTTCGCGGTCCGCAGGGAACGCTCTTTGGCGCATCGGCCATGGGGGGAACCGTTCGCCTGATCACGCGCCAAGCCGATCTCAGCCGCGGTTTCGGCGCCGCAGATGCACAGCTTTACGACATTCACGCCGGCGGTCTGGGGTACATGGTGTCGGCGAGCTACAACCTGCCGCTGATCGATAATCAGATGGCCCTTCTGCTCAGCGGCTACAGTACTTACAACCCAGGTGTTTTCACGGGTCAGTACGGTATTCCCACGACCGCGATCGGTCCCGGCGGTCCGTGGCCCACCCTCGCCGTACCGGCGAGCCAGCCCCTGCAGACCGTCGATCATCTCGGCAACGACGTCGAGGGCGGTATGACCCTGACGATGACTTATCGCCCGGCAGCTCTCGACGCCCTGACCATCACGCCGACGTTCATGCATCAAGACCAAAGTTCCAACGGCATGGCGCTTGCGGACTACACCACCCAGAATTTGACTCAGGTCCGCCCCCTGAACAACCGGGAGAGCGTCGCGGATATATGGGATTTCGGTGCCCTGAACGTGAAGTACGCGGCCAGTTTCGGCACATTCATCGAGTCGGCGACATATTTCTACCGCTACACGCGGGATACCGAGGATGGCAGCGAACTCATTTCGATCGGCGGGTATGGCGGTCCGCCGGTTCCAACGTGCGTCGCGGGTGTGTACTGCGCATCGCCATCTCCGAACTGGATTAAAAGCAATCAATTCAGCGACGAAGTGCGCTTCGAGTCGAGCTTCAACTTCCCGGTACAGGTGATCGCAGGCGGGTTTTTCAACAAGCTGCGCCAATCAATCATTTCCCAGGAAGTGCTGCCTTATGATGTCTACGGCAACCCGGGTTTCACCGAAAACATTCCCTATATAAACGAGGAGAGCGCCGGCTTTGCCAGCCTCACCTACAATATTACCCATGCCTTTGAAATCTCGGCCGGCGTACGCCAAGCGCATTTGGAGTCCAACCGCATTTACATCGCAACGGGTTGGATCAACGGCGGCCTCGGCTGCGTGGGTACGGGTTGCTCGTCGTACAGCCCCGCCGTCCATGCGGAAAATGCAACAACGCCGCGGTACACGATTAAGTACAAATTCGACGAGTCGAACATGATCTACGCCAACGCGGCGAAAGGCTATCGCATCGGCGGCGAGAATTCAGCCCTGCCGCCGATCTGCAGCGCGGATTGGCCGCCGGGTACATCGCAATACAAGAGCGACTCGTTGTGGAGCTACGAGCTCGGCAGCAAGAACTCCTGGATGGACGGACGCGTCAATACCCGCTTGGCTGTTTACCGCATCGATTGGAACCAGATTCAGCAGCCAATCCTGCTGGCGTGTTCGTTCCACGTGACGGAGAACGTCGGCTCGGCAGTGAGCAAGGGCGCCGAACTCGAGGTCGACGGGACACCGATGTCCGGCCTGTACCTGAATTTCGGTTTGGGCTACGAAGACGCTGCCATTACCGACGCACCGCCCGGTTCACCCCTTCCCGTCGGTTCTGCGCTCAACGGTGTGCCGAGATGGACGGCTTCCCTACTGGGGGACTATTCCGTGCCGATGGAGTTCGGGAGGGGATTCGTGCGTGCACAATATAGCTTCACGAGCACGAGCATCAGCAACAACAACCCGACCGCCGTGAACGTTTCGACGCCTGCGGGGCGGGAGCGCGGATCCTATTCGCTCACGAACCTCTTCATAGGCGGCAAACATGAGTCGTGGGAGGCCTCGCTGTTCGTGAAGAATCTGTTCGACGTGCGCGGCAATCTCGGCGATGAGCAATCCGAGATCAGCGAGCTTCCCGGCCGTCCGCGCTGGATGATCACGACGCCGCGAACAGTCGGTATCGATGTCAAGAAGCAATTCTAGGCTGCGCGCGAGGGTGCGGCTGGGGCGCGCGGCGGAGCGCCCCAGCCTCGAGCACGAGAGCTCGAGCAGGCTGCAATTCTAGTGGGCGACGCACAACCGACGCCCGCCGAGCCGGGAAGCTCCGTGCATTTGGTCCGGCGGCTGACTCTTTTCGACTCGATCATGCTCGTCGTCACCGGCACCATCGGACCGTCGATCTTCATCGTGCCGGCCGATGTCATGCGCGCGATTCCGATTCCCGCAGTTGCGCTGACGCTCTGGGTCGTGGCCGGTGGAATCACGCTCATGGCCGGGCTCGCCTGCGCGGAGTTGGGCGCCATGTTTCCCGAAGCCGGCGGCCAGTACGTATTCATGCGGGAGGCGTACGGCGGTTTCACCGCGTTCCTGTACGGCTGGGTCCTATTCACGGCGGGCAACAGCGCTGCACTCGCATCCATGGGCATCGCGGTCGCTCTTTTCTTGGGGCAGGCCGTGCCGGCGCTGGCATCCGATCACGTTCTTTGGGCCGATACCGTCTTCGGCATGCATTTGAAGCTCGAGCAGGGCAGCGTGATCGCCGCCGCCTCGGTGATCGTGCTCACCGCGATCAATCTGCGCAGCGTGAGGGTCGCGGCGTGGATTCACAATTTGGCGGCCCTTGCTTATCTCGTCGCGGTCGTCGTCATCGCCGCGACGGGATTCGTCTGGGGCCACGGATCGTGGTCTCATTTCCAATGGGGTGCGCCAAGTGGGGTCGCCTCGATCACCGCCGCCGGCGTCGGTGTTGCGATGATCCCGCTGTTCTATAGCTACGACGGCTGGGAGTTTCTCTCCTGGGTCGGAGGCGAGGTGACCAATCCACGCCGCAACCTGCCTTTGGCCCTCATCTTCGGAATCGTGCTGATCATCATCACGTATCTGTTGGCGAATACGGTTTATCTATACGCCTTGACGCCGGCGCGACTCGGGCAGTCGACCGTTGCCGCTGCCGCCGCCGTGGGCATGCTTTTTTCATCGGACGTGGGCCGTTGGTTGTCCCTGTTCATTGCGGTCATTTCGTTTGGCGGCGCCTCCGTCGTCGTTCTCGGCGGAGCGCGCATTTACTACTCGATGGCGAAGGATGGCGCCTTCTTCTCCTCGATGACGCGGCTTCACCCCCGTTGGAAGACGCCGGTCACCAGCCTCGTCTGGCAATGCGCATGGGTATGCGTGCTGATCCTGAGCGCCCGGTACGATCAGCTCTATACATGCTTCATCTTCATGATGACCCTCACATACGCAATGACCGTGGGCGCGGTCCTGGTCCTGCGCCGAACTCAGCCGGATCGCCCCCGACCCTACCGCTGCTTCGGCTATCCGTGGCTTCCCATCGTTTACATGCTCGTCGCCGGTGCGTTCGTGCTCACGACGCTGTACACCAAACCGCACGAATCGCTGGAGGGCCTCGGGCTCGCCCTCCTGGGCGTGCCACTCTACTTATACTGGCACTGGCGCAAGAAGGGCTTCAATCGAGCCCAGCAGGTAGCTCGCTAGCCCGTCAAGGACGTCCGTCGATGGCATTCCCAGTCAAACGTGCGCGGCGCAGTTCGAGCGGCCAGACAGTACCGTCGGCGACTGCCGAGAGAGCGCCTCGTCTCCAGCGCTCGCGATCGAGCAGGCCGAGCGCGAGCGTGGCCGGCCACCCCGGCAGCCTCACGCGCGAGGTGATTTCTCCCACGGTACGGCCTGCCTCGAGAATCACATCGTGTGCACCGAAGCCGATCGACGCCATGGGGCACGCGAAGGCTGCGATGGTTCGGGCGCGGTGTGTTCGCGGAACCGCCACCGGTGCGGTGCCCGATGCGCGTGCGCTACCCAGTGGACGCGCGCGGCCATCGCCGTGGGTCTCGCCATCGGCACCCATCTCGGCGATGAGGGTTGCCGGGCTTATTTCACGGCCAAAGGCCGGGATAGCGCGCGCGATCCGCAGCGCTTCCTCCGCGAAGTGGCCTCCCAGCCGGCCGCGGAGATCACCGCAGAGCGGGATCAGGCGACGCCAAACATACGCGGCGAACTCACTCGGGATGGTGAGCACCGCGGAATCGTTCATCGCATCCTCGTGCGCTTCGACGCTGCAGCCGGCCGCGATCAACGCCTGGGTCAACGGCACCCGACGAGGCCCATGAACTTCGAGACAGGCGTAGGCGCCGGTCTGGTCGACGGCACGGATGTGCGGCGGCAATTGCGCGCGTCGCAGCCAATCGGTCAGTCGGGTCTCTTGGTCCGGACTCACCGTCAGAAGGCAGGTCTGATCCCGGCGTGCGAGCACGCGTGCGAGCGCTTCCACTTGTCGGTGAGTTCCGGGCAGGGCCACGCGGAACACGCTCGAGAAAGTACCCGTGGCAGGTCGCGGCGCGCCCGCTGCCGACCACGTGTCGACCGCCAGCCGCGCATCCGCCGCCGGCCGCTCTTCCGCTATCAGCAGCCCTTCCGCGGTCAGCCATTCGATCGCTCCGTGACCCGTCAACAGATACTTGGCGTCGCTCGAACGATCGATGACGAGGACGCCTTCATTGCCGGCTTCAGTCTCCCGCGCCACGGCATCAGGCCAAGCGGCGCTCGATGACCCTGCATCGAACCACAGGGCTCGCTCCCACCCGTTGACCGATGCAAATCGAGCACCGGCAGCGGTCACTTGGTCGTGCAGGGGCGAGCGGCGAATGTCCCGAGCGGTTTGATAATCGGCGTCCGCAGCCCTCATTCGCGAGTGGTAGCCCGGGATCTCCGTCACGCGCTCGCGGATATAGTCCTCGGACCACTGCACCGGCGAAAAGCGGCGCACATCGAGAGGCGCGACATCGGCGCTCGGCGCGCCTTCCACCAGCCATTCGGCGATGTAGCGACCGGCGGCCGGCGCGAGGGCCATGCCATTCGAATTGAAGCCGCAGGCGGCGTACAGGCCCGTCGCACCGGGCACCGGCCCGAGCAGCATTTGGCCATCCGGCGTAAAGCTCTCCGGACCATTGAGAAGCATCTTCACTTGGGCGCTTCGCAACACCGGGAAACGCCGCATGGCTATGGCCATGTACGGCTCGAATTGCTCCCAGCGCTCATTCAAGAGACAAGAAGAGAAGTCCTGCGGCAGCTGAGAGGTCGCCAGCGGAATCGCGTGATCGTCGAGGCTGCCGACGATGATTCCGCCCACCTCCTCCCGCCCGTAGAGCTGATCGTCGTACGAGAGGAACAGTGGCAGGTTGCGGTCCACTCCGAATGGCTTGGTGATCAAGTACTGGTGTTCGAGCGCATGCAGCGGCAACCCGAGTCCGCAGGACTTGACGAGGTCCGCGGACCAGAGCCCCGCACAGAGGATGACGGCACCGCAATCGATCTCGCCATCGCTGGTGGTCACACCACAGATCGATCCTTCTCGCATGCGGATGCCGAGCACCCGGCAGTGCTCCTTGATATGCACGCCGCGCGCGCGCGCCACGTGCGCAAAGGCAGCCACGGCGTCCGTCGGATTCACGCGCGCATCGCTCGGTACCCAGATCCCGCCGAGCAGATCATCCGCACCGATGATGGGCAGGCGGCGGTGCACTTCCTGTGCCGAGAGCAACTGGATATCGATGCCGCGGGCACGTCCGAGTTCGGGCAACGTGCGCATGAGATCCCATCGCTCGCTGCGATCGGTGTACATCACCCGGCCGACGGTACGCCAGCCGATGTCGTGTCCGCTTTCACTGGCGACGCGCGGGTACAGTTCTGCCGCATAACGGACCATGTCGAAGATCAGGGGGTCCGCCCGGTAGGTCTCCATATTGCCGGTCGAATGCCAGGTCGTGCCGGAACTCAACTCCGCGCGCTCCAGTAGGAGCACGTCGGTCAAGCCGAGCATCGCGAGGTGGTACGCCGCACTCACGCCGCCGATGCCGCCACCGATCACGACGACCCGAGCGACCGGCTGCGAGCTCATCAAAACCGTACGCGGTCCGCGCCCTTGGTCTCGAGCATGCGCCGCGCTTCGTCCGGTGTCGAAAGCCGGATCGAGAGCGCATCGAGGATCTGGCGTGCGCGCATCACCTGTTCGGCATTCCCGGCGCACAGCACGTGCCGCTCGGTACCGAGGCTATCCTCCAGACCGACCCGCACGTGCATCCCCAAGCTCGCCGCGACGGCGACCACACGCATCTGATGGCGACCTGCGCCGAGCGCCGACATTTGGAAATCGCCGCCGAACAGGCGGTCCGCGGTCTCTTTCATGTGCACGAGGTTTTCGGGTTCCGCTCCCAGCCCACCCGGGACCCCCAGGACGCACTGGATGAAGGTGGGTCCTTCCGGCAGCCACCCCTGGTCCCGGATCAATTTCAAGGCATATAAGTGCCCCACGTCGAAGCACTCGTATTCGAAGCGCACGCGGTGTTCGCGGCCGAACGCACCGACCCGCTCCATGAGTCCGAAGGTGTTGATGAACGCCGAATCTTTGGTGCCCGCGATGAACTTCGTCTCCCACTCGTAGCGAAACTCCGGCGAGCGCTTGAGCATCGTGAACAGTCCGAAGTTGACGCATCCCAAGTTGAACGAGGTGATTTCCGGAGACAGGTCGATCGGCGCTGCGAGGCGCTGCTCCTCGGTGAACCCGAGGCCGCCGCCGCTCGTGATGTTGATGATGGCATCGGTTTCGCGGCGAATCGCGGCGAGCGCCGCACGGTAGGTCGCCGGCCGGTAGTCAGGCGCTCCGTAGCGCTCGTCCCGCTCAGGCCGGCGCGCATGCAGGTGAATGATCGCGGCACCGGCGCGCGCCGCCGCGATGGCCTCGCTCGCGATCTGCTCGGGCGTAATCGGCAGGTGCGGCGACATGCTCGGGGTATGGACGCCGCCGGTGATGGCGCACGTGAGAATCGCCGAGTCAAAGGTTTTCATCGAACGGGCACTCTTTTGCTGCACGACGAATCGCGTGCAAGCCGTTGATTATCTGAATCCCAATTTACCGCAACGCAACTCCGCCGGTCGTGAATTGTGCACTGCTCGGCGACCGGCTTTCGATAAGGTAAGTGTTGCCCATAGAGTCTCCGGTCAGCAGCCATTGGTCACAACTATGGTTGTTCTGCGCCACGGCTTCAGCAGCGGCAAGCAGCCCAATCAACACCAAAATACGGCTTCCAAGCATTCGGCGCGCTCCAGTCCCATTAGAGCGGAGCATGATAACCGACCTCACCGCCCCACCCGATCTCTCAGGACTGCGACGGCCTTCACTACCTCCGTGCGCGCCTCAGCGATCGGCACTCTTACCTGGCGCAGCACCGTTATCTCGGCCGCGGCATCCAGCGTGCCTCAAGTCCCGCAATGAATGAACTACGACAAACGCAACGATGGGGTGGTCGGTTGTACGCCACCGCACCGACAACAGCTTCGGAATAGTTTATAAACAAAAGGCACCCTAGCCAAGAACCCAATTGATATGTGACTTGCGCGAGAGTCGCTACTAGCCGAGCGCGCCCGTTCAGGGGTATCGGCCCGAGATTGCGGCGATGAACGATAAACCGATTGCGGCAGGAGTAAAGATCATGGAACTTCGGGAAGACTATCAGAAGCTGATGGAAAAGCAGTTGAATGAGTGGAAGGCGCAAACCGAACGATTCAAAGCCGACGCCGAGAAGATCGCGGCGCAAAACAAGGCCCAGTATGATAAGAATCTCGAGACACTGCGCACTGCGCAAGCGGATGCATGGGAGAACTTCAACAAGTTGAAAGGTGCTAATGAGAGCACTTGGTCGGAAGTCAAGGTTCACATGGATAAAGCCGGCGGAGAAGTAAAGGCCGCCGTCGAAAGTATGACGAGGCATTTCAAACATTAGGGCGACTTGCTAGTGCGCGTATTTCGGCGCGCACTACTTGGCCCCGCTCGTACTTATGACCTAAAAGCTACCGAGATCTCGGCGGCATGTCCCAGGCAGCATCTATTGCTTCGGGCAGCGGTGGCCTCGACTTAGGGGCGCCTGCACGATCTACGAGGCTCTTGCGGTGCAGGGTCTTTATCAGCTCAAGCCGGGCTCGATGGAAAGCGTCGGGTCGTTCATCCCATCTGTTCATTGGCATGGTTCCTTCCGTTGGATGAACCAGCAGTTTGGGCGCAATAGGTAGAGATAGATACAGGGAGTTCACTGTCGCCGTACAAAGAACGGGCCCGCCCCGAGAGCAGGCGGCCTGTGATTGACGGCAATCGTCGTCAAGCGTGGCGAGTATTGTCGACCACGAGGCGCAGTTGGGGCCGTGCTCCCATTCGTGCAAGCGCCTGCGGGGAGAGCGCGAGCACGCCAGGGAGTAACGCCGCGAAAGCCCTGTGACAGGCGAAGTAGCTTACGGCTATGAAGCCCCGTTTCCCTGGCCCGGCTTTGCTCGTAATTACCCACTGGCCTCCGTGCCCATCATCGGGAAACTGGAACTACGAAGTCACCCTCGACTTCGCCTGCGACTGCACGATCAACATCACCAGCACCAATGCCAGCGACACGCAGACGACAGTCAAGAACCAAATCGCGCCCGGACCTGGGATCAACTACGTGTTGGTGACGACAGTGACGGGCATCGACCCGCCGGGGCAATGGACCATGACGCGTGGGCCGCCAATGGCGGCGATGCAGCCTCAAGTTGCGAAGGTGCAGGCGACCAATGCGACCTACCTAGCTGACAACGAGATCTATATCAACATGGTGTTGGCCGCGCATGCGCAGACCGCCGTGTGGGTCGAGCGCGCCAAAGCGGTAGCGGCTAAGTGCGGGTGCAGTTGGTGAAGGCCGATTTTCCGATCGCCCAAATGAAAACTCCCCGCAGGGCGCTTAGTAGACGGCCTGCGGGGAGGGGTACGCCGGCCCTAGCTCCAGCGTGAGTTCAGTATCACCCTGTCGTCGGTTTCCGTCTGTACGGCGGGATACGTCGGTTGCCGTAGGACAGTCGGTCGCTCTATAGACATAATCGGCTCACTCTTGGGTGCCGACGCGCAGAAACAAGTGAGTAATGTGTTGATGTTTGCGGATACTCCGCTGGTTTCTGCATCGCCGGCTGGTCGATATTCATCCGGTGATCCGATAATGACTACGCGCGATTTGCACAAGCGCATCGTGTGTCACAACTCGCCGCGCGATATGTCGCGCACCAGCGCCCGCTATCGAGCGCCAGTGCTGCTCTCGACTACACTCAGCCCTTACCGCCCGAGTACCGAGTCCGATCGCCGGGATTACCGGCCAGTGCGCCCGCGTCTTGTTTGGTCGAGAGCTGCATTCCGTGATCGCCGGGCCGTTGCTCTGCTTTCTTCTCCGGCACAATCGACTGTTTGCCGTGTTCAAGCCCACTCGCCGACCAGGCTTGGCCTTGCGCACGGCACCCCTCGCCGGCTGGCTCGTCGAGGAGCTGCGCACCAACCTCGAGCGGATTGGAGCGAAGGGTGAGCAGCTTCTGTTCGCTACCCGGGAAGGTACGGCGTATCACCCGAGCAACGTGTGCCGCGCTCTCTGGAGACCGCTCGTGAAGCGGGCCCAAGTGCGCAAGCTCGATATGTATTCGCTCCGGCATACGTTCGCGTCGCTCGCGAGGAGCTCAGGCGAGGCCGCGTTCAATGTCGCTCGAGCGATGGGTCACTCGCGCTCGACGCTGGTCGACGCGGTCTACGCGCACAGCTTGGCGTCAGGGATGGCGGGAGTCGCCGAGCGTGTGGCGGGTCGCGTGTTCGATGTGAAACCGCAACTGCGAGTGCTGGAGGGAGGCGCCTCGCAGGACGTTAGACAACCGTTAGATGAAAAGACGGCCGCTTCGTTGAAGGCTGGGTAAGTTGTTGATTTAGCTGGTGCCCTCGCCCGGACTCGAACCGGGATGGCTGTTAACCGACGGATTTTAAGTCCGTTGCGTCTACCGATTCCGCCACGAGGGCTCGAACTCAAAAGTCTAGCAGAGCCGGCTCAAAACGCGAGGCGGTCGGCCGCGGGTACGCACCAAATATCGAGCGGCGCACTGCGTCCGCGCAGCTCGAATTGCGGCAATTGCAGAACCGGAATTGGATGAGGGTCGGAGCCGGGCCCCGCAGCATCGGAGTCCAGCGCCGCGGCCACCGTACAGGACAGCAGCACTTCTCCGGCGCGCGCGCGGCTGCAAAGTCTCGCGGCGACATTGACGGTGTCACCAACCAGTGTGGTCTGCTTGCGCCCCGGCGGGCCGAGCGATCCCAACGCCACCTCGCCCAGATGCAGCCCAACCCCGACGGCGGCTTCGACCGCGAGTTCGCGCCGCCAGCGTGCGGCGACCCGGGCGAAGTCCTGCAGCATGGCATGACCCGCGCGCAGCGCTTCGCGCGCGCCGCTGCGTGTCGGATCGCCGACGCCGAAACCCGCCATCATGCCATCGCCTGCCATGTGGAACACGCGGCCTCCATGCAGGGCCGTTGCGCCGGCGAGAACGCCGAAGAACTCATCGAGCAGCGGCACGATGCTGGCCGGCGCCAGCCGCTCCGCCAGGCCCGTGTAGCCCCGCAAATCCGCAAACAGCACTGTGGCGCGAGCCGTCTTCGCAGTGGGCGCACGGACGACCCGAGTGACAGTCATTGTGCCCGTCGCCTGCACCTTCGGTGAAACGCTGCGCCCATCTACCTTTGGTCGTATTCGATTCATGCTGTCAGGGCAGGGCGTGCTCCAAAGGGAGAATGATCGGTATACCCCGGAGAGCCGGCCGCCATACGAAGTCGCGCCATCCCAGGATCCCAATTATGCACGTCTACGGCCGCCGGGGGATAGTCATTCCACGTGTCACGGCCGGACGGGCGAGAAAAGCGCCAAGCGCATGTCTCACGTGAGCGAAGTCCGCGATACCGACGAGATCACCGGCTTCGTAGAAGCTGATCAGCGTATTGACCCATGGGAAAATCGCCATGTCGGCAATGGTGTACTCCTCGCCCATCAGCCAGCGCCGCTGTCCGAGACGTGAATCGAGGACTCGCAGCAGCCGCTTCGATTCGGCGACGTAGCGGTCGCGGGGGCGCTTGTCCTCGAAGTCCCTGCCGGCGAATTTATTGAAAAAACCCACCTGACCGAACATCGGACCGACGGCGCTCATTTGAAACATGAGCCATTGGACCGTCTCATAGCGTCCGGCGGCCGTCTGCGGGATGAAGCGCCGCGCCTTGTCCGCGAGGTAGAGCAGGATGGCGCCGGATTCGAACAGCGGCAGGGGCGCACCGCCCGGGCCGTTCGGATCGATGATGGCGGGGATCTTGCCGTTGGGATTGAGCGATAGGAACTCCGGGGAACTCTGCTCGTTCGCCTCGAAGCGCACCACATGTGGCTCGTAGGCGAGGCCCGCCTCCTCGAGCATCACGGAGACTTTGACGCCGTTGGGGGTCGGCAGGGAGTACAGCTGAATTCTCTCCGGGTGCTCGGCCGGCCATTTATGGGTGATGGGAAACTGCGCGAGACGGATCATGAAATCGCCCCTGAACAAAGTACTTCAATTCTCGGTGCTATCCTACATCGGTTGGCGGCGCACCGACCGTTCCCGTCAGCGCGCAGCGTTGCGCAACGTGCGACCTTCAAGCAAGGAGACATGCAACATGCCAATGCCATCGCAGCGCACGCTCGCCGGACAAAAAGCGCTCGTGACCGGTGCAAATTCCGGCATAGGCCGCGGAATCGCCATCGCGCTCGGCCACGCCGGGGCCGACGTCCTGGTCAATTACCTCGCCGACGAAGCTGCGGCGAATGACGTCGTGGAGGAAATACGCCGCTGTGGCGTCGATGCGCTCGCCGTCAAAGCCGATGTGTCCTCCGAGAGCGAGGTCGCGGCGATGTTCGAGGCCATGTTGAAGCGCTTCGGCACGATCGACATTCTGGTCAACAATGCCGGTTTGCAGCGCGACTCAGGATTCAAGGACATGAGCCTCGCTCAATGGAACACGGTGCTCGAGGTGAATCTCACCGGACAATTCCTGTGCGCTCGACGGGCCGTCGCGGAGTTCCTGCGCCGCGGAGTCGTACCGTCGGTGTCCCGCGCTGCCGGCAAGATCATTTGCATGAGCTCGGTTCATCAGGAAATTCCGTGGGCCGGGCACGCGAACTACGCCGCCTCCAAGGGCGGCATCAAGATGCTCATGGAAAGCCTGGCGCAAGAGGTGGCGCCGCTTCGAATACGGGTCAACGGCATCGCACCGGGCGCCATCCGCACGCCGATCAACGCCGGCGCATGGGAGACGAAGGAAGCCTATCAGCGCCTGATGACCCTCGTGCCGTACGGCCGAATCGGCGAGCCCGAGGACATTGCGCGCGCCGCCGTGTGGCTCGCCTCCGATGATTCCGATTACGTGGTCGGTACCACGCTGTTCGTCGACGGCGGCATGACGCTGTATCCCGGCTTCGCGACCGGAGGCTGAAGCGGAGCATGCCGGAAGGCCACTATGATGTGATCATCATCGGCAGCGGCCCGGGTGGGGCTTCTGTCGCCCACAGTCTTGCGCCGACGGGCAAACGCATTTTGATGCTCGAGCGGGGCGATTACCTGCCGCGCTCCCGTGCCAACTGGGACTCACAAACCGTATTCGTCGATGGCGCCTACCAGGCGCGGGAGACCTGGTACGGCGGCGACGGCCGCGAATTCAGTCCGGGACTGCATTATTACGTCGGCGGGAACTCGAAGGTCTACGGCGCGGCGCTGCTGCGGATGCGCGAACGGGACTTCGGCCGAATCGTGCACAAGGACGGCATATCGCCGGCATGGCCGATTCCGTACGAGGAGTTCGAGCCCTTCTATGCCGAGGCAGAATCCTTGTTTCACGTTCACGGGCGGCGCGGCGAGGATCCTACCGAACCGTGGTCGAGCGGACCGTTTCCCCATCCTGCCGTCTCGCATGAGCCAGCTATCCAAGCGCTGAGCGATAAACTGATGCGCAAAGGATTACACCCGTTTCATCTGCCGCTCGGAATCCTGCTCGAGGAGCATAACGGCAAGCCGACGCCCACCAGCATATGTATCCGGTGCGATGCGTTCGATGGATTCCCCTGTCTGCTCAATGGCAAGGCCGACGCGCAGGTCATCTGCATCGATCCGATCGTGGAAACGCACGCCAATTTCACGCTGCTCACCAACGCCTACGTCACTAAATTGCAGACCGATGCCGGCGGCCACAGCGTCAACGGCGTGTGCGTGCAAAGAGGCGGACGATTAGAACTCTACTCTGCCGACATCGTTGTCGTCGCGTGCGGCGCCCTGTCTTCCGCGCTGCTGCTGCTGCGCTCGGCGAGCAACGCCCACCCGATGGGGCTCGCCAACGGCTCCGGTCAGGTCGGCCGCAATTACATGCGCCACAATCAATCCATCCTGATGGTCTTGATGCGCGAACCCAACGACACGGTTTTCCAGAAAACCCTGGCGGTCAGCGACTATTATTTCAACGCTGAGGACTGGGAATACCCCCTCGGCCTGATCCAGATGTGCGCCACCTCGCACGGCGCACAAATTCGTGGTGAAGCGTTGCCGGGCTGGCTGAGGTGGGTACCCAAGATGCCGTTCGAGGCGATGGCCCGCCATTCAATGGACTTCTGGTTGTCGAGCGAGGACCTGCCGCGGGCGGAAAATCGCATCTACTACGACGGCGGGCGCACGGTTCTGGACATCAAAGAAGGCAACATGGAAGCGCACCATCGCCTGAAGAAAAAGCTCGAGCAAATCTTGCAGGGTGTCGGTGCCCATCCGTTATTGCTGGAGCGAAACTTGTATCTCGGCAAGAACATTCCGATCGGTGGAACCGCACACCAGGCAGGTACCGCTCGCTTCGGCACCGACCCGGCCACCTCGGTTCTGGACCTCGACTGCAAAGCGCACGAATTGGACAATCTGTACGTGACCGACGCCAGCTTCTTTCCGTCGATCGGCGCGGTAAACCCGACCTTGACCATCATCGCCAATTCCCTTCGGGTGGCGCGGAAGATCAGGCAGCGGCTCGGGCCGCGTCAGTCAAATCCTACCGCTTGACGGGCGCTCTTCTTCCGATACACCGGCGCGAAACCCGACGATGCTGCCCGTCGCCTCATGCAGATTGAGCGCTGACCCGGGTAATTGCCGGTGGTTGAGATTTATCTTGACATATTGCCTTTGAATGTGCGAGGCGGCTCCGCGGCGCGGCATTGCGCCTTTCGCCGGCCTGTGTTGCACTGATTGGAGGGATCGCGGGGTGAGGGGACAATGAGTGCAAATGCTGACACCGGTAGACCTTGCGATCGCCCGGATAAAGGAGCGTCAACCGTTGACTTTCTCCCGCAAAACGCGCAGTTTTTTTGGTTACTATATGCAATGCGCTGGTCGATGAGAATTTCAAGCCGTCCCGTGAACGGCAAGCCAACGCTCATACAGTCGATCGGGCAGATGAGCGCGTCATCTGTAAGGATATTTCCCGCCTCGGAATGGGATGCACGTAAGGAGCCGAATCGGTGAACAATGCAGGCTCGCCCAGGTTATTGCTGATCGGTCCCTACGATCCGCACTGCGGCGAATACACTTTCCTCGCTCCGCCCCTCGGTGTATGGCGGCTGGCGGGCGTACTGGAGTCGGCGGGCATCGAGACCAAAGTCTTCGATCCGAATTGTTGTCGCGAAGCCCCGCAGCGCGCGCTCGAGCGCGAGCTGTTCAGCGGCGGCTGGGACATCGTCGGCGTTTCGACGACGGGCATGACGCTGCGCTTCGATTTGGAACTCGCCCACATCGTACGACGCGTGACGCCCGCGCGCGTTGATCGTCGCGGGCGGAATGGAGGCGACGTTTCGCCCGGAGCTGATGTTCGAGCTCGGGCCGTTCGATTTGGTGGTGCTCGGCGAGGGGGAGCGGCCGCTGCTCGATCTCGCGGGCCGCCTGCGCGCAGGGTCGATCGCTCGGCGGCATCGCGGGAACGGCCGAACGCAATCAGCACGGCAAGATCATCTCCATGCCGCAGCGGGCGCTCAGCCGCGACGAGCTGCGCGATGCGATCTACAGCACGCCCTATGAAAAGATGCCCTACTCCGCCTATTGGGAGCGCCTGGAAGCGGCGTATCGCATCGGCGCGCTGCCGAGCAAGGCGGCGCGGGAGGCGCATCTGGCGGAAATCCGCTCGGTGCGGCTGATCACGCTCAATTATTGCCCGATGGGCTGCACGTTCTGTTCGGCGACCAACTTTTTGCATCAGGCTCAGGGCAGCGTCGCCTCCGTCGCACGGCTGGAGGCGGATGAATGCCTCACCATGATCGAGCGAATCATGGCGGCGCATCCGCGTGCGCGCACGATCATCTTTCAAGACGACATCTTCACCTTCACGCGGGATCAGCGCATCCTGCCGCTGTGCGAAGAGATCGTCGCCGCGAAGCAAAGCGGGCGAATACCCGCACACCTGCAGTTCATCAGCACGAACCGCATCGATGCGATGTCCCAGGAGCGCCTGACGGCGATGCGGCGCGCGGGTTTCCGCGTTCTCGGTTTCGGCATCGAGAGCTTCTCGCAACGGGTGCTCGACGAATTCAACAAGGCGCAAATTCACCGCCATATCGAGCCGATGCTCTCCGCCGCCCTGGCGACCGGGGTGACCCCATTCCTCGATCTCATCCTGAGCTCCCCGCATGCCCTCCTGGAAGATGTCGCCGAAACCCTCCGCGGCGCATATCATTGGCTCAGACAGGGGTGCGAAATCGGAATGTATCCATACGTCATTCCGTTCTCGGGAGCCGCATTCTCGCGCGACGAGAAGCTGTTGCCGCATGTTCGCTATGCTCATCGGAAGGTCGCGGGAACCGAGGTCGCTTGGGACCAGCCGGCGAAGATTCTACCCGTCGATCCGGTGGTGCAAGAGGTGATTCTGCGCATGGAAAGCAGCTTCGAGGCGATGCTAGCCTCGCTCGAGAAACACGCCGCGCATCTTCCCTCGCGAGTCCGCTCGCTGCTGTGGATCCTGAGCGCCATTCCGATCATGGCCGAGCACGGTCAAGTCATTGCCGACGAGAGCGAAGTTCGCGCGGAGCTCTACGCCAGACTCCCCGCATTGCAGCCCGAGGCGGCGCGATTTGCCGCCGCGACCGCATGAAATTTCTGCGCAGCTGGCCGGTGTTGGCGCCGCTCGCGGTGTGCGGACTGCTCGTCGGCTGGATCGTTCTGTCGGTGGTCAACGCCCAGGCCGTCGGCTTTTCGATCTTCATTTTCGCCGTCGCCAATCTCATCGTCTACACGGACGCGATCGATTTCGGTCTGCGGCTGTACATGCGCCGGCGGCATACGGCTGCTGCCGGCGGCATCGTCGAGAGCGGCAGCGAGAAGGGCAACCTCTCGATCAATCTCGCGGCAATCCTGCCGCCCGATACCCGGCACGTGGTTCCGGCATCGCCGTTCGCGATCATCGCATCGGTATACAATCTCGAGGACCACCTCGAAGAGTTCACGGAGACGTTCGGACCGCTATCGCGAGCGGGTCTGGCTCATCAGCGACGGCTCGACCGACAATACGGTGCTGCGGCTGACGTCAAGCGGGATGGCGCTGCATCGACGATGGCGTCAACCGGCGCAAGCCCGGCGCCTTGCGCCGCTTGCTCGAGCGCCTGCCGCCGCACATCGAGACCGTCATGGTGATCGATCCGGATATCCGCATCCGCGGGCTCGACGAGGGCAGCTCCATCGATCTGAATCGGTTCGTCAGCGACTTCCAGCAATCCGGTGCCGCAGCGGCCTGCCCGCGGATCATGATCGAGCCGGACGGATTCCTGGCGCGGTTCCAGGCCTTCGAGTACGCATTGGCGTTCCGTGTCGGCCGTGAGAGTCTTTCGGACTTCAGCATCACCTCGGGTGTGTCGTTCTACCGGCGCAGCGCCCTGGCGCGCGCGCTCGCCGAACATTCGCTGTCGGTGTATGCCGAGGATTTCGAGAACGCCGTCATTCTGCTCAGCCCGCGGCGAACGGATCTATTACGACGGACGGCTGGTGGTGAGCACCGAAGGCCCGGGCACCCTGCAGCGCTGGTTCTCGCAGCGGGTCGGCTGGTATCACGGACTTGATCAAAGTCTACACCGAGCGCTTTTCCGAGATCCTGCGAATCAGCCGCCGCTCGCCGTTTGCCGCATATCATTACCTCATCTACGTCGGCGGCTTGTCGCTCGCGATGCACCTGGTCAAGATCGTGAGCGCCGTGCTGCTGCTGCTGAGCTTCCTGAGCGGCCTCGATGCGCTGTTTCTCGATGAATTTGTCACGCGGGGGACGTTCCTCAATCCTCAATACTTCACGGCCGCGATCACGAGCTATCTTGCGCTCGGTGTGATCGCACTGTTCACCAGCGTGCCGAAGGCCGAGCGTTCCTACACCGCGCCCGTCGTCCCTCTGTACCTCTGCTATGCCATCATCCACATCATTCCGATGACCGTAGGCTTCGCGAATTTCTTCGCGCTCAAGCTGTTGCGCCGGCGAATCTACCAGGATCATTACGAAAGTCCCTTGGATCCGAGCATCACGTCGGAGAAGGTGCGGTTGATCCAATGACGGTCCGTGGCGTGCCTGCACCCGTGCGGTATAGCCCCGATCTTTATTGGGAGGATCGCGCGCAGCGCTTCGCGGGCGAACGCGACGGCCTGGCCGCGGTCTGTGCCTACGGCATGCCGGAGTTCTACAATCGTGCGATTCACCTGGAGCAGCGCCTGGCACTTAGACCATGGCTCAAGGTGAGTGCAGGGACCCGCGTACTGGACGTGGGCTGCGGGGTCGGCCGTTGGAGCCGGCTGCTGGCGGCGCGGGGCGCTCACGTGATGGGGGTCGACCTCAGTCCTACGATGATTGCCCAGGCTCAATCGCGCGCCGTTACCGCGGGCGTCGCCGAACGCTGCCGTTTTCAGGTGCAGGACCTCTCCAACCTCGACGTGGGAGAAAAGTTCGACGTGGTGTTGGGCGTCACTGTGCTGCAGCACATTCTCGATCCGGAAGGCTGCGCACGGCGCTCGAAGCGATGACTGCGCATCTCGCGCCGGGCGGCCGGATGATCCTGCTCGAGGCTGCGCCCACCGAGGTGGTCAACCGTTGCGATACGACGGTGTTCACGGCACGGCATCGCGACGTTTATTTGTCGATGATGCGCGCCGCGGGTCTCGAGTTGCGTGCGCTCACCGGCGTCGACCCGGCGCCATTTCGCAAGCAGTTGCTGCCGCACCTTCGCAAGCTGCCCGCGACCTTATCGCTCAGCCTGCTCGCACTGGCGACTGCGCTGTCGTTGCCCTTGGACGCACTCTTCGGGCGTCGCGCGGTCAATCGGTCCTGGCATGCCGTCTTTGTGCTGGAACAACAAGCAGGTGGGAAAAATCACAATGGCCATTAGAGGTCGAGCTTGGTTAGCTATCGGCGTCTTCGTCTTGCTCGGCGTGCTGGTCGCACTCGGCCGTTGGTATCAGCTGCGGCGGATTCAGCCGCAGCGAACCGCCGAGAAAACGGTCCTCGTGCACGTCACCAACGCCGGCGACCGCGGTCCGGGCACGCTGCGGGAGGCGCTGTTCCTAGTCGCGGGCGCCACGGGCCCAACCAGCATTTCCATCGAGGTGCCGACGATCAATCTCGAAACCGCTCTGCCTGCCTTCGTCAGCGGTCACGGGGTGAGTCTGGTCGGACAGGCCGCCGGGGCACGAATCGATGCACAGGCCCTCAGCAGCGGCCCGGTGTTCGACATCTCGGCTCCGAACACCTCGATCGAGGGGATTACGATTCAAAACTGTCCCTCCACCGCCATCCTGGTGCGCGCCGTTCGCTTTCGCCTGGCGACCTCGACGCATCGAGGGGTGCGATGTAGGTGTGGAAGTTGCCGACAATGCCAGCGACACGCTGCTCGAGCACAACCACTTCGTCAAGGACCGGCTCGGCGTGCGCTTCGGCGCCTCGGGCCACAACTCCACCGTGGCCAACAACGAATTCACGGAAGACAAGGATGCGGGCCTCTGGGCCGTGCGCAGCGCGCCCGATTCGCACGACGAAGTCATCGGCATCCACGACAACAAATTCACCGAGGACGGCGCCGGGATCGTCGCCGGCAACATTCCGGTCATGATCGAGCGCAACGACTTCATCAATGCGCACGAGGCGGACGTGCACATCGTCGGGGCCGGGGCGGTGATCCGCAGCAACCGCATCAACGGCGGCGCTTCGATGGGCATCGTCGCCGAAAACGCGCGCGGCGCCATCATTGAGGACAACGAGTTGGAAGGGCTGACGGCCTATGGCGTGATGGTGCGCGGATCGTCCAATACGCTGGTGCGGTCGAATCGCCTGCACAACTGCGGCTACGGGCTTGCATTCGTGCTCGGCGATCCGCGCGGCGTGAGTTCGGCCATCGACAATACGATCATCGAACCGAAATTCAACGGCATCGACGTCATCGGCGACTCGCCGAACCTGCGCCGCAATCAGGTGCTGCGAGCGCACGCATTTGCGCTGCACGTCGAGGATTTCCAGCCCCCCAACGGTCAGAAGGTGACGTCGCAACCGTTTCTGGACAACAACAACTTCGGCAATAGTCCGGTCAGCAGCAAAGCGGGCGCCGCCGTTGAAGCCCAGTCCAATCCCCGATAATGCGGTGTCGCAGTGAGAACGAACCTAGACAGCACTCAGTTGATTCAGCGGCCGGTTTGGCAGAACCCCCGCGTGCACTTGCTCGACGACATTTGGCTGCTGACGATCGTCGCGATCCTGGTAGCGACCGGCGTGCCGTGGCTCGTCAACGATTTCGAACCGGATTTTGGAATGGCGAGCTGGGGCCTGCTGTCGTTGGGTGGCATTTACATTGCGTTCAGCCTCATGGCCTCCCCCACTCCGTCGCGCGGCCGCTGGCGCGCTCATGGCCTGACGCTCCTCGATGCGATCGGAGTGATCCTGATCGGGTTCGTCTGGCAGCACGTCGGCGCGCTGCAGAATCCCCTTTTTCTCACGGTATTTGCCCTGCCGGTGATCGGTTCGATCTTTCTCTCGCGCTGGCACCCCTACTTCATCGCCGCGCTGAGCGTCGTCGTCGTCTGCATCGTCTCCATGAGCCAGGTTCCGGAATTGCGTTGGTACGCGAGCGGCCTGATCGGCAACGAAACCTGGCTGACCGAATTGTTCGGACGCCAGGCTGCAGTGCAGCCGCCTTCCTTTTCGGGCTTTTATGCGCCGACCAGCTACCTCATGGTGCTGCTCGAGGTATTCACCATCGCCCTCTTCGCCTGCGCGGTGGCCGCCGAATATCTCGGCACGATCTTCGAGCGCTTGCATGCGCACAGCGTGATGGCGCGGACCGAGGCGGAGCGCGGTCAGGAGCTGTGGGTGACCCTGGTCGAGCGGCTGCCGGTGCCGGCTCTGCTGATCGATCCGGATACACTGCAGATCGCGGCTACCAGTGAGTTCGCAATCAAGTATCTGCAGGGCGCCGATGTCGCGCTCGAAGGCCGCAATCTCTTCGATGTCGTGCAATTCTCCTATCCCGACTTCGTCCAGGAACTCGTCGTCGGTGCGGGCAGCGCCGCGCCTCTGACCGCGATGCGCGTGAGCGGCGAGCTGCGCCTGGCTCACCTGCGTGTGCTGCACGTCGTGCACAAGGGGCGCCGCTTGGCGCTCTTGACCATCGAGGATGCCACCGAGGTGTTCTGCCTCAAGGCGGCATTGGACACCTCGGAATACGCCTCCCTCGTCGTCGATGCGCGCGGGCGCGTGCGTGCATTCAACAAGCCCATCGTGGACCTCTTCGGCAGCGTCGAAGTCGGCGCGGACGCCGTGTTGCTCTTGCACCAGCCGAACGCCGCTCCGCGGTGGTGGGAACCAGGACTCACGAAACGGCGCAAGATGCACATGCAAATCGGTCAGCGAATCTATCAAGTGACGAGTTCCGCCATCGCGGTGTCGGGCGAGGAGGAGAGCATCTTCGCCGTGTCGTTTCTGCCCGTCGCCCGCGGTACGGCCGATCTCGACACGAACTCGACCATCATCACCGGCACGATGCGGCAGCTGCGATGAAACCTCGGACGCATCTTGTCGCCCCATGCATCGCCCTGCTGCTCGCCTCCTCGGCCGCGCTCGGTGCGGTCTCGACCGCCGACGATCGGATCGCGGCGAGTGCCAACGGCTCGACGCTCACCGGAACGAACGGCGGCGCCGGCGCATCGCTCGCGTGGCTGCACAACTTCGATGCCGCCACGCTGCTCTCCGGCGCGGCGGAGTATCAGGCGCTCTCGGTTGCCCACTGGACATTCGGCTCCGTAACCGGAGCGCTGACGCGCGGACCGGACGATCAGCGCTACACCTTCTCCGGCGAAGTGCACGAGGGTGCCGGCGATGACGGTCCGAAATCTTTCGATTACCACATCGAAGCGGTGGGCGTGGCCGGCACGTATTCCCACAAATTGTCCGCACTGCTCGAAGATAAGCGCATCGATGTCGAGACCTCGCACGGCAATCTGCCGAAATTCGGTCTCTCCTATCTGTGGAGCCCCCACCTTCAGACGGCGGTCGCCTATCAGCATTCGGTGAGCGGCAATCTCGGAACGCGCTTGTGGACCGGGAGAGTCGACGAGTACGGCCCGACGGTGAACTTCCTGGTTGGCGCGGCGGTCGGCAAGGTTTCAGCCAACGTATTGAACCTGGGAATCGAGATTCCCGGAACCCAGCTCCATGAGGGGTATGTCGGGGTGACCAAGCCGTTTGCGCATGCGCGCAGCGAACTCACGCTCATCGCCGACTACCAGAACCTGTCGGGTACGAAGCGCGCCACGCTGACGCTCAACTATATTTTCCACGTGGGCGCCACGGGAAGCGCGCGGTGAAAAGGTCGATTCGGCAGCGCAGTTTCGGTTCACTACCGACGGTCATCGTCTTCGTCGTGGTGCTGATATCCGGCTCGCGCCTGATCTACTTGAGCGTGCAGCACCATGCGGCCATTGCTCGCGACAAGGCTGCCACGGTGGCCGCCGGGTTCGTAAGCAAGATCGAGCCGCCTCTGCAGAGGCTCGCCAATCTTGCGGGCCGGCAGGCGGCCACTGCCACGGAGGCACTCTCCAGCACGCACCCGTTCTCCGCACTCGGGCCGGTGGCGCCTGCGAAGAACACCTTCTGGATGACGGCTGACGACAAGGTCTTGGGCGCGCGGACGGAAGAGGCAGTGACCGCGAGCGGCATTGCAAGTGAATGGCAGTCGGCGGAATCCGCGCGCGCTGCGCCCGGCTCCGCGATACTGGGTCCGATGCGGCTGGGAAGCGAATGGCTCGTCGCCATACGGGACCCGATCGCACCGCCCGGCGGGCAACCGCAGTCGCGGGGCTTCTCAGTCGCCTTCGGCGACCTGGATGAACTCATCGCGGAAGGCCATTTGGCGCGCCTGGTCGACCTGGGGTATGCGTTCGAGCTCTCGCAGGTCGACCCGCGCAGCACGCGGCCGCGCGTCTTCGTCAGCACGAGCACGGAGCCTCTGGTTGACTCGGTTGCCGCCCGCATTCGTCTCCCGGTTGCTGCCGCGGTACCGGGCAGCTATCTTCAGGTTGCGATACGCCCGCGGACGGGCTGGTTTCCGGCAAGTCTCCTCGCCTCGGAAATTGGCCTTTTGGCGTTCCTGACCTGGATGTTGTCCTTCGGCACCCACGATTTGATCCACGCGCTGCAGCGCTCGCGCGCCGCGCTGTCCGCTTCGCGCCGGCGCGTGCACTCGATCAATCAGCATCTCGCGCGCGAGATGCAGCAGCGGCTGACGCTGCAGGAAACCTTCGATCACGCGCGCTTTCACGATGCATTCACGGGCCTGCCAAACCGGCGCTATTTCATGGACCAGCTCGATCGTGCGTTGCGTGACGTACGCACGAAGCGCCGCCAGCGCATTGCTGTCATCATCATCGACATCGCGCGATTCAAGCTGATCAACGACATGCTCGGACATACCGCGGGCGATGAGCTGATGGTTCAGGCCGCGCGGCGCTTCGAAAAATCCGCCGCCAAATTCGAGGGATTGCTTGCACGTTGGGGAGGCGATCAATTCGCTTTGCTGATTCCGGATATTGCCTCGACCGATGCGGCTCTCGATATCGCCGGCCTGCTGCTCGAGCAGTTGCGCGTACCGTTCCAACTGCGCCGTCACCAGCTCGTCGTCGCCGCAACCGTCGGCGTCACGTGCGCGGACTCGGGTCAGCAACGCGCCGAAGACGTCGTTCGCGAAGCCGACATCGCCTTGTCGGTCGCCAAGCGCCAGGACTCCGCGAAAGTCGTCCTTTACGCGCCGAACATGGGAGGTCAGGCGGCGAATCTGGTGAGCCTCGAGGCCGATTTGCACGTTGCCATTGAAAAGAATCAGCTGCGATTGCTGTTTCAGCCGATCATCGATTTGCGAACCGGCAAGATGGTGGGCGCCGAGGCGCTGCTGCGTTGGCGCCATCCGGTCGAAGGGGTCCTCGCGCCCGAGCGATTTCTGCGCATCGCCGAGGAAGCCGGACTGATGGTTCCGATCACCCGTTGGATCATTCTGCGGGTGGTCAAGCTCGCAGGTGAATGGCACCGGCGCCTGGCCGAGGGCCAAAAATTCTACATCACCATCAATCTCTCGCCGACCGCACTGCGCGACCCGGAGCTCACCGATTACGTTGGATCGCTGCTGAAGGAGACCCGCCTGCTGCCGGCCTTGCTCAAGTTCGAGTTGACGGAAGCGGCCCTCATCGGCAATGTCTCAGCGGCGCGCGAGACGCTGAATCGCCTGCACAGCATGGGCATTCAGTTGATGCTCGATGATTTTGGTACCGGCTATTCATCGCTGAGCAATCTGCAGCTCTTCCCCTTCGACTTCGTGAAGATCGACTGCCCGTTCGTCAACCGCACGGGCTCCGATCAGGCGGACATGAGCATCATGGCGGCCATGGTGCAGATCGCCTCCAGTTTGAATCTCACGACGATTGCGGAAATCGTAGAGTCCGAGGGCGCGGCGGCGGCGGTGCAGGAAATGGGCTGCAATTACGGCCAGGGCTTTTATTTCGGCGAGCCCATCGACGCCGAGCTGGCTGTGCAGCGATTGCTCGGCCAGGAGCCAGCCCCGCCCACGGATCCGACGGCAGAGACGATGATGGTGCGTCCGCTCGACGAGGACACCTCGCAAACGATGATGATGCCGAGCCTATCCGATCCGGCGATGGCGACATCCGATACGATGAAGGTTCGGCCGCTCGAGGAGGACAGCTCGCCCACCGCCATGATACCGTCCGATTCGATCAAATTTCCGCGAGAAGAGGAAGAAGAGGAACCGCATGGAGGCTGACTGAGGCTTCACGGGTCACGCCGACTCCGCAACCCGTGTTGGTGAATCGCATCAGCGTTGTGCGAGGAGCGCATCCTTGGCTTGGAGCTTTGTTAGTCCCGCTTGCATCGCGACTACCAACTTTTTCAGATCGCGGATTTCGGCGGCTTGACGCTGCACTTCCCCCAACAGCATCGGTGCGAGCTCTTCGTAATGAATACCTTGAATCTTGCCCGCGTCGTCACGTATCACGAGTTCCGGATAAACCTTATCGACTTCCTCGGCGATCAGACCGTATTGCACGGCACCCTTGGGATCGGTCTTTAGGTGAAAACTCACCGGTCGCAGCTGCTCCAGCTTCTTGGTGTCCGTGCCCATCGGCGCAATCGCCGTCTTGTAACGCTCAGAGGAGGCCAATACGCCGAGTTGTCCGGAGGAGGTGACATAGACCGCACTGCCCGTCACATGGGCCTCGTTGACTCCCGCGATGAACGCTGAGGTTTGCGTGCCCTGCGTGCCGATGCGGATAATGTTCTCATCGGCAGCCGTTCCCATGTTCCCGATCTCGATGGTATTGCTCCCACTGTAGAGGTTGTAGGCGGCCTGGTAGCCCATCGCAATGTTGTTAGAGCCGGTAGCGTCCAGATACAGGGCCTGATAGCCAAAGCCGATGTTGGAGTTGCCGCTCGTAGTGGACCTCAGTGCGGCATAGCCGAAGGCGGTGTTGCCGGTGCCGCTGGTATTGTCGGGCAGAGAATAGGCGCCGAACGCGGTGTCATAGCCGCCCGTCGTATTGACCCCGAGCGCGTAAGCGCCCACCGACGTGGTATAGCTCCCCGTCGTATTGTTAGCGAATGCTTGGTACCCGATGGCGGTGTTGAAGTTGCCGATCGTGTTGGAAAAAAGCGCATCCTGTCCGGAGGCCGTGTTGCTGATGCCAGTTGTATTGGAATAAAGCGCATTGACCCCGGAGGCCGTGTTGCTGTAGCCGGTCGTGTTGGCAAAGAGCGCCTGGTATCCCACAGCGGCGTTGCTGTAGCCGGTCGTGTTCGAATTCAGCGCGTTCATCCCGGAGGCGGTGTTGTAGTTACCGGTCGTGTTCGCCGCCATCGCCCCTGACCCGTAGGCAGTATTGTTACTGCCGCTGGTGTTGTAAATCATGGCTTGATACCCGGATGCAGTATTGGAACTGCCGGTGCTGTTGTCGAACAGCGCGCCGTCCCCCAGGGCAGTATTGTAATTGCCGGTGGTGTTGTCCTCTAGCGCAGCGTCCCCGAAGGCAGAATTGTAACGGCCGGTGGTGTTGTAAGTAAGAGCATAGTCCCCGGCGGCAGTATTGCCACCGCCGGCGGCGCCGCCGGAGCAAGGTGAACCAACTTGGTCGGAAGCTAGTGCGCCGGTACCCATCGCCGTGTTACCACAACCATCAGAACTCACGCTATCAGGTGGTTGTTGCGCGTTGGCGGGACTTGCAAAACCTGCAGCTGCGCTGAGTAAGATCGCTGATATGTTTAATTGTCTCATGGTCCTCACTCCTGGTCGTTTGTATCTGCTCCTGAGATGCCTGTCAGGAATTTGTGTGCCGAGTCGGTTGATGATGATTCACCTCGAATCGATCGCCGAACGCGCATAGCTCGTTTCTAGGTCTGTTGGTTGACTAGACTTCACAGCCGGGGCAAGCGTTGGCGTGTCCCGCGTGGGGCATCAACTAACGAATCGGATTTGGTGAAGCAAACGTGACATTTTGGTGTCCCCTTTTGTGGGGCGGCTCCCGGGCCACAACCCGATCTTCCGGCATGTAATCTGCCTTCTCCAAAGGAGACATTCGGCATAGATAGCGCTGAATACCCGGTACACTTTGATAAGTATGGGGAGCATCTACCGACATCATGTAGATTTCTGAGGGAGGTCGACGTGGCTGAAGGCGACGGCAGGGAGCGGACGACTGGTGCTCATACCGGCGAACCCGACGTATTCATCAGCTATGCCTCGCAGGATGCGGATCTTGCCCATTCCATAGTTGAGACTTTGGAGCGAAACGGCGTGCGATGCTGGATTGCGCCACGGGACGTTACGCCCGGATCGCACTATGCGGACGGCATCATGTTGGCTATTACTGGGGCGAAGGCTCTAGTTTTGGTTCTGTCTGGTAGCGCACAAGCATCTAAGCACGTCGGCAAAGAGGTCGAGCGCGCCTCGTCCAAGGGAAAGCCGATCATCACGATTCGCGCAGATACCTCGCCGCTGACATCGGCTTTCGAGTATTTTCTGAGTGAGTCGCAGTGGATCGACGTTAGTGTCGGGGGTGTCGTTGCGGTTGCTGCCAAGCTGGTCGAGGCGATCCGGGCTCACCTGGAGCCCTCTGCTGCGGGTGACCCGCACCCCCATCCCGACCTGCCGGCCGTCAATCGCGCAGCCGCTGCACCGCGCCGGAGATGGATTGTGGTCACTGCCGGGTGCTTCCTACTGCTCGCCCTTGCTTACTTCGCCGTCGACAAGGTCTGGCTGTCGAAACGAGCAACGTCACTTTCCATACCGATGAGTGCTTCGTCACCGCCGGCGATATCAGAGAAATCGGTCGCGGTGCTGCCCTTCGTCGACATGAGCGAGAAACACGACCAGGAGTACTTTGCCAACGGCCTTGCGGAAGAACTGGTCGATGTACTTGGCAAGCTCCCCGATCTTCGCGTAATCGGCCACGGCTCGTCATTCCAGTTTAAGGGGAAGACCGAGGATCTTCGCAGCGTACGCACGCAGCTCGGCGTCGCGCACCTCGTGGAAGGCAGCGTTCGTCGCTCGGGCGATCATGTGCGCGTTACCGCGCAGCTCATTCGTACTTTCGACGGGGCGCACGAATGGTCTGGCACCTACGACCGCGATGTCAGTGATCTCCTGCAGGTGCAATCCGAGATAGCAATGTCACTCGGGCGTGCCCTTGAACTGTCGGTCCCAGACTTGCGGGAGAAGCAAGTGACGGTGGTGCCTGAGGCATACGATCTGTACCTACGGGGCTTGCACTCGATCGATAAATATTCGCGTGATGGATTGGAGGAGGCCACCAGTTATCTTCAACGGGCGATCGAACTTGATCCCCATTTCGTGCGAGCGGAAGAGGAACTGGGGCTAGCTCATCTTCTGCAGGTATTATACGGATTTGTCCCGGCAGACGCGGGCTTCGCGCAGGTTCGAGACGACGCCATGCGGCGCTTGCGACTGGATCCAAACTCTTCCTGGGGGCATGCGGGACTCTGTCGTTACAATATTTCGTATTCTTGGAACTGGTCCGAAGCAGCACGCGAATGTGCGGACGCACTTGCACTCTCTCCTCACGACTGGGCTGCGCTGTACCAGTCAGCGGAGCTGGCGCTAGTAGTCGGCGAGTATGAAAAGGCCGCGCGGCTCTTCAGGGCTGTGCTCGTAATCGATCCGTTGAACGCGGACACTCTCGTTGAAATTTCCCAGCCTCTCCTGCGACTGGGTCGCTTGGCAGAGGCAGAAGTGGAGGTACGGCGCGGTCTAGCGATTACACCAACATTCGGTTATGCACACTATTGGCTTGGGACCATTCTAATGGCCGGTGGGCGGCTTGAAGACGCCCGTCGGGAGTTCGAACTCGAGTCTATCGAGCAAGGCCGGCAGGCGGGACTAGCCATGGTGTACCACGCGCTTGGGCGTAATGCAGATTCCAAGGCCGCTCTCGAGCGCTTCTCCCGGGAGCACGGCGACGAATCGCCGGCCATTGCAGCGGACGTCTATGCCTATCTCGGGGACAATGATCGTGCGTTCGAGTCGCTCGAACGAGCCTACCGTCAGAAGGACGCAGCACTTCAGTATGTGAAATCCTCCTGGCCTTTGCGCGGTATCGAACCCGACCCTCGCTATAACGCGTTCCTACGAAAGATGAATCTGCCGGAATAGTCGCATCGTGTCTCAAACGTGTGTTGCAATTGCTCGGCTCCGAAGCGGACGGTGGTGATCGTCAGCAGAGGGTAGAAAGCGACAGTTCGATGTCCATTCGATTCTCGACCGCTCCTCACTTTGTGAGTGAACTCCTGCCCAGTAATTGTGGCAGCAAGTCGGCGGCAATGGCAGCATGCAGGATGGCCGCCGGCCACAGCAGAAAACCGTGCATCGCCGTGGTGACGCCGACCCAGGTAAACAGAACCACTGCTGCGACATTGAATACGAACAGACCCAATACGGCACCACGCGGCGGCGCAGTTGCCGCTGTTGACAAATAGGCGATGCCAAGCGCGAGGAGCCCAATGCCCGCGAACCGCCCGATTGTCACGCCGGCGCCTTCTAGCGGTGCAGCCAATAGTAGCTGGCATGGAAGTTTGGGAATCACTATCAAGGTGACGCCCATGACAATTTCGAGCCACGCCGCCGCCCGGACTATGTTTTTCTGCAGCAGCACTTTGTTCAACTTCAGTTGGCCGTCGAGATCGGGAATCTTCACATTGATGTGGAAGCGCGAGTATAGGTAATAGGTGCAATAAGGCTGCCCTCGACTCGGCGGTGCAGCGCGACAATTTTTTGAGATACCAGGAGCGGACTGCCGCGACTGGCAACATCGGGGTCGATACCGGGAGTTGAGCGCCACCGGCTCAGTACAAGGTTCGTCGGTCCAAAGCAACCACTGCAAGTTTGCGCGAGTCACGCGATACTACGAATTGAGTACGTCACTTTCCGGAGGTAAATCATGATCGAGTCCTCCTGTCATTGCGGCTTGGTTAAGCTGGAAATTTCAGCTGCGCCGGACGAGGTGAACGACTGCAACTGTTCAATCTGTCGGCGCTATGGTGTTTTGTGGGCCTACTACGCTCCGGCGCAAGTGCGCATTATTACGACGACGGATGCGACGGATCGCTATCTCTGGGGCGAAAAGTCCATTGAATTTCATCGCTGTCATAACTGCGGCTGCGTCACGCACTGGGCGGCCGTGAATCGGCGTGCCGACCGCATGGGCGTGAACGCCCGACTGATGGCGCCCGAGTTTCTGGCGGCGGCACGCTTTCGCCGTTCCGAAAACGCTAACTTGTGAAAGCATCAACGATTGACGCCAGGGAAGTCGTTTGGCGGTACGCCTCGGGAATTTCACAAGAAATTCGCATCTCTCGCTTTGCGCCCTTGGTGCCGGATCCAGGGCGTCCACTGCACGGTGACGAATGAATCCGGCACGTCCGCCTCCCGCTCGGGCGTCGCGTCTGTGCAAACGGGTACCACGCTCGGCTGCGCCCCATCAGGTGCTGGATTTCTAGCGTGCCTGCCTAATCAAACACGCCCGCCAATTAGTGCGACCGAGAGCCGTCTGGCTCTCGGTCGCCCTTAACTTTATTTCTTCGCGGTCATCACGTCGCTGCTGATGCCGAACTTTTGTGCTTCATCCTTACCATTCTTCTCGATGTACACCTGCGCGAGGTTTGGGTTTCTGGCGTCGTGTATCGCACGGCTCATCGCATCATGCACACAAGGGCCGGGCTTACCCATCATTGCTTCGGAGTCCATGCTTGAAGTGCCGCATGCATAGTTGGCAGCTCTCTCAATTTGTGCATAGAGGTGGCGCGCGCTTTCGGCGGTAATCGGGCTCGAGTATTTTACCTTAACTGCCGGCTCATCGGCGTGACTGCAGATAGGCGCTGACGCCATGACCGTGGCGGTGAGCGCCAGAAGTAGGCGTGCATTTGACTTCAATGCGCTTGTGATCAACATAATCATCGCTCCCGGGGGTTATTAGAAATGTCGTCGACCCACCTGTTATCGGGCGACCCCTGGAGTTATTGACGGTGTACCGTCGGTTATGGGATTGGTATCACATGCAATCGTCGGTAGTTACCTGTTTCATTGGGACATATTCCCAATTGTGTTAGCCAGATCTCGCAATTGCGGCATGTCCAGTGTTCTCGACTGCCCATCAGCCATGAGACTTGTCTGTTTACTTAACGCACTTCAACCTTGAGATGCGGCCTGCACACTCGCCCGGTGTGAGCCCTAACTACAAGCGAGCCATTTTTCGAGTGGGGTCGGCAGGGAGACATTTGCGATCCAGGAGACTCTCAAAAAACGGACTATCCGGGCCGAGCGTTAACCGTATGTGAGGTCTGTGCTCTGTCCGACCTCGATAATATATCCGTCAGGATCGCGGATGTAGCAGCGCGTCTCGCCGTACTTGGGGATCGGCTCCGTGATGAACTCCGCTCCTCGGCTTTTCCATAATTCATAGCACGCTTGAATATCCGCAACGCGGAAATTCATAAAGCTGTTGATGTGATTCGGGTCGGGGACGCTGAGCGTTACCGTCGGCTTATCCGGGGTCGGGCCGCCGCCAACGTTCAGAATCATCCAAATATTCGCAAGCTGAAGGTACCCAGGCGCGTTGCCGTCACCCAGGCTCAGAATGCGAGCGCCGAAGACCTTTTCGTAGTAGCGGGCCGATCGCTCGACGTCGGCGACGGTGAGAAAATGCGCGATGCTGATCCCCTCTCGCGGGGGCATCTCATAACTCTTCTGCCCGATTTGTACGCTGCTCATTGACGACTCCAGTTCCGATAAACAGTGCGCATCGGCTGATTCTGGTTCTTTCGTATTCGTATCGCGGCCGATTAAGCCTGACGAGGAGAGGCAAAACAATTAGACCAAGGTATCGGAACCGTTTCGTTACCTCCACAGTTGCTCCGGTAGCTTCCTGCTGGAGCACTTGCCGGCTGGACCTTTCACCCACTGAAAACGCCGCCTTACCACGGCGCACACCCTCCGCTGCCCCTGGTCAACGGCCGCTTTTTGGCCCCCTATCCGTAGGGGCGCCATCAGAAAAGAAGCGTTTGGTTAGCTACAGAGATTCGAAATACGTTGTCCGCGGTCACACGATTCAAATCACCACCGCCTGCGGCGCCGTACCTGTGCCCGCGACGTCGATATCCAAGACGACCGTTGTCACGTCATCGACGCGATGCGCAGCGCGCTCGGCACTCTCAATGGTCGCTTGGTCACTCACATGGCCCGCAAGTTTCACGACCCCGTGATGTACTTCGACGCCGATTGTGCCCGCAACCAGATTCTGTTCCTGACCAAGCTCAGCGAGGACGTCGTGCTGAATCTGCATGTCGTTTGTCATTAGCCCATTCCTTCTCTGTTAATCCGCGAATCTCCATCCCCCGACGGGAACGTGATCCGCGGACAACGAAACCTCATCAGTGGCAGTGCTCGTCGCGCTCACCGCAGTCATGCCATGCACTTTCGTGATAGTACCGATGGTGTTCGCTGTCATAGCGTCCTTCGTTCGGCGTCAACACACAGCCAAAAACAAGGCCGATCAGTCCGATCAAAAAGGTACCTTTCGCAATATACGTTGTCTTCTTCATGAACCGTTTTTCCAGTTAGCTGAACAACTACCTTGAACCCTAATCAGAGGCCACCAAATGCTAGCCACAAGCCACGATTTCGTCGGTGCGGTGCCGTGCTTATACGACCGATAGTTGGGGCCGCCTGGGCGCGAGCGCTTATCACGTTCTCTGATCGGTGATTGAGCGCAGCCGACCGTCGCGTCTCCTGCTTATCTGCGGTCTTGCGTCTTTCATTTCTGGCTCCCCAATAGCGCAGTGCGTGACCCTCCGCTCCTCAACTGGCCCGGTCTCCTTTCTAAGACACTGTCCCGCGCACCCGACAGGTTGCGATCGATCATGAAATCGTCCCTACTGCACCCAGGCACTTGCAATTCCGTGGCGCACTGGAGACTCCATGAGCAAGCTTTTCTTGATCGCAACACTGCTAACGGTAGGCTTGGGCGTACGGCTCAAACCGATGGTTGCGGATCATTCACCCAGCACGCGGGCAGCGGCATCTTCGGTGTCACTCGCCCGACCGGCAAGTCGTGACCGCACTCGGCGTAGTTATCTTTTTAGTTCAGTGGTACTCCCTCATTCACCGAGTAATCAACCTTGATACGGGATTTAATTGGCAGCCACGTGCTTGTCCAAATCCTTGTCGGGTCCCAGTATCCGCTTTGTGAAACGGTGGTTCGGGCTCATCGCGCTCCGCTCGCTATTCCGGTGCTTAGAGTGGAGCGGCCAAAGCAGCTCGCGCAGGCGCGTACCGTCAAGAGCTACGCCTACTGGACTAAAGGGCTATCGTGCGCGGTAATGTGACAAAGGCGCTGCGAAGCGCGCGCAGGACTGGCGCATGGCCGTCACGATTAGATCCCGCCGCCCCAGCGATACTGCCACGCGATGCCGTACAGCTTGTAGCTGTTGCCCGTGCGGGCCGAGACTCCGTCGCTGGCGAAGAGCTTGATGGAATTGCGTGCGTTGATCGGAAGCGCAAGCGTAGCGCCAACGCGCCAGTTCTGCTGCAGATCATTGTTCTCCGTCCCATTGATTGTTGATCTGCCGCCCTCGTAATACGTGGCGTCCACTGAGGCCCAGATGCCATAGCGAAAACTGCGGATGACGTGCCCTTGAAGGGAATAAAGCGGGGCCTGCGATCGCGTAGAGTGGCCGTAGAAATCCGTATTGTCCGTATAGAACGTAACCCCCGCCGTCGACTCCAATGTCCACCGACCGATGGCCTTCGAAACACCGAGGCTCGGCTTGAAGAACCAGCGATGAGTCGCGATGTTCACGAGACGCGTGTCATCGTATTGCCCGGACGGCGCCGACACCTTGAACGCTACGCCGACGATCCAGTCCTGCTTGTAAGAGGCGAAATCCTTCATCCCCATTGCAGGCGCACCGTACAGGTTGACGGACAACTCGAACTCCGGATTGCCGAATCCGTTGACGGTGCGCTGCACCGGCCGTCCCAGGTAGTCCGCAGAGCCCGACAGCCAAGTGTACGGCACGGAGGCGTTGAATTTACCCGAGAAACCCCACAGGTCGAGTGATCGTGCGAAGCCGAGCCCACCGGAGTTCGTTTCGAGATGCGGATTATTGATCGGCAACGAGGGGTCGAACGAGATGCCACCCTGCGTGTAGGCGTAACCAAGGATCAGGAAATTCACGCCAACCGGCGTGTCCGACCACTTACGTGGTTCGATGTCCTGGGCCCGTGCCACGGACGCGGCCAGGAGGCAGGCGAGCGCCATGAGCGCAGCGCTCGAGAGCAACCGCGTGCGACGAGCGGGCACGTGCCAACCTACCATGCCGCGAGCCCCGTGCATTCTCCTCGCCGTGATGACTGCAACGCTCGCTTCTCGCTGGCTACGGCCCGACTCTGTTCCACTGTCTGCGTCCTCAGTTACCGGAGTGATCAAGGTGCTCGCACTGATTCAGCAAGACTGATCAGGTTCTGCGCTGTCACCACAATGAGGCCGTGGTTTGGGCCGTCAAACTCCGCGATAAGATAGAACGCGATGGATATGACCAGCGGTAGCATCAGAAACAGCACGCGACCACCTTGTGCATTTTGCACACTATAGCCGAACAGCAGGTCGCAGCGGCTCGCGCTCCTGCTGTAGGAGATAGCGGTTTTGGCCGACCTGAGACGGTGGCACCAGAGCCGCGAGCCAGTGAGTCCTCTCGGAGGCGCCCGTGGCGAATGTCCGGTATCCGGCAATTCAATACAACAATTCTCAAGCGTCGACACTCGAGCGTGTTTGTCGCATTAGGACAGTCTGAATGTGAAACACCGGCACATGGGGTGTTCAACGTCATCAGAGTGCCGCGAAATGGCCGGCATTGTCGCGATGGCGGAACAGGCCGCCGGGCGCTACAACGCCGGTCCGGGCTACGACCTGGCGGGCGGCGTCGGTACGGTCGATGCGGCCAAGATCGTGCGCGCCCTGGTCGCCGTCGGAAGCGCTATTGGAGGCTAGGGTCGGAATCGAATACCTTGATAAACCTCGAGTATTTTAAGCCTTTTACTCGGTTGGGACCCTCTCGGTACCCGGAATGATACCCGGTTTTGGGCGCGCGGCCATTCATACCCGACATGCCACGATCTTCGCATCCTCGCGTCCGGTGTGAGATGCCGGTGCCGACTGTAGGCTTCAGAGGACAGTCAATTTGCGCCGCGCTGGTTACAACGGCTGGTTGCGATGCGGGTTGCCAACCACTCTCGCACTTCGCTCTCCAGCCATCCCACAGCCCGCTCGCCAAGCTTGATGCGCTGCGGGAATCGTCCTTCCGCTTGCATCTGATAGATCATGGAGCGACCGAGCCCGGTGAGCTGGCAGACCTGCTTCAGCCTTAGCGCCCGCTCATTGGGGTGATGAAGGAGCCTTCGTGAGGGATCCAGGTTGAACTCAAATTGGTTCTTCGAGTCGCTTTTCACGGCTGCAACCTTGAGTCGTGGTATCGAGGGCGAGATTTGCCCTCGCTAATATGCGCCGGCCAAGGCCATGCCACCAGTTAGCGATTGAGGTGAATTCACCAACGAATACCAACTATTGCACTGTGCCGGGTCCTACCGAGCCCGCTCAAGGACCCTGGGGTTAGCGCGCTCGGGTCCATCCGGTTCGGCCGCGCGCTGCTGTTCCTTGAATCGGATGAGTTGCGCGGCCAGGCGTTGCCGGTCGGTGAGGACGGGCGGGAGATGCATTGCGAAGTAGCGGACGTCGCCCGCGAGGATCTCCTCGCCTTGGTCATCCAGTACGTCTGCGGCCTTCATCCAGGTCGATACCAGCGATTTGCGCGTTTCGAGCAACCTTGCACGCGCCGGATCCACGACAGTTCCCGAGCGTGACAGCTCTGTCGCGATTCCCTGCGCACGTTCACGCATCACGGCGGACTTGGACTTGCCGTAGAGCTGTGCTTTGAAGATCCCTTCCCGGCGCCTTGTCTTGTTTTCGCCCCGAAGGGCGCGCGGCGTGGCATTGGCCGCAATACCCTGTTCACGCATCAACTGCGCGAAGTCTTCGCGCCAATCCCGCAAGAGCTGCTTGTCGATGTGCAGTCGCCGGCCGAAGTCGCTCTCGGCCTTCACGACCAGATGCACGTGCGGATGCTGCTGGTGAGTGTGCAAGACCATGGCGTAGCGGTGTTGCGGGAATTTCTGGCGAGCGAATTGCCGCGCGGCGGTGAGAATCTTGTCCGGAGGCGTCGGACTTGGCATGGAGAGCACGATGTTGTGAACAAGCTTCGTCGCTCGTCGCGCCGGGCGGCCGTCCATCTGCCGCCGGTATTGGCCGGCGGTGAGCTCCAGGTGCCAGTCATCGAGCAGTCGGTTGTGCTCCTCCCGGCGTCCGATGCGCTCACCCTCGTCGGTCTCGATCTCCAAGGTCCCTTGGCGGCATAAGTACGCGAGATGAGCCGCAACCGCCCCCCTCCTCGTTCCTCCGCCGGTCACTTTCAACATGACCTCCGGCGCATGCCGGACGGTGCGCGAGATTTGGTCAATCTGCGCGGCGCTGAATCGAGCGGGCCCTTGCGGACCTGCGCGTCCGTAACTTACCACCTCGAAGAAACGCGGACCATCGGTCGGCAAGCGAACGAGTCGTTTAGTCAACGCGGCTCTCCCACGTCACGAGCGCCGCCCGGACGAACTCATGCATCCGTCGCTCCACGTCCGCGACGAGAACTCGAGAACGGCTGAGCTCTTGCTGCAGATCCCGTGGCAGAACACCTGCCTGCGCAGCCTCCCGCGCGGTCCGCGCCAAGACTCGGCCGAACCAGGCCAAGACCGACACCGCCGTCTTGAACGCTGCAAGCTCCTGGGTTGTGAGTGGCGGGTTAGCGGCCAAATGACCCCGGACCAGGGCGGCGATATAGGCCGAGTCCTTCATGCGCCGCTCGGCCGCTCGCTGCCGGATTGCGAACCGATCTCCCGGCCGCAGACGGATCGTGATCCGGTCGACGGCGGGATCGCTGCTCGATGTGCGTGGCGGCAAATCGCGTACATCCGAATCGAGCAATGTGCGAATGGCGATCAGAGCCAGAGCCGACTCCGATACGCGCAGCTTCGCAGCAACCTCGGCGAACCGACGCTTCTCCTGCGGCGTCGGACGTGCCGTGATCGATGGAGCGGTCGAATTGAGAGTGCTGTCGTTCACTGCGCCCGAACCCACGCTGCTGCAGATCGCGGACACTTCGCTATCCTGCCTTCACTCCGCCTTCACTCCGCCTTCACTCCGATACCGACCCGATAACACTCCTCGATGTAAAAGAAGATGGGAGCAGTGTAGTTGCATCGACGAGCTTATTGCGCAGGTCCAATCACTGCTCAGCGTCCGACTTACGAGGGCGAGTGCCGACTCGGGGGGGTCGACGAAGGGCCTGGCGTGCATTGGCCAACGACTGGCGCGACCGTCCTGCGTCCTGCGATGAGCTCACCGATGTCGTGTAACTACTGATGAGCACAGCAATCTCCTCCGCCGACACCAAGCGCCGACAAACCGATGACAACGCTCGAAATGCTCCCGGCTCGCAATCTGGCGTAGAGGCAGTTGCGCGAGATGCCACCGAGACGCGCCCTGGTCTCCTCGATCGAATACACCGCGCGATCCATAACGCGACCTCCGGTTCAGTCGTGCTGACGACTATGAGCGGCAGGCTGGAATCGGGGAAGACCATGATTCGTACGAATTCACTTACGAATGCTGTCCTGATTGGCGTCACGGATAGTCCGACCCAGTCGAGGTGGATGTGGAGTGCAGCGTTTTTCGACAGGAATGCTGCGGCGGGTTCCGGCCACAACCTGACCTTCCGGCCCGCAATCTGCCTTCGCCAGACCCGACATTCGATCCGGACCGCGACCGATGAGCCTCAAACTTCGATAGGACGGTGAATTTCTGCCAATATGAAGTAGATCGGAGGAGGATTGACGTGGCTGAAGGAGACGTCGAAGAGCAGGCGACGGGTGCTCGTTCCGGCACGTACGACGTATTCATAAGCTACGCCTCAAAGGACGCTGCCGTCGCCGCTGCGTTAGTCGAGGCTCTAGAGCGACACGGGATTGCATGTTGGATCGCGCCGCGCGACGTTGAAGCTGGAGCACTCTACGCCGACGCCATCGTTCGGGCGATCGGCGGTGCCACGGCCTTCGTACTCGTGCTGTCGGGAAGCGCGATCGCTTCCTCACATGTTGGCAAGGAGGTCGAGCGCGCTTCCTCCAAGAAGCGCCCAATTTTTGCATTGCGAATTGATGCTGCGCCGCTGACCCCTGCGCTTGAGTACTTCCTCAGTGAATCGCAGTGGGTCGAGGCTCAAGCGGGAAATATGGAGCCCGCGTATGCCAAGCTGATCCGCGCGATTCGTAAATCTGCACCAACCGCGCCGGGGACCACCTCTACTTTGACTCCGTCAGCAGGTACGGGGCCTGCGGCACATCCCAAGTCACGTAGTACCCGGATGCTGGTCGCAGCCGTTCTCGTCGTCGTCTCGGTGGGACTCGCTGCGCTGTTGGCGGACAAGTTCTGGCTAGCGAAGCGCATCGCGACAGAAGAACAACCGACGGCTGCTGCTACCCGCGTCGTCGGCGATAAGTCCATCGCCGTACTGCCGTTCACCGATCTGAGCGAGAAGCATGACCAGGAATACTTCGCCGATGGGATTGCGGAACAAGTGCTCGATCTGTTAGCGCGAATTCCGGGCCTGAAAGTCATCGGGCGAACATCATCGTTTCAGTTCAAGGGCTCAACGCTCGACGTTCGGTCCATCGGCAAAACTCTAGGCGTCGCACATCTTCTGGAGGGCAGTGTCCAACGCTCAGGTGACACCGTACGTGTGACGGCGCAGTTGGTCAGTGCCGCGGATGGTTCGCACGAATGGTCGGAAACCTACGAAAGTAAGTTTGATGATGTGCTCAAGGTTCAGGATGCAATAGCGTCCGGTCTTGCACGCGCGCTCGAGATCGCGGTGGGTGATCTGCAGATCCCGGTGCCACGCCGCATCAACACCGCAGCATACGAGCTATTCCTCAAGGGCATGCACGCCTTTGATCCGTTCACAGAAGACGGTTGCCAAGAGGCAATCGGGCTCTTTACTCAGTCGCTGCAACTCGACCCAAAGTTCGCGCCCGCGGAGGTGGGAATTGCGTGGGCTTATGACGACATTGGTCAGAACGGCTGGCTTCCCACAGAACTTGCCTACGGACGCGCGCGAGCGAGTGCGATGCGGGCACTCGAATTGGATCCGTCCCTGGGGGCTGCTCACACGGTTCTGGCAGATATTCACTTGGTCTACGACTGGGATTGGGCGGCAGCGCAACGTGAGATTGATACTGCATTTTCTTCCGGGGGTCGCACGTCCGCAGGGCTGGCAGTGGCGGCGCGCATCGCCGCAGCAACGGACCCTAAATCCGAACGAGCGGTGACACTCCTTCATGAGGCGATCGCAATGGACCCACTTAACGCCGAAGCACAGATCGTGCTCGGGTATTGGGTGTACGCCCGTACCGGACGATTTTCTGAGGGCGCACGTTGGATCCGTCGTGGTTTAGCGATCAGTCCCCATTGGGGGACGGGTCACTACTTCTTGGCCATCGATTTGCTTATGGATGGGCACATAGATGAGGCCATGGAGTCGGCCAAGGCAGAAAAGCCCGAGGACGGTCAGTTCTTGGCTCTAGCGGACATCTACTATGCCCTGCATCGATCAGCCGACTCTGATGCCTATCTCGCCAAAGCGATCGCTATAAATGGGGACAACTGGGCCAGTGCGATCGCGATGGTCCACGCTTGGCGTGGCGAGGCGGACAAGGCGATGCAGTGGTTAGGACGCGCGTACATACAACACGATGAACAACTCTACTTTATCAAGGGTGAACCTCAGCTACGGAATCTGGAGAAGGATAAGCGCTATAAAGACTTCTTGCGGAAAATGAATCTGCCAGAGTAGCCACGTCGCAGAGGCGCGCAGAACCAACGATGCCGTAGAGCGGACGTTCGCCACCGTCAAGATGGGGTCGAGAGCTCCAGTTCGCCGTCGATCGCAGCGTTCGCCAGCGGCCTTTACGTTGGTATTTGAACCTTGACGGGCTGAGGGCAACTCCGGGGGCAACTGCTAGGCCTGGATTTCTGATAGCCTATTGCTATCAATGGGTTCCGGGGATTTTTGGTTAGTCCCCGGCGCCATGTGCACTGGCCATCGTAGGCCGTCGCGCCTTCTTTCCGGTGGTCTCGCAAGCGACTGGGCTCGCGTTCCTCCCGGTTCGGCCGCCCGCCGGCTCACGCTTTCTTGCCGGTGCCCACCATGATCTTGCCATCGATGATTTTTACGGGGTACGACGCGACCCGACTTTCGGGATTGAGGGTTAAGGAACCCGTCGTTACGTCGTACTTCCACCCGTGTGCGCGACAGGTGAGGATCTTGCCGTTGAGCTTCCCTTGCGCGAGCGACGAACCTTGATGGAGACATGTATCGTCGATGGCGTAAATTATTCCATCAATGTTGAAAAGAGCGATGCTCTTCTCGCCAACGTAGACAAGCTTGCTGTTGCCGGGCGCTATTTGCTCCAGTTGTGCGACCTCGACAAATTCTGCCATCGATGCTTCCTCCTGTGGGTGTGCCTCAGGACTCCAGGCACGCTGGGGGGCCACACCTTACTTGTCAAAGGCGCGACACTCAATTCTTCACCGCCGCGATCTCCTTCTTCGGTTACTTCGCACCAGCAGCCACAGACATATGCCCCGCCAAAGGATGTCCGTCCGAGCCAAGTGGCTTTTGCGCAGGAAGCTTTCCATCGGTTGGATAAAGGACGGAGCCCGTTTGGCCCGATGCTCGATTCGGCGGCAGTCCGAGGTTGAACAGCGTCTCTTCAACGGTGTCGTACCAAACTCCGATCTTCATGAGCCGGTGCGCATCCTCACCCGTTGCGATCTCGCGGCCAAGCCAGCGCGCCATCTGGACGTGCTTTTCGACCATTTGCACCGAAGTCAGATGTTTGCCCTGCTTCGAATCCCACAGATTCTCCTCGATGCCCGTCCGGGTGTGTTGACCCAGCGAGATCATGAAGGCAGCGAGGGGCCAGCTCAGCCTGAACATGGTCTGGTAAGTCCATTTTGAGCCGTGCGGTGTGCGACGGACCAGCTCCATCCAGTCAAAGGGATTTGCCCCTATCGTGCCTCCGCCGACCATGCTGAAGAAACCGTTCATCGGGCCCCTGTAAATTCCAAAGCGAATGAGGCGCTCCACCTGCTCGAGTTGAGAAATCGTAGCGAGCGCAAAGTAGGGCTGAATCCGATGCTCTTTCAGCCTCTTCAAGTGTTCGATGTAGAATTCCGGAGTGGCATCGGTCACCATATTCGCGTACTGCCACCTCACCTTGGGATCCGCCAGATGTGTTCCCTCGAGATCGGCTTCAGGGACCATACAGGTCATGTCCCCCGACGTGGAGCAGACTGTCATCGTGACTTGATCGGGCTTCGGATCGATTTCGGTCAGCATGTGGCGCGTGTCGTAGCCATCCCATTTCGCGGCGGTGGCGCCGGGCGGGGGCGACAATGAGATCGAGCCACCTATCTGCAGGACCATCTTGGGCACGGCCTGGCGTAAGCGCCCGATCTGGTCGCCGTATTCTTTGAAGTTTTTCGAAATGTGGCCGGTCTTCGGATCGCGGACGTGGATGTGTAGAATGCTTGCGCCCGCGTTGTAGCAATCCTTTGCCGCCTGAACCTGCTCATCCCAAGTGACCGGGACCTGTCCGGGATAATCGTCCGGCATGAAGAATGGCCCGTACGGCGCTGCGGTGATCATTAACGGGTCCTGATTTTCGGGCAGAAGCGAGTCGTCTGTGTAATACATACCTTTCTCCTGTGCCTTTGCGGACGTCCGCTGCGCTGCGGCGCCATCACCTGCATCTTCTCGGCAGAACTTGGGTGCAACAAAGCTCGCCGGCCGTGAAATGAGCGTGATGGAAGTGCAACAGATTACGTTTTGATCCGCGTTCGGACCTTGGTCCAATAGATTTCTTCCCTACCGGCCCGCATGGTGCGCGAGTGCAGATCCTCATCGGCGAGACTGAGGTGCTCGTGGTGCACGCTTGGCGCCATGTCCGTGACCTAGTCGGATGCGGCTTGCGTACGCAACGCTCCGCGCCCGGCGGCGCCGCTCCGCATCATTCGAGCTAATTGGGCCCCATGCGAGTGGACGGCGTTCCTGCCCATTTGATCCTGCGCGGGCCGGTCCCGCGTCGGGGCTTGCACAAAGGCAGAACCTACCGAGGAAACACTTATGACCAGTAAGGACAATGCTTCTGCGGCCGCAGCCACCGGTGAGACATCTTCGCCCGGCCCATGGGAGGCGATGGCATTGGCAAAATTGCGGGAATGGGACCCCGCATGGGCGGAAGCGGCCGAGCGAGTGACGCTGAACCCCTGGAAGCTCGACGTTCTTCCGCGCAAGGCCGTGGAATTGATCGGCTTGGCCGTCAACGCCGCCTGCACGAATCTCAATCCTGAAGGCACCCGACGGCATATCCGCGCTGCGCTCGATGCCGGTGCCAGCCGCGAGGAGATTCTGACGGTGCTCAAGATGGCCTCCTTTCTGTCCATCCACACCTGCAGCTTGGGTGCGCCGATCCTCCTCGAGGAAGCCAGGGCGGCGGATGTACACCCGAAGGAACATTCGAAGCCCGTCACGCCGGTGTGCGACAAAGTGCGCGCGGGCGGCGGGTGGAACGAGGCCTGGACACCGTTCTACAACCTTGACCCGGAGTGGACAGAGCAATTCATGGCGGCGGGAATTCCCATTTATAGTGGTGCCGTATTATCTCCGAAGCTCGCCGAGCTCTTGAGCATCGCCTTCGACGTCTCCTACACGCATATGTACCCGCCTGGCACGCGTCGTCACATCAAAGCGGCGCTGAAGCTCGGCGCGACTATGGAAGAGATCATGGAGGTGCTGAAGCTTTGCGTCATCCAGGGCGTGCAGGCATGCAACATGGGAATCCCGATTCTCGCCGAGGAGCTGGCGAGGCGCTCGGACGTGAAATAGGGACGCAATCATGATGTACGAGTCCCTTGCTCAAACTACATCACGCTACATTGTCCCAATGTCCAATAGCAGTTGACCCCATGCGCTGACACAGTGGGGCACACGCTCCCTCACTAGCAGGCCGACAGAAGGAACCCCACAAGTTCGATTGCCGAAATAGCGGCACAACTTGCCAACATCGTCAGGAGACATCGCCGTGAAGGCCTACAGTATTTCTCGCTTAGCGGCATCGATTGCAGCCGCTGTGACATGTATCGGCGTTGCCTCGGCTCAGCAGATAACGGGCGTTCCGGGTTCGCCGAGTGCGACAACAACGATTGACGGGAAACAGCTTCCGCCACCGCCGGCGAAGTTTGGCGGCGTGATCAAGGAGGATGCCAAGGATTCGAAGCCTTACTGGCCCCCGTCGGTGGTGCCCCCGAAGGGCGCGCCCAACGTGTTACTCATCATGACCGACGACCAGGGCTATGGCGTGTCGGGCACCTTCGGCGGTGTCATCCCGACGCCCTCCATGGACCGTATAGCCAACGCCGGGCTGCGCTATACGCAGTTCCACTCAACCGCCCTTTGCTCGCCGACGCGCGCGGCACTCATCACGGGGCGCAATCATCATTCGGTTGGTTTCGGTGTAATCGGCGAGATGTCCACGGGCTTCCCGGGCTATGACTCGGTCATCGGTCAGGAAAGTGCCACGGTCGGTGAGATTTTGAAGGAGAACGGATTTGCCACCTCCTGGTTCGGCAAGAACCATAACACCCCCACTTATCTCTACAGTGTGGCGGGACCGTTCGATCAATGGCCGAGCGGCATGGGCTTCGAGTATTTCTACGGGTTCATGGGCGGTGAGACCGATCAGTGGACGCCTTATCTATACCGCGACCACACGCCGATTTTCCCCTGGATCGGCAAGGCCGGTTATAACCTCACCACCGACCTGGCGGACGAGGCCATCAAGTACTTGAGCGCCCTCAATGCAGCCGCACCCGACAAGCCGTTCTTTCTCTATTACGTGCCCGGCGGCACCCATTCGCCGCACCAGCCGACCAAGGAGTGGATCGAGAAGTACAAAGGCAAGTTTGACACGGGATGGGAGAAGCTGCGCGAGCAGATTTTCGCCAACCAGAAGCGGCTCGGCGTCATCCCGGCGAATACCAAGCTCACGCCGTGGCCGGATGTGCTGCCGAAGTGGGATTCTCTTTCGCTGATCCAGAAGAAACTCTATGCGCATGAGGCCGAGGTGTTTGCCGCCTACGTCGCCTATACCGACCATGAGATTGGCCGCGTGATCCAGCAAGTCAAGGAGATGGGCAAACTCGATAACACGCTGATCATCTACATCAGCGGCGACAACGGCACCAGCGCCGAGGGCACCCTCGAGGGCACGTTCAATCAGATGACCGCCTACAACGGGATTCTCAAGCTCCCCGAGGCCGTACAGATGTTGCATTACGAATCCTGGGGCTCTGAGAATACCTACCCGCACATGTCGGTCGCATGGTCGTGGGCGTTCGATACACCCTTCAAATGGACCAAACAGGTGGCCTCGCATTTCGGCGGCACGCGGCAGGGCATGGCGATCTCATGGCCCGGTCACATCAAGGACACCGGGGGCATCCGCTCGCAGTTCCATCACATCATCGACATCGTGCCGACGATTCTTGAAGCAACGGGCATCCAGGCGCCGACGACCGTCAACGGCATTGCTCAAAGGCCGATTGAGGGCGTGAGCCTGGCGTATACGTTCGATAAGGCCAATGCCAATGCACCCTCGAAGCGCGAGACGCAGTACTTCGAGATGTTCGCCAACCGCGCGATTTATCAAGACGGTTGGATCGCGGCGACGACACCGCCCGCACCCCCGTGGGACCTCGGAACCGTCAAGCTGCCCGCCATCAACGACTACAAGTGGGAACTCTACAACATCGCCGAAGACTTTTCGGAATACAACGACCTCGCCGCCAAGAATCCCGACAAGCTCAAGGAGCTGCAGGCACTCTTCTTGAGCGAGGCAGCCAAATACAACGTCTTTCCGTTGGACAACTCGGTCCTCACTCGTGCCATCACACCGCGGCCGAGCGCGACCGCCGGGCGCACGCTAATTACCTATACAGGGCCGAACGCCGGCATTCCGGTGGGTAATGCTCCCAGCATTTTGAACAAGGACTACACCATCACGGCCAACGTGACCATTCCAAAGCGCGGTGCAGAGGGAATGATCGTGACCATGGGCGGGCGCTTCGGCGGCTACGCCCTCTACTTACTCAAAGGCAAGCCGGTCTTTGTCTACAACCTCCTCGATCTCGAGCGCTACCGCTGGGAGGGAGGCGTGGGGGGTGAGGACTGGTTGGGTGATTCACTCAGCCCGGGCAAGCACACCATCGTATTTGACTTCAAGTACGACGGACCTGGTCCGGCCAAGGGTGGCACCGGCGTGCTCACCGTCGATGGCAAGGAGTTGTCGCGAAAGACGATCGAACACACGATTCCGTTCCTGATGTCCATCGATGAGAGCTTCGACATTGGGAGCGATACCCGAACGGCAGTGGACGATAGTTACCAGCTGCCGTTCCAATTCACCGGCAGCATCGACAAGCTGACATTCAAGCTCGGGCCGGAACAGCTGACCGCGGAGGATCGAGCGGTCATGGATCGAGCGCTGGCGTCGGCGCACGATTAGCACCGTTAGCTTCCAATAGTTGCCGCCCACGATAGACCGCATGCGCCTTCACGCTCTTCTCCATCGCGAGACATAGATGGGCACACGCATTCTGCGCGCCGCGACCTTCTTACTCGCAAGCTGGGCGTGGGCGTCCGCTCATGCTGAATTGAGCCCCGAGGATCTGGCGAAGATCGCGCAGAACCCGGTCGGCAACTTGATCAGCGTGCCATTCCAGGAGAATGCATACTTCAATGTCGGTCCTCTCAACGGCACGCAAAACGTGCTCAATATCCAACCCGTGATCCCGTTCTCGGTGAGTGAGGACTGGAACATCATCACACGCACGATTCTACCGATCATCTCGCTGCCGGCATTTGCGCCGGGTCAGAGCGGCACGAGCGGTATCGGCGATGCGCAAATCTCGGCGTTTCTCTCGCCCGGGAAGCCGGGCGCATGGATCTGGGGCGTCGGCGCCGTCACCCAGCTGCCCACGCACAGCAATGACCTGCTCGGCAACAACAATCCTGGACTGGGTCCCACCTTCGTAGTGCTGCATCTCACGCACGGCGACCCCTGGGTGTACGGGGCACTCGTCAACAATGTCTGGTCGGTTGGCAACAGCGGTAACCCGCTCGGCAACGCACCCAAGTACAACAACGGGCTGATGCAGCCCTTTCTCAACTACAACTTCGAGAGCGGCGCCTATTTGACGACTTCGCCGATCATCACCGTCAACTGGGAAGCGAGGGGCTCGCAGCAGTGGACCGTACCGCTCGGCGGCGGTGTCGGTAAAATCTTTAAAATCGGCAGGCTGCCGGTGAACACGCAGATCGGCGGCTACTACAACGTGGTACGGCCCGATTTTTCAAGTAACTGGCAACTCCGCGCCCAGGTGCAGCTGATGTTTCCCAAGTAAGGCGCTGCCTGACTCCCCCTTGAGACGCCGCCGTGAATTGGAGTCGAGATGTGGCGCGGTGGCTGTAGGACTGTCGCAACTGTTGCCGCCCCTTTCGTCTGGCGGTGTCGCAATTGACGAGCCATGGCTCCGTTTCCACGTCCCGCTCATCGAGCCGGACGGGCCCGACTTAGCTCGGCAGCGTGATTAAGCGGCTCTGGGTTGAGTCTCGCCCAGTGCCGGCGTCCGAGCTAATCTCAACGTATCCAAGTAATCGGCCCACGCCTGCATCATCTTGCGACGCTCTGCGAGATATTGCGCGTGGTTGTAGGAGGCGCGGCTCTCGTCGCGCTCATCATGCGCCAACTGCCGCTCGATCGCGTCCCGGTTCCAACCCAACTCATTGAGCAGCGTCGAGGCCATGGTGCGAAATCCGTGGCCGGTCATCTCATCCGATGAGTACCCCAGTCGTCGCAGAGCGGCATTGACCGTGTTGTCGGACATCGGCCGGTCCGAGCCGCGCAGCGATGGGAACAGAAACCGTCCTCCTCCCGTAATGCTCCGAAGATCCTTGAGCAGCGCGGAGGCCTGCGTCGACAACGGAATCAGATGCTGTTCACCCATCTTCATCCGCGACCAGGGAATTCGCCACAGGGCACTCTTGAAATCGATCTGTGTCCATTCGGCCCTGCGCAATTCGCCAGGACGGACGAACACCAGGGGCGAGAGCTTCAAGGCGAACTGAGTGACCACCTCGCCCCGGTACGAATCGATCGCTCGCAGAAGTCCGGCCACTTCCTTGGGGTCGGTCACGGCGGCGAAATTCCGGGACTCGACCGGCACGTGCGCCCCGACGAGATCCGCCGCCACGTCGCGCTCCGCGCGACCGGTTGCGATGGCGTAGCGAAACACTCTGCTACACGCTGCGCGCACCCGATGCGCTGTCTCATGCGTGCCGCGCGCCTCGATGCGACGCAATTCAACCAGGAGCTCCGGTGCACTAATGCGCCGCACCGGCCGCGAGCCCACGTTGGGAAACACGAACGTCTCGAAGCGCTTCGTCATGCGCGCAATCGTTTTCGGATCCATCGGCCCATGTCGCCGGCGCCGGCGCTTGGCATTCTTGGGCAGCACCGGCGGGCGAGCAAGACTCGCGAGCCATTCGCGCGTGACGAGTTCGAAGCTCTCGGCGACGGCGCGCTTGTCTGCTTTTCGCTTCGCGCTCGGATCGATGCCCTCGGCGATGAGCCGACGGGCCGCATCGCGCCTGGTGCGCGCTTGCTTCAACGAGACGTCGGGGTAGATGCCGAGTGAGATTCCTTTCTCGACGCCTTCGAATTCGTACCGCAAGCGCCATAGCCGCGACCCGCTCGGCTTGATCAACAAGTAAAGCCCCTGCCCGTCGCGCAGCTTGTAGGCCTTCTCGCGCGGCTTCGCGCCGCGAATCGCGGTGTCAGTGAGCTCCAAAACCGGGTACCACCTTGTTGCCGAAATTGCCGGTACCCGGGAAAGTACCCGGTTTTTGGCCACCCGGAACGCCGCGGACGTCGGTGGTAAGTATTTGCCGTAAAATACAGCGTTTTTCGTATTTTTACGGAAGTCTGCGGACGCCGTCGGAAGCGCTATTGGAGGCTAGGGTCGGAATCGAACCGGCGTACACGGCTTTGCAGGCCGCTGCATGACCACTCTGCCACCTAGCCACATCTCAAAAACGCCGAGCCCCGGTCCAGCCGGGGCTCTTTGCATCGGAATCTGGAGCGGGAAACGAGGCTCGAACTCGCGACCTCAACCTTGGCAAGGTTGCGCTCTACCAACTGAGCTATTCCCGCCCTAAACAGACGCGCAATTGTAGGGCCCCGTCGCCCGGAGTCAAGGAGGAGGCATGGGAGCGTGTCTAGGGCTCCTAGAGCCTCGCGCTGCCCCGCAATTCCGGCCACGCCAGCCGCAGGTAGAGCACCATGGACCAGAGCGTCAGTATCGCGGCGATTCCCGTCAGTATCAGCCCGAGCTTGTAGATGGGGATGCCGAACAGGTCCCGCCGGAAGAGCAGGAAGGATAGCCCTACGATTTGCATGATGGTCTTGTATTTTCCCCAAATCGACACTTTGATGCGGCCGCGCGCGCCGATTTCGGCCATCCACTCGCGCAGTGCCGATACCGCGATCTCCCGCCCGATGATCACGATGGCGACGATGACGAGAAACCAGCTGCGAGGATTCGCACTGACGATCAAGACCAATGCCGTCGCAACGATGAGTTTGTCGGCGACCGGGTCCAAGAAGGCCCCGAGGCGCGACGTTTGGCCCCATTTGCGTGCGTAATAGCCGTCCAGGCTGTCGGTGATGCCCGCCAATGCAAATGCCGCGCACGCGGCCGGGTCTTTCCACCAGTACGGCAGATAGAACAGCACCAGGATCGCCGGAATCATCAAAATGCGCAGCCACGTCAGGGCATTCGGCAGATTCCAATACCCTTGACCTTCACTTCCCGGGGTGGAGGTGCTCATAAATTACCTCGGCGAGTTCCCGCCCAAGGCCGCGTATTTGTACGAAATCGTCGATGCCCGCACGCAATATCCCCTGCAGGCCCCCGAATTGCTTCAGCAGCTCGCGTCGCTTCACCGGGCCCAAGCCAGGAATGGTTTCGAGTATAGACTGGCTGTGCCGTTTCGCCCGCTTGCGCCGGTGGCCCGCGATCGCGAAGCGGTGGGCCTCATCGCGCACCCGCTGGATCAAGTGCAGGGCGCTGGAGTCCGGGGGCAGAATGGTCGGCGTATCGCGACCCAATGAGAAGAGCTGCTCCTGTCCCGGCCGCCGATCGGCCCCCTTGGCGACACCGATCAAGGTGACGCCGGCGACTCCCAGCTCGGTCAACACCTCGTGAGCTTCGGCGAGCTGACCCTTGCCGCCGTCGATGAGCAGCACATCGGGCGCGACGAGGTCGCCGTCGCGCACTCGTTTGTAGCGCCGGGCCAGCGCCTGATGCATGGCGGCATAGTCATCTCCGGGCTGGATGCCGGCGATGTTGAAACGCCGATAGTCGCTCTTGACCGGACCCTCTTCACCGAACACCACGCAGGAGGCCACGGTATCGGTTCCACCGGTGTGACTGATGTCGAAGCATTCGATGCGCGTCGGCGTCTGCTCGAGATGAAACGCATCGCGCAGGTCCTGCAAACTGGTGCGGATGCTGATATGCGCGAGCCCGCGCATCTTGAGCGCCTGTTCGGCGTTGTTGCGCGTCATTTCCACCCAGCGTGCGCGAATGCCACGCACCGAGGAGGTAATCCTCACCTTGTGGGAGGCGCGCTGCGCCAAGGTTGCCTCGAGAACCTGCATTTCGTCGAAGTCGCGCTCAACGATGATCTCTGCCGGAGATTCGCGCTCCAGGTAGTACTGCGCGACGAACGCCGCGAGCACCTCCGGCAACTCGGAGAGAGGCGCTCGTGGAAAGAAGGTGGTGCTGCCGAGGCTGCGGCCGCCGCGCACGAACATGAGGGCCACGCAATACTCGCCGTTGCCGGCTGCAACGGCGATCACGTCGGCATCGTGATCGATGTCGGAAGTGACGATCTGCTGCGCCTGAACGGTCCTGAGATTCGCCAGTTGATCGCGCGCCCGGGCGGCCTCCTCGAAGTTCAGCTGCTCGGCAGCGGCTTCCATGCGCCGGCCAAGTTCGAGCTGAACTTCGTCATTGCGCCCCTCCAGGACCTTGATCGCCGCGTCGACATCGAGTGCGTAGCTCTGCGCCGAAATCAATCCCACGCAAGGGGCGGTGCAGCGCTGGATCTGGTATTGCAGGCAGGGTCTGGACCGGTTGTCGAAATAGGTATCGTCGCAATTGCGGATCCGGAACAATCGTTGCAGCTGCTGCAAGGTCTCTCGTACCGCCCCTGCCGATGGATACGGCCCGAAGAAGCGCCCGGGCTCCTTGCGCGATCCGCGATAAAAATTGAGCCGCGGAAAATCGTGGTCCGTCTCCAAATGCAAATAGGGAAAACTCTTGTCATCGCGCAGCACGACGTTGAACCGCGGACGGTGCTTCTTGATGAGGTTGAACTCGAGCAGCAGCGCCTCGGTATCGGAGTTCGTGATGGTGACCTCCATGTTCGCCGTCTTCGCCACCAGCGCCTGCACCTTCGGCTGCACGTTGCTCGGTTGAAAGTAGGATCCGACCCGGCTCTTGAGATTGCGCGCCTTCCCGACGTAGAGAATGGTGTTCTGGGCGTCGAGCATGCGATACACGCCGGGACGGCTCGGCAGCGCATCGACGAAGGCCTTCGCATCGAAGGCGGGCGCGTTGGCCGGGGGGGCGGGCGCGTTGGCCGGGGGCGCGGGCGCGCTGGCCGGGGGCGCAGGCGCGTCGGCCGCGGGCGCAGGCGCGTCCACCGGCGGCGCTGTTCGCGTCCCACCGGACGCCTCGGGCGGCGCGGCGTTAGATGGCTGAACTCTGTTCATCGAGGCAGGGCACCGACTGGCGCGCAAGCGCGAGGGCCCTTTCAATGATGGCTTCGAACATTGGGGCCGTCAGCCGACGCGTCTGCGTGTTGTAGCGACTGCAATGATAGGAATCCAGCAACACTCGTCCTCCGCACAGCGCATGCTCGGCTGCATGCGCGAACCGGTAGTCGGCGGGACGCAAATCGAGCGCGCGCAGCACGGCGGCGTGTGCAATCGCCCCCAGCGCCAGGATAACGCGGGTTTTCCGACTTTGCGCCAACTCCTCGCGCAGGTAGGCATTGCAGACCTTGATTTCGAGCGGCAGCGGCTTGTTTCCCGGCGGCAGGCATTTGACCGAATTCGTGATGCGCGCATCCCTGAGGCTCAGGCCGTCGTCCGCCGCGGTCGACGTAGGAGCACTCGCCAGGCCGAATTTGAACAGCGTTCCGTACAGCAGGATGCCCGCATGGTCCCCGGTGAACGGGCGCCCCGTACGGTTCGCCCCATGCATGCCCGGCGCGAGACCCACGATCAACAGCCGGGCCTGCGGATCGCCAAACGGCGGTACCGGCTTGCAAAAGTATTCGGGCTGCTGGTGCCGGACGACATCGAGAAAGGCCGCGAGGCGCGGACAACGCCGGCAACTGGGATCAAAGGTGCTGTTCATTCGAAACCGGTCGGCGGATTTTAAAAAACGGGCTACGCGGATCTCCGCGTAGCCCGCCGTCGATCGCGCCTGGCTTTGGACTAACCCGAGCGCAACCCAACCTACGCCGCCATCACGGCATCGATCTACCCGACCCGCTACGCCGCCGACGTTACCGTTGGACCGCGTCGGCCACAAAGATTCCTTGCATTCGGCCAATATTTGCGCGCGGTCCGTGCAGTTTCTAACCCCTCAAATCGGGGCTCGCAGACTTACCGCGCTCAACTCTTCACAGGGGCGGGAAAGGTTTGCGCGCAGAATAGCATCTGCGCCGCGCGAGGCAACCGAAGTTTTGCAAAAGCGCCGTTTGGTATTTCTGGCGGAGCCGCCTTTAATCTATAACTTATTGATTTTGTTATAGATTAAAAATAACGAACACGGCTATCCAAGTGGTCGTTAGGGGTTTCCCCGACTCCGGCTGGCACCTGCGTGCCGCGCAATCAGCATGGCCAATTCCAGTGCCTGTTCTGCATTCAAACGGGGGTCCACCTGGGACTTGTAGGCCCGCGCCAAATCTGCTTCCTTGAGACCGCGAGCGCCGCCGATGCATTCGGTCACATCCTCTCCAGTGAGCTCGATGTGCACGCCCCCGAGCATCGAGCCGCACCCTTCATGGATGCGGAACGCCGCCTCGACCTCGGCGAGAATATTGTCGAAGCGGCGCGTCTTGACTCCACCCGCGGTGGTCTCCGTGTTTCCGTGCATCGGGTCGCACACCCAAAGCACTTGCGAACCCGTCGCCCGAACGGCCGCGATCATTTGCGGCAAACGTTGCTCGATTTCCTTGTTTCCGAAGCGATGAATGAAGGTGAGGCGGCCGGGCCGATTCTGCGGATTCAGTACGTGGACCAGCTCTTGCAGCCACTCTGCGCTCATCGCGGCGCCGACCTTCACGCCGATCGGATTGGCGATGCCGCGAAAATACTCTATGTGAGCGCCATCGATGTCGGCGGTTCGCATCCCCACCCAGGGCATGTGCGTCGATAAGTTGTACCACTTCTTTTGCCGCTCGATGTAGCGCGTCTGTGCCTGCTCGGAGAGCAGGTGCAGACCCTCGTGACTGGTATAGAAATCGACGCGGGTCGCCGAATGCACCCGCAGGCCGCTCATGGATTCGAAGAATTCCAAGGATTCGGCGATCGAATCGACGATCTTCTGGTACGCCTCGCGCAGCGCCGCGTGGCGCAGAAAACCCAGGTCCCAGTACTCCGGATGATGCAAGTCCGCGAAACCGCCGTCGATCAGAGCGCGCACGAAGTTCAACGTGAGGGAGGCCCGCTCGTAGCCGCGCAGCAACAGTTGCGGATCCGGCTCGCGCTCCGCCACACTGAATCCGGGCCGGTTGACGTTGTCGCCGCGGTACGAGGGCAACGTCAGGCCGTCGCGGGTTTCGGTGTCCGCCGAGCGCGGCTTGGCATATTGGCCGGCGAAGCGCCCGACACGAATGATCGGCTTCTTCAGCCCTTGCAGCAGCACCAAGCTCATCTGCAGCAGGATCTTCAGACGCTTGGCGATATTGTCCGACTCGCAATCCTCGAAACTCTCCGCGCAATCTCCGCCTTGCAGCAGGAACTGCTCGCCGCGCTGCGCTTGCGCGAGTTTCGCGCTCAACGCCTCGATCTCCCACGAGACCACCAGCGGTGGCAAACGGCTCAACGCGGCGACCGCGCGCTCGAGCGCCACCGGGTCGGTATATTTGGGTTGCTGGGTGGCGGTGCGGTTGTGCCAACTTGCCGGGTGCCAGTTCGTCATTGCGGGGGTCTTGGACATCGTGCGTGCGATGCTACACACCCGCGGGGAAGCAGGCAAAATGCGACCGCAAGACGGAGTGGCGTTGTGGTCGCCGTCACGTCAGAATGCCGCCCCTGGCGGAATTGGGAATGGGCAATGTCGAAATCTACTGAAACGTTGCGGGCGCTCGAGCTCGGCGACATCAACCCCGGCACTTGGTCGGGCAGCCACGGCTGGAGCGCCGAAACCTCCGGCCCGCTGATCGAATCGATCAATCCCTCCACCGGGGAGGTCCTCGCCCGCGTCCGCGGCGCCACGGCCGAGGACTACGAGCGCGTGATGAACTCCGCGCTCGAGGCCGCACGCCGCTGGCGACAGGTGCCGGCTCCCAAGCGCGGCGATGCCATCCGATTGATCGCCGAGGAGCTTCGCGTTCGCAAACACGCGCTCGGCGCCCTCGTTTCGCTCGAAAACGGCAAGATCAAGGCCGAGGGCGACGGTGAAGTGCAGGAAATGATCGACATCGCCGATTTCGCGGTCGGACAATCGCGCATGTTGTATGGCCTGACGATGCACTCCGAGCGGGCGCAACACCGTATGTATGAGCAGTGGCATCCGCTCGGCGTCGTCGGCGTGATCTCGGCGTTCAATTTTCCCGTGGCCGTATGGTCCTGGAACGCCTTTCTCGCCGCCATTACCGGCAATGCGACGATCTGGAAGCCTTCGCCGAAAACCTCGCTGTGTTCGCTCGCCGTGCAGCACATCTGCAACCGCGTCCTCGCGCAGCAGTCCCTTCCCGCGATCTTTCAACTGCTGATCGATGCCGGCACCGATCTCGCGGGCAAACTCGTCGACGATCGGCGTGTCGCGCTCGTGTCATTCACGGGCTCGACGCACGTCGGCCGCCAAGTGGGCGTGCGCGTCGCCGAGCGGCTTGGCAAGAGCTTGCTCGAGCTCGGCGGCAACAACGCGATCATCGTCGATGAAAGCGCGAATCTCGAGCTGGCGGTGCCGGCAATCGTTTTCGGCGCAGTGGGTACCGCGGGGCAGCGCTGCACCACCACGCGTCGCGTGCTGGTACACCGCTCAAAGGCGGCGGAGCTGGAGCGCCGCCTGATCGCCGCGTACGGTCAGGTGCGCATCGGCGACCCTCTGGACCCCGGCACATTGATGGGTCCGCTGATCGACGCCGGCGCCGTCGCGCGCTACCTCTCCGCCATCGCTGCGGCGCAGACCCAGGGCGGCACGCTGTTGTGCGGCGGCAAGGCACTTCGGCGGGCCGGCAATTTCGTCGAACCCGCGATCGTGCGCGCCTCGGCAGAGATGCCGATCGTGCGCACCGAGACCTTCGCCCCGATCCTCTTCCTGCTGAGCTACGACACGTGGGAAGACGCCGTGGCCTTGCACAACGCCGTGCCGTACGGACTCTCCTCGGCCGTATTTACCGACCGCTTGCAGGTGGCCGAGCGATTCCTCTCCGCCGAGGGCAGCGACTGTGGAATTGCCAACGTCAATCTGGGCACGTCCGGCGCCGAGATCGGCGGTGCCTTCGGCGGTGAGAAAGACACCGGGGGCGGCCGCGAAGCGGGTTCGGATTCCTGGAAAGCGTACATGCGGCGCCAGACGACGACCATCAACTGGAGTTCACAACTGCCGCTCGCGCAGGGAATTCGTTTCGATCTCTAGGCACCGAGCCGCGCCCCGAGCCGCATCATGGGTGTTCCTTTGATCAGGTTCGCATGGCCCGCGATCCGAATTCAGCGCGCCAGCCACGCGGCGATCTGCGCGGCTCGCTGCTGTAGGCGCGGTCCCGACACCGGTCCCAACGTCTTGAGTTCCTGGGCATAGAGCGACACGCGATATTCCTCGATCCAGAGCCGCATTTCATCGAGCTCCGGCAGCCGGCGCAGCTCCGCGCCGAGCTGGATTTCCAATGCGCGGTGGCGTGCCGTCCAATCCTCGAGCTCACGCAAGATTTGCGGGGATTCGCTGCCGCGGGCAAGTACCCGTTGCCAGCGCCGTTCCTCGGCCTTGAGATAGCGCGGGAATTGTCGCAGCCAGTCGCCGCTCGACGGTTCGATGACGGCGGCGCTCAACAAGCGCTGCAAATGACCCGATGTCTCCTGCGCCGCCGCAGCATGAGCCCGAGCGCGCGGGTCATCGAGCAACCGGCGCACTGCGCGCGCCTCGGCGAACCACCCGGCGATGAGGGCAATGACCCGCTCGAGCGAGGAATGCAGCTCGGCGCGGCCCGCCTCCACCGCGGCGTCGAATACCGATTTGGAGCGAGGCGGGTCCCGCTCATCGAAGCATGCACGTCGAAAAGTCATCTGCAGCAAGAGGTCGGTCAGCGCTTTGCCCTGCAGATAGGGGGCGGCGCTCAGCAGCAGGGGTGCATTCGCGCCAATGCTCTTGGCAAGCTCGCGCTCCTGGCGCGCCAGCACGGTGCGGGCGAGGTATACGCCACCTTGCCGAAGCGCGAGTGCGGCTTCCGCCGCTGACCATTCGAAGCGCACCTCGACGCGGTCGCGCACCCGTGCGAGCGCCGGGAAGACCTCGAGCGTCCCCTCCGTCAATTCGAGCGTGGTCTTTTCAGGCAGCTCATTCGCCTCGAAGTGGCGCCACGGCGAGGGATAGGCGGCCTGCGCGCGGCGGTCCAATTCGGCGCGCGATTGCAGTGCACAGCCGCGCCGCAGATTCGCGAGGTCTCCTCCGCTGGCGAGGACACGACCATCCTCGATCACGGCCGCTCGCGCGATGAGGTGGGCGGGCACTTGCGTCGGGTCGAAGCGTACCGATGCTGCGGCGATGCCGCGCGTTTCATGCAGCCATTGCGCCAGGCGCTCGAGATGGGTGCTCGCGGCTGCGAGCGATCTCACCGCCTCGGCCGCCGTGTGCGCCATCGGGATCAAACCGCGGCGAGCCTCCTTCGGCAGCGTGCGCAGCAACGCTTCGACGCGCGGCTGAAGCAGACCCGGAATCGCCGCATCCACTGCGGCCTGTGTGATGGCCGGCAGCACGAGCACGGGCAGCCTCACGGTGGCCCCGTCGCCCGCCTCTCCCGGGCTGAAGCGGTACTCGACCGGCAGAGTCAGGCCGTTCACAGCCGCTCCTTCCGGAAACTGCGCGAGAGCCTCGGCCTGCGGAAAGCAGGCGAAAATCTGCTCGTCCGTGAGGGTGAGCGCCGTCCGCTGAGGGGCCGAGAGGTGCCGCGTGAAGTACTCGAGCGTCGCTGCACTCGAGACCTGGCGCGGCAAGATCGCGGCGTAGTGCGCCACGAATGCCTCGGGCGGCTGCAGTAAGCTGCGCACGCGCAGCCGCTCTTCCAAGCGCTGAGCCGCGCGAATGGCCGCATCGTTGCCAAGCACCCAGTCGGGTCGACGCTGCAAACGCTGATAGACCAACGCTTCGCGTGCAAAGATGAGCCGCGATTCCTCCGGCGCGATCGGCCCGTAGTTCACGACGCGGTTCGAGCTGAGAACCAGGCCGAGAAAGCTGACGCGCTCGCGCGCCACCACCTCCTCGCGGGCCTCATCCCAGTCCGGCTCGAGATATTCGCGCTTCAGCAGATGCGGCGCAGCCGCCTCGATCCACACGGATTCGATCTCCGCGACGCGGCGCGCGAACACCCGCGATGTTTCGACTATGTTCGCCGCCATCACCCAGCGCGGCTTTCGGCGCCGCAGGGGCGAACCCGGGAAAATGTGGAAGCGAACACCGCGCGTGCCGAGATATTCTCCTTCCTCGCCGCGCACGCCCACCATGGTGCAAAATCCCGCCAAGAGGGAGCGATGCACGCCGGTGTAACTCGCCGACCGGCGCTGGCTCTTCAAGCCCATCTCGGCCGCGCGATCGACCACCTGAGCATGGACGTCCTCCCATTCGGAGAGCCGCAACAGCGATAGCCCGCGCTCCTTGCACCAGCGCCTGAGCTCGCGCCGGGGGCCCTCACGCGCCTGGCGGTAGGCGCGCCACAGCTTGACCAGTGCGGCGAACTCCGATTTGATGTCATCCAAGACCGGCGCCTGCCCCTCCTCGGTTGCGTTTCCCGCCGGCTCGATGTGCGCATCGGGCACGCTCAGACCCGCGACGATCGCCAATAATTCGCTCTCCGCATGAAATCGCTTGCTCTCTAGCAACGCCCGCGCGAGGCGCGGATCCAGCGGAAGACGGGCCATGGAGCGACCGAGGCGGGTGATGCGCCGCTCGGGATCGAATGCCTGCAATTCCTGCAAAAGCCGATAGCCGTCGCTCAGCGCGCGCGCATCCGGAGGGTCGATGAACGGAAAGTCCTCCGCCTCTCCCAATCCGTCGGCAGCCAAGCGCAGCAGCAGCGCGGCGAGATTGGTGCGCAGCACCTCGGGTTCGGTGAAATTGGCGCGCGCCTCGAAATCCTCCTGCGAATACAGCCGCAGGCATAAACCGGGACCGATGCGGCCGCACCGGCCCTTGCGCTGCTCCGCGCTCGCGCGGGACACGGGCTCGATCGGCAGGCGCTGCAAGCGGTTGCGCGGACTGTAGCGGCTCACGCGCGCGAGTCCGGAATCGATCACCGCACGAATACCCGGCACCGTCACCGAGGTTTCCGCCACGTTGGTCGCGAGCACGATCCGCTGACGCACGCCCCGGGTGAATATCTTGCTCTGCTGCTCCCAGGACAAGCGCGAGTAGAGAGGCCGCACTTCGATGCTCGACTGCAACTCGCGTTCGAGCAGTTCGGCGACGTCGCGGATCTCGCGCTCGCCGGGGAGAAACACCAGCACGTCGCCGCGGCCGATGGGACCCGGGGTGGCGGCAATCTCTCGATAGGCCAACAGAACCGCCGCCGGAAGATCCGGATCGTCCGGGTCGCCGGCCGCCGGGGTGCCGGTCGCTGGAGCGCCGCCCGCTGCAGCGCCAGCCGCTGCATCCTCGGAGGCGGGCGCATAGCGCACCTCGATCGGATGGCTGCGGCCGCTCACGGTGAGCACGGGCGCCTCATCGAAGAAGCGTGCCACCCGCTCGACCTCGAGCGTCGCCGAGGTGATGATGAGCTTCAGATCGGGGCGGTGCGGAAGCACGCGCTTGAGCACTCCGAGCAGCAGGTCGACGTTGAGCGAGCGTTCATGCGCCTCATCGACGATGATCGTGTCGTAGCGGCGCAGCTGCGGATCGGAGCTGAGTTCCGCCAGGAGCAGCCCATCGGTCATCAGCACCAGCCGAGTGGCTTCGGATACTCGATCGGCGAATCGAACGCGAAAGCCGACGCTCACGCCGACCGGCTGCGACAATTCCTCGGCGATTCGCGCCGCCAATGCGCGGGCCGCCAGCCGTCGGGGTTGGGTGTGCGCAATCAATCCCTCGAGGCCGCGTCCGAGCTCGAGGCAGTACTGCGGCAGCTGAGTACTCTTGCCGGAGCCGGTCTCGCCGGCGACGATCAGGACTTGGTGGACCCGCAGTGCATCGGCGATTTCCTGCCGGCGTGCGGAGATCGGCAATTCGGCGTCATGCTTGAACAGCAGCGGCGGCACGGCGCGCTTTGCGAGTGGTGCCTCATTCGCCACGCTTGACTTCCTGCCAGAGCATTTCCTGCGCGGCAAGGTTCAAATTTCGAAACTCTTCACCACGCTTTGCGGCCAAGATTTCCATGGCCCGGAACCGGCGCTCGAATTTCGCATTCGCTGCGCGCAGCGCCGCCTCCGCGTCGACATCGAGCTTGCGCGCCAAATTGGCCGCGGCGAACAGCAGGTCGCCGATCTCTTCGACGATTTCCCGGGATGGGGCGCCCGCTCCGGCGGCGGCGGCCTCGCGCACCTCGGCAAGCTCCTCCTCCACCTTGTCCGCGGTCTGACTGGCTTGTTCCCAATCGAACCCGACCCGGGCGGCGCGCTTGCTGAGCTTGTGCGCGCGCATGAGGGCCGGCAGCGCCTGCGGCACGCCGTCGAGCGCGCTCGCAAGATCGCCCGCGGCCGCAGCGCCGGCCGCGGGATTGTCGGTCGCCGGGTCGCCGGCCGCCGCATCGCCCGCTGCTGCCGCGCGCCGCTCGTGCGCCTTCAGATCCTCCCACACCACGCTCTGTTCGGCGGCGGTAAGCGCAGCGCCGCCGCCAAAAACATGTGGATGGCGCCGTACCAGTTTGTCGCAGATCGCCGCCGCCACCGACTCGAAGTCGAATGCGCCCGCTTCGTGCGCCATTTGCGCGTGAAACACCACTTGGAAAAGCAGATCGCCAAGCTCCTCCTTCAGGTGCGGGAGGTTTCCCTGTTCGATGGCATCGGCAACCTCGTAGGCCTCCTCGATGGTGTAAGGGGCAATACTCGAGAAGGTTTGCTGACGATCCCAGGGGCAGCCGTCCCCCGCGCGCAAGCGCTCCATGATGGCGAGCAGCTCGGGCAGCCGCGATGCCGTCATCGGGACTTGTCGGCCCGCGCGTGCAGCAGCCGCCTCAGGGTGAGCAACATTCCCGCCGTCGCGCCCCAGATGAGCCGATCCCCGTAGGGAATGTCGTAGACCTCCAAAGTCACTCCACCCATCTGTCGCAGCCGCGATTTGTGGTTGGCGGCGTCCAGAATGAACTCCAGCGGCACCTCGAACACCTCGTGGACTTCGGCGGCGTGGATTCGCAGCTCGTACTGCGGACTGACGAATCCGACCGCGGGCGTCACCCGGAAGCCCGTTCCGACCCAGTGGTCCGGCAGGAATCCGGCGAACTCCACCAGATTCCTCGATAGACCGATTTCCTCATGGGCCTCCCGAAGCGCCGCGTGCCAGGCGTCGCGATCCTCCGGTTCAATCCGGCCGCCGGGAAAGCTGATCTGGCCGGCGTGATCCTTCAAGGTCGCGGCGCGCTGCGTGAGCAGCACCGTCATACCCGACTCATGCTCCACCAGCGGTACGAGCACCGCCGCGGGCACGCATTCTCGCTGCAGCGAGGCGCGCATCTGCTCGCGTATCTCCGGGGATGCGCCCGCCAGCCACATCATGTCCTGGTCGGGACCGGAGGGCTGCGGCTCGAGAGACTCGCGTATGTGAGTCTTGCTGTATAGCGGACCCAGCATCAGGGGGTGGATCCGGGACCTTTGATCCCGCCTGCCGTCAGCGCCAATGGATCGAGCAGCCGGCGCAGTTCAGCCTCGCTCAAGTTGGTCATTTCCACGGCCACCTCCAGGATGGACCGTCCTTCTGCATACGCTCTCTTCGCGATCGCCGCGCCCTTCTCGTAGCCGATCACCGGATTGAGCGCAGTCACCAGGATGGGATTGCGGTCGAGCGCAGCGCCGAGCCGCTGCGTGTGCACGACGAGTCCTGCGAGCGCGTGGTCGGCAAGGTTGCGGCTCGCAATGCCGAGCAACTCGAGGCTCTGCAGCAAATTATAGGCGATCACCGGCAGCATGACATTGAGCTGAAAATTCCCCGACTGTCCCCCGATGGTGATCGTCACATCATTCCCGATCACTTGCGCTGCAATCATCGTCACGGACTCCGGCACCACGGGATTCACCTTGCCGGGCATGATGCTGCTGCCCGGCTGAAGGGCGGGAAGGGAAATTTCCCCCAATCCTGCCAGAGGTCCGCTGTTCATCCAGCGCAAGTCATTGGAAATCTTCATGAGGCTTACGCTAACGACCTTGAGCTGACCCGACAGTTCAACCGCCGTATCCTGGCTCGAAAGCGCCTCGAAATAATTGTCGCTGGGCACGAAGGCGAGCTGCGTGTCCGCGGCGAGATGCTGCGCGAAGCGCGCGCCGAATTCAGGCCTTGCATTGATGCCCGTCCCTACCGCGGTACCGCCCTGGGCGAGCGCGAGCAGCCGCGGCATGACCGACTCGAGCCGCGCACAGCCCTTGGCGATTTGCGCCCGCCATCCGCCGAATTCCTGGGCAACCGTGATCGGCATCGCATCCATCAAGTGGGTGCGGCCGGTTTTGACCACGCCGGCGAATTCGTCCGCCCGCTGTTCGAGCACCGTACTCAGGCGGCGCAGCGCCGGCATCAGATTCTCGCTGAGAAGCAATGCCGCAGCGACGTGAATCGCCGTCGGCACCACATCGTTGCTGCTCTGACTCATGTTCACGTGATCGTTCGGGTGCACCGGCTGGCCCGACGAACGGCTGGCCAACGCAGCGATGACTTCGTTGGCGTTCATGTTGCTGCTCGTGCCCGAGCCGGTCTGAAATACGTCCAGCGGAAATTGATCGTCATAACGGCCCTGCGCCACCTCGAGCGCTGCGGACTGGATCGCGGCGGCAAGGTCCGGCGTCAGGTCGCCCAAATCGACGTTCGCAGCAGCAGCCGCGCGCTTGATCAGTCCCATGGCGCGAATGAACGCGCGCGGCATGCGTAGCCCGCTGGCGGGGAAATTTTGGATCGCGCGTTGCGTTTGCGCGCCCCACAGGGCAGTCGCCGGCACCTCTAGCGCGCCCATGCTGTCATGCTCGACGCGATAGGAAGGCGATGTCATCGCGTGTTACTCCGCCGATGTGTGGTGGTTTACGGTAATATCGTTCCTATTCTATCACTTACGTGACGGCAGCCTTGATGTCCAGACCCGTCTCAGACCCCGGCAGTCAATCCGCCGCGGACGCGCTCTCGCCGCTCGATGGCCGATACGCGGCCAAGCTCGGGCAGCTGCGCTACTTGTTCAGCGAGGCCGGCCTGATGCGCGAGCGCGTGCGCGTGGAGTGCGCCTGGCTGCTCGCGCTCGCTCGAGGACCGGCTTCGGCGAGTCTCGCGGCACTGCCGCAGGCGGCGCGCAGCTGGCTCGAGTCGCTCGCGGCCGACCCCGTTGCGACCGACGTCGCCGCCATCAAGGCCATCGAGTCGCGCACCAATCACGATGTCAAGGCGGTGGAATATTGGATCCGCGGCGAGCTCAAAGTCCGCGGCGCGAGTGCCCCGCAGCTCGAATGGGTGCACTTCGCGAGCACCTCCGAGGACATCAATAATCTCGCCTACGCGCTCATGTTGAAGAGCGCTCGCAGCACGGTGCTGGTGCCGGCGCTGCAGGGGATCGGTGCACAGCTCGATTCACTCGCCGAACGACACGCATCGGTCGCTATGTTGGCGCGAACGCACGGCCAGGCCGCCTCGCCCACCACGGTTGGAAAGGAAATCGCCAATACGGCTGCGCGCCTGCGCAGCCAGCGATCCGGTCTCGAGCGCATCGTCATCCTGGGCAAGATGAACGGGGCGGTGGGCAATTTCAACGCCCACGTCGCCGCTCTGCCGCACCTCGACTGGCCGCAATTCAGCGCGCGCTTCGTCGAGTCGCTCGGCGTGCAGCCGAACAGCCACACCACGCAAATCGAACCGCACGACTGGATCGCCGAATATTGCCATGCGCTCATGCGCGTCGACACGGTGCTCATCGATCTGGCGCGCGACCTGTGGACCTACATCTCCCTCGGCTACTTCAGGCAAAGGCCGGTGGCCGGCGAAGTCGGCTCCTCCACCATGCCGCACAAGGTCAATCCCATCGACTTCGAGAATGCCGAGGGAAATTTGGGACTCGCCAATGCGCTGCTCGCCTACTTCGCGGACAAGCTGCCGGTCTCGCGGCTGCAGCGCGACTTGAGCGACTCGACGGTACTGCGCAATCTCGGCGTGGCGATCGGCCACGCCGCCCTTGCATATCAGTCCCTGACGGCTGGCCTGCAGAAAATCGACCTCGACGAGGCTCGGTTGGCCGAGGACCTGGATCGCGCCTGGGAGGTGCTCGGCGAGGCGGTGCAGAGCGTCATGCGCGTGCATGGAATCCCTGATGCCTACGATCGCCTGAAGAGCTTCAGCCGGGGCCGCCCCATCGATGAGCCCGCCATGCGCGCGTTCATCGGCTCGCTCGATCTGCCGGCGGCCGACAAGCAGCGGCTGCTGGAACTCACTCCCCGCACGTACCTCGGGCTCGCGCCGGCGCTTGCGCGGCGCGCCCGGTGAAGCCGTTTCTACCCGGCCGCGCGTCCGAAACGTGACGCAGTTAGCACGAGGGGATCCGGGCCAAACGGTACTATCCAAGCCAAAGGACGAGGGGTCGGAGCACATCGCCCGTCGACCTCCAATTGAGGCAATCAGCTATGGCGGGTAACACGGACGAGAGGACGAAGCCGATCGCGGACAAGGGGACCGCTGCGACCGGCGAGCCTGCGCCAGGTGCGGGCACGCGCACCATCCTCACCACCATGCCGGAAGTGCGCGAGGCGAGCCTGAAGGTCGCCAAATCGGCGCAGCGCCTGCTGTCGATTTTCACTCAGGATTTAGAACCGCTGATCTACGGCGAAGAGCCGTTCCTCGAAGCGATCAAGCGATTGGTGCTCGCGCGCTCCTATGCCAAAGTGCGGGTGCTGCTGGCGGATCCCTCGCGCGCAATGGTCGACAACAACCGTTTTCTGGCGTTGGCGCGCCGCCTCACCAGCTGCATCGATTTGCGCGCCATGAGCCCCGAATATCCCGCGAGCGCCGGTGCGTTCATCATTGCGGACGACAAAGCCCTGGTGTATCGGCTGCAGGCGGACCGCTGGGACGGCATCTCCGATATGAACGATCCGGCGGTGGTGCGGCGCTACTTGAACTTCTTCGATGAGGTTTGGCAGACGAGCATGCAAGAATCGCAGATGCGGCAAATGCTGATGTGATTTCTCGCGCGCGGCGCCGCCGCGCAATCCCGCGACCCTGACGATGCCTGGCGCCGGTATAATCGGCACATGCATCCCCCCGCTGCAGACTCCCATCCCCCCGCCACGGTCATCGTCGGCATGTCCGGCGGTGTGGATTCGGCGGTCGCGGCCCTGCTGCTGCAGCGGGCCGGCTTCACGGTGCAGGGCCTGTTCATGTCCAACTGGGAGGACGATGAGGACGGCTACTGCACCACCGCCGCCGATTTTCAAGACGCTCGGCGGGTGTGCGACACCTTGCAGCTCCCCTTGCATCGGGTGAGCTTCGCCGCCGAGTACCGCGAGCGGGTATTCGCCCACTTTCTTCGCGAATACGCGGCCGGCCGCACCCCCAATCCCGACGTGCTGTGCAACCGGGAAATCAAATTCGGCGTTTGCCTGGATTACATGCGCCGGTTGGGCGCCGCCAAGATCGCGACGGGACACTACGCCCGGCTGCAGCACGGCGCCGACGGCCCGCGGTTGCTGAAGGCGGCGGACGGCGCCAAGGATCAGAGCTATTTTTTGCACGGTGTTCCAGCCGCTGCTCTTGCAAAGACTCTCTTCCCGCTCGGCGAGCTGCGCAAGGACGAGGTCCGCAGGCTCGCCCACGCGGCGGGACTCGCGGTGTTCGATAAGCCGGACAGCACCGGAATTTGCTTCATCGGCGAGCGGCCCTTCCGCGAATTCCTCGGCCGCTACCTGTCGACGGCGGCCGGCCCCATTGAAGATGCCGAGGGCAGAGTGCTCGGCGAGCATCGCGGACTCGCCTTGTACACGCTCGGACAGCGCTCCGGCCTGAAGCTGGGAGGGCGCGCCGGCGCAGCCGCTGCGCCGTGGTATGTGGCCGCCAAAGATGCCGCACGCAATGCGCTCATCGTGGTGCAGTATCAAGGGCACCCGCTCCTCATGTCGGACGGCTTCGAGGTCGAGGAGATGCGCTGGCTCAGCTCGGAGGCTCCGATCGAATGCGCCGTGAAAACGCGCTACCGTCAGGCCGACCTCCCCTGCCGGGTCGAGCGAGTGTCGGCGGAGCGTTGGCGCGTGGCGCTGCGCGAGCCCGCGCGTGCGGTCACACCGGGACAGTACGCGGTCTTTTACCGCGATGACAGGTGTCTGGGCGGCGGGGTGATCGCCGAACGCTTCAACTCGCAGCGCGCCACCGCCCGCTGCGCGCCGCCGCCCACGCGGCGTGAATTTACCTATAATTCTTCTTTTTCGCCGGAGGGGTCATGACCGATAGCTTCAAGGCAAGAACCACGCTCAAGGTGGGCTCGCAGCAGTACGAAATATGCAGCTTGAATGCGCTCAAGGCGCACAAGGTCGAGCGCCTGCCGTTCTCGCTGAAGATTCTGCTGGAAAACCTCTTGCGCTTCGAAGACGGCGTCAATGTCACCCGAGCCGATATCGAGGCGCTGCTCAAGTGGGACCCGAAGGCGCGGCCCCATCATGAAATCGCCTTCACCCCCGCCCGGGTGATCATGCAGGATTTCACGGGGGTGCCGTGCATCGTGGATCTCGCGGCGATGCGGGAGGCAATCGTGCGCCTCGGCGGGAATCCCGAGCGGGTCAATCCGCTGGCGCCGGCAGAGCTGGTCATCGATCATTCGGTGCAAGTCGATGAGTACGGTGCCGCGAACTCGCTCCAGCACAATACCGAGATCGAATTCAAGCGCAACGGCGAGCGCTACATGTTCCTGCGCTGGGGCCAGACCGCGTTCAGCAACTTCAAGGTCGTGCCTCCCAATACCGGCATCGTCCATCAAGTGAATATCGAACGGCTGGCGCGCGTCATCTTCTCGGACGATGCGACCGGCAAAGCACTCGCTTACCCCGACACCCTGGTGGGTACGGACTCGCATACGACGATGGTGAATGGGCTCGGCGTGCTCGGTTGGGGAGTCGGAGGAATCGAGGCCGAGGCGGCGATGCTCGGCCAACCGGTGACCATGCTGATACCGCAGGTGATCGGCTTCAAGCTCACCGGCAGTCTGCCCGCCGGCACCACCGCCACCGATCTGGTGTTGACGGTGACGGAAATGCTTCGCAAGAAAGGCGTGGTGGACAAATTCGTGGAGTTCTTCGGCGACGGCCTCGCGGGTTTACCGCTCGCCGATCGCGCCACGATCGCGAACATGTCGCCCGAGTTCGGCTCGACCTGCGCCATCTTCCCCATCGATGAGGAAACCATTCGCTATCTGCAGCTCACCGGCCGCGATGCGCCGCAAATTGCCTTGGTCGAGGCCTACGCGAAAGCACAGGGCCTGTGGCGCGTGAACGGGGCGCCGGCAGCCGATTACACCGATGTGGCGGAGCTCGATCTGTCCACCGTCGAGCCGTCGCTCGCCGGACCCAAGCGGCCGCAGGACCGGGTGCCGTTGCGCTCGGCCAAGAGCATTTACCGCACGAGCGTGAAGAAAATGGCCGAGGAACGCTCGCGCAAGAATCCCACTGCGCTGGGCAGCGCACCCGCCACACTCGGCGGCGCGCCGCTCGAGATCAAGGACGGCGCCGTGCTCATCGCCGCAATCACGAGCTGCACCAATACCTCGAATCCCACGGTGCTGGTCGCCGCGGGGCTGCTCGCGCGCAATGCCAGAGCAAAAGGGCTCTCCTCCAAGCCATGGGTCAAGACCTCGCTTGCTCCGGGCTCGCGCGTGGTCACCGATTATTTGCAAAAGGCCGGCTTACTCGCCGATTTGGAGGCGTTGGGCTTCTACACCGTGGGCTACGGCTGCACCACTTGCATCGGCAACTCCGGTCCCCTCAAGCCGGAAATCTCCGAGGCGGTCAGGGCCGCAGACCTCATCGCATGCTCCGTGCTTTCGGGTAACCGCAATTTCGAAGGACGCGTGCACCCCGAGATCAAGATGAATTTTCTCGCCTCACCGCCGCTGGTGGTCGCGTACGCCTTGGCGGGCAGCTTGGATGTGGATATCACCACCGAGCCTTTGGGAAGCGGCAAGGACGGCAAGCCGATTTATCTCAAGGATATCTGGCCGAATCCGGCGGATGTCGCCAAGGCGGTCAGCGCCTCGGTGGACTCGGCGATGTTCAAAAAGGGCTACGCCAACGTGTTTTTGGGCGATGCCAATTGGCGCGGCATCGAGACTCCCGCCGGCAAGATCTATGCGTGGGACGGCGCGTCGACCTACGTGAAGAATCCGCCGTACTTCGACGGCATGACCATGACACCGGCGCCGGTCCTCGACATCAAGGGCGCGCGGGCGCTCGCGGTTCTCGGCGATTCAGTGACGACGGATCACATCTCGCCGGCGGGGAATATCTCCAAATCGAGTCCTGCGGCGAAATATCTGCTCGCGCAGGGCGTGCAGGCCGTGGATTTCAACTCCTACGGCGCGCGGCGCGGCAATCACGAGGTGATGATGCGCGGTACGTTCGCCAACATTCGCCTGCGAAACCTTTTGCTGCCCGGCACCGAGGGCGGGGTCACGGTGCACATTCCGAGCGGCGAAACGATGTCGATTTTCGACGCCGCCATGAGATACAAGACCACGACCACGCCGCTGATCATCCTTGCGGGCAAGGAATACGGCACCGGCAGCTCTCGCGACTGGGCGGCGAAGGGCACGATGTTGCTCGGCGTGCGGGCGGTCATTGCGGAGAGCTTCGAGCGCATCCACCGCTCGAACCTCATCGGCATGGGCGTGCTGCCGCTGCAGTTCAAGGAGGGCGAGAATGCGCAGAGTCTGGGATTGAGCGGACGGGAGAGCTTCGACATCGTCGGATTGGAGCGGGGCGCGGCGAAAGTCGTCAAGGTGCTCGCCAGGGCTGACGGCGGCAAGCAGACGCAGTTCGAGGTCCGCCTGCGGATCGATACGCCCAAGGAGCTCGACTACTACCAGCACGGCGGTATCCTGCACTACGTGCTGCGGCAACTCGCGGCGGAGCGCAAGGCGGCCTGAATCGCAAAGCGCTTGAACGGCTCAGTGGCCGGCGGGCGGGTCGCGGGTCGGCGCAGCGGCGGGAACGCTGCCGGCCTCGACCAGCACCATGCTCTTCGGATCGAGATGCGAGTGGATGGCGCCGTTGACCTGATCGCGCGTGAGCGCCTTGATCGCCTCGGGATAAGCGTCGAGCCAACTCACGTCATAGCCGCGCTGCACGGCCGTGAGGATGGCGTTTGCCAGGCCGCCGGTCGTCGATAAGCCCACCAGGTACCCGCCGACGATGCCTTGCTTGCGGGCGCTGAGTTCCGCGTCGGTGACGCCCGTCTGCCACCACTGTTCGAGTTCCCGGCGCGTCGATGCGATGCCCTTCTCGAGGAGTGCGGGCGCGAAGCTCGCCGAGATGTCCCACGCACCGTCGGCGATGCTGTCTTCGGTCACTGCCGCGCCGATGTTGTAAGTGAGACCCTCCTTGTCGCGCACGGTGCCCATCAAACGGCCCGTGAAACCGTGGCCGAGGATCGCCGTCCCCACCCGCAGCGCCAAGGCGTCCGGATCGCGATAACGCAATCCGGTCGCCTGACCGAGAATCATCGACACGCTCGGTTTATCCGGGAGCGGCACCGCAATCTCGCGAGGCTCGGTGGGAGCCGCCGGCTTCGCCGGCCGAATGTAATCGGCGCCGCCCTTCCAGTCCGCGAAATCCTTGGCGATTTCAGCTTGCGCACGCTCCACCGGCACATCGCCGACCAGCACCAGCGTCAGGTGCGCCGGACCATAGTACTTCGCGTGGAACTCCTTGACCCCATCGAGAGTGGCGGATTTGGCCGCCGCGAGATACTCCGCAATCGAATGCGGACGATTCGGATGGCCTTCGGGAAATATTGCGCGCAAAAACGCTTCCTGCGCGCGTCCGTCGGTGTGCTGCAGCGATTCCTGCAGGGAGCCGATGAACTGCTGCTTCGCCTTGACGAATTCGGCGGCGGCGAACGCCGGAGTGCGCAACTCCGATGCGAGCAGTCCCAGCACGAGCGGCAGGTCCTTGTCGAGACATTTGGCGCGGATTTCCAGGCTTTGTGTGCCGACGGCGAAGGAAATTTCCGCACCGACGTTGTCGAGCTGCTCCGCGATCGCGTACTTGTCGAGCCGCTTCGTGCCGCGGTCCAACATCATGCCGGTGAGCGTCGGAATGGCGATGTTGTCGGATCCTGTGGCCATGGCATCGCCGGCCGGCATCGAGCCGAGGATCGCCACGACCTGCTTGACCTGGGTCTGATAGGTGATGAGGTCGACGCCCGCGGTGTGGGAGCGATGGCTGTTGTCGGCCATATTGGCCCAGGCGCTCGAACTCGCAACGACGCACGCCGTCAGCGCCCATCCTCTGAACACGTCGCGTCGCATCAAGACCCCTTCTCCCCGGCCTGGTGTGTGGGAACGAACCATCCGGTGGTGCTTTGATCCTCATTGAGGTACTGCTTGGCCACCCGCTGCACGTCGGCCGGCGTCACCTGCTCGACCTTCTGCGGAAAGGTCACGTACAGAGTCCAGTCCCCGACCGCGATCCACTCGTTGATTTCCGAGGCAACGGCAGAAGTCCCATCCCGCTTGTAGGCCTCGGCGGCGAGGAATTGCTGCTTGACACGGGTGACCTCCGCCACCGTCACCCCGTCGCTCTTGATCCTGTCGACTTCGGCGAGGAGCGCTTTTTCCGCTTGGGCGTGCGTGGCGCCGGGCGCGAGGGAGGCATACAGGGTGTGCAGCGATAGATCATGGCGCAAATCAGTGCCCGAGCCCGCGTTCAAGGCGAGGCCCTGATCGACGAGCGCGCGGTTTAAGCGCGCGTTCTTCCCTGAACTCAAGATGGCGTCGAGGACATCGAGGGCCGGCTGATCCGCATCGCGGCCGTTCGGAACCTTGTGCGCGATCACCACCGTGCCCAATTCACCGGGACGCTTGACGATGACGCGCCGTGCGCCGCTCTGTGCGGGCTCCTCGGTGTAGATGGCCGGTATCGGCTGCGGCGAATGGGTGTACACGCCGTAATACTGCTTCACCAATTTGAGCGTGGCGGCCGTGTCGATAGCTCCGACCACCGTGATGGTGGCGTTATTCGGCCAGTAAAACGTGTCGTAAAATTCATGCAGTTTCGAGATCGGCACATGCTCGATATCGCTCTTCCAACCAATCGTCGGATGATGATACGGCAGCGCCACGTAGGCGGCCGCGCTCACCTCCTCGATGAGCACGCTGTCCGGATTGTTCTTGCCGCGCTCGTATTCGTTGCGCACCACCGTCATTTCCGCCTGCCGGTCGGCCTCGTGCAGCCAAAGGTGGCGCATCCGATCCGCTTCGATCGCGACGTAGCCCTCGAGGTTCTCGCGCCCGATGGTCGCGAAGTAGTTGGTGCGGTCGAACGAGGTGCTCGCGTTGAACTGGCCGCCGACACGCTCCAGGAACTGTTTGACGCTGTTGCCCTTGGGATCGTTGAAGTTTTCGCTGCCCTTGAACATCAAATGCTCGAGAATATGGGTCGCGCCCGTGGTGCCGGTCACCTCGTTGCGCGATCCGACGCGGTAGGTCACTTGAAACGTCACGACCGGCGCCGAGGCATCGACGGCGAGCAGAACGGTGAGTCCGTTGGCGTCGAGTTGGTATTCGTCGATGCCGCCCAAGGACTTGACGAAGCTGAACCCGGGCACGACCGCGCGAGCCGTTGCGGCGGTTGCGGCGGTCGCCGTGGTCTGCACCGGCGCGGCCGCGCCCGCACCGGCGGCGCCCTCAACCGTCGCGCCCCACGGCATGGCCCCCGGCGCGGCCGCGCAGGCAACAGTCAGACAAACAGCGCGCGCACGCCGCGCAGTCACGCATTCGACCATTCGCTACTCCAGGTCCCGCGTCGGAAGACCGCGGTGCTTTAAATGACCGCACCATTCTAGTGCCTCAGCCTCGAAACATTGGCACAATCGGCGCCACGGCCCGCTGGCCGCCACCGCCCGCCCGCCTGCCGCGACCGGCATGCGAAATTCGTCGAGATACTCACCTTAACTTGTTGTATTAGCAGTATAATAATCTCATGAGCGCTCGCCCCGCCCCGCAGCCATCAACCGCCCTCGCGCTCTTCGATCTCGATGGCACGCTCACGTGGCACGACACTCTCGCGCCCTTTCTCGCCGGGTACGTGCTGAGACACTCCTCGCGTTTGCTGCGCCTCTGGCGCTTGGCGCCGGCACTCATCGCCTATGCTCTCAGCCATGATCGGGGCCGGCTGAAATCGAACGTGATTCGCGCCCTGATGGGCGGGGATTCCCGCGAATCGATCGATGCGTGGGCGGAGCTCTTCGCCCGCTCGCTCGCGCCGCAAGGCAAGTTCCGCCCCGCCGCATTGGCGGCCCTCGATGCGCACCGTGCCGCGGGGGATCATCTCGTGCTGCTGTCCGCGAGTCCGGACTTATACGTGCCCCGGATCGCCCGCCTGCTCGGCTTCGAGCGTACGCTGTGTACCGAGCTTCTCTGGCAGGGCAACCGGCTCGACGGCGGCCTGAAGACCGCGAACCGGCGCGGCGAGGAGAAGTTGCGCTGTCTCGACGCGCTGCGCACCGAGTATCCGAACCTACGGATCGTCGCCTACGGAAATAGCGCCTCGGATCTCGCGCACCTGCGCCGGGCCGATCGCGCCCTATTGGTCAACGGCAGCGCCGTGGCGCGCCGCCGCGCGGCTGAAGCGGGCATTGCGACCGCTGATTGGACTTAAACCATCGCTGGCCGCAACAATTGGGCGATTCGTACGGTCTTCTAGCTGAGGACTATCAGAGGTAAGCAGCCCATGCGCAGGACACCGTCGATTTCGCCCAGGATCGCTCCCTCGGATATCACACCGTCGGAACGATACCTCTCGCGCCGAACCGTGCTGGCGGCCGGGCTTGGCCTCGCTGCTCTGCAAACCGCCGGCCGCTTGGGCAGCGCGGCATTTGCGCAGTCCCCGGCCGCGCTCGCCGACCTCACCTTCACGCGCAACGCCGCGTTCAGCACCGCCGAGTCACCGAACTCCTACCGCGACATCAGCACTTACAACAATTATTACGAATTCGGCACCGATAAATCCGACCCGGCGCAGAACGCGCAGACTCTGCACACGCGGCCGTGGAATGTCGCGGTCGCCGGCGAAGCCGAAGTGACCGGATCGTTCTCCATCGAGGACATCCTCAAGCCGCATCCGCTCGAAGAGCGCATTTATCGTTTGCGCTGCGTGGAGGCCTGGTCGATGGTGGTGCCATGGATCGGATTTCCACTCGGTGACCTGCTCAAGCGCTTCAAGCCCACCTCGAAGGCAAAATTCGTCGAATTCAAGACCCTGTACGACCCGAAGCAAATGCCGGGACAACGCTCCGCGGTGCTCGAATGGCCCTATGTCGAGGGACTGCGCATCGACGAGGCGATGCATCCGCTCGCGATCATGGCCGTGGGTCTGTACGGCAAGGTGCTGCCCAATCAGAACGGCGCGCCGATGCGGCTGATCGTGCCGTGGAAATACGGCTTCAAGGGCATCAAGTCGATCGTCAGCATCAAGTTCACCGACCGAATGCCGCGCACCACCTGGGCGGGATCGGCGCCGAGCGAGTATGGATTCTTCGCCAACGTCAATCCGGCGGTGGATCATCCGCGCTGGAGCCAGGCGAGCGAACGGCACATCGGCAGCGGCAGCCTGTTCGGTTCGCGGCGCCCGACGCTGCCCTTCAACGGGTACGCCGACCAGGTGGCGAGCCTCTACAGCGGGATGGACCTGCGGAGATACTATTGAGCTGGCAGATCCGCTGGATCCTCAAGCCACTGCTGTTCGTCGCGTGTCTGCTGCCGGCCATGCGTCTGCTCGCCGGCGTATTCGGCGTCGGCGGCATTTCGTTGGGCGCCGATCCGGTCGCCATGCTGCTGCACACCTGCGGCAAATGGACCTTGAATTTTCTGATGATCACCCTGTGCATGAGGCCGCTGCGCGACTTCACGCATTCGGTCCTCTGGCTGCGCTTCAGGCGCATGTTCGGCCTGTTCGCGTTCTTCTACGTGTTGCTGCACTTCTCTGTGTACTTGCTGCTGGATCAGGAGGGCAAGCTCGGCGCTCTTTGGCAGGACATCGTCAAGCGCCCGTACATCACCATCGGATTTCTGGGATTGCTGCTGCTCGTCCCGCTCGCGGTCACTTCGACCGCCAAGGCGCAGCGTCGCTTGGGAAGGCGCTGGACCCGCTTGCATCGCCTGGTCTACGTCGTCGCCGTTCTCGGCGTCTGGCACTATTGGTGGCAGGTGAAGAAGGACATTCGCGAGCCGCTGCTCTACGTCTGCGGCCTCGCGTTGCTGCTCGGCTATCGCCTGTGGCAGGAGCGCAGGACCCTCTCGCGGGTCAGCGTCGCACGTTTTCCAAGGACCGATGGAGTTTGAGCAGCAGCGTCTCGGTGCTCTGCCAATCGATGCACGGATCGGTGATCGATACGCCGTATTCGAGCGCGGAAAGATCCTTCGGAATGGGTTGATTCCCCCCCTTCAGATGGCTCTCGAGCATCAGCCCCACGATGGAGCGATTGCCATCGGCGATTTGCGCGACGCAATTCTCCGCCACTAGAGGCTGCACGCCCGGATCCTTGTTGGAATTGCCGTGGCTGCAATCGACCACGATGGTGGCCGGTAAGCCGGCCGAGGTGAGCTGCCGCTCCGCCAGGGCGATGCTCACCGCGTCGTAGTTCACCCTGCCGCCGCCGCCGCGCAGCACGATATGCGCGTGCGGATTGCCGCGTGTGCGAAACACCGCGGACTGTCCCTGCTGCGTGATGCCGAGGAAATGGTGCGGGTGCCTCACCGATTGCAGCGCGTTAATCGAGGTCGCAAGCGCCCCATCCGTGCCGTTCTTGAAGCCGACCGGGGTGGACAAGCCGCTCGCCATCTCCCGGTGCGTCTGCGACTCGGTGGTACGGGCACCGATGGCGGTCCAGGTGATGAGCTCGGAGAGGTACTGCGGCATGATGGGGTCGAGCGCTTCGGTTCCCGCGGGAAGACCCAACTCGGCGACGTACAGCAGCAGCTCGCGCGCGAGCAGGATGCCCTTCTCGATGTGAAACGAATCGTCCAAGTCGGGATCGTTGATCAACCCCTTCCAGCCCACGGTGGTTCTCGGCTTCTCGAAGTACACGCGCATGATCAGCAGCAGCGTCGGTGCGACTTCGTCGGCCAGCCGCTTGAGGCGCTCCGCATACTCGCGCGCCGCCGTCACGTCGTGGATCGAACAGGGCCCGACGACGACGAACAGCCGCGGATCGCGCCGCTCCAGGATCGCCCGCACGATTTCCCGCGACCGATACACCGTATCGGCGGCCCGCGCCGTCAGCGGCAGGCGGCGCTTGACCTCTTCGGGCGTCGCCAGCAGGTCGCTCGAGGCGACGTTGACGTTTTGCAATCGATCTTGGGTGTTCGTCACTGACCGCCTACATGGACGTTCTGATGGTCCAAAGCTCGGGAAAGAATTTCAGTTCCAGCGCCTTGGTGAGATAGGCCACGCCGCTGGTGCCGCCGGTGCCGCGCTTATAGCCGATGATCCGCTCCACCGTTTTGACATGCGTGAAGCGCCACAGCTGAAATTTATAATCGAGGTCGACCAGACGCTCGGCGAGCTCGTACAGATCCCAGTCCTTCACCGAATTGTGGTAGACGCTGAGCCACGCGGCGGCGACCTGCTTGCTCGCCTGGTAAGGCTGGGAGAAATCCCGGTCGATGGCCTCCGGCGGCACATCGAGCCCGCGCCGGCTCAACAGTCGCAATACCTCATCGTAGAGGCTCGGACTGCGCAAGGCACGCTCCAGGAGCTCATACGTGGGCGGGTCGGACCGAAAGACCTCGATCATGTCTGCATTCTTGTTGCCGATCAGGAACTCGAGCATGCGGTACTGCGGCGATTGGAAGCCCGACGATCTTCCCAGCGTGTTCCTGAACGCCGAGTAATCGGACGGCGTGATCGTCGCGAGCACGTCCCACGAATGCAGCAGCTGCTGCTGGATGGTCGAGACGCGCGCCAGCATCTTGAACGTGGGGCCCAAATCATCGCGCCGCACGCAATCGACGGTCGCGTTCAATTCGTGCAGGCAGAGTTTCATCCACAGTTCCGAGACCTGGTGGATCACGATGAACAGCATTTCGTCATGCTGATAGGACAAGGGGTGCTGCGCATCGAGGAGCTTGTCGAGGTTGAGGTACTGCGCGTAGCTCAGCGAGTCGCCCAAGTCCCAATGCACTTGCTCGTCGCTCAGATCGACGAAGGGTTTGACGACGGATTTGGGCTCGCTCATCGGCCTAATTCTTGAACACCCACAAGGGAACGGTGCGCCAGCCGGCGAGCAGCTCGCGATCGAGCCGCCGGTAGTCCGGCTCGAGCCTCTCCACCAGGCGCCAAAAGCCCGAGGAATGATTCATGTGTCTGGTATGCGCGAGCTCGTGCAGGAACAGGTAACGAACCACTTCGGGTGGAAGAAAAACCAGCGAACAATTCAGGCTCACCGTGCCGCGGGTCGAGCAGCTGCCCCAGCGCGTGCGCTGACAGCGAATGACCACGCGGTGCACCGAATAATTCAATTCGCCGGCGAGCTCCAGCAGCCGCGGCGCCAATCGCTCTTCGGCCGCGCGCTTGAGCCATCCTTGCAGCAGCAGCCGCGCATCGCCGTCGCCCGGCGCCTGCACGAAGAGCCGGTCACCTTCCTGCGCGATGGAGCGCCTCGATGCTTCGTGCCATTTCACCTCGAAGCGTTCCCCGGTGTAGGTGAATTCGATGCTCGGCGGAACCGGCGCGGAAGGCTCGGCGAAGCACTGCATGGCAGCCACTTTGCGATCGATCCACGGCGTGAAGCGCTGGACGAAATCGCGCACGGCTCTCGCGTTGACGCCGACCGGAACCACGATTTCAACGCGACCGCCGATGTGCACGCGGGCGGTGAGCCGACGCGCGCGCGGACTCACGCGCACCGCGAATGGGTCGCTCGAGCTACGTGTTTCGAACAGCGATAACTGCGTGCCTTGTGGCTTCATCGCGCCGCATGATACCAGGTTCGAGGCGCGCGGCGGCGCGCGGATCGGTGCCGCGAACCCTCCTCAGTGGCGCACCAAAGTTGCCATTTGCCGCTGCGCCGCCTTGAAGTCGGGCGCGACGATGAGGGACTTCTCGATCCAGTTGCGCGCCCCGAGGAGATCGCCTCGCGACTGCAGCTGCCGCCCGAGCGCCAGGTAGGCTTCGGCGTGACCCCATCCCGGCACATCGATGCGGGTGGCGGAGGATTGATCGAAGAGTTGAGCAGCAAGCTGTAACTGCTCGAATGCTCTTTGGTTTTCCGCGCTGCCGGGTTTGGAGCGGGCGAATCCCTCCACGGCGCTCAGGTAGAGAACGCGCGGATTGTGCGGCGCCAGCGCCAAGGCCGTTCGCAGTCGGTCCTCGGCGCGGGAGCGCAACAGCACCGCCTCCAGATGCCGGTATTTCGCCAGGTTGGAATAGCAGGCCGATTGCAACGCCAGCGCGTCGGCCGATTTGACATCTTGTTCCAGCACCTGCTTGAGCTGCTCGATGCAGTCCGCAAATGCGCTCTCCGCATCGTGCGCACGCCGCTCGCCGGCGAGCAACCCGAAACGGTACTCGGCATGCGCCAAGTGATAGCGAATCGAGGCGTCGGCGCCGCCCGACTTCACCTGGGTACTCAAGGTTTGCACCAAATTGGCGAGGAGATTGGTATCTTCGGCGTGGTATGCGTAGAGAATCTGCGCCTGCAGATCGCCGCCCTCCTGAGCGTTGCCCGGCGCGGCAGCGAACGTGAGCGCCATGAATATGACACTTGCGAGTCGGAACATCGGCGAGACTCCCTTTCAAAACCGGCGCGGCGCGTAAGGATTGCAAAAATGAAGATAGCACAACGAGGTGGCGCTTCTTGAGCGGCGAATTGATCGATATCGGATCGAATCTCACCCACGACAGCTTTGCCGCCGACCTCCCGCAGGTGATCCGGCGCGCGATCGAGGCCGGCGTGAGGCGTCAGATCGTCACGGGCGCGGATCTCCCCAGTTCGCGGGCCGCTGCGGCGTTGGCCGCCGCCCATCCGTCGGCGCTCTGGAGTACCGCGGGAATACATCCGCACCACGCCACGCAATTCGATCCGGCGCGGCGCGAGGAACTCGAGGAGCTCCTGCGTGAGCCCCGCGTGGTCGCGGTCGGGGAATGCGGCTTGGACTATTTCCGGGATTTCTCGCCGCGGGCGGCGCAACGGACCGCCTTCACCGCCCAGCTGGAGCTCGCGGCACGTGCGCGCAAACCGGTGTTTCTCCACCAGCGCGATGCGCACGAGGACTTCGCGGCAATTCTCGCCGAGCATCGTTCGGGCCTGGTTGGCGGCGTGGCGCACTGCTTCACCGGCGGCGCGCGCGAGCTCGAGGTTTACCTCGAGCTCGATTTATCGATCGGGATCACCGGATGGATCTGCGATGAGCGCCGCGGCCTCGAGTTGCGCGGTGTTGCGCCGAGCATCCCCGCATCGCGCCTCATGCTCGAGACCGATGCACCCTACCTCTTGCCGCGCGATCTCGTCCCGCGGCCTGCATCGCGCCGCAACGAGCCCGCCTTCCTGCCGCACATCGCGCGCACGGTGGCGCAGCTGCGGGGCGAATCGCTCGAATCGCTGGCCGAAACGACGACGCGAAACGCCGCGCGGTTCTTCACGCTGAAGATCGGAGCCTAGGAGCCCTCCGAGCTACAGATTGGTGAACAGGTGCGGGCTCGGCCGCAGCTGCGCCACCAGACGGTTCCAGACGTCGGCGAACTGGCCGAAACCCGGGGAGGCCTTGAGCCCGTGATCGACGACGGGGAATTCGACCTCGATGCCGTCGAGCATCATGACGTATTTCGGAATGCCCTTGGTGAACCTGCCCAGATTGGAAAAAAGCAGGCGCCCCTCGACCGGGAAGTCCCCGACCAGTGCTTTCACCGCGGCGATGCGATCGTAGAGCGCCGGTTGCGGATTATCGAAGGTGTAGCGGCGGCCGCGGCCCATGACGGTCCAATCGCTCATTTGATCGCCGCCGAAGATCAGGCCCGGCACGCGCCGCGTATCGAGCACCAGCAGTCCGCGCGCGGTGAGCAGCAGGTGGTCGATGTGGATATAGCCGCCCATGCCGTCGGGCACCAGGACCTGATGCACGGCTTCGAAGGCGATGCGATCGAGGCGCTTCAACAGCGACTTGCGCCGCGAACGGCGCTGCAGGGCGCCGTACCCCAGGTAGACGCCGGCACCGAGCGCCAGAAACGCCACGCCCGCCGCGATCCACTGCGGTTCTAGTCGAAATTCGTTCATTCGAGAGCTGCGGCCACAGCCTTCAGCGTGGGCGGCAAGTCGAGAAAATGCTGCGGCAGATGCAACAGCCGGTCGAGGGCTGCGGGCACCTCGATACTCTTGCCAATGATCGGTTCCACCACGTCGTTGAACTTGGCAGGATGCGCCGTCGCCACCAGGACCCAGGGGCGATCGCGCCGTTCGGCCGCGCTCAGGCGGCGGTAGACTTCGGCCGCCGTCGCGGTATGCGGACACCACTCGCGCTCATATTCCATGAAGTCCTCTCCGATCCGACGGCGGATTGTAGCGTCATCGACGCTCTGAGCGCTCAGCTGTTCCCTCAACGCGGCGATCGCCGGATAGAGTGCGCGGACGCGCTCCATGTTGCTCGGATTGCCGACGTCCATGGCCGAGGCGAGTGTCGGGACGCTGGGGCGCGGCCTCCAATCCCCGCTCTGCAGGAAGTCCGGCACCGTGCGGTTGGCGTTGTGTGCGAGGATCAGGCGCGCGATGGGAAATCCGATCGCCCGCGCCCATACGGCGGCGAATGCATTGCCGAGATTGCCGGCCGGAATGATGTAGGACGCGTTGGTACCGGTGCGCCGCTCGATGTCGAGGCTGGAGGCGGCATAGTAGACGAGTTGCGGCAGCAAGCGACCGATGTTGATGCTGTTGGCGGAGCTGAAGCGGTGCTTGGCCGCGAGCGTGTAGTCGAGGAACGCCTCCTTCACCACACGCTGGCAGTCGTCGAATGTACCGTCGATGCGCAGCGAGATGACGTTGTCGCCCCAGCAGGTGAGCTGCTGTTCCTGTCGCGCACTCACCAATCCTTTTGGATACAAAATGACGATCCGCACCCAGGGCCGCCGGTGAAATGCCGCGGCCACGGCACCGCCCGTGTCCCCGGAGGTCGCCACCAGAATCGTGAGCGGCTGTGTGGTGCCCGTTTCCAGGCGCTGCATCGTCTCGGCCAGGAATCGCGCGCCGAAGTCCTTGAACGCCGCCGTCGGCCCGTGATACAGCTCGAGCACGAACAGCGGGTCCGGGCTCTGCGCAATCGCGGTCGTCGGCGCCGGAAAGTCGAGTGCGGCCTCGGCAATTTCGCCGAGCACAGGCTGCAGCCGGTCGCCGGCGAAGAAGCCCTGCAGCGCGCCGTGCGCGATCTGCGGCAGGCGCGTGACACCACGAAATGCTCCCGCATCGATGTGCGGCAACTCGGTAGGCACATACAATCCGCCGTCGGGCGCCAATCCGCGCCGCACCGCCTCGCTCAAGGCGACCACGGGCGCACCGCCCCGGGAGCTGGCGTATTTCAATGCGGACATCAGGCCTTCACCACTCTGGCGCCGTAATTGTCGAGCGGTGAAATCCAAGAGTCCGACTGCAGACCGTGCCGCTCGAAGGCGGCCACCATCGCGCCGCGCACCGCCTCGACATGCTGAATTTCGGACCAGGCGAAGATGGCCGGCCCGGCACCTGAGATCGAGCACCCCAGGGCGCCGGCCGACATCGCGCCGCGCTGCACGTCCTTGAAGCCGGGAATCAGCGACTGGCGCTGCGGCTCGATGATCACATCGTTGAACGATTCGCGGATCATCTCCAAGTCGTTCGAATAGCAGCCGCTGATGAAACCCGCGAGGTTCGCCGTCTGCCACACGAAATCCGACCGCGTGATGTCCCCTTTCAGCATGGCGCGCGCCTCGCGGGTGCCGAGACGCATGTGCGGATGCACGAGCACGCAGCGCACCGTGGGCGGGACGGGGATTTGCTTCACGCGCGGATGATCGATGCCCACGGTGAGTACCAGGCCCCCGAAGAGACACGGCGCGATATTGTCGAGGTGTGCGGAGCCGCTGGCGACGATCTCCCCCTCCATCGCGAATTTCAGCAACTGCAAGCGCGGAACGGGCTCCTCGAGCAGTGCGTTGGCGGCGACCACGGCCGCGACGGCGGAGGCCGCCGATCCGCCCATCCCGGAGGCGAGCGGAATACCCTTCTCGATGTCGAGCTCGAACCCGAAATGCAGACCGAGCGCCGCATGCATCGCCTGCACGGCGCGTCCGCCCGTGTTGTGCCTCGGGTCGACCGAGATCGTTCCCTCCGCGCCGCTGATGGAGCGGATTCGCACCACCCGCTCCTCGATGCGACGCATCCGCACCCGATCGCCCACGGCTTCAACCGTATGGCCGAGGATATCGAAGCCGATGCCCACGTTGGCGACGGTGGCTGGTGCGAAGGCGGTGACGTCGGTAAGCACGGACAACTCCTTTGCGCTGAGCCGTTCTAAAGATGTGCGCCGAGATACGCGGAAAGCCGCAATAAATCCGAGAACACACCGCCGGCGGTCACTTCGGGACCCGCCCCGGGACCTTGCACGATGAGCGGATTGTCGCAGTAGCGCCGGGTTGCGAACCTCACCACGTTGTCGGTGAGCGCGATGTTCGCAAATGCGTGCTTCGCATCCAGGCTCATTAAGCCCACGGTCGCCTTACCGTCGGCGGCGATGCGGCCGACATAGCGCAGTACCTGCCCCTCCCGCCGGGCTTGCTCGAGCATGGTTGCCATGCTCGCGTCAAATTCGGGCAGCCGCTCCATGAACTCATCCACACTGCACTGCGTGAGGGCGGACGGCACCAGACCGGCGACCTCGACGTCCGACATGTCCATGGTCAACCCCATCTCGCGAGCCAGAATGATGAGCTTGCGGGCGACATCCATGCCCGACAAGTCATCGCGCGGATCCGGTTCGGTGTAGCCCTTCATCTTCGCGGTGCGCACGATGGAGGAGAAGGGCTCCTGGCCGTCGAACACATTGAACAGATAGGCGAGCGTACCGGAAAAGATTCCCTCGATCGTCGTGATCTCGTCGCCGGTCTCGCGCAAGTCTCGCAACGTTTGAATGATCGGCAATCCGGCCCCGACGGTGGCCTCATAGAGGTAGTGGGTCCCCGCCGCCCGCGCCGCCTCCCTGAGGGCGCGATACTCGGGCAGCGCGCCGCTGTTCGCCTTCTTGTTGGGCGTCACCACGTGGATCCCCCGGGCGAGCCACCCCCGGTAGTTGCCGGCCACGGCGGCACTCGCCGTGCAGTCGATGATGACCGTATGCGGTATGTAGTCGGCCTGACAATGAGATGCGAACTTCTCCAGATCGAGCGGCTGTGCTGCCTGCGCGAACCGCTCGGCCCAGTGCCCGAGCTCGATGGCATTCTCCTCGAGCAGCATGCGCTTCGAGTCCGCGATCCCGCGCACGCGCAAATCCAGGTTGAGCGCGCGCAGGCGCTCGACTTGCGTGGCGAGCTGCGCCAGCAGCACACGCCCGACGGTACCGGGCCCGATCAGACCGATCGAGAGCGTATTCGGCGAGAGGTAGAACGCCGCGTGCACGGCACGCAGCGCCTTGGCGGCGACCTTGCCGTCGACCACCACGGAGATGTTGCGCTCCGAGGCGCCCTGGGCGATCGCGCGAACGCTGATGGCGGCGTCGCCCAACGAGTTGAAGACCTTGGCGGCAACGCCGTGCGCGCCGGCCATGCCGTCGCCGACGACGGCGAGGATGCTCAGGCCCAAACCCACCTCGACATGCTGGATCTGCCCGTCGCGCAGCTCCGCATCGAACGCGCGGCGCACCGCGTCCTCGGCGCGCACCGCCTGCGCCGCCGGGATGGCGAAGCAAATTGAATGCTCGGAACTTCCCTGCGAGATGAGAATGACGGAAATGCCGGCATCGCGCAGCGCGCCGAACAGGCGATGCGCCGTGCCAGGCACACCGATCATGCCTGCGCCTTCGACGTTGACGAGGGCTACCGGGTCGATCGTCGTGATCCCCTTCACCTTCAACGCCGAGACCGGGTGCGCACAGATCAGCGTTCCACGCTTTTCCGGCGAGAAGGTGTTGCGGATGAAGATCGGGATGTCGCGCGCGACCGCCGGCTCCATGGTCTGCGGATGGATTACTTTGGCGCCGAAGTACGCCAATTCCATCGCTTCGTTGTACGACAGCTGGTCGATGACCTGCGCATTGGGCACGAGCTTCGGATCCGCCGACAGCACGCCGTCCACATCGGTCCAGATGATGATTTCCGAGGCGTCGAGCAGAGCACCGAAAATGGATCCCGAGAAATCGCTGCCGTTGCGCCCGAGGGTCGTCTGCATACCCGCGATCGTGGTCGCCACGAATCCGGTGACGATGAGGCGCCCTTTGAAATCCGCCGGCACCAACTTGCGCAGGTTCTGCTCGCTCGAGGTCCACTGCACCGCCGGACCGAGCGGCCCCCACTCGACGATCACGACCTGGCGCGCATCGATCCACAGCACATCGCCCGAAATGCGCCCCCGCTCGCGCAGGAACGGCGCGAACAGCCGCGTCGACCAAAGCTCGCCATAGCCCGAGATGATGTCGCGCATCGAGTAGGTTGCCGCACGGATGAGGCGCACGGTCTGCAGGACGCCGCCGATGTCGCGGCAATCCGCATTCAATTGAGCGCAATAGGTCTCGTAGGCGCTGCGCGACAGCAGTTCGGCGGCGAGCTTTTCGTGCCGTCTCTTCAACTGCTCGATGGCCGAAGGGATATAGCCCTCGGGACGCTCCGCCAGCGCCACCAGATCGAGCAGGGCATCGGTGACGCCGCGACACGCCGACAGGACCACGGCCTCGCGCGGGTTCGGCGAGGCTTCGATGATGTCGGCAACGCGCCGGAAGCAGCGTGCATCGGCCACGCTCGAGCCGCCGAACTTATGTACGATCCATTTATCCATATTGCACACGCGCCCCGCCCCGCCAGGCGTTCTGCGCCATCCCATGAGTGTCCTTTAAGTCGATGAATTGCGGCGGGAAACCGCTAGACAGCGCGGAACTTTAATCGCACGGCAGGCAGCGTAGCAAGCACAAAAGCACTCCAGGCGACGGGCTGCTACGGTCGACCGGAGCGGTTGGGGGCGCTTGGAAGCTTCCGGCGGCCGCCGGCTTTGCGCGGGCTGCCGGACTTGGGTAATCCGGTGTGCTGCGTTCGAAACGGCAGCGCTGCCGCGCGGCGCGGGCCGGCGCCCTGTGACCGGCCGGCGATCGGCTGGTAGGCAGGGATGAGGTGCTGGCGCCCGTTACCGATCAAATCGGCCCGCCCCATGCGTTTCAATGCTTCGCGCAGAATCGGCCAATTCTCCGGATCGTGGTAGCGCAGGAACGCCTTGTGCAGGCGGCGCACTTTGGTGCCCTTCGGGATGAGGACCTCTTCGCTCGCGCGCGTCACCCGTTTGAGGGGGTTCTTGCCCGAGTGGTACATGGCGGTCGCGGTGGCCATCGGCGAGGGAAGGAATGCCTGAACCTGGTCGGCGCGAAAGCCGTTCTTCTTCAGCCACAGCGCGAGTTCCAGCATGTCCTGATCGCTCGTCCCGGGGTGTGCGGCGATGAAATACGGAATGAGATATTGCTCTTTGCCCGCCGCCTTCGAGTACTTGTCGAACAGCTCCTTGAACTTGTAGTACGTTCCGACACCGGGCTTCATCATCTTCGATAAAGGTCCATCGGCGATCGCCTCGGGGGCAATCTTGAGGTATCCGCCGGTGTGGTGGGTCGCCAGCTCCTTCACATAATCCGGCGATTGGATCGCCAGATCGTAGCGCACGCCGGAGGCGATCAAGACCTTCTTGATTCCCCGCAGCCCGCGCGCGCGGCGGTACAGGCTGATGAGCGGCGCATGATCGGTATTCAGATTCGGACATACGCCTGGGAAAACGCACGACGGCCGGCGGCACGCGGCTTCCACCGCAGCACTCTTGCAATGCAGCCGGTACATATTCGCCGTCGGGCCGCCGAGATCAGAGACGACGCCGGTGAATCCAGGCACCGTGTCGCGTATGGTCTCAATTTCGCGCACCACCGAATCTTCGGAGCGGCTTTGGATGATGCGCCCCTCGTGCTCGGTGATCGAGCAGAAGGTACAGCCGCCGAAGCACCCGCGTTGGATCGCCACGGAGAATCGAATCATGTGGTACGCCGGGATCTTCGCGCTGCCGTACGCCGGATGGGGACGGCGCGCGTACGGCAACTCGTAGATGGCATCCATCTCCGCGGTGGTGAGGGGAATCGGCGGTGGGTTCAGCCACACATCGAGGGTGCCGTGGCGCTGCACCAGTGCGCGCGCATTGCCGGGATTCGACTCCAAGTGAAGAATGCGCGATGCGTGTGCGTACAGCACCGCATCCCGGCTCACCTGTTCGAATGACGGCAGCCGGATGACGCTGCGCTCGCGCTGCGCGTTGGGCACCTGGCGGAAAAATTTCACCACCGTGTGCGCCGATGCCGGCGTGCCGGGGGATACGGCAGCCCGCGGCTCGAATGCGTACGGATCCGCGGGCGCAGACACCGGACCCGGTGTGTCGAGTTCGGTCGAATCGATCTCGATCCAATCGGCCGGCAGGCTGCGGCGCACGAAGGCGGTGCCGCGCAAATCCGTCACGCTCGATATCGGCTCGCCCGCATCCAGCCTGCGCGCGATGGCACCGATCTGCCGCTCGGCATTGCCGAAGACCAGCAGATCCGCTTTGGCGTCGACCAGCACCGAGCGGCGCACCTGCTCGGACCAATAATCGAAATGCGCGATGCGCCGCAAACTCGCCTCGATGCCGCCGATGACGATGGGAACATCCTTGAAGGCTTCGCGCAGCCGCTGTGAGTAGACGATGACGCAACGGTCGGGACGCCTGCCCCCTACGCCTCCCGGCGTATACGCATCATCACTTCGCACCCGCCGATCCGAGGTGTAGCGGTTGACCATCGAATCCATGTTGCCGCCGGTCACGCCGAAGAACAGCCGCGGCGCTCCGAGGGCCGTGAAATCCTCCGTGCCGCGCCAATCCGGCTGCGCGATGACCCCCACCTTGAATCCCTGCGCCTCGAGGACGCGGCCGATGATGGCCATGCCGAAACTCGGATGATCCACGTAGGCGTCGCCCGTCACGATGATCACATCGCACTGCTGCCAGCCGAGCGCCGCCATTTCGGCGCGCGAGGTCGGCAGGAACGTCGCCGGACGGTGCTCGGCGACGTCCGCTTCGAGACCCGGGAACAAGGGGGCGGCGGTTTGCACGCCGGGATTAGATCCGATTGCGCAACGTAAGTACAACTATGATCGGCTCACCCCAGGTCGACTGGAATGTAGATCTGCGCGTCCTCGCGTTGAATCAGCAACGCAACCGTGCGCCCGGCGCGCGCGACTTCCCGCTTGAGCTCGGCCACGGTGGAAACCCCCGCGCCGTTCACACCCAACACCACATCGCCGGCCTGCAGACCGGCGGCCAGCGCCGGCCCGCTCACGTCCTCCACCACCAAGTGCCCGCGCGTGTGCAATTCCTGCTGCTCGCCTGGATCGAGCGGCCTTACCGCGAGTCCGAGCCGCCCACCGCCGTCCACGCCGCTGCGCGCAGCCTGTGCCGGGGTATCCTCCAGCAGCACCGTCTTCACCGTCACATCTTTCGCCTTGCGGTCGTGCCAAATGCCGAGATGAGCCTCGGTACCGGGCGGCAGCTGGGAGATGATGGCGGGCAAGTCGAAGGAATGGTCGATGGGATGACCGTTGACGCTGGTGATGACGTCGCCGGGCTTGAGACCCGCGCGTTCTCCGGGACTTTGCGGCTCCACCGCGCTGATCAGGGCACCATGCGGCGTCGCTAAACCGAACGTTTGCGCGAGCTGTTGACCGATGTCCTGCACCGCCACGCCGATCCGGCTGCGATTCACCCGGCCGTTTCGCAACAGTTGATCCTTGACGTTCAACGCCACATCGATGGGTATCGCGAACGACATGCCCATGTAACCGCCGGTGCGGCTGTAGATCTGCGAGTTGATACCGATCACTTGGCCGTCCAGATTGAACAGCGGCCCGCCGGAATTGCCGGGGTTCACCGCCGCGTCGGTCTGAATGAACGTAACGAACGAGCTGCCGCTGTCATCGGGAAGGGGGCGTCCGACGGCGCTGATCACGCCGGCGGTCACGCTGTTCTCGAAACCGAACGGCGAGCCGATCGCGATCGCCCACTGCCCCGGTCGGATGTGCGCGGGATCGCCGAAGCGCACCGTGGGCAAGCCGTTGGCGGGAATCTTGATCAGTGCCACATCGCTGCGCTTGTCGACGCCGACGACTTTCGCCGCGAATTCGCGCCGATCGGTGAGCTTGACGGTGACCTCGGAGGCATCCGCAACGACATGCGCATTGGTGAGCACATAGCCGTCGGAACTGACGATGAACCCGGAGCCGATGCCATGGCTCGGCGGCATGTGTTCCGGATTCGGCATCTGATAGCGATGGAAGAATTGCGACAACGGATCCTCATCGCCCTGATCGCTCGAGCCGCCGAATTTTTGAGGCTTCTCGAGCACGCTGATGTTGACCACCGCCGCGCCGTTCTCGGCGACCAATTCGGAGAAATCGGGCAGTCCGCCGACCCGGGCCGACGCCGCCGGTGAGGCGGGTGCAATGACGCCGGCGGGCGGTGCCCCGCTGAGCGGCGCCGCAGCGACTGGTGCCGCGCTCACCGCCCCGACATCGGCATGCGAGCGCTGGTGAGCCACCACCACGACGAAGATGCCGGCGACGACCGCGAGGGACCAAATTCTGATGCTGCCCATGGAAATAACGTCCTTTGCAAAGATCCTGAAGTGTTCCCAACAGACCGCGTAGTCGGGGGGTGGTTTCAATTTTCCCGCTTTTTGAGCAGGAATTCCCGTGTTTTTCGCCTTTTGGACGCCCAAATCGACCCGACCGGGACAGGCCGCCAGAAATGTGAATTCCCGACGGGCGCCCGAGGGGCCTTGGCAGCTAGTCTGGCGCTCCTTGCTCCAGACTTAAGTCTTATGCCAGATGCGACCGGTCCAATCCTGTTGGTGGTGGGCGGCGATACCAAGCGCCTGCAGTGGTTGACCCACCACGTGACCAGTCATTGGCCGAGCGCTCAGGTCACGACTGCCCCGGCCGCTGATCCCGCCTCCTTGGCGCAGTTCGTCCAAGACCGTGCTCCGGACGCGGTCGTCCTGCAAATCGATTTCGGCAACGAGGCTGCGGCGAGCGCCGGCCTCAACCATTTGACGCAGATGTTACGCGCGCAGCCCACCCTGCACTGTATTGTACTCGCTGAGCACGGCAGCGAGCTGTCGGCGGTCAGAGCGCTCAAATGCGGCGCGAAGGACTACTTGCCGCTGGCGCGGATCACCCGCGATACGCTGCTCAAGGCGGTGACCGAGGCGTGCGCCAAGCAGCGCGCCGCGACCCTCGCTGCCGAGGCGCTGCTCGCGCCCGCCAACGACGCCCCCTCGATTCGGGTCCCCGGCTACACGATCGTGAAGGAGATCGCGACCAGCAATTTCTCCTCGGTCTTCCTCGCGAGGAGCGATCGCTTGAGGCGCAACGTCGTCCTCAAAGTCATGAATCGCGGCACCTCGGCGCGGGAATTGGACGATGCCGAGCGATTCCAGCGCGAATACGAGATCATCTCGAGCATCGCGCATCGAGCGATCGCGGAGATCTACGATTTCGGTGCGCTGCCGCAGCATCAATACCTGGTCATGGAATACATTCCCTGCGGCGATCTGCGCGACCGGCTGCGTAATCCACTGAGCATCGACGAAAGTCTCTATTACCTGCGCTCGATCGCCGAGGCGCTGCGCGTCATCCATGTCTTTGGCATATTGCATCGCGACCTCAAGCCCGCCAACGTCATGCTGCGCGAGGACAATTCCCCGGTGCTGATCGATTTTGGTCTCGCGCGCCGCTCGGTCGACGAAGGCGGCACCACCGGCGCCGGCCAGGTGCTCGGCTCCCCGTACTACATCAGTCCCGAGCAATCCCAGGGCCACCGAGTCGATGCCCGCACCGACCTTTACAGTCTCGGCGTGATGTTCTACGAGATGCTCACCGGCCAGCGCCCCTACAGCGGTCGCAGCGCGATCGAGATCATGGCACAGCATGCCACCGCCCCCGTCCCCAGGCTGCCGCCCAATGTCGCCTTGCAACAAGCGCTGCTCGACCGCTTGATGGCGAAGGAATTGCCCCACCGCTACGCCTCGGCGGACGAGCTGTTGGCCGATCTCGGTCCGCTGGTGGCGGCCGTCGCATGAAAATGTGACGCGCGTCACAGGCGGTCCTGCCTCACCGCAGCATATGTCATGAAAGGCGCAGGGCTGTGACACTGATCAAGCCCGCCTGCGTGGCGCTTTGGCACGCTGAGGGTCCATGTTCATCACAGCCAAGCGACACGAGCGCGAGAAGCAGGAATTGCTCGGTGCCAGCAACCGGCTGACCGAGGCTATTCTCAAAAATAGCGAGCAGGGGCTGTTCCTCCTCGACGGCCGGGACAAGATCCAGCCCCAGGTCTCGCAGTCCCTCGCTGCGCTGTTTCGACGCCAGGATTTCGGCAATCTCAGCTTTGAAAAGCTGATCGCACCGATCGTGACTGCGAAAGTGCTCACGGTGGCACGCGGCTACGTCGGCGCATTGCTCAGCGGCGGCCCGCGCCAGGATGCGGCGGACTCGAATCCGCTGCGCGACGTCGAGGTCCGACTGCCCAAGGCCGATGGCACCAGCGAGGCCGCCCACTACTCGTTCGAGTTCGATCCGATCGAGAACTCGCGCGATCCGCGTCTGTGGTTGGTGCGCGTCACCGATATCACGCTGCGCGTGCAGACCGAGCGCGAGCTCGAGGAGCTGCGGGCGCAGATACAGACGCAGGGAGAGATGCTGCGCAGCGTGCTGCAGACGGGCGGCGCGCGCTTCGCGGCGTTTCTGCAAAGAACCGACGCTTCGATGAAGACCATCAACCTCGTCTTGAAGAAACCGGCCCGGGAGGAAGAGGCGTTCCGCGCCAAGCTCGAGGAGACGCTCGAGGAGGTCGATCGCGTGCGGCGCGATGCGGCGGCGTTCAAGCTGAGCGCCCTGGAGGGAGCGGCGCGCCAGTTCGAGGACTCGCTGCACGATTTGCGCAGCCGCAGCTCGCTCAGCGGCAGCGAGTTCCTGCCGCTCGCGGTCAAGCTGGACCAGCTCTACGGTCAATTCGCGTTTTTGAAATCCCTGACCGTCTCGACGGCCCAGGTGCGCGACAGCGACGCCCCGTCGACGGCGCCCCACATGACGGAAAACGGCACACAAATCATCGCGCCGCCGAAATTCGCGGCGGAAAAGCCCTCGGCGAAGGCCGCACCGGGCGCGCAGCGCTCCGCGCCCGCCGCCGGGAGCCTCGACAACACCTTGCAGGCGCTCACCGATCACGTCGCTCAGGAACACAACAAAACGGTGATCCTCGAATGCACCGGGCTGCAAATGGTGCCGCCGCAGTATCAGGCGGCGATCAAGAACATCGCCATCCAGCTCATTCGCAACGCCGTCATGCATGGGATCGAGACCCCGGCAGCACGCGAAGCCGCCGGCAAGCCGGCGCACGGCACGTTGCGCCTGGAGTTCAAGAGCCTCCCCGAGCGGGGCTTCGAGTTGCTATTCGAAGATGACGGCTGCGGGCTCGATCCCGATCGAGTCCGCGCGACGGCGATCGCGAGAGGCGTGATCACCGGCGAGGCGGCTGCGCGGCTGCGCGATCGGGAGGCGATCAAGCTCATTTTCAAATCGGGCTTCACCACGTTGCCGACCGCTCCAGGCGATGTGACACACGGCACCGGCATGTCGCTGGTGCGTCGCTACGTTCACGAAGCGGGCGGAAAAATCGCGCTCGCGAGTTTGCTCGGCCATGAAACACGCTTCAAAGTGACCTTGCCCCCGTTGGCGGAAGCTGCGGTCGAAGTCGCGTAGCGAGCCCCTTCAGTCGCGGGGCGAGATCTCGACCAATATCGCCCCCGCGGCGACGCGATCCGACAAACCAAAGGGAATTCGCTCGATGGTGCCCGCATACGGGGCCGTCACGGTGTGCTCCATTTTCATCGCTTCGATGGTGAGCAGCGGCGCTCCGCGCTCCACGCGCTCGCCGGCACTGACGTGTACGGCAACGACCGTACCCGGCAGCGGCGTGACCAACGAGCCCTCATCCGCCTGGTCCGTGGCTTGCAGCGTGTCCTCCGTGCTCGCCGCGCGCAGCATCGCGTAGCGCCCCTCCCGAAACAGCTGCAAGTCCTGACCGGATTCCACGACGTTCAGGCGATGCACGCGCCCATCGATGTCGACTTCGAAGGCGGGATCGGCGCGCGCGACGAGCTGCAGCGCATGGTCGCGGTCGGCGACGCGCCCCCGATACGAGTTCGGCCCCGTCCGCTCGAGACTCACCGTGACATCGCGCAGTCGCCACCTCGTCACCGCCGCAGCGCCGAGACGCCATCCCGTGGTGTCCGACCAGAGTGCCCCAGGATCCGCGCGCGACGAAGCGCACCACAGCGCCGCGAGCAGGTAATCTTCCACCGCCGGAGACGGCTCGCCGAAGGCGATGTACGCACGCCGCAACTCGAGAAAATCGGTTGCCACCGGCCCGCGGGAAAACTCCGCGTCGCCGAGCACGCTCGCCAGCAGCGCGCGATTGGTGATCACGCCGGCGATCTCGAGCTCGCCGAGCGCCCTGCGCAATAAAGCGGCCGCCTGCGCGCGCGACTCGCCCCAAGCAATCAGCTTCCCGAGCATCGGGTCGTAAAATGGTGAGACTTCATCCCCTTCATCGACACCGACGTCCAACCGCAAACCCGGCCTCGCCTCGGGCCAGCGCAGGTGAGCAATGCGCCCGACACTCGGCAAATAGTCCTGCGCCGGATCCTCCGCATAGAGGCGCGCCTCGATCGCGGCCCCGTTCTGCGTGAGGCTCCGCGCGACGCCGGGTAAACGCTCGCCTCGGGCGATGCGCAGCTGCCATTCCACCAGATCGACGCCGGTAATGAGCTCGGTGACCGGATGTTCGACCTGCAGTCGGGTGTTCATTTCCATGAAGTAGAAGTTCTGCTCGGGATCGAGGAGGAACTCCACGGTGCCCGCTCCGACATAGCCGACCGTACGAGCCGCCGTGATCGCCGCCTGCGCCATGGCCTCGCGCACCTCGGGCCTCAGGCCCGGCGCCGGCGCCTCCTCGATGATCTTTTGATGACGGCGCTGCACCGAGCAATCGCGATCGAACAACGCCACGATCTCGCCATGGGTGTCGGCGAAGACCTGGACCTCGACGTGCCGCGCCTTTGCGAAGTAGCGCTCCAGGAGCAGCCGGTCGTCGCCGAAGGCGGTTCGCGCGAGCCGCTGCGCCGAGCCGATTGCCGCCGCGACATCGCCCGCTGAGTGCACCACCTGCATGCCCTTGCCGCCGCCGCCCGCGCTCGCCTTGACGATCAGCGGAAAGCCCACGCGCACGGCCTCGGCCTGCAACCGCTCGAGCGACTGCTCGCTGCCATGATAACCCGGGGCCACCGGCACACCGGCGGCTGCCATGGCGGCTTTGGAGGCGCTCTTCGAGCCCATCGAGCGGATCGCCGCGGGCGGCGGGCCGATGAACATCAGCCCCGCATCGAGGCAGGCTTGTGCAAAATCGGCATTCTCCGACAAGAAGCCATATCCGGGATGCACCGCATCCGCGCCGACGCGTTTCGCCAGCTCCAGCACGCGGGTGGCGCTGAGATAGCTTTGGGCCGCCGGAGATGCGCCCAAATAATACGCCTCGTCGGCGACACGCACGTGCCGGGCGCCGCGATCGGCGTCGGAGTAGACGGCGATCGTGGTCCACCCCAGGCGCTGCGCGGTGCGTGCGATCCGGCAGACGATTTCGCCTCGATTGGCTACGAGCAGACGGCTCCGGGACTTGTGCGGCATCACGCGCTCACATTCTAAAGATGCCATACTGGGTCGCCGGAGCGCGCTGCGCCTGGGTCAGCGCCAGGGCGAGCCCCAATGCGCGCCGCGTGTCGATGGGATCGATGACGCCATCGTCCCAGAGGCGCGCAGAGGCATAAAAGGGCTGCCCCTGCCGCTCGAACTGCTCGCGAATCGGTGCCTTGAGCTGCTCCTCCTCGGCCTCGCTGAACTCGCGCCCGGCGCGCTGCAGGGCGTCCCGCTTGATGGTGGCCAAGACACTCGCCGCCTGCTCGCCGCCCATCACGGAGGTGCGCGCATTCGGCCACTGAAAAAGCAGTCGCGGGCCGTAGGCGCGGCCGCACATGGCGTAATTGCCCGCACCGAAGCTGCCGCCGATGACCACGGTGTACTTCGGTACTGCCGCGCAGGCCACCGCGGTGACGAGCTTTGCGCCGTCCTTGGCAATGCCGCCGGCTTCGGCCGCCTGACCTACCATGAATCCGGAGATATTTTGCAGGAACAAAAGCGGTATTCCCTCGCGGCAGCAAAGTTCGATGAAGTGCGTGCCTTTCAACGCGCTCTCCGAAAACAGAATCCCGTTGTTGGCCAAGATTCCAACCGGAAAGCCGTGGATATCGGCAAATCCGCACACCAGGGTCGTTCCGTACAGCGCTTTGAACTCGTCAAACCAGGAACCGTCGACGAGGCGCGCGATGATTTCCCGCACATCGTAGGGTTTGCGTGAGTTCTGCGGAATGACCCCGTACAGATCGAGCGGATCGTACGCCGGCTCGATACCGCGGGGCGCCGGCGAGGCGAGCGGCGGTACGCGCAGCCGTGCGACGGCCCGGCGCGCGAAGGCGAGCGCGTGGGTATCGTTTTCGGCGTAATAGTCCGTCACGCCGGACCGCCGGCAATGCACATCCGCGCCGCCGAGCGACTCCGCGTCGATATCCTCGCCCGTCGCGGCGCGCACCAGCGGCGGGCCGCCGAGGAACACACGGCCCTGATTTCGCACGATGACGGCGTGATCGGACATCGCGGGCACGTACGCGCCGCCCGCCGTACACGATCCGTGCACCACCGCAATCTGAGCGATGCCCTGGGCGGAGAGCCGCGCCTGATTGAAGAATATCCGGCCGAAGTGATCGCGGTCGGGAAACACCTCATCCTGCTTCGGCAGAAACGCTCCGCCGCTCTCGACGAGGTAGATGCACGGCAGCGCGTTCTCGCCGGCAATCTCCTGCGCACGCAGGTGCTTCTTCACCGTGAGGGGGTAATAGGTTCCGCCCTTCACGGTCGGATCATTGCCAACGATCATGCAGGCGCGGCCTGAAACTCGGCCGATGCCCGTTACCAACCCGGCGCCCGGCAAGTCGTCGTCGTACACCCCGTGCGCCGCCAGCGCGGAGAGTTCCAGGAACGAGGAGCCGGGATCGAGCAGCGCGTCAATCCGGTCGCGCACCAGCAATTTTCCGGCCTCCGTGTGCTTTTCCCGCGCCGCGGCACTGCCGCCGCGCGCGTTGTGCTGCAGCTGGGCCCGCAGCTCGGTGACCAGTGATTGCATCGCAGCACGATTGGCCGCGAATTCGGCCGATCGGGGGTCTAGTTTAGAGGCGATCCTGGCCATGGGTATCGGTTCCTGCCATGGCATTGCTGCCGCAGTAGTGGCAATATTGTCGGACAGTCCGATTATCCAACGATTTCGGGTCTGCTGACAATGGGGTTGTAAGACGATGCCCGGAGCTGCCTACCGCGAGTTCAATTTCGGCCTCGGCGAGGTGATCGATACGGTCCGCGATCAAGTGCGTCGCTTCGCCGAGGAGCGCATCGCGCCCCGCGCCAACGAAATCGATCGCAGCAACCTCTTTCCGCGCGACCTGTGGCGCGAGCTGGGCGAGCTCGGATTCCTCGGGCTCACCGTGCCGGCCGAAGAAGGCGGCGCCGGCCTCGGCTACCTCGCCCACACCGTGGCGATGGAGGAGATATCGCGGGCATCGGCGGCCATCGGCCTGAGCTATGGCGCGCATTCGAATCTGTGCGTCAACCAGCTCGCGCTGAATGCAACCGCCGAGCAGAAGCGCCGCTACCTGCCGGCTCTCATCAGCGGCGAACACGTCGGTGCGCTCGCCATGTCCGAGCCCGGCGCCGGCTCGGACGTCGTATCGATGCAGCTGAAGGCGGTGAAGCGCGGCGACCGCTACGTGCTCGACGGCCGCAAGATGTGGATCACCAACGGCCCGGAGGCCGACGTCCTGGTGGTCTACGCGAAGACCAACCCGGAGGCGGGCCCACGCGGCATCAGCGCGTTCATCATCGAAGCGGGCTTCAAGGGATTCAAGCCCGCACAAAAATTGGACAAGCTCGGGATGCGCGGTTCGAGCACCAGCGAGCTGGTTTTCGACAGTTGCGAGGTACCGGCCGAAAACCTCCTCGGCGAAGAGAACCAGGGGGTGAGCGTATTGATGCGCGGGCTCGATTATGAACGCGTGGTCTTGTCCGGCGGCCCGCTCGGAATCATGGCGGCGGCGCTCGACGTGGCGGTCCCCTACGTACGCGAGCGGCGTCAATTCGGCCAGCCCATCGGCACGTTCGAGCTGGTGCAGGGCAAGCTTGCCGATATGTACGCCTCGCTCAATGCCTGCCGCAGCTATGCATACACCGTCGCCGGCGCCTGCGATCGCGCCGACGCGACGCGCAAAGACGCTGCGGCCTGCATTTTGTTCTGCGCCGAGGCCGCAACGCGCGCCGCCCTCGATGCCATTCAACTGCTCGGCGGCAACGGCTACATCAACGATTATCCGACCGGCCGCCTGCTGCGCGATGCGAAACTCTATGAGATCGGCGCGGGCACCTCGGAAATCCGGCGCATGCTGATCGGCCGCGAGTTGTTCGGGGAAGCCGGTTGAGCGACCTGTTTGAGCCGCTGGACGATCATCCGGCGTACCGGCAAATCGCGAACGTCATCGAGCAGCGCATCGTCGGGCGCTCTCTCCGGACGGGCGATCCCCTGCCCTCCGAGAGCGACCTGGCGCGCCAATTCGGCGTCAACCGCTCCACGATTCGCGAGGCGATTCGGGAGCTGGAAACTCAAGGCCTGCTCGGCCGAGGCCGCGGCGAGAAGCGGCTGCGGGTTACCCGCCCGGAGCCGCGTGACATCAGTTCCGGCGTCAGCCGCGCCCTCGCGCTGCACGATGTGACCTTTGTCGAGCTGTGGGAAGCGATGATGGCAATCGAACCGGCCGCGGCGCAATATGCCGCCTCGCGACGCAGCGCCGCACAGCTGCAGATGTTGGTCCGTACGAGCGCGCGCTTCCGGCGCGATGCGGCGGACACCGACGCGGCGGTGCGCGCAGTGGTGGACTTCTTCACGGCCGTCGCGGCCGCGAGCGGCAATCAAGTGCTCGCCCTCTCCCAGGCGCCCCTCAACCTGCTGCTCGCCCCCACCCTCACTCAACTCGTCGATCGCGTGCCGCAAGCGCGCGCACGGATAGCGCAAGCGCAAAGCCGGATCACGAGCGCCATCAAGCTGCGACGCAGCGAGGTCGCGCGCACCTGGATGGAAAAGCACATTCGAGATTTCAAGCGCGGCTATGAGCTCGCGTTCTGCAGCTAGAGGCCCTTGCCCCTAGAGGATGTGCTCACGGCGCGTGTCGCCGCCGGCGGGGTCATGCACCTGCGTGCTGAAGGAAATGAGCACCATGACCGCATCGCCGGTGTTGCGGTAAGCGTGCACCACGCCGGGCGGTATGGTGAAACGCCAGACCTCACCGGCTGGTACCACGACATCGCGGATTGCGCCCCCTTCTTTGAGGCGAGCCAAACAGGGCCCCATCACGGTCGTGATTTCGGTGGCCAGTTGGTGCACGTGATTACCGCGCACCTCGTTGGGCTGGGTCAGCACCACGTGCACGTTCCGTTGTGCGGCGAGTTCGGCATCGCCGAGCGGCTCGAAGAGGCTGCCGCGCGGGTCGCGGAGCGTCTTCACTTCGTCGATCCGCGTGCGCGGTGGGTTCGGCACTTCCATGGCCGCATTCTAGCCCACCGTCGTGTCGACTAGCGACGTGGCAGAGCCGCGCTGCGCGCTCGCCCTCTCGCCACCAGCAGAACACCGGCGAGCAACAGCACGTCCGGCCATTCGAACGCACCGCCGCCACCGCCGCTCGACGCAGTCACCGTCAGCGTCGCGCTTGCGGGGGCGGTGTTGGCGCCGGCCGGCGTGCTCGTGACTGCGCTCACCGCGATACTGTTCGCATAGGTACCGACGGTACCGCTGCTCACCGTTAGCGTGAGCGTGCAGCTGCCGTTCGCCGGGATGGTCGCCCCGGAAAGGGTCACGCCGCTCATCGGCGCCGCCAGCGTTCCACCGCAGCTGGAGGCGGCCGCCGGCGAACTTTTCACGGTCAAGTTGCCCGGCAGCGTCGCGTTCAATCCCACCGAGGTGAGCGCGTACGAGTTCGAGTTGTTGAGCGTGATGGTGAGTGTGGAGTTTCCGTTCTGTCCGACGCTCGCGGGCGCGAAGGCCTCGGATACCGTCGGCGGATTCGGCACGGTCACCGTCAGCATCGCCTGGTTCGCGGCCGCATTGCCGCCGGCGGGACCGGTCATGAGCGCGTTCGCCGCAACGGCATTGGTATAGCTTCCGGCAGCAGCGCTCGAAACGCTCACGGTCACCGTGCAGCTGCCGTTCGGCGGAATGTCGGCGTCACTCAAGGTGATCGCGTTCGTTGTGGCGCTCAATGAACCGTTGGCTCCGGTGCAGGTGGACGCCGGCGCGGCGGAGCTGGAAATCGTCACTCCCGTGGGCAGGGTATCGCTGAAATTGCTTTGCGTCAGTGTGAAGGCATTCGCGTTGCGCAGCGTGAACGTGAGGGTGGAAGGAATCGTGGGTCCGACCCTCGCCGGCGCAAATGCTTGTGCGACGGTGGGTGGCACCGGGGTCACCTGCAGCGCCGTGGGGCATGCGGTGGCGCTGGTGCCGGCTGATGCGGGAGCTGTGCTGGTAGCCGAAGTCGGGGTGAGAGCGACGGTTTCAACGTCGACAGCTCCGACAGTATCGGTCACCGTCAACGTTAGGGTTCCGTTTGCCGGGTTGACCATGACGCGGGCGCTATTCGCGCCGCTCGCAATGATGCTCGAGGGGACGGCCGTCCACTTGTAAGAGGCTATCCCTAAGGGTGCAGGTGGGCTGACGCTCACATTGCAAGCGGCGACGCTGCCGCTGCCATCAAATACGCTCCCTGCGACCACATTAGCCGGGATGGCAATGACGCCGATCGGCCTTTGTGCGGCTTGGACTGCATGATACGCATCAACCATACCAGCACCGCATTGGCTGGATCCAAGACAGGAGCACTCACCGGTGGTGGATACGGCAGGACAAGTCGGGACACCGCTCGAATTCGCGGGAAACGCATTGGCACTCGCTTGAAGTCGGACAACCAATTGTTCAGGGGGCAAATTGCCGTTGACCGAGCGCATCAGCCCAGCGATGCCGGAGACGATGGGGGCGGAGAAGCTCGTGCCGAGGTTCGGATTCGTTTCGTTCGTATAACCGTTGGCCGCGGGAACGGTGAGTCCCGCATTGGTCGTCGTGTCGATCGATCGCAGGCAGGCGCCGCTGGTGTTGATGCAGTTGCCGGCTGGCGCGGAAACCGTTACCTCTGGACCAATACTGCTGTATCCCACCTTGGTGCCGACGTTGCGCAGTCCCGCAACTGCCATGACGCCAGGAACGAGGGCACTGCAGTTCCCCGGTAGTTCGACCGGCTGCGCGGGTTGCCCAGCCAGACCACCGTTGCCGGCCGAAACGACGATGAGGATGTCCATCGCGGTCACGGTCTTGAGTGGGGCCTCGTACGCGGATCCCGAGCACGCGTCCGTGCCCCCGCCCAAACTCAAGTTGATGATGTCGGCGGGGTATGGATTCGCCGGGACGGCCGGGCCGTCCGGATTCATAACCGTCATACCCGCGGCCCACTGGATCCCGGCGATGATGTCGGAGTCGTAGCCGCCGCATTTGCCGAGCGCGCGCACCGGCAACACCCAAGATCCCCAGTTCAAGCCCGCGATGCCGCTGCTGTTATTGGTGATTGCGCCAAAAACGCCGACGACCCGCGTCCCGTGCCAGGAGCTGTCCTCCACCGGGCAGTCGGACGCTGGGAAGACAGCGTTCTGCTGATCGGTGCTGCTGATCCAATCGCCCGGATCCGACGGATCCGGATCCCATCCATCGCCGTCATTTGCGCGCAAGAACGTCCCGAGCGCCGCTCCGGAGGTCAGATCGTAATCCTGACCCACGAAATCATAGCCCGGGAGCAAGCGCCCGCCGAGACCGGCCCGCAGCAAGTCGGGGTGATCGAATCGTATGCCATTATCCACATCGGCAATGACGATGCCGGCGCTTCCCGTGGTGATGCCCCAGGCAGACACGGCGTCGGTTGCTGATGCGTCCGTCGTCGCCACCCCCTCCACTGTGGCGGGTCCCGGCGTATTCATATACCACTGGCCGCTGGCGGAACCGGGCGTGGGCAGGAACAGGGGGTCGTTGGGGACGGCGACGGGGTAGCGCAGCCGGTCCACGGCGGCAAATTGCACCGCGGGATCGGCGCGCAGTTTCTCCAGAAGCGCCTCGACGTCGGCGCCATAGAGCGTCTTCTGCAGGAACAGGACGTGCATGCTGGGCGTGAATTGGCGGCTCTTCGCGAGATTCAAGCCGACGCGCTGCGACAGGGCTTTGACGTCCGCGGGAGTCGTTTGCGCCTGCGTGACGGTGTAGCTGCGCGCCCGCCGCACGACGAGGATCGTTTTTGACACGGTATTGGTGGGGGTCGCCCGCATCCCGACGATGATCCGCTTCGCTTCCGGGCCGATGGCAATTGGTGATCTGCGAACGGGATTGTACTCAGGGGCCGCCGCGAGCGATTGGACGGCCGCCGCCGCGCAGGCTGCAGAGGCCAGTAGCAATAAAACTCGTCCGGTGCGCGGCATAGGTACAGCTCCAACGGCGCCCTATGGGACGCGCTCGACTGCTCTTGGTTATCGATCGGCAATCGGTGGGTGAAGGCTAATCCCTTCTCGCAACCAACAGAATTGTCGGCTTGAAGAAATGCGAACTGCGACCGCAAACATGCGTCCAAGCTGAGGATTGGGGTACGGCCGCCGCCCGCTGTCGGCGGCAGGCGACAAGAGCCGAGGCGCACGAGTCCGTCAGCGGGTAGAATATCGATCACAATCTCACGAATTTGCGAGGCAGTTTGATGATCTACGACAACCGGCAGTTTTACATCGACGGCGCTTGGGTCGATCCCATCGAAGCCAAGGAATTCAACGTAATCAATCCGGCCACCGAGTCGGTTGCGGGCGTCATTTCCATGGGCGGCCCGAAAGACGTCGACCGTGCAGTGGCCGCGGCACGACGCGCCTTCGACAAGTATTCGCGCACGACGCCGGCCGAACGCCTTGCCCTCCTCGAGCGCGTGCTTGCCGCCTACAAGGCTCACTTCGATGAGATCGCCCAGGCGATATCGACCGAAATGGGTGCGCCCATCACGCTCGCCAAGGGCTCGCAGACCCGGATCGGCGTCGGACACATCAGCGCCATGATCGAGGTGTTGAAGAGCTTCAAATTCGAGGAGATGCGGGGCACGACGCGGCTGGTGCAAGAGCCCGTGGGCGTGTGCGCGCTGATCACGCCGTGGAACTGGCCGATGAACCAGGTCGCCGCGAAGGTCGTCCCGGCGCTCGCGGCCGGCTGCACCATGGTCCTGAAACCCTCCGAGTACTCGCCGTTCAGCGCCATTTTATGGGCCAAGGTCATGCATGAGGCCGGTGTGCCCGCCGGTGTTTTCAATCTGATCAACGGCGACGGCCCTCACGTCGGGGCGCCGCTTTCCTCGCATCCGGACATCGACATGGTTTCCTTCACCGGCTCGACTCGCGCCGGCACGGAGGTCGCAAAAAATGCGGCCGCTTCGGTCAAGCGTGTGCATCAGGAACTCGGCGGCAAGTCGCCGAACGTGCTGCTCGACGACGCCGACTTCGAGCGCGCCGTCAAGCAGAGCGTGCTGCACGTGTTCCAGAACTCGGGTCAGTCCTGCAACGCACCGACGCGCATGCTGGTCCCGGCCGATAAGCTCGCGGAGGTCGAAGCGATCGCCAAGCGCATCACCTCCGGGGTGATGGTCGGCGACCCCGCCTCGGACAAAACGACGGTGGGTCCTGTGGTCTCGAAGATTCAGTTCGACCGGGTCGAGGGATACATACAGAAAGGCATCAAGGAGGGTGCAAGACTCGTCGCCGGCGGCGCCGGTCGCCCGGAGGGTCTGGAGAAAGGCTACTTCGTCAAGCCGACGATATTCTCCGGCGTGCGAAACGATATGACGATTGCGCGCGAGGAGATTTTCGGCCCCGTATTGTGCATTCTGCCCTACGAGACCGAGGAGCAGGCCGTGCAGATCGCGAACGATACGCCTTATGGACTCGCCGCCTACGTCTGGTCGCAGGACAACGCTCGGGCAAGGCGCGTGGGCAGCCGTATAAGGGCCGGACAGGTGACGTTGAACGGGGCTTCGGGGGACATGAAGACGCCGTTCGGCGGCTTCAAAATGTCGGGCAACGGCCGCGAGTACGGGGAATTCGGCTTGCGCGACTTCTTGGAGGTCAAGGCCGTGATCGGCGTCGACGCCGCCTGACGGCGGCCGAGCATGGTGGCCGAGTCCGCCGTTCTACGGCTCGAGAATCTTAGCAAGCGCTATCGCAAGGACCGGCCCGCGATCTTTGAGCGGCTGGATCTCGAACTGCAGCCCGGCGAGTACCTCGCCATCATGGGCGAATCGGGTGTCGGCAAGTCGACGCTGCTCAATTTGCTGGCCGGTCTCGATAACCCGGATACCGGTCGCGTTGTGCTCGATGGGACCGATCTGTCGAGCCTCGACGATGACGCAAAGACCCTCCTCCGGCGCCGCTGCGTGGGATTCGTATTCCAAGCCTTTCACGTTCTCCCCTACCTCACGGTGGAACAAAACATCGCGCTTCCGCTCGAGCTGTTGCGTGTGGCAGAGCCCGATCGAACGCAGCGCGTCGCGCACATGCTCGAGGCGGTCGGAATGCCGGCGCTCGCCCGCAATTACGCGCGCGAACTCTCCGGCGGTGAAGTGCAGCGGATCGCGATCGCGCGAGCGCTGGTACACAGGCCCCGGCTGGTGCTTGCCGACGAGCCGACCGGAAACTTGGACCCGCGCAACGCGGCGCAGATCCTTGCCTTATTGCGCGGGCAAGTCAAAGAAAATGCGGGCGGCGGGATCCTGATCACCCACTCGCGTACGGCCGCCGACACCGCCGACCGCATCCTGGTGCTGGATAGTCGCGGATTTCAGCCCTTGGCGCCCGTCCATTGAGCGCCGCTGGCAGGTCCGGCGGTTCTCTGACGGCCTGGCGCGCGCTCCTGCTGTCGCAGTTGCGCGAGCAGCCGGGGCGACTCGCAGTCACCGTCATCGCGATCGCGCTCGGCGTCTCGCTCGGCACGGCGGTGTATCTGGTCAACACCGCCGCACTAAACGAGTTCGGCTTGGGAATGAAGCGGCTGGTGGGTGAGGCCGACATCGTGATCCGCGGCCCGCGCGAGGGCTTCTCGGAGCAGCTGTTCACGAAACTCGCGCGCGAGCCGGCCGTGAGCGTGGCGAGCCCGGTGCTCGAGCTCGAGGTCGCGCTGCCGGGGCGACGCGATACGCTCAAGGTGCTCGGGCTGGACCCATTCCGCGCCGCAGCCTTGCAGCCTTCCCTCATCGGCGACATCGCCGGAGGCGTCTTCGATCTGTTCGAACCGGATGCCTTGTTCTTGAGCAACAGCGCCGCCCGGCAACTGCGGTTGCAGCGCGGCGATTCCTTGCAAGTCATCGTCGGCAGCTCGCCGAAGTCGCTGCACATCGCCGGCATTCTCGCCGAGAGCACTTACCCGCAAGCGCTGGGAGTCATGGACATTGCCTCGGCACAGTGGACCTTTGAGAAGCTCGGCCGCTTGAACCGCCTCGATTTGCGCTTGCAGCCCGGCAGCGACGTCGAGGCGTTTCGCGCTGCGCTCGACCGGCGACTACCGGTGGGCGTTCTGGCGGTCGCGCCTCAAGTGGAGCGCGACCGCGCGGTGACTGCCACCCGGGCTTACCGGATCAATCTGAACATGCTGGCGCTGGTCGCGTTGTGGACGGGCGCTTTCTTGGTCTTTTCGACTCAATCCTTGTCGGTGCTGCGTAGACGCAGATCTCTCGGTCTGCTGCGGGCGCTCGGCGTGACGCGCGGCGAGCTGCAATTTGCACTCGTCGGCGAAGGTGCCGCGCTCGGGATCGTGGGATCCCTCATCGGAGTCGGCCTCGGCATGTTGTTCGCCGCCATCCTGCTGCGATTGCTCACCGGCGACCTCGGCAACGGTCAGCTGCGCATCTCCGGAGCGACGCTGCATGCCGCGCCCCTGCCGATGATCGTGTTTTTCGTGGTCGGCAGCATGGTCTCCGGCATCGGTGCGTGGGTACCGGCGCGCGCTGCGGCTCGTCAACCGCCCGCCCGGTCCCTGAAGGGCGGCGACGCCGATTACGCGGCGGTCGCCAAAGGCAGCTGGCAGTTCGGCCTCGTCCTGCTCGGGCTCGGTGCCGTTCTGGCGACGCTGCCGCCGAGGGCGGGACTGCCAATCTTCGGTTATGCGGCCATCGCCGCCCTGCTGTTCGGCGCGGTGTTGTTGGTGCCGGTGTTGACGGTGAAGATCCTGCAGATCGCACCGCGCACCCATCGCGTCGTGCCCGACACGGCGCTCGCGCAGCTCAAGGAAAACGTCGGACTCTCCACGTTGAGCCTTGCATCGATCATCGTGAGCTTCAGCCTGATGGTCGCGATGGCCGTGATGGTCTACTCGTTCCGCGTATCCTTCGAACAATGGCTGGGCAAGCTCCTCCCGGCCGATCTGCAAATGCGCGAGCCTCTGGGCAACGACACGGCGTACTGGTCGCCCGGGGATCAAGCAAGACTCGGCGCCGTTCCGGGGATCGCGCGCATCGAGTTCCGGCGAACCCGTCAATTGCTGCTCGATGCAGACCGGCCGCCCGTCACGCTGATCGCGCGCAACGCCGGCGCCGCCGAGGTCGCCAAAGAATTGCCGCTGATCAAGGGCCTTCAGGCGCCGCCGGCCGCGGGAACGAGACCGGCGTGGATCTCCGAAGCGCTGCAGGATCTGTACGGATACAAGCTCGCAGAGAGCATAACGCTGCCGCTGGGTGGCCGCGAGCAGCGCTTCACGATCGCCGGCATCTGGCGCGACTACGCCCGCGCCTTCGGTGCCGTCGTCATTTCGCGCACCGACTACATCGAGGCGACCGGCGACGAGAGCGCCAACGAAGGCTCGGTGTGGCTCGACGGACACATCAGTCCATCGGCCGCCGAAGCGGCGCTGCGCTCCCGCATTGCGCCGCGCGAGGCGTCTTCGCTCGAGGTTTTGACGAGCACCGCGCTTCGCGAACGCTCGCTGCAGATCTTCGATCGTGCTTTCGCAATCACCTACGCACTCGAAGCCATTGCCGTGATCATCGGGCTCACGGGCATCAGCTTTGCGGCAAGCTCAACCGCCCTCGCGCGCCGTGCGGAGTTCGGCATGTTGCGCCACATCGGGATGCTCAAGAGGCAGGTGGTCGGGATGCTGGCGAGCGAAGGCGTCCTCATGAGCATTTTCGGAGCGGCGTACGGTCTGATTCTAGGTGCAGCGCTGAGCTTGGTACTGGTCTACGTGGTCAATCGCCAATCGTTCAACTGGAGCATCGATCTTGCAATTCCCGCGTGGCAGCTGGGCGTGCTCAGCGTCACGTTGATACTCGCCGCCGCGGTCACGGCCGTCTGGAGCGGCCGGGGCGCGATGAATCAAGATGCCGTGCACGCGGTGCGCGAGGACTGGTGATGCGTCTGCGGATTCGGCCGTGGCGGCCAGGCACATTGGCGTGGACCATCCCAGCGGCCGTGCTGGCGTGGTCGATGGCCGGCGCGAGTGCCGCCGCGCCCACCTCCGCGGCTCCCACCTCGGCCGCGCCCACCTTTGCGGCGGTGACTCCCAACCGCGCCATGGAGTTTCCCGAGGACTACGGAAGCCACCCGGAGTTTCGCACCGAGTGGTGGTACGTCACGGGCTGGCTGACTACCAAGGCGGGCGAATCGCTGGGATTTCAGATCACCTTTTTCCGCACCAAACCGGGTATCCAGGAAGGCAATCCGAGCTCGTTCGCACCCCGCCAGCTGCTGATTGCGCACTGCGCGCTCAGCGATCCGAAGCGCGGGCGGCTGTGGCAGGATCAGCGCATTCGGCGCGCCGGTCTGGGCCTGGCGGAGGCCGCCGTCGGCGATGCAAATATTCGGATCGATCGATGGACGCTCGAGCGCGACCCGGCAGGCCGCTATGCAGCGGCCATCGATGCCGAGGACTTTTCGATCCACGTTGAGCTCTCCGGTACGCAACCTGTGCTGCTCAACGGAAATTCCGGCGTCAGCCGCAAAGGACCCGCGCCCCAGGCCGCGAGCTATTACTACAGCCTGCCGCACATGACCGTCGCTGGAACCATTTCCCGCCATGGGAGCGCCGATCCGGTGAACGGCGAGGCCTGGTTCGACCACGAATGGTCTAGCGAGTACCTTGACGCCCAAGCGGCGGGGTGGGACTGGATCGGCATCAACCTCAGCGACGGCGCAGCCCTGATGGCTTTTCGAATCCGCGGGCTGAACGGTGAGGTGCGCTGGGCGGGCGGAACATTACGCGGCGCGGACGGCAAAGTACGGGTGTTGGATCCGGGCGAGGTCGCCTTTGCACCGAAGCGTGTGTGGCGCTCGCCGCGGACGGGAACTTCATATCCCGTGGAATGGCACGTGCGTGCGGGATCGCGCGAGTTCGATCTCGAACCGCTGCTCGATGACCAAGAGAACGACACTCGTCTCTCGACCGGTGCGGTGTATTGGGAGGGCGCAGTGAGCGCCCGCGAGCAGGGTCGTCTCGTGGGCCGGGGATATCTGGAATTGACCGGCTACGGCGAGCGGCTGCGCTTGCGATGACCTCGGCCGCCGCCGCTGCGGTACCATAGGCACACCGTGCCGCGCGATCCTCGCTACGATATCCTTTTCGAACCGGTGAAGATCGGCCCGGTCTGCGCCAAAAACCGCTTCTTTCAAGTTCCTCATTGCAACGGCATGGGATACGCAAAACCCCGCAGCCACGCCGCCATGCGCGGCATGAAGGCCGAAGGCGGCTGGGCGGTGGTGAGTACGGAGGAAGTCGAGATTCACGCATCGAGCGATCTCGCTCCATATATCGAAGGGCGTCTGTGGGACGACTCCGACGTTCCCTCCATGGAATTGATGACCGAGGCGGTTCATCGATACGGTGCGTTGGCCGCCATCGAATTGGTGCATGCGGGGATGAACGCGCCCAACCTCTACTCGCGCGAGCCCTCGCTTGCACCAAGCCCGATCGCAAACCCGGCGAACTACAGCCCCGCGCAAGCCCGCGGCATGACCAAGGCCGACATCGTCACGTTTCGCCGCTGGCACCGTAACGCGGCTCTGCGCGCGCGCCGCGCCGGCTTCGACATCATTTACGTGTATGCGGGACACGGATTGTCGCTGCCGATGCATTTTTTGCAGCGGCGCCACAACCATCGGACGGATGAATATGGCGGCACGCTGGTCAACCGTATGCGCCTGCTGCGCGAACTCATCGAAGACACCAAGGATGCGGTGGGCGCGGATTGCGCGGTCGCCGTTCGCTTCGCAGTCGATGAACTTTGCGGCGCCGATGGGCTTCAGGCCGACGCCGAGGGCCGTGAAGTGGTCGCGGCACTCGCCGAACTTCCAGACCTGTGGGATGTGAACGTCAGCGATTGGGCGAATGACTCCAAGACGTCGCGATTCGCTCAAGAGGGATACCAGGAAGAGTTCGTGCGCTTCGTCAAGGCGCTGACGAGCAAGCCCGTGGTCGGCGTCGGCCGCTTTACTTCGCCCGACACGATGGTTTCACAAATTCGGCGCGGCGTTCTCGATTTCATCGGCGCCGCGCGGCCGTCGATCGCGGATCCGTTTCTGCCGAACAAAATCGCCAGCGGTGACATCGAGGATATCCGCGAATGCATCGGATGTAACGAATGCGTCAGCGGCGATCACACGATGACGCCGATTCGCTGTACCCAGAACCCAACGATGGGCGAGGAATGGCGCCGGGGCTGGCATCCCGAAAAAGTCCCGCCGCGCACGGGCGATGATACGTTTCTGATCGTCGGCGCCGGTCCCGCCGGACTCGAGTGCGCGCGGTTGCTGGGACGGCGCGGCTACGCGGTGCACCTGGTCGAAGGCGGCGAGCAGTTGGGTGGACGCGTCAGCAACGAAGCGCGCCTGCCCGGCCTTGCCGCCTGGGCGCGGGTTCGAGATTATCGTGTGGGCCAGCTGAATAAAATGGCCGAGGTCGTGACCCTGCGGGGCAGCGTGGTGAGCGCCGAAGACGTCGTGGAATTCGGCGCAACGCGTGTCGTCCTTGCCACCGGTGCACGATGGCGGCGCGACGGCGTCGGACGCACGAATACCCAGCCCATCCCCGGCTTCGGTCTGCCGAATCAGGTATTCACTCCGCAGGACATCATGGATGGGGCAACACCGAGCGGAGCGGCCGTGGTATTTGACGATGACCATTACTACCTCGGTGGCGTGCTGGCCGAAAAGCTGCGTCGCGATGGACTCGAAGTCACCCTCGTCACACCGGCCGATCGGGCTTCGGCCTGGACGGTCAATACCCTGGAGCAGCATGCCATTCAAAAGCGCCTTTTGGACCTCGGTGTCGTGATCATCGCCAACCACGGTGTGGCGGAATTCGACGGCGAGCAGGCGACCATCGAATGCACGTTCACCGGTCGCCGCACTCGGATCGGTGCTGCTTCGATCGTGACCGTGACCTCGCGGCTGCCGATCGATGACCTTGCGCTCGCTTTGGATGTGATGTCCGATGGGCTGCCCGCCGCGGGTATTCGCTCGGTGAGCTCGATCGGTGACTGCTTGGCGCCGAGTACCATCGCCGCGGCGGTGTACGCGGGGCACCGGTATGCGCGTGAATTCGACCGGCCGCAGAGCGATGCGGTTGGCTTCGAGCGAGAACTCACCGGCATTTGACGGAGGGACGTGTCATGAAAATCGGCTTCATCGGTCTCGGGAATATGGGTGCGGCGATTGCCGCCAATCTCGTGCGCGCGCGGCACGAGGTCTGCGTCTGGAATCGCTCGGCCGCCAAGATTCGAGGCCTCGTCGATGCGGGCGCCGTATTGGCGGCGAGCCCCAAGGCCGCCGCGCACGATCGCGAAATCGTCTTCACCATGCTCGCCGACGATGCGGCACTCGATGCCGTACTGCTGGGCACAGAGGGGCTCTTGGAGGGGCTTCGACCCGCGGCCCTGCACGTGTCGATGAGCACGATCGCAGTGGCCACGGCCGACCGTGTCGCGGCCCTGCACAGCGCGCGCGGGCAGCACTTCTTGAGCGCCCCGGTTTTCGGCCGACCGGATGCCGCGGCCGCCGCCAAGCTGTTCGTCGTGGCCGCCGGAGCCGCGGCCGATTTCCAAACGGCAAGCCCGCTATTTGCCTCGATCGGGCAGCGAGCGTTCTATGTGGGCGAAAAGCCGTCGGCGGCGAATCTCTTGAAGCTCTGCGGAAACTTCATGATCCTATCGGCGATCGAGGCCATGGCAGAGGCCATGACTCTCGCGCAAAAAGGCGGCATACCCAAAAGACAACTGCTCGAGGTGTTGACCGGCACGCTGTTCGATTCAGCGGTGTATCGCAATTACGGCGCGGTATTGGTCGAGGAGCGGTTCAAACCGGCCGGGTTTGCCGCCCCGCTGGGACTCAAAGACATGCGCCAAGTAGGTCAATCGGCCGAGGCGCTGCGCGTGCCCATGCCGGTGCTCAACGTCTTGCGGGATCATTTACTCCAAACCATCGGTGCGGAGGGCGAGGATGTGGATTGGTCGGGGATTGGACTCACCATCGCGAAAAACGGCGGTCTCTGAGCCTCGCGCCCCGGTGCAAGCGTCACCCCGGGGGCCCCGCGCGGGCGCCGCCCAGGCACTCTCGCGCGCGCCTCATTTGAATCGATATCTCGCCTGAAAGCCCAATGTGAAGGGCGTATGGTTTTGCCGGATCGGCGGGACCAGGATGAAATTCATGCCGAACCGGCCGAATTGGGTAATTGCCACGGGCGCGAACAGCGGGCCGGTGCGGTGATCCCCGCCGACGCCGAACCGGCCGTAGTTGTATCCTGAAATGATCCCGCCCATGGCCCCGAGACGGATCCAGCGCCAGTCGCTGAGCTCGGGCGTGAACAGGGCACCGGCATAAAATGACGGCCGATCCAATGAATTGCGAAAATATCCTGCGGCAGCCGCCCATCGACGGTCGATCGAGCACTCGAGGCCGACACCGGGATTGAAGTCATCGAAGTGCCGATCCGGATGGATGTGATGCGAGCCGATCATGAGGTCCGCCCACCAACCGGCAGGACAGGGATTGCCGGCCGCCGACGCCCGCTCGACGGGACCCGGCGCGGCGAATGCCGCGGCGAGCAGGAACCGCCAGGCGAATCTAACGAGCCGCCGTGTCCGCGCCATCGATTCGTCCACCCAATCGAGCGGACAGGCGAGCCGCTTGGGCCACGAGCGTCTGCTGGATGCGCTGCGCGTCGGGATCGAAGCTCGCGCTGTGGCCGAGCGCAATCATCGCAAGTTCCATCGAGCCGTCATCGCCCGCAACCGGAGCCGCCACGCCGCTGATTCCGGGTATGAAACCCCGGACGGTCGCATAGCCGCGCTGCCGGATGCGCTCGAGCTCGCGGTCGAGTTCCGCGAGCGTGCGCGGTTTCAGGCGCTGGCGGCGGTTGTCGGCCAGCTCCCGCTTGACCAGCCCGAGCCACCGGCTGCGCGGCATGTGGGCGGCAAACACCAACCCGGTGGCGGAGCGCGTCAGCGGCATGACCGAACCCACACGCAAGGTCGCCGTGACCGGCGCGTCGGATCCCAGCCAGCGCACGATCGTCGCGCCGCAGTTTGCCCAAGCCGCCAACGCGACGGTCTGTCCGATCGTCCGCCCCAGCTCGCGCAACATCGGCATCGCCAGGGAAATCGCATCAAACCGCCGCAGAGCGGCAAAGCCGAGCTGCAACGAAAGCGGACCGAGATCATAGCGCCCCGACCGCGGCTCCTGATGGACCAGGCCCACTCGCGCATAGCTCACGAGGTAGCGATGCGCCTTCGAAGCGCTCATGCCGGCCGCCGATGCGAGATCGCGCAGCATCATCGGTGCGGAGGCGTCGGCCAAGACGAGCAGCAGGCGATTGCCCACCTCGATGGACTGAATCCCCTGCCGGCTGTATGAATTCGCGGCTCGCATGGCGAGAAATCCCCCGGGTCGGCTCGCTTGGAGCGCTTTCCGCGAGAATACTGCAAAGTTTCATATTGAGGAATGGATTTCATTTTAGTAAAGTTCGATCCGCCCCCCCCAACATCACCGGTACTCCCCATGAGCCAGCCAGCCCTCAACGCCTCCATCGACTCCGCCGGGATCGGCGCCCGCCGCGGCGAGCAAGTGTTGCAGCGACTGCGCGACAATCCGCCCAACCTCTGGTACCGCGGAGAGCTCGTGCGCGACGTGACCACACACCCGGCGCTGCGCGGCGGGGTGCTCACGCTGGCCGGCCTTTATGACTTGCAGTGGAAGCACGCGGACAAGACGTTGTTCGACTCGCCGTCGAGCGGACGCAAAGTGGCGCGATCCTTCATGTTGCCGAGAACGCAGGAGGAGCTGCACAGCATCTCCGTCGCCATGAAGATCTGGGAGGACCACACCCACGGCATGATGGGTCGAGTGCCCGATTATATTAACCGCGCGATGAGCGGATATGCCGCCGGTGCTCCGTTTCTCGGCGAGGCGGATCCGCGCTTTGGCGCAAATGCGGTGCGCTACCACGAATATCTGCGCGAGAACGACTTGTGCCTCACGCATACGCTGATTCCGCCGCAAGCGAACCGGGCGGTGAGTTCGGCAAAGCAGGCCGATCCCTACCTCGCCGCGCGCGTCAAGGAAGAAACGTCCGCAGGCATCGTCATTCGCGGCTGCCGCATGCTGGCAACGCTGCCGATTTCCGACGAGATCATGGTGTTTCCTTCGACCCTGCTGAAGAGCCCCGAGGAAGATGCGCCCTACGCATTCGGGTTCTCCATCCCGAACCACACGCCGGGTCTGCGTTTCATTTGCCGTGAGAGCGTCGACTACGGGCGTTCGCATTTCGATCACCCGCTCGGCTCGCGCTTCGAGGAGATGGACGCGGTCGTGATATTCGACGATGTGTTCGTTCCGTGGGAAAACGTGTTCTTGTACCGCGACGTCAACCGCTGCAACCAGGCCTATGCGCGCACCGGGGCGGTCGTTCACATGACGCATCAGGTGGTCGTTAAGAACATCGCTAAAACGGAGTTCATGCTGGGACTCGCCCACTTGCTGGTCGACTCCATCGGCGCCGAAGGGTTTCAGCACATCCAGGAGAAGCTCGCAGAGCTGTGGGTCAGCATGGAGACGATGCGGGCGTTGCTGCGCGCGGCCGAAGCGGACGCCTCGCTCGATGAATGGGGGGTGATGCGCCCGGCGTGGAACCCGCTCGACGCGGCACGAAATCTCTATCCGCGCCTGTATCCGCGCATGGTCGAGATCATCCAGCAGATCGGAGCCTCGGGATTGGTCGCGATGCCGCTCGAAGCGGATCTCAAAGGCCCGCTTGCCGAGGACATCAAGAAGTACTACCAAGCCGCACGGGCCGAGGCTTTCGATCGTGTCCCACTGTTCCGGCTTGCGTGGGACGCTTCGCTGTCGGCGTTCGGATCCCGGCAAGTGCTCTACGAACGATTCTTCTTCGGTGATCCGGTCCGGATGGCTGGAGCCTTGGTCTCGAGCCACAAGGCGGAGATTCAGGAACAAGCCGAGCGGGTGCGGGCCTTCGTGCGCGAGGGACGCGACGAGGCCTTCGCAGCCGTCGGCCGCTGACCGACCTCTCGCAGAGGCCGGCGCCGATGAGCCCTGTAAGACCCGACGCGAAGCAGTTTCGCGATGTCCTCGGCCTGTTCGCCACGGGGGTCGCCGTCGTCGCGACCGAGGTCGATGGCCAGATTCATGCGATGACGGCCAATGCAGTCTCCTCACTGTCGCTGGAGCCGACCCTGGTACTGTTCTGTCCCGCGAAGCGTGCCCGGTTCTCGCAGCTGTTGCCGCGGGCGAGCGGGTTCTCGGTGAACTTCCTGCGCGACGAGCAGGAGGCGCTATCCACCTACTTTGCGGGCAGCTGGCGCGAGCCCGCGATTCCGCCCTACCGGTTCGTCGCCACCGATGGGCTGCCACGATTACAGGGTAGTCTCGCCTCGCTACTCTGCTCGAAGCGCGACGTTTACGAAGGGGGCGATCACTGGCTGGTGACGCTCGAAGTGCTCCAACTGCACCGCGGCATCGAGCCGCTTCGCCCGCTCCTGTTCTTTCGCGGGCAATATCGGCAGATCGACGCTCGAGCCGGAACCGCGGCTCCGGATCTCGCCTCCACGGCCGACGAACCGGCGCAAATGTACTATCACGATTAGGCTAGGGTTCGTCCGAATCCGCAATCCAAAAAAAAGCGTGCATCGAGGCACGCTTGGTTCTCGTTTGCGGCGAGGCGGGCGCCGCAGACCCATTGGACGCTGCGACTCCAATCCCTGCGGCGACCTTGGCGATGTGCTGACGCCAGGCGGTACTGCTCGGCGTCTGCAAGTGAATCGATACCGTTGTCGTGTGGCCTCGCCACAATCCGCACCCTGGACTCCTATCGTTATGCCGCATACGAGCGCATTACGGGGAGGGGGTGCGCCGCTTACGCGGCCGTGGCTCGTTTCGTGCGGCCGCGCACCACGGCGAGGGCGCCGAGCAGCAGCGTGAGACCACTCGCGGCGGAGCTCGGATCGATCTCAGGCGCCGTGATTCTGCTGACGGCGAAAGGGTTCGGGTTGTTGTCCACCTGCAGTGTAAAGCCTGCCGGGGCGAATGCCAGGAGAGCCAAAGCGACCAGATATCTACCTTTCATCCCATTTTCTCCTGAGCAGTTGCGCGTCAATACTCACTCCGCAGCGCTAGCTTTGCTCCGCCGCCCGATGAACGCAAAAGCAAATGCGCGGGCTATGATCGATGCCGCACATCGCAAGTTGATAAGTCAAATCGGAGGGGAATCGCGTGTCGGCCGGTAGGCCCGGCTCCAGGCGCCAGGTCCGGCTCAAGGCGGCACACCCACCGCCCAACCGCGCTAGGGCACCTCGATCGGCGCCCCCGACTCTTCGTGAGCGCGCTCCAGGCGGGCGAGGTAGCCCGCAAACAAGTTGCTGCTGCATTGCTTGAGAACGTCGCGCAGCACCGCTTCGCTCACGTCCAGCGGCAGTCTCAAGAACTCAATCACATTGAGACGGAATTGCCTGAAAGCGAACACGTCATAGACTTGCGCCCGATCACGCATGGGCAAAGGCTCCATAGGTTTCCTTGACCCGGGTCATGATGCCGAGGCCGACCGATCGCGGCTGTCGCCGCTCCACCACCCCTCTTTGTAGGGTTGCTCTCACAGCAGGTAGCCGAACGGCCGGACAGACCGCGCAGGCCCGGGCGACTAACCTCACATCCACGATGGGCGGCGGCGTGATGGGATACACACTTCTGCAAGCGCGAATTGCGCTGGGTGGGAAGGTGCATCTATATATTGTCAAGTCACCCACGTGACGGATGAGGCGGCCAAATGTACGACTGGATGAACGAAATCTCGCATCTGGAAGCCCTGGCTAAAGAGCGCCTTCGCAGACACCGCTGCGCGGAGCTCGAACGCGTGAAGCTATTACACCAGCTCGCTCGCTACGGTGTCTGCACCTGCTATTGCCACTTCAGCAGCAACGTCTTTCACAGTGCCGCCGCTCCCTGCTGCGGCAACGCCAAGACGGCAAAGCCGGAATAGCCCGCTTGCACGAACCGACGCTCTGAACCCCCCGTTCGGTGAATGCCGCGGTTGCTCCCGTGTCAGAATTGGAGCGGCGGGATTTCCCGTGTTTGTTCTCGGGATGCATTGCATGCGAACTCTCAGCACGGCGCGCCTGGCGACCACACGCAGGCGAGAGGATGCGGACTTTCTCGCCCGTACGCCAAAATCCGGATCAATGCGGGTGCGCGCGGCAGCGCATCTGCCCAACGCCGTGCCGATGGCCTGGATGGCGGGCTTGTACCGCACGCCGACGATCTACTGCGAGTCAGGGGCCGGTGCCACGTTTTGCGACATTGACGGCAACGAGTACCTCGATTTCAACGTCGCCGATCTGAGCATGAGCGGTGGGTTCGGGCCGCCGCCGATCGTGGCAGCGGTGTGTGCCCAGATTGAGCGTGGCGCGCACTTTCTCTTGCCGACGCCCGATGCCGTTGCCGTCGCGGAACGGCTTGCTGAATTGGTCGGGCTGCCATTCTGGCAGGCCACCTTGTCCGCCACCGGCGCAAACACCGAGGTCCTGCGTATCGCTCGCATCGCGACCGGTCGCGAGCGAATCATCGTGTTCGGCGGTCACTACCACGGCCATCTCGAGGAGACGCTGGTGAAGGCCGTTGACGGCGTCGTCGGCGCTGAGGTGGCAGGCCTGGCGAAGCATGCAGGGGCGGCGACTCGCATTCTGCCGTTCAACGATTTGGGGGCGCTCGAGCGGGAGCTTCGGTCCGGCGAGGTGGCGCTCGTCCTGACGGAGCCGGCACTCTCGAATTGCAACGTGGTGCTGCCGGACGAGGGGTTTCTGGCCGGCGCTCGCGAACTGACGGCGAAGTACGGGACACTCTTGTGTCTCGACGAAGCTCACACCTTCCAGTTCGCCTACGGTGGCCTCACCCGGGCGTGGGGCCTCGAGGCGGACTTCGTCGTACTGGGAAAAGGACTGGGCACCGGGATCCCCTTCGGGCTCTATGGGATGAGCGCTGCACTTGGCGAATTGTGCGCTCGACATCTCGACGTCGACATCGGGCCGCGCGGCATTGGCACGGGGGGCACGCTGTATGCGAGCGCGATCACGTTTGCCGTAGCGCGCGCTGCATTGACGCACCTGCTGCGCACCGACGATTATGCGCGCATCACGGACCTTGGCCGACGCCTGGCGGATGGACTCGAGCGGCTGTTCGCGCAGCACCGCCTGCCCTGGCGGGCTTTCCGGCTCGGTCCGCGTTCCGGCTACTGTCTACAGCCCACCCTGCCGCGCAACGGCGAGGAAGCGGCACGGTCGATCGATGTCGACTTCATCGATACGCGCCGCGTCTATTTCGCCAATCGGGGCATTTGGGACGCCGTCGCTTCTGCCGGTCCCCAGGTCTCGCTCGCTCACACGGAGGCCGACATCGACCGCTATCTGAAGGTTGCAGGTGAATTCCTCGCCGAGGTCATCGCGGAGCGCTGAGAATGACGAAAGCGCCGCTCGTGCTATTCAGCCTCGCCGCCGCAACGGCGGCCTGCACCACCACGGGAACCGGCGTTGGTTCCTCCGCGTCCGGTATCCAACGGCAATACCATTGAGGCGAGCTTTCCCCCTGTTTGAACGTAACAATCACGAACGAGCGAGCGCTCATGCGACGAATTGCGTTGATATTGACCTTGGGCTATTGGGCTACCGCGATCCTGCTGGCGACTTTGACGCCGCGGCCTGATTGGATTGACCTGCGATGGCCGGTGGCCATCTACTTCTTCGCCGTCCCGCTGACGATTCTGCTGTGGATGATCGCGATCGGGGTGCGTTTTCTGCGGCCGGCGCTGTCTCGATCGCGTTTCGCGTTGATCGGCCTCGCCCTACCGGCAGTCTACGCAGCGTGCGCGTGGGGCGCGGGGCACTGGCTGTCCGAGCGCCATGCGCAACGCCTCGAGGCGCAATTGAACGCCGCCGCCCTAGCCGCATTCAATGACGAACCGCTCGTCGATGCCAAGGGCCCGGTCGGGATCCGTCTCCGCTATCGCGTCCTCTACCCGCTCGGGCTTGACCTCGATGAGAGCCATGCAGCCTTTGCCCAACTCATCACGATTCCATCGCGCGGCGCATTCGTGATGATCCGACGAACCGTCTCCCCGCCTGGCTCCGGGCACTTAAAGCCCGGGACCTACGAGTTCACTGAGGACTTTGTTCCCGCATTTTTGCCCTCCTCTTTGTCGGGGTCGCTCGAGCGGACCGCGACCGGCCGCTGTTTCCGCTGGTCCCCCCACGTCGGCCGCTCCGAAATCCTGGCTGCACAAGCCGAGACCCCGGCGGTCGCGATCTATCTTGCGCACATTCCGATCCAACGATCGACCATCCATGCGTACCGGATGGGCGATTTTTATGCGACGGCGCTTGAGGAAGGCGCTGTCGACTGCCCCGCGTGAGCACGTTCTTTGCGTGAGCACGCTTTGGTAGGGCATCCGAGCATTTGCAGACGGAGCGAAATTGGTGTCAACTCGTATCTGTTCCATCCAATTTTCTGCTCAAGTCCGCAAACAAACACAAAACAAGAAGGGGGAGTCCATGAAGAACACACGGCCTATGTATTTGCTCGCGTTTGCTGTCACTGGTTGCCGCGTGGTCGCAGGCGCAGACGACTGCCGGTGGGACCGAGAAAGCGATTGCGGCGCTGGAAAACCAGTGGCTCCAGTCGCAGAAGATGAATAATTCGGACCTCGTGGCACCGCTGCTGGCCGACAAATTCGTCTCCACGGGGTCTGATGGGAAAGTTGCCGGTGAAGCCGGGATGCTGGCCGACGCAAAAACGATCAAATGGACCAATGCCGAATACGCGAATGTGCAGGTGACCGTATTCGGTGATACGGCCATAGCGACCGGGGATTTCAAAGGTAAAGGCACCGATCAGTCGGGCAAGCCCATCAATGAGCACTCGCGATGGACTGATACGTGGCTGAAGATGCCGAACGGAAAATGGCAGTGTGTCGCATCGCAAGACACACCCGTAACCGATTGACGGTCGCGCGAGGGCCGGATAATACTCAGCGCTCGAGGGGCTTGAAGAATCAAAGGGGGCTTAACGTGGCGAAGTTCAACATGGAGCAGGCGATGGCTGTCATCGAGGTGCAACAGCTGATCCACGACTGGGCCCATGAGTTGGACATCAACAACGGCCTGCGCGTCTCGGGCCTGGTTACCGAGGATTGCGTCTACGTCGTCGGCGGCTCTTCGCGTCAGGGCTGCGCGGCGGTCGAGAAATTCTATCAGGAACGCCTGGAACGGCTGTCTGCGCGGCCGGAAGGCGTACCGACGCAGCGCCATACGCTTTCCAACCTGCGCGTCGGTTTCCGCAGTGCCGGCGAGGTGTCGATCACTTTCAGCCTCGTCTACTTCACCACAGCGGGTATGGCGTCGGGGCTCAATCACGCCGACCCGGCGGCGGTTGCCGATGTCCGCATGGACTGCCGGCGAGATGACAGCGGGCAATGGCGAATCGCCATGTTCGACAGCAATCAAACCTTCCGACGGGCTCCACCCTGATTCGCCGCGGGTGGCCCGGTTACAGTGCTGGGATGCACCTGCCGCGATACGCTCGAACTGAATTCAAAACGTCCGATTGAACCAAGAGGCGACAGTCTGTGTGTACGCAAGGACTCGGCGTCCAAAGTTTATGCCGATCGCATCCGGCGGCATCGCTACCGCGGCGGCCCATATCTGCACGCAGCCGATGATCAGCGTGATGAGCAGGGCATAAACCGCCAAACGCCAATTTTGGCGGGCCTCACGGGCGGACAGCTTCACCTGAAAGTCCGCCAAAGCCTTTTCAAATCGTCTTCGATCATCCTCGAGCGCGGTTGCCTTTTCTTCAACCAGATGTCCGGGCGGATCGACGCCGGGTTCATAAAGGAAAAATTTCGGACATTGCCGAGAGCGATTTATTACCTCTTGGGCGGGATCAACGGCGGAAATGCGTTTCGCTTCTCGAACGGCGATGATCTCGCGAGACAAATTGGCGGCCTGGCGAAAACAGCTTATTTCCCCCTTGTTCACCGAGTTTGTTTCACCCGGAACGAAATCGAAGGACTCGCTGGCGTTCTTTCGAAAAACGGTGTCGGCCTCGTGATAACCCTCGTGTGCTCGCCACCCACCATTTTGCATTCGTGCGCGCCTGGACAGATACCCGCAATCAACACAGCGTACGGCGTCCACTGATTCGTTCTCCAGTCTAGACGATGTCGATGGACGGCTAATCTATCACCGCGTGCCCCAGCGTCGCGAGTGCGCTCAGTAAAGCGCCGCGCCCCAGGGGGGTGGGCGCCCGGCGACCCACGCAGATGGAGGTGACGCGCCTATTTTGTCGCCATCGCCTTTCGGAACTCCGCGAAGGTATCCTTGATGACGACATCTTCGTTGCTCACCATATTGTCGTGGCCTTGACCCGCGGCAAATAGCGGTTCGCCGGTGTCATAGTCATACGCCGCCACCACGAATTTATCGAATCGATACCAGAGATCCCACTTGCTCACATAAAAGAGCCGCACCACCATTTTGTCGCCATTGTTGGCGTCGTCGACCATCCCAGCCTGTACTTTGGCAACCGCGTGCACCGCCTTTTCCAAGCTGCTGGCTTGGTCGAAGCGAAGTCTGGCGAACATATCCGGGTTGGCCACCTTCAAGAAATCGAGTATCGGATCATTCTTAATCGCGAAATTGATATTTTGGGGAGAGCCCCGCCGGTCGCCTGCGCCACCCGCCATGGATTCATCGTCTGTTCGACGACACCGAGAATGTGCCCCTCATGATCGAGTAAAGGACCACCGCTGTTTCCGGGCTGGATCTCGGCCGACACTTGAATTTGATTTGGATCATCGCGCAAACCAGTCGTGGCACTCAGCAACCCTTTGGTCATGCGAGCGCTGTTGCCAAGCAGCCGGCTCAGCGGATAGCCGATCGTGAAAACATCCTCGCCCATGCTGTATGCATGACCCCGCTCGCGAAAAGTCAACATCGTGGCCGAGTCAGGGAGTTTGTCCCGCAGCTTCAGGAGCGCCAAGTCTGCTTTTTCGTCGGCCTTGATGACATCGGCGTGCGCTCGGGCACCGTCGAGGGTGATGGTGGCCTCCTTCTTATCGCCGAGAACGTGAGCACACGTCAGGATGTAGCCGCCGGGACCGATCAAAAAACCCGTGCCTTGAGAGATCTCCAAACCTTTGGCGGAATCGACTATGGTTACCTTGAATCCAAGGCCCTGTAACTCGGCCACCGCGCGCGGCACGACGTTACGGTGATCGTCCTTCGGCGGAATAAACAGGATTTCTTTATAGCTCTTGAAGCCCTTGGCGTCGACATCCGCGGACACGTGGTCATTTTTCACAAGCTGGGTTGATGACACGCATGCCGACAATGCAAGAGTCGCGAAAGAGACGCGCAGTAACGAGCGGCCCGCGAGGCGCAAATCTTCTGTCAAATTCACGTCAAATCCCTTTGGTATGCTCCCCATCCCGCGAAGGATAATACCGCAAGGGCGGCCGCCATACTGTCCTTCACCCTCGGAGGAGTCTCTAGATGCCCGTGCTTCATCAAATGCAGGTGTCCGGCAACTGCTACAAAATCAGACTCGCTGCGTGGCAGCTCCGCGTTGGACTCACACTCAAGAATTACGGGCTCCATGACGGAACCACGCGCCGCCCCGATTTTCTCTCCAAGAATCCGAATGGCCGCGTTCCTGTACTACGCACTGCGCCGCAGACGGCGGATTCGACCTGACGGCCTACCCGGCGGTCGGTGCGTGGCTCAAGCGGGTCGCGAGCGAGCCCGGCCATGTGCCGCTCGAAGTTGCCTGGTGAGAAATCTCAAGATACGAGATCCCCTGGTTCACAACTTATGTCGCCTATCCGCTCCGAAAGTCCGCGCTTTCCCGGTGCCGCGCTCCCCTCCATCCGCAGTCGAATGAGAATGGCCAGCATCGGCCGCGCACATGGTCTAAATTACCGACCAGCTTTGCGGTTGAATATCATGGGTCACAAAATACATAGGCCTCACCTGAGAACGGCCCGCGACGCGCGCGCGGTGCGCACCCGTGAAGCGTTGCGGCAGGCCCTGTTGAGACTTCTCGATTTGAAACCCCTGGAGCAGATCACGATCCGCGACATCTGCGAGGTGGCGGATGTGGGTTACACCACGTTCTTTCGCCATCATCCAACGAAAGACTCCCTACTCAACGATGTGGCCGCGGAAGAGATGGGGCGGCTCGTCGGATTGGCGCTTCATGTGGCGGACACCTCCTCCGATAAGCGGGCCGGCTCAATAGCGCTCTGCAGCTACGTGGATGAGCATCGCAAGTTATGGTCTACGCTACTGACGGGCGGCGCAGCAGGTGCGATGCGAGATGAGTTCATGCGACTTTCCAGGCAAATCGCAGCGACCCGAGCGCAGCCCGGTACTTGGCCCCCACCCGATATCGCCACCATTCTGGTCGTGAGCGCGACGATTGAACTGTTGTCCTGGTGGTTGCGGGATAGAAAGCCTTTGACGATCGAACAAGTGGCGGAGATTCATGAGCGAATCATCATCACCCCGACGGTGAACGCCGCACAGATCACACTTGCTTCACCGGCAGTCGCACGACGAGCCCGTCGATCTCCTCGGTAACCTTGATCTGACAAGAAAGACGGCTGTTCGGCCGAAGATCGCAAACCGCATCGAGAAGCGCTTCCTCGAGCTCGCTCTTCTTGTCCAACCTATCGAACCAAGGTTCGTCGACGTACACATGGCACGTAGCGCACGAACAGGCACCGCCGCATTCCGCGATGATCCCTCGCACGTTGTTCTTAACGGCGCCTTCCATGACAGAGAGTCCGGGCGCCACATCGAGCACGTGCTCGTTGCCGTTGGATTCGAGGTAGGTAATCTTCGCCATCACAGTTTCACCCAGCCAGAGAGCCGAATCACCGACATGACCACCTGATCAAACACGCTTGCCGGTCAGGGCCGCCTTGCCGAACATACCAAGCTTCACGGTGCCGGTCATCTTGTCGCCATCGACATTGGCCTCGAAACCGAGTTTGATGGAGACCGGTTTTGTGAGGCTCAAGGTCCAGCTGAGCTTGTTTGCGGCAATCTTGCCGCTGATGTCTTGAGCCGCCATCTCGCTCGACGAAATGGTGCCGGTGAATGCTGCGCCGCTCCTGACGATTTGCGCATTCATCACTTGCGGACCCATGGGTGTCGATAAGGTGAGCTCCCAACTCTCAGCGCCCGGTACGGCATTTGCGACGGACCGCTTCGTCGCGTCCGGCGCCGCTTCGCGCTGCGCCGCCTTACCACCGGCACTTCCAGTGAATGCGGGCAGGTTATCCCAGCCACGCACGGTGGATGTCGACGACAGCTTGGCGTTGTCGAGGTCCACCGTCCACGTCGGGAATCGCTTGAGCAGTTCATCGAGAGCCACGCGCCCCTCTACTCTTGCAAGGGCGGAGCCGAGACAGGAGTGGATGCCGCGCCCAAAAGTGATGTGGGGCGGGCCCTGCCGATGAATGTCGAATCGGTCGCCGTCCGGATAGCGGCTCTCGTCGCGATTGGCGGACGCTACGATCAACAACATCGCGCTGCCTGCAGGGACGGTCTGATCATGAATCTCGACGTCTCGTCGCACATATCTTGCGACGGCGGGGCCCGGCGGCTCGTAGCGCAGGAGTTCCTCGATGGCGTTCGGAATCAGTGCCGGATTTTTGACCAGCTCGGCCCGTTGCTCGGGATGCTCGCTCAGCACCTTGCCGGTCCAACCGATGAGCCGTGTGGTGGTTTCATTGCCCGCGCCCGCGAGTATGTTGACGAAGATCAGAATTTCCTCGCGAGCGAGCTTGCGTTTCGTGCCGGTTTCATCCTGAAATTCAGCCTGCAGAAGCTCCGTCATCAGGTCGTCGGAGGGATGCTTCGCGCGCCAATCGATGTATTCTTCGAAACCCGCACCCTTGTAGCTGGCATTGGACACTTCCAGCGGCTTCCCCGCTTCCGTGCGCAGCGACGTATCGAGCTTATCGCGAATCGCTTGTTGGTCTTCCTCGGGTATGCCGAGCAGCATACCGATCACCCGCATCGGCATCTCCGCGCCGAAATCCGTGATGAAATCGAAACGGTCGGCACCAATCAGCGGATCCAAACATCGAACGCAGTAATCGCGAATCTTCTGCTCCAGATCGTTCATTCGCCGCGGCGTGAACACTCGTGTCAAAACACTACGGTGCACGGTATGCAGGGGAGGATCTTCCCAAATGAACATTCCCGAAGGGATCTCCATGTCCGCCTTGATGTACTCAAGGACATCGCCGCGGCCGGAGCTGAACGTTTCGCGGTCGGAGAAGGCACTCTCGACGTCGCTGAAACGACTGACGGCATAGAAGTCGTACTGCTTGTTGTAGTACAGCGGCGCCTCTTCGCGCAGACGCCGAAATACCGGATAGGGATTCATCCAGAAGTCAGGCCGGTATGGATCCCAGTGGACGGCACCTTCAGAGGTCATAACGTGCAGCTCTCAATTGACTTTCCAGAAGCGTACGACAGCAGATTGCGCTCTGCGAGATATGAAACAATATAGTGCACAACTTTGAAACTTGTCAACGTTGGCTCGGGAGGGCGCAGGATTATCGAGGCTGGCGGCTTTGGCACCAGCCTCGACGAAATCAGTGGGTTCCAATTGAGCTTGATCGGGCTACTTGGTCAAGGTTGATTCGCACTCGACGAGGGTTGCCATCCTCGTCTTCGTACGATCGAAGAGTCGTTTTTCGTCTTCGACGACTTCATCCGGCATGATGCTCGTCGCCAGATAGTCGACCGTGCCGCGGAAGGTTGCTTCATCCTCGAACCACAGTTCCGTGATGACATCGAATTGCAACTCGTCCGTTGCGCCCGTTTCAGGATTCGGCTGAGGAGTGAGAAAGCGACGCAGGTATCGACTGAGCCCCGACGCGTATTTCTCGCAGAGCGGCGCGTGGTGATTTTCATAGTAGTCTTGAAATGCCTGAAAGCTCATGCCGGGCCGCCGCTTCATGAAGAGCAGGATCTTGTAATTGCCTTTCGCCATGGCGGGATCTCGCGCCACGGATCAGGCGACCCGTTCCCCGCCCATGATGGTCGTGCGCTGCATCCTGCGACCCGAATTCTCGTCGTAGGGGACGACGCGGTGCATGCAGCCGCAGTTGTCCCAAATGACGAGGTCGCCCTCCTGCCATTCGTGCCGGTAAGAGAAGTCAGGCTGGGCCGCCCATTCCTGGAGCCGCACCAGCAGCGACCTGCCATGGGGAACCGGCTGACCGACGATCCCATCGGCGTGTGAGCCAATCACCAGCGACTTACGGCCCGAGCTGTGCGTCCAGACGAGCGGATGGACCATGACGGCCGACATGTCGCGCCAGCGAGCAAGATCCTCCTCGGACATTGCCTCGAATACGGGACGCATGCTGGCCTCCATCTTGTGAATGACCTTTAACGGGTCGAGCGTCCTCTTTTCCGCCTCGGGCAGGCTTTCGTAGGCCGCATACGTGCTGGCGAACTCGGTCTGGCCTCCAGTGGGCGCCAGCTTGCGGGCACTGAGCAGCGTCGCTTTGGGCAGCGGCTGGTCGATCGTCACGCCATCGATGTGCCAGAAGAAGGTACCCAGCACATATTCGGGGTGGTTGTTGATTTCCTTGTCCAGGGTAATGGTGTAAACATCCTCCTCGCCGCCCACACCACTACCCGGGGCTTTTTGATTGTAGTTGAGCCGCTTACCGAGCTTGTCGGTGAAGGCCAACTGCTCGGCGTCGGTGAGGTTCATGCGCGGGAATACGAGAACCCCACAACGCTCGAGCGCCTCGCGTACCGCGGCGGCGGTCTGGTCGTCGAGAAGATGGTCCTTGGTAACGTGGACGATGCCGCCGATGTGCGGCTTGATTGGCTCGATGCTGACTGTGCTCATAATTGGTTCCTCGCCTGTTAACGGACCATACTTTTCGGCGTCGAAAAAAAATCCGGGCCTCAGGATGCGCAACCGTCCTCATGGGCCATCCAGTGCACGAATCGATGCAGCGGATACATGGCATCGTGCGGATTGCCGATGGTGCTGGGGCCGGCCTCGCCGAGATGGACGATGCGCTGCGCGCCGCCGCTTGCCAGCCGGTCCCGGTATTCGGCCATACGATCGAATGGGTAGAAACCCACCGTCTGCGTGGCAACGTTGATATACCGCACGGCCTCATCGAGCGACGGCACACACACGACGTTCGCGGTCTTGTTGATGGGGTGGAACTCCACCGGCTCCTCCGAGCGGATGACGCAGCCCCGCCCGTCCGGCCTGCCCCAGACGTGATAGTCATCGTCCATCATCATCATCGTCTCGATCTGCTCGCGCAGTTCCATGTCGAGCGGCCGGGCATCGCCGGATGCGGCGGCGCGTTCGATGATGCGCTTGTGTAACCTTTCGCAGAAGCGGTCGACTTGGGTGTGACCACCCTCGACATAAATGAATCGACTGGCGACGCACGCTTCCTGATTGAGCACCATTACGTCGGCGCTCGCGAGATCCGCCGCGATATCGAGCGTTTTCTCGGAAGCGAACGCCTCCTTGCCGACCATGGAAATCGAGGTTTTGGGATCGAACGAGACCAGCTGAAACCCCGGCCCCAGATACTTGATGACATTGTTGATCGCATCACCGCCGCCCCAGGCGACAATCTTGTCGAAATATTGCGGACGATAGAGCACCCGCTCCACCGAATCGTCGCCGCCGCGCCAGTACACTGCCGACATCGACTTGACGATTGCGTGGTTGGGATCGATGTCCAGCATGGTGCGCAGGATGGCGACGGTTGTGAAAGGATCGCTCGAGGACATCTTGAAGAGGTTGATCGCCTTCACCATCGCCCCCTGCGCGATGGACTTCACCGCGACGCCCGGCGAATTGCCCGGCAGGACGTGGACGAGGCGGGGTGCAAAAGCGCGGACGAAGCTGCGCCGACCGGTGTAGTCCTGATGTGGAACCCACTCGTCCAGCGCCTTGGGATCGGCGAAGTTCTGTTGCACCACGGTGTTGAGCAGCCGCTTGTCGAGATAGGCGGCCGCACTCTTCACTTGATTCTCCAGCACGACGCGCGGCAGGACGTGCGTAGCGCACATGCGATCGATGCAGCCCTGAATGAAGGGGTTGTTCGGATCGCTGATCCGTTGGCCGGTCTCGACCAGGAAGTCGATGATCTCGGCCAGCGGAACGTTGAGCAAAGGCGGTAGTTCCGTGCGCGGGTGCACGATCCGATTTAGGTTGATTTTGGGCGTCGCGAAATTCACGCCCAGATCGCGCGATCGATGAACGGTATCGTTCCCCTCGATCAGCTCTCCGCGAGCAAAGAACGGAGCGGAAACCGCGGCGGTCACATCGCTCGACGCGCCCTTCTCGAGATTAACTACCGAATTCATGCCACACCCCTCACATAGGCATCCACGGTGCCCGCACAGCCGATCTTGTCGTCGCCCTCGAGGTCCGCATAACGGACGACATTGTCGCGGATCGACGGACCTCTGCTGCCGCAAGCGCACGGGCTGAAGTCGATCGATATTTTGTCGCCCGAGATGACGCCGCCCCAGCGGCCGTCGAGCGATAAGTCGAAGAACGCCGCGCGCCCTTCATATTCCCCATCCCTCATGGGCAGAAGGTTGTCACCCGCCTTATCGAGTATCAGCGGCACCACCCAGGGCGGCACGTGATAGCGGCCGCCAGCCTGACAGCGCGGCATGCCGGAATGCAGCTCCTGCATGCTGTAGTTCTGATAGTTGCGCTCCGGCTGAATGTTGAAGGTCCCATAGACGAACTCGCGATAGTCGTCCGGCAGCTTGGAGCGCTTGAGTCCGCCGCCGACGTAAATCGAGTTCTCCGAATGAAAATCCTTGGCGCTGTAGCCCATTTCACGCACGGCTTTGGCGACATTGTAGAGACCCGCCCATAGGCCCGAGATGTGGATCCTGCCATGGCGCGCTTCCACCACGGCCTGCGCAGTAATGGCAACCGCCTCATCGACGGCTTTCTGGCGCGCCGCCGAGATCTTCTCAAAGGCGGCGATATCGTCCGGCTTTGCGGTACCCTCAGCGATTGCCTTGCGCAGCACGACCATCTGCGTCAGGGCACCGACGGTGATGGGCGGCACGGGATAGGCGAAACGCTCGTAGTTCGGGTCCTGCAAAGCCGCCGTATAGGCCTCGCCCGTGGCGAGGTTGCGTGCCACGTGCGCGATCGGCGCCATGCCGAAGATGCGGCGGTCTTGTGCAGGCTTGACGCCCGATCCCCACGAATAAGTAGCGACCGCCTCCGTTTTGCACCAATCCATGTCCTTCCGGGAAGCGACGAGCATGGCGGACTTGCCGGTTGTGCCGCTCGAGCAGGACACGAAACAGCCATTCTTAGCGAGCGCGTCGATCCAGTCGTCAACCTCATCGGCGTCCGATACTTTGCCCACCGCCACGCGATGGGTGGAGACTGTGTCCAGCCATTTCGACAATCGGTCCCAGCGCTTCTGCGCGAGCCAGCTCTCGGGATAGCTCTTGTAGGCGGTGTGCGGCAGCAGGAGCTTGACCACTTCCTCATGGCTGCGAACTTCGGTGATGCCCGCCTCCCGCGCGCGGTGTCCCACCAGCTTGATCTCGCCCTTGCGCTCCTGGAAGCGCTCGTTCATCGCCCCGATCTGCGTATCGCGCAGCTCCGTAAAGGGAATGTTATAGCGATCTTTCGCCTCGACGAGGCGCGTCAGCCGCTCGACAGCCTCGCCCATATGTCTCCTTTACTTGCCAGGTTTCTGTATAATGGTACTGTCACGTTCCATTATGCGCGTTTTTCGCTGGAGGGCAAGAAAATTCGTAATCCCGCAAATCTGGCACTCGTCCGCCCTGGCGTAGGGCGGCCGACACGCGCGCAGCAGGAGCAGCGCCATGAGGAACTCCTGAACGTCGCACTCGATATCTTCTTGGAAAGAGGCTTCGAGCAGACCACGATGGAGGAGATTGCCACCCATGTCGGCATGTCGAAGCGCACCGTTTATGCCCGATACGAAGACAAGGGCGCTCTTTTCAAAGCCGCAGTGATGCGAGCGGTCAAAGACTATACCGTGCCTCGGGACGCACTCGAGGCGGTCGCAACGGACGAGCTGGAAGCAACGCTGGTCGCGATCGCACGCCTTCGAATCGCGAACCTGGCGAGACCCGTTGCGACAAAGCTGCAACGCATTCTCAGCGCTCAGTCTTACCGCTTCCCGGAGCTCTTCAACGCCACCTTCGAAGAGGGGGCCGGACCGACCATCGGCTTTCTCAGTGATCTGTTCATGCGTCACAGCGCGCAGGGCGAAATTAACGTGACCGAACCGCAACGAGCAGCGGCAGCCTTCCTGAGCCTTGCGGTGGGTGGCCCGGCACGCATCATCGTCTCTGGAAACAAGTTGGAGGATACGGAAATCGAGAAGCACATCCGCTTCGCCGTGGGTCTTTTTCTGGTCGGCGTTTGTCGCCGGTAAATGGGTCCAGCACCGACATCTGCCCATTGTCACGGCCGCTTCAAGCAGAGCCGGATTGGGGCGGGACAACGCGTAATATATGACTGAGTTCGGGGCCTCGGGCAAAGGGCCTGCAACCAGAGAGGAGGAGCGAAGATGCGCGGTCTGCAAGATCTGCCCGAACGGGTGTTCAAATTCATCGAGTCGGGCGTAGTGGCGGAATTCTCGACGGTCAGCGCGGCGGGTGTGCCGATCGACACGCCGACCTACTATTTCCCGAGCGACGACATGGCGACCATCGACGTGGCGACGGGCGTGCCCAATCCGGCCAAGGCCGAGCGGGCCAGGCGCAACCCCAGGGTCGGCCTACTCATGGACGGCGCGGCCGAGGAGCCGGTGGTGGTGGTACGCGCGCGCGCTGCCGTGCGCGATGCCGACCTTCAGGCGAACTGCGTGCGCTATATTGCCGAGACCGGTTTCAAGGGCATTAGCCACGGCGTCCCCTGGGAACAGGCGCGCCAAGCCGTGACCTACTGGTCGCGAATCATCATCGAGAACAAGCCCGAGCGGGTTTATTGGTGGGAGAACCAGGCGGCCATGGACGGTCCGGCGCAGGTCTGGAACGCACCCCCGGACACCTTCTATCCGAGTTCCGATCCCAAGCCGTCGGGAGAAATGAAGCCGTCGGCGTGGCCTGTGCGGCCTTGGCAGGAAGTCGCCCGCGATGCGCTGGCCAAAGGAGCGGCAGCGCACCTCACCGTGCTCGACGATGACGGCTATCCGATGCCGATGCGCGCGCGGTCGTTCGAACTCGTGGAGGAAGGGTTCCGACTGGTCATTCCGCGCGGCGTTCCCTGGCGCATTGCCGGCAAGGCAAGTCTCACCTTCGCCGGATTCCAGACCTTTGTGGGTGAAGTTGTGCCGATGACCGGTGCGAGTGTATTCAAGGCCGAGCGCTCGCTTCCCGAACATCCCTCGACTCGGGATACGAAGCAGGTACTTCAACCGAGCGAAGACACTCGCAAGAAAGCGTGGGCGCGACTGGAATACGAGGCGCAGCGGCGCGGCCAGCCGATTCCCACGCCTCCCGTCGAGCTGCCGGCGGCGACGCGTCTCGCCAAGCTGCGCCAGGCGCGCGTTGCGAGTGATAAACCGATCACGGGTCTCACCACGGAACACGGCAACCGGACGACGTAGCGGCGCCGGGGCAGCTATGGTTCATCGGCACGGGTGAGCTTTCGGCGGACGCGGCCGGATCCTTGCCGCCTCAAGAGGGCCGTGTTGGATCCGCTGTCGACGCGGCGAACTGCCGCCCATAGAGTACGCAGCTCATGGCGATGCAACTCCGCGAGTCGTTCGACAAGAAGCTTTCCTTTTGGACTGAGGGCGAGGTAAACGAGGCGCCGGTCTTCCTTGCCTGCGAGGCGCTTAACGAGCCCGCGCTTCTCGGATCGGGTCGCGAGCGCTACGACCCCGTGATGTTTTGCCTGTAGCCGCTCCGCGAGCTGGCCGATGGTGACTTTATCTCGTTGCGGATAGCCCTTGATTTGAAGCAGTAACTCATATTGAAGCGGCGTCACATCATGCCGCCGGGTGATCTGCTCGCTATGACGTAGAAACCGCCGCAGTTCATGGCGGAAATCCGCTAAAAGTCGAAACCGAACAAGACTCATAACCATCTTTCTTCGTTTCATCCTACGCGCATGTACCAGCACCACCAGGAGGCGACAGACCAGTCGTGCCCTATATCACAACATGATATATCTCGTCATGTCGGCTTGACCACGCGCGGTGCGCACACCCCGTGAATGGAACTTTTTCATCCAGTATGTCTCGTATATACATGGCCTTTAGTGCCAACATGGCAAGGAGCGTTTTATGATCGCTCGACCTGTCCTATTGTGCTGGCTTGTTTGCTGCACCGCCGCCCTCTCCGCGTGTGGCTCCGCGAAATATGAATGGTCCCAGGCGACCACCATCAACACCGCCGCGGCATATCAGACATTTCTGTCCAAGTACCCCAACGACGAGCATGCGGCCGATGCTCGGAGCCGTATTGCGGCACTGCAGGACGAGCAGGCGTGGTCCGCGGCCCAAGCAGCTTCGACGGCGGGAGGCTATCAGCAGTACCTGACTGCCGCTCCGAGCGGTGCCCATGCACAAGCCGCGCGTGATGAAATCGCCACACTTGAGCGTGCCGCCGCGTGGCGAGCTGCACAAACCAACGAAACACCGCAATCGCTGCGGGAATTCCTAGGTAAATATCCCTCGGGAGCCGCAGCGGATCAGGCTCGCGACAAACTCAAGAGCCTTGCAGGGTATCAGGCGGAGCTGGGGTCAGCTCACAGTGAAAGACTCGCTGATCGCGAGCGCGACGCTTTGGCAAAGCGCTTTGGCGAGAATTTGCAGCAGGTCATCGTGCTTGCGCCGGATGCGACTAGTCGCGATTATCGGATTACTTCGGCACCAATGAGTGAGCAGGAAGCGAACGCCGCTTGCGCAAGCGTCAAACACGCAGGCCGTTCTTGCAAGGTCATCCAGGCTGCCGGGAGCTAGGAGCGCAACCGATGAGTGCCTCACCAACGCCTGGTTCGGGCGCGCGGGCGGGTCGGTCAGAACGGGAATCATAGTGATACAGATCGAACTGAGTGGAAGCCGTTTACACGACTTGCAGACACTGGGCCAAAGCGCTTGGCTCGATTGCCGACATCCCAAGACGCTCGCAAGCTCGCGATTTGCCCGCCTGATTCGAGACGGAATTTCCGGTATCGACCTGGACCCGGCGGGTCTTGCTACGGCGTATTCCGAAGATGAGGCCTACCGCAAGCCCGTCGTTGACCTTCTTGCAGCGGGTGCCACAGTAGACCACATTTATGAGCGACTCGGGATCGAAGATTTGCGCCACGCCGCTGATCGGCTGCGGCGTGTCTTCGCGACCAGTGGCCGTGATGGCTTCGCGTGCGTCGATCTCTCACCTGCTCTATGCCACGATGCGAGCGGAACCGAGTTAGCGGCTTCGCGGCTGTGGAGAGAGATCGATCGACCGAACACCATGATCAAGGTGCCCGCGACTGATGCAGGATTGGTTGCCATCCGTCGATTAACCGCCGCTGGTATCAACGTGAACGCGACGTTGATTTTCGGTGCGCGTCGGCACAGAGCGGTGATCGACGCCTATCTGTCGGGATTGGAAGATCGCGTCGCCGCGAGGCTGCCGCTTGATCGGGTTTCGTCCGTGGCAAGTGTTTATGTGGGTCATATCGATACCGCGGTCAATCGAGAGCTCAATACGATTCAGCAGCCTGCCAAGGCCGCGCTGGCGAACCGTCTGCGCGGCAAAGCGGCGGTCGCCGTCGCACAATTCGTATACCAAAGATACAAGAATGTGATCGCCTCAGCGCGATGGCGCTCATTGGCCGCACTCCACGCAAAGCCGCAGCGATTGTTGTGGGCGCGCACGGAAGTCGATGCTACGAGTGACAGTGAGTTGAAATACGTGAATGCACTCATCGGTCGCGACACGGTTACCGCCATGTCGCTCGATACGCTGGATGCTTATCTCGATCATGGTGTTGCGGCGCACACGATTGATCGTAATTTGCAGGAGGTGCTCACGGTCTTCGGTGCGCTCGAGGTACTGGGGGTCGATCTTGACCGTGTAAGCACGCGATTGGAGCGTGAAAGAATGAGTGCGAATGCGGCCACCCTCGATACCGCGTTAACACGACTTGCTTGCGCCGCGTGAAAGGCGCCCGCGGTATTTCTGCCTCGGGGAAGGGTCCCGGTTCATCCCGGTGTTAGTTCTGGTCGCACGTCCGCGACGCTCACCTGCTCCGCCTGGATGAGGCGTCCAAGCACACGCCGGAAATGCGCGAGCGGCGCATCCGCCAAGATGGCGAGCATTTGGAAGTTCGGGTCCTCATCGAGCGTCCTTTGCTGGCGCTCGATGATCTCCTTATCCTCCATGAAGCCCTCAATGAGGCTACCAAGCAGTGAGCGAGAAATCGTGGCATCCTCACCCTCGAAATTGTTGAGGTAAGACCAGAAGAAGTGCGTTGTCCGCTCGGTTTCCGGCGTCATGAACTGGCAGTTCCGGTACTCCTTTGCCGCTGCGAGATTTCCGGTTTGAGCGCCCTGACCCGCGGCTGCGAACAGCGTCTCCATGGTAAAGATTCCGGGTATCAGCATGGTCGCGATATTGCGGCGGTCAACCTTGGCGCTCTTGTCGCGAATCACCTTTTTGTGAAAAGGAGGGGGATCGCTGTCGACGTGCCAACGCTCGACGCGAAAGCCGCGCTCCAGGCGCTCCACCACGGTCGGCTTCGTGACGAATGCATATTCTTCGGACCCGCCGAGAGTCCTCGTATGCACGAATGCCAGGTGCGAGAAGTCGCTTAGGTTATCGACAATCAGCAAGTAGTTTGCGCTGTAATGCAGATAAGCTGGGATGCCTTTCCAATTCACATCCTGCAGGTAAGGAAGGTCGACGATCAGCGCAGGGTCCGCGTTTGCAGCATTGCCCATCCACACCCAGATGAAGGGTTTTCGCTCGACCACGGGATAGCCACGGACTCTCAGTTTAGGGGGGATCATGTCCTGTCCAGGGATCTGGACGCACTTGCCGGAGCTGTCGTATTTGATGCCGTGGTACATGCAGCGCACGCTGTCGCCCTCGAGCCGGCCTTTGGACAGCAGCGCACCGCGATGCGGACAGCGATCGTTGAGGGCAACGACATGGCCGCTCTCGCCCCGGTAAAGCAGCACGTGCTCTTCCAGCAGGGTTCGGCTCAGGAGCTTGCCATCGATCAACTCGTGATCCAACGCCGCTACGTACCAACAATTCTTGAGAAACATCGTCATTTCCCGGCTTGCTTCTGCAAGGTAAATTGCTTCGCCTGAAGAAACTCTGCCCGGATATTATACTCATTCCCACCCTGCATCGCGTTGCCGGTACCCTCGCGGCCGAACTCAACTGCCGGATCTACTGGCGCGCGCCGCCCCGACCCCCGCCCCCGCCCCCGCCCCCGCGCTCGCGCTCGCGATGAGCGCGCGCAGCTCCGGCACGCAAGAGCCACAATTGGTGCCTGCCTTCAAGCGGTTCCCGATTGAGGACAGATCATGACAGCCGTCGGCAACCGCGCCTTCGATCGAATTGCGGCCGACGCCGAAACACGCGCATACCGTAGCGCCGGCGTCCAGGCATGGATCTTGAGGCCGACTCGTCAGCACGCGTGCGCGCTCGACGGCCGAAAGACGGGATTTTTCGAATAATGAGGAGAGCCACGAGCGAGCGAGGAGCAGCGGTTGCGGCCCCACAAACAGGCATGCCTCCAAGCGGTCGTCACGAAACGACGCAGCCCGATACGTCCCCCCGCTGGCATCCTCGTAGTCGATCCAGTCAGCCGAGGACTCCGCGCCGACCAGGGTCCGCGCCCATCTCGACCAATTGGCGGGCACTCCGCGACCGGCGATCTCATAACGGCGAAACTGCCCGCCCTCGGCGCAGGCCCACCAGCTTACGGTTGCAACGGACAGCGAGCCGCGAGTCAGCGCGAAGCCGTACCAATTCACTACGAACGGTTCGACGCGCGCCGGCGTGTTTTTGAACTCCGGCTCTCCACTGAGCGGATCCACACCGGGGCCCACGAGTCCACCGACGCGTGCATCGGACGCGTTCGGCCCACTCCAATGAATGGGCACGAAGATCGAGCCGCGTGTAATCTCGCCACTGGTACGAAGCCGGGCAACCATGCTTCCCCACCGCGTGACGACGCGCGCCAACGTGCCGTCCCGCACTCCGAAGGACAGCGCATCGGCGGCATGCATGTCGACGAAGGGCTCGGCAAGATGCGATGCAAGATGCGCTGAACGCCCGCTGCGCGTCATGGTGTGCCATTGATCGCGGATGCGCCCCGTGTTGAGTACCAGCGGATATTCCTGATCCAGTGCGAATTGCGGTGGGCACGGGCGGGTTGCCACCAAGCGGGCTCGCCCGTCGGTGTGATAGAACCGGCCGTCGGCGAACAGCCGCGGCGGAACTTGGCAATGTGACGCCGCAAACGGCCACTGAGAAGGCGCCAGGTCCATGTAGCCCTGCTCGCCCAGCCCAACGAGCCCGCCGAGGTGGAATGCGCGCGCCCCGTCGTTTTCCAGGGTGCTCAGGCGTGCATGTTCATCGAAGATCTCGGCGGCGCTCGAATATTGGAAGCCGTCGCGAAAGCCCAAACGGCGCGCGACCTGGCAGATTATCCACCAATCCGGTCGAACCATGGGAGGCACGGCCAGGAAACTCCGCTGGCGCGAAATATGCCGATCCGAATTCGTGACCGTGCCATCCTTTTCTCCCCACGCTGCCGCCGGAAGCAGTATGTGCGCCAGGGCTGCGGTATCCGTTTGTGTCACACACTCGGATACCACGACGAGATCACAGCGTCGAAGGGCTTCGCGGGCACGATCGGCGTTCGGAAGACTGACGACCGGATTAGTGCCGATGATCCACACCGCTTTAATTTGCCCGCCGTGCATCGCCTCGAATAGTTCGACCGCTTTGAGGCCGGGGCGCTCGGCGATTCGAGGTGCAGCCCAAAAATCCTGCACTGCGCGGCGATGCAGTGCATTGTCCAGTTCCATGTGAGCCGCCAGCGTGTTGGCGAGACCACCCACTTCGCGTCCGCCCATCGCATTCGGCTGACCCGTAATGGAAAATGGCCCGGCGCCCGCTCGCCCGATGCGACCCGTCAGCAGATGCGCATTGATGATGCTGTTCGCCTTGTCCGTTCCGGAGGAGGATTGATTGACCCCTTGCGAGAACATCGTTACGACCCGCTCGGTGTTTCCGAACCATTCGTAGAATTCCTGCAGCGCTTTTATGTCCAGCCCGCAAAAGCGCGCAACCGCGCCGACATCGCCCGCAGTGTTCTCCGCCACCAGAAGCGCCGTCGCGGCACCTCGCGTGTGAGTTTCGACAAATGCATGATCGACGATTTGGTGCTGCGCCAGCCAGCTCAACAACCCATTGAAGAGCGTGACGTCCGTGCCCGCGCGCAACGGCAAATGCAGATCGGCCATATCGCAAGTCGGCGTGCGTCGCGGATCGATGACGACCACGCGCATCGAGGGCCTCTGTTCCTTGGCCTTGACCAAGCGCTGATAGAGCACGGGATGACACCAGGCGGTGTTCGACCCCACCAACACCACGAGATCCGCGAGTTCCAAGTCCTCGTAACCCGTCGGCACGAGGTCTTCGCCGAATGCTCTTTTATGAGCGGCCACCGCCGAAGCCATGCACAGGCGTGAGTTGGTATCGATGTTGGCCGATCCGATGAATCCCTTCATCAGCTTGTTGGCCACATAGTAGTCCTCGGTCAATAATTGGCCCGACACATAGAGTGCCACCGAGTCGGGACCGTCCCGCTCGATGAAGTGGCGGAACCCTTGGGCGACCGCATCGAGTGCGACATCCCACTCAACGTCTAAACCTCGAATTTGCGGGCGCAGCAATCGGCCCTGCAAGCCCACAGTATCGCCGAGCGCACTGCCCTTGGAGCACAACGCGCCCCGATTCGCCGGGTGCTCCGGGTCGCCACTAATCTCCGCCAGGCCGTCTGTGACTCCGGCCAGCACTCCACAGCCGACCCCACAGTAGGGACAAGTGGTGCGTATCCTCATCGCGACTGCGGCGCGCCGAACAGCAGTTCGTCTCGGAATGCGCGAATGTTGCGCCCCTCATTCATCAAGTCCAGATACCACCCACTGTCGCGGATGTCGCCGTAGAGTACTGCGCCTCGAAGTTTGTCGTGCGCCAGTACCAACCGCTTATAGATGCCGCGCTTCGGGTCGCGCAGCACGAGGGACTCGATCCCGGGCCCCGCCTCGAAGTTGCCGGCGGAGAAGAGATTGATGCCGGCGACCTTCAGCTGCGTCGACAGCTGCGAACCGCGATAGCTGCGCGTACCTCTGCCCGCGAGATGTGTTGCGCAGACGCGGGCTTGTTCAAATAGCGGCGCCACCAACCCAAAGGTCTTGCCGCGGTGCTGAACGCACTCGCCGATGGCATAGATGGCCGGATCGTTGGTCAGCATCGTATCGTCGACGAGCAGGCCGCGGTCGCATGGAAGACCCGCCGCCATGGCAAGCTCGATATTCGGTCGCACCCCGACTGCCATCACCACCAGATCGGCAGGCAGCTCGCTGCCGTCGCGCAAGCCGACGCCATTGACACGAGTCTCCCCACACAGATGCAAAGTCTCGGCGCCCAACCTGAATTTCAGGCCGCGTCGTTCAAGCTCGCCGCGAAGCAGCTCCGCCGCCTGTGCATCGAGCTGCTGCTCCATTAAATGCCGGTGAATGTGCACGACCGTCACGTCCAATCCTCGCTGCAGCAGCCCGCTCGCCGCCTCGAGCCCCAGCAGTCCTCCCCCGATCACGACCGCGTGCCGCCCCGCTCGGCTCGCGGCCAGCATGGTGTCGACGTCCTGCAGATCACGAAAAGTGACGACCCCCTGCAAACAGCGACCGGGAAGCGGTAAACGAATCGGAACTGACCCGGTCGCCATCAAGAGCCGATCGTAGGACAACTCGACGCCGCGACGAGATCGTATGCGGCGGCGCGCGCGATCGATATGATCCACCGGATCCGAGCAATGCAGCGTAATACCCTGCTCGACGTACCACTCCGGCGGATGGGTGACAATGCCCTCGACGCCATGGTCGCCGGCCAACAGCGGCGACAGAAGGACGCGATTGTAGCTACCGTGAGGCTCGGCGCCGAACACCGTAATGTCATACGCCTGCGGTGCGAACACCCGCAACTCCTCGATCGCGCGTATGGCGGCCATGCCGTTACCGATCACAACGAGGCGAGGCTTGCGCCCCGCGTGAGGTCGCGGCACCGGCTTGGCCCGCACCCAGATCTTCCCGTTACGGACCTGCGCGAGATATGCAGGGACGGCGAACCGCGGCTCCTCCAGGCATCGCCCCGTGATGAGGCTGAAGTGCTGCTTGTAAATCGGCGAGGCAACCGCGATTTCTCCGCCAATATCCCCGACGATGCCTCGCGCCAGTACGTTGGCATCGCTGGCGGGATCGTAATTACCGATCGCGTACACGGCGTCCCGCACGCGATACACTGCGATTTCCTCCCCATTGACCAGCGCCGCCACGCCGCTCTCGGGCAGGATATCCTCCAGCGCACAAATCGGGTGCCAGCATGCCGCGATCGGCAGCGGGACCGCTGCGTTCATACGGTCTCCTCCAACCCAGCGCGCTCCGCCCTGCGTGCGGGTCGGGGCTGGCCGCGCTCATCGACAAAGACGACACGAGCGTCGGGAAGATCGCTGTTGATGAAGTGACGGAAGCGCCGCAGAGCCGCCGGATCGTTGACGGTCTTCTTCCACTCGCACTCATACGTATCGATCACCCGCTGCATATCGGCTTCGAGTTCGGCGCCAATGCCGAGCCGGTCCTCGCAGATCACCTGCTTTAGATAGTCCAGTCCTCCCTCGAGAGAATCCCGCCAGACCGACGTGCGTTGCAGGCGTTCAGCGGTACGGATGTAGAACATCAAGAAGCGGTCGATGTAGCGAATCAGGGTTCCCCTATCCAGGTCGGATGCCAAGAGTTCGGCGTGGCGCGGCTTCATGCCGCCGTTGCCACATACGTAGAGATTCCAGCCTTTTTCGGTTGCAATGACGCCCACATCCTTGCTTTGTGCTTCAGCACATTCACGCGTGCAGCCGGACACCGCGAACTTCAGCTTGTGGGGTGAGCGCAGACCTTTGTAGCGATTCTCGATGTCGAGCGCCAACGACACGCTGTCTTGAACCCCGTAGCGGCACCACGTCGATCCCACACAGCTTTTGACCGTGCGCACGGATTTACCATAGGCATGGCCCGATTCGAATCCGGCATCGATCAGTTCGCGCCATATCAACGGTAGCTGATGCACCTGTGCTCCCAGCATATCGATGCGTTGGCCCCCGGTTATCTTCGTGTATAGCCGATACTTTTGTGCAATCTGCCCGATCGTGATGAGCTGCTGGGGCGTGATTTCACCGGCGGCCACGCGAGGCACGACCGAGTAACTGCCGTCCTTTTGGATATTGGCGAGGAAGTAGTCATTCGAGTCTTGCAACGGAGCCTTATCGCGCGCCAGTACAAAATCGTTCCAACATGACGCTAGAATCGATGCAATAGTGGGCTTGCATACATCGCAACCAAGCCCGCGTCCATGCTTATTCAGTACCTCGTCGAACGTACGCAGTCCTCCGACGCGAACCAAGTGAAAGAGCTCCTTTCGTGAGAACGAAAAATGCTCGCAAATATGGTTATCCACGACGACGCCCAGGCGCGCTAGTTCAGTCTTCAAGAGCTGGGTCACGAGCGGTGCGCACCCACCGCAGGAACTCGCCGCCTTGCTGCGCTGCTTGAGCACTGTCATTGTCCTCGCGCCGCCGGCGATGGCTGCTCGCAGATCGCCCTTGCTGACATTGTTGCAGGAACAAATCTGCGCAGCGTCGGGCACTGCGGCAAGGGCCGGCGGCTGATCGCCGATGATCGCGTCGCCCTGTTGAAACATCAGCTGTTCCGGACTCGCCGGCAGCGGCAGACCATTCTGCACCATCTGCAGCCACGTACCGTACTCCTCGGCGCCGCCGATCAAGATACCGCCGAGCAATCGGGTTCCCTGTTCGTTCACCACGAGTTTCTTGTATATCTGGCGGCGCTCATCGACGAAGACGCAAGCCCTCGCGCCGCTCTCAACGGCATGAGCGTCGCCGATTGAAGCAACATCGACCCCCATGAGCTTGAGCTTGGTGCTCATGTCGGCGCCGGCGAATCGTGCCTGGGAGTTGCCTTGCAGCTGCGAGGCAACGATGTCTGCCATCTGGTAGCCGGGACCGACCAGTCCATAAATTCTTCCATTCCAAAGGGCGCATTCTCCGATGGCAAAAATAGCCGGGTCGGAAGTGCAGCAAGCATCATCGATCACGATGCCGCCGCGATCACCCACCTGCAGACCTGCGCCGCGCGCCAATTCATCGCGGGGACGTATGCCGGCGGAGAATACGATCAAGTCCGTCTCGAGTTCATCGCCGTCGGCAAATCGCAGGCAATGCGCACGCTCACGGCCGTCGGCGATTGCTGTCGTCTGTTTCGCCGTATGGACCCCCACCCCCAAATCGCAGATGCGCCTGCGCAGCATGGTCCCGGCCGCGTCGTCAATCTGCACAGCCATAAGTCGCGGTGCGAATTCGACCACATGCGTCTCGAGCCCAAGGTCCTGCAGCGCCTTCGCGGCCTCGAGACCCAGCAGCCCCCCACCGATGACCGCTCCACGGGTTGCATTCGCACTCGCGCTCCGTATGGCGTCCAGGTCATCAAGGGTCCGGTAGACGAAGCAACCCGGTCGATCGCACCCGGGAATCGAGGGAACGAAGGGATAAGAGCCTGTCGCCAATACCAACCGATCGTACTTCAGCCGCAAACCGCCGGATGTCTCGACCACGCGGCGCTCGCGATCGATCGTGACCGCCCGTTCTGACAGCTTGAGGGTGATCCCCGATCGATCGAAAAAATCTGCTTCGACCAACGACAGCTCGCGCGCACTCTTGCCGGTAAAGTAGGAAGTCAAATGCACGCGGTCGTAGGCCGGACGCGATTCCTCGCACAGCACCGTGATCTCGAGCGTGGATATGCTCGCCTGCAGCCGCTCGAGCAGCCGCTGTCCGACCATGCCGTTCCCGATTACAATCAGCTTCATCGACGCTCCTCGCATGTCGCTACTCGGTGCGCGCTATCGCGAGATCAAGGGGCAGATTCGTCGTCTGGGGCGCCGACCACGCGAGCCACTGCCGATGCAGAACGACGACTAGCGCGAAAGCGATTGCCGCCAATATGCCGAAGGTCGTGAAGCCCAGTTGGTAGCTGCCGGTACTCTCCTTGGCGATACCCATGACAACCGGCAGATAGAACCCACCGATACCGCCTGCCGCGCCGATGATCCCCGCCATCAATCCCGTTCTCCCCTTCCAGCGATGCGGCACCAGTTGGAAGGTGGCGCCGTTACCGAGGCCGAAGCACAGATACAGGGTCATCAGCAACGCCAACGCACCCGCCAGAGGCGGCATCAACGCGGCGAATCCGATATTGCAAAGAGCGATCGCCAGCAGCAGCACCAGCAATACTTTGACGCCCGAAAGACGATCGGCCAGAAGTCCTCCCACCGGGCGCACCACGGCCCCCGTGAAGGACAGGCCTGCCATGATCATCCCCGCATCTACCTTCGACAATTCATATTGAGTCGTCAAAAGCAGGCTCACGTACGAGGACATGCCGACAAAGCCGCCAAACGTGATGCTGTATACGAGCATGACCGCCCAGGTATCGCGTTCGCTGAGCACCGCCAAGTAGTTGCGCGGCAGGACGGCGAGCGCGACAGCAGCGCCGAGAACGGGAAGCAGTAATTGCCCTGCGTTGCCGTGTCCAAACAATCCGCCGTTTACCAGCAACACCAGCGCCATCACGCCGAGGAGCGACACTACAAATCCGATAAATGCACGCCCACCGCTGCCGCTCTTGGCGCTGCGATCCTCCGCCCACAACATCACCGCCGCCGCCGTGAGTGCAAGCAGCGGTAGCACGGCCGCCGTCGAGTGCTGCCAGCCATAACGTAGCGCGAACGTCGGAAAGACGAAGCCGTCCACGACTGCGCCAATATTGCCGGCCGCTGCGAGTCCCAACACCAGCCCTTGCACTCTCGGCGGGTAGCTGCTCCCTGCCATCGGCAGCGCAACCGCAAAACTCGCGCCACCCACGCCGAGCAGCGCACCGAGCATGAGAAGCATTGAATAGGTTGGTACGACGGGAAACAGCAGGATCAACGAGGGAATCGCCGAGATCGAAATGCCGAGCAGCGCGAGTAGCCTACCGTCCACGGATTGAAACAAGTTGCCGAACGTCACACGCACGATCGATGCGCTCAGGACGGGCACGGCGACTAAAAATCCCGCCTGCGTCGGCGACAGCGACAACTGCTTGGAGACATACGGCGCCAGTGGCCCGAACATGACCCAAGCCGTGAATCCGGTATCGAAATACAAAAAACACGCCAGCAAAGCCTTCCAATTTCCGCTTCGCAATGATGCGATCACATGTTTCATCGTCACTACCCCTGACTGCGTTGTCTTCCCGTTCTGCGCATCGAGCGCACAAAAAAAACCGCCAACAGTACGCAACTCAAAAAGAGATGCGTACGGGTTGGCGGCATTGCCTCTTGCAGATTCGTGCAGAACCTGCCCCGCGCAAACGGTTTGCGGCCGATTGCACTGTGAGGTGGTGCAACATGCGTGCCACCGCGTCCGCCCGCGCGCCGCCCCATGTAGATCAGGTTGTTAGTTGCCGCGGCACGCCGACGATCCCGAGCGGAGCGCGGAAAACGAATCAAAAGAGGGCACCGACCGGGCGCTCACGCACGCAGTTAGTGCGCCGAGGAATGATTGCGCAGTTTAAATCCGAATGTTGCACGAAGCGCTTGATGTGACTCCGCCATTAATGGCAGAGTCTTTGAACCGTGCGAGATTTCGCGATCGATAGCCTACCAGTTGCGCCGCCGCCGTCGACCGAGGCGGCTTCCAATCCTCGAGGAGCGTCAGCTGGGACTCACGAGCGAGGAAGTGGTCGATGAGCCGAAGGAATGGACCGATCTGTGCAATTCAAGCCGACACACCAACGGCCCGCTTTTTGCGGTCAGCCCAATTGTGTCGCGCACGCGATCTCAAACAGCTGTCCGTCTTCAGCGACTTGGTCAAGGGAATCAGCGAGCTGATCCATGCGCTGCAAAAGGAGCGCGGTGCCTCCTCCATTTACCTGGCTTCCAACGGCGCCCGATTTCTCGATCGGCTCGATGCCTGCGTCGACGACAGCCGTAGCCTGGAAGGAACGGTCCGCGAGCATCTCGAGCATGTGGACGAGAAGCTCGATCCGATGAGTTGCAGCGAGCGATTTTACATGCGCGTTGCATTCGCCTTTCGCGCCCTCGGCTCCCTGCCGGACACACGTGAACAGGTGTCGGCACTGGCGCTGGCACCGCAAGATGCCGTGAAGGCATTTACCGACGTGATCGCCCTCCTACTGGCGGTGGGCTGCGAGGCCGCGGATATCGCGGCCGACCCAGAGACATCCCGCGCGCTCATCGCGCTGGTGAATTTCGCTCACGGCAAGGAATATGCTGGCCAAGAACGGGCCACCGCCGGCGCTGCATTGTCCCGCGGCCATTTTGACGCTGCCGAACGGCGCCATTTGCGGCACTTGCAGGCCGCTCAAGAACGAGCGCTCAAACTGTTTGCCGAATTTGCCGATCCCCGTCAGGTCACCCTGTTCCTGGAATTGAGCAGCAGTCCGGAAACCGTGGAGTTCAACAAGATGCGCGCCGGTGCTCTCGGGCAAAATTCAGGAGTCGAGCCGGACGCGGTGGCCGCGGATGCCTGGTACGAGGTGGCGACGCGGCGAATCGACGCGATGAAAGGCATCGAGAGTCAGCTCGCCGCCGATCTCGGACGACTCTGCGCCGTCAAGCTCGCGGAGGCCAAAGCTGCAGCCAGCGGCGCCGATCCGATTGACCGAGACGCATTTAAGGCCACCGCGCCTTTCGCGATGCTGGTGACCGAGATCGATCGGTCGGTCAACGGCTTGGGAATGAGAGGAGGAGTGGAGCTCTACGGTATGGACGATGCACTGCCAAAACCGATGCGTTCGATCCTCGACGTTGTCGATGCTCAATCGCGTCGAATCGACGACATCAGTTCTCAGCTCGACCTGGCTCGTGTCGCGCTCGCTGAGCGCAAAGTAATCGAGCGTGGCAAAGGAATATTGATGAGAAGCCGCCGACTATCCGAGGAGGATGCCTATACGCTGTTGCGGCAGACGGCCATGGGACAGAACAAGCGCATATTCGAGGTTGCGGAGGCCATCATCGGCATGGCGGGAATTTTCAAGCCGTAATCATCCGATTTTCCTGCAATCAGCGACGCCTGGAATCCTGACGCAAGCCGCCGAACGGCGTTCGATCGACGAAATAGTCGTTCGCTACGTCCCGAAAAATCCTCGCGGGTTGTGCATGACGGCGACGCTGATGATGAATCCGTACACGCTCAGCGCAGCCGCAAAGAAAACCGCCCTGCTCCATCGCGTCTTGCCGCGGCGAAGCGCGAAGATGCCGAGCACGATATAGACTGGCAGCAGCAACACCTTGGCGGTTAACCATCCTTGAACGAAAGGATACTGGTGAATGATGACCGTCAACAGAATTGCCGCCGCGAGGAGCGTCGAGTCAATGACGTACGAAAGACGAGCCAACAGCGGATGATTGACGAGCGTGGTGCCCTTCAGCATCAGCATCCCTCGCAAGGCAAACAGGCCACCGGACAAGAGCACACAGGCGACATGGATCAGCTTGATGCCGCCGTAATAGTGGGCCACTAGGCACTCCTCACGTCGCGTCCGGCTGAGTGGAGACGCGCGGACGCCGACGCGGCACTATCATCGACGCCGGTAATCCCAGATCCGGAGACCGACGTAGATTCCGCAAACAGCGATGCGCGAAGGCAAGTAAGATGGCATCGGTTGCCGCAATAGTCCAGCCACAGGAGGAAGCAATCGATGGGGAGATCTGATTCGCTCTTGCTGCTGCTCGGATTTCTGGCGCTCGCGACGACCAACGAAAGTCCGGCACGCTCGATCGGCGCGGCGGCAAACTGGACCGCGCATGGCGCCGATGCCGACGAAACCAACTTCAGTCAACTCGATCAGATCAAAGCCGCGAACGTGAGCAGGCTTGGCCTCGGCTGGTGGCTGGATCTCCCGGGGGAAGTGTCGCTCGAGGCGACCCCGCTCGCGATCAACGGCGTGCTGTATTTCACCGGCAGCTACAGCAAGGTCTACGCGGTGGATGGGGTCAGCGGCAAGCTCCTTTGGAGCCATGATCCGGAAATCTGGAAGCACAATGCCGCGAAGATGCGCCTCGGCTTCGCGGTCAACCGCGGCGTGGCCTATGCCGGCGGGCGAATCTTCTCGGCCGCGCTAGACGGCCGCTTGTTCGCCCTCGATCCGAGAAACGGCACACTTCTCTGGAGCGTGGAGACCACTGCGCCTGACTCCTTGGAATTCATCACCGGTGCGCCGCGGACCTTCAATGACAAAGTCATCATCGGCAACGGCGGCGCGGATTTCGGCGCGCGCGGCTATGTGACCGCTTATGACCAGGCGACCGGCAAGCAGGACTGGCGGTACTATGTGGCACCCGGGACGCCGGAGCAGAACCATGGAGATGCGGCGATGGAGCGCGCGGCTGCCACCTGGAGCGGCGAATACTGGAAGACCGGCACCGGCGGTGCCGTGTGGGACAGCATCACGTTCGATGCGAAGCTGAACCGCATCTATCTTGGCACCGGCAACGCCGGCCCCTCCGACCCCGCGGTGCGCAGCCCCGGCGGTGGCGACAATCTCTACACCGCCTCCATCGTCGCCCTCGACGCCGACACCGGTCAGTACGTCTGGCATTACCAGATCAATCCCCGCGACGCGTGGGATTACGACTGCACGCAGCAGATGGCGCTCGCGGAGCTCGTGATCGATGGGAAGCCCCGCGATGTACTGATGCAGGCGCCGAAGAACGGGTTCTTCTACGTCATCGATCGGATCACCGGAAAACTGATCTCGGCCGAGAAGATCGGCAAGGTGACCTGGGCAGACCGCATCGATCTCGCCACCGGCCGCCCGGTCGAGGCGAAGGACGTGCGCTATGAGAGCGGCGAGGCGGTGATCTGGCCAAATCCCACCGGCGCGCACAGCTGGCAGGCCATGTCGTTCAGCCCGAAAACCGGGTTGGTCTACGTCCCGTACATGCAGAACGGCGTGCACTTCTACCGAGGGCCGCCGAAGACGGGCGACGTATTCGTGGCCAATCTCTCGATCGGTTCCTTCAAGGCAGATGCTGAAGACGGGAAAGGTGCCCTGCTCGCCTGGGACCCGGTGGCGCAGCGGCTGCGCTGGAAAGCGCAGCACGATACGATCTGGAATGGCGGCACACTATCGACGGCGGGGGATGTGGTATTCCAGGGCACCGCCGATGGCTATCTCTCGGCCTACGACGCCGTGGACGGCCGGCGGATTTGGCACTTCAACGCCGGCCTCGGGATCATCGCTCCCCCGATGAGCTATCAGGCGCACGGCAAGCAGTACATCGCAGTGCTCGTCGGCTATGGCGGGTCCGCCGCCATCGGCAGCGACGTGATGGACGTGGGATGGAAATGGGGAGCGCCACGGCGGCTGTTGAGCTTTGCCATCGACGGCAAAGGCGCACTGCCGGCCTCGAGGGCGCGCGATATGACCGTGCACGCTCTCGATGATCCGGGGCTTCAGTTGAGCGAAACTGATATCCAGGCCGGCAAGACGATCTATCTGCATTGTATGGTCTGTCACGGGCGGGATGCTGTGTCCGCGGGTGCGCCCGCGCCGGATCTGCGCGAGTCCGCCGTCGCGCTCGACCCTCGGAGTTTCCGGGCCGTCGTTCATGACGGGGCCCTGCTGCAAAGGGGCATGCCGCAGTTCGAAATGTTCGGCAATACACAAGTGAATCAGCTCTATGCCTATATCCGGTCGCGCGCACGAGTTGCGCTCGAAAGTCGCGCCAAGTAGCGCACGGCACCGCCGGGCTCGTCATTTTGAAGCGGATCGCGCGGCTTGATGGGGCCGTCGTTTCTCGCTGACAGGGTCATGAAACTCGCGCATCGTGGGAGATATCAATGGATGGAACAGCGGGAATGCTCGAAGGCCGTGTCGCTATCGTGACGGCGGGGGGACAGGGCATTGGCGAAGCAACAGCCATGGCGTATGCCAAGGAGGGCGCGAGCGTCGTCATCACCGGGCGAACCAAAGCCAAGCTGGAGGCCGTTGCCGCGCGGATCAAGGTCTTTGGCGGGAAGGTCCGGTGCCTCGAAGCCTACGCCGGCAATCGTGCTCATGCGGAAGAGACGGTGGCAGAGGCCGTTTCTGCCTATGGCCGGCTCGATATTCTGGTGAACTGCGCGCAAACCTACACGGATTCGATGCCCGTCGAGACGATCCTTGAAGAGAACCTGCGCATCAACTTCGAATCGGGCGTGATCGGCTCGCTCCAGCTCATGCAATTCGCCTTCCCGCACTTCCGCAAAGCCGGTGCCGGCTCGGTCATCAACTTTGGCTCGAGTTACGGCCTGCGCTGCGAGCCGGGCTACCTCGCCTATGCCGCCAACAAGGAAGCGATCCGGACGCTGACCAGAACGGCCGCGCGCGAATGGGGCAAGTACAAGATCCGGGTCAACACGGTGCTTCCGTCGGCGCTGACGCCCAAGTCCCGCGAATATCTCGAAGCGACCCGCAGCTATGACCTGGAAGCGGCTAAGACCTCATTTGGCTACATCGGCGAGCCCGAGGATATCGCGCCCACCATGGTGTTTTTGGCGAGCGACCGTTCGCACTATGTGACCGGCCAGACGATCGGCGTCGACGCCGGTAGCACGATGTTCTGAGCTGACCCGGGTAAGCACTCCGGCATCCCCCTAACCCGTCTGTCGGGGCCATGGTGGGCCCCCCATGGGGAAACCGAGCACCCTGTGTCCGTTTGGCGACGCCTTTCCCGTTGCAGCCCTGCCAATGAGTTTCATAATTTCCAGAACACCCTTGCTTGAAGGGAGTGAACAAATGAACAGCTCGAGCATTTCGCTTGCAATTACCTGTGTCGCGCTCATGTCGAACGCGATTGCGCAAGACTCAACCGGCCGACTCAGCTCCGCAGAACTGACGAAGCGCACACTCGAACGTCGCGCCGTGGACGCCGCCATCTGGGGCATGCCCATCGTCAGCTTCGATGCGATGCGGCAGGGCTTCTTCCGCGATGCCAAGGCGCACTACGGCGACATCATGTATTGGTCGAAATTCTCAACTTGGAAGAACCAGACCACCACGCCCGACACCTCTGCCCGCTATGTGATTTTCTTTACCAACACCAAGGATGGGCCGGTCGTGATTGAAGTGCCTCCGGTGGGAGATGCAGCGCTCGCCGGGACCTTGTTGGATGCGTGGCAGGTACCGTTGGTGGATGTCGGCAACACGGGCGAGGACCTGGGCAACGGAGGCAAGTATTTGCTCCTCCCGCCTCGCTACAAAGGTCAGACGCCGCTGGGTTATATCGCGGTGCCCTCGAATACCTATAATGGGATTGTTGCGCTGCGCGTAATTTCGAAAACCGAACAGTCAGATGACGTGCGCGCGGCCATCGATTATGTGAAGCAGTTGAAAACCTACCCGCTGGCGGCGGCGAAATCGCCTCCCGAGCAGCGTTATATCGACATGGCCGAAACGCTGTGGGACGGAATCGTGCATTTCGATGCAAGTTTCTACACGAGCCTCTCCCGAATGGTGAACGAAGAACTGTCGCAGGCGCGTGATTTGGAGATGCTAGGACTGCTGCGCCCGCTCGGCATCGAGAAGGGCAAGAGGTTCAAGCCCGACACCGCCACACGGGTCGTCTTGCAGCAGGCGAGCCAGGAAGTCCACGCCTGGTTCATGGATCGGCTGGTGACCTACGGTCAACGCTACTGGCCTGATCGCAGGTGGGACAGCCCACCCTCTATCGCCGCCGAAACGGGATTCAAATGGGAAGCTGCCGACTATCTCGACGTGGATGCGCGCGGCATCGGCTTCTTCAGTTCTAACGCGCCGGCGAAGGTGGGGAACACCATCTTCTATCTCGTCACTTTTCTCGACGCGCAGGGCCAACCGCTGCGCGGTGAGAACACCTACCGACTGCATGTGCCCGCCGACGTGCCCGTGAAACAATTCTGGGCCTTCACTGTTTACGATCACGAAACGAGCGGCCCCATCCGCAAATCCGCGCGCGTCCACTTGGATTCCTACGACGAGCGGATGAAGCGCAACCCCGACGGCTCGGTGGATCTTTACACCGGTCCGAGGGCTCCGAAAGGCCAGGAGGCGAACTGGATTCCGACTGTAGCCGGCAAGGGTTGGTTTCCCTTCTTCCGGTTCTATGGCCCAGACGAGCCGCTCTTCCAGAAGAAATGGAAGCTGCCGGACATCCAGAGGGTGAAATGAATACGTCACGGGCCGCATGACGATGTGCGCGGTCTCACCTTCGCTGCCGTACTGTTACCGTTCTGTCATCCAGTGACGTCGGATGATCCCTCCTGCGAACGCTGTTCGCTCATATGCTCTGTTTTTGTTTTTAACGCTTGCTCGCGGCACCGCGTGCATAGGCAAACGCCATGCAGGTCATAGCAGGATGGATCGGAGTTGGTATTGACGCTGCACGAGCAGTGAACGCAGTAATCCAGCATATTTCCTCCAGTGAGCCCCGTGGCTCCAAAACGACCCAGCGAAAGAAATACCTATGCGAGGCCCTTCGTCGAGGGGCTTTCGCATGCCTCGTTTATAGCACTAAACACCTACATTTCAAGACCGACGCAGGCAGGCTGTACAACTTTTAACCAATGAGTGCGAGTCAGGGGGGAAGCGAGTCGAGACAGGCAAGGAAGTGCCGAAAAAGAAACTGTGCTCGCACTTCGTGATGGACTGGAAGCTATGGCAAGAAACGGTCCGGCTCGTATGGGTCGAGAACATGGAAGGGCGCAGCGAGGAGCGGTTCGAGCCCGGAACGAGCCCACCGTTTAGCGAGGGCGGGACGAAGCCGTTCCGCTGTCTCCGCGGGCTCGCCGTCGAGGAAGCAATAGGTGATTTGCAGGCCTGTGTTTGAGGTGGTCGCGTACGGAGGGTGCAATGAAAGCGCTCCGCCCCACCACGCTCCACCCACGCCCGGCACTTCGACAAGCCCAGATGCTGGCGTCCCTCCGCGCTCGATCAGGAGATACACGCCCTTCGCCGGCCACCATGGCAACACGTCGGCACCCACCTTGATACGTGGAGCGGCAATCGTGCCATCGAGGCGGTACACAGTCCGCTCGACCGATGGCAGTAGGTACGGCATCCGGCCGCCTTTACGCAAGGCGCTGCCGAGGTCGACAAACTCCCGCAGCCCTGCCACGTCGACGAAGAGATAGGTCATCACGTGGTCGACGGCATGGTACCGCTCATCGCTTGCTGCCCGGGCGGCGCGGCAAGCAGGCGTAGACACCAGCCGTAATGAGGCCCGGAGCTTCGCAAGACGATGCTGCTCGGGCCGGTGGTCGAGCGAATGCCATTTCAGAAAGTCGGCATCGCGACGCTCCGGATGCCGGGTCGACATTGAGACGAAAATGGTTGTGATATCCGTGCGTCCAGTGGCGAGCACCTCAGGCAACCCGTCAGACGCGAGACCAGGGGTCAAATCTGTCATACCTCGCTCCTGTACCAAGCAACCATTCGGATTCGGCGACTACAGTAGCCTATCCAGTCCGATAAACCGTGAGCCGCCCTCATTTCAAACCATGGTGAGGTGATTAGAAGGCACAGGCTCGGCGCCGGGGCTGACGTATTGTTTGATGTCGATCTTCCCCGCGTAGAGGGGAATGGTCTTGGGAATCGACGCCTTGACCCATTCAGTTTGCATGTGCGCCGCTTGGGCCGCCCGATCGCGATAGACCTCGATCACAACATAGGTGTTTGGAACGTTGACGCTTTTGGCAAAGGCGTAATAGAGCACGTCCGGTTCGTACTCGCGTACGTTGGCGGTTACATAGGTCATTATCTCCTCGAACGCGGGGCCGTTCTTGGGATTCACCGGCACGTGGGCGATGAAGGTGATCATAGGTATTCCTCCTTTCGATTCCGCAGATTCAAATGCGCGCGTGATGGTCGCCTTCGAATGATCGGTCGATACCCGCTAAAGTTGAAAATTGAGCTCGAGCGTAACGCCGTTCGGATCGCTAATGAACAGCTGCCGCATGTTCATGCGCGCAATGTGATTTTCCCAATATGGCACCTCATGCCGCTGAAGACGCGAAAGCACCTCATCCCAGTCCTCGCACGCAAGGGCGACATGGTCGATGCTGCCACTGCCGCTGAATCCGTAAGGAAAGCGCTTGTCCGGGCCGCCGCGAAACGCGCTCAATTTGGCATAAGTTCCCTCCGGGTCGCTCGGATCGATTCGCTGCAGATGCACGATGGCTTCACCGGAATCGTCATAGAGCCAGGCGGGCGGGGTCCCTTCCGGCGCTCCCGGCGGGACCGCGTTCCTCATGCCGAGAAGGTCGCGATAGAACGCCACGGTCTCGCTGATACTCATGGTAGCCCTCCTCAATCACGCCGGCGATCATGTGGCGTTGTTGCGGTCGTGTCGGCCCAGATGGGCCAGGCCCTGCTATTTTCCACTAAGATGGGCTTCTTGCCGAGCATACCGAGGGCCTGCGTTTTTGACATATAGACATACAATTGGTATGCTCTGACATATGAGAACTACCGTTAGACTGGAAGAGAGCCTTCTAGAGCGCGCTCGGCAGGAGGCTGAGCGGCGCGGCGTGACGCTTACGTCTCTAATCGAACAGGGATTGCAGCTTGCTCTACGCAGACCGCTGAAGCGGTCGGAGCGTGCGACGATAAGGCTTCCCGAATGCTCTGCCGGCGGCGGGATTCGCGCCGGAGTGGACCTCGACGACAGCGCTAGCCTCCTAGACCGTTTAGAAGGCCGAGATTGATCCTCTGCGACGTCAATGTTCTGATCTACGCGTTTCGTTCCGACGCCAACAACCATGCCCAATACAAGTCGTGGCTGGAGTCAGCGATCAATGGCCCCTCCGCTTACGGCATTGCACCGCAGGTACTTGCCAGTGTGGTTCGCATATGCACTCATCCGCGAATTTTTAGGATTCCAAGCTCACTGGACGATGTTTTCGGATTCTGTGGTGCCCTGCTGGAACAGCCCAACGCAACCATCGTCGTTCCAGGCGACCGCCATTGGGGGATATTCGAATCTGTATGCCAACAATCTCGATCCACCGGAAACACTGCCCAGGACGCTTGGTTCGCGGCACTTGCGATTGAATTCGGGTGTGAATGGATCACCACGGATCGGGACTACGCCCGGTTCGAAGGACTGACGTGGCGTGTGCCGTTTTAGTAGCACGACTTTGGATTTCGGTGATTTATCGAACAGCGGGCAACGCGGCTGCTGCAACCCGTCTTCGGCAACGATCTTCCCATCCAGCAGCACCGTCGGTTGCCGCGCGCCAATTGGCGCTCCGAGCTCGCCCATATCGGCACGAACACTGGGGTGTCTAAGTTCCTGAGAGCAGACCCTAGCGAAGCGGTTCTTCTCGTTCAGAGGCCGCGCCTAGAGTTAATTGCTCACCTCACGGAAACGCTTCAAGCGATCAACTGCCTCCAGACGATCGGCGCCCTGAAACGGCAACATCCACCCTGGATACTCTGGGGGAAGAGCGCTGACCTCATCCAACCGCTTGAGCTCGTCCTGGGTGAGCGTGAGTTCGACCGCGGCGAGATTGTCCCGAAGCTGGTCGAGTCGTTTCGCGCCAATGATGACCGAGGTCACCACAGGCTTCGCCAAGAGCCATGCGAGCGAGACACGTGCAGGACTACACTCGTGCGCTTTCGCGATCGGTGCCATGACATCCAGGATCTTCCAGGTTCGCTCTTTGTCTACGATGGGAAAGTCGAACTCGGTGCGACGCGAATCCACGGGCTTCTGGTCCGTTCGGCTGTACTTGCCGGACAGCAGGCCTCCGGCAAGCGGACTCCACACCAGCAGGCCGACCCTTTCGGATTCCAGTAGAGGAACGATTTCCCGTTCCAGATCGCGGCCGGCAATCGAGTAGTAGGCCTGAAGCGTGTCAAATCGTGCCAGGTTCTTGAACTCGCAGATGCCAAGGGCTTTGGCGATCTTCCAGGCCTGCCAGTTGGAGCAGCCGATGTAGCGGACCTTTCCCTGCTGCACCAGTGTGTCCAGAGCACGAACTGTCTCCTCGACAGGCGTCACTAAATCGTTGCCGTGAATCTGGTAGAGGTCGATATGGTCAGTCTGCAAGCGGCACAGACTAGCCTCAACGCCGTCCATGATGTGGCCCCGAGAGGCGCCGATGTCGTTGCGCCCCGGGCCGACGCGGCCGTAGACCTTGGTCGCGATCACGACATGCTGCCGCGCGATCTTGAGGTTCTTCAGCGATTGTCCGAGGATCTTTTCGCTCTCACCCTCCGTATAAACATCCGCGGTATCAAAGAAGTTGATGCCGCTCTCAATCGATGTCTTAACCAACTCATCGGCAGCCGACTGGCCAACGGCTCCGATGGCTTTGAACATTCCTCTGCCGTCCCCGAAGGTCATGGTTCCGAAGCACAGTTTCGAGACCAGGAGACCCGTATTGCCGAGGGTTGCGTATTTCATGGCGTCTTCCTCCTTTTGCGAGTCCGAAGGTTGCTTGGCGGGAAGGATATCAGTCGTTGCCAGGGCGCGCTTGCCCTCGCCCGCAGCCAGCCACCTATATGCTCAGGTCGCGGGTTTTGGCGGCGCTGTTGCGGTAGACCGGCCGGAGTGAGGCTCGAAAATCCCGTTCTGCCTGCAGCGTGAATCTATGGGCTGTCACTCCTACGTCGGTCGTCATCACGAGTAGAACTGGCTCCTTGCAGTTCGCGCATTCCATGTGAACGAATTTCTAGGGCGTATACAGATCGGACCGTTCGTAGGAAATGGTGCGCTTACAGTGGGGACACGCGAGCTGGACCGCAGTCGTTCAGATTGCCCAAGGTGGCGTACCTTTAGTTTCGGTGGTACCACAGTGCATGGTGTGAGCATTGAGTTCCAGCTCCCGCCTCAAGGTGTGCATGCCGGCGAACACTACGCCGCCGTAGGCGATCACTTCACCGGAAAGATTGACAGAAATACGCTCACGGTTCGCTGGAGTGGCTGCACGATCGAAAAACTTAAGCGCGGAAAGAGCTTCTGGCAGTGAACCTAACAATTTGTTCGAGCGATTCGCGGATCGCGTCTCAGTGAGCCGATAAAAACTCCGGCAAAGCGGCCGTTCGCCACCGTCACAGAGGGGTCGACAGTGGCACCCAATGCGGCATCCGGCTGATCCGATACGCGGCCAGGCGGGCGAGCTGAGGTGAGGTGAGGTGAGGTAGGGCCACGAGTAAGGAATACCGATAATTTTACAGTGCCTTGTTCTTCACTATCGGCCAATTATGCTCCGCTCGCGAAATCGTATTGCTGGGATCGCTATCGAAGATTTCTTGTGCCTTCGGGCCGTTATTTAGGTATAGCTTTCCATTGACGATCTTCCCGGTTTCGGGATCAACGTCGACCTTTTCACCGAAGGAGGTCCCCACGGTGCGTATTTCACGCCATGCCGGTCCGGGATTTCACCGCATGCCGGTCCAACATTTCACGTGATGTCGGTCCAGGTTTTCACGGCATGTCGGTCCAAGATTTCACGTCAAGCCGGCCAGGATTTCACGGAGAACCAAGCCGGTAGATTCTGACGCGGGTAACTCCGATATCGTCGCCCCTTTTTACGTGAAAAAGGTGAGCGCCGATGTCGCAAGAGAGGTTACCCATGGTGAAGATACGTGAGGTTTTGAGGCTGCAGGCTGAAGGCCACAAGCAGCGGAAGATTGCCGCCAGCCTGAACTGCTCGCGCTCAACGGTGCAGGAATGTTTACAACGGGCGCGCAGCGCCGGCGTCAGCTGGCCTCTGCCGGAGGATCTGGACGAGCTGGCGCTTCAGGCGAAGCTCTATCCCTCGAAGGCCAAGGCCGTCCTGATGCCGGAACCGGATTTTGACCGGGTGTTGCGGGAGCTCGCGCGTCCGCACGTCACCCGCCGGCAGCTGTGGAGGGAATACCGGGCGCAGCATCCGAACGGTCTGAAATACACGGCGTTCTGCGTTCACTTTCGCCGCTGGCGCAAGAGCCTGGGCGCCGAGGCGACACTGACCCTCGAGCACGTTCCCGGCGACAAATTACTGGTCGATTATAGCGGCGATCCCGCGCATTTTGTCGATCGAGACACCGGCGAGGTCATCGCGGCCCAACTCTTTGTGGCCGTCTGGGCGTTCAGCAGCAAGATGTACGCCGAAGCGACGATGTCGATGAATACCAAGGACTGGCTGGAGGCGCACGTCAATGCGCTGGAGGCGTTTGGCTGCGCGCCGGCCGCCGTTGTGCCTGATAACACCAAGACGGCGGTGATCAAAGCCTGCCGGTATGATCCCTTGAAAAACCGCGAATATTGCGATTTTGCTGAGCGGTATTCCCTGGCAATCCTACCTGCGCGTGCGAAAAAACCGCGGGATAAGGCTGGCGTCGAGGGCGGAGTACTCATCGCGCAGAGGCGCATCTTGGGGGCGCTACGCGACCAGGTCTTCTTCTCACTTGCAGACTTGAATGCCGCAATCAAGGCAATCGTCGCCGAGATCAATGCGGAACCTTTCCAGAAACGCGAAGGCTCACGCAATAGCCTGTTCGAGCAGTACGAGCGGCCGGCGGCGCAAGCCTTGCCGAAGCGACGCTATCAATACGCCGAATGGCACGACGGTGTGCGCGTGTACCCCGATTACCATGTTCAGGTGCTCAAGGGGTATTACTCGGTACCCTATACCCTGATCGGCCAGAAAATGGATGTGCGGGTGGGCCCGCGGATGGTGGAAATCTTCCAGCGCGGCAGGCCGATCGCCGCGCATATCCGGGTGGAGCGACCCTGGCAGCGGCGCACGATCGGCGCGCACCGGCCGGCCGAGCATCAGGCGTACCTGGCGCTCGGGATCGACAAACTGATGGAGCAAGCTGCGCGGATCGGCCCAAATACGGTGTCGGTGCTGACCAAGCACATGCTCGCAAAGCGCCATCTGGATGAGACGATCCGCGGATCACGCGGGATCCTGCGCCTCGCGCAGGACTTCAACTACGCGGCGCTCGAGGCCGCCTGTGGCGCGGCGCTGCAGCTGGAAATCTATAACTACCACGCCGTGCGTGATCTGCTGCGCCAGGGCATGCATACCGTTCCGGCGCGCCATCTCAGTCCATCGTTCACTGCCGGACTGCAGCACGAGAACGTGCGCGGCGCTGACTTCTACGCCAGCAAAAAGCCCCACTAACACGCTTCCGAAGGAACTCTCTTGCCATGATTATCGAAACTCTGATCCAGCAATTACAGGCTCTGCGTCTGCATGGGATGGCCGACTCCGTGCGGCAACAAATGGAGACCCGCGAACATGCGGGCTTGCGCTTCGAGGAGCGGGTCAACCTCATGATCCAAAACGAAATCGCCGCGCGCGCCAATGTCAGCCCCCACTGTGCCAATGTGACCTGAGACACCTGGAACCCTCTAATTAAAGAGCATACAGGTACACTGTCCCATGAACTCAATGCATTCATCAGCCCTCAACGGAAGTTCCGATTCTGCCGCTGAGTCCGTCAATTCATCTCTCAATCGGTCAGAAGCAGCGCAGAGGTTTTCCCCCGAAGCATCGAATCCCGAGGTTCTCGCCATCAAGCGACGACGCACGATCTCTCCGGCGGAGAAGCGCCGGATTTTGCAAGCGTATGACCGCTGCAAGACGCCTGCAGAACGCGGTGCTGTGCTGCGCCGAGAGCGGGTGTATTCCTCGATGCTATCGGGTTGGCGAAAACACGATCGAGCCGCACTTGTGACGCCACGGCGCGGACCGAAGGCCAATCCTGCCGTGGCGCAGCGCAATCGCGATGCGCAGCTGACCCGCGAGATCGTCCGATTACGTCGCCAGCTCGAGCGAGCGAATGCCATCATCGATGTCCAAAAAAAACTATGTACCTTGCTCGGTCTGCCGACGGCCGAGGAGCAGGAAGGGAAGGATTGATGGAGGCCTTCGCCACCCTTAGGCCCCAGATCGGCATCGCCGCGAGTTGCGTGGCGTTGTCGATCAACCGGGCCGGGATCTATCGGGCGCGCACTCGGTTGGCGCGTCGCCAGTGGTGCACGTTGCCGCGGAAACGTCGTCCGCGGCCACCTCTGGCGTTGAGCGAGCACGAGCGGGGCGTTTTGCTGCTGATCCTCAACAGCGAGCGCTTTGCTGACCTCGCGCCGGCGGCGGTGTTCGCGATCTTGCTCGATGAGGGTCGCTATCACGGCTCCATCCGCACGATGTATCGCCTTCTGGCCTTGGACGGCCAGAGCGGTGAGCGGCGCAAGCAGCGCGTGCACACGGCGTACGCGAAGCCGGAGCTGCTGGCGATCCGACCGAATGAAGTCTGGTCCTGGGATATCACGAAGCTCAAAGGGCCGGCGAAATGGACATGCTTCCACCTGTACGTGATCCTGGATATCTTCAGCCGCTATGTCGTCGGCTGGATGATCGCGGCGCGCGAATCGGCCGAGCTCGCCGAGCAGATCATCGCCGACACGGCTCACAAACAACACATCATCCCCGGCACGCTGACGTTGCACGCCGATCGCGGCAGCAGCATGCGCTCGAAGCCGGTCGCCGCGTTGCTCGTGGACCTGGATATCAGCAAAACGCACAGCCGGCCCCATGTCTCGGATGACAATCCGTACTCCGAAGCGCAGTTCAAAACCCTGAAGTATCGGCCGGACTTCCCGGCACGCTTCGGCTCGATCGAAGATGCTCGCGCGCACTGCCAGGTGTTCTTCCGTTGGTACAACACCGTTCATCGTCACAGCGGCATCGGCTTGATGACGCCATACACCGTACACCACGGGCTACGCCGATCAACTCACCGAACAACGTGGCGCCACCCTGATGACGGCTTTTGCCGATCATCCGCAGCGCTTCAAGGGGCTCGCGCCCAAGCCGCCGGCGGTCCCAACCGCCGCCTGGATCAATCCACCGAAAAAGGAAACCGAAACCCCAGAAATCATCATCCGCTCGCTAAACTCTTCACGCCTTGTGTCTCAAAGTCATTGACATGTTCCGGCCTCGCCAAGCGGCTAAGCTGGGCCAAACTCCCCATCCCCGATGCCTGCATCGAGGATATCGATCGGCATCTGCCGCGCGAGTTCGATCCGCTCACTCTTGCCACGGTGTGCGAGATGGGGTGGCTGAAGCGACGGCTCAATATCCTAATCACCGGCCCGACCGGAATCGGAAAGAGCTATCTGAGTTCTGCTCTTGCCCATGCGGCCTGCCGCGCCGAATACAGCGTACGCTGCTACCGCATGTCGAAACTCGCCGAAGAGCTCGCCAAAGCCCATGCCTTGCAACGCCGATCGGCCCTGTTGAAGCAGCTCGCGAGAACCGAGGTCCTCGTCCTGGACGATGTGGGTGTTGTGGACTTCACCGACCGCCTCACGCGCGATCTGCTCGACATCCTCGATGACCGGTATAACAAGCGCTGCACCATCGTCACGAGCCAGCTGAAGGTCAAGGACTGGCACGGCACGTTCGGCAATCCCACTTTGGCCGACGCCATTTGCGACAGAATCGTTCACAACGCCTATAAACTCGAACCGGATGGCGACTCGGTGCGCCGGATTATTGCGTTGAACGGCACTTTGCCTCGTCAGAAGAACTGACGCTGGAATCCCGGAGATCCAGATGGCCTTGGCAGAGGCCGTCTGGATCGACCCGCCGCGCAGCTACGATCGCCGCAGGCAGATCGTCACGACATCCGGAGGTTCCGAACACCGTATCTCCGGGGATGCGCAGGTAGCGGGTACCTCGAGATCTCCGCTCTTACGGCTTCTAATGCGGTCGCTTTTTTTTGGCCACATCGAAAATCTCGGCACTTCTGCCGCCAATGGCGGCAGACCGCGTCTTCGTCTGATCGCGATCAATAACCGAACAGATGCTTGATGACTCGACGACGGACTCCGCTCCATTCAGCATCAACAATCATTGACGCCGAAAGAACTTTCGGACACGATCCATCGGCCCGCGTCGTCTTGGACCGGCATGCCGTGAAATCTTGGACCGACATCAACTGAAATGTTGGCCTGGCATGTGATGAAACCATGGACCGACATGCGTGAAATACGCACCACGGCGCAGAACCCACCGAACTGCGGAAGATATTTGGTCGGATTGTTCAGGAAAGACTTCCGATGGGCTTTGGTCGCGAACAAATAACGAGCGCCGCCATATGACGCTGTGATCTTAGCCATGCCACGCATGGGCTTTCCGGTCTCGAAATACGCAACCGGGTCATAGCCGCGAAGCGCCAAGCCACTGGCATCCAAGTTGATCGACGATGTTGATCCAGGAACACCAGCATAAAGCGGAAGCGGCAGAAACAGCAGCCAGACGATGAGAACCGCTCTGGTATCGGCACGGGGGGAGTTCAGGTGTTGCATTGGCTTGCTCCTCGCTGAGTCGCGAATACTCGCTACGTGCCGCTTACGCGGCAAGACCCCGAGTTGACCCGGTGTGAGGCTTGAATATTTCATAGCGGCGTAGTTTTGATACAAATCTCTGTTTATTCGCGCGGGAAAGCTCGTTAACCATGCAGAGAGACCCTGATGATGCCGCAAAGCCGACGCTCGCCATCGGCGGGAACGGGTCGAGAGGACTCAATGGCGGCCGGCGCTGTCACCACAGGATCCACCCGGCCAAAGGACTTGACGGTGACGCCGTTGAAATTGCTGCCCTAAAGCGGATGCTGAGTAATGTAAAATCTCGCTTGCGAATGATCTGTGCAGGCCCGCACAGATGGCTGTCTAAGAACTGAGGGGCGTCGATCGGGAAGATTCCCGCACTCCCTCATGTAGCGAGTTTATGTCCCCCGATTAATCAATACACGCTTCGGCAACCCGATCCCTTTAGTTTAGCTAGGCTCCTCGGATCGGGCCTCCGTTCGAAGACGCTCTAGGTCGTGCCGATAGGCATCGCCGTCACCATAGTCCACAAAACTGCCGTAGCGTGCATGCAGGCCGAGCACACGTCGTGCATGCTTGATTGGGCACCAGTACTCCTCCGTGCGGGAGGCGATCTCCCGCACGTAGGCAATCAGACCGTTTGCGTAGGCGCAGTACTCGCAATTGATCTTCTCAATGGCGTTAAGATAAGTAAGTTGCCCTCGGTCGAATGCCAGATAATCGCGCCGGTGGACGCGTGGGATCCCATACACTGGGAAGCACGCCGCCTGATATAAGGCCGCGAACAGATCAAGCAACATCAGCGGAATGATGAGCGAATAAATCACCGGTGCAGTCAGAATCATCGCAGGTCGCGCACCGAAGATGTAGCTTAACAACCGTGCTTTCAGCAGGCGATGCTTTGCAATTATGGCCTGTTCGAATTGGACGACGCCGTCCTGCACTTTGTAGTTAAGCTCGATGCGTCTCTTGGCGAGCGCCAACTCGAGCTGTCGCTCGAGGGCATGAATTGACCCGGCCAAATGAGTAATCTCGTCACGGACGGTGTCAGTCATGTTCAGAGCTTCCTGTGCTGCTACAAGCCGTTCGCGGCTGGCCCCTGGCAGTATGTCACCGAACGCCACCACGGTGCCCGCTTGTCGTCGAAACCCTGGCTATAGTCAAGAGCTTGCGCGGGGACTTCGGTGTCGGTCGAGAGCGATGTTGTGCCATTCAGTGTAAGTTGGATCGTTTTGACCGCCCCGGAAGCAGCCAGTCGCGTAAGTCCGCAGAGGGGTCGGAAGTCCACGTGCAAATTTCAACGGGCCGGCGCCATGGGACTGCAGGCGGCCAACAATAGCCGGTCACGCAGCTCTTTCAATTTTCCACATCCGGCCACTGGTCCCGCAAAGCGAGTGCTTGCAGAGCCTTAGTCAGACAGTGAGGAGCGATTTGACCGCCGCGTGGATGGCTCACCCGCCCCATCGATGTCTGGAGCCGCTGCGAGGCAGAATCGCATCGAAATTTGCGATCACGATTTACCAGTCGAATTTGACCAAGTGCTTAAAGATCAGTTGACCCCGGCTATTTCCGCGCGTGAACTAGCAGCCCACCTTCCGAAAGCCCGCCAGTTTGATCGGCGAGAAACCGTGATTCTCCGCAAGCGCACGAACAAAGCCGACTTCGTGGCGGAAAGCAGGGGTGCCTCGATATCTTCGATGAGCTTGTTTGCCACCCATTGGGGAGTCGACTTGAAGTCGGTGCTGGGACCTGTCAGGGCTTCACGAACCGATAGGCGAAGCGATCGGTCTCGCCCTTGATCGAGGGATCGAACACCTTGATCGAGTGCGGATCGTCCTTCTTCGCGAGCATGCTGCTTTCCGCGTCGAGTAGGAACCCGGCCGCCTCCACCTCTTCGCGAGCGAATGCAGGCTCAATCCGATGCAGCGACTGGGCGTCGCTAGCGCCCGTCCCGACGGCGGCGGCGTGGTCTACGATGACGTAGGACCCACCGGCCTTCAGCCGCTCGTAGACAGCTCGATTGAAGTGGGCCGCGGTCGCGCCCCTGGCCTGGATCAGCGCGGTGTGGAGATCGTGGTAGAACAGGTGCAGCCACAGGACATCCGCCGGTTGCGTGGCCTCCGGCATCGCCACGAGGTCCGCCGAGACGGCTTCGACGTTCTCTCGGCCCGGCTCCTTCGCAAGCGTGCGCATGTGGCCGACCGGATCGTTCTTGAAGTGCGCAACTTCGGCCGGCACGAAGCTGTAGACCCGTCCCTCGGGTCCCACGATGTCGGAGAAGAGGCGGGTCCAGTCGCCGTCGCCTGGGTAAACGTCGATGACCGTGGAACCCGCATCGACTCGTGCAAACCGGATCAACTCGGATACCTTGGATTGGTCGTACATCGGAATCTCCTTTACGGTTGGGCATTCGACGAGCGTGCGGCATGCGAGGGGGTGACCACTGTCTACCCCGACCCGATGGCCGCGGATGGGCAGCGCTACGCAAGCCCGGACGAGTCCATCTGCGAGGCCCGCGCCAGTGCTTGCGTGTCGATGTACTCCCGGATCCTCGTCAGCTTGCCATTTCGAACGGGGTGAGTAGGCCGGGGCATCGCAGCCCCAGCCCCTCGCAGAACCGGACAGGAACCTCTCGGCTCATCCGGCTCCCATCATCGAGCCATCGGGGCATACCCCCGCTCCCAATGCACAAAGGACCGAGGTTCACGTTCCGCAAGCCGACCAAGAGCCCGTGCTGCGCGAGTAACCCCACGAGCAAGACGCTTGTATTTGCGTCGCAGCCAGCGAACCAAATAATCGTTCACGTGCCACCAAAGCGGCTTCAGAGCCGATCGATAGAATCGACCGTAGTAGTTCGCCCAGCCACGCAGGACTGGCCCGAACATATTCGAGAGATCGCTCAACGATTTGTCGCACCGGAGCTGCAAGTGCCAGCCACGAACGGTTTGGCGCATTGCCTTCATCGCATCGCGACTGACGGCCGGCGAGAAGTTCACATACAGCCGTCCATACTTATCGACCGCCTTTCGCGGCTGGAATGTATAGCCGAGGAACGTAAACTTCACGGTTGGATACTGGGCCGTCCGATTGACGTCCTGACAGTACACGATCCGCGTTTTCTCCGGATGCAGTTCGAGTCCGCATTGACGGAACCGCTCCCCGAGTTTCCTTAACACGAACCGCGCCTGCTCTTCGCTTTGACAGTGGATAACGCCATCATCAGCGTACCGGCATAACCGTACGCTGCGCATATGTCGTCGCAGCCACAAGTCAATCGCGTAATTCAGGAAAAGGTTTGCGAGCAGAGGACTTACCACGCCCCGAACGCAAAAGGTAATCTCGGCCGACGGGGCTTCCGGCGACGCGATCGGGCGACAGGAGGCGGCCGGGCGATGATGGTGGCGCGCCGACCGGGATGCAGTGCCGGATGAGGATGGTGTCATCACCGATCAGAACCTCCTTGACGATGAGGCGTACGATGCGCTGCCGCTCGAGGGTGTCGAGTGTATCAGCGGCGCTGCGCAGCCGCGTCAGGAACGCGGTGAGCGTCTCAGCCAGTCGCATGAACATGGCGCGGTCGCCAGCTTGATCGACGATCGCTTGGAGCTCTTCGCGCAACGCCTTCTCACGATTACGCAGCGGCGGCATGCGCTCGCGCAACTGCTCCAGCGAGATGAGATCTTCCTGGAAGGCGCTCAGCAATCGCTCGATACTCCTGCCGATACGAGTCAGTTCTCTTTGCGCACTCTGCTCGCGCTGTTTGGCGGGATCAGATGCGCGTGCGGCCGCGAGGCGACGATCGAGTTCGTACTGGATCAACGTGGGATCCTCGAGCAGCCGGATGACCTCGGTCCATACAATTTGATCGAGCAGGTCCTGGCGTACGAAGCGAGCGTTGTCGCACAGAGGACCGCCGAGTTTGCGCCAAGCATCCGAGCCGATGCACTTGTAGTAGTGGATCTTCCGTGCGCTGGTGATCGTCGAGGTGCGCGAGAAGGCATGACCGCACTTCTGGCAGCTGACCAGGCCCTGCACGATGCTCGGTGTGATCGTTCGACGTTGCGCTCGTATCTTGTTCTCATGCAAGAGCTCCTGCGCGCGAGCAAAGCTCTCCTCGCTGATCAGAGCCGGCACTGGGATCTCGATCCACTCCTCGCGCGGGCGCTCGTGCCCGGCGCTGTTGCGCTTCGATATACCGCCTTTGAGCCGCAGCCGCCGGGTGATGCGCGAGCGGGCGGCGACGCGCGTCTTACCGAAGCAGGCGACACCGCGGTACGCGGAGTTGCGCAACACGGCCCACACGACCGAGCGTTCCCAGCGGGAACTTCGCTTGCGGGTTGGCGTGCCTTCAGCGTTCAGTCGTCGCACGATCTCGCCAATGCTGAGCCCATCGACGGTGTACATCGCGTAGATCCGCTGCACGATACGTGCTTCGGGCTCGTCCACCGCATACGCGGCGGGCGACTCGTCGGTCTTGCGCACGTATCGATAGCCGTAAGGCGCCCCGCTCATGACGCTGACCTCGCCCGCGCGAGCGCGGTGGCGCTTACCGCGGCGAGACCGCTCGAGGATCTGCGCCCGCTCGTACTCGGCAATCATGCCCTGGAACTGTACGAGCAGCTGATCCTCGGCGCTTGCACTCTGCGGCGCATTGACGAAGAGCGTCTCGACGCCCTGACGGGCGAGTTCCTCCATCAGCAGGATCTGGTAGGCGTACTTGCGACTCAGCCGGTCCGGCGAGTAGACGAGGACGACCTGGATCTGCCCCTCGGCGGCAAGATCGCGTACGCGCTCGAGACCTGGCCGCTCAAGGCTCGCCCCGCTGTAGCCTTCGTCTTCGAACACCCATTCCTTCGGCACCTCGAGCTCGCGGTTCCTCGCAAACTCGATCAGCGCCGCCGTCTGGCTCGCGATCGTCTGTTGCTCGCGTTGCTGTTCCGAAGAGACCCGCGCGTAGATCGCCGCCAGCTTCATGCGTGTTCTCCTTTAGCCGTCCACCAACGAGGCGCTCGCGCGCCGGAACCAGGATGTCGTAGACCTGTGCGAGCTTCGAGTCGCGCAGTCGGTCAAAGGCATAGTCGAGATGAACTTCGTATGAGCGCGCGGTGGTGCGCCGCTCAGCCATGCCGCCTGACAGATGTGAGGAAGGCGTCCAGAGCACGCGTGACGATCGATCCGATCGTGAGGCCGCTGCTGTTCGCATACGCGCGCAATGCCCGCACGGTGCTCGGCGTGAGCTTCAACGTGATGGGCACGGTGGACTCGGCAGCTTCGACTGGCCGCTCCAAATGGCCTGCTGCCTCGAGGTACCGATATGCTTGACGGAGTGAGAGGCCAAACTCGTGCGATAGAACGCGCGCCGCCTCCGACAGCTCGGTCTTGCGTTCGAGAAGTCGATATGCGGCGTTCAGATGCTGTGCCTTGTCTGCCCGGGTGGCTCGCGTCATGTGACATAAACATATTACTTCTTGAGGCGCAAATCAAGCACCGGTCTGTCCCGCCAGCCTCGTATGAGGCGCTCGAACTGGAAGTTCGCTTTTGCGTTCGGGGCGTGACGACACCCCCTTGCGGGGTACCTCGATCGCGCGCTACTCGATTGCCTTCGATTTCCATGGGAGGTCGGGTAAGGGACTGGCGCGGTACCGAGCAAGATCTCGGTTCGTTTCCAGCCCCTCCCCATAGGAACTGCTCATGAAGTTTTCCTTCAAGCAGCTCGCCCGCGTGGGATTCGTCGAGAGGGTTATGAGTCGTTGCGGTCATGACGGCCACTTTCACGTGAGCTTCCCGAGGCCTGGGAGTGTTTGAAGTGTCCAGTCCCAGTACAGCCCAAGAATCCCGTATAGATACTCGTTACTCCATCGCCGCCAGCCAATACTGCACTTTCGCCGCCGTCTGCGTCGACTGAGCAGGCTGCGAATCTTCATTTCCATGTAGTCGCGCACCTCACTGAAGGCGCGGCTGGAGTTACCCACTCGGAAGTACGTGACCCATCCAGCGACGGCGGTGTTGATTCGGGTGACAATTTCTGCAGCGGTCAATGCCCCGCCGCTGGCAATGATGTCCCGGATTTTCACCTTGATCGCTTTACGGGCCTTCTTCTTCGGGGTCATGTAAACGTAGTATCCGGCCTTCTCCCGTTTGCGCACACGTCGCAGATCAAACCCCAGGAATCCGAAGGCTTCTCCTTTCAGCGTATCCACGATCTTGGTTTTCTCTCGATTCAGCGTCACCCCAAGCCGGGTAAGCTGTTCTTCGAGTCGCTGCAGGGCGCGTTCCGCCCAGCCTCGTTTCGTGGAGTGACCGCTAACGGTGATGACAAGGTCATCGGCGAACCGATGGTAGTTCACCGCCTCATAGGGTCCCTGTGCCGTGTCGCGGCGGATCGTATCGAACATCCAGTCGATCTCGGTCAGGTAGATGTTGGCCGCCAGCGGGCTGAACGGACCGCCTTGTGGCACTCCGATCTTCCCGGCAGCCTTGAGAATCTGCTTGACCAGATGCATGACCTTGGGGTCCTGAATGCGCTTCGCGATTTTGTCTAACAAGATCGAGTGCCGGACTGTGTCAAAGAACCACTCGACAGACTGCCCATCACCACCACCTCGCTGGCTATCCCGACCAAGTAACCATCGTTCGTAAGCGCCATGCCTTCGAGGGGCGGGCGCTGGATGTGCTCGGCTGGGCTCATCGACGCGGCAAGCTTCATCTGACGCTGGTATTACCGGATGGAACGCGCTCGTTGATTCCGGCCGCCTGGACAGATTTGAAAGCTCCGAAGGACTCTGTAAAACAAGCTCAGCCGGCATTGCTGGCCTCCTGCGCGCAGTTGCTCCAGGCCCGCACGGTTGTGGATGCTCTGCGTCGTCGACTTCCGGCTGTGGATGTCCTGCAGCGGCCGACACCGCAGGAGCCTCGCCATGCAGCAGCTGAGCTTTCTCGATCCGCCGGTGCCCGACGGCGCCGCCCCCGTGTGGAACATCCTCGACGAGGAGCAGCGGGCAAAAGCCATCGCGATGCTTGCCCGGCTGATCGCCAAGACGATTTCTGAACCGGAGCAAGACCATGAGTGAAAACACCAAGATTACAACCGACCATCTTCGCCGCTGTGCCGTCGTCTACGTGCGCCAGTCCAGCAGCACCCAGGTCGAAAACAACCGCGAGTCGACCGCGCGGCAGTACCATCTTGCGGAGCGTGCGGTGGAACTCGGGTGGCCTCGCGCACAGGTCAAGGTCCTGGACGAGGATCTTGGCATCTCCGGTTCCGGCCTCACCGACCGCGCCGGCTTCGCGCGCATGATCGCAGAGGTGGCGCTCGGCCAGATCGGCATCGTGCTGGGCCTTGAGGTCTCGCGCTTGGCGCGTAATAACGCCGATTGGTATCGGCTTCTCGATCTGTGCGGGGTTACCAACACGCTGATCGGCGATGCCGATGGGATCTATCACCCCGGATTGTTCAACGATCGACTGGTGCTGGGCTTGAAAGGCACGATGTCGGAAGCAGAACTGCACGTCCTGCGGGCACGGCTGCTCGGTGGGATCCGCAATAAGGCGGCCCGCGGCGAACTGAGCCGCGGACTGCCCGTCGGCTTGGTGCGGGGCGAGGGGGATGGCGAGGTGCTGCTGCATCCCGATGAGTCGGTCAGCGCGGCGATCCGCGCCGTCTTCGAGCACTTCGCCGAGATGGGCTCGGCCCGGCGCGTATGGCTGTGGTTCTGCTCGCAGGGCTTGCGCTTCCCGCTGCACTCGAACACCCTTCAGGATATCCGGTGGGTAACACCCACGTATACGAAGATCCATCAGGTCCTGACCAACCCGTTCTATGCCGGCGTCTACGTGTATGGTCGAACGCAGCAGCTCTCCTACATCGATGAGGGCGGGCGCGTGCGCAAACGGATCAAAAAGCGTCCACGCACCGAATGGCCGGTCTTCCTTCGCGATCACCACGCCGGCTACATCGACTGGCCCACGTTCGAGGCCAATCAAAAACGCCTGGGACAGAATACGCGTCCGCGACCTCATCAACGCGGTGGCGCCGTGAGAGAAGGCACCGCGTTGCTGCAAGGGATTGCCGCCTGTGGTGGCTGCGGGCGACCCCTGAAGGTGCACTACCGCGGCCGCAACTCCACGCCCGGGTATCACTGCGCCGGCAAGACCATCGTCAACGGCCGCGGCGAATACTGCCTGAACGTTGGTGGCTGCCAGATCGATGCGGCGGTCGCAGCGGCGTTCCTCGCCGCACTGGCACCCGCGGGCCTCGAAGCGTCGGTGAAGGCGGCCGAGCAACTTGAAGCCGACCACGAGACCACCGTCGAACAGTTCCGGCGGGATGTTGAGCGTGCGCGCTACGGCGCGCAGCGCGCCGAGCGCCGTTACCGCGCCGTCGATCCCGATAACCGCTTGGTCGCACGTGGTCTCGAGGCCGAGTGGGAGAATGCTCTGCGCGAGCTGAAGGCCACCGAGGCTGAACTCGCTCGTCGCGAACACACGAGGCCGCTCATGCTGACGCCCGAAGATCGCGCCGCAGTCGTTGCCCTCGGCAAAGATCTCGACACAGTCTGGTCCGCGCCCACCACGACCGATCGGGACCGCAAAGAGTTGCTGCGCACTTTGCTCGAGGAAGTCGTCATGACGATCGATCGCGAGAAATTTAACGCGCACCTCACGCTGCGCTGGCGCGGCGGTCTGCTGAGCGAACTCGACGTGCCGTTGCCGCGTTCGCGTCCGGCAACAATCCGCACCGCTGAAGATACCATCGAGCTGCTGCGTCGCTTGGCCACCCACTATCCTGATACGGTCATCGCCGGCATCCTCAACCGCCAAGGACGCACCACCGCCACGCGGTCTGTCGTTTACCGCCAATCGCGTCAGTAGCCTGCGTACGCACTGGGAAATCCCTTGCTTCGAAGCCGCCGAGCACACGCCCGACGGCGACTGCATGACCATCGAGCGCGCCGCGCAGACTCTGGGGCTCGCACCGTCGACCTTGCATCGCTGGCTCAATGATGGCTTCATAGCCGGCGAGCAAATGACGCCCGGTGCGCCGTGGCGTATACGCATGACGGAGGAGCTGCGTTCGCTCTTCGTTGAAAATGCGCCCGAGGGTTACGTGAAAATGTTCAAAGCCATGAATCTCCTCGGCGTCTCGCGACAAACGATCTTGCAGCGTGTAAAGCGCGGCGAGCTCAAAGCGGTGCACGTCTGCTGCGGACGTGCAAAAGGCATCAGAATACAGATACCTACCGCTCATCCGGATCTCTTCGAAGCGCAATAAACAACCCGGGGGTAGTGTGAAGAACGCTCCAAGTACTTCGACAGGTCCACATCAATCACAGTCGACATCCGCCTCAACACGCTTCGCCTGACTTGCGCCAGAGCGAGGTGCGGTGATCGCTTGGGGCGGAATCCATAGGAGTTCGGACAGAAGTCTGCCTCGAAGATGACTTCGAGAATGAGCTTCAGAGCCCCTTGCACCACGCGGTCGCGGATACAGGGAATCTGTAGCGTTCTGACTTTTCCGTTCTCTTTCGGTATATCCACCCGGCGATTCGGCTTGGGTTGATACCTGCCTGTTACAAGGTCTTCCCGAATCTCCTCCAGAAAACGACCCACTCCCGATGCTTCGATCGCTTCGAAGCTTTGGCCATCGATGCCCGGGGCTCCGCCGTTTCCTTTGGCGATCCGGTAGGCTTCCTCGAGGGTTTGCATCTTCGTCACGTGCACGAAGATCCCCCAGAAGCGATGCGTCTTATCCGACTTCGCCTTTCGATAAATGCGTCGTCGCAGATCCTGCAAATCAAACCGCCGATCTTGCAGCTCAAGCCGCAATTCCTGCGGTTCAATGGGCGCCTTTGTCATCTCACCCTCGCCTCACTTTGACGAACGCAATACCCACCGGTCCGGGCCCTTCCCTCCGGGCGCGTTTTGCTGCACGCCCATCCTCAGTAGTACGACCCGATCCGTCACCCTGATGCCTACACCGGCCTTTCCCACTCACGGTTATGGCCGGTATCTCCTCGACGAGCTTTCCCCGCCGGGCATCGAGGGCTTCTCCAGTTTCCACGTGTTCTATTGCACCATGTCGCCGCTGCTACCCCGCCGGTGGGGACCGCCGCATCGAACTCTTGCTACTCGGCCCCTGTTGCCTTCGCGCGCTAAAAGACCGGCTCGGCCACCGGGAAAACGTGTTACGAGGCTACATCTACGTTCACTGATTGTTGCAACCTGGTGCTTTGCGCACACTCCTTTCAGAGCATCGTGTCGGAGGGCTTCGCCGTTTTGATTTCGCGCCACGACGCCTCCCACGCTACGAGGTCTGAGTCTCTTAACCTCGGTTGGACTTTCACCAACCAGAACACGTGTCCTTTTCCTGGACACACCCTTCAGCCATCTTTCGATGTACAGAATGACCCACGGCACAGTGCAGTGTTTGCGTACCGCTCGTAGAAGAAGCTCATGGTCGATATTA